>JARGOC010000053.1 GCA_029212365.1 Roseovarius sp.
CAATAATCCCAATTTGGGAATCCCGAATCTGACATTAGGCGACAAGCGCTAGCGGGGCGATACCCAGACCCAAAGCATCCAGATCCCGCGAAATCAGGGTGTCCATATCGGGCCTCTGTACCTTGACCGCGACCGCAGTGTTATCAGCCAGGGTGGCACGGTGAACCTGTGCCATCGGCGCGAATGCGACGGGTTTGGGATCGAAGGTGGCGAAATGATCGGCAACCGCGCTGCCCAGCTCGGTTTCGGCCGTGGCCCTGATCACGTCAAACGGAACCGGTGGGGCGTGTTCCTGCAACTGCTCAAGCTCTGCGATATATGTGGCGGGCAGGATATCCGGGCGAGTGCTCAGGATTTGGCCCAACTTAACGAAAGTCGGGCCAAGGCCAATCAGGGCACGGACAAAGTCGGTTGCCCTGGTGTCGCCGTCTGACAATGGCTCGCGGTTGCACAAGGCCCGAAACTCGCGCAACAGCGTCCAACAGATCACGCCGAGGCGCCTGATTTTTGACAGCCAGTTTCCGCGCCCGTCGGCACTTTGATCTGCAATGCGGCGACCAAAGCTGTCGGTCACCCACGTTCCGGGAAGCACGCGCTGCACCTTGGCCAACGCGGTATCAAAGCCCAAATGATCGGTAATTCTGGACACGCGCTTGGGAAACGGATCACGGTGGGCAAGAGCGCTTTGAACTGTTGCGAGAATCACCGCGGCGGTGACATCGGCCTGATCACCGGTTGCAAGGTGCATATGCCCCGTCAACCTGCCGGCATCGTTCAGGCCCTCGACCACAAGTCGCAATCGCGCCAGGCCAAATGCATGCGTTCGCAGCAACCAAGTGGTCAGTACCCGCGAATTTTTCCCAATCGCCGGGCCAAGCCCCAGAGACAGCAGAAGACCAAGTGCCCGTGTCATCCACGCCGGGCTGAGGGCGACAAAGCTGCGCACGGTTTTCAAATGCGGATCCACCGCTTTGGCAATCATCGTGTGCCCGACAAATTCATACCCGATGGATTGACGCAGCGGACCGCCTTCGCCAAAGGCGAATTCGCGTTTGAACTGGCCGGGCGCGACCTGGCGCGGCCTGGCGCAATCTGTCATCAATAACCATGGGGTAAGGCTTTCCGGCAGCGCCCAGGAACCTTTCGGTCTCGGCAACCTCGTAGCGGCGGCCCATTCCATCTCGACGCCAATGTCGATCTGCACGGTATCCGAGGCTTTCGCGGTAATGTCGACTGCCATCAGGTTGGTCAGTCCCGGCACCACGCCAACACCCAAAATCGCTGTACCGGGCCCGTCGGCCCCTTGCAAAGCCTGCGTTTTTTCATCCAGATATCCGGGGCTTGCCGAGGTTTCCAAAAACCAGCCGCCGGAATTGATTACCTGTCTGGCCAGCGCCGGCGGTGTCGTTTCGGTCAGGTTCACCACAACGCAGTTGGCCGATATTTCAAGACCTTCAGCGCCCGGGAAGTCGAAAGAGACATGGCGCATCCGTCCGTCGGCCAGATCGAAAATCTGCTTGGAGCGGCTGGAAACGGTTGTGACAACGGCATCGGCATTGCCCAACAACAGGCGCGACAAACGCGATCCGACATCACCCGAGCCGCCAAGCAGAACGAATTCCCGGTCCCGTCAGCGGCCCTGGCGGAATTGCCAACCGACGAGGCGCTACCCACTCGGATGGCCTTGGTAAGGGAAGTTGGAGACCGCTTATTCATTGGTTTTACGGTCATTGTCGGCTTTATCGCCATGCGCATCTTCTTCTTCCATATGGCCTATCATCATCTCGATCTCTTCGGGGTTGTTCGCCTCGGAGGTTTTTTCTGTTCAACCGGGTCATGAACTAACGTAATGATCGCGGCCAGTTGTTCGCCATTCAGATTGATCACGTCGCCAAGTTCGTCGCGCTACAATTCGACCATCGCCTCTGCACCGCGCCATATGTGTGCGCCATACTCGAACGGGTTCATTGGCATGTCCAAAAACCCAGCATCCAGCATTGGCGCGTCCGTCCTGCCAACACTGTTGATGGAATAGCAGACGACGCTGCCTTTTACCGCAAAAAACCTATGGCCTTTCTCTGCGTTCATTTCTGGCATCATCAACCCCGTTGCCATCATCGTGGTCTGAGCGTTGTGGCTGCCAGCCCACGACCACCCCCATCGCGATACCGCGTGTGGCCGCCCAGACGGCCTTGCCGGTCAGCACAACGGGTGTGCGAGGATAGGCAAAGTCGTTTGTTGCACTCGACATTGCATTGTTGGTATTCCTCCCTTCAGAATTTCAGCTGACGCAACCGCAGCGCGTTTACAACTACTGAGATTGATGACGCAGACATCGCGAAGGCGGCAAACATTGGACTTATCAGAATTCCCAGGAAGGGGAACAGGACACCGGCGGCAACCGGCACCCCGGCCGCGTTGTAGATCAACGCGAAGAACAGGTTCTGACGGATGTTGTGCATCGTCGCTTGGGACAGCCGGCGCGCGCGGACGATGCCGTCAAGGTTGCCTTTGACGAGCGTGAATCCCGCGCTTTCGATCGCCACATCAGCGCCCGTCCCCATGGCTATGCCGACATCTGCTTGTGCCAGCGCCGGAGCGTCGTTCACGCCGTCACCGGCCATGGCGACCTTGTGTCCTTCGGCCTGCAGTTCGCGAATAATCCGAGCCTTATCCTCAGGCAGGACGTCGGCGCGGATTTCATCGATCCCTAGTCGACGTGCAACAGATTTGGCAGTGCGCTCATTGTCGCCGGTAGCCATGATGATCCGAAAGCCCAGTTCGTGCAGGGCCTTCAGCGCGGCCGGAGTTGTTTGTTTGACTGGGTCGGCCACACTGACCAGCCCGGCAATTGCGTCGTCTAAAACTACAAACATCACGGTTTCGCCTTCGTCGCGCCGGGCATTGGCTTTTTCGATCAACGCATCCGCTTTCAGCCCCATGTCGGTGATCAGCTTGAGGTTTCCAAGCGCCACAGCTTTGCCATCCACAACACCTTTGACACCTTTTCCGGTGATGGCTTCGAAGTCCTCTGCCTTGACCATCTCCACGCCGCGCTCTTCCGCGCCGCGCACGATCGCCTCTGCCAATGGGTGCTCCGAACCACGCTCCAGCGAAGCCGCAAGTCGCAGTACCTCGGCCTCGTCGTGGCCAAGCTCCGGCAGGACCGCAACAAGGCGCGGCTTGCCT
Organism: Roseovarius sp.; assembly: GCA_029212365.1. Lineage (GTDB taxonomy): Bacteria > Pseudomonadota > Alphaproteobacteria > Rhodobacterales > Rhodobacteraceae > Roseovarius. Next base: position 3,190 of record JARGOC010000053.1, read on the forward strand.
TCGGTCAAAGTTCCGGTCTTGTCGACAATCAGGGTATCGACCTTTTCAAACCGTTCCAGCGCCTCCGCATTCTTGATCAACACACCCGCCTGGGCACCTCGCCCCGTGGCGGTCATGATGGACATCGGCGTGGCCAGGCCAAGGGCACATGGACAGGCGATAATTAGCACGGCCACGGCTGAGATAAGCCCGTAGGAGAGAGCAGGTTCTGGCCCCCAAAGCGCCCAACCGATGAAAGACAGAACCGCGATGAGAATTACCGCCGGGACGAAGTATCCCGCAACCATATCCGCATATTTCTGGATCGGGGCACGCGAGCGTTGCGCGTTTGCCACCATCTCGACAATCTGGCTCAGCATGGTATCCGCGCCGACGCGCGTTGCCGCAATGACCAGCGATCCGGTGCCGTTAATCGTTGCGCCGGTAACCGGATCGCCTGCCACTTTCTCAACCGGGACCGGTTCACCGGAAATCATACTTTCGTCAATCGACGAACGGCCTTCGATGACCGTGCCATCGACAGGCACCTTGTCGCCGGGAACCACCCGCAGGTGATCGCCGACTAGCACGTCCTCCAGAGACACTTCTTCTTCTTTGCCATCAACACGGATCACGCGGGCGGTCTTCGCCGCCATATCCAACAGTGCCCGTAAAGCTTTGCCCGTGCCTTCACGTGCCCGCAGTTCCATCACTTGGCCCAGCAGCACAAGCGTCACGATCACCGCCGCTGCTTCGAAATAAACCCCGACATGGCCATCCGCACTGCGGAACCCATCTGGAAAAATGTCCGGCGCCAGTAGGGCGACGACACTGAAGCCATAGGCCGCTGAAATGCCCATTGCGATCAAGCTGAACATGTTCAGTTTCATCGTCCGGAATGAAGTCAAGCCACGGATAAAAAAGGGCCAACCAGACCAGAGGATCACTGGTGAGCCCAAGACAAATTCGATCCAGAGTGTGGTACGTTCACCGAATATCTCGCGAATCCAACCTGCGCCAATGTAAGGCGACATGGTTAGGATTAGCAATGGTATTGTAAGCACGGCACCGACCCAAAAACGCCGCGTGAAATCGATCAGCTCCGGGTTCGGACCGTCATCAGGCATTGCTGCGGATTCAAGCTCCAGACCCATGCCACAGATCGGGCAGAATCCGGGTTTGGTGTGCCGGACTTCAGCATGCATCGGGCAGGTATAAATGGCACCAAAATAGCCTTCGGGCACGGTGTCATAGGCACCGATAACGCCCCCAGTTGGAGCGTGACCACCGGAATGCGCGTGATGATCGTACTTGCCATGTCCACCGCTGCCTTCGGGCACCAAATGCATGTTACATTTCGGGCAATCGTCCGGCTCTGGGCGTCGTATTTCAGGATGCATCGGGCAGGTATAGATTGTACCGGCAAAATCTGCAGGAATGATATTGCTTTCGCTGACCTTATCTGGTTGTGGCTTTTTCGCGTAATCATGCTGCGTCATGTAATTGTTCCTTGCTGAAAGGGGCGTTGTAGTTGTATCATAAACCCACGTTGGTACTTTCATATGCAAGCCCTACTGCGAAACGCGACAATCTGGTGCCCTTCGCCTTCAATATGGTATTCGTCTTCTGTAGGTGCCTTATCAACATTAAGGCTGCGTAGTTTGGAATACTGACTGTCGGCACGAGAGCAATCAGCTTGAAAGTGGGTAAGGCGAAGAAAGAAATCCCGTCTACCGAGGGATGCGTCAAGCTCGGTAAACCAACTATCCTGCAAGACAGCAGTATGCTGTATTGCCTCCGGTATCTTGATCCGACGAAGGATTTCGCCCGACTCGGCGGTCACAATGCTGATAATACTATTTCCCGAATCCGATAGGGAGATCTGTTTGTTTTCGTGATTTGCTTGATGTGTGGCATCTTCTCTCTCGAAAACACCTTCGGGCCGGGACAGTTCGGCAATCGCCCTGCGGTCAGACTCATTTTTGCCGCCCGCGGCAAGATATGGCACGCCAAGTTCGTCTGAAGGCCTGTGCACGGCCTCAAGACTGGTAATCCGTTTTTCCGATTCTCCGGTTTCAGCATTTAACATACGCACAGTATTTGTGCGGTCTTTCGACATAAAAGCGAAGGGCTGAGCTACCGCGATGACTGTCGTCACCGTCAAAACCGCGGTTGCGGTTGTGAATGCTCTAAACCTCAGAATAGGCTTTTGATCTGCGTGTAGGATTATTGTGTAGACGCTTACTCCCTGCAAAGCTGGAATTTTGACGTGCGGTTGATTAGCGTACCCTGCAAGTAGAAAAGACATGCCAAATGAGGGAATGTACGGCATAAGTGTCATGTTAGTTCTCATTGAAATTTATAGCTCGCTGTATAAGATCCGCCTTAGACGGTTGAATACCCGCCACAGTAACCATCGGATCAAATGCCAGCGCTCTTGTTAACCGAAGACCCCTGCCCCTCTGCCGGATCAGGTTTGGGAATTTTGGAGGCGGTGTTTTTCGGGGAGCTGGGTATCGACGCGCAGCAACAGCCACTTTGTTTTTTTTCAGGTATTGTAGTTTTAGTTTTAGACTTCGCGCGCATGTTCATATTCTCCATTCGGAATTGACTTCAATTT
>JARGOC010000021.1 GCA_029212365.1 Roseovarius sp.
CAGGTGTTGCACTTCATGCAGGTGCCGTTGCGCACCAGCGTGTAGTTGCCGCAATCACCGCAGGCTTCGCCCTCATAGCCCTGCATCTTGGCCTTGGCGCGGGCGTCCATTGCCACATTGCCCGAGGTTATCGCCGTGGTTGTGGTCATGCTGGCCGTCACGGTGCCTGTTGTGCCTGTGGCTGCCGTTTCGGGCACCAGAGTTTCCAGCACGGCCACCGGATCAGCGGCGCTGTCCATGGCCAGCCCCCCCAGGGATTGCCCGCCGTTCAGCACCACCAGCTCCTGTGGCAGACGCTTGCGCAGATACCCGGTGGAACTGATCTGCTTGAGCACCTCAAGCGAGCGGTTCGCCGCGACATCGGACATTTCCGAGATATTGCTGACGCCCTCTTCTTCGCCGCGGCCCAGATCATCAAATGAGGCCCCCTCGGGTTTCACATGTGCCAGATCAGTGCGGTCCAGATAGGACACAGCCAGTTCGCGGAAGATGTAATCCAGGATCGAGGTTGCATTCTTGATCGAGTCGTTGCCCTGCACCATGCCCGCAGGCTCAAACTTGGTGAAGGTGAACGCATCTACATATTCCTCAAGCGGCACGCCGTATTGCAGACCCACCGAGATGGCGATGGCGAAGTTGTTCATCATCGCGCGAAAGCCAGCACCTTCCTTGTGCATGTCGATGAAAATCTCACCAAGGCTACCGTCGGTATATTCGCCCGTGCGCAGATACACTTTGTGTCCACCCACGACGGCCTTTTGAGTATAGCCCTTGCGGCGCTCTGGCATCTTTTCACGGTGGGATTTGATCACCTCTTTGACGATGATCTTCTCCACTACCTTCTCAGCGATCACCGCAGCTTTTTCCTGTGGAGTTCCGCTTTCCAGAATTTCGGCAGCGTCGTCATCATCCTCGACCAGGGCAGAGGCCAGTGGCTGGCTGAGCTTGGAGCCGTCGCGGTAGAGCGCATTGGCTTTGACCCCCAGAGACCAGCTGAGTTCATAGGCTTTCTGGCAATCCTCAATCGAGGCGTCATTGGGCATGTTGATGGTTTTCGAAATCGCACCCGAGATGAACGACTGCGCCGCTGCCATCATGTAGATATGCGCATCTGTGCTCAGGAAACGCTTGCCCTTCTTGCCGCAGGGGTTGGCACAATCAAAGATATGATAGTGATCTTGCGACAGGTGAGGTGCACCCTCCAACGTCATGGTGCCGCAAACATGGTCATTGGCCGCGTCGATATCGGATTTAGAATAGCCAAGATGCGCCAGCAGATCAAAGGTTGGATCGCTCAGCTTGTCAGCAGGCAGGCCCAGCACATTCTGGCAGAACTCTTCGCCCAGCGTCCACTGATTGAACACAAAGCGGATATCAAAGGCACTGCCCAAGGCTGCGTCGATTTTGGACAACTCATTGGCCCCAAAACCATGCCCCGTCAGCGAGGTGTGATTGATCCCCGGCGCGTTGCCGATGGTGCCGTGGCCCACGGCATAGCTAACGATCTCTTCGATCTGCGCCGAGCCATAGCCCAGCTTTTCCAAGGCGGCTGGCACCGATTGGTTGATGATCTTGAAATACCCGCCGCCGGCCAGTTTCTTGAACTTCACCAGCGCGAAGTCAGGTTCAATCCCGGTGGTGTCACAATCCATCACCAAACCGATGGTGCCCGTGGGGGCAATCACTGTGGATTGCGCATTGCGATAGCCGTGCTTTTCACCCAGCTTCAGGGCTTCGTCCCAGCTGGCCATCGCCAGATCAACCAGTCGGCTGTCGGGGCAATTGCTCAGATCCAGCGGCACAGGTTTGATCGCCAGATCTTCATAGCCTTCGGTGGCGCCATAGGCCGCGTTGCGGTGGTTGCGCATAACACGCAGCATGTGATCCTTGTTGCGCTCATAGCCTGCGAAAGGCCCCAGTTCTTTGGCCATTTCGGCGGATGTGGCATAGCTGACACCGGTCATGATGGCAGTGAGTGCACCACAGAGCGCACGGCCCTCAGCGCTGTCATAGCCATAGCCCATGTTCATCAACAGGCCGCCGATGTTGGCATAGCCCAGACCCAACGTGCGGAACTCATAGCTGAGCGTTGCGATCTCTTTTGACGGGAATTGCGCCATCATCACCGAGATTTCCAGCGTGATCGTCCACAACCGCGAGGCGTGCATATATGCCTCGGCGTCAAACTTATCGTCCTTGTAGAACTGCAACAGGTTCATCGACGCCAGGTTACAGGCGGTGTCATCCAGGAACATGTATTCCGAACAAGGGTTTGAGCCTCGGATCTCACCGTCTTCGGGGCAAGTGTGCCAGGCATTGACCGTGTCGTGATACTGAATACCGGGATCGGCACAGGCCCAGGCCGCATGGCCCACATCTTCCCACAGATCGCGGGCTTTGATGGTCTTGGCCACCTTGCCATCCGTGCGGTTGATCAGCGCCCAATCGGCATCGTCTTTTACGGCCTTAAGGAAGGCATCGGTCACACGGATCGAATTGTTGGAATTCTGCCCCGAGACAGAGGCATAGGCCTCACTGTCCCAGTCGGTGTCATAGGTCGGGAACTCAATCGAGTCATAGCCCTGACGCGCATAATCCAGCACGCGCTTCACATAGGTCTCAGGGATTTGCACCTTCTTGGCCGAGCGGATAGCCGATTTCAGCTGCTCGTTCTTTTTGGGATCAACCGAATCCTCCGAGCTGCCATCCCAGGCACGGATCGCGCTGAAAATCTCGTTCAGGCGCTCTTCGTGCATTTTGGAGCCGGCCACGATGCTGGCGACTTTTTGCTCTTCTTTGACCTTCCAGTTGATGAATTCCTGAATGTCTGGATGATCTGCGTCACAGATCACCATCTTGGCGGCGCGCCGTGTGGTCCCGCCTGATTTGATCGCGCCAGCGGCCCGGTCACCAATTTTCAAGAACCCCATCAAGCCCGAGGATTTACCACCACCTGACAGCGGCTCTTGGGCGGCGCGCAGGGAAGAAAAGTTTGTGCCGGTGCCTGAGCCGTATTTGAACAGGCGCGCCTCACGCACCCAAAGATCCATGATACCGCCCTCGCCCACCAGATCATCGGCGACCGACTGGATGAAACAGGCGTGTGGCTGGGGGTGCTCATACGCAGAGGTGGATTTGGTCAGCTCTTTGCTGGCGTGATCCACATAGTAGTGACCCTGACCAGGCCCATCAATGCCATAGGCCCAATGCAGGCCAGTGTTAAACCACTGCGGAGAATTCGGGGCGGCCATTTGCGCGGCCAGCATAAAACGCATTTCGTCAAAATAGGCGCGGGCGTCTTTTTCATTGGTGAAATAGCCGCCTTTCCAGCCCCAATAGCACCATGCACCTGCCAGACGGTCAAAAACCTGTTTGGCCGATGTCTCGCCACCCTTGGCAACATCATCGCCATCCGGGGCCGAACGCCACAGGAACTCCGGCACGCCGTCTTCTTTGATTTTCTTCAATGACGCGGGCACACCGGCTTTGCGGAAATACTTCTGGGCGATCACATCCGATGCGACCTGGCTCCAGCTGGAGGGGACTTCGACTTCATCAAGGTGGAACACGGTGGTCCCATCGGGATTGCGAATCTCGGAACTGGTGGTGATGAAATCCAGCTCTGCGTATGCGTCTTGACCTGCCTTGGTAAATTTTCGTTCGATTTTCATCTTATCGCTGCCCCTAAAATCAGCTGGTTAACATGTGCCCGTCATGGCGAGCTGGTTCTCAATTACGCGGCAAGCGACACCTTCTCCGAGACGCGCCGAAATATCGACGCGGGCGAAAATGAACCAGTATTCTGGCTCTTTCCCCCTGGATGGCCTGGGGGATGTCTTGGTGTAGGGTATCTGTCCCTGCCTATCCGGCGCACCACTATATGTTGTGGCTTGGTAGCCGATCCACACAAACTGACGTATGAACCCCTAACGGGTCAACGATTATTTTATTCTTTTTTTCGCAAAAATCAGTTGACCAATGGCACATTTCCCAAACCGCTCAACTTTGCGTGATTCACGGCTAACCAGCCTACCCTACGTAACGTGGGAGTGGCGCTTGGGCCGGTTCACGCGAAACCCGTTTTATTCGGCTAAGTTAGTCAACACGCCTAAGTTGTCACCTCAACAGCGCGAAGCGGTTTCATGCACAATTGCCTGCCCCCTGCATTAATAAAGGTTAACGACAAAAGACATGCCGCACAGATGCAACACTGGCATCCGCGCCCACATCAACCGCCCCGCAAAGCAGGCAGACTCAGACAAGCGCGCGGTGTGATGAACACCGCGCGCCTGACAGAATACGTCTGTAGAAAACTGGTCGGGGCGATAGGATTCGAACCTACGACCCCCTGTACCCAAAACAGGTGCGCTACCAAACTGCGCCACGCCCCGGACCGTGCGCCCCTGTTAATGGTGATTTGCGGGATTGAAAAGCCCCTGTATCGGGATTTTCGCACGGGGCGTCACACATCGGCCAAAAAAAGCAATTCAGCAGGGCCAGGCCGCTTTGGCCGCATCAAACGCCGGGTGGCGCATTTGTGATCCCTCAACAATACCCAACTGCTCTGCCAGACCTCCATTGATTTCCAGCACGACCAGAATATTGTCACCGCCCATGATAGGCCGCTCATCATGGGGTATGGCGTTTTGATGGACTTTCATCACCGTGCCAGTTTCATCCATGAACACCATATCCAGCGGAATCAGGGTGTTTTTCATCCAAAACCCCACCTGGCGCGCAAACGGATAGACAAACAACATACCCGATGCGCGCGGCATCGTTTCGACGTGCATCAACCCCTGCGCGCGAGAGGCCGCATCATCCGCCACTTCGACAGAGAATCTGGCCTGCCCCCAATCGCCGCGCAACAGCACCTGATCATCACGGCACTCGCCCGCCCAAAGCGGTAGCGCCGTCAGAATCGAAAATACCGTTAAAATGAACCCTGTTGGGCTCAGTCGGGAGATTTGATCGCGCTTTCCCATCCACACACCTCGGTTGCCATACGGCCACGTTTGCCATCAATCACACGAATAGCGAGCGCTTCACCAGGTTGCAAATCAGCCAGGCCCGACCGGCGCAACACTTCGATATGCACAAACACATCCTCATCGTTGCCAAAGGTATTGGCAAAGCCAAACCCCTTGCCCTTGTCAAACCACTTCACCCGGGCCGGAACCAGTTGCGCGGCTTTGATTAACTCGGGATCAATATCATCGAAATCCGACAGCCCCATGAGGGTGCTCTCTTCGGGCGGGTGGATGGCATGCACCTCGACCGCCTGGCTACCACGATCGGTGTCCTGGACTTCAATTTCAACGCCGGCATTGTCGGCAACTGAGCTTTGCCCGAAATTGCGCAGCACATTAGCATGAAGCAAAATGTCGGGGCCGCCGTCATCAGAAATGACAAATCCGAACCCCTTAACAGGATCGAACCATTTCACACGTCCATTGACGCGGCGTATTGGTGTATCTGTATCTGTCACATCGTCCTACCGTCCGGTCCCATCCCTAAGACCTGTGTAAATCTTTGCGCGTATTAACCACGAGGTGCAAGGGCATTTTTTGGGTTTGCATTCAGCCAGTTGCATTTTACGTCACGTGAACGTCAAGGGTTAAGTCGGGTGATTTCCCATGCGTTATCAGGCATTTCGCGGCGCCAGACGAACCTGTCGTGCAAGCGATATGCCCCATCCGCCCAAAATTCGATTTCAATTGGCGTTAATTTAAATCCACCCCAATGCGCCGGCCTCGCGGGGTTCAGCCCATTTTGGGCGGTGACCTTCGCCAGTTTCGCCATAAACGCCGCGCGTGATTCCAACGGCTGCGATTGATCAGACGTAATCGCGCCCAAGCGGCTTTTGAGAGCGCGCGACGCGAAATACGCATCAGCCTGTGCGCCCTCAACGCGGGTGATCGTACCGCGCACCCGCAATTGGCGGCGCAGTGATTTCCAATGCAACACAATTGCCGCCTTGGCATTGCCCGCCAGTTCCTGCCCCTTGGCCGACCCATAGTTGGTGTAAAACACGAACCCGTCGTCCTCGATCTCTTTGAGCAGGACCATGCGCACATTGGGCATGCCAGATGTATCTACTGTCGACAGCGCCATGGCATTGGGGTCATTTGGCTCGCTATCTTCGGCCTCGCCCAACCAGCGGCGGGCGATCTTAAAGGGGGTATCCCCTGCAAAAAGTCCATCTCGTTCGCTCATTTGATCTGTCCATGCCCAAATTTAGGATCGCGCCCATTTCAATGACTGCGAAAATAGCGCTTTGCAACCAATAACTGGGTCAGACGCACAAGACGACCAAGACCCTTGATTTTTGTAGAACACTGACTTTGACCGCCCCTTGATGCAACCGGGCCTATCGCCTAAAGGTTTGGGAGCTGAAGTAAATTCAGTACAACAGAAGTCGGGACGGGGGCCGGGAGATGTCAAATCAACTGATGGCGGGCAAGCGAGGGCTGATCATGGGCCTCGCCAATGACAAATCAATTGCGTGGGGCATTGCCAAGGCTTGCGCTGATGCGGGTGCGCAAATGGCGTTCACTTACATGGGGGATGCGTTCAAGAAACGAGTCGTCCCACTGGCCGAGCAACTGGGCGTTGAGATGCTGATTGATTGCGATGTGGGCGATCCTGTCTCCATTGATGCCGCCTTCGCCGAGATCGAAGCCAAATGGGGCAAGATTGATTTTCTGGTCCACGCCATCGGCTTTTCCGACAAAAACGAGCTGCGCGGCCGTTATGTGGACACCAGCCGCGACAATTTTCTGATGACGATGGATATTTCCGTCTATTCCTTCACCGCCGTTGCACAGCGGGCCGAGAAGATCATGAATGAAGGTGGCTCGATGTTGACGCTCACCTATTATGGCGCTGAACAGGTAATGCCGCATTACAATGTGATGGGTGTCGCCAAGGCCGCATTGGAGGCCAGCGTAAAATACATGGCCGAGGATCTGGGCAAGGATGGCATCCGTGTGAATGCCATTTCCGCCGGCCCGATCAAGACACTGGCCGCTTCGGGCATCGGCGATTTCCGCTATATCCTGAAGTGGAACGAGCTGAACTCGCCCTTGCGCCGCAATGTAACGATTGATGATGTCGGCAAGTCTGCACTGTATCTGCTGTCTGATCTGGGCAGCGGCGTGACAGGTGAAAACCTGCATGTTGATGCGGGCTATCACGTTGTGGGGATGAAGGCCGTGGATGCGCCCGATATTGATGTGGTCACTGGCCGCAAAGATTAGAGCGATGGAAACCGCTCATTTCATTGCCTTCAATCTGACGCTGCTCGCGGCACTGATTAGCCCAGGCCCAGCCATGCTCTGGGCATTGCGCACCACCTTAACACAGGGGCGCACCGCAGGCGTGTTGACCGGTGTTGGGTTGGCCATCGCCGCGGCACTTTGGACAGCGGCGGCATTGCTGGGTCTTGATCTGATCTTTCGTGCGTTTCCATGGGCCTATTTCACGCTCAAGCTTATCGGCGCGGGCTATCTGATGTATCTGGCGATCACCATTTGGCGCTCGGCGCACAGGCCGGTACGCCCTGCCGACACCACAACCGGGCGCAGTGCATTTCTGAACGGCCTGCTGGTGAACCTGTCCAACCCAAAATCGGTGCTGTTTGCCTCAGCCGTGCTGGTGGTGATCTTTCCGCGTGATATGGGCCTTGGCGCCAAGGCGCTGATTGTGGGCAACCATCTTGCGGTCGAGATTGTCGCCTATGGGCTGTTTGCCATGGTGTTGTCCACCCGCCCTGCCCGCGATGGCTATCTGCGCCTGAAACCAGTGTTTGACAGGATTGCCGCCTTGGTCCTTGGCTGTTTGGGATTGCGTTTGCTGATTACGCGGTAGCCGCTTTGACCAGCACTTCCACTTGAACCGCACCGCCTGATGCGCAAAACATAGACACCACCCAAAAGGAGCCACACCATGTCTGACCGCCTGCCCCATGAAAAAGGTTTTCACGTCAGCTGGGATCAGTTGCACCGCGATGCGCGCGCTCTGGCCTGGCGGCTGGATGGCAAAGGCCCCGATGGTGGAGAATGGAAAGCCGTCGTGGCAATCACCCGTGGCGGCATGGCCCCCGCCATGATCGTGGCGCGTGAGCTGGACATTCGCATGGTCGATACGATCAGCGTGAAATCCTATAATAATCAGACTCAAAGCGACCCCAAGGTGATCAAATCCCCGGATATGGATCTGGTGGGCGATGGCACTGGCGTGTTGGTGGTTGATGATCTGGTGGACACAGGGCGCACGTTGGATGTGGTGCTCAAATGCATGCCCAAGGCCCATATTGCCACGGTTTATGCCAAACCGATGGGGCGTGACCGGGTAAAAACCTTCGTCACCGAAGTCAGCCAGGACACCTGGATTTTCTTTCCTTGGGATATGGCCCTGCAATATGTCGAACCTTATCGCGGTACTTGAGTGCAAACATATGATACAGCTATAGAAAATTCGCGCGAATTTTCTCGGGACCGCCGCGACATTGGAAAAGCGACATGACCCAATCACGCACCCAATCCACCTTTGCCCCGCCGGTGATGGAAGCACGCCGCTGGTTGGAGGGTGTCACCTTCCCGCCCAATCGCCCGTTGATCAACGTCAGCCAAGCCGCCCCGGTTGAACCCCCACCGGAATCATTGCGCCGGGTGATTGCCGATGTTGCCCTCACCAAACCCGAAGCACATCTTTATGGCCCCGTCATGGGCTTGCCTGAGTTGCGCACTGAAGTGGCCAACCAATGGACACTGGCATATGGCGGTGCCGTCAGCCCGGATAATGTTGCCATCACCTCGGGTTGCAATCAGGCGTTTTGCGCCACGATGATGGCTTTGGGCAATGAAGGGGACGAGGTGATCCTGCCCACGCCTTGGTATTTCAATCACAAAATGTGGTTGGATATGAATGGCTTGCACTGCGTTCCTCTGGCAGTCGGCGGCGATATGTGGCCCAGCCCGCAAGAGGCAGAGGCGCGCATCACCCCGCGCACCCGCGCGATCGTTCTGGTCAGCCCCAACAACCCCTGCGGCGTGGAATACCCCTCCAGCCTGCTGCGCGCTTTTTATGATCTGGCGCAGCGCCATGGCATTGCCTTGGTGGTTGATGAAACCTACCGCAATTTTGATGCACGCACAGGGCCAGCGCATGACCTTTTTAGTGATCCTGACTGGGGCAATACGTTGGTCCAGTTATATTCTTTTTCCAAGGCTTACCGTCTGACGGGGCACCGGGTGGGGGCCATGGTCGCCTCGCCTGCCCGGCTGGCCGAAGCCGAGAAATTCCTCGACACGGTCACGATCTGCCCCAATCAGCTGGGCCAGCACGCCGCCCTTTGGGGCATGCAGAACCTTGGTCAATGGCTGGCTGGGGAACGTGCTGAAATCCTCGACCGCCGTGCTGCGATCACAGACAACATGCCACAGCTGACCGCTCAGGGCTGGCAATTGCTGGGCAATGGCGCCTATTTCGCGTATCTGCGCCATCCATTTGTGATGCCGTCAAACGAACTGGCCCAGAAACTTGTCACCGAAGCAGGCATTCTGCTGCTGCCCGGCACAATGTTTCGCCCCGAGGATGACCCCGCGGGCGCACGCGAAGTGCGGCTGGCTTTTGCCAATGTGAACCGCGCTGAAATTGGCCAGTTGTTCCAGCGCCTCAGCGCGCTCAGCTGGCCTCTTGCCCCCACCGAACGCACAGCGTAGACATTCGCCCAGAAACGCCAACAAACAAACCACCGGGGAGCCCAGACATGGCTGGCAAAAAGAAAATCACCAACACGGCTGTCTGGATTTTGATGGGGCTTTTGATCCTCGGTCTTGGCGGGTTCAGCGTGGGCAATTTCGGCGGGAACATCAGATCAGTCGGATCTGTTGGTGAAACACCGATTGAGCTGAACGACTATGCGCGCACACTGCAAGCCAATATTCGGGCCGAAAGTGCAGCACAGGGCAGCCCAATCAGCTTTGCGCAGGCACAGGCCCAGCAGATTGATCAGATCACATTGGCCCAGCTTGTTGCCAGCACCGCGCTTGAAGAAGAAGCCCGGCTGATGGGGGTGTCCATTGGGGATGTGAATTTGAGCGATCAGATCAAATCCATCCAGCAATACCAGGACCTGAATGGTGACTTTAACCGCGATGCCTATCGCTTTGCGCTGGAGCAAAACGGCCAGACCGAAGCACAGTTCGAACAAAACCTGCGCTCTGAAGTTGCGCGCACCTTGTTGCAGGGGTCTGTGGCAGCAGGCGTAGATCTGCCCGAGGTTTATGGCGACACGCTGATGAATTATATCGGCGAGCGGCGCAACATCACCTGGGCGATGCTGGACCGTGATGATCTGATCACCGGGTTGGCTGACCCGGATGATGCCGATCTGATGACCTATCACAATTCGCACCTGCCCGATTTCACCACGCCCGAAGTCAAAGACATCACATTTGCCTGGCTCACCCCCGAGATGATCATCGACACGGTTGAAGTAGACGAAGAAAGCCTGCGCGCACTTTATGAAGAGCGCACAGATGAATTCAACAAGCCCGAGCGCCGTCTGGTAGAACGTCTGGGCTTTGGCGATACCGCCGAGGCAGAGGCCGCATTGGCCCGCGTCACTGCGCAAGAGGTCAGCTTTGACGATCTGGTGAGCGAGCGCGGTCTGGCGCTGAGTGATGTGGATATGGGGGATGTTTCCCTGACTGAGCTTGGCGATGTTGGCGCAGCTGTCTTTGCGGCTGACGCAGGCGATGTGATCGGCCCGCTGGACACGGATATTGGCCCGGTGTTGTTTCGCATCAACGGTGTATTACAGGCACAATCCACCAGCTTTGAGGACGCCGAACCGATGCTGCGTGATGAACTGGCCAGCGACCGCGCGCGCCGGGTCATTGATGCTCAAATTGAGGAAATTGATGATCTTCTGGCGGGGGGCGCAACTGTCGAAGATCTGGCAGAAGAAACCGACATGCAACTGGGTCAGATCAGTTGGCACCCCGGCATGACCGATGACATCGGCGCCTATGACGCCTTTCGCACCGCGGCCGGGATCATCACCACCAGTGATTTCCCTGAGGTGATCAAACTGGAAGACGACGGCATCTTTGCCATGCGCCTGAACAAGGTGGTTGAGCCTCGGATAAAGCCGCTGGACGAAGTGCGCGCCGAGGCCGAAGCGGGCTGGCGTCAGGCCACCATCGTGGCCTCCCTGCGCGAGCAAGTCACGCCTGCCCTGGATAAGCTGGGCGCAGGCGAAGAATTTAGCGATCACGGCATGGCTCAAACCACAAGCGTTGAGGTGACGCGCAGCGCGTTTCAACCCGATGCGCCGGCAGAATTTATCGACACGGTATTTGACATGAAAGTAGGCGTGCCCCAGATCCTTGATGGCGAGGGCCGCATTTTTGTACTGCGCCTTGACAGCATTGCACCACCCGACGCCGAGGACGAAGAACTGGCGCGCCTGCGCGACGTGATCAGCAATGACGCCAGCACTGGCCTTGCACAGGACTTCGCTCAGGCGCTGGCCAATGACATCCGCCAGCGCAGCGAAATCGAGCTAGATCAATATGCGATCAACGCTGTGCATGCCAACTTCCAGTAAGGGGCACAAACCGTGCAACTGACACCTTCGTTTGATGACTTTGCCAAAGGGTTTAACGCCGGGCAAAATCAGGTGGTCTACAGCCGCCTGGCCGCTGATCTGGATACGCCTGTATCCTTGATGCTCAAACTGACTGGCGCCGATCGTGACGCGTTTATGCTGGAATCGGTCACCGGAGGTGAGGTCCGTGGGCGCTATTCCATTGTCGGGATGAAACCTGATGTGATCTGGCAATGCCATGGGCAGACCAGCCGCATCAACCGCATGGCCCGGATTGATACCGAAGCATTTGAACCCCAAGACGGTGCCCCGCTGGACAATCTGCGCGCGTTAATCGCCGAATGCCAGATTGATCTGCCCGATGACCTGCCTGCGGCCTCTGCTGGCCTGTTTGGCTATCTGGGCTATGACATGATCCGCCTGGTGGAGCATTTGCCCAACGTGAACCCCGATCCTCTGGGCCTGCCGGATGCGCTGATGTTACGCCCCTCTGTGGTGGCCGTTCTGGACGGTGTCAAAGGCGAGGTGATCGTTGTTGCCCCGGCCTGGGCTAATTCCGGGCTGGACGCACGCGCAGCCTATGCCCAAGCGGCTGAGCGGGTGATGGACGCTGTGCGCGACATGGGCCGCGCCCTGCCCCAGCAGGCCCGCGATCTGGGCGATGCCCATGAAGATGCGCCCCCCGTATCAAACTTTACCAAAGACGCCTACAAAGCCGCCGTGGAGAAGGCCAAGGAATACATCACAGCCGGTGACATCTTTCAGGTGGTGCCCAGCCAACGCTGGACCCAGCCGTTTCGCCAACCGCCTTTTGCCCTGTACCGCTCGCTCAGGCGCACCAACCCGTCGCCCTTCATGTTCTATTTCAACTTTGGTGGCTTCCAGGTGATTGGGGCCAGCCCCGAAATTCTGGTGCGTGTGTTTGGTGATGAAGTCACCATTCGCCCCATCGCAGGCACACGCCCGCGCGGCGCCACCCCCGAAGAAGACCGCGCAAACGAAGCCGATTTGATGGCCGACAGCAAAGAGCTGGCCGAACATCTGATGCTGCTTGATCTGGGGCGCAACGACACTGGCAAGGTTTCAAAAATTGGCAGCGTGCGCCCAACCGAAAAATTCATCGTCGAGCGCTACAGCCATGTGATGCACATCGTGTCCAACGTGGTGGGCGAGCTGGCCGACGATCAGGATGCGTTAAGCGCCCTGCTCGCCGGTTTGCCCGCAGGCACTGTCTCGGGGGCACCAAAGGTGCGCGCCATGGAAATCATCGACGAGCTGGAGCCCGAAAAGCGCGGTGTCTATGGCGGTGGTGTGGGCTATTTTAGTGCGGGCGGTGATATGGATGTCTGTATCGCCCTGCGCACAGCGGTGGTGAAGAACGACAACCTCTATATTCAGGCCGGCGGCGGCGTCGTCTATGACAGCGATCCCGAGGCCGAATATATGGAGACAGTTCACAAGTCCAACGCCATCCGCCGCGCCGCCGCCGATGCGGCCCGCTTTACCGGCAATGATAACGGTTAACTGCGCAGGCTTGCTCTGTCGGTCAATCGACACACTTCAAATATCATTGGCCATATCCACCTTTGCGGGTATATATTCCACTTTGTGAATATCTGACCGAAAGGACCCCGGACATGCCTATGCTTTCTCGCCTGTTTGTAGCTCCCGCCCTGGCTTTCAGCCTCGCTCTGAGCGCGCCTGCCCCGCTGATGGCGGATGCCGCTGGTACCAAGTTGGAAACATCTATCGCCGCGGCCGCGCTGCCAAAGAGCAAACAAACGCAGGCCGGGCTATACATCACCGCCGCCGAAGCCGCCGCCGTTCTGGACGCGCGCGAGGATGTGCTAATGATCGACGTACGCACCCCCGAAGAAACCATCCTTGTGGGCCACGCCTCAGCCGCAGATGCCAATATCCCCGTCGCCCTGTTTGATCCCAAGCACAAGTTCAACGCCAAAAAGGGTACCTATGTGATGACGAAAAATCCGGCCTTTGTCACAACCGTACAGACTTATCTTGAGGGCCATAACCCAGCCGCCGTTCTGGTGATCTGCCGCTCAGGTGGGCGCAGCGCCAAGGCCGTGGATGCCCTGACCAAAGCCGGCATTGATCTGCCGCTCTATTCAGTGGTTGATGGGTTTGAGGGCGACAAAAACAAAGCAGGCCGACGCGATGTAAACGGCTGGAAGAACTCCGGCGGCGAGTGGAGCTATAAAGCGCGTGATGGCTTCTTGCTGGGCGCCGACTAACCCTTGCACGGTGTCGCCCCCTTTGGCATGAGGGGGCGATGAGCAGGCTGATCCAATTCAACAAACCCTTCGGCGTTTTGTCGCAATTCACCGACAAAGGCACCCAAGGCTCTCCCCGGCCCACTTTATCGGCCTATATTGATGTGCCCGGTGTGTACCCTGCCGGGCGGCTGGTCCGGGACAGCGAAGGCCTGCTGCTGCTGACCGATGATGGCCGCTTGCAAGCCCGTATCGCTGATCCGAAACACAAGATGCCCAAAACCTATCTGGCTCAGGTCGAAGGCCTGCCAGATGACGCCGCTATCGCCGCCCTGCGCCAGGGCGTAACGCTCAAAGATGGCCTCACCAAACCTGCCAAAATCCGCCGGATAGACCCACCTGAATTATGGGAGCGTGATCCTGCAGTACGCTTTCGCAAAACGGTACCCGATTGCTGGATAGAAATCACCATTTCCGAGGGGCGCAACCGTCAGGTGCGCCGGATGGCTGCCCATGTCGGGCACCCGGTTTTACGTCTGGTACGCTGGCGCATTGGTGAGTGGTCGCTGGATGGCCTGCCCCTGGGCACATGGCGCGACGCCCCCTGACGAGGCCGCCGGCCAAGGCGGATGAGGTCTTACTCCTCGCCGCGCAAAATCGCCGAAATCGGAGCGAGCGCCACCCGGTTTGCCCGATCCTGCAACCCCCACAGCAATAGCGCACTGACAGTATCAGGGCGCAAACGGCCAACCATCACCACGCCGGCATTTTCCTGCCCGGCCTTAAACGCCGCCTGATCCAGGAACCGCCGGATCACAGTCGCATTCTGCTCCTTGGCGTCAAAATCACGAAACACCGCTGCCGAGGGCACACCTTCGCGCGCCAGCAACTTCTGCGCCGTGTTCAGCCCTTTGGGAAACAGCACAACACCGTGGCCGCTGTCCAACAAAATGGGGGCCAATTGTTCAGCCGCAGCACGGCTTGATTGCAAACCAGACCCAGTGCCCTCCATCACACCGACCACCTCGGGCAAGGCCGCGAATGTGGCCTGCATCGCCACTTCGGCATCCTGCGCCCCGGCCCCATCAGGCAAATCGGTCAGCGCCAGCACGTCAAACCCCGATGCCCGGTATTTGATCATCGCATCTTCGGCCCCGTCCCAATTGGCCGCGACAGCAAAGCTCAGCGGATAAGGAAAGCTCTCGAGGGCCTGCAAACCAACAGGTGACGCGCCATCATCAATCAGAATGATCGACATCAAGGGCTTGCCTTCGGGGTTCTCAAATTCAGCCGCAAACTTCTCAAGCGGCGGGCGCAAATCTTCGACGGAGCCGCCATCAGCACTTTCGCCTTCGCCTTCGCTGGCAGATTGCGCCGTTGCCTCCTCTGGTTCATCCCCGACAGACGGCAAGCGGTTTGTTTTTACTTCAGGCGCCAAATCACCGATGGTGCTCGTAGTCTCATCGCTGGTGTCATCGCTCGTACCCTCAGCCGTTTGCGCCTCAGATTGCACAGGTTCGGCCTCGGCTGGCTCTTGGATTGCCTCTGACGACGGCTCAAGGGCGTCCTCGGCGATGTCTGGCGTGGCATCCGGGTCAGCACTATTTTCTTCAGACGTGGCCATCTCTTCGGTGGCCCCTTCAACAGGCTCCTCCGCTGGCTCCGACATCGCTGCCATCTCTGTGCTGGTGTCTGTGCTGGTCTCTACTGTGCCCTCTGTTTTGGGGAAAGCCGCATCATCCTCGGTCATATTCGGCATGGCAGGCTGCGCCGGGTCGGTTGAGATCGACAGATCTTCCTCACCCTCAGGCACCGCAGGGGCCTGCGATTGCGGGCTGGGCAAGACCGGGGCTTCGCTATCTATGCTGACACTGCCATCACCTTCATCGGTTTTGGGGGCCGTCATCGCATCCTCTGCCCCACCGGTTTCAGGCTGTGCTGCAGGCTGCGTATCGGCGGTCTCCAGCGAGGCCAGAGTATCAGGCTCGGGGGCTGCGACCTCTGGGGCCGAAGCAGATGCAGTGGTGGTGTCCTCGGACGCAGGCAACGCTGCCGCCGTGTCATCACGCGACGGGTTGAACTCTGATCCCGCAGGTACATCCAATGCCCCTGCCTGAGGCGCCATTGCGCCCTGATCCGATGTCATGACTGAAACCGTGCCCAGCCCCAACCCCGACACCAATGTGCCGACAATCAGACCTGATAAATATCCGCGTGCCACTGCAATTGCCCTCGTTATTTCCTTTTTGACAGCTTTGCGCCCCTTGACGCCCATGCGCAAGCCTGAACAAGTATACCGCGACCATGTGTGGGGTCTCTACCCCCAAAACTGATTGGACAGGCAAGATGCTGCTCTTGATCGATAACTACGACAGTTTCACTTATAATCTTGTGCATTATGTAAGTGAATTGGGTGCGGATGTGGTGGTACGCCGCAACGATGCCCTGAATGTGCAAGAGGCAATGGGCATGAACCCTTCGGGCATATTGCTGTCTCCCGGCCCCTGCGACCCCGATCAGGCAGGGATTTGTCTGGCGCTCACCCAAGCGGCCGCAGAAACCAAAACTCCCCTTCTTGGCGTATGTCTGGGCCATCAGACCATCGGACAGACGTTTGGGGGCAAGGTTGTGCGCCATTCCGAGATCGTGCATGGCAAAATGGGCAGCATGCACCACACCGGCAAAGGCCTGTTTGCAGGTCTGCCCACCCCATTTGACGCCACGCGCTATCATTCCCTGGTGGTCGAGCGTGACAGCCTGCCCGACTGCCTCGACATCACTGCCGAACTGGAGGATGGCACCATCATGGGCCTGCAACATCAATCACTTCCGATCCACGGTGTGCAGTTTCACCCCGAATCGATTGCCTCGGAACATGGTCATGCTTTGCTGAAGAATTTCCTCGATATTATGGCGGCATCTGCACAGGTGCCCGCATGAGCGGCGCCCTTAAACCCCTGATCGGCACCGCTGCCGAACGCGCCCTGACACGGGCCGAGGCCGAAGCGGCCTTTACGGTGCTGTTTGAAGGCGAGGCGACGCCCGCGCAAATGGGCGGCTTTCTGATGGCCCTGCGCACCCGAGGCGAAACAGTGGATGAATACGCCGCCGCCGCTGCGGTCATGCGCGCCAAATGCAAAAAGGTGCACGCGCCCGAGGGGGCGATGGATATCGTCGGCACCGGAGGCGATGGCAAACACACGTTAAACATCTCAACCGCAACCGCCTTTGTTGTGGCAGGTGCTGGTGTTGTGGTGGCCAAACATGGCAATCGCAACCTGTCCTCCAAATCCGGCACTGCGGATGTTCAGACCCAAATGGGCATCAATGTCATGGTCGGCCCCGATGTGGTTGAGGCCGCTCTGGCCGAGGCGGGCATTGCCTTTATGATGGCCCCCATGCACCACCCGGCGATGGCCCACGTTGGCCCGGTGCGCGCAGAACTTGGCACGCGCACGATCTTCAACATCCTTGGGCCACTGACCAATCCAGCCGGGGCAAAACGCCAGCTGACCGGCGCGTTTTCCCGTGATCTGATCCGCCCCATGGCAGAAACACTGGGCCAGCTTGGATCTGAATCTGCATGGCTGGTTCATGGCAGCGATGGCACAGACGAGCTGACCATCACCGGGCTGAGCTGGGTTGCGGCTTTGCTGCCAGATGGCAGTGTCGTTGACCGCGAGGTGCACCCAGATGAATTTGGCCTGCCGGTACATCCGTTTGAGGCCATCATTGGCGGCACCCCCGAGGACAACGCCGCCGCCTTCCGGGCCTTGCTGGATGGCGCGCCGGGGGCCTACCGTGATGCTGTGTTGCTGAACGCCTCCGCCGCCCTGATGGTGGCCGGTCGCACCTCTGACCCGGTCGAGGGCGTTGCCATGGCCGCCAAAAGCATCGATTCAGGTGCTGCCCTCACCAAAGTAAAAACCTTAGCGTCCGTGACATCGAGGTCCACATGAATACCCCCACAATTCTTGAAAAGATCAAAGCCTATAAACTTGAGGAGATCGCCGCCGACAAGGCCGCAACTCCGCTTTCCGAGGTTGAGACCTCGGCGCGCAATGCGCCCGAAGTGCGCCCCTTTGCCGATGCCCTGCTACACGCCAGCAAGCAAGGCTTTGGCCTGATTGCCGAAATCAAAAAAGCCAGCCCATCCAAGGGCCTGATCCGCGAGGATTTTGATCCTGCCACCCTGGCCGAGGCCTATGCCGCGGGCGGGGCCGCCTGCCTGAGCGTTCTGACCGATACACCCAGCTTTCAGGGGGACAAACAGTTTTTGGTCGACGCCCGCAATGCCTGTGATCTGCCCGTTCTGCGCAAGGATTTCATGTATGATCCCTATCAGGTGGCCGAAGCGCGCGCATTGGGCGCGGATTGCATTCTGATCATCATGGCCTCGGTGAGTGACGCCCAGGCGGCTGAACTGGAAGACGCCGCAATGGGCTGGGGCATGGATGCCTTGCTTGAGGTGCACGACAGTGCAGAACTGGACCGCGCCGCACGGCTGAAATCCCACATGATCGGGATCAACAACCGCAACCTCAACACCTTTGAAACCACGCTCGACACCACACGAACCCTGGCCAAACAGGTGCCTGTTGACCGCATGATCGTTTGCGAAAGCGGGCTGGCCACCGCTGACGATCTGGCCGATATGGCCCGCTATGGCGCGCGCAGTTTTCTAATCGGTGAAACCCTGATGCGAGCAGAGGATGTGACGGCGGCCACCCGCGCCATTCTGGCTGCACCACAAGCGCCAGGCGGCATGTGAATGGCTGGCCTCACCCATTTTGACGGCAAGGGTGATGCCCATATGGTCGATGTCTCGGACAAGGCCGTCACCTCGCGCGTGGCAATCGCGCAAGGTTACATCAAGATGGCCCCTGAAACCTTTGATATGATTACAGAAGGTCGCGCCAAGAAGGGCGATGTTTTATCGGTCGCGCGGCTGGCTGGCATCATGGGTGCCAAAAAAACCCCCGAGCTGATCCCGCTGTGCCACCCCCTGCCCATCACCAAAGTCGCGGTTGAACTCACAACCGACGCCACCCTGCCCGGCGTGCGCATCGAAGCCACGGTGAAAACCACCGGCCAGACTGGCGTCGAGATGGAAGCCCTCACTGCCGTCTCAACCGCTGCCCTGACCGTCTATGACATGGTCAAAGCGGTGGATAAGGCCATGGAAATCGGCGGCATCCGCGTGATCCTGAAGGACGGCGGCAAATCCGGGCGGTATGAGGCGTTATGATCAGCGTTGACGAGGCGTTAGCGCATCTGTTTTCGCTCATCACCCCTTTGGACAGTGAAGTCGTGCCGCTGGGGCTGGCCTCTGGCCGGGTGTTGGCCGCGGATGCCATAGCGACACGCGATCAGCCACCCTTTGCCGCCTCGGCGATGGATGGCTACGGGGTGCTCTCACAAGGGGCCGCCCCCGGCGCGCAATACGATGTGATCGGCGAAGCCGCCGCCGGGCATGGCTTTGACGGCGCAGTCGGCCCCGGCCAAGCAGTGCGGATTTTCACTGGCGCACCTGTGCCCGCAGGGGTTGACCGGGTGATCATTCAAGAAGATATCACCCGCCACAAAGACCGCATCACGGTGATGGACAGCCTTGCAGGGGGTCCGCATATCCGCCCTCTGGGGGCGGATTTCAAGGTGGGGGACACCTTTGGCGCACCACGCGTGCTGTCGCCATCGGATGTGGCCCTGTTGGCGGCGATGAACATCGCGCAGGTCACCGTACGGCGTAAACCCGATATCGCCCTTATCTCAACCGGAGACGAATTGGTCATGCCAGGCGAGGCCCCCGGCCCCGATCAGATCATCGCTTCAAATACCTTTGGCCTGAAGGCATTGCTGGAGGCACACGGCGCGCGCGCACGCATCCTGCCCATAGCGCGCGACACCCGTACATCCCTCGAGGCGGCGTTTGAACTGGCGCGCAATGCGGATCTGGTGGTGACCATTGGTGGTGCCTCAGTGGGCGATCATGACCTGGTGGGGGACGTGGCAGCAGATCTGGGTGTGAAACGTGCATTCTACAAGGTAAAAATGCGCCCGGGAAAACCCCTGATGGCTGGTCAGTTTGGGGATGCCGCCATGGTGGGCCTGCCCGGCAATCCTGTCTCTGCCATGGTGTGTGGGCATGTGTTTTTGCGCCCCATGCTGCGGGCAATGTTGGGATTTGAAGCTGTGCGTTCATCGCGCCGCACTGCACGTCTTGCGATTGATATTGGCGCCAATGGCCCACGAGAGCATTACATGCGTGCACAGGTAACACATGGCGAAATCACACCGGAACCCCGCCAGGACAGCGCTCTTTTGTCGGTTTTGGCCGATGCGAATGCCCTGATGATCCGCCCGCCAGATGATGCAGCGCGCAAGGCTGGTGATATGATCGACTATCTGGCGATGTAATCAACGTCACAGATTGCTGTGCCGATTTGTCAGCGACAAATGACTGCAATCCCCCTGCTTCACATGCTCCAATCCTCAGATAGCCCTATATGCCCGGCACCTTTTGGTGACAGATGCGCACGGCCGTGTTGACACAAAACGAGAACATGCATAGAACAAAGGGAAACCGGACTCTCGGAGGGTAAACGTTATGCTGACCAAGAAGCAGCTAGATCTGTTGGAATTTATTCACAAACGCGTGCAACGTGATGGGGTTCCGCCCAGTTTTGATGAAATGAAGGATGCGCTGGATCTGCGCTCAAAATCCGGCATTCATCGGCTGATCACAGCGTTAGAGGAACGTGGCTTTATCCGCCGCCTCGCCCACCGCGCCCGTGCCTTGGAAATTGTGAAACTGCCCGAAACTCTCGGCGGTGATGCGACCCACGGCTTTACCCCGCGTGTGATCGACGGGGACAGGCCCGACAGCCCTCCCCCCTCTGCCGCCATGGATGTGGCAGCCACTCATGCGGTTGAGCTGCCTGTTATGGGTCAGATCGCCGCCGGTGTGCCGATTGAAGCAATCGCTCATGCCAGCCATAACGTGGCTGTGCCCGGCACAATGCTCAGCGGGGCGGGCAATCACTATGCGCTTGAGGTTAAGGGCGATTCAATGATCGACGCGGGTATCAATGACGGCGACGTCGTGGTGATCCGCGAAACATCTGTCGCGGATGATGGTGATATCGTTGTGGCCTTGGTTGAAGATCAGGAAGCCACCTTGAAGCGGTTTTTCAGGCGCTCCAATGCGATTGCACTGGAGGCGGCGAACCCCGCTTATGAAACTCGTATTTTGCCTGATCACAAAGTGAAGGTGCAGGGTAAACTGGTCGGGTTGATCCGCACATACTGACAGGCGGTGATGGGGCTGCAAATTATCCACATCCCCACCGCAAAGCACGCGCAGGTCCAGGGGCGGCGGTTGTGAATGTGCCTTAGCGCATATTCCACAACCTTGTGCCGCTGACCTGACGCGCTGAAATGGTCTTGATCCCATCCTCAGTTTGATAAAGCGCAAGTGACCCGGTTTTGCGCAGGGTTTTGGGGTGCAACACGGTGCAAGGTAAATCCTGCATCGTTTCAATTTCCGCCGGATCCACGTTTAATACAATCCAATCCCCGGCAGCACAGCTCGTCAGCTGATTGGCCGCCTTTTTGCCGCGCATGGCCCGGATCTGCACCGCGTCTGGCGTGACATCCTGCCAACGCGCGGCAGCATTCCCTTGCAATGCGCCATCGCCATCGTTTTCAAGCCAGTTCAAAGCAATAAACCCAGCCCCCTTCTCGCGGTTGAGAGCGCGCCCCTGCGGTGTCATCACCCCCACCAGCGCGCCGTTTTCCGCGATCAGCACATCGGGCCTGTCGGTTCCCGCCCACAGCCATAATGCCACCGCGACCGGGGCCAGCCCCACAAATCGCAATCGTCCCTGCCACAAAAACACCAGCAACGCGCCCAGCCCCAGCAAGGGCAGCACGGTAAACTCCGGGCTGATGATCACGCCGCGGGCCCCCTCCAGCCCTGAGACCCAATGCGCCACGCCCAATATCCAGGCGACACTCTGCTGCATCACCCATAAGGCCGGTGCTGCCAATCCTATCGGCATAAGCAAAACCGCAATCACAGCAGCAGGCATCACCAATAGCCCCATCAACGGCACGCTCAGCACGTTGGCGATCAACCCATAGTGGGCGATCTGGTTGAAATGTGCCGCTGCAATTGGCGCTGTAGCGGCCCCCGCCACGAAGGATGACAATACCACCGCCGTCACCGGGCGCAGCCATTTGGGCCCGCGCCACAAGGGGGCTTCGCGCATCCAGCCAAACACCGCAACCAAGGCAGTGGTCGCCGCAAAGGACATCTGAAAACCAGGGCCAAGCAGCGCTTCTGGCCGAAAGCAAAGCACAATCACTGCCGCAACTGCCACAGCGCGCAAGGAAAACACCTGCCGGTCCAGCAACACCGCAACCAGAGCAACCAAGACCATAACAAACGCCCGTTCAGTGGCCACATTGCCACCCGACAAAGCCAGATAACCCGCCGCAACTGCAATGGCGATCACAGCCGCCAGTTTCTTGGTCGCCACCCGAAGCCCAAGATAAGGCACCAAGGCAAACCCATAGCGAAGAGTGCCAAAGATAAACCCGGCCAGCAGCCCCATATGAAGCCCAGAAATGGCCAGCAGATGGGCAAGGTTTGAAATGCGCAGATCACGCAGGGTATCCTGCCCGATGCCAGAGCGATCCCCGGTCATGATTGCCGCAGCAAAGGCGCCAGATTCGCCCGGAATCGCATCCTGCACGATGCGCGACAACCCCATGCGCATGGCAAAAATGCGCTGCGTTCCATCGGGTGGTGCACGGATCAACACCGGGTTGCGGGTGTATCCCATGGCCCCGAGTTGCAAAAACCAGGCGTGGCGTTGAAAATCAAAACCGCCCGGCTCAACCGGCCCACCGGGGGGCGACAGATGGGCCGTGGTCATCACCCAAAGACCCGGCTCAGGCGTCACAAAACCTTGGTCACCGTGCAATGAAATACGCACGCGGTACGGGGTTTTTTGCGGGCTCACATCGCGCAGGCGCACGTTGTCCAAGGTCAATCGCACAGCGTCCGAAGATGAGCGGTCAATGCCTACGATCCGCCCCTCAACCGGGCCATAATAGCGCCAGCCTAACACAGGTTCTGTCAGCTCATGCGCCCGAAAGCCCGCCAACAATCCGCCTGCACAGATCAACACGCCCACCCAAAATACTGGCCGCAGAGCATAGGGCACCACCCGGCTCAAAACAGCCAGTAGCAATGCCGCCCCGCCAACCCATGTGAAATGCACAAGCGTCGGCTCAAACGTCAGGGTAAAATATCCGCCGATCCCGGCGGCCAGGCACACCGGAACCCAAGGAAACAAATGCCCCCGCTGCGCAAGCCATTCTTCTTGCAAACCCACGCGTTGTTGCACGTCTTGTCTCCCCTCCTACGGGCCGATAGACAGGCGTTGAGCGTATCTCTGCAAATATTACCGAAAGGTTAATAACTTCCATGGCTGAAGCTGTCGTGACCCGTTTTGCCCCCTCGCCCACCGGATATCTGCATATCGGTGGCGCGCGGACCGCGTTGTTCAACTGGTTGTTTGCGCGGGGGCGTGGTGGCACCTTTCTGTTGCGAATCGAAGACACAGATCGCGCGCGCTCAACGCCCGAGGCGACGCGGGCCATAATGGAGGGGCTGGCGTGGCTGGGGCTGGACCATGACGGCGAGGCGATCAGCCAGTTTGAACGTGCCGACCGCCACGCCGAGGTGGCAAACCAACTGCTGGCCCAGGGCAAGGCCTATAAGTGCTTTGCCACCCAAGAAGAGATCCAGGCGTTTCGCGATGCGGCCAAGGCCGAGGGGCGTTCAACCCTGTTTCGCAGCCCCTGGCGTGATGCCGACCCAGACAGCCATCCCGACCTGCCGTTTGTGATCCGTATCAAAGCGCCCCAAGACGGTGCGACCGTGATCCGTGACCGCGTGCAAGGCGATGTCACCATCCGCAATGATCAGCTCGATGACATGGTTTTGTTACGCTCGGCTGGCACACCGGTCTATATGTTGGCAGTGGCTGTGGATGATCATGATATGGGTGTTACACATGTGATCCGAGGAGATGATCACCTGAACAATGCAGCGCGCCAGATGATGATCTATGATGCCATGGGCTGGCCCCTGCCCGTCTATGCCCATATTCCGCTGATTCACGGACCAGATGGTAAAAAGCTCAGCAAACGCCATGGCGCCCTTGGGGCTGAGGAATACCAGAAAATCGGCTATCCCGCTGCTGGTATGCGCAATTATCTGGCGCGACTGGGCTGGAGCCATGGAGATGATGAATTCTTCTCAGACGCACAGGCACAGGAGTGGTTTGATCTAACTGGTATCGGCAAGTCACCCGCGCGTTTTGATTTCAAAAAGCTAGAAAATATCTGTGGTCAGCACATCGCGGCCTCAGATAATGCTGCACTGCTGCATGAATTAAACGCGTTTTTGACCGCCACCGGCCAGACCCCGTTCACGACAGATAAAAATGCCCTGATGTTGGCGGGCATGTCCTGCTTGAAAGAGCGGGCAAAGACCTTTCCTGAACTCATTGATAAAGCTGCGTTTATACTGAACGATCGGCCTATCATCCCGGATGAAAAATCGGCGGTCCATCTTAATGATGTATCCCGTAGTATACTGTTGGAATTGACGCCGCATCTGCGAAATGCTAGATGGGAGCGAGACACTCTTGAGGCGCTTGCCATGCAATTCGCCGAAAGCCATGACATGAAATTTGGCAAGCTGGCGGGCCCTCTCAGGGCGGCGCTGGCTGGGCGCAATGCAACACCTAGCGTGTTTGATATGCTCATGGTTCTGGGACGGGATGAAAGCATCGCCCGCCTGCAAGAGGCCGGAACTGGCGGGCATTAACGCAAGCGCAAGGTTCATTGGATTAAAAGCCAAGGGCAACACGCCCGCTTGGCGATCAGAAAGGGAGGACATCCAGAATGGGTGACACAAAGAAAACAGCAAAGCTGGACATTGATGGCAAAAGCTATGAACTTCCCATCTTTTCACCAACGGCCGGTCCAGATGTGATCGACATTCGCAAGCTATATGCACAGGCTGGTGTGTTCACCTATGATCCGGGCTTTACCTCTACTGCCAGTTGCGACAGCACCATCACGTTTATTGATGGCGCCAAGGGTGAACTGCTGCATCGTGGCTATCCGATTGATCAACTGGCCGAAGGCTCGCATTACCTCGAAGTCTGCTATGCGCTGCTCTATGGTGAATTGCCCTCAGCCACGCAGTTGGAAGACTTTGAAAGCCGTGTGACCAACCACACTATGTTGCATGAGCAAATGCACTTCTTGTTCCGCGGCTTCCGCCGCGATGCGCACCCGATGGCCATTATGATGGGTGTTGTCGGCGCGCTGAGTGCATTCTATCACGACAGTACAGACGTGGCCGACCCTTGGCAGCGCGAAGTGGCCACGATCCGTATGATCGCCAAGATGCCAACGATTGCCGCGATGGCGTATAAATACACTATTGGCCAGCCGTTTGTATATCCGCGCAATGATCTGGATTACGCCTCAAACTTCTTGCGCATGTGCTTTGCTGTGCCCGCAGAAGATTACGAAGTGAACCCGATTCTAAGCCGCGCAATGGACCGGATTTTCACCCTGCATGCGGACCACGAACAAAACGCCTCGACGTCAACTGTGCGTTTGGCATCATCCTCGGGGGCCAACCCGTTTGCCTGTATCGCGGCTGGTATTGCCTGTCTTTGGGGCCCGGCCCATGGCGGCGCCAATCAAGCCTGCCTTGAAATGCTGCGCGAGATTGGCACGGTGGATCGTATCCCCGAATTTATCGCGCGCGCCAAAGACAAGGACGATGATTTCCGCCTGATGGGCTTTGGCCACCGGGTGTACAAAAACTTTGATCCACGCGCCAAGGTGCTCAAACAAAGTGCCGATGAAGTTCTGGAATTGCTGGGGGTTGAGGACAACCCGACGCTGCAAGTGGCCAAAGAGCTGGAAAGACAAGCACTGGCGGATTCCTATTTTGCCGACAAGAAGCTGTTCCCGAATGTGGATTTCTATTCGGGTATCATTCTTGAGGCGATGGGTTTCCCAACCTCGATGTTCACACCGATCTTTGCCGTCAGCCGCACCGTCGGCTGGATTTCACAGTGGAAGGAAATGATTGGCGATCCACAGTTGAAAATCGGCCGCCCACGCCAGCTCTATAAGGGCGCGACCCTGCGCAATTATGTAGATATCGAAAAACGCTAACGCATAGATCATCCGTGATCTGAAAATAGTCAGGGGGCCATTTGGCCCCCTTTTTTCGTTGATCAGCTGATCAGCCCAACCGTTTCAAAGCGATTGGTATCAGCGGCCCTCAAACCCCGGTTTGCGCTTTTCGAGAAAGGCCACAACGCCTTCCTGAAAGTCGCGGGTCATACCGCAGCGGCCCTGCAATTTGGCCTCATAATCCAGCTGGGCCGACAATCCGTTTTCCCAGGACTTGCGCAATGCCTGTTTCATGTTGCCATAGGCTTTGGTCGGGCCATTCGCCAGATGTTCAGCCCGTTTGCGCCACTGATCTGCAAACTCAACGTCGGGGGCCCATTCCCAGATCATCCCCCAATCCGAGGCTTGCTGCGCAGAAATAGGCTCGGCAAACATCGCAGCCCCCATCGCCTTGGCGGCCCCCATCTGACGGGGCAACCAATAGGTGCCACCCGCATCCGGCATCAGGCCAATGTGGGCAAAAGCCTGCAAGAAATACGCGCTTTCAGTGGCAATGACCACATCCGCCGCCAGTGCCAGATTGGCACCTGCCCCCGCCGCAGGCCCGTTCACCGCACTGATGGTCGGGATTTTGCAATTGCCGATGGCGTGCAGCATGGGTTCGT
This sequence comes from Roseovarius sp., assembly GCA_029212365.1. Taxonomy (GTDB): domain Bacteria; phylum Pseudomonadota; class Alphaproteobacteria; order Rhodobacterales; family Rhodobacteraceae; genus Roseovarius. The sequence goes on from JARGOC010000021.1 coordinate 26,751, forward strand.
ATTCATCCCGCAACACCCGCTCCATATCAATCGCCGACACATCGCCACTGTCACTCAGGTCTTGCCCGGAACAAAATGCATTACCCTCACCAGTGATGACAAGCACCCGTGCAGATCCCGCCGCGGCAGTGGCGGCATCGGTGATCTCGGCCCGCATCTGCGTGCTCAGCGCATTCATCCGCTCAGGCCGATTCAGCCGCAACAAGGCGATGCCATCGTTGATGTCAAATGTGATGGTTTGATAGTCTTTCACAGCGCGCGCCCTCTTGAAATGCAGATGGCAAATATCTGGAGATTGTTTGCGGGATGCAAGCTGCAACCTGCCTCAGCCCTTCAGGATCTGATCCAGTCGTGCCTGTTCGTCCGCGTCCAGCCCCGGATCGCCAACACCATCTGATTGCGCCCGCGCCCGACGGCGCACATACACCAGCCCCATCCCAGCCCCAATCAACAACATCAACGGCCCCGCCGCCCAAAGCAGCATATTCGCCCCGGTTGTTATCGGCTTGAGCAACACAAACTCGCCATAGCGCGCGACGACAAACTCAATCACCTGTTCGTCGCTGTCCCCGGCCACCAGCCGCTCACGCACCAAAAGGCGCAGATCACGGGCCAGATCGGCATGGCTGTCGTCAATATTTTCATTGCGACACACCAGACAACGCAGCCCTTTGCTCAACTCGCGCGCACGCGCCTCAAGCGCCGGATCAGGCAGGATTTCATCCGGTTGCACCGCCCAAACCGGGCTGGCCAACAACGCAAGGCACAGGATCAGCCACCTCATTGTGCAGCCACCGGGCTGCTGGGCGACGTTCGGCGGCGAGCGGCCCCTGCGGCCACGCGGTAACGCCGATCACTCAGTGACAAACCACCCCCCAAGGCCATCAGGATGGCCCCACCCCAAATCCAATTGGCCAGTGGTTTGTAATAGGTCCGCACCGCCCAACCGCCGCTGGCCTGCGGATCGCCAATCACCACATAAATATCGCGCAGAATGCCATTATCTATCGCAGCTTCGGTGGTGGGCATTGCCGCCACGGGATAAAACCGTTTTTCGGGATGCAACAGCGCAACCTGGCCTGCGCCCTTGCGCACCTCGAATTCGGCCATCGTGCTGCGATAGTTCGGGCCGTTTTCCTGCCAGACGTCGTTCAGCGTAAAACTGTAGCCCGCCAAATCAAACCTATCGCCCTTGGATACCACGCGGATATCCTCAACAGACCAGGCCAACATCGCGGCCACACCCGCCATGCTCACCCCAAGGCCACCATGGGCCACAACACGGCCCCAATCAGCACGCGGCAACCTGAATAGACGCGCCACACGGCTTTGCCCGCGCCCGGTACGCGACCACAGATCAATCGCCGCGCCACTGATCAGCCATGCCCCCAGAAACAGGCCAACAGGCCCAAGACCCGAACGCCCGCTTTGCATCGCCCAGACCAGCACGCCAATGGCCACACTCACCCCAAATGCCATGCGCAACTGGCCGATGGCCCGCCCCAGCCGGGCGCGTTTCCACGGCAACAAGGCCCCTACCGGCAGGATCAGGCCCAACAGTACCATGAAGGGCGTGAAGGCGAGGTTGAAAAACGGCTCACCGACCGAGAGTTTGCGATCAAAGAAGAGCTCGGCCACCAGTGGCCAGATGGTGCCGACAAACACCACGAATGCCGCAACCCCCAGCAGGATATTGTTGATCAGCAACATGGATTCGCGGCTGGAAACGCCAAATACTCCCTTGGCCTGCATGGCGCTGGCCCGCAGAGCAAATAACGTCAGCGCGCCCCCCATGAACACGGCCAGGATCAGCAGCAAAAACAGCCCACGCTCTGGATCGGTGGCAAAGGCATGCACAGAAGTGAGCACACCTGAGCGCGTGATAAACGCGCCGATCATCGAAAAACCAAAGGCGATGATCGCCAGCAAAATCGTCCAGCTTTTCAGCGCCTCGCGCTTTTCCACCACCACGGCAGAATGCAGCAACGCCGCAGAAATCAGCCATGGCATGAAGCTGGCATTTTCCACCGGATCCCAGAACCAGAAACCGCCCCAGCCCAGCTCATAATAGGCCCACCAACTGCCCAGGGCGATGCCGATGGTCAGGAACATCCAGGCGGCCAACGTATAAGGGCGCACCCAGCGGCCCCAGGCGGCGTCCACGCGCTCCTCAATCAGAGCGGCGACAGCAAATGAGAAGGTCATCGAAAGCCCGACATAGCCCAGATACAAAAACGGCGGGTGGAACGCCAAACCAGGGTCTTGCAACAGCGGGTTAAGGTCCTGACCATCAAAGGGCGGCACCTCAAGGCGTAAAAACGGATTAGAGGTGAACAGGATAAAGGCGAAAAACGCAGCACCGATCATGCCTTGCACGCTTAACACCCGCGCTTTCAACCCCGGTGGCAGCCCTTGGCCAAACCACGCGACGAACGCACCAAACAAGGCGACGATCAGCACCCACAGCAACATCGAGCCTTCGTGATTGCCCCAAACCCCGGTGATTTTATACAGCATCGGTTTGGCGGTGTGGCTGTTGGCCCAAACCAGCCTGAGCGAGAAATCCGAAGTGACAAAGGCCCAGGTCAGCGCCAGAAACGCCAACAATGTCAGCAAAAACTGCACCGTCGCTGCTGGCTCAGCCACAGCCATCCAGCCAGGGCGGCGCATCTGCGCGCCCATCAGGGGCACGACAGCCTGCACGCAAGCCACCATAAAGGCGAGGATCAGGGCGAAATGGCCAAGCTCATTAAACATGGCTTACGTTATAGGACCCATGCCGCCGTGAGCAATCATGAAAGCGGCCTTAGAGCGGTCACAATGTCGCGGGGTTTTGGGCAAGGTTGTGGGTACGGCCTATCGCGCTTTGCTTTCACCCCAGTCCGCCAGAGCCGCATTTTGCGTGGCCGCCGCCGAAACCGCGCTCAGGCTCAGCTCCGCATCCGACCCGGTATCTGCCTGCCCCGGTGTCTCAGCTCCGGTGGTGCGCAGCATTTCAATATTGCCAACAACCTGCGGCACCAGCGCCATGGTGGCAGCAATGGATTGCTGAAATTGCTGCCCTTTGAACTGATGGCGTGCACCAAAATAGAACGACACGATCGCCCCCAACAGCCACCACAGCGGCTCTGGAACCAACGCAATGCCTTGCATGCGCTCAGCAAACCAACTGGGGCTGATCATCGCCGCCACAAACAATGCCAATGTCCCCAAGGCCAAAGCCGGGCGTGGGATGCGGTTTATACCGTCCATGATCCGGTCAAACTTGCCCCGATCAGGCAGGCCAAATTCCTGGCCATATTGCGCCAAGACTTTGCCGGTCAGGTCGGCTTCTCGGGCGGCACCGGCCTCGGCATTTTCACGCCAGACCTGAGCAGTTTCCACAATTGCATTACGGCCATTGCCAAAGACAAGGCCAAGGATGTTTTCGATCAGGCCCATTTTGCAGTCCTTTCGCGGAATTGGGTGTTGGTCAGGTGATAGCGCGGCGATAGAAATTCCTCGGCGCGTTTGATCCAACCGCCTTTGCCACCCTTGCGGGTGCGGGCGTATTTGCGGCTGGCTGGGCGGCCATCGGCCAATCGGAAATAATAGTTACGCCGGGCAATGCCGTAGGCATCCGAGATATACTCAGGGGCCAGACTGGCGGCCTTGGCAGCGGCAGCCGCAGTTTGCGGGCCAATCACCCCGTCCACATCCACGGTCTGATGCATGTCGCGCAACAACCGTTGCAGGATTTTCACAGCATTCCCTCCGGCGTTGACGTACATATCAAAAACCGATGGCTGCAAGGCCTTGGGTAAGGTGGCGATGCGGGGTCGATGAAAGTAATGCGTGACAAAGATGTCTTCGGCCTGCGCGCGGCTGAGACGGCGCACATCAGCCACATCCACATCGCCGTCACGATCCAGATCCAACCCCAGACGGCGCATTGTGTGGATGGTGACACCAAAATTGGTGGCCCCGCCCGGATCATCGGGATCATTCACAAAGCCGCCCTCTCGGGCAACGATTTCTCGGGCGATTTCAGTGACAGATTTCATGCAGCTCTCCCCTTGGGCTTAGCGGGGTGAGGCTGCAATTTATTGGTTAACGTATGGCTTACTGAGCGTCCGGGTCCTGATAGACACCCTGCTCTTTCAGCGCATCCACCACTTCTTTGGGCATATAGCTTTCGTCATGCTTGGCCAGAATTTCAGTGGCGGTGAACATTTCTCCGTCAAACGTGCCTGTGCCAATCATACCCTGACCTTCCCCAAACAGATCAGGCAGCACACCGTGGTAAACCACCGCAACCGTGGCCCCGCCGTCGGTGACGGCAAAATGTGTCGCCTCCCCCTCACCGCGCTTGAGAGAGCCCTCCTCAACCAGCCCACCAATGCGAAACACCTCGCTGGCCAAGGGCGGGCTGTCCATCACCTGAGAAGGTGAGCGGAAATAGTTGATCCCGTCACGCATCGCATAACCAATAAGCGCCGTCGCCACGATCAGCGCCACCGCCGAGATTGCAATAATTTGGATACGCCTTTGTTTTTTAAGCGATTTCATCAGCTACCTCACGGGAACACAGGGGCCAACATCAACCCCATGGTTTCATCTTCACCTAGCATCAGATTGGCGTTTTGCAAGGCCTGCCCGGAGGAGCCTTTGGTCAGGTTATCAAGAGCAGCCACCACAATGGCGCGCCCCGCTATCCGGTCACCCACAACACCGATATGGCAAAAGTTAGAGCCGCGAATATGCCGCGTGCTGGGCGTTTCGCCGAAAGGCAGAACCTCAACAAAAGGTTCACTCGCATAGGCGTTGGCAAGGCTGTCATACACAGCTTGCGCATCGCCATGGACGTACCCGGTGGCCAAAATCCCGCGGTTGGCCGGCACCAGATGTGGGGTGAATTGAACCTGCACCACACGACCGGCAACCGCCGAGAACTCCTGATCAAATTCGCCCAGATGCCGGTGCGTGCCGCCCACTGCATAGGCGTGATACCCCTCAGACAACTCAGCATGCAGCAGGTTTTCCTTCAGGCTGCGCCCAGCCCCCGAGACACCGCATTTCAGATCCAGAATGATGTTATCCAAATCAATCACACTATCGCCAATCAACGGCCGCAGTGCAAATTGCCCAGTCGCCGCATTGCACCCTGTGCCGGCAACCAGCCGGGCATTGCGAATGTCGTTACGGTAAAACTCGGTCAGCCCATACACCGCCTCTTTTTGCATCTCGATGGCAGCATGTGGATTGCCGTACCATTTTTCATAGGCCCTCGGGTCACGCAGCCGGAAATCAGCCGACAGATCAACAACCTTAAGGGTTTTGGGCAGCGCCGAGATCACCTCTTGCGAGGTTTTATGCGGCAAGGCGCAGAAACACAAATCAATGGATGAAAAATCAATCTCATTGATCTTCACCATATCGGGCAGATCGAGGTGACGCAGATGCGGAAACACCTGCGCCATGCTTTGCCCGGCCTTGGAATTGGCCCCGAGGGCGGTGATTTTCATTGTCGGATGGGTGGCAATCAGCCGGACAAGCTCGGCCCCGGTATAGCCAGAGGCACCAAGAATGGCGATGGAATGGGTCATGTCATATCTCTTTGTCAGAGGGTTAATGGCGTGTAAGCGGAAATGCGCAGCTCTGCAATGCGACCGGGTGGCTCATCCTCCTTTGCGGGAGGTCTCGCGCGGGCGCAATCAGGCGGTCTCGAAGGAGATGCTTCGTCGCAAAAACTGTACCGCGCGGTCTGACACACGGCGTGGATCACCTGTGGTCAGGTATTTTGATGCATCTCCAGCCCCCAACATATTGGGGTGGCGAGTGAGATAATCTGACAGGCTCTCGGCCACCAGATTGGCTTGGGAATACACGGTTACATCCTCGCCCAGTGCCGCTTGAAATGCCTCTTGCATCAGGGGGTAATGGGTGCAGCCCAATATGGCCGCCTGCGGTTTGGGCATTTTGCGTTTCAACGCATCCACATGGCTACGCACCAAGGACTCAGCCAGGATCATGTCACCTTCCTCAATGGCATCAACGATACCACCACACGCCTGGCCTTCCACATCGACACCGATGGCTCGAAACGCCAGTTCACGTTGAAATGCCCGGCTGGACACCGTGGCAGGTGTTGCAAATAACGCCACATGTTTCACCGCCACTTCACGCGGTGGCGAATTGTCGCCCCATTGCCGTTCGGTCAGGGCCTCGATCATTGGCACAAAAACACCCAGCACGCGTTTATCCGACGGTACAAAGCTCTCTTGCATCCGCCTGAGGGCCGCCGCCGATGCGGTGTTGCACGCCAGTACAACCAGATCGCACCCCTCGGCCCAGAGCCGCTCAACGCCTGCACAAGTCAGCCCATAAATATCATCTGAATCGCGCACACCATATGGCGCATGCGCGCTGTCGGCCATGTAAACAAAGGGGACATCGGGCAGCCGCGCCTGCACTGCATCCAGTACGGTCAGGCCACCCAGCCCGCTGTCAAAAATTCCCACAGCCATGTTTTGCGCCTTAGACCATTATTCAAACTCAAAGCCGCGCGATCTGGGATCAACCGGCCTTGGAGACAGCTCATACGTCTTCACGCGCAGAAATTCCATAAGGGATTTGGCGTCTTTAGCCCGCGTGTCCAGTTGATCACGGCCAATCGGGTCACCGATGACCACGCGCACAGGCGTGTCCACCCGGTTGCGGAATTCCTTGATCAGCAGCCCCATCCGAAGGGTGAAATGCAAATGGCTGGCCAATTGGAACATTCTGCTGCAATGCCCATCAAAGAATATCGGTACGACCGTGGCCTCGGATTTGGCCACCATGCGCGCGGTAAAACTGCGCCAATCCGGGTCCATCGGCGGTGAAAACGGCGTGGCCGAGGTGCTGACAGTCCCGCCAGGAAAAACCCCGATTGCCCCATTCTGCGACAGATATCCAAGCGCGGTCTTACGGGTGGCCAAATTCAAGGCAATCGCGCTTTTGGACTGTGCAAAGCTGATCGGCAGGACCACTTTGTTCAGATCATCAGCCTTGCGAAAAACCTCATGCGCCAGAATGCGGAAATCGCCGCGCGTCTGGCTAAGGATATACCCCATTATTAACCCATCAAGAATACCGTAGGGATGATTGGCGATCAAAATCAACGGTTTATCGCGCGGGATATTCGACAGGCAGCCCGCCATCACGTCCAGCGAAACCCCATAGCGATGCAGCATCACCTCCCAGAAATCACGGCCATTGGCCACGTCATCTTCATAGCCGCGCGCCCTTTTGATCAACCGGATGCGGCCGGTCAGATTCTCCATCGTGCGGATCATGGCCCGCCCGCCCCACGTCTGAGCCGAATGAGCGTAACTGATATCGCGGGCGATTTGACGGCTCGGCATGCTGCAAATTCCCTTCGGGTCGCCAGAATGAGTCAATTCAGATCTCACCCTACTGACAAAAGATAAAGTTTTGTTAACAGCTTATTGCGCGGCTTTCGTCGTGACCTCGCCACCCTGCCGGATCACAACCAGCAATTCTTCGCGGCGTTTGGCGGCTTTGGCTTCATTGGCTTGTTTGACAGGACCAAAGCCGCGAATTTGCAATGGCAATTGCGCCAATGCAACGATGGCGTCGCGGGTTGCATCGCTCAGCAAAGGCAAGACTTCGGCCATATCCGCCTCGTATTGGCGGATCAAGGCGCGCTCCATCTTGCGCTCAGCAGTGTAGCCAAACGGATCAAACGGCGTGCCCCGCAGACGTTTCAATTTGGTCAACACCCGCAAGGGCCGTTCCAGCCAGGGGCCAAACTGCCGTTTGGCGGGGCGGCCATCCGGACCTTTGCCTGCCAACAACGGTGGCGCCAGATGGAAGGACATTTTGAAATCCCCCTCAAACTCTGCCTTCGCCTTGTCACGGCTGGTCAACAGTAACCGGGCAACTTCGTATTCATCCTTGTATGACAATAGCTTATGATAGCCTTTTGATGTGGCCTCCCGCACCTCGGCATCCTCTATCCGGGCCAACATCTTGCGATAGCGATTGACCAAGCCTTTGCCTTGGTAAGCGCGCAGGTGATCCTCTCGGAAGGTAATTTGATCAGCCGCGGACCTTGGTAACGTGACCACATTATGCACTGTCAGCTTAACGGCATCTTCAGGGTGCAGCACCGCCCAACGGCCAATTTCAAAGGCGCGCTGGTTGCGATTTACCGCAGCCCCGTTCAGATCAATCGCTTGCATGATGGCACTGTGGTTCAGCGGCACGAGGCCCTTTTGCCAGGCCGCTCCGAAAATCACCATGTTCGAGAAGATGGAATCGCCCAAGGCTGTCTTGGCCAGCTCGGTGGCATCAAACAAATGAACGGCGTCTTGCAGCCGCGCCTGCAGTGCCAGTTCCAGCCGGTCAAACGGCAGTTTGAAATCCGCATCACGCGTAAAATCACCGGTGATCACCTCGTGTGAATTCACCACCGCGCCTGTACGCCCCAGATGTGTTAATCCCAAGGTCTTCGCCCCAGCGCTCACCACCAGATCGCCACCGATCAGCGCATCGCATTCCCCCGTGGCAACGCGTATCGCACTGATATCATCCGGCTTTTCCGATAATCGGCAGTGGATTTGTACGGCACCACCCTTTTGAGCAAGCCCGGCCATTTCCATCATGCCGGCCCCCTTGCCATCCAGCTGTGCCGCCTGCGCCATGACAGCACCGATGGTCACAACACCCGTGCCGCCCACGCCAGTGATCACCACATTGAACGTACCATCTATGGCAGGCAATTGCGGCATTGGCAGGTCTGGAAGTGTCAGTTCGCTTGCCTCTTCCTTGCGGATCTTTGCCCCTTCTAACGTCACAAATGAAGGGCAGAACCCTTTGACACAGGAAAAGTCCTTGTTGCAGCTGGATTGGTCAATCGCGCGTTTGAGGCCCAACTCAGTTTCCACCGGAACGATTGACACACAGTTCGATTGAACCCCGCAATCCCCGCACCCTTCGCAGACGTCAGTATTGATGAACACACGCTTATCAGGATCAGGAAACAGCCCTCGTTTACGACGGCGGCGTTTTTCAGCGGCACAGGTCTGAATATAGATGATGGCTGAGACACCCTCAATCTGTTCAAACCGTTCCTGCACGTCCATGAGATTAGAACGCTCAAACATATCAATGCCTTGAGGAAATAACTTAAAGTCAACATCTTCCTTTTCGTCATAGACAACAGCCAGATGTTTCACCCCCATAGCCTTGAGCTCTGCCGCGATACGCGGCGCATCAAGCCCGCCTTCATTGGCTTGCCCGCCCGTCATCGCAACAGCATCATTATAGAGAATTTTGTAGGTGATTGTCGTCTCAGCAGCCAAAGCCGCGCGAATGGCCTGAACGCCCGAATGGTTATACGTCCCGTCGCCCAGATTCTGGAACACATGCGTGCGGTTGGAAAATGGTGCCTCACCAATCCAGTTGGCCCCTTCGCCCCCCATATGGGTGAACCCGGTCGTTTCGCGGTCCATCCACTGCACCATATAGTGACAGCCAATTCCGGCATAGGCGCGCGCGCCCTCGGGCAGCTTGGTGGATGAGTTGTGCGGGCAGCCCGAACAGAAGTATGGCAGACGCGCAGCCAGTTCTTCGGCATTGTCTGCTTTTGCTGCATCATCAAGGGCTTGAAGCCCAGCCTTCATGCGGTCAGTACCACGGCCCTCTTCAATCAGAATACCGCCGAGCTTCTGTGCAATCCAGATCGGATCAAGTGCGCCACGGGTTGGAAACAGCTCTTCGCGGTGCAGACCACCAGCCCCGCCTTTGTACCAGCCGTACACACGGTAACGGTTGTCATCAAACAACGCTTCTTTGATCTGAATCTCGATCAGCTTGCGCTTTTCTTCGATCACCACAATCAGATCCAGCCCGTCGGCCCACTCCTGAAACCCCTTCATATCCAGCGGAAACACCTGCCCCACTTTATAGGTTGTAATGCCCAGGCGTTCGGCTTCGGCCTCGTCGATGCCCAGCAAGGACATGGCGTGCACCAGATCGAGCCAGTTTTTACCCGCCGAGACAAAGCCGATCTTGGCACCGGGCTTGCCGACCATGCGCTTGTCCATTTTGTTGGCATGGCTGAATTCTTCGGCCGCAAAGCGTTTATAGTCGATGATCCGGGTTTCCTGTGCGTGCGGCGTGTCGCCCAGGCGAATGTTCAGCCCGTCTTGGGGCATATCAAACTCAGGAATCACCAGCTGCATCCGGTCGGGATGGCCATCAACCACCGCGGTGGCCTCAACCGTATCCTTCATCGTCTTCAGCCCCACCCAAAGGCCAGAAAACCGTGATAAAGCATAGCCATAGATACCATAGTCAATGATCTCTTGCACGCCCGCCGGGGACACCACGGGCATATAGGCATCGACCAGCGCCCATTCAGATTGGTGCAACACGGTTGAACTTTCGCCGGTGTGGTCATCGCCCATCGCCATCAGCACGCCGCCATGTTTGGACGTGCCCGCCATATTTGCGTGGCGCATCACATCGCCCGAACGGTCCACCCCCGGACCCTTGCCATACCACAGACCAAAAACGCCGTCATATTTGCCCTCACCGCGCAATTCGGCCTGCTGACTACCCCAAAGAGCGGTCGCCGCAAGGTCTTCGTTCAAACCTTCTTCAAAGCGGATGTTTGCCTCAGTCAGCTGCTTTTCAGCCCGGCGCATCTGCATATCCACCGCCCCCAACGGCGAGCCGCGATAGCCGGTGCAATAGCCGGCCGTGTTCAGCCCAGCGGCCTTGTCACGTGCCGCCTGCATCAACATCAAACGCACCAATGCTTGTGTGCCGTTCAACAGAACCGGCGATTTGGCCAGATCAAAACGGTCATTGAGTGAAATCTGTGGCTTGCTCATTGCGTGCTCCCTGCTTCAGGTGTGCTCCACCGGAATATAACAGGATAATAGGTCATATTTTCTGACCTACCAAGGAAAATCTGAGGAAAAGCCAAAGTTGGCAGGTGTATATTAGTCACAAGTTTGCTATTTCAAACTCAGCGCGAATTTTGACAGAAAGTTAGCCAATGGATTGGGACAAGCTCAGGATATTTCATGCGGTGGCAGATGCAGGCAGCCTGACACATGCCGGTGACTCGCTGCATTTGTCGCAATCTGCGGTCTCACGCCAGATAAGGGGCTTGGAAGAATCGCTGAATACCACCCTGTTTCACCGCCATGCCCGCGGCCTGATTCTGACCGAACAGGGCGAGCTGCTGTTTGACGCAACACGCGCCATGCTCAAACGCCTTGATGCCGCCACCGCGCGCATCCGCGATAGCGAAGAAGAGGTGTTTGGCGAATTGCGCGTCACCACCACCACCGGCTTTGGCACGCTCTGGTTGGCGCCTCGCCTGCCCCACCTCTATGACAAATTCCCAGACCTGAAGATTGATCTGATGCTGGAAGAACGCGTACTTGATCTGCCCATGCGCGAGGCCGATGTTGCGATCCGTATGAAAGAGCCAAGCCAAGCCGATCTGATCCGCAAGCGGCTGATGTCCATTCACATGGGGTTGTTTGCGCATCCCGATTACCTAAAAGACAACCCGGCGCCTGCGTCTGTAAGAGATTTTCACCGCCATCGTCTGATCTGTCAGAATCCGCATTCCGCACAAGTTGGCGCAGGGGCCGATATGGTCAGCGAGCTGCTGGCCCATGAAATGCCCGCCATATTAACCGTCAACAATTACTTTGGGGTGCTTCAGGGCGTGTTGCATAATCTTGGGATCGGCGTGTTGCCAGATTACCTGACACAGGATTTTCCCGAACTGGTGCGCATTCTGCCCGAGGTGGAATCAAACGAGGTGCCAGTGTTCCTCGCCTATCCCGAAGAACTGCGCCACTCCAAACGCATCGCCGCTTTCCGTGATTTCGTGCAGGATGAGATTATCTCCTACCGCAAACAGATGCGTGCTCAGGGCACCGTCAAACCCTGACAAAGAAGCCATGCAGCACATGCATATCGGAAATGCTGCACCTGCGACATTCTATCTCTTGAACGATTCTAATTCGTAACTTAATTCCACCCATGACGATGACGACGAAAGTGGTCATCATCATACCTCCCTGTTGGACTTCGGCCGAGCTTAATGCTCGGCCTTTTTTTTGGGCTTTCGCCTTGGCATAGCCGCCTCGGATTCGCCCGCCGCCGGATATTGCCCCACTTGTCTTACACGCTCCAAATCCGGCAACCGCTAGTTTCGTCAGATCACAGGCAACTCTGACGTTGCGAAGGGTGAAATCGCGCGGGCTGCGCCCTCAGTGATCACGATGTTTTCTTCGTGCACCATGATTTTGCCCGCAACCACGTCAATCCCCGGCTCCAGTGTCAGCACCATGCCGGGGTGCAGGACGGTCTGATCCTGCGGCGTCAATGACAGGCCTTCCGTCAGCTGCATGCCCAAAGCATGACCCAGCCGTCCGGCCCCTTCCCCGCCGCCTACAATATCGGCCATCACTTTCCAAAGGTCACAGGCACGCACTCCGGGGCGCGCCATTTGAAACGCCGCATCTGTGGCCTGGATCAACCGGGCATGTGCCCCCTGCGCGGCATCCGAGGCCGTCCCAATGGCAAAATTTCGATCATAATCACAGAAATACCCGTCCCACACGGCACCTGTGTCCAACATCATGATGTCCCCCACCTGCAACGGATCATCCTTGGCAGGCGAGATCACATCGCCATAGCCATCTTGTTCGGCCCCGCCAGAAATATAAGGCACCCAATCGGCGCCTTCCTCCAACAGCAAGCGCTGGAAATCGCGAAACACCTGTGACAACGCCACGCCCTCGCCTGCAATCTCATCCATACGGCCAAAGGCCCGTCCGGCAATACCGCAAATATGCGTGATTTTGGCGATCTCAGCGTCCGATTTGATTGCCCGCAGACCTGCCACAATGCCGCGATCATCCGTAAAGCAATGTGCGCTCATCGTTTTGACCCGCTCAAAATCCGCAAGCGGCATGCGCAGATGGGTTTCATATCCCGATGGCACGCCAACCGGCCCCTCAATGCCGCCCAAAGTATCGGCCAGCAGGCTCACCCCATCATCGGCCAGATTGGGGGCAGACCAGCTGCGAATATCATCAATCCAGGTGCGGCCCATCAACGCGGCCCCGATCGAAGGGATCACCGCAATCGGTTTACCGGCTGCCGGCACCACCAGATGCCATGGTCGGCTGGGGCTTTCCCAGAACCGGGTCAGAAACCCAGTGAAATAGCGCACATCCACTTCGCTGGTCAGCCACAGCGCGCCCAGTCCTTCCTCGGCCATACGCGCCTGCGCGGCTTGGGTGCGGGCCTTGAATTCGGCCTCGGGAAAGCCGCGCATCATACGTCTGGCCCCTCCGACAGGATGCATAGCACCCGCGCGCCAGCGCCAAGCTGCATAAGCTTGCACGCCGCCAACCCGGCCCCGCCTGATTGCGATGTGGCCAGCCCCAGGGCTGACAGCTCGGGCAAAATGGCCGTGGCGTCCTCTTCGGTGATTGTGACAAAACTGTCAGCGTCCCGCGCCAATCCCTTAAGTGCAATCAACGATGGTTCTTTGCAATCCAGCCGCCCCATGTTGGACACCGGACCAGAAGAGACCACGGATTTACCCGCCTCGATGCTATCCATCAACGCTGGCGCAAATTCTGGTTCCACCACCACGATCTGCGGCGCATCGCCCCAGACCTGTCGGAAATAGGCGGCGCAGGCCCCCGCCAATCCGCCAACACCGGCTTGCAGCATAATATGCGTGGGGGCCTGGGGCATTTGGCGTGCGGCCTCAGCGGCCATGGTCAGATAGCCCTCCATCAACCGATGCGGCAGCTCAAAATACCCCGGCCACGAGCTGTCAGACAGCAACGTCCACCCGTTGTCATCGGCCGCCTTGGCAGCGCCGATCATGCTTGCCTCATAATCCGCACCTTCGCGCACCACCTCAGCACCCTCATCGCGCAAACGTTTGGCAAAACCCTCAGGCACGGTTTGCGCCAGATACACCACGGCCCTGGCGCCAAAACGACGTGCACCAGCCGCGACAGACAAACCATGATTGCCCGCGCTCGCCGTCACATACGTCCGCCCGCTCAACGCGCAAGACATATCATCCGCACCAGTGGCTTCCCCCTGATGCGCAATCACATATGCCGCGCCAAAGGCCTTGAAACTGCCCAGCCCCATGCGCCCGCGCTCGTCCTTGACCCACAGCTGCGGGCCAAAGCCAGATACGCTCACCAATGGGGTTTCCTCAGGCGATAAACAGCGCCGGATCAGCGCCTCGCTGCCCTTGGCATCCACACTGGGCATAGGCACATCGGCCATTGATGCATCACTCAATCCGACACCGCGCCACGGGTTTTTAATCTGGTGCATATCATCCTCCCAATACACCGCGCAGCCAATGCCCTTTGCCTGCTTGCGTCAAGCAGAATATAACGCGCAGGGTGGGCTTCATCTTTCCCTAAATACTTTCGCCGAAGGCATCGCGCAGTTTGCTTCACGTTCAACGGCACGAATACACAAACCCCTCTTTAATCCGGCCCTGCAATCGCCTAAAGAACCCCTCAAGACACACCAAGGGGGACGTGCCACATGCAAGAGCCGGACATCACACCAGATCTGATCGCAGCGCATGGGCTTTCGCCCGATGAATACGCCGATATCCTTCGTATCCTGAACCGAGAGCCCACGTTCACTGAAATGGGCATCTTTTCGGCGATGTGGAACGAGCATTGCTCGTATAAATCCTCCAAGAAATGGCTGCGCACCCTGCCCACCACAGGCCCTCAGGTGATCTGTGGCCCCGGCGAAAACGCAGGTGTCGTGGATATTGGCGATGGCCAGGCCGTGATCTTTAAAATGGAAAGCCACAACCACCCGTCGTATATCGAACCCTACCAAGGGGCCGCCACAGGTGTGGGCGGTATTTTGCGTGATGTGTTCACCATGGGCGCGCGGCCCGTGGCCTCGATGAACAGCCTGAGCTTTGGTGAGCCGGGCCATCACAAAACCCGTCAGCTGGTGCACGGCGTGGTTGCTGGTGTGGGCGGCTATGGCAACAGCTTTGGTGTACCCTGCGTTGGCGGCGAAGTGCGCTTTGACCCTGCTTACAACGGAAACTGTCTGGTCAATGCCTTTGCTGCGGGCCTCGCTGACAGTGACAAGATTTTCTACTCAGCGGCCAGTGGTGTGGGCATGCCGGTGGTTTACCTCGGCGCCAAGACCGGGCGTGATGGCGTTGGCGGTGCCACTATGGCCTCGGCTGAATTTGACGATTCCATTGAGGAAAAGCGCCCCACCGTACAAGTCGGCGATCCCTTCACCGAAAAACGCCTGATGGAGGCCACGCTGGAGCTGATGCAAACTGGCGCGGTGATCTCAATTCAGGATATGGGCGCTGCGGGCCTGACCTGCTCGGCCGTGGAAATGGGCGATAAAGGCGGATTGGGCGTTAAGCTGCAACTCAACGATGTACCCCAGCGCGAAGACAATATGACCGCCTATGAGATGATGCTCAGCGAATCTCAGGAACGTATGCTCATGGTCCTGCGCCCCGAACTGGAAGCACAAGCCCGTGCCGTGTTCGAAAAATGGGACCTCGATTTTGCCATCGTCGGTGAAACCATTGCCGAGGACCGCTTTTTGATCCTGCATGGCGATGAGGTAAAAGCAGACCTCCCACTTGCCACCCTGTCAGGCAGCGCCCCCGAATATGACCGCCCCTGGGAGCCAACGCCCCCCGCCACCCCGCTTGATCCGGCCAGCGTGGCACAGGTCGATCCGATTGACGGGCTCACAGCCTTGATCAAATCGGCCAACTATTCGTCGCGCCAATGGGTATGGGAGCAATATGACACGATGGTCATGGCCGACAGCACCCGCACACCAGGGCAA
The DNA here is from genome assembly GCA_029212365.1 of Roseovarius sp. Classification (GTDB taxonomy): domain Bacteria; phylum Pseudomonadota; class Alphaproteobacteria; order Rhodobacterales; family Rhodobacteraceae; genus Roseovarius. Next base: position 42,660 of record JARGOC010000021.1, read on the forward strand.
GGCGCCGGTCTGATCCGTGTGCATGGCACAGACAAACTGCTGGCCTTCACCTCGGATGTGACCCCGCGCTATGTAAAGGCAAACCCGGTTGAGGGCGGCAAACAGGCCGTGGCCGAGGCGTACCGCAACCTCTCTGCCCTGGGCGCAGTGCCTTTGGCCACCACCGACAATATGAACTTCGGCAACCCCGAAAAGCCCGCCATCATGGGGCAATTCGTAGGGGCAATTCAGGGGATCTCGGCCGCGGTCGAGACACTCGATATGCCCATCGTTTCCGGCAATGTGTCACTTTATAATGAAACTGACGGCACTGCGATCCTGCCCACACCCACCATTGGTGCTGTGGGGCTGATCAAACACGCCGATGACGCCATCACCGGCCAGGCACGTGACGGCGATGTGGCTTTGCTGATCGGTGATACTGCTGGGCATCTTGGCCAATCCGCCCTGCTGGCCGAGGTTCTGGGCCGGGTTGAGGGCGACGCGCCCACAGTCGACCTGATCGTTGAGAAACGCCACGGCAATTTCATCCGCGCCAACCGCGCACATATCACCGCCTGCACAGACCTGTCAGACGGCGGGCTGGCGCTGGCCGCGTTTGAGCTGGCCGAGGCCGCCGAAATTGGCGTCACCCTGGACAGCGCCGACACCGCCACTCTGTTTGGCGAAGATCAGGCGCGCTATCTCATTACTTGCTCGGCCAAAGATGCCGAGGCGCTGATGCTGGCCGCGGGCCCCGCCGGGGTACCTGCACAGGTGGTTGGGCACTTCGGCGGCGATCAGGTCAACTATGGAGGCCAATCGGCCCCGATGGCGGACCTGTCCACGCTGTTCCGCACCAGCTTTGGCGCTTTGTTCGACAGCTAGGGATATTAACTGCAACTGTCGGTTATCGCCCTGCCCCACCTTGCGAAATCTGTGGGCGGGGCTTACATCTTGATCAAACCTCAAAGGAGCGCGCCAACAATGGCTATGCAAGCTCAGGAAATCGAAGACCTGATCCGCGTCAGTTTTCCCGACGCACAGATCACCATCACCGATCTGGCCGGTGATGGTAATCACTATGCCGCCGAGGTGATCGACGCGACGTTCGCTGACATGAACCGGGTGCAACAACAACGCGCCGTCTATGCCGCGCTGAAGGGCAAGATGGACGGGCCGAATGGCGATTTGCACGCGCTGGCACTGACCACCAAGGCACCGGAATGATTGAAGACGGATGTGAAGCCGTGGCGAAGGGTGTTGGAGTTTGGATAAGATCCCTATTTGAATCGCTTTTCGTTGGACAAGACGATTTCAAAAAAGACGACAATACTTCACAAAAGAGCTCACAGTCATGCAGGGCTAGCAATGTCACAGATGAATAAAGGCACGCAATAATGACCGACGTAAAAACCCAGATCGACGAAACCGTCAAAGCCAATGACGTGGTGCTTTACATGAAAGGCTCCAAGGATATGCCGCAATGCGGGTTCTCCTCGCGCGTCGCAGGCGTGCTGAATTTCATGGGCGTTGAGTTTTCCGACGTTGATGTGCTGGCTGACCCGGATGTTCGCCAAGGCATCAAGGATTATTCCGATTGGCCCACCGTGCCGCAGCTTTACGTCAAAGGTGAATTCGTTGGTGGCTGCGATATCATCACCGAAATGACCCTCTCTGGCGAGCTGGACACCCTGTTTGAACAAAACGGCGTCACCTACGACAAAGACGCCGCAGACAAAATCCGCGACGCCAACGCCTGAGACAGAATTTGGTTGCAAACACGAAATGCGCCCGGCTCTGCCCGGGCGTTTGTATGCCTGTACCTGCATTCTTGAATGTCGGGTCTGAGCCCAGATTACCGATTTTATGTCCCGCAGTGAATGTCGGGTTCGAGGAACATGAGCAATTGGCAATGGAAGCTTCGGCTAGAATTCAAATACGCGCCAAGTATTGAGATACTCCTAGCGCGGTAAGCCACGAATGGGTCGGATGTGGTCTTCGAATGGGACATGGCGTCTTTTGAATTTTGTTCCTTCTATGCACTCTGGCTCGCTGATCCGGTCCATTCGGAAATACCGAAAATCTTCACGCGAACTATCCCAGGCGACCAAATACCAAAGCGGCGGCAGGATCAGCATGGCTTGAGGTTCGACCATCCGGCTTGTTACGACCCCTTTGGCGTCGCGATATTGGAACCGTAAATGAAGTTGCCCAAGAAACGCAGGTTCAAACGTTGACAGCAAGTCGGGGTCCATCACGCCCATGTTCGAAATATCAACTTGTGATGCGAGCCTCCCAACATACAGGCAATCCAGAAAACGGCGCAGGTCGCGCACTTTGTCCGACGGCAGGGCCTTTTCGATTTTGGCCAACCCAGCGTCTGCGAGCCCTGAAAAGGGCAAGTTTCCGGCTGCTCGCATAGATGCCACACTGATCAAAAGCGCGAAAACTTCAGCGACCGAAAGCCGGGCGTTGGCCTGAACGGATTGCGGATCAAGCTGCAAACCACCTCCCCGCCCTTGTTCCGAATGAATAACAAACCCTTCATCACGCAGTGCACCAATGTCACGCAGTATTGTTCGCCGCGATGCGCCAACGTCCTGCATCAACTCGGCGATTGTCGAGGTCTCGTTGCGGCGAAGGCTGCGCACTATGGCATCATGTCGGCTGCGAATTTTCATTTAAGAAAGCTACCAATCAAAGGTGTCAATTTTTGGCACCTTTATACCTTAACCAGTGGCAGTGCGTATCAGCAAGGCTGATTTCATGATCCGTCAAGCACAACCCATGAATGAAATAGGAACGACAATGTCTCAACCAACCGATTTCCCCAAGCCGACTTTCATAGCAACCAACGGCATAACGCTCGAAGTTTTTGAAGCGGGGCAGCACAATGCAGGAAACCCGATTGTTCTGTGCCACGGCTGGCCAGAACATGCCTATACTTGGCGTCATCAGATACCCGCTTTGGTCGCAGCAGGGTATCACGTTATTGCCCCGAACCAACGGGGATACGGCAATTCAACCCGCCCGAGCGAGGTCACCGCATATGATATCGCACATTTGACAGGTGACTTGGTCGGACTGCTCGACCACTACGGATATGGCGACGCCATCTTTGTCGGCCATGATTGGGGAGCAAATGTCGTTTGGAGCTTAGCGCTATTGCATCCTGATCGGGTGAAAAGGGTAATCAACCTTGCTCTTCCATATCAGGCGCGCACCCCAAAACCATGGATCGCGTTCATGGAGGAAATCTTTGGAGGTGATAATTATTTTGTTCACTTCAATCGGCAGCCGGGTGTTGCGGATGCTGTGCTGGACGAGAATACGTCCCAGTTCCTAAGCAACTTGTACCGCAAAAACCTGCCCCCTGTTCCGCCCGAACCCGGCATGATGATGATCAACCTTGCCAAAGCAGAAGAGCCGCTTGGGGAACCAGTGATGCACGACAAAGACATGGCGGTCTTTGTCTCGGCGTTTAAGGCAAACGGATTCACCAGTAGCATCAATTGGTACAGAAATCTTGACCGCAACTGGCAGATTTTGGCAAATGTTGACCCAATCATTCGAAAGCCAGCGCTTATGATTTACGGCGAACGGGACATGATCCCACCGTCCGAAAACCTCGTGGACTTCGTGCCTCAGGTAAAGGTGGTAAATCTTGATTGTGGTCATTGGATACAGCAAGAGATGCCCGATGAGACGACCAGTGCGATCCTAGAATGGTTAGCGGGGCAGGACGCGATCTAGGTTGCGGCACATTTCGCAATTATGCGCACCCTCCGGTTTTTGCCGGAGGGTAACAGACAAGACCAAAGGAGATGGGCGGATGCAAAATGCAATTTTCTTCACCACCCAAGACGCATTTGGCGAATGGTTAGAACACCATCCTGATGCCCCCGAAATTTGGGTGGGTTATTTCAGGAAAAGCACAGGACGTGCTTGCCCTACGTGGTCTGAAACGGTCGACGTCGCGCTGTGTTTCGGGTGGATCGACGGCATCCGAAAATCCATCGACGAACACAGGTATAAAATCCGCTTTACGCCTCGCAAAAGTAAAAGTGTATGGAGCGCGGTGAACGTCAAAAAAGTGAATGAACTCATGCGGATTGGGAAGATGAAACCTGAAGGGCTGCACTCGTTCAACAACCGAACCGATATTAAAGGCTACTCCTCTGACGACAGAGATGTGCCGCTGCCCAAAGAGTTTGAGGCCCAAATCAGGGCGAACAAGCCGGCGTGGGCATTCCTGTCCAACTTGGCACGATCCTACAGAAGAGATTCAATCTGGTGGGTCATGAGCGCAAAGAAGGAAGAAACCCGCAGAAAACGACTGGGCGTCCTGATCGATTCATCTGAAGTGGGGCTGAAAATACCAAACTTGCGAAAGAAGGAATAGGCGCGCGGCGTTTAAAAAGCGGCCTTTGGCGCTGTCGCAGCGAATTCGCGCTCCGTCCGCAAAGCTGTCAAACACAGCTTACAAACCAGCCAAGGCTGAGGTGTTATTCGCCCACAGGCGTCAATACAGTTACCCCCACCGCTGCCGCCCGCGCCAGATCTCGGTCCAGCGACATCGGGATATACTCGCCGCGCCGCCACAACTGCGCCATATCATCATAATGACGGCTCAAAAAATGCCCCGATTGCCCAGTTGAGATCACAAAAACCGAACTGTCGGGATCGGCAAAATCATAGACGCCCCGGTATCCCGCCCCATGCACATTCTCAAACGGATCAGGCCCGTCGCCACCGCGTGTGCGCCCACGCAACAGCGTATTGTCGCCACCCGATGTGCTCTGCCGGATATTCACAAAATGGCGCAGCACAGGCACCTCGCCCAACACCTGATGATCATGTGTCGCCTGATGCGCATCCCCCCAGCGCAGGCTTTCCAGTGCGGTGCCATACCGCTCAGAAATCCAAACGAGGGCGTCGTCCAATGCAAGACGTGCAATATCTGCACAGCTTTCCTCGCGCGAGGATTGCCGGATATCACACCAGGCAGATGCGCCATCCACATTTCGGAACACTCGTTCAATGAACAACGGGTTCACATGGCTAAACTCATCCGCCAGCGGGCCGATATCGTCTTGAATCAAACGGTCCTGCAACGCCTTTAACCAGGCCGCATAAATCAGCGGTTCCGGCAGATGCTCGTTCATCTCGCCATTCCATTCCGACAACAGCTCCAAGGCACGCTGACGTAGCCGCTCCGGGGTGCCCTCAGGCGCGGTTTCGCCGGTAAACCACAACTCAGCCCCGATCAGTGGCAACAAGGAACGCGCGGTAAAGCTGACCGTGTCCAATTGCGCTTCGATGAAGCTATCACGGGTGTGTACCTGCCGGATCTGCATCAGCCGCTTCCAACGGTTCACCCGCTGCGTATCCCCCCATAAGTAGCTGACATGTAACGGAAACGGTCGATCCACTGTCTTGTTGTTGGTATTGCCCAACAACCCGCCCATAGGTGCCACAAACTCAGGGTTCGCAGAATAAGCGCTCAGCCCCTGCCAGCGGTTTTCCTTGCGCCATCCGGGGCTGGGCATCCGCCCCTGGCTCTGATGCGCGGCATCCCGGCGTGGCATCGCCCCAATGGTTTTCATGGCAATCTTTTCTTGATCCACCACAGTCAGGTTTTGGGACGGTCCAATGTAATATCGCCCGCTCTCCAATGCTTCTTCAACAGTGCTGGCATACATCAGCGAAACAGCCGAGGTCATCGTTGTGTCTTTGGGCGTCAACACCGTCCAGCTGAGCGCGGCCACATGGCCCGCAGGCGTCACCTTGGACAAATCATAATGTGACCCGGGCAGGATTGGGCCATTGTCTGACCACCTCAGCGTCAATGTAACCGGGTTTTGGTCTTTGATTTCGATGATCGACTTGCGGGTGACAAATTCCTTGTACCCGTCTGGCGTCCGGTATTGCTCGGTGTTCTGGCTGTTCAACTCTTCCATGAACACATCCTGATCATCCATATATGACGAGGTAATCCCCCACCCAAGTGAGCTCGACCGCCCGGTCATCACCGCAGGCACACCTGGGATTGTCCCCCCAATCACACCACCTGTTTGCAATTCCATGCGCGCCAGATACCAGATCGCAGGTGCAGAAAGGCCCAGATGTGGATCATTGGCCAAGAGCGTCCCCCCAGAGGCAGACCGAGCAGGCGCCGCGGCCCAGGCATTTGACGCCCCGGCAAAGGCGCGGTCTTTGAAAGGTGACAGCGGATTGCCCGATGGCTCCGCCTGCGCCACTTGCCGCCCCATAGGTTGGCCCGGAAACAAGCTGGCATAATCCGCCAGGGCGGCAATTCCGCTGCCCGGTGCGTCGGGCAGAATATCGGCCAATCGTGCCGCATCAGGCACCGCCAGTGTCGTGCGGGCACGCAGCACCTCATTTTGGAGATGTGATGACAGCTGCACCCCCATCAACTTGATAATCGCAATGGAATCAGCAGGTTGCCAAGGCGCGATTGGCACATCAAACAGGAACATCTCAGGCGCACCACGCCCCAATGCTTCTTGGTTGATTTCACCCAGACGTGCATTCACACCCGCAGAATACGCCTCCAGCGCCGCAAGCGTGCGGGCATCCTGTACCTCAACCGATTGGCGCGCCAATCCATACAGATCAAACCGACGCAGCACCTTGTCGATCTCGATGGTCCTTGACCCAAACACCTCAGATAGCCGCCCCTGCACGGTACGGCGCAGCATCGTCATCTGCCACAGCCGGTCCTGGGCATGCACATACCCAAGGCCAAAAAACACATCTGCATCCGCCTTGCCGAAAATATGCGGCACGTTGGAATTATTGCGAATGATCTCAACCGGGGCGGTGATCCCGGTCACGTCCAGAGTTTTGGAATAATCGGGCAAGGAGCGTGACAACAGGAAATACCCCACCAGCACAGCCGCCACAGCCAGCAGCACCATCGCGCTTGCTATCCTGATCAGCCAACGAAACAACATTGTCATCAGGCCCGCGCCCCTTTTCCCTTGCATCATTGAACGGGGATAGTCAGAAATCCAAGGCGAGACAATGGCAAGGAAGATACCGATGGCAAAACTGGCATTTCTGGGCTTGGGCGTAATGGGCTACCCAATGGCCGGGCATTTGCAGGCGGCGGGTCATTCCGTCTGTGTTTACAACCGCACTTCAAGCAAAGCCGCAGCTTGGGCAACCGAATACGGCGGCACCCACGCCGAGACCCCACGCGCCGCCGCAACCGGCGCTGACTTTGTGATGGCCTGCGTTGGCAATGACGACGATTTGCGCAGCGTATGCCTTGGCGATACCGGCGCATTTTCCGGGATGGCCAAGGGGGCTACCTTCGTAGATCACACAACTGTATCCGAAAAAGTCACCCGCGAGCTTTATACCTCAGCCAAGGACGCTGGCCTGAATTTTGTCGACGCCCCCATCTCGGGCGGTCAGGCGGGGGCCCAAAATGCCCAGCTCGGCATTATGTGTGGCGGTGATCAAGCGGCCTATGACGCCGCCGAACCTGTGATGAACATCTACGCCAAAATGTGCCGCCGTATTGGTGAAAGCGGCGCAGGCCAACTCACCAAAATGTGCAACCAGATCGCCATTGCCGGCCTGGTTCAAGGCCTGTCCGAAGCGCTACATTTTGCTGAAAAAGCCGGGCTTGATGGCCGCTCGGTGGTTGAGGTGATCAGCCAGGGCGCGGCCGGCAGCTGGCAGATGTCCAACCGCTATGAAACCATGATTGACGACCAGTTCGAACACGGCTTTGCCACTGACTGGATGCGCAAAGACCTTGGCATTTGCCTGTCCACCGCAGATGAAAACGGCGCCTCCCTGCCCGTCACGGCTCTGGTTGATCAGTTTTATAAGGACGTGCAAAAAATGGGCGGCGGGCGCTGGGATACATCCAGCCTGTTCAAACGCCTGCGCAAAATGGGCTGAGCGCCCTCCTCCCATCTTCTTGCTTAAAATATCCCCGCCGGAGGCTCCGACCTCAACAAAAAGCGCGCGGCCCCGTCTGAGGTCGCGCGCTTTTCAAAATGTCGCTATCAGCCCGGATCAGGCGGCCTCCACCGCACGGCGTGTCATCACCGCTGCCAGATGTGCGCGATAATCGCCAGACCCGTGCAGGTCTGAGATCATACCAGATCCATCCAGGCTCAGCCCATCCAGTGCCGATGCTGCGAAATTGGCGCTCAGGGCCGCTTCGGCCTCGGCCCAGCGGAATACGCCGCCCTCAGACGCACCGGTCACCGCCACACGCACGCCATCGGCGTATTTGGCCACAAACACACCAACCAAAGCAAAGCGCGAGGCGGGTTGTTCAAACTTCATATAAGCCGCTTTTTGCGGCACCTCGAACCTCACCTCGGTGATGATCTCGTCTTCTTGCAGGGCAGTTGTGAACAACCCGTCAAAGAAATCATCAGCCGCGATTTCGCGCGTGTTGGTGACAACAGTCGCCCCCGAGGCCAGCACCGCCGACGGATAGCACGCCGAGGGGTCATTGTTGGCCAGTGACCCACCAATAGTGCCGCGATTGCGCACCGCTGGATCCCCGATTTTGCCCGCAAGCCCCGCAAGGGCCGCATAGGCCCCCGCGCCTGCGGCCACATCGGCATGGGTCGTGCCCCCGCCAATGCACAAGGCCCCGCCATCATCCTGGGAAATGCCCTGAATTTCAGTGATCCCCCCCAGGGACACCAGCCGATCAGGCATGGCAAGGCGTTGTTTCAACGTCGGAATCAGCGTTTGCCCGCCGCCCAATGGTTGGCTTTCTGTACTATCGCTCAGCAGTTTCACCGCATCGGCAATTGTGCTTGGGCGTTCGATATCAAATGTGTACATTGTCTTGTCTCCCTTACCCTTGCATCGCCGACCAGACGCGCGATGGCGACAGTGGCATATCAACATGTGTCACATCGTGCCCGCCGCGCCTGAGCGCATCAACCACCGCATTAACCACCGATGGCGGTGAGCCAATGGCGCCTGCTTCACCGCAGCCCTTCACCCCAAGTGGGTTGTGGGTACATGGCGTTTGGCAGGAATGATCCACGCTGTAGAATGGCACATCACTGGCGCGTGGCATGGCATAATCCATGAATGATCCGGTCAAGAGCTGACCGTTTTCATCATAGCCACAGCCCTCAAGCAACGCCTGCCCGATGCCCTGCGCCAGCCCACCATGGACCTGCCCCGAGACAATCATCGGATTGACGATATTGCCAAAGTCATCCGCCGCCGAAAAACGCTCAATCGTCACCTTGCCGGTGTCCGGGTCCACCTCGACTTCGCAGGCATAGGCCCCCGACGGATAGGTAAAGTTGGCCGGATCATAAAACGCGGTTTCCTCCAGCCCCGGCTCGATGTCCTCAAGCGGGTAATTATGCGGCACATAGGCCGCCAGGGTGACATCGCCCCAGGCCACGGATTTATCCGTGCCCGCAACCGAGAACTGGCCATCCTTCAGCTCAATGTCGGCCTCGGCGGCTTCCATCAGATGCGCGGCGATCTTGCGCGCCTTGGCGATGATTTTTTCGGTCGCACGCACCATGGCAGAGCCCCCCACAGCCAATGAGCGCGAGCCATAAGTGCCCATGCCCATCGGTGTGTTGGCGGTGTCGCCATGCACGATCTCAACCATGTTTTCATCAATGCCAATCATATCAGCCACCACCTGGGCAAAGGATGTCTCATGCCCCTGGCCGTGGCTGTGGCTACCGGTCATGACCACCAGACCACCTGTGGCATTGACCCGCACCGTGGCGCTTTCATACAGCCCCGCGCGTGCGCCAAGTTGGCCCACAAGGTTGCTAGGGGCGATGCCGCAGGCCTCAATATAGCAATTCACCCCAAGGCCACGCAGCTTGCCTTTGGCCTGACTTTCGGCCAGCCGCGCCTCAAAGCCCGACAGGTCTGCAATATCTTCCAGCTTGTCCATCGTCGCAACATAATCGCCGGTGTCATATTCCACCGCCACAGGTGTGGCATAAGGAAACTCGGTGATAAAATTCTGACGTCTGAGCGCAATGGGATCAACACCCAGCTCAATGGCCGCTTTGTCAATCACACGTTCCAGCTGGTAGGTCGCCTCGGGCCGTCCGGCCCCGCGATAGGCGTCAACGGGCACAGTATTGGTAAACACCGCCTTGACGTTCACATAAACCAACGGGGTTTTATAGTTCCCGGCCATCAACGTGCCGTGCAACCAAGTGGGCACCGAAGGCGCAAAGGTGCTGAGATACGCCCCCATATTGGCATAGGTTTCTGTGCGAACGGCGGTAAAGTTGTTGTCGGCGTCCAGCGCCAGATCAATCTTGGTCACATGATCCCGGCCATGGGCATCACTGATAAAGGCCTCAGAACGCGAACAAGTCCATTTCACCGGACGGTTCAGGGCTTTGGCAGCAAAGGTGCACAGGGCTTCTTCTGCATAGTGGAAGATTTTTGAGCCAAATCCACCCCCCACATCAGGGGCCACGACGCGCAGCTTGTGCTCAGGAATACCCAGTACAAACGCGCCCATCAAAAGCCGGATCACATGCGGATTCTGGCTGGTGGTATAAAGTGTGCTGTCGCCAGTAGAGCGGTTGTAATCCCCCACCGCAACCCGTGGTTCCATCGCGTTGGGGATCAGCCGGTTATTGACCAGCTCCAACGTGGTGACATGGGCTGCATTGGCAATCGCCTCGTCAACTGCGCCCTTGTTTTCCTCAACAAAACCCCAGTCGTAACAAAGGTTTGACGTCAGATCATCATGCACCTTGGTGGACCCGTCAGCCACAGCGGCTTTCATGTCCATCACCGCAGGCAGCTCGTCGATATCCACCTCAATCGCCTCGGCAGCGTCACGGGCCTGCTCGGCTGTCTCAGCGACAATCGCGGCAATCGGATCACCGACATGGCGCACTTTGCCATCTGCCAGCACCGGGTGCTTGGGCTCTTGCATCACTTCGCCGTGTTTGTCTGTGATCTGCCAGCCGCAGGGAATACCGCCCACCTCGGTGAAATCCGCCCCGGTGAAAATATGCACCACGCCGGGCATCTCAGCCGCTGCACTGGTGTCTACGCTGTTCAATACCCCATGGGCCACATCCGAGCGCAGGAAATGCACATAAGCCTGCCCACGCATATTGATGTCGTCTGTATAATTTCCGTTTCCGGTCAAAAACCGGACGTCCTCGCGCCGTTTGGAACTGGCGCCGATGCCTCCATCTGCTGGCATATCTTAATCCTCCCTAAAGCGGTGCCGGGTCAAAGCCCGGTCAACGGGTTACTCTGCGGCGATGCTTGAAACGTCCTGACCGGACGCGGCCATGATCGCTTTGACGATGTTGTGATACCCGGTGCAGCGGCAAATATTGCCCTCCAGATAGTCACGCACTTCGGTCTCGCTGGGCTTTGGGTTGTCTTTGAGCAGGGCGGCCGCAGACATCACCATACCCGGTGTGCAGAACCCGCATTGCAGCCCATGGTGATCCTGAAACGCCTGTTGAATGGTGCTGAGCGTCCCATCCGCTGCTGCCATCCCCTCAACAGTGGCCACCTCTGCGCCCTCGGCTTCGGCGGCAAACATGGTGCAGGATTTCACGGCTTTGCCATTCACATGCACCACGCAGGCACCACATTGGCTGGTGTCACAGCCCACATGCGTGCCGGTCATATTCAGTGTTTCTCGCAGAAATTCGACAAGCAGCGTGCGGCCCTCAACGGTACCTGACGCGGCTTTGCCATTCACAGTCATGTTGACCTGTGTCATCGGCTCCTCCCATTTATATTTTGTTATTGGGAGGAGTTAAGCACGACCACCGCCGGTTGAGAACCCGGTTTTTTCCGAATGGTCAGATGGTGCCGGGTCAGGCCTGAATGAAACTCATTCACCTAATTGGTTGACTGATATGTCATCACTTGTTATTCATCCATATGGTTGAACAAGAATCAAACCCCCGCCTCACGGATATTTTCAAAGCCGCAAGCGATCCGACCCGGCGCGCCATTCTGACGCTTCTGGCGCAGCATGGCCCGCTTCGGGTCACCCAGATTGCGGGCCATTTTGAAATGAGCCTCAATTCCGTGTCCAAGCACATCAAAGTGCTGGAGCGCGCAGGCCTTGTCATTCGTCGAACTGAATGGCGCGAGCATCTCATCGAGGTGCAAATGGAGCCGTTGCGCGACATAGACCGTTGGTTTGAGGACTTACGTTCAATCTGGGCGCTTCGCCTTGAGGCGCTCGATGATCTGCTTAACGTTCAGGAGACTGCCAAATGACTACAATTGATCCCCCCCTTTCACTGACCATTGACCGTCAATTGAAGGCCACGCCCGAACAGGTGTTTGATGCCTGGCTTAACCCCGAAATGCTGATGCGTTTCATGTGCCCCGGCCCCGGCATGACCACCCCAAGCGCCACCACCGACGCCAAAGTGGGCGGGCGCTTTGATCTGGTGATGAAAAATGGCAATGATGAACTGCCCCATGGCGGCGTCTACAAAGAAATCGACCGCCCCAACCGGCTGGTCTTCTCTTGGGAAAGCCCGTTTAGCGCCGAGGGCAGCACCGTCACGCTGGATCTTCGCGCCAAGGACGGCGGAACCCATCTGACGCTCAATCACATCCGTTTTGTGAACGCTGAAAGCCGTGACAATCATCAGGGCGGATGGACCGCCATTCTGGCAAAACTGGATGAGGCATTAAGCTAAGGTCAGGACACCCGTCCCCATAGCCCGGTTAACAGGCGCGCAGCGCCCCTGACCATCGTCAGCCCCCTCCTTTGGGCTGGCGATTAGACTGATCTTGGCGTGACATTCGTTCTGTGAATGCACTCAGCAGACATCAGGCCCTTCCAAACTGCGGTCAGGATCGCCACCTCGGGGGCAAACGCTGGCCTTCGCGGAAATGGTCGAATGACCGTTTTGAGCCCAAAGCTGACCTTACATTTGGAACACCCAGCCGGTTAACAGCCGCTTTAGCGGCCCGGCCATCGTCAGCCCCTCCCTTGGGCTGGCGATATGTCTGAGCAAGGTGCTTCTTTCGCTCTTATGGGCGTATTTTGCGGGCATAAAGCACTCCGGAAATACCTGACGGATCGCCACCCCAGGGGCTGACGTTGACCTTCTGTTGCCAGGTCTATGCAAATG
>JARGOC010000022.1 GCA_029212365.1 Roseovarius sp.
TTAGCCTGCGTTAGGTGGTGTCAAAACGAAGTTAACGTAGCGTGCACTCGGGCAAATTCGCCTTAGTTTCTGCGTTGCGGCAAGAAAAGGCTTGAACAAATTGGCCAAAAAATGGCATTCCTGCGCAAGAATATTACTGCGCTGAATGGCTATGCCAGGGAGATAATTATGGACACAAACGCACAGCCCTTCCGATCGGTACTCTACATTCCGGGCTCAATGGACCGCGCGCTTGAAAAGGCCCGCACCCTGGCGGCTGATGCAATCATCTTTGATCTGGAAGATGCCGTTGCGCCCGATGCCAAACCTATGGCGCGCAAAACCCTGGCAGCGGCATTGAAACAGGGTGGGTACGGCAAGCGGTTCAAAATCGTGCGGATCAACGCGTTGACAACCGCCTGGGGGCTGGATGATGTGCAGGCGCTGCGTGATGCTGGCGCTGATGCAATTTTGCTGCCCAAGGTGAACTCGGCCTCGGATGTGGACACTCTGGCCGATTTGCTCGGGCCTGACATGCCGATCTGGGTGATGATGGAAACACCTGTCAGCGTGTTCAATGCCCGTGAAATTGCCGCCCATCGACAGGTCGAGGGGCTGGTGACCGGCACCAACGATCTGGCAAAAGATCTGAATGCACGCACGCGCTCTGACCGGCTGCCACTGATGATGGCATTGCAAACTATTGTGATGGCGGCGCGGGCGGCCCGGATCGTGGCGGTTGATGGGGTCTATAACCGGTTTCGTGATGGTGAGGGGCTAAAGCACGAATGTGAGCAGGGCCGTGATCTGGGCTTTGACGGCAAAACACTGATCCACCCCAGCCAGATTGAAGTGACCAACACCGAGTTTTCGCCCACGCAATCCGAGATCGACCTGGCCGAGCGCCAGATTGCCGCCTACGAGGAAAGCATGGCCTCGGGGCAGGGGATTGCTGTAGTAGACGGAAATATTGTGGAAAATCTGCATGTGGTTGCGGCGCAGCGTATACTGGCCAAATCCCGTGCTGTGGCCGAAATGGCTGAGGAGTAAACACCATGTCGCTTTTGATCTTAGGCCTGATCCTGTGGGGAGGCGCGCATCTGTTTAAACGTATCGCACCCGAGCGCCGTGCCGCGATGGGCGACAAGGGGCGGGGGCCGATTGCGCTGGTGCTATTTGTCGGCCTTGTGCTGATGGTGATCGGGTATCGTATGGCGGATGTTGCGGTGCTTTGGGGGCGCAGCCCGGCTATGGTTGGGGTCAATAACCTGTTGATGCTGCTGTCGGTTTACCTGTTTGCCGCTGCGGGGGCCAAAACCGCGCTGGCGCGACGGATGCGGCACCCAATGCTAACCGGGGTCAAAGTTTGGGCCATGGCGCATCTGTTGGTCAATGGCGACGTGCCGTCGTTTGTGCTCTTCGGTGGGCTGATGGCCTGGGCGGTGATCGAAGTGATCTTGATCAACCGGGCCGAGCCGGATTGGACGCCACCCGCAGCGACGGATAAAGCCAAAGAAATTAAGGCGGTGATCATCGCAGCAATCGTATACATCGTCATTGTGGGCATTCACTATGCCCTTGGGTATCCGACGTTTGGATGAGGCACAGAAGATGAAACTTTATCGATTTCTGAGCGAAGACGACACATCCACCTTTTGTCACAAGGTGAGCGACGCGCTGAACAAAGGTTGGGAGCTGCACGGCGACCCGACTTATGCATTTGATGCGGCCAACGGCGTGATGCGCTGTGGACAGGCCGTCGTGAAAGAGGCAGACGGCATCTACACATCTGACACCAAGCTGGGAGAGCACTGAGCATGGCAAAGACCAATCCGGGCCGCTTTTTTGAAGATTACACCGTGGGTGAAATGATCCACCACGCGGTGCCGCGCACCGTATCGAGCGCAGAGCGCGCGTTGTATCATGCGCTCTATCCGGCGCGTCATGCACTGTATTCATCCGATGAATTTGCGCGCGGCTGTGGCCTGAGTGGCAGCCCCCTGGATGACATCGCTGCGTTCCATGTGGTGTTTGGCAAAACCGTGCCTGACATCTCGCTGAATGCGCTGGCCAATCTGGGCTATGCGCAAGGGCGCTGGCTAAAGCCGGTCTATGCGGGGGATACGATCCGTTCCACCTCTGAGGTGATCGGGGTCAAGCAGAATTCCAACGGCAAATCCGGTGTGGTCTGGGTGCGGACCCGCGGATTTAACCAACGCGATGAGGTGGTGCTGGACTATGTGCGCTGGGCGATGGTGCGCAAACGTGATGTTGAAAGTGCAGCGCCAGAAACGGTGATCCCGCAACTCGCACCGGTTGTCGAGGCCAGTGATCTGGTGATCCCGGATGGGCTTGATTTTACCAATTACGATTTCACACTGGCCGGAGAGACGCATGGCTGGGGCGCTTATGACGTTGGCGAAGTGATTGACCATGTGGATGGTGTGACGGTTGAAGAAGCCGAGCATATGATGGCCACACGCCTGTGGCAAAACACCGCCAAAGTGCATTTCGATGCCACTTTGCGCGAGGATGGCCAACGGTTGATTTACGGTGGGCATGTGATTTCCATGGCGCGCGCGCTGAGTTTTAATGGCCTTGCCAATGCTCAGATCGTGGCGGGTCTGAATGGTGGCACCCATGCAAACCCCTGTTATTCAGGCGACACGATCAAAGCCTGGTCTGAAGTGTTGGATAAGGCCGAAACATCTGCCCCCGGCGTTGGTGCCATCCGATTGCGGTTGGTGGCCACCAAGGGCGGTGTGCCGTTTGAGTTGAAGGGCGAGGACGGGCGGTATTTGCCGCAAGTTCTACTCGATCTGGACTATTGGGCATTGATTCCGATTTGACCTTATTGAGTGCGCAAGATGCGCACGCTTGATATCTCGTCACCCGCAAAGGGCGGCCTCCTCGGGGGCCAGTGGAGAGGTGATGCGTCACTCAGCTGGAATCTCGTGTTGCCGCGGTTTGGGTTAAGTATTTATTGAAAAGTGAATGGGATGGCGCAGCGGCTTGCCCCGCAGGTCAAAGGGCGGCATGATGTGGCGCTGAGGGAGAAATAGCCATGCGCAAGTTTCTGGTCGTGCTGGATGACAGTACGGAATGTCTGAATGCGATGCGGTTTGCGGCGATGCGGGCGGCACATACGCAAGCGGGTGTTGAGATTTTGGCGGTGATTCCGCCGGAGGAATTTAACCACTGGATCGGTGTCGGAGATCTGATGCGTGAAGAAGCGCGTGAGCGTATTCAGGTGCATTTTGAAGTATTTGCCAAATGGATGCGCGACCGACAGGGCATAGACCCCGAGCTGGTGATCCGGGAAGGTGAGCCGGTGGATGAGATCATGGCACAGGTGATGGATGATCCCGAGATTGGCGTGTTGGTGCTGGGTGCTGGAACGGGGCGTAAGGGGCCTGGGCCGCTGGTGACACAGATGACCAAGAATTCGGGCACATTGCCGATTCCGGTAACGATTGTGCCCGGTGATCTGGGTAAAGAGCGGCTTGAAGCCATAACTTGATCCAGTTTAGAATTATTCTAATCCTTGACTTGGGCCCCTACGAGGCGCATATCCATTAAGATAGCGCGAAAGGGGTATACCTATGTTCATCCAGACCGAATCTACACCCAACCCGGCGACGTTGAAATTTCTGCCGGGCCAGACTGTGCTTGAGGCGGGAACTGCTGATTTTCCTTCCGCTGAGGGGGCTGAGAAATCACCGCTGGCAGATCGGATTTTTAAAGTTCACGGCGTGAATGGCGTGTTCTTTGGTCATGACTTCGTGACTGTGACAAAGGCAGAAGATGCCGAATGGGATCACATGAAGCCGGCAATTCTGGGTTCGATCATGGAGCATTTCCAATCGGGTAAACCGGTGATGCTGGGAGAAAGCGCAGCACCATCTGGCCATGCTGACCATTCCGGTGAAGATGGCGACATTGTAAACCAAATCAAGGAATTGCTTGATACCCGCGTGCGCCCAGCAGTGGCGCAGGATGGTGGCGATATCACTTTTCACGGATTTGAGCGCGGCGTTGTCTATTTGCATATGCAGGGCGCTTGTGCGGGGTGTCCGTCTTCGACCATCACGTTGAAAATGGGCATCGAAAACTTGCTGCGCCACTATATTCCCGAAGTGATTGAGGTGCGTCCTGTTGGTGTCTGACACCGCAGTTCTGGCCTTTGATACATCGGCCGCGCATTGCGCGGTCGCTTTGCTTTGGGGGGATCGCGTTGTTACGCGGGTTGAGGACATGGGACGTGGCCAGGCGGAGCGCCTGATGCCGCTTATCCAGGAATTACTGGACAGAGAAGGTGTGGCCCTGAGCGCGATTGGCCGAATTGGCGTTGGCATTGGACCGGGAAATTTCACCGGCATTCGAATTTCAGTTTCGTTGGCGCGCGGATTGGCGCTGGGCCTTGGCATTCCGGCAATCGGTGTTTCAACTTTGGATGCTTTGCGCGGATTTTCGACCACAGATACCGCCGCGGTCTCCGGCCCGCGTGAGACTGCCTATGTGCAGACAGGGCAGACTCCGCCAAAGATTTTGCCGCTTGATGCAGTGCCTGAGGGGGCTCAATGGCTGAATGACGCCGGTGTATTGGTGGGCTCAATTGCCAGGTTTGCGCAGACAGCCCCGGTCGATGGCCCAGCCCCCGCGCCGCTTTACCTGAAGCCAGCCGATGCTGCCCCGGCGCGGGATGCGCCGCCGGTGATCCTGGAATGACGCCCAAGGCGATGGCAGACTTGCATACTCAGGCCTTTGCGGGGCAGGGGCGGGCGTGGTCGGAGGCTGAGTTTCGTGACCTGTTGCAAAGCAATGGCGTTTTCGCAATTCATGCAGCTGGTGGGTTTGCGCAGAGTGGGTTTGCACTGGGTCGGGTCAGCGCAGATGAGGCCGAATTGTTGACCATTGCCACTGATCCGACTGCGCGCAGGCAGGGCATTGGCCGCCACGTACTGAGTCTTTTCGAGGCGGAGGCCAAGTCACAAGGCGCACACCATATTTTTCTGGAAGTGGCGCAGGATAACCATGCTGCGAATGGTCTTTACCATCAGGCGGGTTTTCAGGAAATCGCTCGACGGCCGGGATATTACCGCAAAGCAGACGGAAGTCTGAGTGATGCGCTGGTGCTGAAAAAGTCGTTGGTGTGATGGTTAGTCATGCGTGATGCCCGGCAAAAAGCAGCGGAAAGTGCCTGGTATCCGGGACAATCCTATTGACCATCGGCCTTGGGTGGATGCTTACTTGATCCCAATCCAAGCGCGGCGCGGGCAGGGAATGCCGGTGATCAGACGCTGAACCAACTGGGAGATGTTTCATGACCTATTTCAAATCACTTACAACAAGCCTGACAGCACTGGCGCTGGGTGCCGGAGCGGCGATGGCTGACCCGGCCCTGATTTTTGATCTTGGTGGCAAGTTCGACAAATCCTTTAACGAAAGCGCACATGCCGGGGCGCAACGCTGGGCGCAAGAAACCGGCGGCAGCTACAACGAAGTCGAATTGCAATCAGAAGCCCAACGCGAACAAGCGCTGCGCCGGTTTGCCGAGAACGGCAACAACCCCATTGTGATGACCGGCTTTGCCTTTGGTGATGCGCTGGCCGAAGTGGCCCCGGATTATCCGGACACCAAGTTCGCGATCATTGATATGGTGGTGGAGCAGCCCAATGTGCGCTCGGTTGTGTTTAATGAACACGAAGGCAGCTATCTGGTGGGGATGATGGCTGCGATGGCATCCGAATCCGGCACCGTGGGCTTTATTGGCGGTATGGATATCCCGCTGATCCGCAAATTTGCCTGTGGCTATGTGCAAGGCGCCAAGGCGGCCAATGCGGATGCCACAGTGATCCAGAACATGACCGGCACAACGCCAGCGGCCTGGAATGACCCGGTCAAAGGGTCCGAGCTGACCAAGGCGCAGATCAGCCAGGGGGCGGATGTGATCTATGCCGCTGCCGGGGGCACGGGCGTGGGCGTGTTGCAAACTGCCGCTGATGAAAAAATCCTGTCGATCGGTGTGGATAGCAACCAAAACTATATGCATTCGGGTATGGTGCTGACCTCAATGGTCAAACGTGTGGACAACGCCGTTTACGAGGCGATGAGCGCCGGTGCCGATCTGGAAACAGGGTTTAATATCATGGGCCTGTCAAATGGCGGTATCGCCTATGCGATGGACGAACATAACGCCGCCCTTGTTGGGGATGACATGAAAGCGGCAGTGGATGCGGCGTCGGCTCAGATCGCTTCGGGTGAGTTGGTTGTGCATGATTACATGTCCGACAACAGCTGCCCGGCTGAATAAGCCTTTGTTTCAAAGAAATTACCGGGCTGCCCGAGGTTGGCCCGGACAACAGAGGGGGAACATTTGTTGGATATAGGGAGGCGGTTTTTTGACGTTTGGGCTGAATCTGACAGAGCAACCCAAGCAAATATGATTGCCGAGGCAGACGCGGACGGCAAACTGACCCGCGTTGTTGGCTTTGTGGGCAACGGGGCGCTATGAACCAGACGCCCGCGATTGAGCTGAAGGGCATCTCCAAAGCCTTTGGCCCGGTGCAGGCCAATAAAGACATTTCTATCCGGGTGATGCCCGGTACGATCCACGGGATTATCGGCGAAAATGGCGCCGGAAAATCCACTTTGATGTCCATTCTCTATGGGTTCTACAAGGCGGACCGGGGTGAGGTTTTCATCTCCGGCAGGCTGGTGAAAATCCCGGAT
The DNA here is from genome assembly GCA_029212365.1 of Roseovarius sp. Taxonomy (GTDB): domain Bacteria; phylum Pseudomonadota; class Alphaproteobacteria; order Rhodobacterales; family Rhodobacteraceae; genus Roseovarius. The sequence continues at coordinate 6,712 of JARGOC010000022.1, forward strand.
AGCCAAGCGGCTATTGCTGCGGGTATCGGCATGGTGTTCCAGCATTTCAAACTGGTTGAGAACTTCTCTGTTTTGGAAAACGTCGTGCTGGGGGCCGAAGAGGGTGGATTGCTGAAACCCAGCCTGACCAAAGCGCGCCGCGCGTTGACGCAATTGGCCGATGAGTATGAGCTGCATGTGGACCCCGACGCGCTGATACAGGACATTGGCGTGGGGATGCAGCAGCGGGTGGAAATCCTCAAGGCTCTCTATCGTCAGGCAGATATTCTGATCCTGGATGAGCCGACGGGCGTGCTGACCCCGGCCGAAGCCGACCAGCTGTTTCGCATTCTGGACCGGCTGCGGGAGGAAGGCAAAACCATCATCTTGATCACTCATAAACTGCGTGAAATTATGGAGATCACCGATACCGTTTCAGTTATGCGCCAAGGTGAAATGACAGCAACAGTGAACACGTCACAAACCAGCCCCGAACATCTGGCCGAACTGATGGTGGGCCGTAAGGTGTTGTTGCAGGTGGATAAAACCCCCGCCACACCGGGTGAAACTGTGCTTGAAATCCAAGGGCTGAGCGTGACTGACAGCCAGGGTGTGCAGCGTTTAAAGGGGATTGATCTGAGAGTGCGCGCTGGCGAAATCCTCGGGCTGGCCGGTGTGGCGGGCAATGGCCAGTCAGAATTGCTGGAAGTGCTGGGCGGCTATAGATCTGCCACTGGGCAGGTGCGTGTGAACGGCCAATCGATTGACCTGACGGGGCGCTATAGCAATGGCAGGTCGCGCCGCGCGCATGGCATTGCCCATGTGCCCGAGGACCGCCAGCGCGAAGGGCTGATCATGGATTTTTCGGCCTGGGAAAACTCGGTGTTTGGCTATCACCGCGATGGCACAGGGCTGTGGATGGATAATGCTGGCATTCAGACCGAAGCGGCACTCAAAATGCAGCGGTTTGACGTGCGCCCGCTTGATCCTCGTCTGGCGGCCAAGAATTTCTCAGGTGGGAATCAGCAGAAAATAGTGCTGGCGCGCGAGATTGAACGTAACCCGGACCTTTTGTTGGTTGGTCAGCCCACGCGCGGCGTGGACATCGGCGCGATTGAGTTCATCCACAGCCAGATTGTGCGCCTGCGCGATGCGGGCAAGGCGATATTGCTGGTCAGCGTAGAATTAGAGGAAGTCTTGTCTCTCGCTGATCGCATCGCGGTGATGTTTGACGGTCAAATCATGGGCGAACGTGCGCCCGATCAAACCGATGAGACCGAATTGGGCCTGTTGATGGCCGGCGTGCAGGAGATGGCCGATGGATAAGTTACCCCCCTGGGCCGATGCTGTGCTGGTGCCGCTGATTTCATTGCTGTTGGCTGCGATGATCTCGGCTTTGGTTATTCTGGGGATCGGAGAAGACCCGATTGCCGCCGTCAAACTGATGATCACCGGCGCGTTGGGGTCGTCTTATGGCTGGGGTTATACGCTTTACTATGCGACGAATTTCATCTTCACCGGGCTCGCCTTTGCCGTGGCCAGCCATGCGGGGATGTTTAACATCGGATCAGAAGGCCAGGCGATGATCGGCGGGCTGGGCGTGGCCATCATTTGCCTGATGGTGCCATGGCCGCATTGGTCGATTGCCCTGCCTGCCGCCATCGCTGGGGCGGCGGTGTTTGGCGCGCTTTGGGCGCTGATACCGGCATGGTTACAGGCCAAACGCGGCAGTCATATTGTGATCACCACAATCATGTTCAACATCATTGCCGCCGCATTTTTGAATTATATGCTGGTCAATGTGCTGCGCCCCGAAGGTTCCATGGACCCGGCCACCGCCAAATTTCCAACTGGCGCACATCTGCCCACGTTGCACGATATGCTGGCGCCCGTCGGCATCAATTTCTCCAAATCGGCCCCCGCCAATATCAGCCTGCTTGTTGCCCTGATTGCCTGTGTGCTGGTCTGGATTCTGATCTGGCGCACGCGGTTGGGGTATGAAATCCGTGCATTGGGTAAATCTGAAACGGCCGCACGCTATGCTGGCATTTCGCCCACCAGGATCATCGTGATTGCCATGTTGATTTCGGGTGCTCTGTCGGGCTGCATGGCGATCAACAATGTCATGGGCGAGGCCGAGCAGCTGTTGCTGAATGCCACGGAAGGGGCCGGTTTCATTGGTATCGCCGTCGCGCTGATGGGTCGCAATCATCCACTGGGTGTATTTCTGGCTGCCATCCTGTTTGGGTTTCTCTATCAGGGCGGGGCCGAGTTGGCGCTTTGGACATCGATCCCGCGTGAATTGATAGTGGTCATTCAGGCGTTGGTGATCCTGTTCACAGGCGCGCTGGATAATATGGTGCGTATTCCGCTGGAACGCGCGTTTCTGGCCTTTGGAAAAGGACGCAAAACATGAGCACAGACCTAACCAGCCTGGGGTTGGCCTTGGGTATCTTCATGATCGGGTTCATCTCGATTGGGCCGAACATCTTGACCATCATCGGCAGCTCGATGCAGCGAGGCTGCCCGCAGAGGTGGCACTGGACTTGGGCGTGTTCCTTGCCTTTCCCGCCTTCAAACTCGCCACTTACCGGAGCTGAAAGATGAGCGACCTTACCCCTTTTCTGCCCGGATTTATCGCTGCTTATGCAATTTTGTTGGTTGCGGCCTCGTCTCCGGGGCCTGCAGTGGCGCTGCTCTTGGGCATCGGTACGACGCAGGGTCGCGGTGCTGCATTGGTCGCCACCAGCGGTATCGCAACCGGAGGTATCGTGATCAACATTGGCACCTTGTTGGGGGTCGGGTTTCTTATTTCCCAGGCCGCCTGGGCCATGAGTATCCTGCGGCTGATCGGCGGACTTTATCTGCTTTGGCTGGCATATGGTGCCTTTCGCAAGGCAATTGACCCACCCAAGATAAGGGCGATAAAGGTTGCTGTGAAATCTTCCCAACGGCTATTTATCATGGGATTTGCGCTGCAAGTCACCAACCCCAAGGCAATTGTGTTTTGGCTTGCCATTGCTTCCATCGGTGCGACAGAGGGTGGCGGTCCGGGTATTGTGGCACTGTTTGTCGCGGGTGCCTTCGCTATTTCCTTTGTGTGCCATGGGGTTTGGGCATTGTTGTTGTCGTCGCGCCCTATCCGCAGCGCCTATGCTGCTGCCCGACGCTGGATCGAGGCGGGACTCGGGGCATTCTTTGCCTTTGCCGCCTATAAACTCGCCACATCCGAGGTGTAGCGCAATGGACCTGCTGAGTATCCTTCAGGTATTTGACAGTGGGGTGCGACTGGCGACGCCGCTATTGCTGGCCTGTCTGGCCGGGCTGTTCAGCGAACGCGCAGGCATTTTTGATATCGGGCTTGAGGGCAAGATGCTGATGGCAGCTTTCTTTTCTGCTGCGGTGGCTTTTGTCAGTGGCTCGGTCTGGCTGGGGTTGCTGGCAGGCATTGCGTCGTCTCTGGTTCTTTCGGCGATCCACGGTCTGGCGTCCATTACCTTTCGCGGCAACCAGTTGATCTCAGGCGTGGCGATCAATTTTTTGGCGACCGGACTGACGGTGCTGATTGCACAGGATTGGTTCAAAGAAGGTGGGCGCACCCCATCGTTGAGCGGCGCGGCCCGGTTTGAGCCAATCACTTTGCCACTGGCCAATTCCTTGCGTGATGTGCCCGTGTTGGGGCCAGTGTATTATGAGCTGATATCGGGTCACACCATATTGGTATATCTGGCGTTTCTTTGTGTGCCTGCCACTTGGTGGATCCTTTATCGTACCCGGTTTGGGTTGCGTTTGCGGGCCGTGGGTGAAAACCCCGCGGCGGTGGATACGGCCGGGGTATCCGTCGTGGGGCTGCGGTATGGGGCAGTGGCGATTTGCGGCGTGCTGTGCGGAGTGGCAGGGGCCTACCTGGCAACGGCCCTGCAAGCAGGGTTCGTGAAAGATATGACAGCACAGCGCGGGTATATCGCCCTGGCAGCGCTGATCTTTGCAAAATGGCGGCCATGGTATGCGCTCTGGGCGACGCTGCTGTTTGGCCTCTTGCAGGCCATAGCGCTGCGGTACCAGAATATAGAACTGGGCGGCGTTGTGATCCCGGTGCAGCTGATGGATGCATTGCCATATATCCTGACAGTGATAATTCTGGCCGGATTCGTGGGCAAAGCTATTCCACCAAGGGCAGGTGGCGAAGCCTATTCGAAGGAACGCTGAGGTGGGTTGAAACCCCACCTTACGCCCTGCGGGATTTGTAGGGTGGGGTTCCAACCCACCAATTGGCCGCATAAATTGGGTTCAGATCTGACATTTTCGCCATATCCGCTTTGATTTGGGGCACCCCGGTCCTTGTAAAAAGGCGCAACTTGGCGCAAGGAGTGGCCATGCAAATTTACCTGCCCATAGCCGAGGTTTCGGTCAATGCATTCCTGCTGCTCGGGCTTGGTGGGATGGTGGGTGTTCTTTCTGGCATGTTTGGTGTGGGCGGTGGGTTTTTGATGACGCCGCTTTTGTTCTTTATCGGCATCCCCCCCGCTGTGGCCGTGGCAACCGAGGCCAACCAGATTGTCGCCTCGTCATTTTCTGGCGTATTGGCGCATCTCAGGCGTAAAACTGTTGATCTCAGGATGGGCACTGTGTTGCTTATCGGGGGTCTTGTGGGAGCCGCATTTGGTGTCGTTGTTTTCAACCACCTGAAATCGGCAGGCCAGGTCGATCTGCTGGTCAAGCTTTGCTATGTGGTGTTTCTGGGCATCATCGGTGGAATGATGTTCCTTGAGAGTTTGCGGGCCATTCGCAACACCCGCCGTGGAACCCCACCCAAACGCAAGAAGCATGGCTGGGTACATGGGCTGCCGTTCAAGATGCGCTTTCGCACGTCGGGTTTGTATATCAGCGTGATCCCCCCCCTGATTGTGGGCGTCTGTGTCGGTGTTCTGGCGGCGATCATGGGGGTCGGCGGGGGTTTCATCATGGTGCCCGCGATGATCTATATCCTTGGTATGCCCACCAAAGTGGTGGTGGGCACGTCGCTGTTTCAGATCATCTTTGTTACCGGTTTTACCACGATGCTGCACGCCACCACAAACTATACGGTGGATGTGGCGCTGGCTGTGCTTTTGCTGATCGGCGGCGTGATCGGCGCGCAGATTGGCACACGTATCGGGGTCAAAATGAAGGCCGAACAGCTTCGTATCCTGCTGGCCATCATGGTGCTGGTCGTTTGCTTTAAACTGGCACTTGATCTGTTGATCACCCCAACCGAGCTATTTTCAATTGGCACAGAGGGCGGGCACTGATGAGGCATCTGGCAGCGATATTGGCTTTGGTGCTGACCCCGTTGATGGGCCAGGCCGAGGAAGTCGTGCTGGGTTTGAGCAGTGACAAAGTGGCCATCACAGCTGATTTCAACGGGTCCGATATTTTGGTCTTTGGCGCGGTCAAGCGCGAGGCTCCTATTCCGGAGGAACCGCTGGATGTGATCGTGGCCATATCCGGGCCTTCGTCACCGCTGATGGTGCGCCGCAAGGACAGACGTTTTGGTATTTGGATCAATACTGAAGCTGTCCAGGTTGATGCCGCCCCCAGCTTTTATGCTGTGGCCACAACGGGCCCTATGAAAGACGTGCTGTCCAAGATCGAAGATCTTCGCCACAAGATTTCAATCCCTCAGGCCGTCCGGTTGGTGGGGGCGTCACCACAGGTGAGCGATCCACAAAGATTTGCCCGTGCGGTGATCCGCATCCGGGAAAAAAGCGGGGCCTATCAAATTTTGGAAGGTGCTGTGGCGCTGGATGAACAAACCTTGTTCCGCACCTCAATTGCCTTGCCTTCTAACCTGACGGAAGGGGATTATGTGACGCGCATTTTCCTGACGCGTTCAGGCAAAGTGGTGTCGGACTATGAAACCGTCATCAACGTGCACAAAGTCGGGTTAGAGCGGTGGCTCTTCGCCCTCTCGCGCGAGCAGCCAATGCTCTATGGCTTGATGTCGCTGGCCATTGCCATTGCGGCAGGCTGGGGCGCGTCGGCAGCCTTTCAATTGCTGCGGCGCGGTTAGGGTTACGCTTTCTGGTCGGCCATGATCTCGTCTATCTGCTTTTCCTGATTGGCGTCATAACCCCCTCGCGGATTGTGCAGTTTGCTCATGTAGGCTGCGTTTTCAATCGACGGGATAATGGCGATACCGGCAACCAGATAGCCCAGCTTTGAACCCAGTCCAGCCGCGAGGCAATGGACACTGAAAGGACCCCGGTCAAAAGATCTATAATGGCCAGGAGACGTCAGTCATTGGGAGGTGCGTAGTCGCGCGTCCCAATGGCCTATGTAGGGATACTGCGAAAGCGAAAGCTACCATGCCGTGTGCTCACATCTATTGGCAAAACCGCAATGGGAGAGGGTCAAACCTGCCGGCAAAAGAAAAACCCCGGTTCAGGTGAACCGGGGTTTCAATTTGTCATATGGGTCAGGTCAGCTGGTTTTCTTACCCTTGATCGGGGCCCAGATGCGTTTGTTGGTCAGATACAGCAGCACTGACAACACGCTCAGGAAAATCACACCGGCCAGGCCTGCATGTTTGCGCGCCATCAACTTGGGCTCGGCTGTCCACATCAGGAAGGCAGCCACATCTTCTGCCTCGTGGTGCAGCTCATTTGAGTGACCATCAGCAAACTCCACATCCTCACCAAACAGCGGGGGCGCCATTGCGATCCAGCCACCGGGGAAGGTTGTGTTTTCATAGAGGGTGACGCCAGCCTCTTCTTTTTCCTCACCGGTATAACCGGTCAGAATCGAGACGATGTATTCTGGGCCGCCCATGCCTTTGAACAGCTGGTTCATACCTGTGCCATACGGCCCGTGGAAACCGGCACGCCCCTTGGCCATCAGGCTCAGGTCAGGTGCGTTGTCCAGACCCGACATAGGGAAGTGATCCGTTGGGCGGGCCGGGCGGGTGTCATCCAGCTCGGCGTCGAACACTTCAAAGTTCTGTTCGGCGTAGGCACGCACCTGATCCTCGGGCAGTTGCGGACCACCATGGTCGCCCAATGTGCGGATGGGCACATAGCGCAGACCGTGGCAGGCCGAGCAGACCTCGGTGTAGATTTGCAGACCACGTTGCAGCTGGTTCTGATCAAAGGTGCCAAATGGCCCCTCAAATGAGAAATCCACATCGTGGGTGTGACCTTCAGATCCTGCGGCCAATGCGCCCCCTGCCGAAAGGGTCAGGGCGGCAACTGCGGCAATGCTTAGTGTCTTAAACATATCCTGTTTCCTTTCTTATTCAGCCGGTGTTTCGGCTTTGGGGTAATGGGCGTTGAAGTCCGCTTCGATGGTCTCGGGCGTCGCTTCGGGCTTCTCGATCACGCCCAGCAGCGGCAGGATCACCAGGAAGTAGGCAAACCAATAAGCCGAAGCGATCAAAGAGATGGTCGAGTAAGGCTCTTCTGCGGGCATAGCGCCGCACCACATCAGAATGATGAAGTCGATGCACAGCAATCCAAACCACCATTTGAACATCGGGCGATACCGGCCTGAGCGTACGCTGGAGGTGTCCAGCCAAGGCACCAGGGCCATGACGGCGATAGCGCCGAACATCGCCAATACTCCGAAGAATTTGGCGCTAATGATACCGCCAGTGATCCAGCTCGCCAACATCACCACCCAGACATCAGGGGTAAAGGCCCGCAGGATGGCGTAGAACGGCAGGAAGTACCATTCCGGCACAATGTGGGCTGGGGTCACCAGGGCGTTGGCCTCGACATAGTTATCGGGGTGGCCCAGATAGTTTGGCATGAAGCCGACGATGGCAAAGAACACCACCAGGATCACAGCCAGGGCGAACACGTCCTTGATCACAAAGTAGGGCCAGAATGGCACGGTGTCTTTTTCAGCTTCGGCTTTGGATGTTTTGCGCACATCCACGCCAGTGGGGTTGTTGTTGCCCGTGGTGTGGAAGGCCCAGATGTGGATGGCCACAAGGGCGGCAATCACAAATGGCAGCAGATAATGCAGGCTGAAGAAACGGTTCAGCGTGGCGTTATCAACGGCCGGTCCACCCAAAAGCCAAGTTTGAATGCTTTCCCCGACGAAGGGAATCGCGCCAAACAGCCCGGTGATAACCGTCGCACCCCAAAAGGACATCTGCCCCCAAGGAAGCACATAGCCCATAAAGGCTGTGCCCATCATGCACAGGTAAATCAACATACCCACGATCCATGTGATCTCACGCGGGGCCTTGTAAGACCCGTAATAAAGACCGCGGAACAGGTGCAGATAGACCGCAAAGAAGAACAGCGATGCGCCGTTCATATGCAGATACCGGATGAAATGGCCGCCGTTTACGTTGCGCATGATGTGTTCGATCGAGGCGAAAGCCAGATCAACATGCGGCGTGTAATGCATCGCCAGCACAATGCCGGTGACGATTTGCAGGGCCAGACAGAAGGTCAGTACGATGCCCCAGATCCACATCCAGTTCAGGTTCTTGGGTGTGGGGATCATCAATGTATCATAGAGCAGGCCAACAATGGGCAAGCGGCTGTTTAGCCACTTCTCGGCACCAGTCTTGGGTTCGTAATGGTCGTGAGGAATTCCGGACATTGCGCGCTTCCTTATCCCAGTTTGATCGTCGATTCGTCGACGAATTCGGCCAGTGGAACCGGCAGGTTTTCAGGGGCTGGCCCTTTGCGGATACGACCAGAAGTGTCGTAATGTGAGCCGTGACAGGGGCAGAACCACCCGTCAAAATCGCCGGCCTCGCCCAGAGGAACACAACCAAGGTGAGTACAAACACCAATCATCACCAGCCATTCGCCGGTGTCTTCGGCTTCGCCGAATGGTGCCAGGGTCCGGTTCGCATCCGCGCCATTTGCGTCGTCAGCTGCGGGCAGGTTTTTGTTGCGGGCGTTGTCATCGGGCAGCGCACTCAGTTCAACGGCGTTTGCCTTTGCAATCTCTTCTTCGGTGCGGCGACGAATAAACACTGGTTTTCCCAGCCATTTTACCGTCAGCTGCGTGCCCGGTGCGACATCTGCGACATCTACCCGGATTGAGCTGAGTGCTTGCACGTCAGCTGAGGGGTTCATCTGGTTAACGAGGGGCCAAACCGCGGCGCCTGTGGCAACAACACCAGCGCTGCCAGTGGCAAAGTAGAGGAAATCTCTGCGGGTGCCTTCGTGATCTTCTGCGTGGGACACGAGGTATTCTCCATTCTCAAGGCCGCGCGGGCCTCATGACATCAGGGGCCGCTCAAAAAAGCAACCTATCCGCTATGGTGTTTAGCTTCCCTTTACGAGGCCGTAAAGTGCGCAATGTCGCCGAATTGTTAGCAGCGCGCTTGTGTCACGCTTGAGCGCGAGGGGGCGCAGGTGTAAGCAAGGGTCAGAGTAGTGATATCAAACGCTAAGGATGCCGTTATGAACAGGATTTTGACAGCCGTCGCTATTGTCGTCGGCAGTGCCCTTCCCGCCGCCGCCGAAATGGAGCTGAGCTTCTATTTGGGTGTGCAAGAACTTAGTGAAAGCAGCGGTTCGGGCTTTTTACCGGGCGGCGCGCCTGTGAATCATAACTTTGGTTGGGAGGGCAATTCTCTGGAGGCCCCTATCTATTATGGAGCGCGCGCGATCTGGTGGATGCCGTCGGATATCGGCTTTGGCCTGGAAGGCACCCATACCAAGGCCTATGCCTCGGGGGCGGATAAGGCCGCGATTGGTGTCAGCCGCTTTGAGCTGTCTGATGGTCATAACATCATCACTGCAAACGTCATGAAACGCTGGCCCGACGCCATTTCCAACAAGCTGACACCCTATGTGGGGGCCGGTATCGGTGTGGCGATCCCGCATGTGGATGCGCAAGTGCTGGGGGCCAGCAACCGGACGTTCGATTACGAGGTAACCGGCCCCGCCGTGCGTGGCATCGCCGGTGTGAAATATGACATTAATGATAAATGGGCGCTCTTTGGGGAATATCAGTTCACCTGGTCGGACAATGACGTCACGATTGATGCTGATCCAACTGTGGCGGGGCAAACCAACGGCAAGCTGAATACCGAGCTGCTGACCCATGCACTGAATATCGGGATCAGCTATAGTTTTTGATCTCGCACGCCAAATACCCATCGGCATGCTGACTGGCTGATAAAAGCCATGGGTAAGCATGCCGATGCATCGCAGAGAATTGCAGCTTTGTGAAAATAACCAGCCCTAAGTATCAGCGGCGTAGTTAACACCGTGAGACCATGTATTTGTTGGTCTCGCCGTATTAATGTCGTCATCATGGATTCTGTGACATCGCTTTTTGTACGCAAAATGGTGGCTGCTGCCGGGCCGAAGGGTGTTGCAGCAGACCTATTGCGATCCGTTGGGCTGAACCCCGACGACACAGTTGATCCAAGGGCAATGGTGAGCGCATCGGCGTATTACAATTTGCTTGAACGGATCGCCACACAGATTGATGTCACCGATCTGCCATTGCGGGTGGGCGCGTCTATGCGCTGTGATGATTATGGTGCTTTGGGGCTCGCGTTCAAGACCGCGCCAACACTCAGAGGATCATTTTCGCGCGTCGAGCGATTTGCGCGGCTTTGGACCAATGTCGTGGAGTATGAACTAAAGCCGGGGCAAAAGGATAGCTGGTTTCACTTGCATCGGGCTGGTCCACGTGGGGTGGGGATGCGGCTGTCAAATGAGGCCACTCTTGCAAGCACTGTCGCCATTGCCCGCGAAGTCACCCCCAGCGGGGCAGTGGCGTTGCGCGAAGTGCATCTGACCCATCCAGCGCCCAAGGATACGTCACGCCATACCGCCTATTTTGGATGTCCCGTCATATTCAGCTCAGATCGTGACGCAATATTGTTTGCCAACATAACTCTGGATCAGCCCAACAGGCTTGCTGACAAGGGCCTCGCGCAGTTCCTGCTGGGGCACCTTGAACAGGAACTCGCAAGTGCCTCGATGGTGACAGACCTCAAAGACCGCATACGGGATCTGGTTGCACGATCCCTGAGTGAAGGCTTGCCGAAAATGGAAGACATAGCACGCCGCCTTGGCATCAGTGCGCGTTCACTGCATCGGCGGCTCTCGGCGGATGGTCTCAGTTTTCAGGCCCTGACAGAAACCACCCGAAAGGAATTGGCCGAAGGCTTGCTCAGTGATCCACATTATTCGCTGGCAGAGATTGCCTTTTTGACCGGCTTTGCCGAGCAGAGTTCCTTTAATCGCGCCTTCAAGCGATGGGTAGGTGAAACACCGGCCAACTATCGACGCCAAAAAACTTAGCAGTCCTGCTGACCGGCGCGGTCAATTTTCTGGCAGCGTCAGACAATACGGCGCACAGTTGCTCATCTATCCCTTGGTTCATACATAACCAAGGATATGAATGATGCGCCCTTTTGCTGCTCCGACACTAATCTCTGTTCTCATTGCGCTTTGTGGCACCGCTGCCCTCAGCGCTGAGCCAAAGGCCAATTTGGCCAATACGATTTCACTTGAGGCCAGCCACCCAGACAGCTTTCGCAATTTTGCGCCAGAGCTGCCAGAATTGCGTGCCCGTGCCGCCCAGATTAACACTGAATTTGGCCTGCACGTCAGCGAGATCGAACCCGGTCTCTTCTTTGTGACTAATTTGATTTATCAATCCGCCTTTGTCGTTACGGATACCGGCGTTGTGGTGTTGGATGCCCCGCCGAGTTTTGGCACAAACCTGCGAACAGCGATTGATCTGAAGGCACCTGACATGCCGATCACTCATTTGATCATGAGCCATGGCCACCGTGATCATAACGGCGGCGGGTTTGCCTTTGCAGACATTGATGGCCTTGAAGTTGTCAGCGCCGCTGGTGTCTCCGAGACCTTGGCCGCGCACCCCCTTGAGGGGGTTCTGCCAGCGACACGCACCTTTGAGGGCGCTCTGGATCTGACGATTGGCGGGGTCGACATCGCATTGCAGGCCGCCCGGTTTCACGCAGAGGATGTGGATACGATCATCTATTTGCCCGCCCAAAGGTTTCTGATGGCAATCGACACGATCACACCGGGTGAGGTGCCTTTCATGAACTTTGGGGCGACAAGTGATGTAAGTGGCTATCTGGCGATGTTTGACACCTTCCTTGACTACAATTTTGACCATTTCCTGTCTGGGCATGTGTCCGTTCTGGGAAACCGGGATGATGTGATCAAGGCGCGCGATTATGCGTTTGACGTGCGCGATACAGTCTATGGGCTGATGCCGACATTCAATGACCGCATGATGGAAGGCCTGAACGCGGTTGAGTTCCAGAATGGGAACCTTGCCTATCGCTTTGCGATGGAGGGCATCCGTGACGAGTGCTCGGCGCAGGTGATCGACAGATGGCAAGACAGGTTGTCGGTCGTTGATCTCTGGGCTGACAGCCACTGCGAAACCATCCTTGTCTACGCGATCATGCACTGACTTTGCAGGGGCACCGCGACAGGTGCCCCGTCTTACTCCCTTCACATCCCAAAGGTATTTCCCATGTCTCTCACCATATTTCAAAAGACCACCCTTGGCATCGCAGGAACAACAGCGCTCTTAGTGGGCGGTTTCATCCTCGCTGCTCCACATGTGTTCTATGCCAGCTACGGCATTGAACTGGGCGCAAACCCAAACCTTCTGAGCGAGTTGCGCGCACCCGGCACGGGCCTCGCAGTGCTGGGGGGCATCATGCTGATGGGTGTCATTCGCGCGGCTTGGGCTTCGGTTTCGTTGACGATTGCGCTTGCGGTTTACCTGGCCTTTCCGGCCGGGCGGCTCGTCAGTCTTATGATTGACGGTATGCCGTCAAACAGCGTGCTTGGCGCGCTCGGGATTGAGGTGGCCATCGCAATATTGTGCCTCAGGGCGTTCCGGCGTCCGCGTATCAAACGCCCTGTGGTCCCTCGTTTCGTGGTTCCTCAAAACCGCTACCCCACCTGAAACCCGCAGCTGCCGACACGCCTGAATCTCCAGCGTACTGGCGCCCACCTATTTCTGCAAAGGTCCACACATGTCTATCTGGTTTACCCTTCTCATCCAATTTTCCATCCTCGGCTTCGCCATTCTGGCGGGCGTGTTTCTCGCCTTCTCGGACTTCATCATGCGTTCACTTGCACTGACCAGCGGCACGGGCGGCATCGAGGCGATGCAAGTCATCAACCGCGAGGTTTTCCGCTGGGTATTCATGGCGCTATTTCTGGGCCTAGTGCCGGTATCTCTGATCCTTGTGGGCTACGGTTTGATCAGCCTTGATGGCACAGCGCGGACAATGATTGTGCTTGCTGGTGTGGTTTATCTTATCGGGTCTTTTGGGGTCACGATCCGGTTCAATGTGCCGATGAACGAGATGCTTGCTGGTATGGAAACGGGCCATGACATCACAAAGACGTACTGGAGCGACGTCTATTTACCCCGCTGGGTTTTCTGGAACAGCGTTCGCACCGCCGCCTGTGCTGCCTGCGCAATCCTGTTGATGATTGGCGTGCTAAATTAGTGCAATCCCCTACTGGGGCGCAGTTTCTTTCATGCTCTCACGCTCAGCAAATGCAGCACACCAATCGGCCAGCGCTTCATTTCCCTTGCGCCAGCCTCGTGCGTCGTGGCGGAAGTCCAGATAGGCCAGCGCACAAGCCATGGCGATATGGCTCATGTCCAACGGTCCGGCCAAGTGGCTCATCCAGCGCGCGTTCACGGCCGCAACCGAGCGGGAAATCTTGTCCCACTGTGCATCCATCCAGCCGTCAAACACTTTGTCTTCGGGGCGCAAGCGGGTCTCATAGGTCACCAGAACTGCGGCATCCATGATGGCATCTGCTGTGGCCTCCAGCGTCAGCGTTTCCCAGAGGCGCGCGTCGGGATAGAGGCCCGCATCAAACCGCGCATCCAGATAGCGGGCGATCACCCGGCTGTCATAAATCGCCGGGCCGTCTTCGCGGATCAGTGCGGGAATTTTGCCCGTTGGATTGGCAGCGGCCACCTCTGGAGCGGTGTTGATGGGGGTGGTGGCCACGGTGAGCATCTCAACAGCCTCCATTTGTCCGGTTTCATGCAGCATAACGCGCAGTTTTCGGGCAAAGGGTGAGGCATCGGCGGTGATCAGTTTCATGTTGCTCTCCTGGGTTGGGGGGTCATGCGTTAGCGGCGCGCATCAATGCGGCCACCAGAGCGGTTTCTTGTCCGATGCCGTGGCCATCTACATGGTCGGCCGCCCGCAGGCGCACGTCATCGGGTTTGTTCTGGTTCAACTTCCAGGTGCCTGTCACGTCGGATAATTGCATTCGGCAGGGCACGATCTGGCGCATCATTTTGTCCAATGCGTCGGGGGCCATTTTTGCGGATGTCCAGGGTGGCTTGGGCAGCAATTTTTGCTCAAACATTGCGGATTGGCGATCCAGCAGATCACGCAGGGCATCCGCCGGTTGCAGCGAGACCTGACCCACCAGATGCACGGCAATATAGTTCCAGGTGGGCACCTGATCCTCAACATTGTACCAATCGGGTGAGATATAACTATGCGGCCCCTGCACGGCCAATCGCGCGGGCAGCTCTGTTTTGGTCAGCAGGCGTACAATCGGATTGGAGCGCACGAGGTGAAACTCGGCCAGCGCGCCATCTTGGGACAAAAGAAACGGGATATGACTGACCAGCGGGGGGCCATCATCGGTGCCAACGCAAAGCAAGCCAAAGCCATTGTCACGGGCATACTCAAGGTTACGGACCTCGGGCGTTTGGCGATAAATCGGGTTTGGGTGCATCTGTCTGGTCCTTTATCCGCGCCCGATATAGGGCATCTTGGTGGCCATAACGGTCATGAATTGCACATTGGCAGAGGCCGGCATCTCCGCCATATGCAAAACCGAGCGCGCCGCATCAGCCACATCCATCATTGGCATCAAAGGCTGATCGGGATTGGCGGCTTTTGCACGGGTGTTCAGATCTTCCACCAGTTCAGATTTGGCATTGCCAATGTCGATCTGCCCGCAGGCAATATCAAAGGCGCGCCCATCCAGTGACAGGCTGCGTGTCAGCCCGGTGATGGCATGTTTGGACGTTGTATAACACACCGAACCGGGCCGCGGATTATGCGCCGAGAGCGACCCATTGTTGATGATCCGCCCGCCCTGTGGGGATTGGGTACGCATCTGCCCAAACGCCAGCTGTGCGGCGATAAACATGCCGCGAATGTTGACGTTCATCACCTGCTCGAAGCCGTCCAGCGGGATTTCGTCAATCAAACCAGCAGGGCCAAACAGGCCTGCATTGTTGAACAAAACATCCAGCCGCCCAGATTGAGACGTGAACTGCGCGAAGGCAGTTTTCATCGCCTCGGCATCGGTCACATCGCAGGGCAGGGCGATGGCATTCGGATGGCCCACTGCCATTTCCTCCAACTGCTCGGCGCGGCGTGCGATCAGGCCCACACGCCATCCCGCGCCCAGGAAATGTTCTGCCGTTGCGCGGCCAATACCCGAACTGGCCCCGGTGATGATGACGCTTTTCATATCTCTTCAACCTCCAAGGCCAGCGGGACAGGTGCCGTGCGCAAATCGTCCACGCGCAAGGGGGCTGTGGGTTTTGCCAGCCGGTTGCGCACCACCCAATGCAGGCGTTCTTCGGCGCGGGTGATGGCCACATAGGCCAGACGTTTCCACAACGGCTGGCCCGCTTCCGAGCGCCCCATTCGGGCGGCGGCATATATATCAGGGGCAAAGACCTGCACATCGCGCCACTGGCTGCCCTGCGCCTTGTGAATGGTCACCGCAGCGCCATGTAAAAACGTGGCCCCCATGCGCGCCGCAAAGGGGATGAAGGGCTCTTCCTCATCCGGTTTTTCGATTTTGACAATGCTGGCGGCGCTGACTTGCGGGTCTTCGGCCCCCATCACATGAAGCCGTGAAAACCCCGGTTTGCGCCCCATCCCGAGGTAAATCACCTGCGCGCCTTTGATCAAGCCGCGCGCCTCAAGGTCCAGACGTTTCTTGCGGTGCTTCAAGGGCAGCTCGATCCCGTCACAGATCAGCGGCTCACCTTCCATCAGCTCGGTGTCTGGTGCGCCGTGAACCGAGCGAAACGCATTGATCAGCCGGATGCGCGTGGCATTGCGCCAGACCAACACCGGGCTGCGCGCCATCAGATCGACCTCTACCCGTTGCGCCCATTGCACACGTTCATCGCGGTTGGCGGCCTCTTCGACCATCTTTTCAAAGTGGTGAAAATCCACCTCAGGATCGGCCAAAGCATGGGCCAGATCAAGGATGGGGTTGTCGGCGTCCTGACGGTGAATGCGTTCCAGCTTCAAAATCGCGGGCTCGGGCATTTTGTCAAATACCATGCCGCCTTCGCCCTTGACCGGGGGCAACTGGGCGGGATCTCCAAACAACAACAGGGTTGGGAAAATCTCCTTAAGGTCCTGGAACTGCTTTTCGTCCAGCATTGAGGCTTCATCAACAAAGCCTACGTCCATCGGATCTTCCCGGCGCTTCCAGCCGGTGATGAAATCCGAGCCGCGCAAACCTGCGGTAGCCAGTGCGCCGGGGATGGATTTGTTGGTTTGATAAAACGCAAACGCCCGGTCGAGGGCCACATCCGTCAGCCCTTCGATCTCGGGGCGCTCGCCCTGACCTGCCAGCCATTCGGCGATCTTTTCGTATTCCGGGTCATAGACCGGGGTATAAAGAATGCGGTGAATGGTTGTGGCGGGCACGCCGTGCATGCGCAACACGCTGGCGGCTTTGTTGGTGGGGGCCAGGATCGCCAGCGTCCGGCGGTCCTTGCGCCGCTTGCCCTCCCAATCGCCCGAGATGATATCAACACCCGCTTGCTCTAACGCCTTATAAAGCGTTGCCAGCAAAAGGGTTTTGCCCGATCCGGCCTTGCCAATCACGGCCATTACACTGTCTTTGCCATCACGCGGCGGGGTCAGCAGGTGATCATCCAGATCAATACCCGCATGGCGCAGCATATCGGCGATGGCATCATGGGCATCGGCCTGGTCATGAGAGAAGGTAATCGCGGTGTCGGACATGGCGCGACCCTAGAGCGCAATCCGAAAAGTGGGAACCGGTTTTCGGACTAAATTGCGCGCCTGACAAAAAACTTTGCAATCCGAAAAGTGGGAACCGGTTTTCGGGTTAAATTGCGGGTCTTTTCTCAAAACGGAGGTCACGCCATGCGGTGGCAGTTAGCTGGCCTGTTGTTGCAGCTGTGCGGATTGCCCCAAACTGCGATCAAACCAGAGCTGTGAAAGCTCGGGCGACAGACGGGCGCGGCGCGCCACACGGGCACGGGCCTCGTTGGTGAAACGCCACAGACCCAGGCTAATGCGGTCACGTCCCTCTCCCTCAGACCCCAGGATGCGAGGCTCTGATCCAATGGCCCGGTAAATCCGCTCCATGCGCGCATCAAATACGCCGATATATTGCTCAATCCCGAAATTGCGCATCACCTCGCCCCCCGCCAGCATCAGGGCTGCGGCGACGCGTGGTTCACCATCGCGCGCCAGACAGAACCGCGTACATTCCCAGATTTGCGGGCTGAAAATGTTGGCATCCCCGATCAGATGCCCAAAGTGATCACGCACCATCGTGGGGCCGTCTGTTGGCAGCAGACGCATTGACCCGCCGTGCAGGCCATTGCCCGTCTGCCAGATCACATAAAGCGGGTTCAGGGCGTCGTATTCATCCCGCTCAAATCCTGCGTCATCAACGTGAACCTGCCACTTCAAACGAATTTTGAACTGATCTGCCCGATCGCGGAACATACTGTCTCGCAGCTTTGGAAAACTGTGCAATTCGCGGGCATAAACGTAACGCAGCATTTGGGATCCCCTCAAGTTTGTGCTTGGCGCAGGGGTAAGCCGAATGTGGTTAATGAGGGTTTAGTATTACGCGCGGTTTGCGAACATTTGTAGAGCATTTGTCCGGCAGCACCTCTGTGTGCCGGGTTTGATCAGGTTAATTGAAGTGTGTTCTTTGGGTGGAATTTGCTAAGGCGCTTTGTCAAACCCCTGTGTCGTTCAATAGCGACAGGTCTTAGATCCGCACCAGCCCGCGTGAGATCGCCTTGGCCACGGCGTGCACCGTGTTTGTGGCGCCCAGTTTCATGCGCGCCCCTTCGATATAGACACGAAGCGTGTGTTCAGAAATGGATAGGGTTTCAGCCACCTGTGCCCGTGAATATCCCATTGCCAGTAACGCCATGGCGTCAATTTCCCGGGGGCTGAGGGATTGCGCAGGCTCGGGCGCGCGGTCGGGCTCAAAATCCAAAGCACGCCGGTTAAACTCATGCGCGATCAGGACCATATTGCGCCGGTTATCACGGATGAACTCTTCCCATTCGGCATCAGTGCAATTGTGGCTGACTGTAAACAGCGCAAACTGTCCGTTGGGGCCACGCACCGGCACCGAATATCCCTGATTCCCAACACCATGTTTGATGGCGTCCTGCTGGAACTCACGGGCCGGTTTGCTGGTCCAGTCCAGGCGTTTCCAATCCACTGGATGAAACCTTTGGTAACATCCCTGAACAACCGGGTCGATCCGCAGGTAATCCTTTTTCAGATAGAGCTGCACCCAGGCTGGATCATAGGTGCCGCAGCCATATTGATCACCAGCAGCACTGACCCAGTGATACACCATGTGGTCAATCCGAAAGTAATCTCTCAGACCTTCGATGATATGTTGCAGATCCGCTGGCTCAGATGCGCTTTCCAGCGTGCTCAAAAGGCAGTCCAACCGCATTTGCGGGGCAAGTGTCATGCGCGGATATTCCTTCCCCCGTCGACGCAAGCTCGGATGCGGCGATCAAACTGGTGTCGTCCAGTTGTTCCGCTAATATGCCCAAGCCATTTTTCTGGGCGAAAGTCTTAAGATCGGCCAGAACGTCTAGAATCCATTCATTGTGCATGACACACTCTCTTTAACGATAGTTAATGAAAAGTTAATTCTAGTATAGCGTGTAATTTTTTTGCCTCCAATTCGCAAAAATGCCCTCCCCAAAAATAGCGGGGTGAGGTCTCTCTAACCCATTGAAATCATTTAATCGGCTTCCGGGAATGCGTTCGCCCGCACCGGTTTGAGACCGATGCGGGCGTTTGTTTCCATACTGGAAAATTAATGTTTAGGTTGAATAGGGCGCTCAGGATTTCCCGGCGTCCAATACATCTTCAACGGTGCGCAGCCCGGTTTTTGGCGCTTGTACCAACACTGCCATGTTGCCGGGCTTGTGTTCGTTGCGCAGCATTTTGAGGTGGGCTGCGGGCAGTTCGTCCCAGGGGAAGACCTCGGACATGCAAGGGTCAAGGCGGCGCTCAACCATCAGCTTGTTGGCGCTGGCGGCTTGCTTGAGATGGGCAAAGTGGCTGCCTTGCAGGCGCTTCTGGTGCATCCACATATACCGCACATCAAATGTACAGTTGAACCCGGTCGTGCCAGCGCAGATCACAACCATACCGCCTTTTTTGCACACAAACGTGGACACCGGAAATGTTGCCTCGCCGGGATGCTCAAACACCATATCCACGTTCACACCTTTGCCGGTGATATCCCAGATTGCTTTGCCGAACTTGCGGGTTTCCTTGAACCACTCGTTGTATTCGGGGGTGTTCACTGTGGGCATTTGGCCCCAGCAATTGAAGTCCTTACGGTTGATTGCCCCCTTCGCGCCCAACGACATGACAAACTCGCGCTTGTCCTCGTCGCTGATCACGGCAATTGCGTTGGCACCGGCGGTATTGGCCAGTTGAATGGCATAAGACCCCAGACCACCCGAGGCGCCCCAGATCAGCACGTTTTGGCCGGGCTTAAGGTCATGTGGCTCATGGCCGAACAGCATCCGATAGGCGGTGGCCAGTGTCAGTGTGTAACACGCGCTTTCTTCCCAGGTCAGGTGCTTGGGGCGTGGCATCAATTGTTGGGCCTGCACATTGGTAAACTGCGCAAATGATCCATCAGGTGTTTCATATCCCCAGATCCGCTGGCTGGTGGAAAACATCGGGTCGCCGCCATTACATTCTTCGTCGTCGCCATCGTCCTGATTGCAATGGACAACCACTTCATCGCCAACTTTCCAGCGCTTCACCTTGTCGCCAACGGCCCAGACGATGCCCGCAGCATCCGATCCGGCAATGTGAAAATCTGCGCCGTGCACATCAAACGGGCTGATTGGCACGCCAAGGCCTGCCCAGACCCCGTTGTAATTCACGCCTGCGGCCATCACCAAAACCAGCACTTCGTGGCTGTCCAGCACGGGCACATCGACCACTTCCAGCTGCATCGCCTTGTCGGGTTCGCCGTGGCGTTCGCGGCGGATGGCCCACGCGTACATCTGCTTGGGAACATAGCCCAACGGGGGCAGTTCGCCGACCTCATATAGGTCTTTTTCGGGTGCGTCGTAGGGGGCGATCCCCGTGTCGGTGTCCAGAGCCATTGTCAGTCTCCTTAGTGTTGAAATTGCCGCAACGCAGAATCGCGGTATTGCCCTTGAAATATCCACCGACACGCAACAATGCAATGCCTAGAGTGGGAATTTTGTAATTATATAACCGTGCAGTTGCAGAAAAACTAAGCGCTAATCGCTGCACTCGCAAAATAGATGGGCGATTGTGGCCGCGTAGTATTCCAGCAACGGGCGTTCATGTTCGACAATTTCGATGCCCTTATCCGTGGTTGTGACAAAACCACGCTTACGCAGAATGCGCAAACCGACCTCGGCAGAATAGCCGTGATCGCTGCGCGGCACGTGGATATGGGCCTCAGGCAGGGTGCCCATCACCGCGGCCATCTCGGTGTTGAGGGCCTCTTCTGAGATTGGTCCATCCGCCTGCAACAACACGCGCGCCGCCAGAGGTACCGGTAGCACAGGGACTTCCTGCCCAATCCGGTGCATTAACAAGCGGCCCAATGCCTTGACGCCTCCTGTGGGGTTAGCACGGCGAAACTCGGACAGGGACACTGGCGCGCCAAAACTGACAGCCGCATAGCCATGCCGGTGGTATTGCCCCGATATGCGCAGCCATATTTGTTTCAACACAAAGCCGGTGACCACGCTGATGCGGGCGCGAAAACGGCGGTCGCCTTTTTGACCTGCTGCCACCAGAATACGATCCTCAAGCACGCGGTCATAGTTCAAGGCCACCGGCACAAAGACCACATCGCGTGCGCCCTCATCTGCGCGCCCATCGACCACATATTTCAACAGGCCCAACTTGGGCGGAGCCAAAGCGCCGTCCAATGACAGCCCGCCTTCGGGGAAAATAGCCTGTGTGACGCCGCCATCAGTGGCCAGTTGCACATAGCGCTCTAGTACACGGCGATACAGATCATTGCGGGATTTACGCCGGATGAAATAGGCCCCCATCGCTTTGATCAAACGGCTCAGCGGCCAGACCTGTGCCCATTCACCTACGGCATATGACAAAGCCGAGCGTTCTGCCGCCAACCAGGTGACCAGCACATAATCCATGTTCGAGCGGTGGTTCATCACAAAGATCACGGTTGCGTCCTTGTCCACTCCGCTCAGGGCGTCTTCGCTGAAGTGGCCCAAACGGACGCGGTACAACGACCGGCTGAGGAATTTTGCGAATCGGATCGCAACACCGAAATAGGCGGTGGCCGAAAACCCCGGAACAATTTCCCGCGCGTATCGTTTGGCTTGCTCAAAGGCTACGTTTTCGGGGATACCCTCGGCCTGGGCGTGCTCGGCAACGGCCTGGCTGATCACCGGATCATAGATCACCCGCTGGATCATGTCATAGCGCCGCGCCAGCTTGAACGGCTCAATCGGGCGCTCCAGCTTTTCATTCAGCTTTGCCACGGCCTTTTCCATCCGACGGCGAAAGAACCAGCGCACGGACGGAAACAGGAAATGCGAGGCGAAGGTCACCGCCGCAAAGCCCACCAGCAAAACCAGTACCCAGATGGGCATTTCGATTGATTTGGTCATGCGGGGACATTCGCAGTAATGGCGGGCAGCGTAAATACGCGCTGTGGATTTGAGGCCGCCTGACAAACAGAAGGGGATGGCAGGGCTGCACGGAAATTCATGCGCGCATGATTATTACAAAAGAGGTTGCCAAAGGGTAATATGATAACTTATGCTGCGTCGCAGCGTGATTGTGAAACCGTTGAAAGGGAATCGAGATGACCCAGACAAAAGACCGAAATTCTGGTTTGCCCGATCGCCAAGCCGATCGTCCCTGGTTGATCCGGACCTATGCCGGGCATTCCACAGCTACAGCGTCAAATGCGCTTTATCGGGCCAATTTGGCCAAGGGGCAAACCGGCCTGTCTGTGGCCTTCGATCTGCCGACACAAACGGGCTATGATTCTGATCACGAACTGGCGCGCGGTGAAGTGGGCAAAGTTGGTGTGCCTGTGTGCCATCTGGGCGATATGCGCAGCCTGTTTCAGGACATTCCGCTGGATCAGATGAACACCTCAATGACGATCAATGCCACAGCACCTTGGTTGCTGGCGCTCTATATAGCCGTGGCCGAAGAACAGGGCGCAGACATCACCCAGCTGCAAGGCACCGTGCAAAACGATCTGATCAAGGAATACCTGTCGCGCGGGACCTATATCTGCCCGCCGAAGCCCAGCCTGAAACTGATCGGTGATGTGGCCGAGTATTGTTATACGAATGTACCCAAATGGAACCCGATGAACGTGTGTTCCTATCATCTGCAAGAGGCCGGCGCGACACCCGAACAGGAGCTTGCCTTTGCCCTTGCCACCGCCATTGCGGTGCTGGACGAGCTGAAGACACGTGTGCCTGAGGCGGATTTCCCGGCATTGGCTGGCCGTATTTCCTTTTTCGTCAATGCGGGCATCCGTTTCGTCACAGAAATGTGCAAGATGCGGGCTTTTGTGGATCTATGGGATGAAATTCTGCAAACCCGGTATGGCGTTGAGAATCCCAAGTTCCGCCGGTTCCGGTATGGCGTGCAGGTCAACTCACTGGGTCTGACGGAACAGCAGCCGGAAAACAATGTCTATCGTATCCTGATTGAAATGCTGGCGGTGACGCTCTCCAAAAATGCCCGTGCCCGTGCGGTGCAATTGCCCGCCTGGAACGAGGCATTGGGCCTGCCGCGCCCCTGGGATCAGCAATGGTCGATGCGTATGCAGCAAATCCTGGCCTATGAAACCGATCTGCTGGAATTCGATGATCTGTTTGATGGGAACCCGGCGGTGGATGCCAAGGTCGAAGCGCTCAAGGATGGCGCACGCCGTGAGCTGGCCAATCTTGATGGGATGGGCGGGGCAGTCGGCTCGATCGAGTATATGAAATCCCGGCTGGTGGACAGCAATGCCGAACGCCTGGGCCGGATTGAAGCCAATGAAACGGTGGTTGTCGGCGTCAACAAATGGACGACAGGCGAGCCATCCCCCCTGCAAACCGAAGACGGCGGCATTATGGTTGTTGATCCGGCAGTAGAGCAGGAACAGATCAACCGTTTGAACAGCTGGAAATCGGATCGGGACAATGATGCGGTAAAAGCCGCGCTGGTGGCATTGCGCGCTGCTGCGGAACAAGGCGAAAACGTTATGCCGGCCTCAATTGCCGCCGCCAAAGTGGGTGTCACCACGGGCGAATGGGCCGGGCAAATGCGCGCAGTCTTTGGGGAATACCGCGGGCCAACAGGCGTTTCGGCTAGCCCATCAAATAAAACTGAAGGGCTGGATGACATCCGCGAGGCGGTGAACAAGGTCAGTGATCGCCTGGGCAAACGCCTGAAATTCCTGGTGGGCAAGCCGGGCCTTGATGGCCATTCTAACGGCGCCGAGCAGATTGCCTTTCGTGCCCGCGATTGCGGCATGGATATCGCCTATGATGGTATCCGCCTGACCCCCGAACAGATCGTATCGTCGGCCAAAGATGACGGTGCACATGTGATCGGGCTGTCGATCCTGTCGGGCAGTCACATCCCACTGGTTGAAGATCTCATTGCCCGGATGCGTGCAGACGGCCTAGGCGATGTGCCTTTGATTGTTGGCGGCATTATCCCGGATGAGGACGCCACGCGCTTGTTGGAAATGGGCGTTGCACGGGTTTATACCCCCAAGGATTTCGAGCTGAACACCATCATGATGGATATCGTGGCGCTGGCCGACTCAGAGGCGGTAGCGGCCGAATAAAATCCGTGCCCGTGAACGCGCCTAGCTGACACCGCCCACAAATGTGCCTTCGCCATGATTTGTGCGGTTGAGGAAAAAGACAGGTCCGCCTTCTTTTAGGCGGATTGAATTGCCGGGGCCAAGGATCTGATTATTCTCGCCAATTAGCGTGAAATCCAGCTTGCCCCGCAGACTAGAGCGATTGCGCATCACCGCGAGAGGGCGCCCATTTTCGCAAATCATTGCGCCGTTCTCAAAAACAACGCTCGCGGTGTAGCCATGTATTGTGATGTCCCAGCAGGCATCAGCTTTCACCAAAATTGGTTTCGCGGGTGGCGATGTAGGTGGTGAGGTGGTTGCGGCATTGGCCGTGCCTGTTGTGATCCAACCATCCGAGGCTGACCCAGCGCCATCCGCGCCCTGTTGCCCTTGCACACCAGCTGGCCCAGATGGCCCCTGACTGCCCATTGGCCCTTGTGGCCCGGCGTCGCCTCTCTCGCCTTTTGCGCCCGCTGGACCTGACGGACCGGCTGGTCCTGCCTCCCCCTTTGGTCCGCGCAATGCATCCGCGTGGTTTTGTGCCAAAACCGCTGCCAACGCCGCCATATCAATGGTTGGGGTGGTGGTGCTGTCGCCCATCGTTTCGCTCATTGCTTCAACTTTGCTGCGCAACCCGCTGATATCAGATTCAATTTGGGCGATTGTGGCTTTGCTGGCCCCGATTGTTTTTTGCGCAAAAAGCTGCGCCTCAAGGTCTTTGATGGTTTTGAGATGCACCTCATTCTGATTGCGCAGATTGCCTTGAATAATCTCAAGCTGGGTCAGCCGCTTTTCAAATCCCTGCACGATTGGTGCTTCGCTGATACGCGCGCCTGAATTGGTTTGTAGCTGAATGCCCGCATAGCCGATGATCCCGACGACAATAGCTGCCCCAGCCCCAATCCACGCATCTCGTTGCGTTACCATTACTCGCCTCCTCGTTTCCCCGTACTTAAATGGAGAACGGAATGGTGTTCGTGTCAACCGATAGCTGCGCGCCAGCCCCGGTTACGCATCACTCAGAGGAGGTCTCGGCCTTAGTCGATTCAGCGGCCATCTGCGCCTCGGCGGCTTTTTGCGCCTCAATGGCTTTGGCGGCCTTGGCCTGTTGTGCTTCATAAGCAGCTTTCTGGGTGCGCATCACCTCAACCTGAGCCGAAATACGCGCTGTCAGCTCGGCGCTGTCTTGCGAGGCCTTGGTGATTGCCAGGTATTCGTCTGGCGTTATTCCTTTTGCCCGTTCCACCAGTTGAATCGCCACGCGATCCGCCTCGGCACGCAGTTCATTCTGGGCCTCTTCGCTGGGGGCATTGCCGATTTTGTTGGTGTATTCCGAGCGCAGGGATTCCAGCGCAATGGCCGCTGTAACAAAGGACTCAATCTGTGCATCGGTCACTGTTTCGGCCGTGATCGGTGCTTGTTCTTGCGCGACAATGGCCATCGGTGTTGCTGTCAGGGCAAGGGCCAGCAATGTGGCATTCAGGATCGGTTTGAGGGTCACTTGGCTGCTCCGTTTTTGTTGTGCCACGGTGTTTGAACCGCGGTCCTTCCCTTTCACATGGGGTATATTGATGCCAATCGCAAATCTTTCGGCACATATATGCCCGTCCAAAGGCCACAATCCGCTGGTAACGCAGGGAGTTTCTTAGCAAACTGGGATCAACAGTAGCCAAGGATACTCTGATGAGTCTGACCATTCGCCCGATTGAGCCCAGCGATGACGCCGCATGGCGTGCATTGTGGACCGCCTATCTGGAGTATTACGAGACGAGCGTTCCCGAGGAGGTCTATCACACCACGTTCGCGCGGCTTTTGTCTGCGGATCACCCAGATCAATGGGGGTTTCTGGCGGTGCAGGGCGAAACACCCGTAGGGTTGGTGCATGCTATTTATCACGCGCATAATTGGCGGGTGGACCGGGTGTGCTATTTGCAGGATCTCTTTGCGGATCCTTCTGTGCGTGGCATGGGGGTCGGGCGCAAATTGATTGAGGCGGTCTATGCACAAGCCGATGCCGATGGTTGCCCTTCGGTCTATTGGATGACACAGGATTTCAACCACACGGCCCGCCAGCTTTATGATCGCATTGCGCAGCTGACGCCCTTCATCAAATACGCAAGGAGCTAACGCCATGACCATCCACATCGGTGCCGCGAAGGGCGATATTGCCGAAACGGTTCTGATGCCGGGGGATCCACTGCGGGCCAAATGGGTGGCCGAAACGTTTTTGACAGATGCGCGCGAGGTGAACGCCGTGCGCGGCATGCTGGGCTATACCGGCACCTGGAAGGGACACCGCGTGTCTGTGCAAGGCTCAGGCATGGGCATGGCCAGCCTGTCAATTTATACCAACGAGCTGATCCGTGACTACGGTGCAAAAACCCTGATCCGGATTGGGTCATGCGGCGGGATGCAGCCCCATGTTGCCCTGCGTGATGTGGTGCTTGCAATGACGGCCACATCTGTTTGCACGCCGTCCTCCACCATTCTGCGCGAGTTGAACTATGCCCCATGTGCCGATTTTGGCCTGCTGCGTGATGCCGCCGCCAAGGCCGATGCGATGGATGTCCCGACCCATGTGGGCGGCATCTATTCGTCTGATACATTTTATGATGAACGCCCCGATCTGAACGATCAGATGGTGCGCCACGGAATTTTGGCCGTGGAAATGGAAGCGGCCGAACTATATACTGTCGCAGCCCGGTTTGGCGTGCGCGCATTGGCCGTTCTGACGGTATCGGACCATCTGCAAACCGGCGAGGCCATGGACAGTAGCGCCCGCGAAAGCAGTTTCTCGGATATGATCGAAATCGCCCTTACCGCCGCATTTGCGTGACATCCGGTCTCGCGGCACCAGCCCCCTGCATACCGGGGGCGGCACGATGCGCCAATCCAAAAATAGTCTTGTGGCGACGCCACTCAATTGGGTCACGCCCGCACTCAGGCCTTCGCGCGTTCAGCCCCTTGGGTGATGGCATCGCGTAGCTTTTTCTCCAGCGTTTTTTGTTTGGAGGCAGAGTAAAACTTCAACCCGAACATGTCCTTCACATAAAACGTATCCACCACTTGCTCGCCATATGTCGCAATCACAGCTGAGTTGATGTAGACATTGCCATTCGCCAGCGTACGGGTCAGATCATACAGCAGGCCGGGGCGGTCGCGGGTGTCGACCTCGATTATCGTGTAGATTTCCGAACCATCGTTGTCAAAAGTGACATGTGTGGGCACCCGAAAAGCGCGTTCACGCTTGTTGATTTTGTCGCGGTCTTTGATGGCTTCGCGCGGCACCACGTCACCCCTCAGGGTTTTGTGGATCATCTGACGCAGACGCGGCAGGCGGGCGCTTTCATATGGATGGCCATCGGCATCTTGTATCCAAAAGGCCGCGGTGGCAAAGCCGTCCTTTGATGTATAGGTGCGTGCGTCCACCACATTGGCGCCGGCCAGAGCCAACGCGCCCGCCAGCCGTGAAACGATCCCTGGATGATCGGCCAGTGCAAAACAGGCACGAGTGACATCACGGTCCTCGTCTACGTCCAGGTCAATTGCCACATCATCTTCGTCCAGATTGCGCAAAAGCCGGGCAAAAATCACATGTGCCGTGACATGCAGACCCTGCCAATAGGGTGGGTAGTGTCGGGCGACCTCCACTTTGATCGCCTTGGCATCCCAGTCGGGCAGGGCGGCACGCAGGTTACGTTTGGCATCCGATCCGCGTTGTTCACGGTTCAGCGCCTCAAGTCCCCCCTCCATTGCGCGCCGGGTCTGGCGGTACAATGCGCGGATCAACGAGGCCTTCCAGTTGTTCCATGTGCCAGGCCCAACACCGCGAATGTCACAGACCGTCAGCACACACAGTAAATCCAGCCGTTCGCGGGTTTGCACCAGCTTGGCAAAATCCCGCACTGTGCGCGGATCGGCAATGTCGCGTTTCTGGGCCATGTCCGACATCAGCAGATGAAACCGGATCAGCCATTCCACTGTGTCCACTTCGCTCGGCTTCAGCCCCAGTCGGGGGGCAACTTTGCGGGCGATTTTTGCACCTAGGATCGAATGATCCTCATCCCGCCCTTTGCCGATATCATGCAACAAAAGGGCCACATAAAGCACCCTGCGGTTCACCCCTTCTTTAAGGATGGATGAGGCCACAGGCAGCTCTTCCACCAGTTCTTTGCGCTCGATCTCGGCCAGCTGGCTGATACATTGGATGATATGCTCGTCCACGGTGTAGTGGTGATACATATTGAACTGCATCATCGCCACAATCGGCTCAAACTCGGGGATAAAGACCGACAGCACACCCAATTCGTTCATCCGGCGCAGGGCGCGCTCGGGGTTGCCATGTTTTAGCAGCAATCCCAGAAACAGCTTCTGTGCTTCTGGATTGGAGCGAAAGGTATCGTCAATCAGGTGCAGGTTTGCCGTGACCAGCCGCATTGCGTCAGGGTGGATCAACATGCCGGTCCGCAGGCCTTCTTCAAACACGCGCAAAAGGTTCAGCCTGTCTTTTAGAAAGGTCTGTGGGGCGGCTATGGCCAGGCGACCATGCACTTCCTTATAGCCGGGTTTCAGCTTCTTTTTGCGGCTGAACAGGCGTTGCAGCAAGGGGGCTGATTTGACGTGTATCGCCTCCAGTTTGGTCAGGAAGATGCGCGTGAGATCGCCAACCGCGGTGGCATGGCGGAAATACTCCTGCATGAAATGTTCAACAGCGCGTCGCCCGGCCGTATCTACATACCCCATGCGCTCGGCCACATCGACCTGCAGATCAAACGCCAGTTGGTCATTGGGGCGCTTGGTCAGCAGATGCAGTTGGCACCGCGTCGCCCAAAGGAAGTTATGTGCCTTGGCAAAGGTGTCATACTCGTCCTCGGTGAACACGCCCAACCGTATCAATTCGGCAGTGTCCTCAACCTGATAAATATATTTGGCGATCCAGTATAGCGATTGCAGATCACGCAATCCGCCTTTGCCTTCTTTCACGTTTGGTTCGACCATATAGCGCTGGTTGCCCTGCTTGATATGGCGCTCGTCGCGCTCTTCCAGTTTGGCTTCGGTGAACTCGCGTTCGGTGCCTTTGAACAGCTTCTTATGCAGGGTTTCGTTCAGTTCATCCGCCAATTCGGCATCACCCGTCAGAAACCGGTTTTCCAACAGGGCCGTGCGAATGGTGAAATCTTCGCGTCCCAGCCGAAGGCAATCGGGGATGGTGCGGCTGGCGTGGCCAACTTTCAGACGCAAGTCCCACAGAACATAAAGCATGCTTTCGATCACACTTTCTGCCCAGGGGGTGATCTTGTAGGGCGTCAAAAACAGCAGATCGACATCCGATTCCGGGGCCATTTCACCTCGGCCATATCCGCCCACCGCGCAGATGGCGATGCGCTCAGCTTCGGTTGGGTTGGGCAGTGGGTGCAGGACACGCGTGGCCAGATCAAACACTGTCAGGATCAGGCAGTCGGCCAGCCAGCTATAGGACGATATCGCTGCCTCGGCCGAGCGTGGATGCCCTGCCAAAGCAGTGGCAATTGCCGTGCGGCCGCGTTTTTGTGCGTCTCGCAGCACTGACACCATCGTCTTGCGCAGTTCTGTGCTGTCGCCCTTGTGGGCTGCTTCAGCCTCGGCCATGGCCGCGCTCATCGCTGAGGTATCAAAGATATCGTCAGCCGGGCAAATCAGCCTGGCTGGTTTTGACAGAGATTCGTTCATGCGAGTGTCCAGCCGAGTGTCCAGCATACGCAGGCTATCAGAACCCGGCTCCGCCAAAGCCTTGTGGTGCGTTTTCAATGATCACAACCTTGTTGTTACGGATCGTGGCAATCGCCAGTCCACGTTCATTCGTGCCATCAGGGCGCAGACGGAAAACACCGCTGACCCCTTTGAAGCCGGCGGATTGGGTCAGCGCCCCTCGGGTCAACGCATCACGTTTGCCAGATTTAACCAAAGCGCCGACAGCAGCAATGCCGTCATAGGCCAGCCCTGCAATAGCATGGGGTTGTTCGCCATTGGCGGCGGTAAACCGATTGCGGAACTGTGCAGCACGCGCGGGGTCTGGCAGAGTGAACCAACCGCCCTGAACACCGGGCAATTCCAGCGTTTGAGGCGGCGTGTCCCAACGTGCCAGTCCGATATATTGCGTCGTGTCGGGGCCAAGGCCTGCTTCGGGCAGCATTTGCGCAAACAGCGGCAGGGCTCCGGCCGCATTGGCGGTCATGAAAATAGCGTCAGCATTGCCGCTGGCGGCAGCAGATTTCACCTTCGGAATTGCGCTCACCACACCTTGCTGAGAGAAATCATAGCCCACAGCCCCCACTACCGAGCCACCATTGGCGGCCATGGCCTGTGCAATCGCTTGTTTGCCCAACTGCCCTGCAAGGTTGTTGGAATAAACCGTCAGCACCCGCTTTTTGCCCTGGCGTGCCGAATATCCGGCCAAGCGGTTGGCGGTGTTGTCAAAGGTTTGTCCCAGAATAAACAGGTTGCCACCGGCGATTGTCGGGTTGTTTGAAAAGGCCAGCACATTGACGTTTTTGTTGGCCACTGAAACCGCAGCGGCATTGGCGGATTCTGCATGCAACGGGCCAATGATGATTTTGGCACCATCAGCCACGGCATTTAGCGCGGCCTCTTGGGCACGCGCGGCACTGCCGCCGGTGCCATAGACACGCAAGTCGATTTTCACGCCTTGCAGATCGGCCACCGCCAGACGTGCGGCACTCTCCAGATCGCGCGCCAGTTTCTGCTCTTGCGGGCTGGCGGCGCCGTGGGGCACCAGCAAGGCTACTGCAACTGGCGCACCAGGGCTAATATTGGGGCCATCTCCGCCACCCAGGCTAACGGGTTGGCAGGCGGCCAGCGCCCAAAGCGCGGCAATCAGAACAAAGATACGGCCGGTGATCTTGCGGGCCGTGGCAAAAGCGGCAAACATGGTACGTCTCACTCCCTGAGCGTGGCTGGGTTTCTCCGCCACGGATTGGGGGCAATAATAAACGTCATACAGGGCGGGTCCAGTGGTGAATTCCAAGATGCAAAAGCTGCCGACAGGTTTGTACCTGATTGCGACACCAATCGGCACGGCTCGTGACATCACATTGCGGGCGCTCGATCTGCTGGCCAGCGCCGATATGCTGGTGGCTGAAGACACGCGCAGCTTGCGCAAACTGATGGATATTCACGGGATTGCGCTGCGGGACCGGCCTTTGGTGTCGTATCATGATCACAACGGAGACAGGGCGCGTCCACGTGTTCTACAGGCCTTGGCGGCAGGCCAGTCGGTGCTTTATGCCTCTGAGGCGGGCACGCCAATGGTGGCGGACCCTGGGTTTGATCTGGCGCGGGCTGCGGTGGCTGATGGGCATTTGTTGGTGTCGGCTCCGGGGCCGTCAGCGGTGATCACGGCGCTGACACTATCAGGCCTGCCCACTGATCAATTTCATTTTGCAGGCTTCCTTCCCAACGCGACGTCCAAGCGGAAATCCGCACTTTCTGCTTTGGCGCAGGTGCCCGGCACGCTGATATTTTACGAATCGCCCAAACGGGTTGCGGCGATGTTGCGCGATGCCTGTGCGGTGCTGGGCGGCGATCGGGCGGCGGTGATGTGCCGTGAATTGACCAAAAAATTTGAAGAGGTACTCCGCAACCCGCTGGCTGAACTGGCCGAAATAGCCTCCCAGCGGACCTTTAAAGGTGAGATTGTCGTGCTGATTGGCAATGCCCCTAAACGATCTATTCATGAAGATGACATAAGCTCAGCCCTGCAAGAGGCGCTTGAAGTGCATTCCCTGAGGGATGCCACGGATATGGTCTCGGGCGAATTGGGCCTGCCACGTCGTCAGGTTTATCAAATGGCTTTGAAGCTTGGAAAAGACAGGTAATGCAACATTTTGATCTCACTCATGCAGTGGCCACTCCGGTACAAACCCGGCAGGACCGGGGGCGCCGTGCCTATCTTTCAGGTGTTGCTGGCGAACAGGCCGTTGCCCGCGAGTATGATCGCTGTGGCGCTGTTTTGTTGGCCAGCCGTTGGCGTGGTCAGGGCGGTGAGATTGATCTTATCTTTGCCGATGCTGGCGTCATTGTCTTTGTCGAAGTGAAGAAAGGCCGATCCTTTGATGCCGCCCTTAACCGGCTGTCTGAGGCGCAGATGTTGCGTATTCATCGCGCGGCCTCAGAGTATCTGGGGACAACTCCCAACGGACAATTAAGTGAGGTTCGTTTTGATTTGGCGCTGGTGAATGACACCGGAGCCGTGAAAATCATGCAAAACGCATTTGGTCATTTCTGAATTGCACAGCCCTGCTTCATGTCCCATGTAAGAGGGATGTGAAACGCCCAAGGGGGATGACCTGTGAAAATCGCTTTTCAAATGGATCCGATTGGCCCGATCGACATCAATGCTGACAGCACGTTCCGTCTTGCCGAAGAAGCGCAGGCGCGTGGACATGAGTTGTTCTACTATACACCTGACAAGCTGGCCTATGATCAGGGACGGGTGACCGCGCGGGGCTGGCCTTTGACAGTGCAGCGGGTTGAGGGGGGTCATTTCACCCTTGGGAAAGAGGCCACTGTTGATCTGGCTGATTATGATGTTGTCTGGCTGCGCCAAGACCCGCCGTTTGATATGTTCTATATCACCACGACCCATATTCTTGAGCGGCTGTCGCCTGGAACACTGGTGGTCAATGATCCTTTTTGGGTGCGCAACTACCCGGAAAAATTGTTGATCCTTGATTTCCCAGACCTCATGCCGCCCACCGCGATTGCCCGGGATATTGAAACCATCAAAGCCTTTCGTGCCCAGCATGGCGATGTGATCATCAAGCCGTTGTACGGCAATGGCGGGGCTGGCGTGTTTCATCTGACGCCTGAGGATCGCAACCTCAATTCCTTGCATGAAATGTTCACGGGATTTTCGCGTGAGCCTTTGATTGTACAAAAATATCTGCCCGAAATCACCCAAGGCGATAAACGTGTAATCTTGGTGGATGGTGTACCTGTGGGGGCCATCAACCGGGTGCCTGCCAAGGGCGAAACGCGTTCGAATATGCATGTTGGTGGGCGGCCCGAGCAGATAGACCTGAATGACCGCGACCGCGAGATTTGTGACCGGATCGGGCCACTATTGCGTGAGAAAGGCCAGGTTTTTGTGGGCATTGATGTGATTGGACGCTACCTGACCGAAATCAACCTAACGTCGCCCACCGGTATTCAAGAGCTGGAGCGGTTTGACGGAGCTAATATCGCCGCCAAAATCTGGGATGCGATTGAAGCACGCCGTGCATGAGTTTGGTCAAGAAAATACTCAACCCTTATCTGCGGTGGACTGAAAAACCACATTTGCAGCGCGCGACCCCTGAAAAGATGCGTCGCTCAATTGAAATGAAAGCGAAGTTGTTTTTCTGGAGTCCCTTGGGGACACGGTACGGCAAACGTGACTTGCATCATGAGGGGCGAATCCTACGTGCTGTGACAGTGAATGCATCCAAAGGCCAAGGGCCGTTGGTGTTGTATTTTCATGGCGGCGGCTATGTGTTCGGCTCGCCGCATACGCATAAGGCCATGCTGGCGAAACTTGCACAGTTTAGCGGCTGTGCTGCTGTGTTGCCGCACTATCGGCTGGCTCCTGAACATGCCTTTCCCGCCCCGCCCGAAGATGCGATGACGGCCTACCGTGCTGTGATGGATTATCCGGGCGGAATTGTGCTGGGAGGCGACAGTGCCGGGGGTGGCCTGGCGCTGTCATTGTTGGGTGAGATTACACGGCTAGGCTTGCAACAACCTGTTGGAACATTTGCGTTTTCTCCTCTCACTGACCAAAGGTTTTCTGCCCCCAGCATCCTGGAGAACGACCCTGTGGATGTGGTGCTACCTGGCACGCGTGTTGGCGAATTTGCTGACGTTTATCTGCAAGGAGCAGACCCCACTGATCCGCGCGCCTCGCCGTTGTTGGCCAATTTTGAAGGCGCCAGCCCGGTTTGGATTACGGTGGGGGATACAGAAATACTGCTGGATGACGCTACGAGCATGGCGGAGGCACTACGTACACAGGGTGTCGATGTCACGCTGACAGTTGAAGACGATCTGCCGCATGTTTGGCCCATATTTCATAATACGCTACCCGAAGCACGCAGGACCCTTCAGGCATTGGCCAGCTGGATTGCTGATCGGTCTGCTTGTGGTACACGGTAGCTGATCGCCTCGGCCACATGCGGGCGATGTACATCGTCTGACCCATCCAAATCCGCAATTGTGCGGGCCACGCGCAACACCCTGTGATAGCCACGCGCAGTCAGGCCAAATCGCTCTGCGACGCGGGTTAGCAGCTCTCGGCCTTCGGCATCTGGGGTTGCCACGTCTTCCAATGCTGCGCCTTCGGCATCGGCATTCAGGCGCATTTTTGGGTCAGCGCTAAAGCGCAGTTGTTGCACTGCACGCGCTGCTGCAACCCGTTCGGCCACCTGGGCGGAACTGTCACCATTGCTGGGCAGGTCAAGATCGCTGAAGGCCACAGGCGGCACATCGACACGCAGATCGAACCGGTCCATCAACGGGCCTGAGATGCGGCCCAAATAATCATCGCCACAGATAGGGGCGCGGCTGCAGGCCCGCGCAGGATCGCTCAGATAGCCGCATTTGCAGGGGTTTGCTGCCGCGATAAGCATAAACCGGCAGGGGTATTTTACATGGGCATTGGCGCGCGCCACCATGACTTCGCCAGTTTCAATCGGCTGGCGTAGGGTTTCCAGCACGGTGCGGGGAAATTCGGGGAATTCATCCATAAACAGCACGCCATTATGTGCCAGGCTGATTTCGCCAGGATTGGCGCGCCGACCTCCGCCCACGATCGCCGCCATTGAGGCCGTGTGATGGGGTTCGCGAAAGGGGCGCGTTCGACAAATGCCACCTTCGTCCAGCAAGCCGACCATGGATTGGATCATTGAGGTTTCCAGTGCCTCAGTGGCGGACAGGGGCGGCAAAATACCGGGAACACGGCTGGCAAGCATGGATTTGCCAGATCCAGGAGGCCCGACCAGCATCAGATGGTGCCGTCCGGCAGCGGCGATTTCCAGCGCCCGTTTGGCACGCTCCTGGCCTTTGATATCACGCAGATCGCGGGCGCCGTGACCTTGGATGACTTCTCCCGGTTCGGCCGGGGGCAGGGGGGATTGGCCGGTGTAATGGCGCACCACATCGCCCAAGCTGGCCGCGCCGATCACCTGTGCGCCACCAACCCAGGCCGCTTCGGCACCCGAGGCTTTGGGGCACAAAAGTGTGCGGCCTTCTTCAGCGGCGGCCATGGCCGCGGGCAACGCGCCGATCACAGGCACCAAAGCCCCGTCAAGTGACAGCTCGCCCAGGGCACAGGCCGTTTCAACCGCGTCTTTTGGGATGATTTCGAGTGCGGCCAGCAACGCCAGCGCGATAGGCAGGTCAAAGTGGCTGCCCTCTTTGGGCATATCGGCAGGGCTAAGATTGACCGTGATGCGTTTGGATGGCAGCGCAATGGCCATAGAGCTGAGAGCCGTGCGCACCCGGTCACGCGCTTCACTGACGGCTTTGTCGGGCAGGCCGACAATGGAAAAGGCGGGCATGCCGGGGGTGACGGCGCATTGCACCTCGACCGGCTTGGCCTCGACCCCTTCAAAGGCGACTGTATATGCGCGCGCAATCATCCCGACCCTTTCGTTCATCTTGGTTAACGCTATCGCATTATGAATTGACGAAAGGTTAATATGTGAAGGTCGGATTATAAGTATTTGGGGAAAGATGAAGCCGGGGGGCAGCCCACCGGGGTCAAGCGGGCGAGAAGCCATGGACGAAAGCACGCCCTTTCGTATTTCGGCGTAATCCGGTAATCCTCGGCCAAATTTGTGTTTACAAAGGCCAGCCCATGAAACCCGTGCGTATGCTATCGAGCATTCTAACCGTTGGCGGCTGGACATTGATGAGCCGAGTCTTGGGGTTTGCACGCGATGTGCTGATTGCCAGTTTTCTGGGGCCCGGGGCGGCGATGGATGCCTTTGTGGCTGCGTTCCGTTTGCCGAATATGTTCCGGCGTTTTTTTGCAGAAGGTGCGTTTAACGCAGCCTTTGTGCCGATGTTTTCCAAGCGGCTTGAAGCGGATGAGGATGCGGCGGGATTTGCGTCACTCGCCTTGTCGGGGCTGGCGCTGGTTCTTTTGGCGTTGACCGGGTTGGCGATGGTGTTCATGCCCGCATTGGTCTGGGCCACTGCCGAAGGGTTTTCGGGGGATGTGCGATTTGATCTGACGATTGGCTATGGCCGGATCGTCTTTCCTTATATCTTGTTCATTTCACTGGCGGCATTGCTGTCGGGTGCGTTGAATGCGGCGGGCCGTTTTGCGGCGGCGGCGGCGGCCCCTGTGGTGTTGAACATCATGCTGGTGATTGCCATGCTTGGGGCGTGGTATTTGGGCGGCGAGGTGGTGCATGCCTTGGTGTGGACCATTCCTTTTGCCGGTGTGGCACAGCTGGCGCTGGTCTGGGTGGCGGCTTCGCGTGCGGGGCTGCATATCCACATCAAACGCCCACGCTGGACACCTGAGATGGCGCAGTTGGTGCGCATTGCCATCCCGGCGGCCTTGGCGGGTGGGGTGATGCAGATCAACCTATTGGTGGGTCAGCAGGTGGCCTCGCATTATGACAAGGCGATCAGTTGGTTGTATTCGGCAGACCGGCTTTATCAATTGCCATTGGGGGTTGTCGGGATTGCGGTGGGCATTGTGTTGTTGCCTGATCTGTCACGCCGCCTGAAGGCCCAAGATCACACCGGCGCACGCGAGGCATTGTCACGCGCCGGAGAGATATCGCTGGCACTGACCATCCCATCAGCCGTGGCCTTGATGGTGATCCCGATCCCGCTGGTGACGGTGTTGTTTGAACGCGGTGCCTTTGGCGTGGATGATACAGCCGCCACTGCGCTGGCAGTGAGCATCTATGGTTTGGGCCTGCCTGCATTTGTGTTGCAAAAACTGCTGCAACCGGTGTTCTTTGCCCGCGAAGACACCAAAACCCCGTTTCGCTATGCGGTGGTGGCCATGGTGATCAATGCGGCACTGGCGATTGGGCTGGCCTATTACATAGGGTGGGTCGCGGCGGCGATTGCCACCACGATTGCCGGTTGGGTCATGGTTGGGTTGCTTGCCCTTGGGGCGCGCCAATTTGGTGAAGTGGCCCGGTTTGACAAACGCTTTTGGAGCCGGATGTGGCGCATTGTTCTGGCTTCGGTATTCATGGGCTGGGTGTTGTGGATGGCAGCCCTAGCACTGAATCCGTTCATCCTGATCCCGGTGATGCGTTGGCTGGCATTGCTGTTGTTGATTGCGATCGGTGCCGGGACTTATTTCTGCGCCGGGCGCTTGCTGGGCGCCTTCAGGAAAGGTGAGCTGAAGTCAGCCTTCCAGCGCTAATCAAGGGCTTAGTCGTGGCGCATCTTGGCGCGCAATTTGCGAAAGCCACCAGGGCTGAGCACGAAAGACGCCAAAAACCCGGCAACAAACCCGCCAATATCGGCCAGCCATTCGCCGTTGCCACCAAACAGCAGGCCGAACACCAGTTGGATCGCAAGCAAAAAGCCGATCAATGTAAAGGCCCGAAATTTTTGCGCGCCCATTTGTTCCAGCTTCAGCCACATCAGATATGTGAACCCGCCGATCAGCCCATAAACACCGGGAAAGGCCCCGATCAGCCAAGGCGATCCGCCCGCAAACAGACCATAGGTCAGCCCGCCAGCGGCCAGTGAAATCACAAACAGCACCAGCGTGGCCCATTGGTTGAACACATCCCCCACAAATTTTCCCAAGGCCAGCACCATCGCCCCGGCAAACACCGCATGGGTAAAACTGGCATGCACAAACCCATAGGTGACAAAGCGTTTTAGCAGCTCATGTGGGTAGCGGTGATTTTCAAACATCCACGCCATAATGTCCCGGTTGAAGCCGTATTGCTCAATCGCGCCATTGCGCCAGCCGACGGCCTGAGGCCCGCCCAGCACCCCCCGTGTGCCCAGCGAAAATGCGGCTTCAATTAGCACAATCGCCAAGAACAGTGCCACCACCACGGGGGGCACAGGGTTGATCGGGCTTTGGGTGTTTGGATCACTGCTCATCATCGGCCTCTGCTTGACGGGGCTGCGGCCTATCGTTACGCGAGGCAGACAAAGAAATCCAGACGGAGAGTTCCATGTCGCAGGTGGCCTACACACCCCGCGTTTTTTCAGGCATCCAGCCCTCGGGCGGGCTGACCTTGGGTAATTATCTGGGCGCGATGAAGCGCTTTGTTGATATGCAGGATGAAGGCATCGAGACGATCTACTGTATGGTTGATCTGCATGCCATCACCGTCTGGCAGGATCCCGACAAATTGCGCCGCGCCACGCGCGAGCTGTGTGCGGGCTATATTGCCAGCGGGCTGGATCCCGAAAAATCCATTCTGTTCAATCAGTCTCAGGTGGCCGAGCATACGCAAATGGCCTGGATTTTCAACTGTGTGGCACGCATGGGCTGGATGCAGCGGATGACGCAATTCAAGGATAAGGCGGGCAAGAATGCGCAGAATGCCTCGCTCGGGTTGCTGGCCTACCCATCACTGATGGCGGCGGATATTCTGGTCTATCACACCACACATGTGCCCGTGGGCGAAGACCAGAAACAGCATCTGGAACTGACCCGCGATATCGCGGCGAAGTTCAACCATGATTATGGTGTTGATTTCTTTCCGATCACCGAGCCGCTGATCGAAGGCGCCGCCACACGGGTGATGAGCCTGCGTGACGGGTCAAAGAAAATGTCAAAATCCGATCCCTCGGATATGTCGCGCATCAACCTGACCGATGATGCCGATACGATTGCCAAGAAGATCCGCAAAGCCAAGACTGACCCCGAGCCTTTACCCTCAGAGGTGGAAGGACTGGCAGAGCGCCCTGAGGCGCGCAATCTGATCAACATTTATGCCGCGCTGAATGAGCAAAGCGTGGCGCAGGTGATGGCCGATGTAGGGGGCCGCGCGTTTTCTGAGTTCAAGCCGATGTTGGCGGAACTGGCGGTGTCGAAAATATCACCCATCTCAGGTGAAATGGCTCGCCTTATGCAGGACACAGCCGAGATTGACCGTATTCTGGCAAGCGGCGCTGCACGGGCCCGCGCAATTGCCGCCCCGATCCTGAAGCAAACCTATGAAATTGTGGGGATGGTTGGGGCCTAGTCGTGCAATTTTGCACGTCATCTGCGCCTTGAGCGGGAGTTGCGTAAGCGCGATCAGGGGCGATATGGTCCGGACCAGAAAAACGAAAGGTCCAGCCATGTCTCAGCCCATCCACCCACAAACCCGCATTGGTCATGTGCATCTGAAAGTGGCCGATCTGGACCGCGCCATCGGGTTTTATGCGGGGGTGTTGGGCTTTGAGGTTCAACAGCGCAGTGACTCCGCCGCGTTTTTATCGGCCGGGGGTTATCATCATCATCTGGGCCTGAACACCTGGGAGTCCGCCGGCGGCACCCCGCCCCCCAAGGGGCACACCGGGTTGTTTCACACGGCATTTTTATATGCGGACCGGGCGCAGCTGGGGGATGCGTTGCGCCGGGTACTTGTGGCGGGCATTCCGTTGGAGGGGGCCGCGGATCATGGCGTGAGCGAGGCGATCTACCTCTCAGACCCCGATGGCAACGGGGTAGAGCTGTACCGGGACCGGGATGAGGCCGATTGGCCAAGGGATGCGCAGGGCAATCTGACCATGTACAATGCTCGGCTCGATCTGGAGGCATTGCTGGCCGAGGCTCCCTGATTGAGGCAGGCAGTCATCTGCACATTCCTGGCCTTCCATTCGCCACTGCCCGGTGAACAGGCCGTCTGGCCCTTTGTTGGATACTGGAAATTACGGCGTTTATTTCCCAGCCGAAGACGCCGCCCAATCCCAATACATCTCGCGCACCCTGCGTGTCATGGGGCCAATCTGATACGACCGGTCCTCAAACGCGCTGACAGGCGTGACCTTCATCATGTTGCCAGACAGGAACACCTCGTCGGCATCCTCAAAATCTGCAAAGCTCATCACGTTTTCATGCACGACAACACCATCAGCCCGCAGGTTTTTGATGTGCCGCGCACGGGTGATGCCGGCCAGAAATGTACCGTTGGGCACAGGCGTGAATACCTCGCCATCCTTGACCGCAAACACATTTGCCGTCGCCGTTTCTGCCACATTACCCAGGGCATCGGCGACCAAGGCGTTGGAAAACCCTTTGGAGCGCGCCTCGGCCAACATGCGGGCATTGTTGGGATAAAGGCACGCTGCCTTGGCGTTGACCACGGCGTCCTCCAATACCGGGCGACGAAACCGGGTGCGGGTCAGCGTGGCGCTGTCTTGGGGTTGGGCCATGGGGATTTCTTCCAGGCAGATGGCAAACCCGGCTTCGCCACTTTCTTTGGGCACGATGGCCGACATGCCGCCGTCAATCGCCCAGTACATTGGCCGGATGTATACAGCGGCGTCGGGCGCATAAAACTGCAGCCCCTCGCGCACAATTGCCACCATATCATCGGTTGCTACATTGGGCTCAACCATCAACGCCCGCGCCGAGGCATTCACCCGCGCGCAATGCTTGTCTAGATCGGGGGTCAGCCCATTGGCTAGGCGTGCACCATCAAACACATTACTGCCCAACCACATGCCGTGATCTGCGGCCTTCATCAAAGGCACATCGCCTTTGTGCCAGCTGCCGTTGAAATATGTGTGGATGTTGATACCGGTGGCCATGCTGCGTTCCTTTGTGGTGTCGTGCGCACCCTATGCCTGCCATGCGGGGGCGTCCAGAGGGGCATCACGGGTCTATTGATGACTGAGTTTGCGGCGCCTTAAGGAAGCCGAGAATCTGGCGTTTAGAACGGTGTTATCACTGGCCGATGGAGCAGGCATAAGAGGCTGCGGATCAGCATAACCAGATTTATTTTGATCTGAGCGAAATTTTAAAGGACGATTGAGGAAGATTCGCTATTACGGCCGAGTCGCGGTTAAATTTGTGATCACAGCATTTTTAATGTGATCACAAATGTTGAATTTGCGACAATTTGCCTGTGAATGGCTGCATTTAACGCTGTGCACCCGTGACAGTCGCGCTAAAACGGGTCACAACAAGGCAAAGCTGTTGGCGCTGTCCGCGCCCTAGCCTGCGAGAGAGGATAAAATACATGGCCGATGTGAACCGGGGCAATCGTCCGCTTTCACCCCATCTGACAATTTATCGCCCGCAACTGACCTCCATAACCTCGATCCTGACACGGATCACCGGCAACGCCCTGTTGTTGGGGGCGCTTTTGGTGGTGTGGTGGTTGCTGGCTGCGGCCACATCGCCTGCGTATTTCGCCAAGGTTGATGGCATCGTCACCAGCTTCTTTGGTGATCTGATCATGTTCGGCTCGCTCTGGGCGCTGTGGTATCACTCGCTGGCCGGTCTGCGCCACCTGATCTGGGACAACGCCAAGATGCTTGAGCTGGGCGTCGCCGAGAAACTGGGCTGGGCTGTTATTGCCGGGTCGGTCATTCTGACCATTCTTACCGTCATCGTTATCTAAGGAGGCCGAGCACATGCGCTACCTGACTGATCGTAAACGTGCCGAGGGCCTGGGGGCTTCTGGCTCGGGCGTGCACCACTTCTGGGCCATGAAGCTCTCTTCAGCGGCCTTGTTGTTTTTGGTTCCGTTGTTCATCTTCACCTTTGGCCCGATGCTGGGTGAACCACACGCTGATGTGGTGGCCTATTTCGCGCGGCCTTTCCCGGCGATCATAGCGGCGCTTACCATCGTCGTGGGGTTCAAACATTTCCGCGACGGGGCGCAAGTGATGATTGAGGACTATGTGCACGGCACCGCGCAAAAGGTCTGGATCATCGCCATAACCTGCCTCAGCTACGGCGCTATGGCCACAGGCCTGTTCGCTATCGCCAAAATCGCCCTTTAAAGACCGGAGTTTATTGAAATGGCTGCTTACGAATACGAGACGCATGAATATGACGTCGTGGTCGTCGGTGCTGGTGGCGCCGGTTTGCGTGCGACACTTGGCATGGCCGAGCAGGGCCTGCGCACCGCCTGTGTAACCAAAGTGTTCCCGACCCGCTCTCATACAGTTGCGGCGCAGGGTGGCATCGCGGCATCACTTGGTAACATGGGGCCAGACAGCTGGCAGTGGCATATGTATGACACGGTTAAAGGGTCTGACTGGCTGGGCGATACCGATGCAATGGAATATCTGGCGCGTGAAGCACCCAAGGCGGTCTACGAGCTGGAACATTACGGCGTGCCGTTTTCGCGCACCGAAGAAGGCAAGATTTACCAACGCCCCTTCGGTGGCCACACAACCGAATTTGGCGAAGGCCCGCCCGTGCAGCGCACCTGTGCCGCAGCCGACCGTACCGGCCACGCCATCCTGCACACGCTTTATGGTCAAAGCCTGAAAAACAACGCCGAATTCTACATCGAATATTTTGCCATTGATCTGATCATGTCAGATGATGGGGTCTGCACTGGCGTCGTCTGCTGGAAGCTGGATGACGGCACCATGCATGTTTTCAACGCCAAAATGGTCGTGCTGGCCACGGGTGGCTATGGGCGTGCCTATTTCTCGGCCACCTCTGCGCATACCTGCACGGGCGATGGCGGTGGTATGGTGGCGCGTGCTGGCCTGCCGCTGCAGGATATGGAATTCGTGCAATTCCACCCCACTGGCATCTATGGCTCGGGCTGTCTGATTACGGAGGGCGCTCGCGGCGAAGGTGGCTATCTGACCAACTCCGAGGGCGAGCGGTTTATGGAGCGCTATGCGCCCAACTACAAAGACCTTGCGCCGCGTGACTATGTGTCTCGCTCCATGACTATGGAAATTCGTGAAGGGCGCGGTGTGGGCGCAGGCGGGGATCACATCCACCTGAACCTCAGCCACCTGCCGCCCGAAGCGCTGAATCTGCG
Source organism: Roseovarius sp. (assembly GCA_029212365.1). Classification (GTDB taxonomy): domain Bacteria; phylum Pseudomonadota; class Alphaproteobacteria; order Rhodobacterales; family Rhodobacteraceae; genus Roseovarius. Next base: position 49,805 of record JARGOC010000022.1, read on the forward strand.
CCTGCCCGGTATTTCGGAAAGCGCCAAGATTTTTGCCGGTGTGGACGTCACCAAAGAGCCGATCCCGGTTCTGCCCACCGTGCATTACAACATGGGCGGCATCCCGACGAATTACTGGGGCGAAGTGCTCAACCCCACCAAGAAAGACCCCAATGCCACCGTGCCCGGCCTGATGGCCGTGGGCGAAGCGGGCTGTGCCAGCGTGCATGGCGCCAACCGGCTTGGCTCCAACTCGCTGATTGATCTGGTGGTCTTTGGCCGTGCTGCGGCGATCCGCGCAGGCGATGTGGTGGACCGCGCAGCGGCTGTACCCTCGACCAATGTCGGCCAGGTGGACAAGGCGTTTGACCGCTTTGACACGCTGCGCAACGCCGATGGGGATACCACAACTGCCGATCTGCGTCTGGAAATGCAGCGCACGATGCAAGAAGACGCCGCCGTCTTCCGCACCTCCAAAACGCTGGCTGAAGGTGTGAAGAAGATGAACACCATCGCGGGCAAATTGTCGGATATCAAAGTCACTGATCGCAGCCTCGTGTGGAACTCGGACCTGATGGAAACGCTGGAGCTGACCAACCTGATGCCCAACGCTCTGGCCACGATCAACGGGGCAGAGGCCCGCCAGGAAAGCCGCGGCGCCCATGCGCATGAGGATTTCTCAACCCGTGACGATGAAAAATGGCGCGTGCACACAATTTCGCATGTTGATGGGGCCAAGGTGAACCTGACCTATCGCCCGATTGTCGAGACTCCACTGACGACTGAAAAAGAGGGCGGTATCGCTCTCAAGAAAATCGCACCAAAAGAGCGGACATTCTGATGGGGGACATCTGACAATGCTGAAAACCATTTTGAACGGAGCGGTGATCGTGTCGTTGCTGGGGCTTGCGGCCTGCGCGCCTGCAACAATCAAGCCCGATGCCCTGGTGGCGCAATGTCAGGCCGAGGCCGCCCCCGCAGGCACCTATCAATATGATGAAGGCCCTGCTGTGCCGGTGATGACAGCCGTTGCCGATGGCACGCAGGCCGGTGCTGATGCGTTCAACGCTTGCATTCGTAACAAGGCCGTGGCCGCGGGGCTGATTGCCAATCCCGCCACTGCGCGTAGCAATTATTGCCCGGATGGTGCTGCGGTACTTTATGGCGGTGCCACCTATTGCATCGGAACCAACTGATGCGGCGTGTGATTGCCATCCTGGCCCTTGGCCTGCTGAGCGCTTGTGGGGTTGCCAATAAGGCGGCTGATGAGCTGGCGCGCGATCAGGCCAAATCGGTGGTGAATGGCGTTGTGTCGTCCAAGCTGCCGGGTGTTAACGTGGCCCCCGTGAGCGACTGCATCATTGATGCGGCTTCGGCTTCGGAAATCCTAAGCATCGCCGGGGCATCTGTCACCGGAGTGAATGAAAATACGGTAAGTCTGGTGGTTGAAATCGCCGGGCGTCCTGATGCCGTTCAATGTATTGCCAAAAACGGCCTGACCCTGCTGGGCAGCTGATCCGAGGAGAGACACATGGTAGAACTGACCCTCCCCAAAAACTCGCGCATGACGACGGGCAAAACCTGGCCCAAGCCGGAAGGCGCCACCAACCTGCGCAAGTTCCAGATTTACCGCTGGACGCCAGATGATGGAAAAAACCCATCCGTCGATACCTATTTCGTCGATATGGACACCTGCGGGCCGATGATTTTGGACGCGCTGATCAAGATCAAGAATGAGATTGATCCAACGCTGACGTTCCGCCGCTCCTGCCGCGAGGGCATCTGCGGTTCCTGTGCGATGAATATCGACGGCATCAACACGCTCGCCTGCATCTATGGCATGGATGAGGTGAAGGGCGACGTGAAAATCTATCCGTTGCCGCATATGCCGGTGGTGCGTGATCTGATTCCCGATCTGACGCATTTCTACGCCCAGCACGCCAGCATTATGCCGTGGCTGGAAACCAAAACCAACCGCCCGGCCAAGGAATGGAGGCAGAGCATCGAGGATCGCTCGAAACTTGATGGTCTTTATGAATGCGTGATGTGTGCGTCTTGCTCTACGTCCTGCCCCAGCTATTGGTGGAATGGTGATCGCTACCTCGGGCCAGCGGCCTTGCTGCACGCGTACCGCTGGATCATCGACAGTCGCGATGAGGCCACGGGCGAGCGTCTGGACGAGCTGAACGACCCATTCAAATTGTACCGCTGCCACACCATCATGAACTGCGCCAAAACCTGCCCCAAGGGCCTGAACCCGGCGCTAGCAATTGCCGAGATCAAGAAAATGATGGTCGAGCGCGCGATCTGACGTGAGCGATCCGTTTACCGTCATCTCAACTCAGTCAGGCGACATTCGCCCGACCGAGTTGATGGTGTTTGGCGAGCGGAATTCCGGCACCAATCTGGCGCATGAGCTGCTCAGGCGGAACATCCCTGCCTTTGCAAACAGTCCCGGTGACCGGATTGGCAAATACGGCTTTCGCTATGGTTGGAAACATGGGTTTCCACAGATGCTGGCCGCGCCCGATACTACGTTGGCCATCGGCATTTTCCGACATCCTGAAACCTGGATTCAATCCATGCACGCCCGGCCATGGCACGCCGTGCCCGCCTTGCGCGATCTGCCGTTTGAGCAGTTTATTCAGGCCGAGTGGCAATCGCGTGTCGATGAAAGGAACTTTGGCGTTCAGGATGGTGATGCGCGTGCCCTGGCCGAACTGCATTGGGACCGCCACCCGTTGACGGGCCAAAGGTTTGAAAACATTATGGCCTTGCGCGTTGCCAAATCCACTGGATTTTTATCGCTGCCGGTGCGTTTTACCAATTGCCTGTTGGTGCAATTTGAAGCGGTGCAAAACAATCCCGAAAGGTTTGTGTCCTATGTGGCCCACACCTTTGGGTTGCCAACGAAAGCTGCGTTCCAAACGGTGGAGGAGCGCCGGGGCAAACCCTCGGACGGGCCGTTCACATCTCAGATACGCCCTGCGTTATCGCCTGAGGATCGAAGCTTTGTTTGGTCGCAAATCGACAGGGTGCAAGAAGCCGCATTGGGGTATGCACCGCTACCCACAACGCTGGGCTAACCGGGCCATCAATAGCGAGGTGTAGGCCACAATCAGCGCCGCAAGCGCGTGGTATCTCAGGAACCAAATCTGACCTGCAACAGGTTCAATTTCCGCTGAATCAATGAATTTGCGCAAAAACTGCACAACTTGCGCGGCAATCCATGCACATGCGCCTGCAAAAACCTTCAGCATAGAGGCTGTGAAAAGGAATTTGCCCCATGCTGAAATCACTTGGTTTACGTTTTATTATCGTGGGGTTGCTGATCCTGCTGATGTTCATCCCTGTTTTGTTTGTGGGTGATATTATTGATGCGCGCGCGGATTATAACCGCTCTACCCGTACGAATGTGGGCAATGAATGGGGCGGGCGGCAATCACTGTCTGGCCCGGTTTTGATCATCCCGGTCGAAGAAACCGTGGTGGTGCGCGAAAAGCGCGAGGTGCTGGACCCTGACACCGGCATTCAAAAACTGGATGGCAACGACAAGCCGATCTTTCGTTATGTGAATGTGCAAAAGGTGCTGCGCCGTGCGCCGGTCTATCTGTATCCGGGCGCGTTTGAGGCCAATATTGATACGCACACCCAAGAACGCCACCGTGGTATCTTTACCGTGCCGGTCTATTCGGCCGAGGCGGAACTGAACTTTGATTTCCCGACTGAAACAGCATCCGATGCCTTGGTGAACGATGAGGTACTGCTTTGGGATGCGGCAGAGCTACATGTCTCGGTCACCTCCAACCGGGCCTTGCGCGGGGCCGCCAAATTGCAGGCCGCTGGCACCGAGTTGCAAATGGAGCCACGCGCGCTGAACGACAACCGCATTGGTGGGGTCCGGGCCCGTACGGGTGATCCGCGTCAACATGACGCCTACACGTTAACGCTCGATTTCAATGGGGCTGAAACGCTGTCGATCGCGCCTGTGGGCCGTGATAGCTCGATCAGCTATACTTCGGACTGGCCGCATCCCAGTTTTTATGGAGCGTTCCTGCCCGATGGCCATGACATCACTGATGCTGGGTTCAAGGCCAGCTGGTCAATCCCGCATCTGGCGCGCCCCTTGCCGCAACTGTCGCGTGAGGATCAGGATTATGTTGCACGCCAATCCACCAGCTTTGGGGTGGAACTGTATCAACCCAATGATTTTTATCAAAAATCCTACCGCGCGGCGCGGTATGGTATCTTGTTTATTGGTCTTAGCTTTCTGACGATTTTCCTGATCGAAGGTCAGGCGAAACGCCCCACACACCCAGTGCAATACATCCTTGTTGGCCTTGTGCAGTCCACCTTCTTTCTCTTGATGCTGGCCTTGGCCGAGCAAATGGGATTTGGCATGGCTTACCTGATTTCTGCTGGGGCCACGGTGTCACTGATCACCGCTTTTGGGGCCATGGCGCTGAAGTTGGGCAAACGGGCTTTGGTCCTGGGCCTGTTGCTGACGGTGCTTTACGGCGTGCTCTATCTGATCCTGCGGTCGGCTGATTATGCCCTGTTGGCTGGGTCGCTCCTGACCTTCGGCGCCATTGCCGGTACGATGTTCGCCACGCGGAACGAAAATTGGTACGGCGCGCCAAAAGACCCGTCAAAGCGCCGTGGCTGGTTTGCCCGTCCGGCACCAACGCCTAGCCCTGCGCCTGAAGGCTGACATCACGCGCCCCTTCGCCCATTTCAAATGGTCTGATCAACACAGATCAACGGCGAAGGGGACACCTGATAAGCACGCAGATGTGATCATCACTGGCGTGGGGGCGTATGCCTGGTGGTGCGCGCTTTACTTTGCTCCTGCAAAGGGTTTGCTTGAACGCAGACTTACATTGTTCCCCCGAGGCCCAAATGACCCAACCCGCTGATGCAGATGCCCGACGCGCCGTCAAACCGGTGATTTGTTATCCGAATGAGACATTGCCGCTGCCTGATCTGGCGCTGTACCGGCGCGCCTTTGGGACAGCCCGCAAAACCAGCGAGGTTCTGGTGCCCCCGCGCGAAGCTGCTTGTTTTCACGTTCCCGCCGGGCATTTCTTTCGTATTTCATCGGTTGATGGGCCGCAGGTGGGCGATCTGAACCTGTGGAATGCCGCCGACCTGAGCGAGCGGTTTTATTCGGGCAAGTCACGCGCATTGCACGGCACCCATCTGACAGTGGGCGAGCGGATGTGGTCGTCGTTCCCCACATTGCGCCCGATGGCGACAATTGTTGAGGATACGCTGGGCTGGTATGGGATGGACGCTTATGGGGGGGCAGTGCATGACGTGATTGGCACGCGCTGTGATCCTTATACCGGCAATTTGTTGTCCGGGGCACAGTATCATCATTGCTGTCATTCCAATCTGATCCGCGCGCTGGCTGATGAAACCGGGATGAGTATGGCCGAGGCCGAGCCACATGTGCATGACGTGCTGAATGTATTCATGTGCACCGGCTTTACCCGCGATACCGGGCAGTATTTCATGAAGGCCAGCCCGGTGCGGCCGGGTGATCATCTTGATTTCTTTGCTGAAATTGATCTGCTTGGCGCGCTCAGTGCTTGCCCCGGAGGGGATTGCTCGTCCGAGCATACATCGGATGTGGCAGCCTGTTACCCGCTGCTGGTTGAGGTGTTTGCGCCCTCAGAAGGGGCGTTGGAGGGTTGGGAAAGCCTTGCGGTGAATGGCTATGATCGCACGCATGGGCGGTGACATCGTAATTCGCAACATATGAACACCCGGGCCAGCGGCAGCCCCTAGGGGGGGGGGGGCGGTTGCCCCGGGGCCGGGGGGTGGGCGGCGTGCCCCGGCGCCCCCACCACCCGCCCGCGGGGGGCCGGCCGCCGCCGCTCGGCGGCCCCCGGGGGCCCGGGGGGGCCCGGCCC
>JARGOC010000023.1 GCA_029212365.1 Roseovarius sp.
AAACGGAAGGTTTTCGGCCTTAAGCGCCCGCTTCAGTCGCAGGGCATTTTGTGCCGAGCGCATATCCAGCTCAAGAGTGGCAAAATAGACCTGGCTATAGTTCAGCAGGGTTTCGCTCCAGCTGACCAGTGTTTTTGGCATATCGACGATAATGTAATCGAAATGTTTGCGGGCCAGATCAAGCACGCGGGTGATGTCCTCGGATGAGATGAAATCAAGCGGCAACATATCCGGCGGAGCTGTCAGAACTTGCATCTTGTCGCCGAAAGGTGTCAGCGCCTGCTGGAATATTTCATCATCCAGGGCGTCGGTATCTGCCCACATTTCATAGACAACATCGCGGCGCGGCAAATCAAGATAGGTGGCGATCGAGCCGAATTGCAGGTCAAGATCCAACAAGCACACTTTGGGGTTATCGGTTTTTTCTACTGTGGCCAATTCATATGCCAGGTTGGTGGCCAGGGTTGTCGCCCCCGTGCCGCCCGCCAAGCCATGAACGCTCAGCAACACGCCGTCGCCTGGGGTGCCTTTGCTCGACTTAGCTGAGGACGCTGTAACCTGAGCCACGGGCTCGGGTTGTTTTTGCAGGCGCTCAATAGCGGCTTGCAACTCGTTTTCGGGCAACGGGTAGGGGACAAATTCATCGGCACCCTGGCGCAGCAACTGGTGCAAAACAGCAGGGCTTACGTCTTCGGCAATCAGGATCACCTTGATGTCTTTTGATTTGGCCAAAGTGATCAAATCGCCCAACAGGACGATCTTCTCTTCGTCGGTGCTGTCGATGGCAATTGCCACAAATTCCATTCCGTCGCTGTCGGGTTGGCTCAAAAAGGCCATGGCATCGGAAAACCCCAAATCCCCCCAGTTTTCGCCAAGGGCGGTTTCCATGTCCTCGATCAGCAGATCAAAGTTTTGCACGTCGCGGCTAATTGTGCACGCGGCGATGGGGCTGGGGTCTGGCTGTTGCATCGCACTACTCGACATCGTTACTCGATTCCATTTGTTTGCTCTGGGTTTAACCCAATGACCTGTTTTTATGGTGCTTTCCTGAGGTTTTACGAAGAAGATCCCACAGAACGCACTTTTCCTTAGCAAGCACTTTCCCAAACAAACGGGGCAACATTTGGGCCAAAAGATCGTAATTGTGCGGTATTCGGCAACGGTTCTGGGTCAATTTGAGGCGCAGACACCTCGTGCTTGGCCCCGATGGGGGTGTTCCAGACAAAAGAAACCCGCCAAGTGTGGCGGGTTTTTTAGGTGGCCCGGCAATTGCCGGACAGGGAGATTTCGTTGTCTACTCGGCTGACGTCACAACCGCTTCATCTGATTTAGCCATAATTATCTGGCTTGCAGGTTCGGCACTTGTAAGCGTTTCACGGTACACCACTTCGGCATATTTGCCGTCCATGATCACTGGGTGCGATTGAACAAAGCCCGTTACCTCGGTCACGGTGCGCCGATTGCGCCGTTCCTTGCCTTGGGTCACAATCAGCGGCTGGCTTTCGCCAAATGATACGACCGCTTCCAGACGTTTGCGGCTGATGCCTTGGGTGGACAGATAGGCCACCACAGCATTGGCACGGCGTTGTCCCAGGCGCTTGTTGGACGAATTTGATCCAACGGCGTCTGTGTGGCCGTATACTTTGAAGCGCACTTCTGGGAACTGTTTGATCCAGCGGGCCTGTTCGCGCAATGTGTCGTGCGCACCTGCATCCAGTTCTGATGAGCCAAAGGCAAAGTTTACCGTGGTCATAACTTCGCTGGCAAACCGGTTGGACAGGTTGTGCACGTAGCTCAGCTCACCTGTCATCACCAGATGGTTCTGCATGTTTGCATTGCCAAAGTGCCCGGTATCAACCAGCGAGCCGGTTTCATTGTATGACCGGAAAACGTCACCGGGGGCGTTTGAGCAGGCAGTCAGTGCGACCAGGCCTGCAGTTGCGATAAGATGTTTCATTTGCTCTGCCTCCCGATCAATCCATTACATAGCCATAAGAGCCGGTGAAGTCTTGCTTGGCAACTTCACCTACGGCGCCTTTGGCGTTGCGTGCGTTTTTGGTCACACGTCCATGCAGGAACAAGTCTGCTTCGGACGGTAGCTTCACCCGATCCGTCGGCAGGGCCAGGGCCTCGCCGCGGGTGGGGGTCACCAGATGGGCCGATACGATGATCACCAGTTCAGTTTGCGAGCGCTGATAACTGGAGCTGCGGAACAGCGTGCCCAAAATAGGCACATCTCCGAGCCATGGAACCTGCCCATTGCTGTCTCGGAAATCATCCTGAAGCAACCCGGCGACTGCAAAGCTCTCTCCGTCTCGCAAAGCAACCGTGGTGGATGTATCGCGGCGGCGAAAGGCTGCAACCTGAAGTCCATCGACCAAAATCGAATTGGTTGTATCAATGGATGATACAGCCGCAGCCATTTCTAGGTTGATAATGCCTTCATCCATGACGCGTGGAACAAAGTTTAGCTCAACACCAAAGGGTTTGAACTCCACAGTGGTCACGCCGTCTTCCTGCGAAACCGGAATGGGATATTCACCACCCGCCAGGAATTTGGCTTCCTGACCGGACAAGGCGGTCAAGTTTGGTTCGGCCAATGTGCGCACCACGCCCTTGGCTTCGAGTGCTTCGATCAAAAGCCCGACCTCAAGCGACCCAATGTTAGCGCCTATAGCCAGGACGCCTTCGGTGCCACTTGGAACAGTTACTTCAGCACCGGCAAGTCCATTGCCGGGGTCAAGCCACGTCCCTGTTTCACTGGAGACACCTAAGTCGCCATCTAAGTAGTTGCCCCCGAGCGCAAGAGATGAGCTCAGGCTTTTTGAGACGCTGCGCTGCATTTCTGCAAACCGTACTTTCAGCATGACCTGCTGTTTGCCGGTGACCGACATCAGGTTTGATACCCGTTCGGGCGCATACCGTGATGCCAGATCCAGCGCGCGCTGCATTTTTGGCGTACTTGATACGCTGCCAGAGAGGACAATACCGTCATTCGCCGAGCGCACTTCGATCTTTTCGCCGGGCAGGATTTGCTTCAGGCGTTGTTTGAACTCGGAAATATCCGGGGCCACGGCCACGTTCACATTGGTAATCAGACGGCCATTGGCGTCCAACAATGTCAGCGTGGTGATCCCGGGCGATTTACCCAGAACATAAATTGTGCGGTCCGACAGGGTCGAGAAATCCGCAATCTGGGGGTTTGCGATACTGAGTTCCGCAAACGGTGTGTCACTTTCCACAACAATTGCGCGGTTCATCGGAACGCTTAACTCGCGAGCCGCACCTTTGCGCACAACATGTACATTTTCTGCCAAAGCGGCGGTGGCACAAGGCCCCGCTGCAACGGCCAGCCCCAATAGGGTGGCCTGAATCATACCTACGATTTTCATGTGACCTGCCTTTCCGATCACGCCTCAATTAAGTGGGTCTTAGTGCCCGATATTGCGTGCACTGTGCGCTAATTCGAAAAACTTTTCAAGAATCAAAGGTATTTAAAGCGCGCCGTCGTGATTTTTTAGGTCAGCGTTGCCGAAACGATACGCAGGACACGGCGCAAATCTGCAGACAATCGGCAGTTGTTTCAACGAAAAAGCCCCGAGATGGACCCGGGGCTTTTTGCTTCTCATCAGGTGAGAATATCAGATGATAGTGGCCTCAGTGGCGGCGCGCAGCTCGTCTTCGCTCACGCCATCTGCGCATTCAACGATACGCAAACCACCGTCAACCACGTCCAGAACACCCAGATTGGTGATCACGCGATCCACCACGCCAGCCCCTGTCAGGGGCAGGGTGCAGGACTTCAGCAGCTTGCTGTCGCCGTGTTTGTTGGTGTGGTCCATCACCACCACCACACGGCCAACACCTGCCACCAGATCCATCGCACCGCCCATGCCTTTGATCAACTTACCGGGGATCATCCAGTTGGCCAGATCGCCCTTTTCGTCAACCTCCATGGCCCCAAGGATAGCCATGGCAATCTTACCGCCACGGATCATACCAAAAGACGTGGCGCTGTCGAAATAGACCGTTTCGGGCAATTCGGTGATGGTTTGTTTGCCGGCATTGATCAGATCGGCGTCTTCGTTGCCGGCAATGGGGAAGGGGCCCATGCCCAGCATTCCGTTTTCCGATTGCAGCGTGACGTTCACGCCCTCGGGGATGAAATTGGGAACCAACGTAGGAATACCGATTCCAAGGTTCACATAGGTGCCGTCTTGCAGCTCAAGCGCTGCGCGGGCGGCCATTTGATTGCGATCCCATGCCATTGATCAGCCCTCCCTTACGGTGCGTTGTTCGATGCGGTTCTCGTGATCACCTTGAATAAGGCGGTGCACATAGATACCCGGCATATGGATGTGATCGGGGTCAAGGCTGCCCACGGGCACGATTTCCTCAACCTCCATCACGCAGATTTTGCCACACATGGCGGCAGGTGGGTTAAAATTGCGGGCGGTTTTGCGGAAGATGCAGTTGCCCGTTTCATCCGCTTTCCACGCCTTAACGATGGCGAGATCAGCAAAAATACCCCGTTCCAGAATATAGGTCTGACCGTCGAAATCCTTGTGTTCCTTGCCCTCAGCCACCTGTGTGCCAACGCCGGTTTTGGTGTAGAAACCCGGAATGCCAGCCCCACCGGCGCGCATCCGCTCGGCCAGGGTGCCTTGGGGGTTGAACTCGATCTCAAGCTCTTTGGCCAGATATTGACGCATGAACTCGGCGTTTTCGCCGACGTATGAGCTCAGCATCTTTTTGACCTGCTTGGTTTGCAACAAGATGCCGATGCCGAAGTCATCAATGCCTGCGTTGTTGGACGCAAAGGTCAGATCCTTGGTGCCGGCCTGCTTGATGCCCTCCAGCAGCAATTCGGGGATGCCACACAGGCCAAAGCCGCCCGAGGCAATCATCATGCCATCAAACAGCAGCCCATCCAACGCCTCAGCGGCAGAGCCGTAGAGTTTGCTCATTCGTTCTCTCCTGACTTGGGTTTGGCCCCGATATGCGGCGGCGCGCATCCTGAGTCAACGTCTGGCAGGGCTTTACGGGTTACTACTTAACCGCAAAGGCACGCCGGGACTCCGGGTGCTTTGCAGGAATGACCGGTGCTTGGGTATTCGTTAGATGACGCGCACCTGAGTGCCAATCGGGGTGATCGCAAACAGCTCTTCGATCATATGATTATAGAGCCCAATGCACCCGTCCGAGGACAGGCGGCCAATTTTGCGTGTGTCATGAGTGCCATGGATCAAATAGGCAGGCCAGTCCAGATACATCGCATGGGTGCCCAACGGATTGTCGGGGCCGGGTGGCATGTATTTATATTCGGGGAACCGCTCTTTCATGCTGGCGGTCGGCGTCCAGTCGGGGCCGACTTTCTTGCGCACGATCTTGGTATAGCCGCGTTTGGTCAGCTCATTGGTTTTGGGTACCGAGGTGGGATAGATTCGGTAATCCGAGCCATCTGCGTTCCAGTAATGCAATGCGCGCGACACGGTATCGGCCACAATGGCACCCTGGCCAAGGCTATCAAAATGATCTTGCCAGTATTGGCTGACAAAACTGGACGCGTTGCGCCGGACTTCTTGGGCACGCACCAATGTTGGTGTGGCCAATGCGGCGCTCGCCCCCAGGATAAGGCTGCGACGGGTGAGGTGAATGCTGCTCATGATCTGCTCTTTTGCCGAGGCGTTTACCCTAAAGTGAGCAAGGCCCCGGCAAAGGTCAATCACCTCACGCTAACATCTGCGTGATCGCTTGGACTATTTGGTTGCCGCTTTCTTTTTGGCAGGTTTTTTGGCAGGTTTTTTTGCAGCAGGCTTTTTGGGGGCGGCTTTCTTGGCCGCAGGCTTCTTTCGACCCTTGCCTTTTTTTGCGGCTTTTTCAGCAATCAGCGCCACCGCGATTTCCATAGTCATGTCGGCAGGCTCGGTGTCTTTGGGCAAAGTCGCGTTGACCTTCTCCCATTTGACATAAGGCCCATAGCGGCCATCCATAACACTGACTGGCCCACCGTTTTCGGGGTGTTCGCCCAGTTCTTTCAGTGGCTTAGCCGCGGCACGCCCACGCCCGCCAGGGTTGGCACGCTTTTCAGCCAGCAGTTCGACCGCGCGGTTCATGCCCACGTCAAACACATCATTGGGGTCTTTGAGGTTGGCATAGACCGGTTTCGCATCCTCGGGGCCTTTGTGCATAATATAAGGCCCAAAACGCCCAAAATTGGTGGACACCATGCCGCCATCGGGATGCTCGCCCAACTCGCGTGGCAGGCTGAGCAATGTCAGCGCCTTTTCAAGGTCCATATCATCGGATTGCCAGCCCTTGGGCAGCGAGGCGCGCTTTGGCTTCTTGTTCTCTTCAGTGGCCTCACCGCGTTGCACGTATGGCCCGAACCGCCCCGAGCGCAGGGATATTTCATCACCCGCATCCTCGCCCAACACGCGGTCGCCACCGTCGGCTGCATCCCCGCCAATGGGGCGGGTATAGCGGCATTCAGGATAGTTGCCACATCCGACAAACCCACCCGTTCGGGAGGTTTTCAGGTGCAACTGGCCAGTACCACACAACGGACAAGCGCGCGGGTCAGTGCCATCTTCGCGTGGCGGATACAACGTGGGTGCCAATGCATCATCCAACACATCCAGCACTTCGGTGATGCGCAATTCGGATGTCTCGGAAATTGCGGCTGAAAAATCGCGCCAGAACCCTGCAAGGATCGCTTTGTAATCGGCGTTACCGGCGCTGACTTTATCCAGATCTTCCTCAAGGTTCGCAGTGAATTCATAGCCCACATATTTGCGGAAGAAATTCATCAGGAAGATGGTGACAATCCGCCCCTTGTCTTCGGCAATCAGGCGGTTTTTGTCTTTGCTGACATATTCGCGGTCCTGAATTGTGGTGACAATGCTGGCATAGGTGGATGGGCGGCCAATGCCCAGTTCTTCCATGCGCTTTACCAGCGTCGCTTCGGTATAGCGGGGGGGGGGCTGTGTGTGGTGTTGCAAGCCCAAAACGGCTTCGTTCGCTGCGAGAATTGCGGCGTCGCAAGATCGCATTTCCCCGGCTGGATTTCCCGAGGCTTCGATCACGGCATCCTCGGTGGCACCTTCTGCTTTGCGGAATTGCTCATACAGAGAAGCCTTGCCAAATTTTGCGGCCTCACCCTGCATGATTTGAGGTAGTCGGCTGTCATCATCCCCGCCAGAGGCGACATCATCGCGGCCCTCTTCATAGACCCGCATGAAACCGTCAAACAGCATCACTTGACCTGTGGCCCGCAGGCCCACCTGACCGTCATCACTGGCGATGTCCACAGTGGTGCGTTCCAGCCGTGCAGCCTCCATTTGACACGCCAGCGTGCGCTTCCAGATCAGATCATATAGTTTGCGTTGATCTGCATCGGTGATTTTCAACGCCGCCGCATCGCGGGTCATATCCGTGGGCCGGATACATTCGTGCGCTTCCTGGGCGTTTTTCGCCTTGTTTTTATACATGCGCGGGGATTTCGGTACATATTCGTCGCCATAGCGGTCTTTGATCGCATCGCGCGCGGCTGTCACCGCTTCGGGCGCCATATCAATACCGTCTGTCCGCATATAGGTGATGCGCCCGGCCTCATAGAGGCGCTGGGCTGCGCTCATCGTTTGGCGCGCGCCCATGCCAAATTTGCGGCTGGCTTCTTGTTGCAAGGTTGAGGTCATGAACGGCGCTGACGGGTTGCGGTTGGCGGGTTTGGCCTCGACGCTGGCAATTTTCAGATCGCGGCTGCTGACGGCTTGCACCGCCAGTTCGGCTTGCGTTTTGTTCTCAAGGTCGTGCTTTTCGAGTTTCTTGCCTGCCAACACGGTTAACCGCGCCTCGTATTCCTGACCACGAGGGGTGGCGAGCAGCGCTTTGAGCGACCAATACTCGCGCGGGGTGAAAGCTTCGATCTCCATTTCACGCTCGACAATCAAGCGCAGGCAGACCGATTGCACTCGACCAGCTGAACGCGCGCCGGGCAATTTACGCCACAAGACCGGGGATAGGTTAAACCCAACCAGATAATCCAGGGCGCGGCGGGCCAGATAGGCCTCAACCAAAGGTGCATCCACCTGGCGTGGATTTTGCATCGCTTCGGTTACGGCGGCCTTGGTAATGGCATTGAACACCACCCGGCTGACAGGCGTATCTTTCTTGATCGCCTTGCGTTTGCGCAGCGTTTCTTCGAGATGCCAGCTGATCGCCTCGCCTTCGCGGTCGGGGTCAGTGGCCAGAATCAGTTCGTTGTCGTCTTTCAGCGCATCGGCGATGGCTTTGACATGCTTGCGGCTGTCGTAACCCACCTCCCATTTCATCTCAAAATCATGCTCGGTATCAACCGAGCCGTCTTTGGGCGGCAGGTCACGCACATGGCCGTATGAGGCAAGAACCGTGTAATCGGGCCCCAAATATTTGTTTATTGTCTTGGCCTTAGCCGGGGATTCTACGACGACAACTGGCATGAAAACTCCTTACGACTCAGGGTCGGACCCATGGCGGCGGAACATGTGGGGTCTGCCATGGGTTTGTCAATGCGTCCTGATCGAAGGTCTTGCCAGAGACGCCTAAAAACCGGCAAAATGAAAGAAAATGTTAGGAAAATATGATGCGTTACTGCCTTGGTGTCTTCTTTTTGATCTTTGCAAATGCTGCGATGGCTTGGGATGAACCTGCCCGCGGTACGGCCGATCGTGCGGGGTTGATGGATGCGCTCAGGCCGCATGCGGTGTGGATGTTGGGGCCGCCGGTGGAATTTGTGGTGCATGAATTGCGCCGAGCGGGCAATGTGGGATTTGCCAGTGTTTCGGCGCAACGCCCGGGAGGTGGCCAGATCGACATAAGTCGCACGCCGGGGGCTGCGCGTGGGCAATTGGATGTTGAGTATATGGACGGGTCGTCGTTGCAGGCACTCTACCTCAAATCCGGGGATACCTGGGTGGCGGTGCATTGGGCGATTGGGGCCACAGACGCCTGGTTCGCAGATCCAGTGTTTTGCCCGGATTATCACACAGTTATTCCAGAATTTTGCGGCGACTGACCTGCGTTCAACTTGCGCGGCGCGGAAGAGCGCGGCGCAAAAGCCCGCCAGTATCGCGTTTTATGCGCCCCTCCAGTTCAAGGTCCAGCAATACCGGGGATATGTGGTGCGCGGGTTGTTCCAGGTCTCGGATCAATTGATCTTCGGCCAATGGCGAGGGGCCCAGCCGGTCGAGGATCTGACTGTGAAGGGTTGCCGTTTCAGCCAACGAACGGCGTTGAGGCGGTCTTGACGCTTCTTGGGGGGCGGCATCAGCCACGGGAGCCAGAGGCATTTCCGCCTGAGGGGCGATCTGATCAGGTAAAACATCAATGACATCGCCAGCATTGCGGATCAGATGGGCACCATCCCGGATCAACATATTGCACCCAGAGGCGCGTGCATCCATCGGATGGCCGGGCACGGCCAGCACATCCCGGCCCTGATCCAATGCATCGCGCGCGGTGATCAATGATCCGGATTTGGCTGCGGCTTCAACGACTATCACGGCCTGTGCCAACCCCGAGATCAGCCGATTGCGCCTTGGAAAATGGCGCGCCTGCGGGGTCAGGCCCATTGGTTGTTCTGTCAGGCGCAGGCCATTGGCCAAAATATCTTCGCCCAGTTTGGTGTTTTCGGCCGGATAAATCACATCAACCCCGCCGCCCATCACCGCGATTGTGCCGGTCTCGAGCGAGGCCAGATGCGCGGCCGTATCAATGCCGCGTGCCAGACCTGACACCACAACATATCCTGCATCCGCCAGATCACGGGCCAGTGCCTTGGCCATGCGAGTGCCCAAAGATGAGGCATTGCGCGCCCCCACCAGAGCAATCATTGGCCGACGCAGCACGTCGATTTGCCCCATAACCCACAATAAAGGAGGAGGATCGGGAATGGTTTTCAATTGTGCAGGATATTCGGGATCGGTGATGCAGATCAGCCGGGCACCTGCGGCCTGGCCCTTGGCATATTCTGCCGCAGCTTGCTGTACAGAAAAGGGGGTGTAGCTGGCGACACCGGCGGCACGGGCCACATCAGGCAGGGCCTGCAACGCGGAGTGCACGTTGCTGTGTTCGGCCAGCAGGCGATAGAAGGTTGCCACGCCAACCCTTCGAGAACGCAAGAGGCGAAGCCACGAAATCCGATCATCTTCCGTGGTGGGTGGGAGTGGGGGGTGAGTGGAAGGATGTGTATCCTCGGTCATCGTGTCTCCGCCTTCTTGCTCAAATGGTTGTACGCACGGTTGGTTAACGGTGAGTAAACCAAACCAAGAAATTCATTTGAAAATCTGTTCGGGAAGGACTTGCTGTGATGTCAGCGCTGGCCTTTTACACCAGTGGCAAGCCAGTCCCGATGTGGAATGCGCAACGGATCGTCGGGAAAATCGTGGGCAGGCAAGGCAGCCAGATCACTATCAAGCTGTGCGGCCAAACCCCACCTGTGCACCACATTCGCGTATCGCGACTCAGGTTGCCGATCCACCCACGGTCAGCCCGCCAATCATCACCGTTGGTTGCCCGACACCGACAGGCACCCATTGCCCCTGTTTGCCGCAGTTGCCCATGCCGGGATCCAGAGCCATGTCATTGCCAAGGGCCCGGATTTGTTTCAGGGCGGTTGCCCCATCGCCGATCAGAGTGGCGCCGGTGACGGGCGCGCCGATCTGGCCGTTTTTAACACGGTAAGCCTCGGTGCAGGAGAACACGAATTTGCCATTGGTGATATCCACCTGACCGCCGCCAAAGCCGACTGCATAGATGCCATCTTTCAGATCAGCCACGATATCAGCGGGGTCGTCGTCACCGCCCATCATATACGTGTTGGTCATGCGTGGCATTGGGGCATGAGCATAGCTTTCGCGTCTGCCATTGCCTGTGGGTGCAACCCCCATGAGGCGCGCATTCTGGCGGTCTTGCATGAAGCCCACAAGGATGCCATCCTCGATCAGTGTGTTCTTGGCCGAAGGCGTGCCTTCGTCGTCAAAGCTGATCGAGCCGCGCCGCTCAGGGATAGTGCCATCATCAAGCACCGTCACCCCCGGAGCGGCAATGCGTTGACCCATGAGACCCGCAAAAGCCGAGGTGCCCTTGCGGTTGAAATCCCCTTCCAAGCCATGTCCGATGGCTTCGTGGAGCAGGATTCCGGGCCAGCCGGGGCCAAGCACAACATCCATGATGCCAGCGGGCGCTGGCTCGGCCCGCAGATTGACCAGCGCCACGCGCAGCGCCTCATCTGCTTTGGCACGCCAATGCGAGGGGTCTGTCAGGGTTTCCAGCCCGATGCGCCCGCCGCCACCTGCGCTGCCTGCCTCACGGCGCCCGTCCTGTTCGGCGATGATCGAAACATTGAGGCGCGCCATGGGCCGGGTGTCGCGCAGCTCTTGCCCGTCGGGGCGCAGGATGATCACCTCCTGAAGTGACGCCGCGATGGAGGCAGTGACCTGCACCACACGAGGATCAAGCCCCCGCGCATAGGCATCAATTTCGCGCAGGGTATCCAGCTTGGTGGCAAAGGCCATTCCGGCAATTGGATCTGCATCGGTGTAGAGCCGTGTATTGGTCGGGGCAGGGGGCAGCGCCAGAGTGCCCCCTCCATCACCCACGGCAAGGCGGGCGGTGGCCACTGCGCGACTCAACGCTGCCTCAGAAATGTCGGTGGAGTGGGCATAGCCGGTGACCTCATTCAGGACAGCGCGCAGCCCGAAGCCTTCTGCGGCATCAAAGCTGGCCGATTTAACCCGGCCATCATCAAGCACCAGGCTTTCGGACGCGCGGCGTTCCAGAAAAAGCTCGCCGTCATCCGCCCCTTGGGTGGCGTTTTGCAACTGTTTCAGGGCGTGCTCACGGCTGATTGATGTGTCAAATGGGCGAAATTGAGAGCTTGTCATGCGGTCTTTCCGGTAAGGGCGGCACGAATTAATTTGATCTAAATCAAAAAAGCGTCCGTTTGCCGCAATGGTCTTTCTTGTTTGTGGCTTAAGAATATGGTTTTAACCAGCAGTGACAACAATGGGATTCCGGCCAATTGGCTGTTAGGGTCCCAAAGATGAATGACACGCGAAACCGATCAGGGTGACTTATGCGACGATTTACCAGCCTAATGGCCTCACTGGCCGCCATGACCTCCGCTCCTGCATTTGCTCAGGACGGCCTTGAAATCATTGGGAAACCGGTTTCTGGGGGCAAGAATTTCCAGCCTGCGGCAACCGAATTGGCCCGTGATATTCATTGGCTGGATAGTATGATTTTGATCATCATCACGGCGATTGTGCTGTTCGTTTGTGCCCTGATGGCTATTTGCATCCTGCGCTACAACAGAAAGTCCAATCCTACACCGGCCTCGTTTACGCATAATTCTCCGGTTGAAGTGGCTTGGACGATTATCCCAATTGTGGTTTTGGTCTTTATCGGGGCGTTTTCGTTGCCGGTACTGTTCAAACAACAGGAAATTCCACAAGGTGAGATCAACATCAAAGTGACCGGATATCAGTGGTATTGGGGCTATGAATACACGGATCACGAATTCGGGTTTGAAAGCTTCCTGATCGGCGATGGCAAGGTGCTGAATGATGAGGTGATCGCGGAACTGGAAGCTGCAGGCTATTCCAAGGATGAGTTCTTGCTGGCGACAGACACAGCGGTGGTTGTTCCTGTCAATAAGGTGGTCGTGATGACTGTGACTGGCGCTGATGTGATCCACTCCTGGACGATCCCTGCCTTTGGGGTGAAGCAAGATGCAGTGCCAGGACGACTGGCACAGCTGTGGTTCAAAGCCGAGAAGGAAGGCGTCTACTTTGGTCAGTGTTCTGAGCTGTGCGGCAAAGACCATGCCTATATGCCGATCACCGTAAAAGTAGTATCTGAGGCCGCGTACGAAGAATGGCTGGCAGGCGCTAAGGAAGAGTATGCAGGCGTGCCTCGCAACGTGACTGTCGCGTCGACCGAGTGACCCGAAGGGGTGGGGTGAAACCCCACCCTACACCGCCGCCTGTAGGGTGGGGTTTCACCCCACCAACCGGAGATTTCAATGAGCGACGCCAGCCTGAATAGCACGCAAGCGCAATCGCAAACCGGGGATGCCGGGTTCGGCGATTTCTTTGCTTTGCTCAAGCCGCGAGTGATGTCACTGGTGGTGTTCACTGCCTTTGTTGGCCTGTTGGCGGCGCCTGTTGCTGTGCATCCTTTCGTGGGCTTTACGGCTGTTTTGTTTATTGCAATCGGGGGCGGTGCATCCGGCGCACTGAACATGTGGTGGGAGGCGGATGTTGACCGCCTGATGAAGCGCACTCAAAAGCGCCCCATTCCTGCCGGCCGCATTGCCGAGGGCGAAGCCTTTGGATTTGGCATGGCCTTGTCGGGATTTTCGGTGATCATGCTGTGGCTGGCCACCAATTGGGTGGCCGCTGCTTTGCTTGCGTTCACCATCTTTTTCTATGTGGTGATCTATACCATGGGCTTAAAGCGCCGCACGCCTCAGAACATCGTGATTGGCGGTGCTGCGGGGGCGTTTCCTCCGATGATCGGCTGGGCGGCTGCAACAGGTTCGGTCAGCGTGGAATCAGTGTTGATGTTCACATTGATTTTCATGTGGACGCCGCCGCATTTCTGGGCGTTGTGCCTGTTCATGAAGTCCGATTATGACGCGGCTGGCATCCCGATGCTGACTGCCACCCATGGGCGCACCTCTACCCGAAAACATATTCTTGTTTACACGCTGCTGCTGGCCCCTGTTGCCGTAGGGGCTGCCTTCACGGGCATTGGTGGACCGATCTATCTGGCTGTGGCGGTGATCTTTAACGCGCTTTTCCTCAAAGGGGCCTATGATATCTGGCGCCGCGACGAAGGGCAGGCCCAAGCCGATGGCTACGCGGTTGAGAAAAAAGTGTTCCGCCTGTCACTCTATTATCTTTTTGCGCACTTTCTGGCGATTCTTATGCAGTCGGTGCTGGCCCCATATGGCATCGCAGGATGGTGAAGATGAGTCTGTCCAAGCAACATGAATTGCACAAACGTCGTTTCAGCCGCAATCTGGGGCTGGGATTGGTCTTGGGGGCTTTTGTGGCGCTGGTGTTCGGGCTGACCATTGCCAAAGTGTCTAACGAAGAATTTGCCGTCCCCACCCAGGGCGAGGCCGAGTGATGGCGATGGACACCAATACCAAAACCGTACTGCGCCTTTCGGCTGTGGTTGTCACAATGGGGGCATTGGCCTGGGCGTCAGTGCCATTTTACGATTGGTTCTGCCGGGTCACTGGCTTTGGCGGGGCGACTGGCGTGGCAAGTTCGGGATCGGACACGATATTGGATCAGACGATTACGATCCGCTTTGACGGCTCACTGGACCGCGATATGCCTTGGGAATTCAAACCCATGGTTCGCGAGATGGATTTGCGCATCGGGGAAACTGGATTGGCCTTTTATGAGGCCTACAACCCCACAGACCGGCCCGTCGCCGGATCAGCCGCCTATAATGTAACACCATATGAGGCAGGCGGGTTTTTCACCAAGATTGACTGCTTTTGTTTTGAAGAGCAAATCCTGCAGCCCGGCCAGAGGGTAGAAATGCCCGTGACCTTCTATGTCGACCCTGAGATCGTGACAGACCGCGACGCAAAATACACACATACGATCACTTTGGGATACACATTCTACGAAATCGACCTGCCCGAGGCCCAAGCGGCCCTTGCGCAGGACGCTGAACCCGATACAACAATAAACTAAGCAATCGTGCGAGGGAACTAGACAGATGGCACATGAAAAGAACCACGATTATCACATCCTGAGCCCCTCGGCCTGGCCGCTTTTGGGGTCCCTTTCAGGGTTTGTCATGCTCTTTGGGGCAGTACTATTCTTCCACGATCACGGACCTTGGATCTTGTTGATGGGTCTTGTGGGCGTGCTTTATGTGATGTTCGGATGGTGGTCTGAAGTTGTAAACGAAAGCCTTGTGGGCGATCACACTCCGGTTGTGCGGATCGGTCTGCGCTATGGGTTCATTATGTTCATTATGTCGGAAATCATGTTTTTCGCGGCATGGTTCTGGGCGTTTTTCAAAAGTGCGATGTACCCAATGGGGCCGATGTCACCCATCAAGGATGGGGTTTGGCCGCCGGTTGGAATTGAAACCTTTGACCCTTGGCACCTGCCGCTGATCAACACGCTGATCTTGCTGTGCTCGGGCTGTGCTGCAACTTGGGCGCACCACGCCTTGGTACATGGAAACAACCGCGAAGACATGAAAAAGGGCCTGGCTCTGGCAATCGCCCTGGGTGCGATTTTCACTGTGTTCCAGGCTTATGAATATAGCCATGCGGCCTTTGGCTTCTCCGGCAATATCTATGGTGCGACATTCTTTATGTCGACGGGCTTTCACGGCGCGCATGTGATTATCGGCACGATCTTCCTGTTCATCTGCCTGTTGCGCACGCTGCGTGGGCACTTCACGCCAGAGCAGCATGTCGGCTTTGAAGCTGCTGCCTGGTACTGGCACTTTGTGGATGTGGTCTGGCTGTTCTTGTTTGCCGCCGTTTACATCTGGGGTGGCTAACCTGTCATGATGTTGGGTGCACGGTGTTGGCACCCATGATAGAAAATCCAAGGGTGCGCCGGTATGGGGCACCCTTTTTCCGTTGAGGGATGTGATGGCCACGCGTGTCACCGGCAATTCAACCTTGCGCGATATGGCCTGCACCCCGGTCTCACGTTTGACCGGTGCAGTACCATGGTCGGCTTTGCGTCTGCGCAACACTGCTCTGGTGCGAAATTGACACCGACACCTGAGGACTTGGGCTTGTTCGCAGACCCCTGCTTGATATAGGTGCTTGGACCCTTTTCATTTTCTGCCAGGTTTCATGCGCCGTATCCTTATCCCCGTCATATTTGGTCTGGCCGGCATTGCTGTGCTGGTTTGGCTTGGAGTGTGGCAGGTGCAACGGCTTGGTTGGAAGCAGGATGTTCTCGCTCAGATTGACGCCCGCATTGCCGCTGATCCTGTGGCTGTTCCTGCGTCGCCCGATCCTGAGCGTGATCAGTATTTGTCCGTTCAGGCGACTGGCCAGTTGCAAACCGATATGCTGCGCGTTCTGGTCAGCCAGAAACAAGTGGGGGCGGGGTATCGTCTGATCTCGGCCTTGCAGATGGCAGAGCGCACAGTTCTGGTGGACCGCGGATTTATCAAGGTGGATGGGACTGCGCCGGATGCAGTGCCCGGCGAGATCACCATCACCGGCAATTTGCTGTGGCCGGATGATCGCAACTCATCAACCCCTGAGAATGATGTGACAGGTAACATCTGGTTTGCCCGCGATATTGATCAAATGGCAAAACAGCTGGGCAGCGACCCATTGTTGATCATAGCGCGCAAAACCTCTCCGGTTGACGCGGGTGTGACGCCTTTGCCCGTAGACAGCGGCGCAATTCCAAACGATCACCTGTCTTATGCGATCACCTGGTTTTCACTTGCCTTTATCTGGGCGATGATGACCCTTTATTTCCTGTGGCGCCAACGCCACCCGACACAACAGGCCTGAACACATGCAGTATATTTCAACCCGTGGCGATGCTCCGATCCTTGGTTTTGAAGCCGCTATGCTGACCGGTCTTGCACGTGATGGCGGGCTGTATCTGCCCGACAACATCCCGCAGATGAGCCATGATGATATCGCCGTTCTGCATGGTCTCAGCTATGAGGAGGTGGCCTTTCGGATCATGTACCCCTACCTGGGCGAATCCTTCAGCGATGATGAATTCCGCGGCATAATTGCACGCGCTTACGAGGGTTTCGGGCATGCCGCACGCGCGCCGCTAAAGCAACTGGATCAGGGGCATTTCCTGCTCGAGCTGTTTCACGGCCCCACATTGGCGTTCAAAGATTTTGCCATGCAGATGATAGGCGAGTTGTTTCAGTTCTCATTGAAACGCTCGGGCCAACGGGTGTGCATCGTCGGGGCCACATCCGGTGATACCGGATCAGCTGCGATTGAGGCATTTCGTGGTCTGGACGCCGTTGATGTGTTTATCCTTTATCCGCATGGCCGGGTGTCCGAGGTGCAGCGCCGCCAGATGAGCACACCCACCGAAAGCAACGTGCATGCATTGGCAATGGACGGTCATTTTGATGACTGCCAGGCGCGGGTCAAAGACATGTTCAATGATTTTGAGTTCCGCGATGCCGTGGGGCTGGCGGGTGTGAATTCGATCAACTGGGCGCGCGTGCTGGCGCAGGTGGTGTATTACTTTACCTCTGCCGTGGCCTTGGGCGCCCCCCATCGCAAAGTGTCCTTTACTGTGCCCACCGGCAATTTCGGGGATATTTTTGCGGGCTACATCGCCAAGAAGATGGGCCTGCCCATTGACCGGCTGGTCGTGGCAACCAACCAAAACGATATTCTGCACCGCTGTCTCTCAACGTCAGAATATAGGCCTGATGGGGTGATCCCGTCGATCAGCCCGTCGATGGATATTCAGGTCAGCTCCAATTTTGAGCGGGCTTTGTATTATGCCTATGATCGCGATGGTGCCGCCGTGGCACAGCTGATGGATGAGCTGGCACGGGGCGGATTTTCAGTGAGCCAGGGTGCACTGCAAGCCCTGCGCGAAAGCTTTGATTCCGGGCATTGTTCAGAAGCTCAGACCATGGACACCATTGCGAGACTGTCGGCGACGACAGGAGAGCTGCTCTGCCCTCATTCAGCAGTTGGTGTACATGTGGCCGAGGCACAGCGCGATCCAGCCGTGCCGATGATCACGCTTGCCACTGCCCATCCTGCCAAGTTCCCGGCGGCGGTCGAGGAGGCATCGGGTCAACATCCCCCCTTGCCCGAGCGTATGTCTGACCTGTATGAGCGCCCTGAGCGGATAACGCGGGTTGAAAATGATCTGGGCGCCATTGAGACCCTCATCAAAGAGAAACGCGGTAAATCCGCCACTTAGGATTTTCACATAACGCGCAAGACGACTGAATGTAGCCTCATGTTTGGCTTTCGTGCTTAGGCAGGTGACAAGCAAAACATCTTAAAGAACGGACCGCCACTTGACCGTCAATCTGACAACTCTGCCCAACGGCTTTCGTATTGCCACTGAACATATGCCGGGGCTGCAATCTGCGGCCATCGGGGTGTGGGTTCTGGCCGGTGCCCGCCACGAGGATGCGTCGCAAAATGGCATTGCGCATTTTCTGGAGCATATGGCCTTCAAAGGTACAACCTCCCGATCTGCCCTGCAAATCGCCGAGGCAATCGAAGATGTGGGGGGCTATATCAACGCCTATACCAGCCGCGAGGTCACGGCCTATTACGCGCGGGTGTTGCAGGACGATGTGCCACTGGCGCTGGATGTGGTGGCCGATATTCTGCGCAATCCGGTGTTTGATGCACGCGAAATTGAGGTGGAACGTGGCGTGATCCTGCAAGAGATCGGCCAGGCGATGGATACGCCCGACGACATCATCTTCGACTGGTTGCAAGAAGAAGCTTATCCTGATCACCCCCTTGGGCGCACCATTCTGGGGCCAGAAGAGCGCGTGCGCAGTTTTTCGCGCGGTGATCTGGAGCGCTTTGTGGCCCAGCAATATGTGCCCGGTCAGATGATCTTGTCGGCCTCCGGAGCGGTGGATCATGATGCATTGGTTGCGGCGGCCGAAAAACTGTTTGCAGATATGTCGGCGGCACCATGCCATGCCCCGATGATTGCAAAGTTTGCCGGGGGCGAAAGCCGCCATATCAAAGACCTTGAACAAGCACATTTTGCACTGGCGTTTGAAAGCCCGGATTATAGTGACCCGGCTATATATGCCACTCAGATATATGCGTCGGCTCTTGGTGGGTCGATGTCGTCGCGCCTGTTTCAGGAAATCCGGGAAAAGCGCGGGTTGTGTTACACCATCTATGCGCAGGCAGGGGCGTATGCTGACACGGGTATGACCACGATTTATGCCGGCACATCAGGCGATCAACTGGAAGGTTTGGCACAAATCACTGTCGATGAGATGAAGCGTGCCGCCGACGACATGAGCCAGGAAGAAGTGGACCGCGCGCGCACTCAGATGAAAGCGGGCTTGCTGATGGGGCTGGAAAGCCCGTCAAACCGGGCTGAACGTCTGGCGCGGATGTTACAAATCTGGGGTCGTGTGCCTGAATTGGACGAGATCGTTGCGCGGATAGACGCGGTCAGCCTGGCGGATGTGCGCAAATTGGCAGAGCAACTGGCCGGACAATCCCCGGCGGCCTTGGCGCTTTATGGTCCCGTGGCTTCGGCGCCGACGCTGAAGGAGTTGCAGGAAAGGCGTGCGGCCTGATGTTTCTGCCACGCCGGAAACTGAAGATCGAAACCGAGCGTTTGACCCTGCGCCAGCCGGTGCTGACGGATTATCGTGACTGGGCGAGTTTGCGCGAAACCAGCGTCGAGTTTCTCACCCCCTGGGAGCCATTGTGGGCAACGGATCATCTGTCACGCAAAGGATTTACCAACCGGGTCTACTGGGCGCAGCGCTCCATCAACAACGGCTCGGCGATGCCGCTGTTTTTGATCCGACGCGAGGATGAGACGCTGCTGGGAGCCATCACACTTGATAATATCCGGCGCGGCCCATCACAGGCGGGCACGTTGGGGTATTGGACTGGCCAGCCCTACATTCGCCAAGGATACATGCGCGAGGCGATAGATGCCATGGTGCACCATGCGCACACCCGGCTGGACCTGAGCCGGATTGAGGCGGCTTGCCTGCCAGAAAACACAGCGTCGCGCCGGTTGCTGGAAAGCTGCGGATTCAAATATGAAGGTGTGGCGCAAAGCTATTTGCAGATCAATGGCCGCTGGCGCACGCATGTATTATACGCCGCATTGCGGGGGGATCGGCGCGGTCGTACCGAGGTCGGATAATTCCGTTTTTCAACGCGCCCCGGCCCGGCGTAACACATCCCATCTCAGGTGCAGGCGGAACAGACGACTGCCCGATTGCCATCGGGCTGTCGTCTTGGCGCAATCTGCAACCATGGCCCGCATCCATGTAGTTCAAAGGGCGATGGGCTGTACCACAGGCGCAACCATGCTAGGGATAAAGACATGACCCTGAACCCCGCTGATACGTCTTTTCTGTCTACCCTGCGTGCGGCCTTGCCCGAGGCAACGTTTCGCCCGGTCGCGCCGCATTATCTGGAAGAACCACGCGGGCGCTGGGCCGGGCAGGCGGGGGCGGTGCTGGCTCCGGCGTGCACGACGGACGTTGCCACAATCTTGGGGCAGGCCAATAGCGCGCGTGTGCCGGTGGTGCCCTATGGCGGTGGTACCGGGTTGGTGGGGGGGCAGGTTTATCCGGGTGGTCCTGCTCCAATCCTGCTGAGCCTTGAGCGTATGTGCTCTATTCGGGCGCTCCATGCGGATGAGAACGTGATCGTCGCAGACGCCGGCGTGATCCTGGCGGATTTGCACGACGCCGCCCAAGCGGCGGGGCGGTTGTTCCCTCTTTCCATCGCCTCAAAGGGCAGCGCGCGGTTGGGCGGGCTGTTGTCCACCAACGCGGGCGGCGTGAATGTGTTGCGCTATGGCAATGCGCGCGACCTGTGTCTGGGGCTTGAGGTGGTGCTGCCGGACGGAAATATCTGGCATGGCCTAAAACGCCTGCGCAAGGACAACGCAGGGTTTGATCTGCGCAACCTGATGATCGGAGCCGAAGGCACGCTGGGGGTCATCACTGCGGCCAGTTTGAAATTGTTGCCTCAGCCTGCGGCTGAAGGCACGGCGCTTATGGTGGTCCCGGACCCGCGCGCAGCCCTGTCACTGCTGGCTAAGGCGCGCGATCACATGGGGGACGGCGTCAGCGCATTTGAACTGATCCACCGCACGGGGCTGGAGTTTCTGGCTGAAACCATGCCAGATCAACGCCAACCATTTGAGGCCATGCCCGAGTGGTTTGTGTTGATTGATGTGGGCCTTGCGCTCGGGATTGATCCTGCGGCGACCCTCGAGGCGCTGTTTGAGGACGCCCTGCAGGCCGGGTTGGTCAGTGATGGGCTGATTGCGCAATCACAGGCACAGCGACAAGAGTTTTGGGCGATCCGCGAGATGATCCCCGAGGGCAACCGCCGCATTGGCTCGGTCAGTTCACATGATGTGTCATTGCCCTTGGGCGTGATCCCGCAATTCATTGAAAAGGCGGCCGAAGTGGTGGCCGAAATCGGCGCGTTTCGGATCAATTGCTTTGGCCATCTGGGCGATGGCAACCTGCATTACAACGTCTTTCCAATGCCCGATCAAACCCGCGCTGATCACACGGCTGAGCGCGACCGGGTGAAACAGGCGCTGCATGATCTGGTGCACAGTATGGGGGGCTCGGTTGCGGCGGAACACGGGGTTGGGCGGCTGAAGGTGGATGATCTGGAACGCTACGGCGATCCGGCCCAGCTTTTGGCGATGCGCGCCATAAAATCGGCGCTTGATCCCAATGGGATCATGAACCCCGGTGCTGTGTTGCGCTCAATGACCTGAGATATGCGCGCCGCCTTTACAGGATGGACAAGCCGGGTTTGCGGGGGCAGGGTGCCCTGAGCGAAACACTTGTAAGGGCCAGTACTATGACCACGCCACCATGCCAAATTCGGGCCGCCGATCACCTTGTTGACCTGCTCCAGGCACAAGGCACCACGGATGTTTTTGGCGTGCCCGGTGAAAGCTATTTGCCGGTGTTGGATGCGCTGCACGGGCGCAATGATATCCGCTTTGTCACCTGCCGTCAGGAAGGTGGCGCGGCAATGGCGGCGGATGCCCATGCGCGGATCACGGGCCGGCCGGGTATCTGTATGGTCACCCGTGGCCCCGGTGCCACCAATGCCAGCGCGGGTGTGCATGTGGCCTATCAGGACAGCACGCCAATGATCTTGTTCATCGGGCAAGTGGCGCGCGATATGGTTGAACGCGAAGCGTTTCAGGAAATTGATTATCGCCGCATGTTTGGCCAGATGGCAAAATGGGTGGCGCAAATTGACGATGCCTCGCGCTTGCAGGAGTTCATTTCCCGCGCCTTTCGCGTGGCCATGTCCGGGCGTCCCGGCCCGGTGGTTTTGGCGCTGCCCGAGGATATGCTTTACGATCAGATCACGCCCCCCGCTGCCTCGCGCCGCGCCGAAGCGACGCGCTACCTGCCCGATCCCGAAGGTCTTGTGGCCTTGCGTGAAAGGCTGGCTGCGGCGACACGCCCGCTGGTGATTGCCGGGGGCGGTGGCTGGACCGAACGTGGCCGCGCCGCCCTCGCTAAGTTTGCTGACACGCAGAACATTCCGGTGGCCGCTGCGATGCGCTCTCAGGCGCTGATCGACAATGAACACCCCAAGTATGTGGGGCATTTCGCGGTCGGCAAGGCGCCGTATCTGGTCGATGCGCTGGAGGGCTCGGATCTGGTGTTGGCCATCGGCCCGCGCTTGGGCGAGATGACAACCGGGGGGTATACATATCTGACCCCACCTGTGCCTGCGCAAAAACTGATCCATGTTTTCCCTGAGCCAGAAGAACCGGGCAGAGTCTATGAACCTGATTTGGCCCTGACCGCAGATATGCAGAGCTTTTGTGAAGCGCTGGAGCAGCTATCCCCTGTCGCACCCGAGAGGTTTACCACTTGGCTGGCAGGCTTGCGCGCAGGGCTGGAGGGTTACGGCAATATGGCACCCCATGCGCAGGATGCCTTTGCGCAAATGGTGGGCCATTTGAATGATGTGTTGCCTGCGGATGCAATAATCACCAATGGCGCTGGCAACTATGCAGGCTGGGTGCACCGGTTTTATCGCTACCGCAGGTTGGGGTCATGTCTTGCGCCCACCTCAGGATCAATGGGCTATGGCTTGCCCGGCGCAGTTGGCGCAGCCGTGGCGGCGCCACAACGCGAAGTGATCTGCTTTGCGGGGGACGGCTGTTTCATGATGACCTGTCAGGAATTGGCCACCGCAGTGCAGCACGATCTGCGCCTCACGGTGATTGTGGCCAACAACAATCGATACGGCACTATCCGCGCACATCAGGAACGCGAGTTTCCACAGCGGATTTCTGGTACGGCCCTGACCAACCCGGATTTCTGTGCTTTTGCCCGATCTTTCGGGGCTGAGGCCAGCCATGTATCCACTTTAGATGAGTTTAAAGCAGCGCTGGCTGGCGCCCGCGCGCGTGGTGGGGTGAACCTGATTGAGGTGGCGCAAGACGAAGGCCTGCTGGCCCCCGGCGTGCCTCTACCCGTCTGAGGGCAGTCGACGGAACAACCCAGGTCCTCCTGGCGGCCACCGATTTGAGCGTTGCATTCAAAGCACCCCTTCAGGCCCTGGCTACGGGCATCGCCCATCAGCGGCCATTCAGCCAAGTAAACAGGCGTCCTTCAAATAGGGGCGTTCTCTTACGCAGATGCTCCAAAATACCATCAGGCTCGATTGTGCCGATTGATGACGTATTTGACGCAATGCGGGTGATCCTTGGCTTGACACATGCGCTGCGTCAGGCCTGATCGTGTAAAATACTGCCCATGAGCCAAGGATACTAAAATGATCCAAGATAACCCCGCCCTGATCCACGCCATTCGCGCACGATTTGCCCATGTTGACAGTTGCCCCTTTCAAGGCCCGCGCATCTTTTTTGAGAATGCCGGCGGGGCGTTAACGCTTAACTCGGTGGTAGAAACCTCGGCCAGGTTTGCAGCGATCCCCGATAATCAGGGGCGTGACAATCCGGCCTCACATGCGCTGGTGGATATCATCAACCACGCCAAGGCCGATATGGCGGTTTTACTGAACACAACATCGGGTCAGTTTTTTGTCGGCGAAAGTGGGACTGAATTGTTGTTTCGCATGATCCGCACGGCGTGTGTGAACGCCCCCAATGGCACACGCGTGATTGGCAGCTCGATTGAGCATCCCGCCAGCCGTTCGGCCGCGACCCGCTGGGCCGGGATTGCGGGATTGGATTATGTAAACGTGCCACACAATGATGCCACGGGCATGGTGACGGCGGCGGATTATGCCGATTTGATGACCCCCGATGTGACAGTGGCCACGATCCTGCATGCCTCGCCGGTTACGGGGATGGGCATGGATGTGGCCGCGATTTCTGCGGCGATCCGGGCGGTGGCCCCTGATTGCTTTATCATCGTTGACGGTATTCAGCACGCTGCCCACGGTCAAATAGACCTCAAGGCCTATAATGTTGATGGCTATGCAATATCGCCTTACAAAATGTTTGCGCGCCATGGGTATGGCGTGGCCTGGACGTCGGATCGTATGACGGCGCTGCCACATGATATGCTGATTGATGCGCCGACAAATAGTTGGGAGTTTGGCACCCGTGACACCGGATCATATGCCACGATGTCGGATGTTGTGGCGTATTTTGATTGGCTGGGTGGCGAAGTGTCAGACGAAGTTGAACCACGCGCACGAATCGAGGCCGCAGGGCGCGCGATCCACGCCTATGAAACTTATCTGACTGACGCCATGATTAACGGCACGGGCAACCTGCCGGGCTTGCGCGATATGGACCATGTCAGCGTTTTGGCAGGCGAGGATAACCCAGCGCGTGAAGGGCTGGTGGGGGTAGTCGTGCATGGCATGTCATCACCCGATGTGGTGACATTGCTGAACACTCAGGGCATTCGCACCCATACCCGCAAGGCAGATCACTATAGCGGCAATGTGTTGACCCCACTGGGGTTAAGCGACTGCATCCGAATTTCTCTGTGCCATTATAACACGATAGGCGAAGTTGCTCAGGTGTTGGCGGCTCTCAAAGCACTGGGTGAATAATGGCGATCCCGGGAGGACTCGAACCCCCAACCCCCTGCTTAGAAGGCAGGTGCTCTATCCAGTTGAGCTACGGGACCGCTGTCGTCAGCTTTAGCGCTGCTGCGGGGCAGGATCAATGGGGCAGGCGAAAGGATCATCCGGATATCCAACCCCTGCCAGATACAGCCCGTAGGGTGGTGAAACCGGCCCGCAGGCCGCGCGGTCGCGGGCCTCTAGCGCGGATTTGACATCATCTGGTGCCCAGGATCCTGCACCGACGCGTTCCAATGTGCCAACAATACTGCGCACCTGATTGTGCAGAAAAGACCGGGCACTAAGCCGAAACTGAACTTCCGGGCCTGAGGCGCCGAGAACGGTTTCCATCTCCAACCCATCCAGGGTTTTCATCGGGCTTGCCGCCTGACAGATGGTTGACCGGAAGGTGGTGAAATCATGATGGCCCAGCAGGTGCTCGGCCCCGGCACGCATGGCCTCCAGGTCCAACTCCTGACGCACCTGCCAGACCAGCCCCGCTTCGTGGGTGACGGGGGGGCGACGTGTCAGCAAGCGAAAAAAGTACCGCCGCTCATTGGCTGAAAACCGGGCGTGGAACTCTTCGGGCACACGCATGCAATCCACAATTGCGATGGGATGGGGCTTTAGATGATGGTTCACGGCTTCCCACAATCGGAACGGGGTCCACTCCTTTTGCATATCGCAATGCGCCACTTGGGCCAACGCATGTACACCAGCATCCGTGCGCCCGGCGCCGATGATTTTATGCTCTCGTGGTTCCAGCTTGGCCAGTGCCGCTTCAATCGTGCCCTGCACTGAAAGCAGACCATGCTGGCGTTGCCACCCGACGAAGGGCGCGCCATGATATTCGATCTTGAAGGCGTATCTGGGCATGGGCAGCGCAATACTGCCTAAGGCGCAGGGGAACAATCCCCAAACCTCCCCTCTGGCAAGTTGCGATTCGCGTGGCTATCTAAGGGAGTGTAAGTATTTTTGGAAAGATGAAGCGAAAGAGGGCCTGCAATTCATCTTTCCAGAAATACTTCGGGGGTTTGGGGGCTGGCCCCCAAGGCGAGCATAAAGGCACAAAGTTTGGTTATTTCCAGTATTGCAGATGGAATCACGCGCCGGGTTGAAAACCTGTCGGGAAGCGTGTCTGAGGCCTTTTTTGAGCCAGTCATACGGCTAGGCGTCACTGGTCTTGCGCGCTCGGGTAAGACGGTGTTCATCACGTCTCTGGTGGCCAATTTGATGGACAGGGGTCGGATGCCGGGTTTGCTGGCGGCCTCTGAGGGGCGCATCGAGGCGGCGTTTTTGCAGCCCCAACCTGATGATACGGTGCCGCGCTTTGAATATGAAGCACATCTGAGCGCACTGACCTCTCCCACGCCACATTGGCCTGACAGCACCCGTGCCGTGTCTGAACTACGCTTGTCACTGCGCGTGCGCCCATCCGGGTTGTTGGCCGGCTTGCAAGGGCCGCGCACGGTGCATCTGGATATAGTGGATTATCCGGGCGAATGGCTGCTTGATCTGGCATTGCTGGACAAAAGCTATGCTGATTGGTCGCAGGAGGTTCTGACCCGCATAACGACGCGCACAGAGGCAGCCGAGTTTCTGGCACAGACCAAGGCCGCAGATTTGAGTGCCCGAATTGACGAGCCCGCCGCCCAATCTCTGGCGCAGGGGTTCACCGCCTATCTGAATGCTGCGCGTGATGCGGGGTTTTATGATTGTACGCCGGGGCGCTTTTTGCTGCCCGGCGATCTGGCCGGATCACCGGTTTTGACATTTGCGCCTCTGCCACGCCCTGCCAGCACGCCGCGCCGATCTTTGTGGCGCGAAATGGAGCGACGGTTCGAGGCGTATAAATCGAAAGTCGTCAAGCCGTTCTTCCGCGATCATTTTGCGCGCATTGATCGCCAGGTGGTCTTGGTGGATGCGTTGGGCGCCATTCACAAAGGCCCCGGTGCTGTTGAGGATATGCGCGGCGCCATGGCTGATATTCTGGGGGCGTTTCGGCCCGGGCGAAATGCATTTCTAACCCGGTTGTTGATGGGGCGACGGGTAGAGAAGATCCTGTTTGCCGCCACCAAGGCAGACCATCTACACCACCTTCAGCATGACAAACTGGCCGCGATCATGGCCGCCCTGACCCGCGAGGCGCGTGACCGGGCCGATTTTGCCGGGGCGCAGACTGAGGCCATGGCGCTGGCGGCCTTGCGCGCCACGGTTGAAGATCAGATGACACATGAAGGCGAGACGCTTGATATGGTGCGTGGCACTTTGCTGGACACAGGCAAGCGCGCGGCGTTTTATCCCGGTGCATTGCCCGATGACCCTGCAAGCCTGCTCAGTCAGGCGCGTGGCGGGGCAAACGCGTGGCTGGAGGCGGATTATCAGGTGATGCGGTTTGCGCCTGCACCTTTGTCGTTGAAACCGGGTGAAGGTCCGCCACATATCCGGCTGGATCGCGCCGCGCAATTTCTGATCGGAGACCGGCTGTGAGGCCGGGCGACGTGTTGCCTAGCCCAAACGCCGCAACGGCACATGTATCACATATCTGCCCAAACCCAACAGGAGTGGCAAGATGAGCAAAGGCCCCATTCTGATAGACCTTGATGAGGCGCCCATTGGCCCTGGCCCTGACGCCGTCCCGCCTGTGCCCGAGTCCGAAACGCCGAGCTCACCAGAGGGGCGTGCGATGCAGACCGTTGCCACCTTGGCCGCACGCCGCCCGTCACGGCTGGCGCGGATGTTCTGGGGGGTGTTGGTGGCCATCCTTGGCGCTGTGGTTTCCGTTGCAGCCTGGGATTTCCTGACCGGGTTGATCACCCGCGCGCCTTTGCTGGGGTATGGGGTCACTGTGTTGGTGGGGGTATTCTTGCTTGTCCTTTTGATCGGGGCACTGCGCGAATTGGCTGCATTTTCACGCTTGGCACGGATCGACAAATTGCACCGCGCGGCCGAGGCGGCCCTGATGGCCAATGATTTGCCGGGTGCGCGTCGCGTCACCCGCTCTTTGACACGTCTGTATGCTAGCCGCGAGGATACCCGCTGGGGCCGAGAACGGCTGGCGGAGTACGAGGCCGAGCAGTTTGATGCGGATTCCCTGCTGGGACTGGCCGAGATCGAATTGCTGGCGCCGCTTGATAAAGCCGCCACCCGCGAAGTCGAAGCTGCCGCCCGGCAAGTGGCCGCCGTGACAGCGCTGGTGCCTTTGGCCATGGCCGATGTGGTGGTGGCCCTTACGTCTAACCTGCGGATGATCCGGCGCGTCGCCGAGATATATGGCGGACGTTCGGGCACATTGGGCAGTTGGCGACTGGCGCGCGCGGTTATGGCGCATCTGGTGGCCACGGGTGCTGTGGCCGTAGGCGATGACTTGATCGGCACCATCGCTGGTGGCGGTGTGTTGTCAAAGCTGTCGCGCAGGTTTGGCGAAGGGATTGTGAACGGTGCTCTGACCGCGCGAGTTGGTGTCGCGGCGATGGAGGTGTGCCGGCCTTTGCCCTTTGCTCGGACCAAACGGCCTTCTGTGACGGGGCTGGTGAAACGCGCGTTGACGGGGTTGTTTGGACAAGAATAGCGACTGCGCTCGCATATCAAAGTGCCAGCGATCACCGTAGTTTTGGCACGCCGCCCGGCAGGGTTTCACGTTCAACCACGCCCGCACGCAGGGATCGGCCAATGCGATGCGCAAGGGCCGACCATGCGGCGGCCTGATTGGCGCTTAACTCAGCCTGCAAAACCGTGTCAAACAGATCAAGCCAGGTGGAAAACATCCCCGGCTTCACGTTGCCCGCTTTGAGATGGGCCGCCATTGGGCTGCCATCATAGCTGCGTTCATGCAGGATGGTATTGGCCCAGAAATTGGCCACCTTGGCCTCATGTGTCTCCCAATCACGGACATGCACAGCAAAGACTGGCCCCAATCCGGGATGGTCACGGATGGCGGCATAAAAGCGGGCGACAACGCGCTCAATCTCGGGGCGCGTGATGTCAAATCTTGGGGGCAGGGCGGTGCTCATGGTGCTTTCATGCCCTTACCCAACCCGGCTTGCAAGGGGGGCAGCAGATCTCCGCAGACCAATCGGGACAGAAGGTGCGGCGCAGGCGGGATTTGCGCCATCGGTGCCAACAGGTGGTTACGCAATGCGGGCAACACGCGGCTATGGGATTGATATAGCGGCGTAAAGAGCGCGCTCATCGCCTGATAAGCCCATAAATGCCAGCGCCGGGATTTGTGATATCGCGTCAGTGCTTCGGGCAGATCAGCGCCCGCCGTCAACGCCTGTGCAAGGGCCCATGCATCCAGCAGCGCCATATTCGCGCCTTGGCCCAGTTGCGGGCTGGCGCGATGCGCAGAGTCGCCGATATGGATCAACCCGCGCGCCACAGGGGTGCGCAGGCTGCCGTGGGAATAAAAGGCGGCTGTCATATCGCCGTGGCAGGTGACATCCGCCAAATAGGGGGCTGCGTCGGGCCACAGGGTGCTTGCATCCGCTTTCCAGGCTTCAATCGGGGTGGTGCGCCATGTCTCCAGCTCGGGCCGGGTCAATGACCAGAAAAGGGCCGCCTTGCGCGTCGTACCGCCGGGCAGCAGGCCAATAGGCAGGACCCCAACCATGCGCCGGGCTGCCTCATAGCGCTGCGAGAGCTGATGATCGGGCAGGGGGGCGTCCTTGGGCCAATCCACCGTACCCCAGATTGCACCATATGGCAGTGCGCGCGCCTTGAGAGGCGAAAGCGGCGAGCCTGCCCCTGCGGCATCAATGATCAGATCGTAAGGCGGGCTGGTGTCACCATTGGCAAAGATCAACTGGCGCTGGGCGGTGTCTGTAACACCAGTGACTTCGTGGCTGGCGACAAGAGTGACCCCCGTGGTGGCCGCGGCGAGGTGTACGGCGTGAAACAGCGCGGCACGGTGCAGGGCCAGCCCATGACGGGGGGTGCTTTTGCGCGGCGCATAGCGGACATCCAGAATGGGCAGGCGTTTGCCAGCGGCATGACCCAGCATATGCGTGATTTGCGCGCCATGCGCCTCGGCCACATCCAAGGCACCAATCCGGGCCAGAACGGCCTGCCCGACGGGTTGAATCACCAAACCCGAGCCAACCGGACGCGGTGTGTCGAACTGGTCATAGACGGTCACTTCATGGCCCGCCTGCGCCAGTGCTGCGGCTGCGGCCAACCCGCCAATGCCTGCCCCTGCGATACCGATTGTCAGAGGTTTCATCGTCTGCCTCAATTGCTGTTCTTTGATGGCTAACTTACCGGTGGGCTGACGGATTGACACCCCCTCTGGACGTCGCCTTCTGACGGGCCTATAAGCCGGTTTAACATGACACGCACAGCGATCATTATTCGAATTATATGCCCGGCGCTCTGAGACTATCGAGCCGCCGGGACAAGGCGTTTGACCCATCACGCCGCCCCAAACATTTCCTGATACATCTTCGATGAAGGACGCCACACATGTGTGCCGACACCCCTGAAACACCCGACTACAAAACCACCCTGAACCTGCCGAAAACTGATTTTCCCATGCGTGCAGGCCTGCCCAAACGCGAGCCTGTATGGCTGGAGCGCTGGGCCGAGATGGGCATCTATGACCGCCTGCGTGCCAAGGCCGAGACGAGTGAGCGCAAGCCCTTTACCCTGCATGACGGGCCGCCCTACGCCAACGGCCATCTGCATATCGGTCACGCGCTGAACAAGATCCTCAAGGATATGATCGTGCGCAGCCAGCAGATGATGGGGCGTGATGCGCGTTACATCCCTGGCTGGGATTGCCACGGTCTGCCCATCGAGTGGAAGATCGAAGAGCAATACCGCAAGAAGGGCCGCAATAAAGACGACGTGGATGTTGTTGATTTCCGTCAGGAATGTCGCAAATTCGCCGAAGGCTGGGTTGATATTCAACGCGATGAATTCAAGCGTCTTGGGGTGACGGGCAAATGGTCCAAACCTTACAAGACGATGGATTTCCGCTCGGAACGGATCATTGCCGAGGAATTCCAGAAGTTCCTGATGAACGGAACGCTTTATCAGGGGTCAAAACCTGTGATGTGGTCGCCGGTGGAACGCACCGCGCTGGCCGAGGCCGAGATCGAATACCACGATCACAAAAGCCACACGATCTGGGTGCCATTCTCGCTGCGTGGCGAGGCTGGTGATCTGGCTGGCGCGCGCGTTGTTATCTGGACAACCACGCCCTGGACGATCCCGTCAAACAAGGCTGTGGCCTTTAATCCCACCATCAACTACGGCCTCTACAAAGTTGAGGCGACGGAAGAAGAAAGCTGGACAAACCCCGGTGATATTTACCTTTTTTCTGATGCTCTGGCCGAGGATGCGCTGGGCAAATCCCGTGTGACCGAGTTTACCCGTGTGCGCGATGTGAGCGCAGATGAGCTGGGCCGTCAGACACTGGCCCATCCGTTTGCTGGCCTGGATGGCGCGGATGGTTTCTGGGATTACGACGTGCCGATGATCGACGGCGATCATGTGACCGATGAGGCGGGCACGGGCTTTGTGCATACGGCCCCTTCCCACGGCGCGGATGACTATGAAGCCTTCGTCAAGCGCAACTGGATTGACCGGATGACCCACAATGTGGGCGAAGAATCCGAGTTTCTGCCGCATGTGCCGTTCTTCGCCGGACTGCAGGTGTTTGACCGCAAGGGCAAGGAAGGCAAAGCCAACACTGCTGTGATTGCCAAACTGGTTGAGGCCGGTGGCATCATTGCGCGGGGGCGGGTGACGCATAGCTATCCGCACAGCTGGCGCTCAAAGGCGCCGATTGTGTTTCGCAACACCCCGCAATGGTTCGCCGCTGTGGACCGCCCCGTGGGTGACGGGAAGGACCAATATGGCACCACGATCCGTGAACGCGCGCTGCGCTCGATCGACGAATTGGTGACATGGACACCCAAAACCGGGCGCAACCGGCTGTATTCGATGATCGAAGCGCGGCCCGATTGGGTGTTGTCACGCCAACGCGCCTGGGGTGTGCCTCTGACGTGTTTCACCAAGAAGGGCGCTTTGCCCACCGATGATGATTTCCTGCTGCGTGACGACGCGGTGAACGCCCGTATTCTGGAGGCGTTTGAAGCGGAAGGGGCTGACGCCTGGTATAAACCCGGTGCGAAAGAACGGTTCCTGGGCAGCGATTTTAGCGCTGATGACTGGGATCAGGTCTTTGACATTCTTGATGTGTGGTTTGATTCCGGCTCTAGCCATGCGTTTGTTTTGCGTGACCGTGAAGATGGGTCTGAGGACGGGATGGCCGATGTCTATCTTGAGGGCACGGACCAGCATCGCGGGTGGTTCCATTCGTCCATGTTGCAGGCCTGCGGCACCATTGGACATGCGCCCTACCGTGCGGTTGTCACCCATGCGTTCACCCTGGATGCCAAGGGCAACAAGATGTCCAAATCCCTGGGCAATACGATTGTGCCCGAAGAAGTGGTCAAACAATATGGTGCAGATATTCTGCGCCTGTGGGTGGCGCAAACGGATTATGTGCATGATCACCGGATCGGGCCTGAAATCTTGCAGGGCGCGGCTGATAGTTATCGCCGGTTGCGCAATACCATGCGCTTTATGCTTGGGGCTTTGGCGTATTATTCCGATGCTGATCGGGTTGATCCATCTGAGATGCCCGAGTTGGAACGCTGGGTGCTGCACCGTATGGCCGAGTTGGATCACAAAGTGCGCAGCAGTTATGCCAGCTATGATTTTCAGGGCATGTTTCAAACCGTGCTGAACTTCTGCACGCTTGAACTGTCTGCCTTCTACTTCGATATCCGCAAGGACGTGTTGTATTGCGATGGTGATACGCTCGAGCGGCGTGCCGCACGCACGGTGTTGGATTTGCTGTTTGAACGGCTGACCAAATGGCTGGCTCCGGTGCTGGTGTTTACGATGGAGGAAGTGTGGTTGTCACGGTTCCCCGGGCAGGAACACTCAGTGCATCTGGAGGATTTCCCGGACACGCCGGGGGAATGGCTGAACGAGCCGTTGGCGGCGAAATGGGCGCAGATCCGGCAAGCCCGCCGGGTTGTGACCGCGGCACTGGAAGTGCAACGCACCGACAAGGTCATTGGCGCGTCACTCGAGGCGGCCCCCGTGGTGCATGTGCGTGATGCGGATATGCTTGGTGTGCTAAAATCAGTGGATTTTGCGGATATCTGTATCACCTCTGACATCTCGCTTAACGGCGATCCTGCCCCGGATGAGGCCTTTCGTATGCCCGAAGCAGACGGCGTGACCGTGGTCTTTGAGCGCGCTACGGGTGAGAAATGCCAGCGGTGTTGGAAAATCCTGCCAGATGTAGGCCATCATGCACATGCGGGCACATGCGCGCGTTGTTCAGAGGCTTTGGGGTAGCTGTTGTCAAACTGAATGGCTGTGCCATGCTGTATAGATTGGGGATGAGGGGCGCGGCCCCTCAAACTCCCCGGGATATTTGCGGCAAGAAGATGGGAAAGGGGCAGGTTTGACGGTAGATGATCTGGTTCTGACGCCGACAGGCCTGCGGTTTCGTGGGCGGCGCTATCCTTGCACCATTGGGCGTGGAGGTATCCGGGCGGACAAGCGGGAAGGTGATGGGGCCACCCCTGTGGGGGTTCACCGTGTTGTGGGCATGTTTTATCGTGCGGACAGGATGGCGCGGCCGGCGGATTGGGCAGAGCCTATTCTGCCGGGTGATTTGTGGTCGGATGCCTCTGGTCAGCCGGAGTATAACCATTTGGTGCAAAAGCCTTATGCGCATTCACATGAGGTCATGCGCCGGGGTGACCCTTTGTATGATTTGGTGATGATCACTGATTGGAATTGGCCGGATGCGCACCCTGGTGCCGGGTCATGTATTTTCATTCATCAATGGCGCAGGCCGGGGTATCCAACGGCGGGATGCGTGGCGTTTCGGCGTGATCATTTGCGCATGATTGCAGGGCAGCTACAGCCCGGTGCGCGATTGATTGTTCGGGGGCGCTGATTGGGATCAGCTTCGGATCGTAGTGTTAGCCGTAATCGCGCGCGCCAAATATCGCCGAGCCCACACGCACATGAGTGGCCCCCAGGGCAATGGCGGTTTCGAAGTCGCCGCTCATGCCAATAGACAGGCCCGATAGGCCGTTGCGTTTGGCGATCTTGGCCAAAAGGGCAAAATGCAGGCTGGGTTCCTCATCTGCGGGGGGGATGCACATCAGGCCTCTGACGGGCAGGTCCAGTGCTTTGCAATCGTTGATGAATGTATCGGAATCACGGGGCAGCACGCCGGCTTTTTGCGGCTCTTCGCCGGTGTTGATTTGCAAAAAGAGATCAGGACAGTGGCCCATCTCTTGGGCCAGCCGGGCAATTGTGGTGGCCAGTTTCGGGCGGTCCACTGAATGGATGGATTGAAATAACTCAAACGCCTGGCGCGCTTTGTTGGTTTGCAAGGGGCCGATCAGGTGCAACTCAATGCCGTCAAACTGCTCACGGAAGCCGGGCCATTTGCCGGCGGCCTCCTGCACGCGGTTTTCGCCAAAGATGCGGTGTCCTTGGGTCAGAACCTCTTCAACACGTTGATTTGGCTGCACTTTGGAAACAGCAATCAAGGTGACATCGCCGCTTGTGCGGCCTGCTTTGGCTTCGGCTTTGCGAATACGGGACTGAATATCATTGAGGCTCAAGGCGGGTGTCCTGCAAAAGGGCTGTGTGACGCCATGCTTGCCACAGCCGGTAATGCGACGGCAATCCCAAACTTGGGCCCAAACCAAGGGGAGAAATGGCACGCAACATGGAGAAAGCCCGCAGGGCGCGCCAAACATCTTGCCCCTTCCGCCCAGCTTGGATAGTAGGGAAGGGCAACTAATTCGGACGGTAACATGATCCTTTCGCGCCTTTTAAATGCCTCGCTCTTTGTTGGCTGTATGGCCCTGCTTGTGGCCTGTGGCCAAAGCGAGACCAAACTGGACCCCAATGTTGGCACGGTTGCCAGCGGGCGCGAATCCAAAGGGGCTGCACGGGTGCAGGACGGTGGATCGCTGTTTGATATTTTCAAAGGTGGTGTGGGCGAGGTGAAGGTCAACCGCTTCTTGTGGACGGCCAGCCTTGAAGTGTTGAACTTTCTGCCCGTGCAATCGGCCGATCCGTTTACCGGAATTATCACCACTGGATATGGCCGCCCACCGGGTGGGGGACGGGCGTATCGCGCGACAATCCTGATCAGTGATCCGGCGTTGGATGCGCGCTCGTTGAACGTGGCGTTGCAGACCAGTGGGGGTGGCGCAGTTTCGGCAGGCACTCAGCGCGCGGTTGAGGACGCCATTTTGAACCGGGCGCGCCAATTGCGTATTCAGGCCGGCAAGTTCTGAGTTAGAGCGGTTTGGCCTTTGCGCCGGGTTTGGGGGCGCGGGTGAAGGGTGTTAGCGCCTTGTATCCATAATCGAGTTCACCCAATCCACCTGACGTGGCAGGCAAATCTTGTTCAGCTCGTATTTATCAATCATCAGCTGACGTGCCGCTTGCCCCATGCGCGCGCGCGCATCCGGGTCATCCAACAGATCCGAGACCGCTGCAACCAGCGCATCCTTGTCAAAGAAATCCACCAACCGGCCGGTGACATCATCGGTGATCACCTCTTGCACCGGGGCCACATCCGAGGCGACGATGGCCGCCTCACAGGCCATTGCCTCCATCAGGGACCAGCTGAGCACGAACGGATAGGTCAGATAGACATGCACGCGGCTGACCTGAAGCAGGCGCAGGAACTGATCATATGGAATGCGGCCCAGATAATGCACGCGTTTCCAGTCAGCCTCGGAAATCTGGTCTTTCACCTCATCGAGGAAAATTTGTTTCCAGGTCTGCCCTTTGGGTGCACGCGCGCCATAGCTGACGTCATCACCGCCGACAATCAACACCTGTGCATTGGGGCGACGTTTTAGCAGATCGGGCAGGGCACGCATGAATTTGTGATAGCCACGGTACGGCTCAAGGTTGCGATTAACAAAGGTGATCACCTCGTCGTCGCGCGTCACATCAATCTGCCCGTCGATGGTCAGGCGCACGTTTTTGTCAGGCGTGGCGATGGTGGTGTCGATACCATCATGACTGACGGTGATCCTTTGGCGAAAGGCAGGTGGAAAGGTATCGGCCTGAAACTGCGTGGGGCTGATGCCCGCATCACCGAGCGGAAAATGCAAGTGATTGTTCAGGTTTTTCAACCGGATACGCATGGCTGACGTCTGGTTTGGCTTTTCAAATTCGGGGTCAAAATTCAGATGCGGATAGCCCGACAGATGATACAGCTCGCAGTAGAGACCAATCTTTGCCTCGGGCCAGACATCACGCAGGAACATCGATTCGCCCCAACCAGGGTGCGCCAGTATCAGATCAGGGATAAAACCCGCCTCGCGCATCTGCACAGCAGCCCGAAAACAGGCCTCGCCGCGGGTGACCTTGGTATCCAGATCGACCAGCCAGGGGTGCACGTTTTGTCCCTTTCGATCCGGCAGTTTATAGGGGATCAGGCGCACATTCTTCCAGACGCCGGGTTCTTTGACGCGCAACGTCAGCGCCACACAATTATGCCCTTGCGCGGCCAGCACCGGGGCCAGATGTTTGTATTGGCCGGGGAAATTCTGGTGAATGAACAGGATTTTCATAGGCAAGGCCGCTCGATTTATTGTTTTCTTGGTTATAAGCGGCGCGATTGGCGCTGCATAGGCCCGCAATTCATCCCTTTGCACTGGACCATGGCCCGTGTGTTGCCTATCACGCATGAGCAAGATGAACATGTAATTAAGGGGCCTGGCCCATGTCGCGCTATTCCGCCACCGATATTGAAGCAAAATGGCAAGAGGCCTGGGACAAGGCCGATGTGTTTCGTGCTGAGCGCAGTGACGATAAGCCCAAGTATTATGTGCTTGAGATGTTCCCATATCCGTCGGGCCGCATCCACATGGGCCATGTGCGCAACTATACGATGGGCGATGTGATCGCGCGCCATAAGCTCAGCACCGGGCACAATGTGCTGCACCCGATGGGGTGGGATGCGTTTGGGATGCCTGCTGAAAACGCGGCGATGGCCATTGGGGGCCACCCCAAGGAGTGGACCTACGCCAATATCGCCGACATGCGCGCGCAGATGAAGCCGCTTGGCCTGAGCATTGACTGGACCCGTGAATTTGCCACCTGTGACCCGGAATATTACGGGCAACAACAGGCGTTGTTCCTTGATTTCCTTGAAAAAGGTCTGGTGTATCGCAAAAATGCCGTGGTCAACTGGGATCCGGTGGATATGACCGTTCTGGCCAATGAACAGGTGATTGACGGCAAGGGCTGGCGCTCTGGTGCGGATGTGGAAAAACGCGAGCTGACACAGTGGTTTTTCAAAATCTCCGACTTTTCCGAAGAACTGCTTGAGTCGCTTGATACGCTTGATCATTGGCCTGCCAAAGTGCGGTTGATGCAGGAAAACTGGATTGGTAAATCGCGCGGCATTGAAATCCCGTTTCAGCGCTTGGATGGCGGCGAGGCGATCACCTGCTATTCAACCCGCCCTGATACGATGCGCGGTGCCAGTTTTATTGCCATTTCGCCGGAACATCCCGTCAGCCGTGCGTTGGCTGAAAACAACGCTGAGCTGGCTGATTTCATCACCGAAACCCGCAGGATGGACACCACCGAAGCGGCGATGGAAAAGGCCGAGAAGAAGGGCCTTGATACCGGTATCACCGTACGCCACCCGATCTATCCTGATCAGGAGTTGCCTGTCTGGGTTGGTAACTTCGTGATGATGGATTACGGCACGGGGGCTGTCTTTGGCTGCCCGGCACATGATCAGCGTGACCTTGATTTTGCCCGCAAATACGATCTGCCCGTGCGCAATGCATTTTATATGCCGGGCACCGAGGTTGAGGTCGAAAACGAAGCGCTTGTACCAGCCAAGACCGAGCCGGTTGTCTTCATTGATCATTTTGCCGACATCAGCACTGTGACCGGCCAACAGGCGATTGACGCCACGATTGATTACTTTGAGGCGCATGATCTGGGCCAGGGTCAGGTCAAATACCGCCTGCGGGATTGGGGCCTTTCGCGCCAACGTTATTGGGGCTGCCCTATCCCTGTGGTGCATTGCGATACCTGTGGTGTGGTGCCCGAGGCCAAGGAAAACCTGCCGGTTGTTCTGCCCGATGATGTGACGTTTGATGTGCCGGGAAACCCGCTGGATCGTCACCCGACATGGCGCGATTGCACTTGCCCAAAATGCGGGGCAGCTGCCAAGCGTGAG
Source organism: Roseovarius sp. (assembly GCA_029212365.1). Classification (GTDB taxonomy): domain Bacteria; phylum Pseudomonadota; class Alphaproteobacteria; order Rhodobacterales; family Rhodobacteraceae; genus Roseovarius. The sequence continues at coordinate 38,088 of JARGOC010000023.1, forward strand.
ACCGATACGATGGACACATTCGTAGACAGCTCATGGTATTTCGCCCGCTTTACCGCGCCGCGCGCCGACACGCCGACAGACATGGCCGAGGCCAAATACTGGATGAACGTTGACCAGTATATCGGCGGGATTGAACACGCCATTCTGCACCTTTTGTATTCGCGCTTCTTTGCCCGTGCGATGCACATTTGCGGCCACCTGCCGGAAAGTGCGAAAGAACCGTTTGACGCACTGTTTACCCAAGGCATGGTCACCCACGAGATTTATCAGACGCCTGGCACCAATGGCCGTCCAGTGTATCATCTGCCCGAAGATGTGAGTGACGGAAAACTGGCCGATGGCACTGATGTTGAAATCATCCCCTCGGCCAAAATGTCGAAATCCAAGAAAAATGTGGTCGATCCGGTCAGCATCATCTCGGCCTATGGCGCGGATACCGCGCGCTGGTTCGTGCTGTCCGACAGCCCGCCCGAACGGGACGTCGAATGGACTGCTTCGGGGGCCGAAGCCGCGTTTAAACACCTTTCCCGTGTGCACCGCATTTGTACAGAAATTGCCACCAGCGACGCCAGCGAGACGGCCACGCAAGAGGCCGATGAGCAGCTTTTGCGTGAAATGCACAAGGCCATCCATGATGTGAGCGTGGGCGTAGAGAGCTTTGGCTTCAACGCCGCCATCGCCAAGCTTTATGGCTTCACCAACACGCTGTCCAAATCGCAGGCCGGGGCAGGGACCAAACAACTGGCCGCAAAGGCGCTTGCACAGTTGATGGCACCCATGACACCACATTTATCCGAAGACCTGTGGCAATTGCTGGGGGGGGAAGGGCTGATCATTCACGCACCATGGCCCGTCGCAGATGCGGCAATGTTGGTCGACGACACCATCACCCTGCCCATTCAGATCAACGGCAAACGCCGCGCGGAAATCAGCGTGCCGCAGGATATGGACAAGGCAGAGGTTGAAAAACTGGCCCTTGCCCATCATGCTGTGATCAAGGCGCTGGATGGGGCCCAGCCCAAAAAGGTGATCGTTGTCCCCGGACGGATCGTGAATGTCGTCGTTTAACCGCCGTATCTTTCTGTTTGGCACCGCCTCGGCCCTGTCGGCCTGCGGTTTCACCCCGGCCTATGGCCCGGGTGGTGGTGGCAGCCGTTTGCACGGCAATCTTCAACTGGACGAGCCGAAAACCCGCCCCGCCTATCTGTTGACCCGTCATCTTGAGGATCGGCTGGGGCGCAGCAACGGCGCACAATATGGTCTCAGCTATTCGATTGATCTGTCTGAGGCGCCTATTGCCATTTCCACCAACAACGTGACCGCGCGCTACAATGTGCTGGGCGAGATCACCTACGCCCTGCGGGATCTGCACTCGGGGGCTGTGTTGACCTCGGGCAAGGTTGAAAACTTTACCTCCTATTCCACGACCGGCACCACCGTGGCCACGCAGGCCTCGGAAAAAAATGCCAAGGAACGCCTGATGGTCATTCTCGGCGATCAGATCGTCACCAACCTGTTGGCTGCTGCGTCGGACTTGCCGGCATGAAGCTGCCCCCCCGCGACGCGCCGCGCTATTTTGCCAAGCCGGAATCGCAGCGCACTGGATTGCTGATTTACGGCCCGGATGCCATGCGTGTGGCTTTGAAACGCCAAGAGGTGATCGCCGCCCTCATCGGCCCACAGGGTGAAGAAGAAATGCGCCTGAACCGGATTTTGGCCGCTGATCTGCGCAAAGACAAGGCGCTGCTATCGGATGCCATCAAGGCACAGGGGTTTTTCCCCGGTCCGCGCGTGGCTTTTGTTGAGGACGCAACTGAAACCGTGGCGCCCATCATCATTGACGCGCTGAGCGACTGGCGCGAGGGCGATGCGCAGGTGATTGTCACCGCCGGGCAGCTGAAAGCCACCTCAAAGCTGCGCAAATTGTTTGAATCCCACCCGAATGCCTATGCGGCGGCGATCTATGATGACCCGCTTAGCAAGGCCGAGATCGAAGCCGAACTGGCCAAAGCTGGTTTGAACAATATCAGCGCCGAGGCGATGACTGATCTGACCGGGCTGTCCCGCAGCCTTGATCCGGGGGATTTCCGGCAAACCGTTGAAAAGATATCTCTTTACAAACTGGGGGATGACACGCCCTTGGGGTCGGACGATATCATCGCCTGTGCGCCCGGATCAACCGAGGCTGATCTGGATGACGTGTTGAACATCGTGGCCGAGGCCCGCTCGGGCGAGATAGGCCCGGTGATGCGTCGTCTGAGGGCGCAGGGCATTCAACCGGTGGGCCTGTGCATCGGGGCGACCCGGCACTTTCGTACGCTTTACGCAGCGGCGTCTGATCCGGGCGGGGCGGCCGCAGGCATTGGCCGTGTGCGCCCCCCCGTGTTTGGCCCGCGCCGCGATCGGATGCTGCGACAGGCGCAGAAATGGGGCGCGCCCAAGTTGCAGCAGGCTTTGGGTCTGTTGACTGAAACGGATTTGAAGCTGCGCTCTGCCGGGCAAACTGCACCGGATATGGCACTGGTGGAACGGGCCTTGATCCGATTGTCGCGCTTGGCTGACCTTTAGGGATGCATGCCACCCAAAATTGAACACCTCCGCGCCGGGGCACTGATCATGGGTCCAACCGCACCCGCCGTGCGGCCACTGCCAAGGTTGCAAACACCACAAGTGCCGCCACGATGTACCACACCAGAAGGGCCCGGATTTCGCCGTAAGCCATCTGCCCCACGTCCGAACTGGCGAAGGAGGCAAAATACAGCGTTGTGGCCAGCATGATCCGGCCCACGAAACTTTCCAGTGACAGATAGGTGGCACGCATATCGCTGGGCAACTCGGGCTGAATACGGGCCATGACAAACGGCGTGGACAGCGAATCTGGCACCATGCGCAAAAACAAAAAGGCAATGGCCAGCATCGAGTTGGTCAGGGCCAGAATGCCCATCAATCCGATTTGAATGCCAAAGGCCAGCAGCAGGATCGCATGTAGGCCCAACCATCGCCGTATCCGTAGTGCAATGATTGAGGTGGCAACAGATATCAGCATCATGAGGGCACTCACCATCCCGCTGATCATCGGGGCATTGCCTTCAAGCCCACGCGTGACCAGAGCCTCAAAAATGTAAGGTTGCCCAAAGACATAGATCACATGGCTGCAGGCATACATCACCGTGCTCAGCACAAAGAGCCAATTCAGAACCGGGGTGCTGAAGGCGATGCGCAACAGTTTCAGCTGGCGGGCAACAGGCGGTGTGGCCCCATTTGCGCGCGGGGGTTCGTGCAAGCCCACGACCAACAGCAGCATTGCAATGGCGCTGATCGTGCCCGCATAGAATGGGGCGGTTTGCGCGATCTGCGCCAATACCCCGCCGATGACTGCGGACATCGCCAATGCCACAAAGGAAAACCGCCAGACCTTCAGCTCTTGGGTTTCGACCTCCTTTGTGCGGCCCTCAGCGTACAGGGATTCATACAAAAGAGATGAGCCCGTGCCCGACGAAAAGGCGGTTGCTGCCCCAATCAATACCTGAGCTATGGCAAAGGCCAAAAAGCTGGTCCCGGTGGCCAGCAAAACCGCGCCCGCGACGCCGCAGCTGGCCGATGCCATCAATGTTATCCGTCGCCCCAACCGGTCGGACATATAGCCCGATGGCACCTCAAGCACGGTGACTGCAATGTCAAAAACAACATACAGCAAAATGGCCTGCGCCGCTGACAAGGTATTTTGGAAATATAAAAACCAGACCGCCTGCCAAAACACCAACCCTTGGGCAAATGCCACCCAAGGGTATAGTGTCAGATTGCGGGCTGTGCTGGTGGCAAACAATGCCACGTCAGTCGGCGGGAGGGGCGTAAAGGGCCAAGAATTCTGCCTCGGTCATGCGTGGGGCGTTTCCGGCAAAGCTATAGGTGTCTGGCTTGCGGTCAATAAAGATCTCACCGGCCATTTCCACGCCGCTCTGGTCGTCAAACGTGCCAAACCCAAAGTGATAGACCCCGTGATGTGGCCCCGGTGCTGTGATACGAAAGAACAGGCTGCTGCCACATGCGCTGCAAAACCCTCGTTCCCCCCAGTCGGATGATGCAAAACGTGTGAGGCTGTCCTCGCCTTCAAGCGTCACAGTGTCCGGTTGGGCTTCTACTGCAAAAAACACACCACCTGACCATTTTCGACACATGCCGCAATGGCACGCCCCGGCCTCGGGTTTGGCGTCTTTGATGGTGTATGTCACAGCGCCGCATAGGCATGAGCCGGTTTTATCCATGGGGATGTCCTTTCAGAGAAAATTGCAGTCGCTCGTACCCTAGGCCGATTGGGTGACATATCTTGTCAGTAGCACCGAGCGGTTTTGCAGTTGCAGTTCGCCTCGAACGCGTGCAACCATCGGGTCTGTTTCACGCCCCTATAGGAGAGCCCCAATGTATGAAGTCATCGGAACCAGCGCCAGTCGTGCTTTGCGCGTTATTTGGATGCTTGAGGAATTGGGTGTGCCCTACACACATATTTCGGCAAAACCTCACAGCGAGGAGGCTCTGAGCGCCAACCCCTCGGGTAAAATCCCGGCCTTGCGGGAGGGTGATGATGTGATCTGCGATTCCACCGCGATAATGACCTATCTGAGCGATAAGCACGGGGGATTAACCGCGCCTGCCGGCACTCTTGCCCGCGCGCAGCAAGACGCAGTGACGCAAGCGATCCTGGATGATATTGACGCGGTGCTCTGGGCCACGGCGCGGCATTCCTTCATCTTGCCATCCGAACACCGGGTGCCTGCCATCAAAGAGCCGATGAAATGGGAGTACACCCGCAATCTTGCACGGATTGAGGCGATGATGCAGGGCGATTTCGTGATGGGAGATCAGATAACGCTTCCCGATATCCTTCTGACGCATTGTCTGCGTTGGGCCGCAGTGGCCAAATTCCCAGCGCCAAGCGGTGCTTTGGCTGATTATTTGGATCGTATGCAGGCCCGTCCGGCATTTCAACGTGCTGTGGCGCTATCCTAAGCGTTTGGCAGCAGCGCGCCCGGACCAAAGCCCCGTCGCCATGCAGGCGGTGATCAGATAGCCACCTGTGGGGGCCTCCCAATCCAGCATCTCGCCAGCGCCATAGGTGCCTGGGCGGCCCTTTAGCATCAATGTGTCGTCAAGAGCATCAAATCGCAGTCCACCGGCAGTTGAAATTGCCTGATCCATCGGGCTTGGGCCATCGTGGAGCACTGGCAAGGCCTTGAGAACTGGCGTCAGATCCTCGGGCAGAGGGCGGGCAAATTCCATCAGCAACGCTTGTTTTTCGGGCGTCAGTTTCAACACTTTGCGCAGATGATTTGATTGGCTGGCCTTGCCGCGCGGACGTGACAGGCGTTGGCGGATCACATCCGCGCTCAGGTCTGGCAACAGATCAATCGTCAGTGCGGCCCCCTCACGCATCGCGCGCGACACTTCATAGAGGCCGCCGCCCTCCAACCCATTGGCGGAAATCACACATTCCCCACGAGAGCTCTGCCCACCGGCATGTAGCGCCACGCCTTTGACAGGCTGGCCAAAATGGCGTTGCATATGATCGGACCATGCGACGCGAAATCCCATGTTGGCAGGCAGGAACGGGCTGCATTGTCCCTCAAGGTGGGCGGCCCAACCGCCATCTGATCCCAACCGTGCCCAACTGGCCCCCCCACAGGCCAATACCGTGGCGGCAGGTGTCAGGCGTTCGGCGCCGTTTGGGGTGTGAAACAGCACCGCGTCACCGTCCCAACCCTGCCAGTGCCAGCGGGTCCGCAACGTGACCCCCAAGCCATCCAGCCGCGCCAGCCATGCGCGCAACAAGGGCGAGGCTTTCATGGATTTGGGAAACACCCGTCCCGTGCTGCCGGTGAACAAGGGCTGGCCAAGGGCCTGTGCCCAGTTTTGCACGGCTTGGGGGCCCAATGCCTCTAGCATTGGGCGCAGATGGGGGGCATCCGCGCCATAGGCCATAAGGAACGTCTCAAACGGTTCGTCCTTGGTCAGGTTCAGGCCTGACTTGCCTGCCATCAGAAACTTGCGCGCAGGCGATGGTTTGGCCTCGGCCAGCAGAACTTTGTGCCCGGCCTGAGCCAGCGCCTCGGCCGCCATCAGCCCGGCAGGGCCGGCCCCAATAACCAATGCGTCGCTCATGAGGTCGGTGGCTCGTTGCCGTTCAGCCCGACATGATGCACCACACGCTGAGGGAACGGAATTTCGATATCATGCGCCTTGAGCGCGTTCCAGATGGCAAACAGAACCTGCGGGGCAAACCGGTTTTTGCCGTCGTCGATACCGTTGACCCAATACTCCACCGCAAAATCCACGCCGCTATCGCCAAAGGCGCGCAGCTCGCAGTCCGGTTTATCAGGTGTTTGCAGCACAAAGGGCAGGGCACATACGGCCTCTTCGATGATATCAGGTACCAGGTTGATATCCGTGTCATAGCTGACCGAAAAGGGGGCCTCGTAGCGGTTGGCCTTGCCTTGATCTGAATAATTGGTGACGCGCGAGGTGATAAAATCCTCGTTTGGCACCACAATCCAGCGGCCATCGAAGGTCTCAAGTATCATTGCACGCGCGGTGGTTTTGACAATGGTGCCGGCTTCCCCATCCAGGGAAACGTAATCGCCAACCGTGGCTTGCCCCTCCAGCAACAGGATCACACCCGAGATGAAATTGGCCGCGATTTTTTGCAGGCCAAATCCAAGCCCCACGCCAATGGCACCTCCCAGAACGGCCAGAGATGTCAGGCTGATGCCCATGATGTTCATCAACACCAGAAAGGCTGCGCCAAAGATCGCAATCTCGGCTGCTTTTGAGGCCAGCTGCCGGGTGGCCGGGGGCATTTCCTGTTGTGCGTTAATGTAGTTGGAGGACTGATCATTTGACCAGCGTCCCAGCCAGAAAATCACGCTGCCAAGGGCCACGCCCTGCAGCAGCCACAGCAGGTTGAATGACATGTTGCCCAAGGGCACGATGGTGGTTTCAAGGGCCTGAGCGGCCACACTCAGTAGGCCAACCGCATGGAGAGCGGTGACCGGAATAAGAATGAATTTGCCCAGCAACTTTAGGAACACATCCTTCAGGATGCGGTGCACCAATATATAGGCGGCCAAAAGCAGGAACAGCCGGTTGCCAAAGGCGATGACCGCGCCGGAATCAAATATCGAGCGGATCACACCTTCGCCTGCCGCGGTTAGCCCATAGGCCAGCAGTGGTAACAGCAGTGGCACAAACACCAGCACAAAGCGCCGGGCAGACGCAAAGATCGATTGGCTGTCGTTTGCGGGGGTCAGCATACGCCTGAGCGTCGGTTTGATCAGTCGGCTGATCAACAGGGCCAGCACATAGGCTGCCACCAGAACGGCAAACTGAGACCAGGCGGCCGGGCTCATCACCCAGGTTTTGGCGATGTCCCATGCCTGCAAGCCATAGTCCCACGCCTGGGTCACAAATTCCGGCTGATTTTCCATACCACACCCTTTTGATCGAAAACGCTTGGTATTTGCGTTGTTATCCGCATCGTCATGCCTGTCTCAGTGGCAAGGCGCAAGATATTCAAATGCCCAAGTGGATCTGCGAGTGGCGCAATAGCCGCCATGGTCAGGGCTTTTGGCAGGGTTCAACGGATAAGTGCCTTGATCGCATGAGCATGCTCGGGCGCGGCCCCCAGGGTATCAGCCGCCAGATTGCGGGCGGTTTGCATCAGTGCTTCGGGCTCAGCCTGTTGATCAAACAGCCCCCAGGCCAGAGCCTCATCCGGGGTGGCCCTATGCCCGCCCATCAGGATCAGCTTGGCGCGTGAGGGGCCCACCAGTGCCGCCAGACGCACTGGGTCCGAAGGCTGCGGCATGATCCCCAGCTTCATCACCGGGTAGAACGCTTTGGCCGTTGGCACCGCAATGCGCAGATCGCACGCCAGCACCATCCCCATGGCGCCGCCCGCGACTGTGCCGTTCAGGGCCGCAATGCTGAGGCCGGGCAAGGCAGCCAATGCGCCTGACAAGCGCTCCCACACCGGGCTGGTGGGCAGGCCGGTTTTGGCGACTTCCAAATCCATGCCTGCGGAAAACACCTTGCCTGCACCGGTGAGGATCAGCGCGCGGGCGTCTTGCGCGGCCTCGGCGATGTCGGCCAACTCTGACAACATGTCATAGGTCAGGGAATTGGCCTTGTGGGCGCGGTTGATCGTGACCGTCCATAGGCCTGCGTCTTTGGTGAGCTCAATCATGACAGGCCTATCTTTTTGCGAATGTCGGGATCACGCAGCGAAATCTCATCGCCCAGGTATTCATCTGCCTCAGGGCTGCACATCCACAGCAAAGCCTTCGCTGGCCATTCGGCGGGAATGTGATCAGACCAATCCAGCTGCGCCACCGGGTTCAGGCCCGAGGCCTTGATCTGGTGCTGCATATCGGTGGCCACTGTGCCGGGTGACAGGCCCATGGCGCGAATACCTGTGTCAGCGCCTTCTTTATGGGCGCACATGGTCAGCATCGCAGCCCCGGCCTTGGAGGTGCAATAATGGCTCCACCCCTCCAGCGCGTTATGCGCCGCACCTGAGCTGATGGTGATGATCGTACCCCCACCGCTGGCCTGCATGACCGGCATGGCTGCGCGCATTCCGTAATAGACCCCCTTGAGGTTGATATCGATCACATGCCCCCATGCCTCGGGGTCGGAGGTGGCCAAATGGCTGATAGGGTCAATCACACCCGCGTTGCCAATCAGTACATCAAGGCCGCCAAAAGCCGTGCAACAGGCCTCCACTGCGGCGGCCACTTCGTGATAGCGGCTGACATCACATGGGATGGCGATGGCGCTTGGGCCGATCTCTCCGGCGAGCTGGGCAATTTCGGATTGTGAGCGTGCCACAAGGGCCACATTGGCCCCCGCTTCGGCGAAGATTCGCGCAGTTTCAGCCCCGATCCCCCGGCTTGCCCCGGTGATCATCACGTTTTTTCCCTGTAAATCCATGCGCCGCTCCTTTAACTTGACTGTGTGGTACCTACCTAATTCCTCATGGTCCAGTGACAACACCTCTTGACCCTATTGGCACTACAGCAGAACTTGCCGCCAAGTGATTTGACAATGAAAGGCTTCTTTAATGTCCACCTATATTAAAACCTGCACGAGCGTCACAGCGCTCACTATTTTGATGACCGGATCGGCCGCTTTCGCCGATGTCTCCTCGCAAGAGGTTTGGGACGACTGGAAAAACTACATGACCGACTTTGGCTATACGGTCGAAGGCGATGAAACTGCCTCGTCCGGAGCGGTGGTGATCAAAGATCTGTCGATGTCGATGGAATTGCCCGATGGCGCTGGCAGCTTTGCCATGACGATGCCCGAGCTGAGCTTTACCGACAATGGTGATGGCACGGTGGCCGTGGCTATCCCACCGGTGATGCCGCTGATGATCGCAATGAACAGTCCCGATGCTGAAAACGTCGAGATGACCATTGAGTATACGACAGCTGGCTTCAACATGGCTGTGTCGGGCGATGCGGCCAATATGATGTATGACTACGCCGCTGACGACGTTTCTGTTGCCCTGAGCAACATGAAAGTCGACGGCGAAGCCATTGATCTGGGCACAGCGATGATGAGTATGGCTGACGTGGCTGGCAAAACCTCAATGAAAGTGGGCAATCTGCGCTCAACAGAACAATCCATGACCAGTGGCGCTGTGACTTATACACTTGATGTCACAAACCCAGATGACGATAGCCGCATCGTGATGAAAGGCCAGTTTGCCGGCATGGGTTTTGACGGCAAAGGCAGCTTTCCAACTGTCATGGATGCCAGCGATATGGCTGCCATGCTGAAGGCCGGTTTCGGTTTTGATGGCGGGTTCAGCTATACAGGCGGATCCTCCAGCTTCAGTTTCACGGATGCGGGCACAGAAATGCAAGGCGCCTCAAGTTCGGACAGCGGCGATCTGCTTGTGGCGATGGACGAAAATCAGCTGATGTATGAAGGCAAGGCCGCCAACATGAAGATGCAAGTGGCCGGTGGTGAAATTCCGTTCCCTGTTGAACTGGCGATGGCCCAGAGCGGCTTCAAGCTGAAAATGCCGGTTTCCAAAAGTGATACCGAGCAGGATTTTGCCTTTGGCATCACCATGGGTGATTTCACCATGTCCGATATGATCTGGGGCATTTTTGATCCCACAAGCCAGCTGCCGCGTGATCCGGCAACAATCGCTATGGATCTGTCCGGCAAGGCCAAGCTGTTCTTTGACATTATGGACCCTACCCAGATGGAGAGCATCGAGAATGGCGAAATGATGCCGGGTGAAGTGAACGCCGTTACGCTCAATTCGATGACGGTGCGCGCAGCGGGTGCCGAGCTGACCGGCTCGGGTGATTTCACCTTCAACAATGCAGATTTGCAAACCTTTTCCGGTATGCCCGCACCTGATGGTGCGGTTGACCTGAAATTGACTGGCGGCAATGGCCTGCTGGACAAATTGGTTGCCATGGGCCGTTTGCCCGAAAAACAGGCAATGGGTGCTCGTATGATGATGGGGCTCTTTGGAGTTCCCGGTGAAGGCGAAGACAGCCTGACGTCAAAAATCGAAGTAAAACCCGATGGTCAGGTTCTGGCCAATGGTCAGCGTGTGAATTGAACCCGTCGATCTTGAATGATCGCACCACCTACCGGGCCCGTCGGCAAAACGCTGGCGGGCCTGCTGCGTTAACAGGCCACTCTTGGCCTCATAAAACCAAGGATATTGCATTGCGTCATCTGCCCCTGCTTGCCAGCACTGCCACCGCCGCCCTGATTTGTGCGACACCAACCCTTGCCGATATCTCCGCTGATGACGTCTGGGCCAACAACATAGCCTTGGTTGCGGCGATGGGGGGGCAAATGACCGCACCCACCACGCGCGACGACAACCACCTGATGATCGGCGAAACAACCACCAGCTTTACCCTGCCATTTGACGCAGGCACCCTGCGCCTTGTTACCAGCGGAGTGACGCTGACTGAAAACGCAGATGGCACCGTGGCGGTTGAATACCCGCCCACCATTGAAGGCGCTTTGGCAATAGACGGTCCCGATGGTTTGCTGGCCTCAGCCAAATTCTCTGTGGGGACTGAGGGGTATTCCACGCTCGCCATGGGCGCGCCGGGGGATATCGGTTATTCCTATGTTTTGGACAATGCCACGTTTCGCGTCAGTGATCTGGTCGTGCCAGAGACGCCTGATATGTCACTGGTTATGAGCAGCGTGATGAGCGGTGCTTCGGGCAGCTATCATGTAACCGAAGGCGATCTGATGCAGATCCGCACTGAGGGCACCACGGGTGACATGCTCTTTGGAATGGAAGTGACCGATGATTTGGGTCTGGTCAGCACCAGTACCCAGACCATTTCAGGTGGCACCAATGCCGCAACAATGACCATTCCCACCGGAAAGGTCAGCATACTCAACCTGTCACAAGCGCTGCGTGACGGGCTGGCGCTGACGTTTAACGCCCAAGGCGCCCGTGTGGAAACATCCGAGAAAACATCGCTGGATGAAACCCTGACCATGGCGCAAAAATATGGCTATGTGAGCGATGCAATTGACTACAAGTTGGATCACTCCGGCCTTGTGGCCAGTGGGCGCAATTCCGACATCTGGATGGAACTTGAAGTGCCCGGATATTTGCCGCTGCCCATCAAAGCCACTGCAGATGCCATCACCGGCAGCCTCACCTTGCCGCTGAACAAGACCGACGGGCTGGCTGATGCCTTCCTTGGAATGAGTGTTGAGGCGCTGAGCGTGGACGAAAGCCTCTGGTCGATGATTGATCCGGACGCGCAATTGCCACGGAATCCGGCCAATCTGACACTGGATATCTCGGGCCAGATCGCGCTTTTGATGGACCTTCTGGATATCAATGCATTGATGGCGCTGACACCTGATGCTGATTCCCCGGCACAGATTCACAAGCTCACCCTCACCACATTTGATCTTGATATGATCGGCGCCGCCCTGTCGGCAACAGGGGGCTTTGCCTTTGACAACTCTGATTTTGATACCTTCCCCGGTTTCCCCGCCCCGGATGGTGCTGTTGATATCCATGTCTCAGGTGCCGACACCCTGATGGATACCCTTGTCGCCTTGGGTCTTCTGAACGACGAAGGCGTGACCGATGTGCGCATGATGCTGGGCCTCTTTGCCACCCCCGGCACAGACGATGACACTTTGACCTCAACCATCGAAATCAAACCCGATGGCCAAATCCTCGCCAATGGCCAACGCCTGCAATAATCCGCCCCATCTTCTTGCCCAAAATATCCCAGGGGGTTTGGGGGACAGCGTCCCCCATTCCTCAATCTTTCAAAGCGTGGCAAAGCCACTCATTTAGGTTACACCTGCAAACATCCAAAAACGTTTGAACCCCGGCGCGCTCCGGTCTACGCCTTGAGCACCAGATAGGAGAGCCACCCCATGACCGCAAATCTGTCGGATGTTACCCATTCTTTGTTGGATATGGCGCTCAAAACCGGGGCCGATGCAGCCGATGCGATCGCCGTCCAAGGCCATGCCATGACCATCGACATGCGTAATGGTGTGTTGGAACAGGCCGAACGCGCCGAAGGTGTGGATATCGGCCTGCGGGTGCTGATCGGCCAACGACAGGCCATTGTCTCGGCCTCTGATCTGCGCAGTGAAACGCTCGCGTTTTTGGCCGAACGTGCTGTGGCCATGGCAAAAGAAGCGCCCGAAGACCCCTATGTCGGCCTGGCCGAACCGGGCCAGCTGGCCCAGAGCTGGGACATGGCCGCGCTTGAGCTGAGCGATCCCGCGCCCGAGCCATCCCCCCAGGCCCTTCAAGACGAGGCCGCGCGCGCCGAAGCCGCCGCCCTTGCCGTCAAGGGGGTTACGCAGGTGCAATCAGCCAGTGCAGCCTATCACAATCGCACCATTCATCAGGCGGCCACCAATGGGTTTTCTGCCGGGTTTCAGCGGACCGACACAGGCCTGTCCTGTGTGGCCATCGCTGGCACCGGCAGCACAATGGAGCGCGACCACGATAGTGACAGCCGTATTTTTCAGGCCGATCTGCGCAGCGCGCAGGATATTGGCACCCGTGCGGGCGAGCGCACCATCGCCCAGCTTGGGGCGCGCAAACCGCCCACAGGGGCTTATCCCGTGCTGTTTGATGAACGTATTTCCGGCTCGCTTATCGGCCATTTACTCAGCGCGGCCAATGGCAGGGCGATTGCGCGGGGTGCGTCTTGGCTGCGCGACGCCATGGGGGATGCCGTTCTGCCCGACGGGCTGAGCCTGACGGAGGATCCGCACCGCGCCCGCGTGTCCGCCTCGCGCCCGTTTGATGCCGAAGGCCTGCCCACCAAAGCCCGCAACATCGTTGATAACGGCGTGCTGAGTGGCTGGACGCTTGATCTGGCCACGGCGCGCAAACTGGGGCTGTCCTCAACGGCCAATGCCAAACGTGGCCCCTCGGGCCCGCCGTCGCCCAGTTCGTGGAATGTGGCGCTGACGCAAGGCACCCAAAGCCAGGCCGAGCTGTTGGCCGATATGGGCACAGGGCTGCTGATCACAGGCATGATCGGCAGCACGATCAACCCCAATACCGGCGAATATTCGCGGGGCGCCTATGGCTTTTGGGTTGAAAACGGTGAGGTGCAACATCCGGTCAACGAATGCACCATTGCCGGGTCTTTGCCTGACATGTTGCGCAGGATTATCCCGGCAAATGATGCGCGCGGGTGGCTGAGCCGGGTTGTGCCCTCGCTTTTGGTTGAAGGGATGATCCTTGCCGGTGAATGATCTTCCTTTGTTGCTGGAGGCGGCGCAGGCTGCGGGCAAGATTGCCACCGGTTTTGCCGGGAAAACTGCTGCACGTTGGGACAAGCCGGATGATGCCGGCCCGGTGACTGAGGCTGATCTGGCTGTGAATGACATGCTGCACTCCACCCTGCGCGCGGCGCGCCCTGAGTATGGCTGGCTGTCCGAGGAAACTGAGGATACCTCCGAGCGGCTGAACCGCGACCGGGTGTTTATCATTGATCCCATCGACGGCACGCGCAGCTTTATTGAGGGGTCAAAAACCTGGGCACATTCCATTGCCGTGGCCGAGCAGGGCCGTGTCACTGCGGCTGCAATTTATCTGCCATTGCTGGACAAAATGTATGCCGCTGCCGCAGGGCAGGGGGCCACGCTGAACGGGGTGCCCATTCGGGTCGGGGTTGGCTCTGATCCGACGGAGGCGTCGATACTGGCCGCGCGGCCAACTGCTGATGCACATCATTGGCAGAGCGGGCAAATGCCGCCCTTTACGCGCGCCTATCGCCCGTCTTTGGCTTACCGGTTGGCGCTGGTGGCAGAAGGGCGATTTGACGCGATGTTGACCCTGCACAAGGCATGGGAATGGGATATCGCCGCAGGGGATCTGATCCTGCGAGAGGCGGGGGCCGTGGTGTCTGACCGCATGGCAAAACCACTGATCTTTAATAACCCCGAGCCATTGCTGGACGGGGTTGTTGCGGCCAATTCAACGATTCATCAACACATCACAAAGGCGCTTGCCACATGAACCGCGCACAGCCGTCATTGTGCGTCTGCAAATGCAGTGTTGTCGTTTGCGGCATGGCGTAGATGGCGCGATCTGACAATCTGACTGGCGCGTTTTTGATGATGGCCTCAATGGCGTGTTTCGTTTTGAACGATACCTTCATGAAGGCTCTGGCAGGAGAGATACCGCTCAATCAGCTTTTGTTTGTGCGCGGAGTGTTGACCACGTTGGCGGTGTCAATCATGGCGTGGCGCGTGAACGGGTTGATGGTGCGCCCTTCACGCCGGGACAGCGGGATCATTGTGATGCGCACTTGTGCAGAAATATGCGCGGCGTATTTCTTTCTCACGGCGCTTTTCAACATGCCGCTGGCCAATGTGACAGCCATCCTTCAGGCCTTGCCGCTGACTGTCTCATTGGGGGCAGCGCTGGTGTTCCGCGAGCCGATCGGCTGGCGGCGGTTGCTGGCTATTCTGGTGGGTTTTGTGGGGGTTGTGTTGATCGTGCGCCCCGGCACAGAGGGCTTTAACGTCTATTCTCTTTATGGGTTGGCGGCGGTGTGCTGTGTCACACTGCGTGATCTGAGCACCCGAAAATTGTCGCGCGAGATCCCGTCGATATTTGTGACGCTGGTCAATTCCATGGCCATCATGGTGGTGTTCGGGCTGGCAAGCCTGACATCGGATTGGGTGGCGATGGATGTACGCGCCAATATGCTGACCCTCAGCGCGGCGGTTCTCATCATCGGGGGCTATCTGTTTTCCATCATGGTGATGCGTGTGGGCGAGATCAGCTTTGTTGCCCCGTTCCGCTATTCCGGCCTGCTCTTTGCGTTGGCGCTGGGCTGGCTGGCCTTTGGCGAATGGCCCGATATGCTGACGCTTCTGGGGGCGGGTATCGTGATGGGCAGTGGCCTGTTTACCCTGTACCGAGAGGCGCAGCTGGGGCGGAAAAGACGCGCTTCACATGGTCTTCGTCGACATTGAACTGAGTGCGAAAGAAGGCGCGCTGATTTTCGCTCAACGGCTCTAGCACGCCCGTTTTGTAATTCGCTTCTGAATCATTGTCGTCATGTTTGGCGCGCAGATACATATCCGGCAAGGGGTGGATCATCGTGGGCATATGCGTGTGCAGCCGGTGATGGGCATAATTCATCACAGTTTTGGGATCACCGGGGCGGAAAACCACCGCCAATCCACACGCCCAGAACGGTGAATGCACATGTTCGGCCTTGATGCCCTGATCTGACAGGCTGACGGAATAGCCGCTGTTGTATTCAATCGCAAAGTTCTTCCATTTGCGGCGCATCTTGGCGGTGTTGCGGGCAAACCAGCGGGATGAGCGAACAAAGCTAAGGGCCACGGCGTCATCATCATCCAGGCGGAACTGGATGTTTTCATCCGTTTCCTCGCCCAGCTCTTCTTTGATGGCCAATTGCATGGCAAGGCGCTGTTTCATGGGTTCTTTGCGAACGATCTTGATCTGGGGGATATGCGCGGTGATGTCATTCAGCCGCTCGGTATAGGCCTTGGGGAGGCTGTCACCCACCACAATCAAAAAGGTGAAATCCTGATCACGCTGTTTGGCAATTGACGCCAGTGTGAGCGTTTCAAAATGGCGAAATCGCAGCTCCATCCGTTCAGGCGCATACAGGTAGGCTTCGCGGTCGGCCACGCTGTCATGCATACGTTTGAACCCGCCAAGGGCAGGGTAGGAAAACCGACAGATACCGAGTACGCGCATGAGGGGCTTGCTTGTCTTTTTCACTTGTTGGATCATGTTCGCAAATGCGGCATGACGCAGCAAGCCGTAAATGGAGATTACATTGCGCGAGGTGTGGGATCTGTACTATGGAAGAATTGGCGCACATACTCAGACCGCGACCAACCTGACCCTTTCTGAGGCAATTCGCAGCCTGATGTCGGGTGCATATTTGATCTGATTGCCGCAGGTGGCATAAGGTGCCCAAGTTGCGATCCCACGCTGTTGACAAGCAAACCGACTCCCCCTATACGCGCCACATCTCGGATCGGGGGTCGCCCCATATGCCGATATCTAAACTGTAGTGGTCAAGATCCGGGCACCTTACTTTGCCCCGATCCTCTGGAAACCCGCCGCGTCGTTCACCTCGGAATGGGAACGAATGCGGTGTTTGCGCTTTGCGGACGCGTGGAGTGCTCGAAGATTAACCCGCACGGGGCAACTCGTGCAGACACATGTGTTGAGAGACGGGGAAAACAGCCCAATGCCAACGATCCAACAGCTGATCCGCAAACCGCGCCAGCCTAAAGTCCGTGCTACCAAATCCTTGCACTTGCAAGGGTGCCCGCAAAAACGCGGTGTGTGCACGCGCGTCTATACAACGACGCCAAAGAAACCGAACTCAGCCATGCGGAAGGTTGCCAAAGTGCGCCTGACCAACGGTTTTGAGGTCATTTCCTACATCCCCGGTGAAAGCCACAACCTTCAGGAGCACTCTGTGGTTCTGATCCGTGGCGGTCGCGTAAAAGACCTTCCCGGTGTGCGTTATCACATCCTTCGCGGTGTTCTGGATAC
>JARGOC010000004.1:0-161552 GCA_029212365.1 Roseovarius sp.
GGGAGAGTGACATTCCTGAATTGCTCATGAGTGACATTTTAGCTTTGCGGCTACAATTCACTATTCGCATAATCAGTATTATGTTAATATTGCAATGTACTGACTTTGCCCAATTGCTCAACATTACAACAGCTTAAAAACTATGCATCATTTTGCACGCCATCCCAACAGTGAATCCGAGCACCACAACCCTATGCCTATGAAGTGAAATCACATTGCAATTACTTGTGCGGCTCTCGACACATTGCGCGCCATTAGTCTAAACAAACAAACCAAAGGAAATTGCGCATGACCTCTATATTGATCTTGAACGGACCGAACCTCAATCTGTTGGGCACACGCCAGCCGGATGTCTATGGCACGACCACGCTGAGTGACATTGAGCAGATGTGCCAGACAGCTGCCAAGGCTCTGGGCGTCACCCTCGCCTTTCATCAGGAGAATTCTGAAGGTGCGATGGTGGATCACATTCATGCCGCGCGCGACACACATGACGGCATCATCCTGAATGCCGGTGCCTATACTCATACGTCGATTGCCCTGATGGATGCGATCAGCTCGGTTGAGTTGCCGGTGATTGAACTGCACCTGAGCAACACATTGGCGCGCGAAGAGTTTCGCCACAAAAGCTATATCAGTCCCGTGGCCCTGGGCGTGATCTGCGGCTTTGGTGCTGCGGGATATGAGCATTCCCTGCGCGCTATGGTACAACATTTGGAGGCGTGTTCGTGATCGACACGGGTCATCTGAAACGGCTGCTAAACTGTCAGGAAATTGAGACCCTGTGGGACATGCACACCCGTCAGATGGCCGAATTCGGCTTTGATCGGTTGATCTATGGCTATACGCGCTATCGCACGGCCACATCCTTGGGCGATCCTGCTGATTTTGTGATGCTGAGCAACCAAGACCCGGCTTATACGGATGAATTCATCGGCAATGGCCTGTTTCACCACGCACCAATGGTGCGTTGGGCATTGGAACACGACGGGGCGTGTTCATGGAATGTCATGCATGACATGGTCAGTTCGGGCGTGCTGAGCGATCAGGAGCGCAAGGTTGTCGAGTTCAACCAAAAGCATGACGTGAATGCAGGGTATTCGATCAGCTTCAAATCCATTTCCCCACGCTCTAAAGGGGCAATTGCCCTGACGGCCCGCAAAGGGATGAGCCAGCCAGAGGTGGATGCAATCTGGGCTGAACACGGCGAGGATATCCTCGTGCTGAACAATATCACCCATCTGCGCATCCTGTCCCTGCCCTATATCTCGCCCGAGCGCACCCTGACCAAACGACAGCGCGAAGTGTTGGAATGGGTTGGTGACGGCAAAACAATTCAGGACATTGCCTGCCTGTTACAGCTGACACCCGCCACCATCGAAAAGCACCTGCGCCTGGCGCGCGATGCCCTGAGCGTTGAGACTACAGCACAGGCCGTTTTAAAGGCTGCATTCCAAAATCAGATGTTTGTGCTGGATTCGTGAAAAATACGTGAATTTTGACGGAGTAAGGAATCCCATACTTTCGTTACGTAAGGTTAAGCGGCATGTTGAAGCAGTTCCGTGAGTGGTGGCTTTATGCCGTTGGAACATTCAGATCAGTATCCCCTGTTATACCCAGGGCTCGCTGGTTTGCCGGTTTTAGTCCGGATGCTAGTCGCTGGCCTTATTGGTCAGGTCAGCGGCTAGCGCTTGCCGCCTGCTGTTTCATCCCTAACTCCGGGGCGGTTTAAAAGGAAACGGTGCTGCCCTTATCCCGGGCGGCACCGTTTTTTATAGGGCTGCGCATCTGTGAGCAGGAAGGGCCTGCGCACAAGACTCCCCTGCCCTTACAATATTCTGCAAAATGCTCCTCGCAGACACTGTCACGCTACACATCCGCCGTACGGCAATGCAGACCACTGCCAAAGGCAACGGTATTCCTGTTCTTTATGTATGAGGGGATGTCCTTGGCCAGCGCGCCCCGGATTTGATCCGGAGTCTGCCTATCCCGCGAGGTCCCGGATCAAGTCCGGGACGGGGGTGCTCCAACAAAAAAAGGGCACCAACAAGGTGCCCTTTTTCGTGATATGTCAGGCTTAGCCGCCTGCTGCGGTCTTGGCGACCTCAGCTGCGAAGTCTTCTTCTTTCTTTTCAATCCCTTCGCCCACTTCCATGCGGACGTATCCGGTGATTTCAGCGCCGGCTTCCTTGGCCGCGGCACCGACACTCAGGTCAGGGTTGATTACGAAAGACTGGTTCACCAGAGTGATCTCGGCCATGTATTTTTTCATACGGCCAACGATCATCTTTTCGATCACCTGTTCGGGCTTGCCCGATTCACGTGCGATGTCGATCTGAACCTGCTTTTCTTTTTCGACAACAGAGGCGTCCAATGACGCTTCATCCAAAGCCGCAGGATTGGTGGCGGCAATATGCATTGCAACCTGTTTGCCAAACGCCTCATCGCCGCCTTTCAGGGCCACCAGAACGCCGATCTTGCCCATGCCAGCAGCGGCGGCGTTGTGCACATAGGCCACAACGATATCGCCTTCCAGCGCAGCCATGCGGCGCAGCGACATGTTTTCACCAATGGTGGCCACTTTGGCGGTGATCGTGTCGGCAACTGATTTGCCACCCATATCGGCAGCAGCCAGAGCTTCGGTATCAGCAGCGCCCATGGCAGCATCGGCCACACCGGCAACCATTGCCTGAAACTCAGCATTCTTGGCAACAAAATCGGTTTCCGAGTTCACTTCGACAGCCACACCGCGACCGCCCTCTACCTTGACGGCAACGAGGCCCTCAGCAGCGGTACGGCCAGATTTCTTGGCGGCTTTCGCCAGGCCTTTGGTGCGCAACCAGTCAACAGCGGCGTCCATGTCGCCGTCGTTTTCGGTCAGCGCTTTTTTCGCGTCCATCATGCCTGCGCCTGTGGAATCGCGCAGTTCTTTCACCATTGCAGCAGTGATTGCCATCTTGGATCTCCTCAAATCAAATGTGGGACGGGGCGCGAAAACGAATGTCGCGCCCCTTAACTGTCAGACCGAAACCGGCTTAGCTTGCAGCAGGGGTTTCTTCGGCTTTGGCTTCAGCTTCGGCAGGTGCTTCGGCGGCGGGGGCTTCTTCAGCAACCACCTCTTCAACTGGCGCTTCTTCCATTGCACCCAGATCAACACCGGCAGCGCCCATTTGGGCGGTCATGCCGTCCAGTGCTGCGCGAGCCGCCAGATCACAATAAAGCGTGATAGCACGCGCCGCGTCATCATTGCCCGGAATGATGTAATCAACGTTCTCAGGTGGGCAGTTGGTGTCAACCACGGCCACAACCGGGATACCCAGTTTGTTGGCTTCGGCCACGGCCAGCGCCTCTTTGCGCACGTCGATGACGAACAGCAGATCAGGCACACCGCCCAATTCGCGGATACCACCAAGTGAGGCTTGCAGTTTGGTCTGGTCACGTTCCATGCCCAGACGCTCTTTCTTGGTCAGGCCTTCGGCGCCGGTTTCCATCGCCTCATCAATGTCTTTCAGACGTTTGATGGATTTGGATACGGTCTGCCAGTTGGTCAGCGTGCCACCCAGCCAGCGGTGGTTCATGTAATATTGTGCCGACTTTTCAGCCGCTTCAGCGATCGGGCCAGCGGCCTGACGTTTGGTACCGACAAACAGCACCCGTCCGCCTTTGGCAGTGGTGTCGCGGATCGCGTTCAAAGCTGCGTCCAGCATGGGCACAGTTTGTGTCAGATCGAGAATGTGAATGCCATTGCGCGAGCCATAGATGAACTCGCCCATACGGGGGTTCCAGCGTTGCGTTTGGTGGCCAAAGTGTACGCCTGCTTCAAGCAGTTGGCGCATGGTGAACTCAGGAAGAGCCATGTCCGTTTCCTTTCCGGTTTGTGCCTCGGTACGGGGTGAGAAGCGGATGCTTCAACCGGTGGACTGTCGGGGATGTCTCCCCCAAGCGGCCCGCCCATACCTGCGAAGTTAGTGGCGCGCGTATAGCCGGGGTTTTGGCGGTGCGCAAGCCTTTGTTTGCCGATACTATGGCCAGAGCACGCCTGCACGCCGCTCAGGCAACCCCAACCGGCAACATGGCGCCACAGTGTTTACGTCCCATTGCTCATCATAGACAGGGTCTGCCAAGGCTGGTACAACTGGAGATTGAAAGTTATTTACATATCGCCAGCATTCCGTTTCCCATTCTGGATAACCGTTAAATTTTAGAAAAGGGTTTTGGGAATATAGATCGTCTGGCTTTTTTGAAGGTAGGTCATCCACATGGTTTTTCAATATTTACGCAATCTCACCTCCGAAACAGGATATCACGCACAATCGTTCAGATCTCATCAGGTATATATCAATGATGAGCAAGCCGCATCTGGCACCTCTTCTGGCGCTGGCTATTATGCCGCCCCTGAACAACGCACTATGTTCAACTGGAGCAATGCGGACGTGTCACCGTTGGTTCGCCAGTTGATCCAGGATGCTCTGCAAACAGGATCGGAAGCTGAAACTGACAACACCGATGCACATCTTCCAGTCGACCATTTTGAGTTTTCGGACGTTCCCGCAGATGTACATCACACCTCCGAGGGCCTGACTGAGGTTGTCGATCGGAATAGCACAGATGACACGGACTCAGTTTCTCAATCCATCGGCGTGGTGGTCGCAAATGTTGGTGATGGGCGGCCTGAACCTGATCCTGATCCGACCCCCGGCCCAGGCCTGTCTCAGGATAGCGATCCGGACCCGGCCCCGCCGCCAATCGTGCCAGAGGATCCACCTGAGCCCCCCACGCAAGACGGCCGACCCGCTGGGGTTACACCGGGCACCCCAACAGTTGCGCCCCCTAGCCCGCCACCGGGCGAGGACAACGCATCATCCGGTCGGCCCGATGACGCCATGCCTGATCCCCCCCCTACCGGCGGACCTGTCACCAGCTACACAAGCGGTGGCCCTGCCGCCACATCGTATAACGTCACGATTGACTTTGTCGGCACCTGGACGAGCGAATTACAAGCCTCATTCATTGATGCTGCCGATTATCTCAGCACAATTATCCTTGCCGATATTCCTGATACGATTGTTGATGGGGTGGCGATTGACGACATCACTATTACTGCCACGCTTGAGGGGATTGATGGCGTCGGTGGTGTGTTGGGAAGCGCCGGCCCACGCGACCTGCGCGGCGATGGCACCTATCTGCCCTCGACCGGGGCCATGACCTTTGACAGCGCCGATGCCCAAAACCAGCTTGGTCTAGGAAACTGGGAAAGCATCGTTTTGCACGAAATGATGCACGCGCTTGGCTTTGGCACCTTGTGGTCATTGATGGGGCTGACCACCGGGTCAGTTGCTGGCGGGGATATCCGGTTCACCGGTCAAAATGCCACCGATACCTACCAAACGGAATTTCCGGGCATTGCGGGTTCTGATGCCGGGTCTCTGTTGGGCGTTCCGGTCGAAGCAGATGGCGGTCCGGGCACCGCAGGCGGGCATTGGGACGAGCTGATTTTTGACGAAGAAATCATGACAGGCTATGTCGATACGGGCAGTTTTGTATCGGTGATGACCATCGCATCCTTTGAAGATATGGGATACGACACGGTGTTTGATAATCCTTATAGTGCCACTGATCTGTTTGGGCCGATCCCGGCGGATCCATTGATGGATCTATTCGCCTGACCCATGTCTGTTGAAGGTGCGGCGGCTTAGAAAGCCAAGCGACTGATTGAGAACGCTTTCCTTTTCAGCGGCAGGGACCAAGCACCTGCCCTGCCCTTTGTATATCCACAATCGAAAGCTGCCTTGGAGCGGAGCGCCTGTTAGGTCGGCGAGACCATTTGAGCCAAACGTGATATACACCACCATGGCGGGCAAGATCGGAAAGGAAGACCAATGACCAAAGACGAAAAAGAAATCGCCCAGCTTGAACGATTGAAAAAGATCATGCCGGTTTTTGCCACGGTGATGGCGCTCAGTGCGTTTTTTCTTATCTACATGTCAGGGCATGGATTTGGCACGGCCTCCATGGTGGGCCTGATTATGTTGGCTTTCGTGCTGTTCCTTTGGGGCATGCGAATAGTGATGGGAACCTACGGGTTTATCGCCGGGTTGTTCACGCTGTGTGCAATGGGCTGGCTGGCACAATATCTGGAGTGGATATAGGTTAACCTTGGCCAGATCAGACGCGACACCAGGTCAAAGACATCTGGGGTCCAGCACATCAATGCTGACATATGATTTCACCGGTCGCGTTGCGGGTATCACCGGCACCGATCTGGTGGTCGATGGCGGGTTGTTGTTGCACTGGTCGCGCCCGCGCGCCAAAACACTTCCATGAGTGACATCCTTTGCATCGGGTCCGTCCTGTGGGATGTGATCGGCCACAGCCCTGCCTCCATGTCCCACGGCGCGGACAGACCTGGGCGGATCACGCGCCATCCCGGAGGCGTGGCGCTGAATATTGCCATGGCATTGCAACGTTTTGGCCTGACGCCTGCCCTGCTCAGCGCCGTGGGGCGTGATGCTGAGGGCGATGACCTCCTCCGCGCCTGCACCGCCCTAGGGCTGGACACGGCACATATCCACCGCCCTGAAACGCTGCCCACTGATATCTATATGGCTATCGAAGACCCCAGCGGGTTGATTGCAGCCATTGCCGATGCGCATTCACTGGAAAACGCAGGCGCGTCTATCCTTGAGCCGCTGCTCGATGGCACATTGGGGTCTGACAAAACGCCCTTCACTGGCACCATCGCGCTGGATGGTAATCTGACCGCGACACTGCTGGACAACATCGCCGCCAACCCAACATTGGCCAAAGCCGACCTGCGTGTCGCCCCGGCATCCCCCGGCAAAGCCAAACGCCTGACACCATTTCTGGCCCAAGGCCGTGCCACGCTTTATGTCAATCTGGAAGAAGCAGGCCTGCTGTGTGATGCCAGCTTTACTGACACCAGCGTGGCTGCACATGCCTTGCTGGCCAAGGGTACGCGCCGTGTTCTGGTGACACATGGTGCGCAGCCCGCCTGTGATGGAACCGCGCATGGCCTGATGACAGGGCAACCACCAACAGTGCAGGTTCACCGGATCACCGGGGCGGGTGATTGTTTTATGGCCGCACATATTGCCGCCGAAATAAACGGCGCAGACAGGCAAACCGCCCTGACCATGGCCCTCAGCGCGACGGCTGCCCATATATCGAAAGACATCTCATGACGCTCTACACCCCCTCCCCCGATGTGGCCGCTGCATTGCAAAATGGCACCCCTGTTGTGGCGCTGGAAAGCACGATCATCACCCACGGGATGCCCTATCCGCAAAACCAGCACACCGCGCTTTTGGTCGAACAGACCGTGCGAGATGCCGGTGCCACACCTGCCACCATCGCGGTGCTTGACGGGCAGCTGCATGTGGGCCTGACCGGGGCACAGCTGGAAACACTGGCCAAGGCCCGAAACGTCGCCAAGCTCAGCCGCGCAGATCTGGCGGTCTCAATGGCGCAGGGGCACACAGGAGCCACCACCGTCGCCGCCACCATGATTGCGGCGCATCTGGCGAATATCCAGGTGTTCGCCACCGGTGGCATCGGCGGCGTGCACCGGGGTGCATCTGACACGTTTGATATTTCGGCCGACTTGCAGGAACTGGCGCAAACCCCCGTCACAGTGGTTTGTGCCGGGGCCAAGGCCATTCTGGACCTGCCCAAAACGCTGGAGGTGCTGGAAACGCTGGGTGTGCCAGTCATCGCCTATGGTCAAAATGCCCTGCCCGCCTTTTGGTCAGCTACCTCGGAACTGACAGCCCCCTTGCGCATGGACACAGCAGGCGAAATCGCCCGTGCGCATCAAATGCGGGCACGTCTCGGCCTGCCCGGCGGACAGCTTATTGCCAATCCCATCCCCATGGGCGATCAAATTCCGGCTGATATTCTGGCCCCCATGATCACCCAGGCCCAGACAGAAGCCGACACAAAAGGCATCACCGGCAAAGCCGTCACACCCTTCCTGTTGGCGCGGCTATACGAACTGAGCAAAACCCGATCCCTTAAAGCCAATATAGCATTGGTGCTTAACAATGCCCGCCTAGCTTCAAAAATTGCGATTGAGCTGGCATCACCACGATCACGATAGCCCCCATTGTCGCTGGGCAGTTTTCTGCTTACATAGCGTCTAAGCTATAGTGACGGGCCCTGCCTGATGAACACACCCTTTGATGACAACACACCACCACCGCGCAAACCACGCCGGTTTGCCGGGCTGCGCGCCAGCTTTCTCACCGGCATTGTCGTGATTGCCCCCGTGGCGCTGACCGTCTGGTTGGTCTGGGGGATCATTGGCTGGGTTGATGGTGTGGTGCTGCCACTCGTGCCCTACACCTTCCAGCCCGAGAAATATATCGGCATCAACCTGCGCGGTATCGGGGTGATTATCTTCTTGATCTTCACTATCGTGGTGGGCTGGATTGCCAAGGGATTGATTGGCAAGTCACTGATCAATTTCGCGGAATCCCTGGTTGATCGCATGCCGGTGGTGCGCACCATCTATTCCGGCGTCAAACAGATTGCCGAGACGGTCTTTGCCCAATCAGAACGCAGCTTTGAAAAGGCCTGCATCATTCAATACCCACGCAAAGGTATTTGGGCGATTGGGTTTATCTCAACCACAGCCAAGGGCGAAATCGCGGAACGTGCAGAAACCTCAGGCGCTTTGATGAGCATCTTTTTGCCCACAACGCCCAATCCAACCTCGGGCTTTTTGCTGTTCCTGCCCAAAGAAGATGTGATCGAGCTGGACATGAGCGTAGAAGAAGCCGCCAAACTGGTGATTTCGGCCGGGCTGGTTTACCCAGATCAAAATGGCGGCGTGGTCGAGCAAGAAGACTAACTCCTTCGCTCTTAAGTATTTTTCCCATCTTCTTGCTGCAAATATCCCGGGGGTGTGGGGGCTGGCCCCCACCCGGTCGGATTGCCTCCAGGCAATTCGAAACTACTGCGCCGTCCAGCCACCATCCGCCGTCAATGTTGTCCCTGTCATCTGCGCTGCCGCATCCGAACACAGAAACATCGCCATTCCCCCCAATTGCTCAACCGTCACAAACTCCTTGGAGGGCTGCTTGAGCAAGATCACCTTCTCAATCGCCTCATCCTGCGAAATGCCGTATTCTCTGGCCGTGTCCGGAATTTGCGCCTCAACCAAAGGTGTCAGCACATAGCCCGGACAAATCGCATTGCAGGTGATCGCCTCTTTGGCGGTTTCCAGCGCCACGACCTTGGTCATGCCAACCACCCCATGCTTGGCGGTGACATAGGCCGATTTGAACGGGCTGGCGCGCAACCCGTGGGCTGAGGCAATGTTGATCACCCGTCCCCAGCCAGCAGCGCGCATCATCGGCAAGGCCGCCGCAGTGGTGTGAAATGCCGACGACATGTTGATTGCAATGATTGCATCCCATTTGTCCACCGGAAACTCAGAGATGGGCGCCACATATTGAATGCCCGCATTATTCACCAGAATATCGCAACGGCCCGCCGCTTCGATCAACCCACGGCATTCATCGGATTTTGACATATCCGCCTGAATATAGCGCACCTCGACGCCGTGCTCCTCGGCCAGTGATTTGGCCAACGCGTGGTCATCTTGCGAATCGGTGAATGAGTTCAACACCACATTTGCCCCCGCACGGGCCAATTCAGTGGCAATACCCAGCCCGATACCTGATGTTGATCCGGTTACAATCGCGGTCTTGCCTGCAACGCTCATATCCATGCACTCCTTAATTTGCAGGTGCAGCATAAATCGTGGCGTCAGAGATTGCACGCCGAACCACTGAGGTGTAGGGCACAAAAAAAACGCCAGCACGAAGCTGGCGTTAAGTTATTGAGGCAGGTTTCATACAGGCAAGAAACCTATCGAGCAGTGACCCCTTTATAAGCGTTTCAGTGCCGTCGGCCAAGCTAAAAGTTTGAAAAGACATAAAACCCCCATTACCTAAGGCCTCAACAAAACAAGAGCGATTAAGGATTGTTGCCAATATGAGATCAGAATTTTTCCGCTCATTGCGGCTCGCGGCACTGATTTTGACGATCATTTTGTCTGCTGGCGCAGCACAGGCACAACCCACCCATGGCATAGCTATGTATGGGGACCCCGTCTTACCACCGGATTTTGTGTCTCTGCCCTATGCCAACCCGGATGCGCCCAAGGGCGGGCAGTTGATCACCGGCAATGTTGGGGGCTTTGATTCGCTCAATCCTTTCGCCCGCAAAGGCACCCCGCCCTGGCAGCTCAGGTTTCTGGCGTACGAATCCCTGATGGGGCGCTCATATGATGAACCTTTCACACTTTATGGCCTTCTGGCCGAATCGGTTGAGACATCCGATTCGCGCGATTGGGTCGAATTCACCCTGCGCGAAGGCGCGCGTTTTTCGGATGGATCGCCGGTCACCGTCGAAGATGTGATCTGGTCCTATGAAACTTTGGGCACCGTCGGCAATTTGCGCTACGCTGGTCTGTGGCAAAAAATCAAAAGCATCACCGCCACCGGCCCGCGCAGCGTGCGCATAGTTTTTAATGTTGAGGACCGCGAGTTGGCCTTGATTGCCGGGCTGCGTCCTATCCTGAAAAAGGCCCAGTGGGACGGGCGTAATTTTGCTGATGCCAGCTTCGGGGAAATCCCGATTGGCACAGCGCCCTACACCGTAGACAGCTTTGAGATTGATCGAAATGTCGTGCTGAAACGCAACCCGCAGTATTGGGGCAAGGATTTGGCCCTGCGCCGGGGCACCAACAACTTTGATGAAATCCGTATCGAGTTTTACGGCGACGACACCGTGATGAAAGAGGCGTTCAAGGCGCAAGCCATCTCATTCGTGCGCGAATTCAACGCAGAGCGTTGGGAGGTCCAGTATGATTTCCCTGCCGTGCAGCGCGGCGATATCGTCAAATCCGAAATTCCCCATCACAAGCCCTCGGGGATCACCGGGTTTGTGCTCAACACGCGCCGTGCGCCACTGGATGATTGGCGGATGCGAGAGGCGCTTATGCTCGCCTTCAACTTTGAGTACATCAATGACACCCTCACCGGTGGGCGCCAGCCGCGCATCACCTCGTATTTTTCAAACTCCGAGCTGGCCATGCAGGACGGCCCCGCCACAGGCCGGGTGCGTGAGCTGCTGACCCCCTTTCGCGATGATCTGATGCCCGGCACACTTGAGGGCTATACCCTGCCCCAATCTGATGGCACCAAACGCAATCGTGCCAACCTGCGCAAAGCAATCAAACTGCTGGAACAAGCCGGATGGAGCGTTCAGGACGGCGTGTTGAAAAATGCCAATGGCCAACCGCTGGAACTGAACGTGTTGCTAAAGCAAGACGCGCTGATCCAGCAAGCCACCGCGATCATGGATATCTATGCCGGCGCGCTTAGCCGGCTGGGCATTGGCCTGAACATCCAGCAAATCGACAAGGCGCAATACTCCGAGCGCGAAGCCGCCTTTGATTATGACATCACCTTCATCCGCCGATCCCTGTCCCTTAGCCCCGGCAACGAACAGGCGCTGTATTGGGGGTCCGAGGCTGCGGATCAACCCGGCAGCCGCAACCTGATGGGGATGAAAAACCCCGCCGCCGATGCCATGATCCGCGCCATGCTGACATCCCAAACCCGCGAAGATTTTATTGCCGCCACCCGTGCGCTCGACCGTGTGCTGACGGCCGGGCGCTATGTGATCCCAATTCATCAGTATTCCGTGGGGCGTGTGGCGCATCTGAAACAGCTGACATACGCAAAAGACCGCCTGCCGATCTATGGGGATGGAATTCACTTCCTACCTGAGGTATGGTGGGCGCAATAAAAACACGAGCAGTTACAACAAACTACTGAGGCAAAACAATGAAACATCTCCTCGTTTTGGGGCTTGTCACCTTGATGGCAGGCTGTGCAACGGTCGATGGTATCGGTCAAGACGTATCGGGCGCGGCCCGCGGCGTGCAAAGCTGGTTCTAACCAGGCATCTCTAATTCGCCAAATCAGGATGACCAAGGCACCTTCCCTGTGATCTTAGCGGATCACGGTTTCTTTAATGCGCCTGCATGGCGGCACCGGCACATAGCCCGCCACACATCCCATCTTCTTGCTCAAAATATCCCCGCCGGAGGCCTCCGACCTTGCACACAGCGCAGGTTATTCAGCCAAGGACGTCACCCACAAAATGGTGGCATCCTCATCACTGACTGAAATCGCGTTATGGCCCATGGTGGCATCATAATAGGCGCAATCGCCTCGGCGCATCACGGCCGGTTCATAAAATTCGGTGAACAGCTTGATCACCCCCGTCAGCACATACAGAAACTCTTCGCCGTCATGGCGTACCCAGCCGTCAAATTCTTCTATCGTACGCGCCCGCACCCGTGCGCGGTAAGGCAGCATCTTCTTCTTGGTCAGCATATCGGACAGCAATTCATGCTCATAGGTGGCCGTGGCTTGCTGGGTGCCTTCACCTTGTCTAGTTATGGCCATACGCCCATTGATCTGATTCTTTTGGGGCGGCGTGAACAGCTGAGGAATGGAAATGCCCAGCCCTTCGGCCAGCTTTTTCAGCGCTTCATAGGTGGGCGACATCTGACCATTTTCGATCTTGGAAAACGTCGAACGCGCCAGCCCCGCTTTGGTGGCGGCCTGTTCCAGCGTCCAGTTGCGCGCTTTGCGCAACTCGCGCACCCGCTCGCCCAGGTTCAGGGGTTCGGGGATGTCCTCACGCCCGTTTTCACGAGCAATGCGGATAAGATGTCCGTGGGCTATTTCTTTCATGCCCGATTTATAGGCCCGTGGTATGGCGCTTGCAACATGAGGGTCTTGCAACACGGCGCGCGCGCGCCTAAGCCATGGCCCATGCTGTCTGAGTATAATATTGCCCCCCCCGCACCCTGCCCCAGCCCGTTTAACCTGGCGGCTCATGTATTAAATGCTGCGCGTCACAATCCCGACAAAACAGCCCTGTCTGTCTTGGGTTCTGTTGACAGCCAACATTGGAGTTATGCGCAGCTAGAGGCAGCTGTGCGCGGCACGGGCACTGGATTGCTGCAAGCCGGCCTTAAACCCGGTGACTGCGTTTTGATGCGGCTTGGCAATACGGTGGAATTCCCCATTGCCTATCTTGGGGCGATTGCCGTTGGCCTGATCCCGGTTCCCACCTCTTCGCAGCTGACAACGCCAGAAGTGCAGACAATAATTGACACGCTCAAACCTGCTGCAATCTTGTTGGCCGATGGTGTGGCCTGCCCTGAAACCAGCCTGCCGGTGTTGGACGATACTGCTTTGAATGAAATGCGTGCTTTGCCGCCCGCAGATTGGGATCTGGGGGATCCGAACCGCGCAGCCTATATCATCTATACCTCTGGGACGTCGGGAAAATCGCGCGCGGTTGTACATGCGCACCGCGCCATCTGGGCACGTCAGATGATGATGCAAGGCTGGTACGGGCTGACCCATGAGGACCGCCTGTGCCATGCGGGTGCCTTCAACTGGACGTATACATTGGGCACCGGATTGATGGACCCCTGGACCATCGGCGCCACTGCATTGATCCCCGCGCCCGAGATCACGCCTGACCAACTTCCGTTGCTGCTCAAGAAATTTGAGGCGACAATTTTTGCGGCGGCCCCAGGCGTCTATCGCAAAATCATGTCTTCTGGCCCACTGCCAGATTTGCCAAAACTGCGGCACGGCCTTTCAGCCGGTGAAAAGCTGTCACAGACCCTGCATCACGCTTGGATCACCGCCACAGGCACAGATATTTTTGAGGCATACGGCATGTCGGAATGCTCGACTTTTGTGTCAGGCAGCCCCGATCACCCGGTGCCTGCGGGCACATTGGGCCGTCCACAAGCCGGGCGGCGTGTGGCGATCCTGGGCACAGATGGCCCTGTGCCCCTGAATACCGAGGGCACGATTGCCATACACCGCTCGGACCCTGGCCTGATGCTGGAATACCTCGGGGCGCCCGAAGATACCGCCGCAAAGTTTCAGGGTGAGTGGTTTGTGACCGGTGATCAGGGCAGTATGGATGGTGAGGGCCATATCACCTATCTTGGACGTGTCGATGATATGATGAACGCTGGTGGCTACCGCGTTTCACCACTTGAGGTCGAAGCGGTGATGAATACCGCGCCCGGCATAACCGCCTGTGCTGTCACCGATATTGAGGTCAAGCAAGACGCGCGGCTGATTATGGCGTTTTATACCGGGCCCGCCCCACTGGACGAAACCGAGCTGGCGGCCCATGCTGACGAACACCTCGCACGGTACAAATGTCCGCGCGGGTTCTTTCATATTGATGCCCTGCCCACCGGGGCCAATGGCAAAATCCTGCGGCGTGCGTTGCCCCCAATCTATGAGGCCCTGAATGGTGCAACTTGATATCGTTTCCGACCCGATCTGCCCTTGGTGTTACATCGGGAAAACCTTGCTCAATCAGGCCTTGGAGGCCCGTCCGAACCATCCGTTCACTCAGGTCTGGCATCCCTTTCAGCTGAACCCCGATATGCCCGCCCAAGGCGTGGACCGGCGCGAGTACTTGGAAACCAAATTTGGCGGCAAAGAGAACGCGGTAAAGGCCTATGCCCCTGTGGTGGAACGCGCCGAAGCCGCCGGGCTGTCGATCAATTTTGAGGGCATCACCCGCACCCCCAACACGTTGAATGCGCATCGCCTGATCCATTGGGCCGGCATAGAAGACCGCCAAACCCCCGTGGTGATGCAGCTGTTCAAAGCCTACTTTGAAGACGGTCGGGATATTGGTGATCTCGATGTTCTGGCAGATGTGGCCGATCATGTGGGCATGGATGCCGCCGTGGTGCGCAAACTGTTGCTGTCAGATGCCGATCTGGAAGATATCCGCGCCCGCGACGCGCAATTTCGTGAAATGGGTATCACCGGCGTGCCCACGTTTATTGTTGGTGGGCAACATGCCGTCCCCGGTTGTCAACCTGCTGAACTATGGGTCAAGGTGATTGATGAACTGTCCGAAACCAACAACGCCTGAAAAGACACGACAACACTGCTGATGCCCCAAACACCTCAGGCCGCGGACCCGAAAGAGGCCTTATGTCCAATCAACATCTACTATCCATCCTGATCGTTTTGTTCACTATCATCGCAACCGGCACCGTGTTCTTTCACTATGTCGAGGGCTGGAGTTGGGTTGATTCCTATTTCTTCACGGTCGTCACGCTGTCCACAGTCGGCTACGGCGAGTTGGTGCCCGCCTCTCCTCTGGGGCGGATTGCCACCACCGGGTTTATCTTTGTGGGTCTGGGGGTCTTTGCACTGGCAATTCAGCAGTTCGGGCATTTTCACGTCAAGAAACGCGAGAAACACGCAGAATGGCTGATCACCTATTTGCACCGCGCGCCGCCGGCCCAAAAAGCCGAAGACGACCCATCTTCAAAATCGCACAGATGATCTGCCCATAAGCGCTCTGGCGCCGTTGCACCCCTTGTGCTAGCGCGGATATATGAGCACCCCTCCCATCTCCATTGCGCGGCCCACAATTGGGCGCAGCGAATTTATCGCCTTAATGGCGATGCTGGTGGCGGCGGTGGCGTTTTCGATTGATTCCATGCTGCCAGCCATGCCGCAAATCGCGGCCGAGCTGAGCCCCGATGACCCAAATCGGGCCCAGCTGATCATCACCAGTTTTGTGCTGGGCATGGGCATGGGCACCTTTTTGGCAGGGCCGTTGTCGGACAGCTATGGCCGCAAGCCGATCATCGTTTATGGCGCGGCTTTGTATATCTTTGCCTGCGCATTGGCGTGGATGGCCCCCAGCCTGGAATTGGTGCTGTTGGCGCGAATGTTGCAGGGGCTTGGGGCGTCGGCGGCGCGTGTGGTGCCCATGGCGATTATCCGGGATTATTACGCCGGACGTGGCATGGCACGCATTGTGTCGTTTATCATGATGGTATTCACTTTGGTGCCTGCCGTGGCGCCTTTGGCGGGCAGCGTGGTGATTGACGCCTTCGGCTGGCGTGCCATCTTTGGGATTTTTGTGGTGTTTGCTCTGCTCACCACTCTGTGGTTCAGCAGGCGCATAGACGAGCCATTGCCCCAGGCTGCACGCCGCCCATTTCGCCCGCATGCACTTTGGGCTGGCGCCAAAGAGGTGATCGCCCATCCTGTCGTGCGCCGCAGCACCATGGTGCAGGCCTTGTGTATGACCGCTTTGTTTTCCTCGCTCAGTTCTATTCACCAGATATTTGATGTGACCTATGATCGTGGCCTGGGGTTTCCCTGGTGGTTTTGCGCCATGGCGCTGATCGCGGGGTGTTTTAGCCTGCTCAATGCCAGTTTGGTGGTGCGCTTTGGTATGCAGCGGTTGGTGCGCGTGGCGATGCTTGCGTTAATTGCGCTGACCAGTAGCTTGATAGTGGTGAACCAAGTGGTTGCGACCGGCCTGCCCTTTGCGTTGTATTTCTCCTGGCAGGCAGCAGTGTTCATTCACACGTCCATGACACTTGGCAATCTTAATGCCATCGCGCTTGAGCCGATGGGCCATATTGCGGGCATGGCCTCCTCTGTGTTCAGTGCTCTGGCCACGATTGGCGCTGTCGTGTTCACGGTTCCAATTGGATTGATGTTCAACGGCACCCCTATGCCTTTGATGATTGGCGGTTGTCTGGCCATTTTTGCAGGGTATTTGCTGGTACGCGGCATCCCCGAAGATGACGTCTAAGAACCGGCCCTAAAATCTCTTTCCAATTTTTCTGTATACAATGGCATACAAGGCTTCCCTGCCCTTCCAAATTACGCTATGACCAGCCCAATCACTGATTCACACTTCGTTGCTATGCAATGGCCATGGGCATTCACCATGGAACCTTACGCCAAAGCGGCAGACACCACATGAATCGCAATCTGATCGAGAAGGATCACCGATGACCACCACATCCAATCCCGATATCGTCTATACAAAAGTTGACGAAGCCCCCGAGTTAGCCAGCGCCTCCCTTCTGCCGATCATTCAGAAGTTTGCCTCGGCCGCAGGAGTTACAGTTGGCACCAAGGATATTTCACTGGCCGGACGCATCCTGGCCACCTTCCCCGAAAATCTGACCGACGCACAGCGCGTGTCCGATGACCTCGCAGAGCTGGGCGCGCTGGTAAAAACCAAAAGCGCGAATGTGGTGAAACTGCCCAACATCTCCGCCTCGGTTCCACAGCTGGTCGCAGCCATCGAAGAACTGCAAAGCCAGGGCTATGACATCCCCGATTACCCCGAAGCACCCGCCACTGACGCCGAACACAGCACCCGCAAGCGCTATGACGCGATCAAAGGCTCGGCAGTGAACCCTGTTCTGCGCGAGGGCAACTCGGACCGGCGCGCCGCTGCTGCGGTAAAGAAATTTGCCCAGGCCAATCCACACCGTATGGGTGCCTGGAGTGCTGACAGCAAAACCCGCGTTGCCGCCATGTCAGGTGGTGATTTCTTCTCAAATGAAGCCTCGGCAACCTTGGCGTCTGAGGCCACGGCAAAGATCGTGCTGGAAACGCCCTCGGGCCAGACGCTGCTTAAGGAATCTGTCTCTTATCCGGCTGGCACTGTGGTTGATGCCACCTTCATGTCAGCGCGCGCGCTGGATAGCTTTCTTGCCGATGAAATTGCCAAAACCAAAGCCGAAGGCGTGCTGTTTTCACTGCACATGAAAGCCACGATGATGAAGGTCTCGGATCCCATCATCTTTGGCCACGCGGTCAAGGCCTGGCTTGCGCCGGTGTTTGACAAATTTGGCGCCAAAATGGCCGATCTGGGCGTCAATCCCAACTCTGGTCTTGGCGATCTGCTGGAACGTGTCGCAGATGACGCCGACATCATGGCCGCAATTGAGGCCATCACCAAAGAGCGCCCGCCGATGTATATGGTGAATTCCGACAAGGGCATCACCAACCTGCATGTGCCATCGGATGTGATCATCGACGCCTCAATGCCCGCACTGATCCGTGCCGGCGGCAAGGGCTGGGGCCCATCCGGAGAAGAAGCCGACACTGTCTGCGTCATTCCCGATAACTCCTACGCCCCCGTCTATGACGAAGCGATCAAGTTCTTCAAAGCCAACGGCGCATTGAACCCGGCCACCGCCGGTACCGTGCAAAACATCGGCCTAATGGCGCAAAAAGCCGAAGAATACGGCTCGCACCCAACCACGTTTGAAATGCCCGAGGCCGGCACCGTGAAAATGGTGCTGCAAGACGGCACAGTGCTGCACGAACACGCCGTTGAAAAAGGCGATATCTGGCGCTCGGCTTCGGCCCGTAAGGCCCCGATTGAAGATTGGGTCAACCTGGCCATTGAGCGCCAGAAAACCACCGGTTTCCGCTCTATCTTCTGGCTGGATGCCAACCGCGCCCACGACGCGCAGCTGATCAGCTATGTGATGCCAATCCTTGAGGCCAAAGGCGTTGCCGACAAGTTTGAGATCATGGCCCCGGCCCAAGCCACCCGTGTGTCGTTGGAAACCATCACCAAGGGCGAAAACACCATTGCCATCACGGGCAACGTTCTGCGCGACTATCTGACCGATCTGTTTCCCATTCTGGAACTGGCCACCTCGGCCAAGATGCTGTCGATCGTCAAACTGATGCAGGGCGGCGGATTGTTTGAAACCGGTGCCGGGGGATCTGCCCCCAAACATGTGCAACAACTGGTGGAAGAAAACCACCTGCGCTGGGATTCACTGGGCGAATTCTGCGCATTGGGCGAAAGTTTCATGTTCCTTGCCGAAGCCAAAGGCAACGCCCGTGCCAAGGTGCTGGGGGAAACTGTTGAAGTGGCCACGCAAGACGTTTTGGACAATGGCCGCTCTCCCAGCCGCAAAGTTGGCGAGCCCGACAACCGTGACAGCCATTATTGGTTCGCGCGCTACTGGGCCGAGGCGTTGGCCGCACAAACGACAGATCCCTCATTGGCAGAAGAGTTTGCACCGGTCGCCAAAGCCTTGGCCGAGAATGAAGCCAAGATCACCAGCGAGTTGGCGGCCCCACAAGGTAAACCGGCAGATATCGGCGGCTACTACCATGGGGACATGGCCAAGTTGACGGCTGTTATGCGGCCAAGCGCCACGCTGAACGGCATCATTGATTGATACCAGCCGCTGCAAATTAAAGGCCGCCTTGGTTTGAAACCGGGGCGGCCTTGTGCTGTTTGCCAACCGACAAACTGAAGCCCCGGCCCGAGGGCCAATCACAACACTGATCTTGGCGATTGACCTATCTGCACGCTTAAGCCGATATTAGGGCAAAGCACGCAAGTAATCGGGGGACCAATGGGCAAAGCTTATCTATTTTTGATCATCGCTGTGTTGTTCGAAGGCTTGGGCACCACATCACTGCAAGCCTCACAGCAATTCACCCGGTTGGTGCCTTCTGTTGGCGTGCTTATTGGCTTTGGCATGTCATTTTATTGCCTGATGATCGTATTGCAATACCTGCCGCTGGGCGTAACCTATGCCCTTTGGTCCGGGTTTGGCATTTGCCTGACCGCATTGTTGGGATGGCTGATGTTCCGCCAAGCCGTGGATGTGCCGGCAATGATTGGCATGGCACTGATCATTGCGGGGATTGTAGTGATCAATCTGTATTCCAAAACCGCGGCGCATTAAATCGCAGGCCAGCGGACTGACTACCGCCCAAATTAGCAAGCTATGCTTGGCGGGCTTACGAGCCTCGGTTGTGGGTTTGGGCATACATCTGCGCGATCAACTTGCTCGCGGTTTTTTCAAACAGGCATGGGATGATGGCATGGATCAGCGCCGCCAATGCCGCTGCAAACAAACGCAGGCTGAATTTACCGGCAAAGGCCATATGCTCAAAATAGCTTTCATCCACGCTTTCGGGATGGTCGATGAAAATGCGGCGTATCATGGTTTTTCGGCTCCAGTGAGTGGTGGCGGGATCAAGTTACCTGCTTCCACCTGAAATTATGTCCCAATAAATCAGTTGAATCCCCTATTCACGTGATAATATCCCATGTATGTCGGGTATCATGGTGAATTTAGACGATATTGATCGGCGCATCCTAACCGAATTGCAACGCGACGCGGCCCTGTCTGTGGACGCATTGGGCGAAAAGGTCGGCCTGTCACGCAATGCATGTTGGCGGCGCGTCAAGGCTTTGGAGTCCGCCGGGGTGATCACTGCGCGTGTGGCGCTGCTGGACGCCAAAAAGCTTGGATTGGGCTTGATGGTGTATTTGCAAGTTCGCGCTGCGGCCCATGATGCCAACTGGCTGGAAAAGTTTGCCCGCGCCACAACAGCAATCCCGGAAATTCAAGGGGTGTACCGAATGACCGGTGATCTGGATTACCTGATCCGGGCACGTGTGGCAGATATGGACGATTATGACCGGCTGTATCAAACGCTGATTGCGCGCGTGCCAATGGGCGATGTCTCTGCCAGCTTTGTGATGGAAGAAATCAAGGAAACGACTGCCTTGGCCTTATAAGCCTTCGAACTGGGCTTTTTGCATGGCCGTCCAGCGCAGGCTCAGCACATAGCCGTCGTCATTTTGCACCTCTGCCTCAACCAGCCCCTTGTCATACAGCCAGGCGCGCTGACGCCCCTCAGAAAAGCTGAGCGTCAGCTCTTCCTCCTGCGTTGTGCCTTGCAAGGTTTTGGTGATCGCTTCGGTCAGCGCCTCCAGCCCTGCCCCTGTAACCGACGAGATGGCGAACACATTATCGTGTCGAGCCGCGCGGGTTTGCACGGCACTCAGATCATCAGGGGCAAGCCGGTCAATCTTGTTCCAAACCTCAATCTGCGGGGTGCTTTCCAACACGCCAAGGCTTTCCATGATCTGCGCCACATCGCGTGATTGCTCCTCGCTTTCGGGGTGCGAGATATCGCGGACATGGCAGATCAGATCCGCCTCAAGCACCTCCTCCAGCGTGGCGCGAAAGGCGGCAACCAGTTCGGTCGGCAGATCCGAAATAAAGCCTACTGTGTCACTCAGGATGATCTCAGCCCCGCCACCGGGAAGTTCTATCTTGCGCATGGTCGGGTCCAGCGTGGCAAAAAGCATATCCTTGGCCATCACCTCAGCCCCGGTCAGCCGGTTGAACAACGTGGATTTGCCAGCATTGGTATAGCCCACCAATGCGACGATCGGAAACGGCACTTTGGCACGCGCCGCGCGATGTAGGGTGCGGGTTTTGATCACCTTGGCCAATTGGCGGCGCAGGCGCACCAGTTGGTCGTCAATGGCACGGCGATCCGCCTCAATCTGGGTCTCGCCGGGTCCGCCGACAAATCCCAGCCCGCCACGCTGGCGCTCAAGGTGGGTCCATGCTCGTACCAGACGGGTGCGTTGATAACTCAATGCCGCCATTTCAACCTGTAACACCCCCTCGCGGGTGGCGGCGCGGTCGCTGAAAATCTCAAGGATCAGCCCGGTGCGATCAAGCAGCTTCAGCCCCCAGGCCTTTTCCAGATTGCGCTGTTGCACGGGGCTGACAGGGCCGTCAACCAACACCAGATCAATGTCCTCGGCCTCAAACTGAAGTCGCAGCTCCTCAAGCTTGCCCTTGCCAAACAGCGTGCCCGGATGCGGGGTTTTCAGGCGCACCACGGCGCTGCCTACCACCTCAAGTTCGGGCATGGCGTGGGCCAATGACACAGCTTCCTCGAGCGCCAGTTCGGGCGCGCGGGAACGATCCTTGGACGGAATGTCAGGATGCAGCACCCAGGCACGGGTGACTGCTGGTTCGTCCCCCATCAGGAGGCGTCTTCTCCGTCATACAAATTCACCGGCTGCGACGGCATAATCGTCGAAACCGCGTGTTTGTAGACCAGCTGCGATTGTCCATCACGGCGCAGCAGAATGCAAAAATTGTCAAACCAGGTGATCACGCCTTGCAGCTTCACCCCATTTATCAGAAATACCGTGACCGGAATTTTTGTTTTTCTCACCTGATTCAGGAATGCATCCTGCAGGTTTTGTCGGTCCGTTGCCATTGTTCTAAAAGCCTTTATTCTTGCGCGCACCGCGCACCGGTGCGTTCTCCCTTTGGGTGATTATGAAGGGCGCGCGCATGAGTTTCCAGTCTAAAAATCACGTTGCTTCAAACAGGTGAGGTTTTTGCCAAGATTGCACTGGATTAGTCACGCCAGATCATCGGGTTCAAAAGCGCGATAATCGCCAGTGTTTCCATCCGCCCCAGCACCATTGCGCCGCACAGCACCATCTTGGCAGGTGCTGGCAACTCCAGCAATGCAATGGGGGCATCGGCTGCGACACTGGCCAGTGGCCCGGTTGTGGAAAGTGATGCAATTGACAGGATTATGGCGCTTTCAAAATCTTGCCCCAACGCTGCGAGCGTTACAGTGATCAGCGCCAAAGACATCGCAAAAAGCATGAAGAAAATCCAGGCAATAAACGCGCCTTGGCGGCGGATCCGCCGGTTGCCGGCTGACGCGCGCCCTACAGAATGCGGATGCACCAGACGCTCCATCTCGCGGCGCCCGTTGAGATAAAGCGCATAGACCCGCAACAGTTTCACCCCACCCGCCGTGGTGGCGACACCGCCACCGATCAACGACAACCCCAGCAGGATCAACCCCGGTGTGCCCAATCCCGACCAGCTGCGGGCGGCAAGCCAATCCGAGCTTTCAAATCCGGTGGTGCTGAGGAAGGACAACACCGTAAAAGCTCCCCCCCACAAAGCGCGCAAAGCCAAGCCCAGGTTTTCAACTTCGTCCACGTCATAGGCCGCCAACCAGTGACGAAGGAACAACAAAAGCGGCACCGACACGACAAGGATCATGCCCAGCCGGAACTCTGGGTCGAGATGTAACCCGGAGCGTCCACTGGTGATCGTATCTGAAGAAAAAGTCAGCCGTGACAGCGCAAACAACAGGAACAAAAACATCACCGCTTCGCCACCAAAGCCCGAAGCGCCGTTTTGCACGCCCCCCACCGAGGATATGCCACTGGTGGCCATGATCGACATAGAATGGATCAGCGCGACCAGTGATCTGTCCCCATTCAACATCAACAAGAACCACAGAGCGCCCGTCAAAGCGACATAGATTGGGGCCAGTTGAAAAGTGACCTGCTGGAGGCGCTTGGCCGAGTCGGCCCGCTCAAACCGATCCAGCTGAGTTCCACCCTGCCCCGGTTCTGCACTGGCCGTGACCTCAAACCCACCCAGGTTCAGCCGGGCCAAAACCGCGCTGGCTGACACCCAGATCAGCAAGCCGCCCATCCAGCCCACCAAGCCACGCCACAGGTGCAGGCTGTCGACCAACCGGCCGGGGTTATGATCAAACAGCGGCAACCCCGTTGTGGTGATGGCCGAGACCATCTCGACATAGGCATTCAAAAAACTGGTGGTTTCCAAAGCTTCATAAAACGGCACCGCCAAAAACAAAGGCAGCAATGTATACGCCAAAAGTAACGATAATAGATTGGCCAAATCACTGTTGTCTGATCGCTCTCGCGCCGACACTGCCAATCCGATGACCAAAACAAAGGTTACGCCCAACATCGCGGAATAAAAGAACGCGCGCGCAACCGAATGATCATTGCGCGTCAGCGCATCAATCGCCGGCAAAAGCATCACCAGCGCCGATATACCTGTCAAAATCAGGATCAACGGGAATGTCAGTAACTTGCCCGACATGATCAAAAGAAATCAATCGAGACCTGAAGCAGCTGCTCGACCTGCGCCACGTCATGGGCCATGGCAAAGAGCACCACCACATCACCGGCCTCAATACGCAACCCGCCTGTGGGTTTGTGGATAACATCGCCCTTTTTGATAGCGCCCACCAGCACGCCCTCAGGGAAATCAATATCGCGGATGGCCGAGCCCGCAATCGAGGAAGTCGACATCACTTCGGCCTCGATCACCTCGGCTTCGCTGTCGCCGATGGAATAGACACCGCGCACCCGCCCGTGGCGGATGTGGCGCAAGATAGAGCTGACTGTGGTCGCGCGGGGGTTGATGTAGGCATCAATGCCCAAGGGCTCCAACAGGGGTTGCAACGTGGGATCGTTGATCAGGCTGATGGCCATCGGGCAGCCCAAGGCCTTGGCGCGAACAGCGGCCAAAATATTGGTTTTATCGTCATCCGTGACAACCAGCACCGCATCTGCCCGGCTGACCCCAGCCTCTTGAAGCAGCGAGACATCCAATCCATCGCCATGCAGTACGATCGTGCGTTCCAGCGTGTCAGCCGCAAACTCGGCCACCGACCGAGACTTCTCGATCACCTTTGAGCGGATGCCGCCCCGGCGGTCTTCCAGCGATTTGGCCACCGCAAGGCCAATATTGCCGCCGCCAACGATGACGATCCGTTCTTGTTTGGATTCAGATTTGCCAAACACTTCCAAAGTGCGCGGTATATCCTCAACCGGGGCAAAGAGATACGCCTCATCGCCCACAAACAACTGATCACCGGACTCTGGCGCAAACAATCGCCCCTCGCGGCGCACGGCCAAGACCACCACACGCAAGGTTGAAAACAGATCACTCAACTGGCGCAATGGGGTGTTCACCACCGGGCAGTCATCGTCCAGACGCAGACCCATCAACTGCGCCTTGCCGTCAAAGAATTGCTCGGTGTCAAAGGCAGCTGGCGCGGCCAGCCGCTGCAATGCGGCCTCTGCCACTTCACGTTCGGGGCTGATCACCACGTCGATTGGCATGTGATCACGTCGGTACAAATCAGAATAAATCGCATCCAGATAGGATTGGCTGCGCAGCCGTGCGATCTTGCGACTGATGGCAAAGACCGAATGCGCCACCTGACAGGTGACCATGTTGACCTCATCCGAGTGCGTCGCCGCGATGATCATATCCGCATCGCGCGCGCCCGCCCGATCCAGCACATCCGGATAGCTGGCAAAGCCTGCCAGCCCCTGGACATCCAATGTATCGGTAGCGCGGCGCACAAGATCGGGGTTGCTATCCACGACAGTGACGTCGTTCTTTTCACCCGACAGATGGCGCGCGATTTGCCACCCGACCTGACCTGCACCGCAGATGATGACCTTCATAGGGCTTGCCTCATCCCGTTTGAGGGTTTTGAATGACAGAAGGGTCGCGTCTGGTCAATCGGTTTGTCTCAGGTGCGGTGCCCCAGTGATTTAAGGTGAATTGATATGCGTAAACTTATTCTGCCTCTTGTTTACTCAACCCTATTGATGGGTTGCACCCCTCTTAGCCTGTTTTACAAGGAAGGTGCGCCGGTGCAGCGGATGAACTCGGACCTGACTGATTGCAAACTGCGCGCCCTGCGCGATGTGCCTGTGGACCATGACACACGGTTTATACCGGGCCAGGAATCCCCCAGGGTGATTTGTGATGCAGCCGGGGTCTGTCAGACAATCTGGGTACAGATTACGCCCGACACGATTGAAACCTATGACGCGAATGAGGATCTGCGCGAAGACTATGTCGGGGCGTGCATGGCCAAATCAGGCTACGCCCCTGTCCGCCTGCCAGCATGTCAGAATGCGGTGATGAAAGCCACGCCCCTAAAGGCCACAAAGGTGTTGCCGCCGTTGTCAGCAAATTCCTGTGCTATACGCCTAAAAACCGGACAATATCAAATCGTTACACCACCTTCTTGATGTTGGTTATCGCATCAACATTCAGCTGACCCCGCGCCGGGTGAGGCAAACTTAATCCGCCTCTTCTGTCTCCAGGTCCAAATGCGCGCCGCGCCCGCCGGCTTTGGATCCGGTCACAACGCCCAGCGATTTCAGCTTTCGGTGCAGGGCCGAGCGCTCCATGCCGACAAACTCGGCTGTGCGGCTGACATTACCGCCAAAACGGTTGATCTGGGTCAGCAGATACTCGCGTTCAAACGCTTCACGCGCCTCACGCAGGGGCATGGTGGCCACAGCCCCCGACAGCACAACGCGGCCCTCATCGGCGCTGGCAGGCGCAGATTCTCCGGGCAATTCGCCGGTCTGGATCGGCCCGGTGCCATCTCCCAGGATCAACACCCGTTCAATCACATTGCGCAGCTGACGCACATTGCCTGGCCATGTCATGGTTTGCAGCAATGCATTGGCTTCCTCGCTCAGAAGTCGCAACGGCAGCCCCTGAGTTTTGTTGAACATCTCTATGAAATGATTGGCCAAAAGCGGGATGTCTTCGCGCCGCTCCTCCAGCGATGGCACTGGCACAGGCACGACGTTCAAACGGTGATACAGCTCTCTCCGAAAGCGTTCAGCGGCGATCTCGGCTTCCAGATCACGGTTGGTCGAAGAAATAACCCGCAGATCCACGCGCACCTTTTCAGCCCCGCCAACACGCAGGAATGTTTGATCAACCAACACCCGCAGAATTTTGGACTGGGTGCCAAGGGGCATATCTGCCACCTCATCAAAGTAGATCACGCCACCATTGGCCTCGTCCAGCAGGCCCGGTTCAATCCCACGTTCGCCGTTTTCACGGCCAAACAGAACCTCTTCCATCCGCTCAGGCTCGATTGACGCACAGCCAACCACAACAAATGGCCCCGAGGCCCGGTTGGAATTGGCGTGAATATACCGCGCGGCCAGTTCCTTGCCCGCCCCGGCAGGCCCCGACAACATAACGCGACCATTGGATTTGGTGACTTTCTCCAGCTGCCCAATGAGGGTGCGTAATGCCGTCGACTCGCCCAGCATTTCGGCGGGCTCCACATCACGCTGCTTCAGTGCGATGTTTTCACGGCGAAGGTGTGCAGCTTCCATGCCAC
Source organism: Roseovarius sp. (assembly GCA_029212365.1). GTDB lineage: Bacteria > Pseudomonadota > Alphaproteobacteria > Rhodobacterales > Rhodobacteraceae > Roseovarius. The sequence goes on from JARGOC010000004.1 coordinate 26,730, forward strand.
GCCGTATGACGACCAGTAACTGATCAATATTAAACGGTTTTTCGATGAAATCGTAAGCGCCCTGCTTGATGGCCGCCACTGCAATTTCAATATTCCCGTGGCCGGAAATAATAACCACCGGGACTTCGGGGTAATCACGTTTGACTGTTTTGAGGATGTCGATCCCGTCCATCTGGCTATCCTTGAGCCAAATATCCAGGATAAGAAGCGCCGGGCGCTCTTTGGCGATGGCAGCCATGCAATCATCTGAGTTGCCGGCCCGGCGGGTGCCATACCCTTCATCTTCCAGAATATCCGCGATCAACTCGCGGATATCGCGTTCATCGTCGACAATCAGAATATCGCCCATCTTGACCTCACACTGCTCGTTTTACTGTTTCATCTGTTTCGGTTTCGGCCCCGATCAGGGGCAAACGGATCACCGCCATTGCCCCGCGGTGGGCGCCATCACCAAAGGGCGGCGCGTCATCAAGGATCAACGTTCCGCCATGCTCTTCAATAATCTTTTTCACGATTGGCAGGCCCAGACCCGTGCCCTTGTCTCGGGTGGTGACATATGGCTCAAACAACCGCGAGCGGTCCTGAGGCAACCCAATGCCATTGTCAGCAATGCGGATCACCGCCTCGGGGCCTTCAATGGTTGAACTGACCCGGATGGTCGGCTGGAATCCATCCACCACATCGCCTTTTTCAATATATGTTTCAATCGCTTCCCCGGCGTTCTTCAACAGGTTTGTAAGCGCTTGATTGATCATGGTCGCATCCACATCCGTGGTCAGATCATCGGCCGTCAAATCAGTTTCAAAGACAACATCCGGCTGACCACTATCTTGCAACAAAGTGGCCTCGCGCACCAGCTTGGACAGGCTTTCTTCTTTGGTTTCGGGCTCGGGCATCCGGGCAAATTTGGAAAACTCATCAACAATGCGGCGCAGGTCATTGGTCTGGCGCACCACCACATCGGTCAGCTGCTCTAGCTCGTGCGCCGGGCCTTCTTCTAGCTGACGGCCAAACTTGCGTTTGATGCGTTCCGCTGACAGTTGAATGGGCGTCAGAGGGTTCTTGATCTCATGGGCAATCCGGCGCGCCACATCCCCCCAAGCTGCCATCCTTTGGGCGCTGACCAGATCGGTCACATCATCAAACGCCACAACATAGCCTTCATGCGCGCCATCCTCACCTTTGCGCGTCGACATGCGAACCAGCAGGTTTTCCTGCCGGGAATTGCGTGTCACCTTGATCTCTTCTTGCACAAAGCCCGAGGCGGATTTTTTCAACCGCGTGAAAAGCGCAGTGAATTCAGGCACAGCCACGCCCAGATCTACGGATTGCTGATCTTCATGCCAATCCAACAAGCGTTCTGCCGCACGGTTCACAAACGTCACCCGGCCAAGGGAATCCAACCCCACGACCCCGGAGGAGACCGACCCGAGCACAGAATCAAACAACCGGCGTCTGCGCTCAACCATTTGCGTGTTGGTCAACAAAGTATCCCGCTGGCCTTTCAACTGATGTGTCATCTGATTGAAATAGGTGCTCAGCATGGCGATCTCATCATCGCCCTCTTCTTCTCGCACGCGCACATTCAAGTCACCTTCGCCCACGCGCTGTGCCGCCGACATCAGGCGCCCCACCGGGCGTGACAGGCGCTCGGCAAACCACATGCCCAACCACACAGCCGCCAGGATCAGGATCACGGCAAACCCCAAATACAAAAGGCCAAACTCAAACAAGACCCGGTCCCGCTCGCTTTCGCGTTGGGCATAAAAGCGCGCCGTTTCCTGCGTATCATCCAGCAGATTCAGGATATCGCCATCCACATTGCGGCTTACGTAGAGAAACCGATCAGTGATCGCTTCCAGCGGGATCAGCGCGCGGAATTCATTGTTGTCCCAATCACGGATCACCAACACGCCGGTATCCCGCGCCTCTTGCAATTGTGCGGCACTGGGTTCTTCGTAATCAAACAGGTATGATCGCTCGCCGCGGGCGCGAATATCGCCGGTTCCATCAATCACATAAGCCTCGCGCAGGCCGCGTTGGATCTCGCGTTGGCCCCGCGACAACACCTGCCGGATATCGCCATCGTCAATAAAGACAGCCGCACGTTTCGTGGCGTTGATAACTGAGGCCAGCACCCGCGCATCGGCCACCAGATCACGCCGGTGTTCCTCTTCATAGGCCTGCGCCGCCGCGACTGAATTATCAACAACACGGCCGACCCGGTCTGAAAACCACGCCTCAAGCCCCATATTAACGGTGAAGGTGGCAAAAATCGCGACGGTGATCGTCGGGGCCAGTGCCATAATGGCAAACACGCCAGTCAATCGCAGGTGCAAACGTGACCCAGCCGATTGGGTGCGCCGTGCGGCAACCATCTGCACCACGCGTTGCAACACAAGTGCCGCAATGATGATCACATAGATCAAATCTGAAAGCAAAACGACACGCAATATCTGCGATGAGGTGCCCTGATCCAATGGACCCATCACCAGATAAGTGACCAACGCCAGAACGGGGCCCAAAACAACCAACCCTAAGGTGGCCACGTTTTGTAGCTTGCGCAGCCGCCTGAGCCGACTGATGTTTTCCCAAGACAATCTGCGTGTCCGTGTTGCCACGCTTTGCCCCCCATCGAGTGTGGGTCAGGTCATGCCTGCACCCAGATTTAGTGGCAAAATGGCAAATGCACCATTCGCGCCACACCTCTGTTGCCGTTTTACATCAATTTCCGGCGGCGTGTCACGCGAATATCAAGCTCGGTGATCTTCTTGCGCAAAGTATTTCGGTTTATCCCCAATAAATCGGCGCATTTCGCTTGATTTCCACCAGTTGCCTCCAGCGCAATCTCAATCAGAGGGGTTTCAACCTCACGCTGGATTCGCTGGTAAAGACCAGCGGGCGGCAAAAGCGATCCATGCATATCAAAATACCGCTGGATATGGCCCGCCACCGAGGACGACAGGCTATCGCCTCCTGCTCCGGGGTTTGCGGCGTTGAATTTGGGCTGTGTTCCAAGTGCCTCGGCCACATCAGCGGCATTGATTTCGGCGTTTTGTGCGGTCAGACTCAGGCGGCGAACAGTGTTTTCCAACTGGCGCACATTGCCCGGCCAGCTATAGCGGCGCAGCAGGTCCAGCGCCTCATCGTTCAACATCATGGTCGACTGGCCTGCATCATCAGCCTGCGCCAAGAAATGAGCCACCAACAATGGAATATCTTCGGACCGATCACGCAAAGCCGGAACATCTATCGTTGCCCCCGCCAGCCGATAATAAAGATCATCCCTGACCATATCCGAGCCGTTCTCTTGTCCGGCACGCGTTGTTCTGGTGGCCATGAAACGCGGCGCGTCATCGCCACCTGCATCCATCATGCGCACGATACGCGCCTGACTGGCCGCATCGAAATCGCCCAGTTCATCCAGCAGCATTGTGCCCCCCTGCGCGCGGGCCAACAGCCGCGCGGCACGGTCATCATCCGCCAGGTCACCCGGTGCAACAGTCACCAAGGGGCGACCGCGCCGGTCTGAAAGATTGTGGATCGTTTGCCCGATCAGTGTTTTGCCCGTGCCAGAAGCGCCGATGATCATCACTGGCAAATCGGCGTTCATTACGCGCGCCACCACACGGTAGAGCGTTTGCATTGCCGCCGTGTGCCCGATCAGGGGCAGCTCTTCGGATCTCTCGGCCTCTCGCGGCGGCTCGCCTACGCTACGCGCTTTGCTTTGCAAGGCCCGCGACGTGCGCTTCATAATGTCGGGCAGATCAAAGGGCTTGGGCAGATAGTCAAACGCTTCGGCCTCTTCGGCCTTGATGGCGGTCATGATGGTGTTCTGGGCCGAAATGACAATCACCGGCAAGTCGGGGCGATCCTGCGCAATCTTTGGCAACATCTCAAGCCCATTCCCATCAGGCATCATCACATCGGTGATAACCGCATCGCCTTTGCCTTCGCCCACCCACCGCATCAGCGTGGTCAAGCTCGAGGTCGCATGCACCCGGCACCCGGCCCGCGTCAGGGCCTGTGTTAGGACTGTGCGAATTGTGCGGTCATCATCCGCAATCAGAACAGTTCCATCCATCAGCCAATCTCCTTTGGGGGGGTGTCAGCCCGTGGTAACGACAGTTTTACAACCGTACGGCCCGGCACCGAGTTCATCTCGATCCAGCCGCCATGGTCAGACATAATTTTGGCTGCCAGCGCCAATCCCAATCCGGTGCCGTTTTCGCGGCCCGAAATGAAGGGTTCAAATACGTCGCCCTGTATGTCAGGCGGCAGGCCAGGGCCATCGTCCGTCACTTCGATGTGCAATGGCAAAGACTGGTCTACACCGCTGTCTCGCCGCACCCGCAGGCTGTGTTCGTAATAGCTGCGCAACAGGATCTTGCCGCCCGAAGGGTCAGCCGCTTGGGCGGCATTTTTCAGCAGATTCAGCACCACTTGCACCAGTTGATCTGCATCCCCGGCGGCCATTGGCAGTGAGGGGTCATACTGCTTTACGATTTGCATATGGGCCGCAAAGCCCAGGCTCGCTGAGCGGCGCGCGCGGTCCAGCACATCATGTAGGTTCACCGGCTGCAACTTCGGGGCAATGACATTGCCAAACTGCTCAACCTGGTCCAGCAGCGCCACGATGCGCCGGCTTTCACTGACAATCAGGTCGGTCAGCTCCCGGTCCTCAGCATTCAGCGTCATGGCCAGCAATTGCGCGGCCCCGGTGATACCCGCCAACGGGTTCTTGATTTCATGGGCCAACATTTCCGCCATGCCAATGGCAGATTTCGCGGCACGGTTGACTGATTGGCTCTGACCGATCCGGCCTGCAAATTCACGCGTGGCGATGTGCAGGATCATCTTGCCGGGTTGGCCTGCCCATGGGGCAATGTGCAAATTGCATTGCACCGGGGCGCCCTGCCCCGTGCCAACATCCACATCATTTACAAACAATGGTGTATTATGGGTGCGCGCCCGCACAAAGGCCTCCTCCAATGACGCATCCACTGACAATCTGTTCCACGCCGGCTGGCCTGCCACAGATTTACTGGAGGTCATCAAAAATGCTTCGGCTGCCGGGTTGATCTGCGTGATAAGATCATTCTCATCAAGGATCAGAACAGGCGTTGGCAGCGAGGCCCAGATGGTTTCTTCCCCGATCATGCCGCTTGCCTCGTGGGGGCATCCATGGCCATCGCGATCAGGCCCAGCACCTGTGAGCTGTCCTTTGAGGTCAGAACCTCGCGGCGCAGGCAGAGGTCTGTGCCCGCATGATCCATATACCACCCCAGATGTTTGCGCGCGATCCGCAAACCCAGGTCACAGCCATAAAACTCCAGCATATCCTCGTAATGTGCACCAACCAGCTCAGCCAGTCGGGCCCCTGTTGGCACATCCGGGGCTGCGGCTCCAAAAAGATCATGCGCCACCTCAGCCAAGGCCCATGGCCGCCCCTGCGCACCGCGCCCGATCATCACCCCGTCCGCACCTGATTGCTGCAATGCACATCGGGCGGTGGTGCTGTCTGTGATATCGCCATTGGCCACCACCGGAATTTGCACCGCAGCCTTGATCGCAGCAATGGCCGCCCAATCGGCATGGCCTTTGTAAAACTGACAGCGCGTGCGCCCGTGAATGGTGATCATCTGGATGCCCGCCTCTTGGGCGCGCGTGGCCAGCTCTGGTGCATTCAGGCTGGCATCATCCCAGCCCAGCCGGGTTTTCAACGTCACCGGCAGATCAACTGCGCCCACCACGGCCTCAATCAAGGTCAATGCGTGGTCCAGATCCTTCAGCAGGGCCGACCCACAGGCGCCTTCTCCGCTGGCGCTGGTCACTTTCTTGGCCGGGCACCCCATATTGATGTCAATAATGCGCGCGCCGTTGGCCTCGGCCATGCGCGCGGCCTCAGCCAGCCAATGTGCCTCACGGCCCGCCAGCTGCACGGCCGTGTTTTCAATCCCCAGCCCCAATTCGGCTTTTTCACGCACGCCTCGCTTGGCATGGATCATATCCTGGCATGCGATCATTTCACTCACCACCAGCCCAGCCCCGAAACGTGACACCAGATTACGAAACGGTAAATCTGTGATTCCAGCCAAAGGGGCCAGAAAAACCGGAGGCGTCAGGGCCAGGTGGTCTAGGGGTACTCGCAAATGCTTAATCCTTGTGCACATTGTGTGATTTACGCCGTTATCCCTAATACCACAATAAAAACAGGACATAATGGCACGCGCTGGCATCTTGACGCCTGTTTATTAGGCATACTGCACGGCCATTGCGCTTTGTGCGTCTGCGGCTTATCCCTCAAATGCATGAGCAATGCAGCTATCATCGTCGCCGCAGGGCGTGGCACTCGCGCCGGAGGGGATTTGCCCAAACAATGGCAACCCCTGGCTGGGCGGCGCGTGATCGACTGGACTGTTGGCGCGTTTGAAGCCGTGGATGAGATCGCCAGCATCATACTGGTTCTGCACCCTGATGATCTGGATCACTTTGCGCCGCATGGGCGGATTGAGGTGGCCAGCGGCGGGGCGACGCGCGGCGCATCTGTGCGCAATGGGCTTGAGGCTCTGGGCGGGCGCGACGTGCAACATGTGCTGATACATGACGTGGCGCGCGCATGTATTTCACCAGATGTGATCAGGTCCAGCCTTGTAGCGTTGCAAAATTACCCAGCCGTGGCCCCCGCCGTGCCTGTCAGCGATGCCCTGTGGCGTGGCGAAAATGATCAGGTCAGCGGCACGCAGGATCGCACAGGGTTGTGGCGCGCACAAACGCCCCAAGGGTTTGAATTTGGGGCTATCCTTGCCGCTCACCGCGCTTTTGACGGAGATCCGGCGGATGACGTAGAGGTTGCCCGCGCCGCCGACATTCCTGTTACCATCCTACCGGGCGATGAAGACAACCTGAAAATAACCACCGCGCCGGACTTTGCCCGCGCCGAAAAAATACTGCGAGGTCAAATGGATATACGCACAGGTTCAGGTTATGATGTTCACCGTTTTGGCCCCGGAGATCATGTTGTGCTCTGCGGTGTTAGCGTCCCATTTGAACGTGGCTTGCAAGGCCATTCCGATGCGGACGTTGGCATGCACGCCCTAACAGATGCGCTGTATGGTGCGATGGCCGAAGGTGACATTGGCCAACATTTCCCCCCCTCTGATCCACAGTGGAAGGGCGCAAGCAGTGATATCTTCCTGCGCCACGCAACACAGATGGCATCTGAAAAGGGATATAATATCAGCAATATAGACGTCACTCTTATATGTGAGTTTCCCAAAATCGGCCCACATTCCATAGCTATGCGCACCGCTTTGTCGGGCATCATGGGGCTGGATATGGACCGCATATCCGTCAAGGCAACCACGTCGGAGAAACTTGGATTTACAGGCCGCGGAGAAGGCATCGCCGCCATGGCCACGGCAACTTTGGTGCGCCCATGAAACTAAGCACATTCATCGCCACCGTCGCCTATAGCGGCCACCTGCGCCCCGCTCCGGGCACCTGGGGGTCTTTGGCCTCGCTTCCGCTGGCCTGGCTGGTGGCGTATTGGACGGGATATATCGGTGTTATCGTCCTTGGGGTAATCGCATTTTTCGTTGGTGTATGGGCGGTTAAGGTGGAAACTTCAGGTAAGGACAATCATGACCCTTCCGAGATCGTCATAGATGAACTGGTCGGTCAGTGGATCGCCCTGCTACCGGTGATATACGGCGCCAATATGATGCAGGCTGATCTGCTGGCGCTTTGGCCCGGCTGGATCACCGCCTTTGTATTGTTCCGGTTTTTTGACATCACCAAATTTGGCCCCATTGGATGGGCCGACCGGCGCAATGATGCGGTGGGGGTCATGTTGGATGATGTGATTGCTGGTGTATTTGCGGCTATCGGCGTGTTGGGTTTTGCGGCACTTGCCCATGGCCTGTGACCCCCAGATTACTGCGGCGCAACTGCTGGATCTGGCGCGGGGTGCAGGCACGCGCATCGCCACAGCAGAAAGCTGCACTGGCGGGCTGGTCATCGCTGAACTGACTGAGGTTGCTGGGTCTTCCTCGATGGTTGAATGCGGTTTTGTGACCTATTCAAATGCCGCCAAACAACAGATGTTGGGCGTCAAAGCCGATACTCTGGCCACCTATGGCGCAGTTTCCGAACAAGTGGCGGTAGAAATGGCGACCGGAGCGTTGGAGCGATCCAACGCCGATTTAACCGTTTCCATCACCGGCATCGCAGGCCCCGGCCCCTCCGAGCATAAACCAGAAGGGCGGGTGTGCTTTGCAATTGCCCAAAAAGGGCGACACACAGCCGGTGAAACCCAAGACTTCGGGGCGCAAGGCCGCTCAGCAGTGCGCCGCGCCAGTGTTGACCATGCACTGAGCATGCTGGCCAAGGCGTTAACATAATTCCGCTCAACAAGACGGCACCACATGTAAATTCCGCCTGAATATTAGGCAGCATGCAAAACGAACGCAGGAATTTTGGTTAAAGACTTTTTCTTATGCGGTTTGCGGGTTTTTTAGGCGCAACTATTACAAACGCATAAGGAAATACCTATGAATGGCGCCGATACAGCCTGGATCATCGTAGCAACTGCTCTGGTCCTTTTCATGACGCTCCCTGGTCTCGCTCTTTTTTACGGCGGCCTCGTGCGCGCCCGAAATGTGCTGAGCGTTTTCATGCAATGCTATGCCATCGCCTGTTTGATGAGCGTTCTGTGGCTGGCTTTTGGCTATTCCATCGCGTTTGGGGATGGCGGCGCTTACTGGGGCGGCTTGGACAAAATGTTTCTTCTGGGCGTGAGTGCAGATACCCTGTCAGGCACCCTGCCCGAGGTTCTGTTCTTTGCGTTTCAAATGACCTTCGCCATTATCACCCCTGCGCTGATCGTGGGGGCCTATGTCGAGCGGATCAACTTCAGCTTCATGCTGTTGTTTTCCGGTCTGTGGATGCTGCTTTGCTACGCACCTGTCACACATTGGATATGGGGGGGCGGCTTTTTGGCGGATGGCGGTATCTTCGGTGCCAACGGCGTGAAAGATTTTGCCGGAGGCATTGTGGTGCATGAAACCGCAGGTCTGGCGGCATTGATCATTGCTGTGGCCCTTGGCCCCCGGCACCATCAAACCACCCCGCCGCATAATCCGGGCCTTGTGATGATCGGGGCTGCGATGCTGTGGGTTGGCTGGTTCGGCTTTAACGGCGGCTCACAATTGGCGGCAGACGGCGGGGCCGCCATGGCGCTGACAGTCACCCATATTTCTGCGGCAACGGCCTCGCTTAGCTGGGCATTGTGGGAGCGGATAAAATTTGGCAAGGCATCACTTGTGGGCATTGTGACGGGCACTATCGCCGGTCTGGCCTCGATTACACCAGCATCGGGGTTTGTTGGCCCGATTGAGGCGTTGATCATCGGCGCGGTTGCCGGTGTTCTATGCCAAGAGGCCGTGGTGCTGATCCGCGAGCGCCTGAAAATCGACGACACTTTGGATGTGTTCGCGGTGCACGGCGTGGGCGGAATTTTTGGCACGATTATGATTGCGGCCTTGGGTGCGGGCAGTTGGGCTGCGCAATTGGGATCCCTGGCCATTGTGGGGCTGTTCACCGTGGTTGTCAGCTATGCGCTGGTCAAGCTGGTGGGGATGATTACGCCCATCCGTGTGGATACAGAAACTGAAACCGGCGGTCTGGACCTCGCCGTACATGGTGAACGGGCTTACGATATGAGCAGCTGATCCTGCCCATGGATTGTGCAAGACAGAAGGCTCCGGTAATCCGGGGCCTTCTTCATTTATACAGCTCATCCGCGCGTGTCTCAAACGCGCGCACGATCCGCTGCATGGCTTCATAGAAAAACAACCCGGCAGCTTTTTGCAAAATGAAGTTGCGAAACTCAAAATCCACATAAAAGGCCACGTCACACCCACCGTCGGTGTCTGTGAATTCCCATTTTGAAACCATATGCTTGAATGGCCCGTCCAGATATTCGGTGTCGATGCGATTCTGCTCAGGCCACAGCACCACGCGGCTGCCAAATTTTTCGCGGAACAGTTTGAAGCTGATCACCAGATCAGCCAGCATGATTTGCGATCCATCGGGCTGGCCTTCACATGATCGGATGCGCGCCGCTGCGGCCCAAGGCAGAAACTCAGGATAGCGCGCCACATCCGCCACCAGATCATACATCTGTTGTGCAGAGTAAGGCAGGTGACGTGTTTCAGAATGTGTTGTCATCAAAGGCTCGAAATTCGCATGGACAGTGGTCTGCTATTTCGTAGACTGGCACATAAAACACAAGGGGACATCATGCCTGATCGCTCATATGTCATCGACCAGATGATCTCGGCCAAATCCATTGCTGCGCGCATTGAGGACCTCGCCCGCGAGATCAAGGCCGAATTTGCAGGCACCGACCGGTTGATCGTGGTTGGTTTGCTGCGGGGGTCCTTTGTCTTTATTGCCGATCTGGTGCGTGAGCTGGATATGAATGTAGAGGTCGATTTTGTTGAGACCTCTTCATATGGAAACGCCATGGAATCCAGCAAAGAAGTGCGTATCCTCAAAGACTTGCGCGGCGAAATTGAAGGGCGTGATGTGCTGGTGGTCGAAGATATCGTGGACACGGGCCACACCCTGACCCATGTGTTGCACCTACTGGAGAGCCGCGCCCCTGCCAAGCTGCGCACCATTGCCCTGCTCGACAAACCGATCCGGCGAGAGGTGGACATCAAGGCCGATTGGATTGGCTTTGAAATCCCTGATGAATTTGTCGTGGGGTACGGTATTGATTTTGCACAGCGCAACCGCAACCTGCCCTTTATCGGCAAGGTCAGGTTCACCGAATGAACCAGCGCTGGCTATTCAAAATGGCCCGGTGGGCGCAAAACCCACCATCAGAAAAGCGTGTGATCTTTGTGGTTAGCATATTGGCTGTGTGCCTATGCGTTGTGGCGATCGAAATGTTCATCGGCTGGCCCGAATGGTTGTCACTGGATCCAAAGGGCACACGGTGGAAACCCTGACTCAAGGACCAAAGCTGAGATGTCGTTAAGACCTTGGGATTGCAATGACAATGCCGCTGCCGAGACGTTTTTCATTCTCCATTTCATCAGACATTTGTACGCTCCGGATCGTTAAACTTAAGCCTGTCCTCGCCCGTCTCAGACACACGGCCACACGGCTGGGCTAGCTGAAAGGCCAAAAATCAGTATAATTCAGGTATTATTAACTCCAAGAAATTACAAAGGTGCAGCCCATGTATCGCTTCCAATTACCTTCTATCGCCCTGCTTTTTGGCCTGACCTGCCCAGTTGCGGCGGATGAACTGTTTGACGATGACATCATCACAACTGGCAATATCTGCCTTGGCGGAGGCTGCGCGAACTTTGAGCAGTTTGGACTGAACGCAACCACTCTCAAACTCGATTCCACATCGAACTGGATCTACGCCCATGACACGTCTGCTTCAACGCATCCCGACACCACATGGGCGTTGCTTTTCAACGAGCGTGAAATCGGTGGCGAAGAGGCGTTTATTGTGTCTGATTGGAGCGCCGGAACAGAACCGTTCTGGGTCATGGCCGGCGCCCCTGACAATGCTTTGGTCGTAGCCCGCAATGGTAATCTGGGGATCGGAACTCGCTTGCCGCAATCCACCATTCACGCGGTGTCGTATCAGACCCCGACAATCCGGCTGGAAAATATCGACGGATTCAGTAGCAACGAATGGATCATGGGCGGTGACAACCAGTTCTTTTTCCTGCAAGACGGGCAAGGCGGCCCGACGCCGTTGTTTATCCGACAGGGCGCGCCCACCAATTCCTTCAGAATCCAGGCCAACGGCGATACCGGGTTTGGCACCGGGAACCCCAATACCTCCCTGCATGTGTCGCGCAGTAACGGTACCGGCAAATTCCTGATCGAAGAGACCGGCGGTAGCGGCGCGGCCGACATGTTCGAGATGCGCAACAACGGTGGCAGTTATCTTACCATGTCCAACACAGCCAGTGGGCGCGATTGGTTTTTTACCCATGAAAACAACGACAGTGGGAGGTTCATCATAACCTCCAGCACCAACCCGTCGCAGGGGCTGTTCCTTGATCCGGACGGCGACATGAGAATTGGCGGCACATTGACTGAGAACTCGGACAAGCATGCCAAGATGGCCATTGTGCCGGTGAACACCGCTGAGATTTTGGACAAGGTTTCTGCACTGCCCGTTTCAAGCTGGACCTACAAAGACGATACTTCGGGCGCACGGCACGTTGGCCCCATGGCACAGGATTTTTATGCGGCTTTCGGGTTGGGTGCTACTGAGACAGGCATTGCCACGCTGGACACATCGGGCATTGCTCTGGCGTCCATCAAGGCGCTGCACGCCGAGTTGAACGAGGCTCATGGCTATATTGATAAGCTGCACACTCAAACCCAATTGGACGGTCAGCAGATCGCTGAATTGAAGGCTACCCTCGCGTTATTGACAGCACGAATGGACGTGGTTGAGAACAACTAGATTCACCTGAAGCGTTATGCGTAAAAGCTGAACCCGAGGTTATACCCCAAACGCCCAGAACGTTTGTATGTCGTGCGGCACTTCGCATTTCCCCTGCATCAGCTTAAAGGCGTTACGATTTAGCCATGCGCAGTTGACCGACAAATTTGGGAGATTGACGAAAACCTCATGCAATCTGAGGTTTTCAATTCCCAAGCAAGTGTTGAACGCATGAGTGATGAATCGAGCTAAGAATGAGGTGGAAATAAAATGGTACCGCCTCGTAAGGCGCTGATACTATTTTATTATCATCATGTTGTTGGCGCACCTGAGAGGATTCGAACCTCTGGCCTCTGCCTTCGGAGGGCAGCGCTCTATCCAGCTGAGCTACAGGTGCCTAAGGGCGATCCTATAGCCCCTTCGCCCCAGTGCTGCAACGGAAAAACCACGCCGCCCACCCCACAAAAAATGTATGGGCAGACGTCGCTTTTTAGCTGATTGATCGGGCTGGCGTCAGCTATCTTCTACCACGTTACCCCATTTGTCAGTGTAGACAGGCTCGGGTGTTACGACCAGTGGTTCTGGCTCTTTTTTGGCGCAGGCTGACAATACTGCGGCCGTGCTCAGCACCAGGGCGAGTTTCAGAATCTTGTTCATTGTATTCTCCAATTACTTAGGTCGGTTTCATATCTGTGCATACGCGGGCGACTCGCTTCACGATATCGCACCCAAATCGACCATAGCTTTAAAATTGTCAGGCAAACAAATCATGGGCGAGTTCCAGCGCATCGATCAGCACATCCACCTCGTCTCGCGTGTTGTACATGCCAAAGGATGCACGACATGTGGCCCGTACCCCCAAGTGATCCATCAAGGGGCCGGCACAGTGATGCCCTGCCCGCACGGCCACGCCTTTTTTGTCCAATATGGTTGAGATGTCATGAGCATGGGCGGCCCCCTCCATGGTGAACGAAAAGATCGCGGCTTTGTTTGCCGTGCTGCCCTGCACATTCAACCAGTTCAGCCCTGACAGGCGGGATCTGGCATAGGCGCACAGATCATCCTCATGGGCCGCAATCGCCTGCATGCCGATGCCCATCATGTATTCCAAAGCCACGCCAAACCCGATGGTTTGCACGATCCCCGGTGTTCCGGCTTCAAATTTCATAGGTGGATCATTGTAAGTGACCTCCTCCTTTGAAACCTCACGGATCATATCGCCGCCGCCCATAAAGGGGCGCATTTCGGCCAGCCGGTCTTTGTGCACATAGATCGCCCCGGATCCCGATGGCCCGTACAGCTTGTGACCCGTGATCGCATAGAAATCACACCCCAGTTCATCAACATTCACCGGCATATGCACAGCCCCCTGAGAGCCATCAACAAGCACCGGCACTCCCTGCGCGCGTGCGGCATCACAGATTGCCTTGATGTCCACCTTGGTGCCCAGCACATTTGACACCTGCGTGATCGCAATCAGCTTGGTCTTGGGGGTGATTGCATCAATCACCTTTTGTGTCTCCAAGGCACCGGTTGCGTCCACATCCACCCATTTCAGCGCCACGCCTTGACGCTCACGCAGAAAATGCCAGGGCACGATATTGGCGTGGTGCTCCATCACACTCAAGACGATCTCATCGCCCGCCTGCATCCGCGGCATGGCCCAGCTATAGGCCACCATATTGATGCCCTCTGTGGTGCCCGAGTTCAGAATGATCTGATCTTCATTCGCCACCCCCAGGAACCGCGCTATGATAGCGCGTACGCCCTCGTACTTCTCGGTCGCTATGTTGCTAAGCGTGTGCAAGCCCCGATGCACATTGGCATATTCATGGGAATAGGCCGTCGTGATCGCATCAATCACCACCTGTGGTTTCTGGGCCGAGGCACCATTATCCAGATAGACCAGCGGTTTGTCATTCACTGTGCGTGACAGGATCGGAAAATCCGCACGAATGGCGTTCACATCATACATTGGCGACCTCTCCTGTATTAAAACCGCCCAGCAGGCCCATCAGCACGGTCATACCCAGTGCAATAGCCAAAAAGCTGAGCACCATGACACCAGCGGATTTCATCGTGTTGTCATAGCGGTGCGCAACATTCACAAAAACCGCCATAATATAGATGCCCCAAACGTTGGCGACCAACCCCAACAATGCGCCAAAGGCCGGGATGAACAACGACAAAACCACCATCACCAATTGCAGGGCCAGCCGTAGCACCTGTAACCATGTGGTAAGGATCAATATATCGTAAAGTGATGCCGCCCCGTTCATCGCCCGGCCCAGTTTGTGCAGCATCACCACCGTCAGGCCAAGGGCCGTTAACATAAACAAGGTGAGCAACACCGGCGAGCGAAGAACTGGCGGCAGGAAAATGCCATCCGCCGGATCAAGCGGCGGAGCGAGTTGCAATGACACCGAATAGACCATGGCATTGAGCACTGACATCAGTGCCAGCGCCATCCACAACCATTCTTTGGGAAGGTTGATCTGCAAGATGCGCGCAGCCGCTGTGGCGGGCGAACGGATCGTCTCAAAGACCAGCGATTGAATGTCAAAGCGTGTCATATGCGCCCCCAACCAGCGGTTTTCAGGCCCGCAATCCAGAACCAAAGGAACAGGGCCAGCCAGATGGCCCCCACGATATGCAGCTGCACTCCGGGGCCGATGAAACCCGCCACCAACCCGTGCAACAAAATCAGCGGGCTGGCCGCCAGAAATGCCCAAAAAAGCGTGATCCGGGCGTCAAACCCAGACAGTTGCCCCCCTATGGCGCGCAGAGCAAGATAGCTGACAAAGGCAATTGCATAAAACAACAGCGGCGCCATAAAGACCCAGGCCAGCAACGTGCCTCCCAATAGCGCGTTCAACTCCTGACCGGTTACATGTGCTTCTCGCGCCAGCCGTGGCCATTGCCCGATGAACACCACAACACAAGCCGCCATCAGGATCGCCAAAGCACGATCCTCGCGCTGACCCATCGCCAGCAAGTGCCGCATCACCTTGCCAGGTCGGCGGTAAGTGGCCGCTATGTCTCGGGTGACAGGCATCAGCCGCGCCGCCGCTCCAACCAGCCACTCAGGCGGCTGTTGATGTCTTCGCGCAGGCCTTCGTCCTCGACTTCTTGGACCGCCTCAGCCAGAAAGGCCAGCGTCAACAGATCCGTGGCCGTGCTTTCAGGAATGCCGCGCGCACGCATATAAAACAGGCCTTCCTCATCAATAGCCCCCGAGGTGGAGCCATGCGAACAAATCACATCATCGGCGTAAATTTCAAGCTCAGGCTTGGCAAGGAACTGGCTGTCGCCGTCCAGCAGCAGTGACTGGCTAATCTGGTAGCCATCCGTTTTTTGTGCACCGGCCTTGACCAAAATCTTGCCTTGAAACACACCTGTCGCGCCGTTGCGCAACACCTTTTTGAACACCTGACGGCTTTCGCAACGCTCAGCGTCATGCGTGATAAACACAGTGTCATCATGGTGAAAATCACCATCCCCCACCGCGGCGCCCGCGACATGGGCGACGGAATCATCCCCCGTCAACTCGATCACGCATTCATTGCGCGTCATCACGCCATTGGCAGTCAGGGTGAAGGATTTGAAAGCACTTTCGCGCCCCAGCCGGGCAAATATATGTGTGACGGCCACGCGTTCATGATCGCGGCCCTGCTTGCGGACATGGTTGAACCTGGCGGTATCGGCAATGTCGACTTCCATCACTTTGTTGAACCGCGCGGCCGCTGGGCCAGATTCAAAAATGGTCAGATCAGCGCCGTCCTCCAGCTTGACAAGGTGGTGGAGGATCGCATCAGAACTTGTTGATTTATGATGATAAACCAGATGAATGGCTTTACTTACCTTGCCGGTTGCATGGATCATCACACCGTCTGTCGCCATCGCCGTATTCAACGTAGCCAACGGGCGCGCCACCGGGGTTTGGCCCCTGGTTTCAAGCACGCCATAGAGATCCTTGGCCCAGTGGATATCGGTCTGAGACACCTCAGCCAGCCGTTCGATCTTCACGTTTTCGCCGATCAGATCATCGCTGGCCTCGGCGTCAAAAACACCATCAACAAAGACAATCTGCAATCGCTCCACATCACCGAACAGCTCGGCCTCTTCATCGACCTCGAACAAGGCCGCCTCAGGCCCTTGGGCCTGAACCAAAGTCTCGGGGCGGGTGTATTTCCAGTATTCGTCACGCCGATCCGGCAGCCCAGCAGCCCGCAACCGAGACAGTGCATTTTCACGCAGTGCATTGGCCCAGCTCGCACCTTGGGGCATATCCAACGTGGATAACCGCGCCTCGGTTACGTCCTGTTTGGTTTGTGGCAAGGCCATTACGCCACCTCCGCCAGAATGTCGGCATACCCGTTGTTTTCAACTTCAACCGCCAGTTCCGGCCCCCCGGATTTGATGATCCGGCCATTTGCCATGATATGCACCACATCAGGTTTGATGTGGTCCAGAAGCCGTTGATAATGCGTGATAACAAGGAAACCCCGGCCCGCGTCGCGCAGGGCGTTCACGCCCTCGGCCACCAGTTTCATGGCGTCCACATCAAGGCCCGAATCCGTTTCATCCAAAATGCACATTTTGGGCTCAAGCATTGCCATTTGCAGAACTTCGTTGCGCTTTTTCTCACCGCCCGAAAACCCCACGTTAACCGGGCGTTTCAGCATTTCGGCGTCAATCTTCAGGGTTTTAGCCTTTTCGCGCACCAGCTTCAGAAACTCAGCCGCGCTTAGCTCGTCTTCGCCGCGCGCCTTGCGTTGGGCGTTCATCGCTGTGCGCAGGAAGGTCATATTGCCCACACCGGGGATTTCAACGGGATATTGGAAGGCCAAAAACAGGCCCGCGGCGGCGCGTTCTTCGGGCTCCATATCCAGAAGGTCGTCGCCGTTCAAAGTGGCTTGCCCCCCCGTGACCTCATAGCCATCCTTGCCCGACAGCACATAGCTGAGCGTAGATTTTCCCGAGCCGTTAGGCCCCATGATCGCATGCACTTTACCGGCCTCAACCGTCAGGTTCACACCCTTCAGGATGGTCTTATCTTCTTCTTCAAGATCGACGTGCAGGTTTTTGATTTCCAACATTTTTCTTAGTCCTCAACTTATCAGTTCGGCCCGCCTTCAAGGCTGGGTCATCATGCGTATAATTTCTAGTAGCCGGTCAGCAGGGACCGACATGGGCTTCACCTCAAACCGGGCCATGCGGCCTGTCAATTCTGGTGTTCCGAGGTATGTCTCTACCCGGTGATAGTTCTTGCGTCTGGCATAATCATCCATCAACAGCGTCAGCGGCTTGAGGCTACGAAACCCCGTCGCCAACGCGCATCCTGTGCGAAACCGCCCATCAACCAGAACCACGTCGGGTTGGCGAAATTCTGGCAAATCCCAAACCTCCAGCGGATAGCGCGCATAGCGCTCCCAGGCTTCGTGGCTGGCAGGGTGCCCCCATTGTTTGGTGGGGCCGATATCAGACCAGATCACGTCAACTTCTGTGCGCTCCGCGGGTGGGTTGGCCGCAAACCAGCCGCGCATCATCAGTGCCCAGTCCTTGTCACTTTCCACCGAGAATATGCGCTTGCCGGGCATTTCAGCGCCCATGGCGGTTGACCCGCCCGAGCCATATTCAAGGATCACATCGGCGTCTTGATAGCAGGACCGCACCAATGCCGCTTCGGCATCAGGCAAGGTCAGCTCAGGGCGATCTATCCGGGTGGGGTGTGTCATGTCAGCCCAGCTTTACCGCTGTGCCGCTCGCCGAGACCATCAGCATGGAGTTGCCCACCACTTCGTAATCCAGATCAACGCCCACCACCGCATCAGCACCCAGCGCCAATGCACGGTCTTCCAGCTCATGCATCGCGGTGTCGCGGGCATCCTGAAGTTTGGATTCATACGCCCCCGAACGCCCGCCAACGATATCAGTGATCGAGGCAAACACATCGCGCACCACATTGGCGCCCATAATGGCCTCACCCACGACAATGCCGCGGTAATCCGTGATCGCGCGGCCCTCGATGGTGGGGGTGGTTGTGATGATCATGGTTTTGGTATCCTTGGTGAGGGCGGCAGGTCAGTCATCCTTAACCCACTGACCCTTCCAACGAAATCGCCACCAATTGTTGCGCTTCCATGGCAAATTCCATCGGCAGGGCCTGCAACACATCCTTGCAGAAGCCGTTGACCACAAGGGCCACCGCTGTTTCCTCGTCCATGCCACGCTGGCGGCAATAAAACAGTTGGTCGTCATCGACTTTGGAGGTTGTCGCCTCATGCTCAACCCGAGATGAATTGTTCTTTACCTCAATGTAGGGCACCGTATGCGCACCACAGCCAGACCCGATCAGCAGGCTGTCACATTGGGTGTAGTTGCGGCTTTCCTTGGCCTTGGGGTGCATCGACACCAGCCCGCGATAGGTGTTCTGTGCCTTGCCTGCCGAAATACCCTTGGACACAATCCGCGACTTGGTGCGTTTGCCCAGATGCACCATCTTGGTGCCAGTATCGGCCTGTTGCATATTGTTGGTGATGGCGATCGAGTAAAACTCGCCCTGGCTGTCATCACCGCGCAGGATGCAGGACGGGTATTTCCACGTCACGGCTGATCCGGTTTCCACCTGTGTCCACATCACTTTGGCACGGTCACCCCGGCAATCGGCACGTTTGGTGACAAAGTTATAGATGCCGCCCTTGCCGTTTTCATCACCGGGATACCAGTTTTGAACGGTGGAGTATTTCACCTCGGCGTCTTCTTCGATCACGATCTCAACCACGGCGGCGTGCAGCTGTGCAATGTCGCGCTGAGGCGCTGTGCAGCCTTCCAGATAACTGACGTAGCTACCCTTGTCGGCAATGATCAGCGTGCGCTCAAACTGGCCGGTGTTTTCGGCATTGATGCGGAAATAGGTGCTCAGCTCCATCGGGCAACGCACGCCGGGCGGCACATAGACAAACGAGCCGTCAGAGAAGACAGCGCTGTTCAGCGTTGCATAGAAATTGTCCGACACAGGAACCACAGAGCCAAGGTATTTCTTCACAAGGTCAGGGTGTTCGCGGATCGCCTCGGAGATTGAGCAGAAGATCACGCCGGCCTTCTTTAGTTCGGCCTGAAACGTGGTGCCAACAGAGACACTGTCAAACACCGCATCCACCGCCACCTTGCGGCCCTCGGCAGGTGCTTCGCCGCTTTCGACACCGGCCAGGATCATCTGTTCCTTCAGCGGAATGCCCAGCTTTTCATAGGTTGCCAGCAGTTTGGGGTCGACCTCATCGAGTGACTTGGGTTTGACCTCCATCGATTTGGGGCGCGCGTAATAATACTGGTCCTGAAAGTCGATCTCAGGGTAGTCCACCATCGCCCAATCAGGCTCTTTCAGTTTCAGCCAGCGCTCATAAGCCTCCAGCCGCCACTCGGTCATCCATTCGGGTTCGTCGTTGTTGGACGAAATCAAACGCACGATATCATGGGTCAGCCCTTTGGGGGCGTATTCCATCTCAATGTCGGTTTCCCAGCCGTATTTATAGGTGCTGACCTCGCGCACGGCATCCACGGTTTCGCGGTCCACGCCATCTTTGACTGATGTGTTGTCCAATACCGTCATTGCGGCTCCCTCTCTCACGCCAAACGGGCGCGGTGTTTTTTCTCAGCCGCCAGCCAGCTGTTCGCAAACTGCCTGACGTCATCTTCTGTTGTCTGCAGGCCAAGTGACACGCGAATTGCGCTGGCCGCCTGACTGTCGTTATACCCCATCGCGCTTAGCACCCGGCTGGATTTGACCTTGCCACTGGAACAGGCCGAGCCCGCCGATATGGCAAATCCGGCCAAATCCATCTGCATCACTTGGGTCTCGCCTTTCCAGCCAGATGTGAGGATGCAAGAGGTGTTTGGCAGCCTTTTCTCTGATTTCCCGACAAAAATAGTCTCTTTTGTGGATTCCTCAATAGTCTTTTCTAGAATGTTTCTAATTTTTTCGATGTCCTGCCATTTTCCGTCAGCCAAATCTTGCATGGCGGCCTCAATTGCCGCGCCAAACCCGGCGATTCCAATCACATTTTCTGTGCCGGAACGGCGGCCCATTTCCTGACCTCCCCCAACATTAAGGGGTGCAATATCTATACCTTGTCGAAGGATTAACGCGCCCACGCCCTTGGGCCCGCCCAACTTGTGCGCTGATAACACCGCCATATCGGCCCCTGACCAAGCAAAGGAAAACGGGATGCGCCCAATGGCCTGCGTCACATCCAGACACAACCAATCAGCGCGCGCTTTGCCAAATGGGAACTGCCCGTCCCGTTTTTCCGGCAGGGCATTGATCACACCAGTTTCAGAATTGGCCAATCCCATCGCCAATGTGTGACCGGGGCCGTGTGGCCACTCGGTCCAGTTGTGCATCCTTGCCTGTGCCCACAGCGCGTCATGGGCTGTCTCATCCACCAGAACATCACAGCCCTCAGCGGTTGCAGACAAGACGCGCGCAGCTTCTGTAGCCCCTGAGGTGAAAATCACCTCTTGGGGCATACACCCCACGGCCTGTGCCACTTGCCTGCGGGCAAGTTCAATCACGCCTTTGGCCGCGCGTCCTTCGGCATGCACGCTTGAGGGGTTGCCCACAATATCCATCGCCGCACACATTGCGGCGCGTGCCTCAGGGCGCAACGGCGCTGTGGCATTATAATCCAGATAAATCCGGCTCATGCCGCTGCCTCACCCAGAACCTTGAGACATTGCGACAGAATGCGCCCCGGCACTTCGACATAGCCGGGATTGCGGGTGGTCACCATGTTTTGGATCTTTCCAAAGAACGATTGCTTGGCGTTCCAGCTTTTGACAACAGCCTGTGACGTATGGGCAAAGAAAAGATGCAACTCCTCTGGCGACATACCGGCGAATGCAATCGCATTGATCCGAGCGCGGCGATGCACGCCACGCTCGGCCGGAGTGGCCCACGTGCTGAGATCATCCAGCACCACGATGCCATCGGGGTCAATCAACACGGGTGAGCCTTGCAGCTCCGTGAGAGCCTGAATGTCAGTGTTGGACATCTCATTCCTCATCCACAATATCAAAGAGGTTGGGCACAGCCGGACAGGGCGCCAGCGAGTTGCCAATCACATCGCTCAGCCGGGTCTGGTGCAGGTACACATAGACCTGCGCGCTCAGCCCCTCCCACAGACGATTGGTCATCGACTGCGCGCGTGACCCTGAGGCCGCACCGGATGCCCCTGCCCCTTTGTGCAGCGCATCCACGGTTTCATCTACCGCCTCCAACACCTCAGTTATACGGATTTCGGATGCGGGCCGTGCCAGGCGATAGCCGCCACCGGGGCCACGCACCGAAGCCACTAATTTGGCACGCCTCAGTTTTACAAACAATTGCTCCAGATATGGCAGCGAGATATCCTGGCGCCGCGACACTTCCCCCAAGGTCACCAGGTTTTCATTGTCTTGCAGAGCGATATCGGCCAGGGCGACCATGGCGTAGCGTCCTTTGGTACTCAGTTTCATCTGCGATTCCCTGCGAATTGATTGACCTTGCGCGTCTGAAGTCTTATCTCGCTTTCAACCGTTCCGGCAAAGACAATAATCCGGGCTGGAATTTAGGAAACGCTCTAAGATGGTTGAGGGATTTCGTCAAGAAATCTGCAAAGCCCCCTGACAAAGGATACCAGGCACCGATGCCCGAGGTTATTTTTGCTGGCCCAGAAGGCCGCCTTGAAGGTCGCTACCACCCACAAAAGGAGCGTGATGCACCGATTGCCATCGTGTTACATCCGCATCCGCAGTTTGGTGGCACGATGAACAACAAGGTTGTCTACAACCTTCATTACGCCTTTTACAATATGGGCTTTACGGTGCTGCGGTTCAATTTCCGTGGCGTTGGGCGCTCTCAGGGTGAATATGATCAAGGTGTGGGCGAGCTGAGCGATGCCGCCTCCGCCCTCGATTATCTGCAGTCCATGAACAACAATTCCAAACATTGCTGGGTTGCCGGATTTTCATTCGGGGCCTGGATCGGCATGCAGCTGCTGATGCGCCGGCCTGAGATTACCGGCTTCATCTCGGTTTCTCCGCCGGCAAACATGTACGACTTTTCGTTCCTGGCCCCCTGCCCGTCTTCTGGGCTGATCATCAATGGGCTGAATGACCGCGTGGCACCGCCCACAGACACCACCGCATTGGTGAACAAGCTGCATGAGCAGCAGGGCATTACCATTACCCATCAAGAAGTCGAAGGCTCAGGCCACTTCTTTGAAGAGCCCCATATGGACACGATGATTGACAGCGTCACCGGCTATGTAAAACGCCGCCTGACTGAAACGACGCGCTGATCATGAGCATCACCGAAGATCTCGCTGATGCGCTGGCTATTGACGTCATCAAGGCAATGGATCTCATTGGTGACGAAGAGCTGGCCAACGAAGTCGCCACCATGATGGGGGCCACGTCGCAAACCGCCGAAGAGGCGTTTTTGACGGCCGTGCGGGTGCGGCGCGCCAACATCAAGGCGCGCGCCTTCCTGCTGGCAAAGTTACAGAAATTCAAAGCAGATCAAGAGACAGCGAAGACTGCGACTAAAACCGACGAGTGATCCCCGTCGTGGGCGTTTCGGGCAATACCTGTGGTTCAGGTGTTACGCGAAACGCTTTGACGAGGTGAGTGCAAAAATCACTCGGCCTTTCCAGCCTCAATCGAAATCATCACATTCAGCTCATCGCTGACGTGTGGGGCAAAACCACCCACCCCGAAATCTGACCGCAAGACAGTGGTGGTGGCATCAAAGCCAGCCCAAGGCTTGCCCTGCATCGGGTGATCGCCGCTTTGGTTCAGTTTGGCATCCAGCACAACGGATTTGGTCATGCCGTTGATGGTCAGATCACCTGTGATCAAAGCCGTGGTGTCACCCGTCACCTCAATACCGGTGGAGTCAAAACTGATCATTTCTCCGCCCTTGGCATCAAAGAAATCCGGTGACATGAAATGGGCGAACCGCTCTTCCCAACCGGTGAACAGCGAGTCCAGCGGCATTGATACGCTGACCGAGGATGCGGCGGGATCGTCCTTGTCAAACATGATCTCGCCGTCAAAACCTGAGAACATGTTGTAGGTGGTCGAGAATCCCAGGTGAGTGTAGGAAAACACAACCTGGCTATGGCTGGCATCCAGCGTGTATTTTTCAGAAGCGGCCGAAGCCCCGGTCGCCAAGGCCGCAGCCCCGGCCAGTGCCGCAGCATATATAAAGTGTTTCATCAGTGGTCCCTTACAATGACAAGTTTAAGATCAAACAAGAATTGACCACACACACCGTGCAGGGCAACACCTCAATCTTCAACACCTTGTGTGTATTTGCGAACATCCGCCGATGGCGCGGTGTTGTCAGCTCACCTGGTCCAGTGTGGCCTGCAACGCGCGGGCCGTCGCCTTGTCACGTAAAGGAACCGAAAAAATGATCTGCCCATCCGCATCACGCGCGCTCAAATGATGGCCTTTCAGTTTAATCTCAGCCATCTTATCAAAGGCATGACAGGCTTCAACGAACGGGGTGTTTGCTTGATCGCGCTTGATCACACGCAGTTCACGTTTGAGCGTATCAATCTGAATTTCCGGCATTTCAGCCCGGCGGTTGACCGAAAAGACAAACATCATCCCCAGCGCCAGCATCACCACGGACACCAGAAGCTTGATCAATTGCATGGCCGCGTCACCGGCTTCCACCGGCACCAACCACAGACCCAGCGCAGAAATGCACAAAACCGATCCCAAAAATATGCGCCCGCCACGATTGACCGACGCAGGTTTCTTCAGTGTTTCGCGCAACGCTTTGGTTTGATCGAAATCAGGTGCAACGCTTAACGCAGCATGTGTGTCACTCAGAGCAACCATGTCAGACCTCTTTTATTGTCCTGTCCCCGGTTGGGAGTGTCGACAGGAAAAGCGACCAGAATGCGGCACCAACACGGAGAAATTTGGCCGCTTCACCTCCTGCCTCCAGCCCCCCTTGTCTGCATGGGAAATCCATCGTATACGCCAGCCTCCTTCCGCAGTTTTTTTGAACCGCGCAGTCTCTCGTGGATGGGTCGTGGAAGGATTGGCCCCCCTATGAAATGCGCCTTGACAGAAGTGGAAACGATCCATGTCTCTTTATGAGCATGTCTTTATCGCGCGTCAGGACTTGTCCAACACGCAAGCTGAAGGCCTTATCGAACATTTTGGTACAGTCCTTGCCGACAATGGCGGCAAACTCGTCGAGCACGAGTATTGGGGCGTCAAAACGATGGCCTACAAGATCAACAAAAACCGCAAGGGCCATTATGCCTACCTGAAAACCGATGCACCTGCAGCGGCTATTCAGGAAATGGAGCGCCTTATGCGCCTGCACGACGATGTTATGCGCGTGCTGACCATCAAGGTCGACGAGCACGTCGAAGGCCCCAGCGTACAAATGCAAAAACGTGACGAACGCAGCGACCGCCGCGAGCGCCGCTAATCACCTGAAGAAAGGATACTAAGTTATGGCTGCAAAACCATTTTTCCGCCGTCGCAAAGTCTGCCCCTTCTCGGGTGAGAACGCGCCAAAGATTGATTACAAAGACACGAAACTGCTGCAACGCTACATCTCTGAGCGTGGCAAAATCGTGCCGTCCCGTATCACCGCCGTTTCGGCCAAGAAACAACGCGAGCTGGCCCGTGCCATCAAACGCGCACGTTTTCTGGCCTTGCTGCCCTACGCTGTGAAGTAAGGAGAAACCCAAATGCAAGTTATCCTTCTTGAACGTGTGGCCAAGCTGGGCCAAATGGGCGAAGTTGTCGATGTGAAGCCGGGCTATGCCCGTAACTTCTTGCTGCCTCAGGGCAAAGCACTGTCGGCATCCGAGCGTAACATTGCGGATTTTGAAACCCGCAAAGCACAGCTTGAAGCCAACAACCTGGAAACCCGCAAAGAAGCCGAAGTCATGGCTGAAAAGCTGGATGGTCAGCAGTTCATCGTGATTCGTCAGGCTTCGGATGCCGGTGCGTTGTACGGATCGGTTTCGACCCGTGATGCCGCTGAAGCAGCTATTGAGGGTGGGTTCACTGTCGATCGCAAGCAGGTCGCCCTGGCCCGCCCGATCAAAGATCTGGGTCTGCACGATGTTATCGTGTCTTTGCACCCCGAAGTCTCGGCAACCATCGAATTGAACGTGGCCCGCTCGGCAGAAGAAGCCGAATTGCAAGCCTCAGGCAAATCCATCCAGGATGCTGCCGCCGAAGCTGAAGAAGCTGCTGAATTCGAAATCGCTGAACTGTTCGAAGACATCGGGTCTGCGGCGAATGACGACGATGATCTAGCCGCATCCGTTGCAGACAGCAACGATGAAGACGAGACATCCGAAGGCTGATCCCGCTAAATATTTTTTTGGAGGCCGCTTTGTTTTACCAAGGCGGCCTTTTTACGTGAGGGATACAAACATCGACAGTTGTATGCCTTAGGTGTTATAAGTGTTACGCGATGGCCAAACGGCCAATTTGTTCAATCGCATTTAGAGGCGCCGAATTGGGGGCGACGTATGACCAGATATTTTAACTTTGCTGAGTATCAGCTGTGTCGATGCCTCGCGGTGAGTTTTGCAATTTTGAAGCTGCCAGACATGCGCCCAGCTATGGCCTTTGCCAAAATCAGCCCCTCGGAATTGCCCCCTCAGTTTCGCACGCGTCACCTCGGTTTTGCCCAGACTTCGGTACCCCCAAAATGGAGCTGATTGACCTTGCAGCCACCCCCGAAGGGCGCCATGATTTTGTGGATTATCTTTCCAATATTTGTAACACGCTGGATCTCGATTATGCCTCCTATGCATCGACAAATCCTGTAAGCGGCAAGGTTGTGGCCTTCACCACCTATCCCGATGCTTGGCGTGATCACTACATGCAACAGAACCTTCATCTGAGCGACCCTACTCTGCATAGCGCCGGGCGCAGCATTGCCCCAGTGGACTGGACGCGCCTTGAGCAGACCAAAGCCTTTGGCAATATCTTCTCGCAGGCACAAGATTTCGGGTTGCCCGATGTTGGTATGACAGTGCCGATCCGCGGCCCCTACGGCGAAACCGGGTTGTTCAGCGTCACGTCGAATACCACGCCCCACAAATGGGCCACGCTGAAAAAGCATATCATTGCAGATCTACAGTTGAGCGCGGTCTACATGCACGACAGGGTTATGAAGTCTGACCACCTGCTGGATATTCTGCGGTATCCTGCCTTGTCTGCGCGTGAGATTGAGATCCTGCAATGGGTGGCTGTTGGTAAATCACAGCAGGACATCGGCGATATCTTGTCTATTTCACCCCGCACGGTTGAGGTGCATTTGCGCTCCAGCCGTGAGAAACTCAGCGCGCTAACCACCTCACAAGCTGTCGGTCGCGCCGTCAGCATGGGTCTGATTTATCCGGGGTAAACCCATAAATTTACCCTTGGTAATCCCAAAAGATTGCCTTGGGTAATCCCAAAAAGCGCGAACCTATTAACAAATAGTTAATAAGTTTCGATCCCATATACGGGATTTCCCCAATATCCAATGTTGGCGAGACCAATTAGACTCCTCCTCAATATTCAAAACTGCTGAGGGGAACAGATATGATTATTATAGTAGACGGCATTAACAAATCTAAATTTACGACGATTCTTGACGATATGTACAAATTACGGGCCCGCGTGTTTCAAGACCGCATGGGTTGGGATGTGCGTGTTACCAATGGTCGTGAAATAGATGAGTTTGATGAACTTGATCCGGCATATGTGATTTGCCTGGATGATGAGTATGAGGTTGTCGGTTGTGCCCGGCTTTTGCAAACAACCGGCCCACATATGCTGTCTGATGTATTTTATGATATTCTGGATGGTGAGCCGCCTTTGCGCAGCGCTATGATTTGGGAAAGCACCCGCTTTTGCGTGGATCGTGACCGTCTGGAAAAAGGGAGCGCACGCAATTCAGTCTCTTACGCCACGTGTGAATTGATGGCAGGAATCCTGGAATACGGTCAAAACTCAGGGATCTCAGATATCATCACGGTGATTGATCCTGTGATGGATCGCGTTCTCAAGCGATCGGATAACGCACCCTATGGCTATGTTGGCAAAACCGCGCAAATGGGAAAGGTCAAAGCCCTGGCAGCCTTGTGTGATTGCACCGATGAGCGGATCAACAAAGTCCGGGCTTTTGCCGGAATTGAAGGCGAGATTTTCCTCGATGAAGATGTCGTCATTGCTGCTGAGCAGGCGAAAAACCCCGGCATTATGGAATCAGAGTTGCACAGCTATTGCGATGAACAGCTGCTTTCTGCCACGTCAGAGCGGGAACGCTCAGATGCTTTGGCCCTGAAAGACGCAATCATCGAGATGCTTCGTGCGCGCCGGATGAGTGACGCCTGACCCCCAACTTGCGTTGCCAATTTGACGGCTGGATTTGACCACCCACCGTTCCCTTGCGCAAACGAAGAGGGCCGCCCCGGCAGGGCGGCCCACATTCATTGCGTCATACAACGGATAGATAATTACATATCTTCCAGAGCTTCCAGAGCCTTCTGAAGATCGTCTTTGCTGATCTCTTTCTCGGTCACTTTGGCTTGCTCAAACGCATATTCAACCACTTTGTCCTCAAAGATCGGCGCACGCATCTGTTGTTGCATACCCGGATTGGACTGAACGTATTCAAAGAACTCGCGCTCTTGGCCTGGGTATTGACGCGCCTGCTCCATGACCGCTTGGGACATTTCAGCATCTGACACTTCAACCTCAGATTTACGGCCCAGCTCGGCCAACAAAAGACCCAGACGAACGCGGCGCTCGGCCAGCTCGGTGTGCTCTTTGGTGGTTTCGATTTCAGGGTGATCATGCCCCTCAACATCGGGGTTTTCGTCATGCCACAGCTGGTGCGCGATCTGCTTGGCTTCGACCTCAACCATGGTGGGAGGCAATTCAAAGCTGACCTTCTTATCCAGCGCGTCCAGCAGGTTACGCTTCATGACGGCCCGCGCCGCACCTGAGTATTCCTGCTCCAGACGTTCGCTGATCTGAGTTTTCAACGCCGCCAGATCCTCGGACCCAAACTTTGTTGCCAACTCGTCATTGATCTCAGCGGCAACCGGCTCTTTGACCGCTTTGATGGTGCACTCAAACACAGCCTCTTTGCCCGCCAGATGCTCGGCCTGATACTCGGCCGGGAAAGAAACCGTTACGGCCTTTTCCTCACCGGCTTTCACGCCAACCAGCTGTTCTTCGAAGCCGGGGATAAAGCTGTTGGAGCCCAACACCAGCGGATAATCTTCAGCGCTGCCACCTTCAAAGGCTTCGCCGTCCACTTTGCCAAGGAAATCCATTTCAATCTGGTCGCCGTCTTTGGCCTTGGAGCCCTTCTTGCGATCTTTGAAATCCTGCGCGTTCTCGGCCAGGTTGCCCAAGGCTTCTTCCACCGCAGCGTCGTCGGCTTTGACAACCAGTTTTTCCAGCTTGATCTTGCTCAGGTCGATTTCCGGAACCTCAGGCAATGCCTCATAAGACATTTCGACTTCGACGTCGTCGCCCTCTTTCCAGTCTTCATTGGTCATTTTGACCGCAGGTTCACCTGCGGGGCGTTCGCCCTTGTCTTCAAAATGCTGAGTCATCGCGCCGTCAACAGCTTCCTGCATGGCTTCACCCAGCACACGCTGGCCAAACTGTTTTTTCAACAGAGGCAGCGGAACCTTGCCCTTGCGAAAGCCCTTCATTTCGACGTCGGGTTGCGCTTCTTTAAGCTTTTCCAGAACTTTATCGTCCAGTTCCTTGGCGCTCAGTGTCATTGTGTAGGCGCGTTTCAGCCCCTCGTTCAGTGTCTCGGTGACCTGCATAGTCGTCCTCATCCATTGCATCGGGCCGCAGAGGCGTCTGCGGCGGTCAAAATCAGTGGCCCTTCTAGGGTTGAGCGCCATATGATGCAAGCAGATAAGACCGGGAATCCCCAACGATATCACAATAAATGGGATTTTGCGGTGTCCATCCCCGCCCTGATCGCGCGGCTTGATCGCCTGTCGCCGCTGTCAGGCCCGGATCACGCGCTTCCATGCCGACCCAACCGGCGCGCTGTGGCTGCAAACCAGCTTTGCAGGCCACGATCCCCCAAAGGTTTTCCCGCGTTCCACTGTATGCGAAACCAAGAGCCGACTTAACGTGACCGCTAACTGTTTGAAAAACCAGTTTCAGAGACAGAAGCACTGGACCTTCCGCGCTTTGTTGCCGCCCGGTGCAATGCCTGTTTGAACGCCCGCCCAGCAGGTGAGAGGCTGCTGTCTGAGCGAAACGAAATGCCAATAGGCCCCTGACCAAAGGGGACAGCCCAATCCAGCTGGGAAAGGTGCCCGTTTTCAACGTCTTGCGCGACCACTTCTGCCGGCATCAGCCCAATCAATTCACGCGATTGCAGCAGAGCACGGTTGGCCAGATAGGACACAGATTCAATCGCCAAAGGTGGCTCATATTGCTGCTGTCCCACAAAAAAGTGGTTGATTTGACGGCGCAACGAGGTTTCAAGCGGCGGCAATATCCAGCCAAAGGGCTTGATCTGCTCAAACGACACGGATCGTTTGCTGGCCAGCGGATGGAGGTTGCCCACGACCGCAACAATGCGATCCTCAAACAGGCTTTCCTGTTGGATCTTGTCCCGGTGCCGGTGTGACGGCAGGCGCCCGACCACCAGATCAATTTCACCTGACAGCAAGGCGGGCATCAACACCTCATTGGTGCCTTCCCTGATTTTGATCGCCACTTTGGGGCGCTCTGCCAGCAGATTATCAATCGCCTCTGGCAACAGCCCGGTCGAGGCCGCCAGCAGCGTGCCAACAACCACCCGGCCCGCGTTGCCTTCGTTCAGGTCATCCAACTCCTGCGCTGCGTTTGAGACCTGTGCAAAGATCAGCTTGCCATGTCGGATCATTGTTTCGCCAAACACCGTGGGGATCACACCGCGATTGGTGCGGCTGAACAGTTTGACCTCAAAATCCAGTTCCAAATCCTGGATCATCTTGGTGGCGGCGGGCTGAGATATGCCCAGTTCACGCGCTGCATTCTGAATGTTGCCATGCCTGCCGACAGCCACCAACAGGCGCAATTGGCGCAGTTTCAGCCGCGTCAGGGCACGATCAACAATGCGGGAATGGCTGGCGCTCATGGGATGTCCTAAATCGTTATCAACTGGTGGGTTTGCTCCAGTTTAGAGATCACGCTCATTGCCGCGAGGGCAGAACTGCGCGGGTTATCGGGCAAAGATTGCCCCCTGATCTGAAAGCTGAAACTGCCAAATTCGCCTGTGGCTTCAATCTCGTGAATGTTCTCAGACACATCCGCATCGGCAATCAGCCGCACCTGTGTCGCATCAAACCCAGCCCCGGCCAGCGCCACGGCAGCAGCCACATTGGCGTTTTTGGGGTATCGCAATGCGGCCTCGCGCGCGGACCCTTCAAAATGGACCTGCGCACCGCGGTGCAACGCCTCAAGGTCCAGAACCTTTTCGGCCGCTGAGCCTTTCCAACCCTTGGTGGGTTTGCGTCCAACATAAGTGACCCGCTCCAGCCGCCCGACCCGCGCCGCACGCAAGCAATCCAGCGCCCCGATGGCACCACTGGCAAGGTGCAATCGGGCACCACCCTGCCCTGCGGCCTGCTCAAGCGCGTCATACACCACCGGGTCAGCCAAAGCCCCCAGTGAAACCGTAATCAAATCCATCCCGCGCAACAGGATGGCCGGGCCGTGCTCAATCAAGGCACCATGCCCGGCACAATCAATCATCAGGTCCAGATCATCTGGCAGTGCCGCAACCGATCCAACGTGCAGCCCCGGATTTTGTGCCACACGCTCGGGGCGCAGCAGTATCGCGCTGACTGAATGCCCGCGGTCTTCCAGCGCTGTGCGCACATAGCGGGCAATCGCCCCATTGCCGATCAAACCTGTTTTCATGATCCAAACCTATTGTTTGAAAATGATGTAATCTAAATTGAAGTAGATTTGATATAGCTATATTTGATACCCAGTTCGAGCGTTTCAGATTGGCCAGCGCGCCAAAATGCGCCCTGTTGATATCTGATACTGCTGCTTTGACAACCAAAGGTGCCCGGATATGAAATATTCAAAACACGACGCAAAGGCCTACGCGCGTGAAAACATGACAGGCATTTGGGCTGCGGCCCTGAACCCGTTCAATGATGATTTATCGCTGGATGAGGCGGGCTTGCGCGCAAATATCCGCCACTGGATTGACGATCTGGATATCCAAGGGCTGTTCGTTGCTGGCAAACAGGGCGAGTTCTTCTCGATGAGCCTGGAAGAGCGCAAACGCAATTTTGAGATTGCGGTGGAGGAATGCGCAGGCAAGGCCGGTGTGATTGTCTCGGTCTCGGACCAGAATATGAACACAGCACTGGAATTAGCACACCATGCGCAGGATTGTGGCGCAGATTACATCGTGGTGCATGCCCCGGTTCTCAGCTTTGTGCAGGACCGTGGAGAGGTTTTATACCAATATTACAAGACCTTCTGCGACGAACTTGATATTGGTATCGCAATGTGGAGCCACCCCGACAGCGGCTATCTGATGCAGCCTGAGGAATGCGCCCGTATTGCCGAATTGCCCAACATCGTTGCGATCAAATATTCGGTCCCGCGTGAGATGTATGTGCGGCTCAGCCATATGATCGGCGACAAAATCCATGTGTCCACATCAGCCGAGGAGGACTGGCTGGAAAATATCGAGGAGCTGGGATGGAAGCTCTATTTGTGTTCCTCGCCGCCCTACCAATTGCAAACCGCCAATGACAAACGCATGCACGACTACACGCAGCTGGCCTTTGCGGGAAAATTTGACGAGGCGCGCAAGGTCCGTGACAGTTTGAATCCGGTGCGCGAAGCGATGAAGCGCTCACGCCCGGCAGATAAACCCACGGCCTTTGGTAAATACTGGCAGGAGCTGTTGGGACAGGTCGGCGGGCGGGTCCGCCCCCCCATGCTGGAGTTGACAGAGGCCGAAAAAACCATTGTGCGCAACGCGTTCAACGCCTGCGGCCTCACCCCATGACGCACCGGCAGGGCCGTTTGTGATATAACTAATTCCGATAGCAACTTGCGGAATTGTTCTTTGCGGTAAGGGGCGAAGTCACGGCAACATTTGCAATAAAAGGAGAAGAACATGTCCAAACTGAGAGCCTTTAATTTCCAGGCGTGGATTGACGAGCATCGCCACCTCCTTAAGCCCCCTGTCGGAAATCAGCAGATCTGGGAGGACGCAGACCTGATGGTCACCGTGGTTGGCGGCCCCAACAAACGCACCGATTATCACGATGATCCGGTTGAGGAGTTCTTTTACCAGCTGGAAGGCAACATGGTTCTGAAACTCTTTGACGGTGAGGAATTTTATGATGTTCCCATCCGCGAGGGAGAGATATTCCTGCTGCCTCCCCATGTGCGCCACTCACCGCAGCGCCCTGAGGAAGGCTCCATCGGGTTGGTGATTGAACCCAAACGCCAAACAGGTGAACTTGACGCCATCGAATGGTACTGCTTTGAATGTGGCAGCCTTGTTCACCGCGCCGAGATGCAGCTACAATCCATCGTCAGAGATTTGCCACCCGTTTACGAAAAATTCTATGCCTCACGAGAGGATCGCACCTGCCCCAACTGCCAAACGATACACCCCGGAAAAGAACCACCCGAGGGCTGGGTCAAAATCTGAACCAACACAAAACAAAAAATATCAGGGAGTTACCATGAAACATTTCACGACATTGTTGACATCGGCCGCACTTGTGGCGGCCTCTGCGCTGGTGGCGCAGGCCAATGAGTTCCGCTTGGGGCTGATCACACCGCCGCCACATATCTGGACCAAAGCAGCCGAAGCCTTTGGTGCCGAGCTAACCGAAGCCTCCGGTGGCGCGCACAGCGTTTCGGTTTTCCCGGCACGCCAGTTGGGCAATGAGGCCGAGATGTTGCAACAGTTGCAGACAGGCGCCCTGGACATGGCCTTTATGACATTGGCCGAAGTCTCAAACCGCGCCCCGGATATGGGCTCGTTTTATGCGCCGTATCTAGCCAATGATATTGCCCATGCCGGGCGCATCCTGCGCTCTGAAACGTCGGCATCACTGCTGGAGCCGCTGCCGGGTCAGGTGGGTGTTGTTGGTCTGGGGTATGGCATGGCCGGATTGCGCCAGATCGTCAGCCGTGGTGAGATTAAATCCGCTCAGGATCTTGCCGGGTTGAAACTGCGCATCACGCCTTTTGCGCCAATTCTGGATTTTTATAACGCCATTGGTGCCGCCCCGACCCCCATGCCTTTGCCCGCAGTTTATGATGCGCTGGCCAATGGTCAGGTCGATGCCATTGACATGGACGCCGAGCTGATCTGGGTTCTGAAGTACTATGAACATGCAGATACGGTTGTGCAGTCAGATCACATGATGTTCCCTATGGTCGGGCTGGTTTCGGCCAAGGTATGGGCCGGGATGTCGGATGATGACCGCGCCATGATCGGGGGGTTGATGGCCAAGCATGTGGACAGCACCATCGACAGCTATATCGCCAAAGATGTTGCCTGGCTGGAGCAGGTCAAAGGCACCGGCATTCCTTATATCAAGGTTGATGCCTCATTCTTTGGCGAAGCGATTGATGAATGGAACGCCATATGGTCCCAAAAGACCAAATCGCTTGACGCCCTGCGCGCTGTCGCGGCACAAACCAAGTGACAATTCAGATATGAAGAACAGGGGCGCGGGTCCAACCTGCGCCCCTTTTTTATAAGGTGGCAGCGATGCTTTTTCGAATATCAGCGTTTTGGGCACGGATCGAGTTGGGCGCCGCCGCACTTCTGGCGGTTGCTGTCACCCTGCTGATCCTGCTGAACGTGCTGACGCGCAACATCGGCAGTGCCCTCTATTGGGTCGATGAACTGGCGATCTATGCCATGGCATGGATGACCTTCCTTGGGGCTTCGGCTGCGCTGCATCACCGCAATTCCGTGGCCATCACCTTGCTGCCCGATGCTGTCTCGCCCGGCGTGCGCATCATTATACGCAAGATTGTGGATATTGTGGTGCTTGCCTTTGCGCTGTGCATGCTGTGGTTCTGCTGGCGATGGTTTATGCCGCTTGACCTGGCACAATCGGGGTTTGATGTGATGGCGTTTCAGGGCAGTACGTTCAACTTTATCTATGCTGAACCAACGCTGACATTGGGTCTGCCAAAGTACCTGTTCTGGTGCGTGATGTGGCTGTTTGCCTTGGGGGCAACCCTGCATTCGCTGGCGCATCTGACCGGTGCACCCACGCCAAAGGATGCCACATGAGCCCTGTTGTCTTCCTTGTCGCGCTTTTCTTATCTGTGCCTGTGGCCATCGTGCTGGCCGTGACAGCCATCTGGTATATCTGGGAAAGCGGCAACACCGTCCTTTATGACAGCTTTGCCCAGAAGATGTTTGCGGGCCTTGAAAACTATGGCCTGCTGGCGATCCCGCTGTTCATGCTGACGGGTGAGCTGATGAACGAAGGCGGCATGACCAAGCGGCTGATCAATATGGCGCGGGTGTTTGTTGGCGGGTTTCGCGGCGGGTTGGCCTATATCAATCTGCTGGCCAATATGTTTATGGCGGCGATCATCGGCTCGGCCACAGCGCAAATCGCCGTGATGTCACGGGCCATCGTGCCCGCCATGGAAGCTGAGGGCTACGACAAAGGGGTTGCTGCCGCCACCACCGCTGCGGGTGGTTTGCTGGCCCCGGTCATTCCGCCGTCGATGATGTTCGTGATTTTTGGCGTTTTGGCCCAGGTCCCCATTGGCGAGATGTTTCTGGCCGGCATCATCCCCGGCATTCTGTTGACGCTCAGCTTTGCGCTGGTCATCACCCTGATCGGCTGGCAACAGCAATTTCCCAAAGGGGCGTGGATGGCGATGCCCGAGGCACTGTTGGCCCTGCGCGATGCCCTGCCTGCCCTGTTGATCCCGCTGGCCATCATTGGTGGCATTTTGTTTGGCATTGCCACCCCAACGGAATCAGCGGCGATTGCGTCCCTGATTGCCTTTCTTGTTGGCTGGCTTGTCTACGGCGAGTTGAAACCGCAGCACTTGGGCGAGATGTTCAAACGCACGGCCGTCAACGCCTCGATGATCGTGTTCATGATTTCAGCCGCCAGCGTGTTTGGCTGGGTGATCATCTACGAGGAAATCCCGCAAAAACTGGCCGCGCTGATCACCTCGGTGACCTCAGATCCGTTCATGTTCCTGCTGATCGTCAATGCCGCGCTGCTGTTGGTGGGGATGGTGATTGACGGCATCGCCGCAATTATCCTGATCACACCAATCCTGCTCCCGATTGCCACCGGATCTTATGATATCAGCCCCTATCAGTTCGGCGTGGTGGTTTGTCTCAATCTCGTTCTTGGACTGCTCACACCACCCGTCGGGATCGGCCTCTATATCGCCTCATCCATGAGCGACACCCCCCCCGGTGCCATCCTCAGGGCGCTGTGGCCCTTCCTTGTGGCCGTCGCCCTTGTTCTGATATTGCTGAGCTATTTCCCCAGCCTTTCAACCGCGCTGATCTGAGCAAACACGCATCAGGCCTGCGGGTGGCGTCAAATCTTTACCCATGTAAAGTAACACAACGGGTCTGGGATCAGAACGGACATAAAGTGATTGAGTGGCTCATCAGCGGCAGAAGGATTGGCAGATCTCCAAGTTGGAGGTCACCATATGACAATCGCTCTGTCTCCAGCGCCCAAGGGTAGCGTTACTGATTTAGCCATAGATCAAGTCAGCAATTTCACACACCCTACAACAGTTAATGCAACGGGAGTTAATATTGCATACGGGAATCCAATTTTAACGTCATATAGACACGGGAATGTTATCGAAATACAAAAAAAGGGTACGAGACCTATCTATACACTCAGACACGAATTTGGTCATTGGCTCGGTTTGGGGCACCAATTGGTCAATAAGAGCATCATGAGTTACATGTATGGCGGAAATATCTTTTCCCCATTGGATTTGGGGAGGTTGGTGAATGCATATCAATAGGCTCTTTTGTTATTCGATCACCATTTTGGGCTTGGCAGGATGTTCCGCACATTCCATAGAAAACGAAAGCGTGAGCTCTGAATACGGTGATGTGACAAAAGAGTCGACGTCCGCAGCTGAAGCGAATGAATGTGAATTTCAAGAGGAGATTGAGCGCACCTTGATTTCTGCTTCCGAGTCAAAAGAAATTTGGGAGCGAATGACACAGAAACTTCGGCAAAGTGATATGGGAGATATGGCTGATGAGTTCTTATCGGATTGGAAGCAGGGCGATCAATACACTCTTATCTTCATCGACTGTGATGATGAATTCAACGTCCCGCCAAACATTCGTGTGAAATTTTCAACGCCGCGGTTGGGTCCAATGCTTCTTCTAGCAGAAATTAACGGTAGTGATCTGTTTGCTTATAGGTTTGGGTTCATAGACCGGATGATTGTTGAGTAAATAGTACGGCAGTATCCGTTTGGGAATCCCATTTGCAGTGAATTGAGTGAACGCTATGATGAGGATTCAGGTTTGCAATTTTTCAACGCCCGTTGTTTCGACTTTGAGTTTGAGCACCCGTGTCTAACATACGAGCTTTGTGATAAATCCACGCGAAACACCATCATTCCCATCCAATCGCTGCCCCAAAAACCCCTTCAACTTATATTCTTGTGATCCTCCAGCCCCGGTGCTTCAAAGAGATATGAAATCGCCCCTTGCCACTGCTGTTTTGATCGCCCTTTGCGGCGTTGCCGGTTTCGCCGCGCGGTGGCTGGGTTTGCCTTTGCCTTTCATGATGGGGCCATTGCTGGTTTCGGGGCTCATGTCCACTATGCTAGCCCGGCATCTGCCCGAAGAATTTGCCTTTCTGGCGGGATTGCGCCTGGTGTTCATTGCGGTGATCGGCCTGATGATCGGCACTCAAATCACCCCCACCCTGTTTGCCGAGGCCAAAGGGCTGGCCATCAGCGTCGCAGCGCTTGGGGCTTTTGTGGTGCTCAGCACCGGGTTTAACTATGCAGTGTTTCGCCGCATTGGCGGATTTGACAGGCCCACCGCGTTTTATTCCAGTGCGCCGGGCGGGCTGTATGAAAGCATCGCCTTTGGCGAAGATGCAGGCGCTGATACCTCACGCCTGGTCCTGCAACAATTCTTGCGCGTCATCACGGTGGTCACGTTGCTGCCCATTGGCCTGTCCCTGTGGCACGGCGCACCGCTGGGCAGCTCGGCTGGCATGACCATGGCGCAGGCCGAAGTGCCCCTGTCGCATCTGCCCATCATCGCCTTGGCGGTGGTTGGGGGGATTGCTCTGGGGGCGATGTGCCGCCTGCCCGCGCGACAGTTGACCGGACCTTTGGTTGTTGGGGCGGCCCTGGCCCTGAGCGGATTGGTGCAAATGGACATCCCTCAATGGCTGGTCAATCTTGCTCAGGTGGTGATCGGCGCCTCTTTGGGCACGCGCTTCAAGGGCACCACACGCAAGACCCTTTTTATGGGGGCGGCGCTGTCCCTTTTATCGGTGGGCGGTATGCTGTGTCTGGCGGCATTGATGGCCAGCTTGTTATCCCCCATCACAGCAGAGCCCTTTGACGTCATGCTGATCAGCTTTGCTCCCGGCGGCGTCACTGAAATGGCGCTGGTGGCGCTCAGCCTGCCGGCCAACCCTGCGCTGGTGACGCTCTATCACATCATTCGAATCCTGATCACCGTCGTCGGGCTGAGCTTTTCAGCCCATTGGTTCAAAACCCGGCTTTGACAGGCCTAACACTTCGGGTTATCTGAACGCATGTTCAATTTCCATCTGCGAGGATCTACATATGCGCATTCAAGACACAGCCGCGATCATCACCGGAGGCGCCTCTGGCCTGGGTGAGGCCACCGCCCGCCATTTCCGTTCCATGGGCGCCCAAGTCACCCTGCTGGACCGCGATCGTGCCCGCGGCGAGGCCGTCGCCGCCGAGATCGGCGCAAGCTTTGCCGAGACCGACGTGACCGACGAGGCCTCCGTGCAGGCCGCAATCTCGCACGCCAGTGCCGCCATGGGCCGGATCAGCGCTGCGATCAACTGTGCAGGCATCGCCCCTGCAGCAAAAACGCTGGGCCGTGACGGGCCACATGATCTGGGTGTCTTTCAATCAGTCATCAACATCAATCTTGTAGGCAGCTTCAACGTCGCGCGCCTCGCCGCCGCCGAAATGGCCAAGAATGACCCCGAACCAGATGGCAGCCGTGGGGTGATTATCAACACCGCTTCAGTCGCCGCCTTTGAGGGCCAAAAGGGCCAGGCCGCCTATGCCGCTTCCAAAGGTGGTATTGTCGGGCTCAGCATGCCTATGGCGCGTGATCTGTCGCGCGAGGGCATCAGGGTAATGGCCATTGCGCCGGGCATCTTTTTGACGCCGATGCTGCAAGGCCTGCCCGAAGAGGTACAAACAAGCCTTGCGCAGGATGTGACGTGCCCCAAACGTCTGGGGGATCCGGCGGAATATGCCGCACTGGCGCGTTTCATCGTGGAAAGCGGGTATTTGAACGGCGAAGTCATCCGCCTCGACGGTGCACTAAGAATGCAATAACGCGCACGCCCCGGCTTCATCTTTCCAAAAATACTTAAATAACACCTCCGATGACTCGAAAGCGGGTGTTTAAGTATTTAGAGAAAGATGAAGCCGGGCCAGAGCACTATTGCTAGGCACATCACTTGATCCGCTATTGATTGGCGCGCTCGGCTTCGATTTCGCGCCAGCGCGCGACATTGGCGTTATGCTCGTCCAGTGTTTCAGCAAAGGCATGCCCGCCCGAGCCATCCGCCACAAAGAAGATAAACGGCGTTGTGTCGGGGTTAACGGCCGCCTCAAGACTGGCCTGGCCTGGATTGGCAATCGGCGTCGGCGGCAACCCTGGAATGACATAGGTGTTCCAGGCGGTTTCTTTGCGCAACTCTGATTGGCGCAGACCACGGCCCAGCACGCCTTCGCCTTTGGTGATGCCATAGATCACCGTTGGGTCCGTTTGCAGCTTCATGCCCTTGTTCAGCCGGTTGGTAAACACGCTTGCGACCTGTCGCCGCTCTTGCGGCACGCCGGTTTCTTTTTCGATGATCGAGGCCAGAATCAACGCCTCATATGGGTTTTCCAGCGGGAGACCATCGGCGCGGTTTTCCCAGGCGGCAGCCAGCAAAGCATCCTGGGCTTTGCGCATCTTTTCAATGATCAGGTTGCGGTCATCACCCTTGGCAACATCATAGCTGTTGGGGGCCAGGCTGCCTTCGGGGGGCACTTCGCTGATGTCACCCTCCAACACATCCACCGCCTTCAACCCTTCGATGATTTGCCAGCTGGTCACGCCTTCGGCAATGGCCACACGGTAGCGGGTGTCGGATTTCTCTCGCACGTCGCTAAACTCGGGCGGCACGGCATCCTCGGCCGGGTTGAACGCAGCCTTTTCCACATAGCGGTCAGTTGCGGGGTCCAGCTCGCGCACCTGAATTTGACTGCGGGTCACACCAATGCGGTACACCACTTCAGTGCCACAAGTGCTGGCCCC
This sequence comes from Roseovarius sp., assembly GCA_029212365.1. GTDB lineage: Bacteria > Pseudomonadota > Alphaproteobacteria > Rhodobacterales > Rhodobacteraceae > Roseovarius. The sequence goes on from JARGOC010000004.1 coordinate 66,821, forward strand.
GCCACGGGTGATAATATCGGCAATTTCTGACATGCTGGCATGCCCGGGGATCAGCCAGCTGCCCGCCTTAAGACGGCTGGATTTATCTGTGTAATCGGCCCCGATACGAAAGATGGACCCACTGGACACAGCGCCCTCTTTTTCCAACTGGCGCGACACGCCGCGCATCGAAGATCCGCTTTGCACCCGCAGGCAGATCTGCTCATCCAACGGGCCAGTGGCAGAATATTCGCTCTGCCCCCACAAGATCATCCCCCCCATCAGGAACACCGCAACAACCAGAAAAGTCAGCACGTTAGACGTGATATTGCGCCACATATGTTAATCAACTTTCTTGAACAGGACCGACGCATTGGTGCCGCCAAACCCAAAGGAATTGGACAGCGCCACGTTGATCTTGCGTTCGCGTTTTACCTTTGGGGCCAGATCCAGTGGTGTGTCCACGGCTGGGGTTTCAAGGTTGATCGTGGGCGGGGCGACCTGATCGCGGATGGCAAGGATCGAGAAAACCGCCTCAATCGCGCCCGCCGCCCCCAGCAAATGCCCCGTGGCGGATTTGGTAGAGCTCATGGTGGCGGTATTGGCAGCATCCCCCAGCAGGCGTTCAACCGCTCCCAGTTCAATGGTGTCGGCCATGGTCGAGGTGCCATGCGCGTTGATGTAATCCACCTCGCTGGGGTCAAGCCCGGCACGTTTGAGCGCGGCCGTCATTGAGCGGAAAGCGCCATCGCCATCCTCGGCAGGGGCCGTGATGTGATAGGCATCCCCCGACAGGCCGTAGCCCACGACTTCGGCGTAAATCTTGGCGCCGCGTGCTTTGGCGTGTTCGTATTCCTCCAAGACCACCACACCGGCGCCCTCACCCATCACAAACCCATCACGATCGGCGTCATAGGGGCGGCTGGCCTCTTTGGGGTTGTCGGCGCGACTGGTAGACAAGGCTTTGCAGGCGTTGAACCCGGCAATGCCAATCTCGCAAATCGCCGCTTCAGCCCCGCCTGCCAACATCACATCAGCATCATCAAATGCGATCAGCCGGGCTGCATCACCAATGGCATGGGCCCCCGTGGAACACGCTGTGACAACCGCGTGATTGGGGCCTCTGAAGCCATAGCGAATGCTCACCTGGCCCGAGATCAGATTGATCAAAGCACCAGGAATAAAGAAAGGAGACACCCGTCGCGCGCCCTTGTCACGGATCAGCAATGTGGTTTGCTCAATGGATTGCAGACCGCCAATGCCCGAGCCGATCAGAACACCGGTGCGTTCCAGGCTTTCTCGGTCTTCGGGTTTCCAGCCGGAATCTTCAACCGCCTGTGTGGCCGCGGCAATCCCATAGACGATAAAATCATCCACTTTGCGCTGTTCTTTGGGCAGCATGTAGTCATCGGCATTGAAGGTGCCATCACTGCCATCGCCCAAAGGCACTTCGCAGGCATATGTTGTGGCCACATTAGACGTGTCAAACCGTGTGATCGGGCCTGCCCCGGATTCACCAGCCAACAGCCGTGACCAGCTTTCTTCAACCCCAGACGCCAAAGGCGTAACCAAACCCAGACCTGTGACAACCACTCGACGCATATTGCCGCCCTCACCTTCGTTTATTTGCGTTGGATGCTCTTACCCCGCCTACCCCCTCAGGGGCAAGAGTGTGAGACACCACAGCCCATGACAAACATTAGTGACTTGTGTGCGTCTTGGGGCAAGTTTTTTAATATTCCAGGAAGTTGGCTGTTGGCGCTGTCTGCGTGCTGGCAAGGTTGGGGGCTGGCTTTTGCCGAAAGGTCTGAAGCCGCCCCCACGCTCCATCAAAAAGCCGTCATGGGCATGTCTTGGCCAAGACGCGTCGGCGCCTATCACAATTGGCGCGCTGCCTATCCGGCTATCTTGTAGTAATTGTTTATTTATAACAACAAGTTACGGAAATCACGTCAGAGCAGACTGTGTTAACTGGGGCTTGCCACATAAAAATAATGTAAAAATGTTTTACATTACCCCTTGCGCCTCACGCCACGCACCCCAATCTAGAGTATGTGAAAGGCATTCACATCAACCTAACCATACCCCGAAAGGACCCCCGCTCATGAGCACTCACGCCCAAACCACACCGCATCTTTCCCCTATGGGATGGTTTGCCCGTAGCGAGGCTTGGCTTGATGACAAAGGCAAAGGTGCCTGGATCGCGGCCATGGTTGTCTCATTCATCGTCTTCTGGCCTGTGGGCCTCGCCCTGTTGGCCTATATGATCTGGAGCAAGAAAATGATTTGTAATTCACGTTCATCATGCCGCACAAGCCGCATGAACACCCATCGCAACACCGGGAATTCGGCATTTGAGTCCTACAAATCCGAAACCCTGCGCCGGTTAGAAGAAGAACAGGAAAACTTTGAAGCCTTCCTGCAACGCCTGCGTGACGCCCGCGACAAATCCGAATTTGACCAGTTCATGGACGAGCGTGCCAAGGCCGCCAGCGCGCCACACGAACAAAACGAACCCGAACGCGCCTGATCCGACGTTTAAACCAAACCAAAGGCCCGGGGCTGTTCCCGGGCTTTTTTACGCCTTATACAGCTGGACAAGATGACTGAATATAACTGGCATATCCCTGACCCGCAGACACAGCCCGAATTTTATGCTGATGTCCCTCTGAAACGCTTGTTGGCGTTTGTGGTCGATACGGTTCTGATCGTGATCATCTGCCTATTGATCGTGCCCTTCACTGCTTTTGTGGGCCTGTTCTTTTTCCCGATGTTGATGCTTGTGGTCGGATTTGCCTACCGCGTGGTGACGATTGCCAATGGATCGGCCACGTTAGGAATGCGGGTGTTTGCCATTGAATTCCGTACTCTGGCGGGCAACAAATTTGACCTCCCGTTGGCCATCTTACATACGGCGATGCTGACCGGGTCTTTCATCTTTCCGCTTATTCAACTGGCGTCGATCGTGATGATGATGACCTCTGCACATGCTCAAGGGCTGAGCGATCAAATCCTTGGAACCGTTGTCATCAACCGCCGGGCCGCCGCCTGACACCTCTGTTTGGCAAATCCGTTTAACGACGATCGCAATGGCCCCTTGGCGCGGCCCATCATCATTGCTATCGTCTGACCATATATCAACGAACCTTACAGATACATGCGCCACACACTTCCTATTGCGCCCCAGTTTTATGTGACGGCCCCGCAACCCTGCCCCTACCTTGAGGGCCGGATGGAGCGAAAGCTGTTCACAGCTCTTCAGGGTGAAGGCGCGCAACGCCTGAATGACGGGCTGTCCAAGCAGGGCTTTCGCCGATCACAAAATGTGCTTTATCGCCCCTCTTGTGCCGATTGCGCGGCCTGCCTGTCGGCGCGGATCAATGTGGCAAATTTCACCCCCTCCAAAAGCCAGAAACGCGCTCTCAAACGTGGCGCCTACCTTGAGAGGCGCGCCACGTCGCCTTGGGCCACAGAAGAGCAGTATGATCTTTTTCGCCGTTATCTGGGGGATCGCCACGCCGCAGGTGGGATGGCCGACATGGACGCATTTGAGTTCGCAGCCATGATCGAAGAAACTCCGATCCGCACCCGCGTTGTTGAATACACCGACCCCGCAAATGACCAACTGACAGCAACCTGCCTGACCGATATCCTCGATGATGGGGTTAGCATGGTGTATTCGTTCTTTGAGCCGGGCAATATGCGGTTTTCGCTGGGCACTTATATCATTCTTGACCACATCGACATCGCACGCGAGGCAGGTCTGCCCTATGTTTATCTGGGCTATTGGGTGCCAGGAAGCGAGAAAATGGGATATAAAGCCAGTTTTTCAGGTCTTGAGGTCTATGCCGGCGGCGCGTGGCAAACCATGGATGACCCTGAGACATTTGACACAAATCTGCACCCGCTGAGCAACGATCCGATTGCAGAGCAAGTGGCCGAGATTTCATTGCCCGATAGCCAGCCTTTGCGCCCGCATCCGATCAACGACTAAATTCTGATCACCCCAATTCACTGATCTGTCGGCGAAGGCGTGAAAAACGCATTCACGGCTGACATCAGGTGCCCCCATGCCGGATCCTGAGGCAAGGGCACATGATTGCCGCTGTCCAGCATCATGAATTGCGCATCGCCTATACCAGCGGCAATCAAGCGGCCCTGCTCAATCGGGTGGATCGCATCGGAACGCGCGTGGATCACCAAGGTCGGGGCCCGTACCTTTGGCAGGTCATCCACTACCTCAAAACGATCAACTGCCTGGCGCAACAGGGCGGCGTTATCCGGCGAAATACTTTCGCCTTGAATGCGCATGAAACTGGCGGTTTGCTCGGGCGTTGCGTCAGGTATGAACAATGCTGAGAATGCCTTTAGAAAAGCGCTTTCCGGCTGCCCCCAACCCGCACGGATCAGGTTGAGAATTGTCAGCTCATCCATATCTCCGTCTGACTTGGCACGGTGTACCCGGCCCTGAGCATAGCCACCATATAACACCAGACGGCTGACCCTTTCAGGAAAACGCGCTGCAAATCGGATGGCAACGGGCACGGCCTGTGACGCTGCGAACATGGGAAAGCGGCCCAGCCCATTTGCCTCTGTAACCGCGCGCAGATCTTCTACAAAATCATCAAGGGTTGTGTGCATAAGACTACGCGTTGACAGCCCTGTGCCCCGCTGATCATAGCGATAGACGGTAAAGCTCTGTTCCAGATGGCCCAAAAACGGCCCCCACACCGGGCATGCGCGATCCAATTCAAGATGCGACAACCAATGCCCCACCCGTACCAGTGGCGGCCCGGATCCATGATGACTGTGGGCAATTGGCTCTCCATCAGTAGAAGAAACAACGCGTATTTGCGGGGCGCTGAAAGGTAGGTTCGGCTTGTCGGGTTTTGATGTGCCCTGCTGTTTCACCTCAACCGCCATGCGAAAACCACGCTTTGGCACGGTGCGGATTATCGCCTGAACCTTGCCATTGTCACCCACGGCTGTGCGGGCAGCATTTATGCGTGCGCTGATTGTCGCATCAGACACATTCAGATTGTTCCAAACGCGTTCAATCAGGGTGTCTTTGCTGACCAGTTCCCCCTCGGCCCGGATTAGGCACGCCAATAGCTCATACACCTGCGGCTCCATATGCACGGGGCTATCATCCCGAAGCAATTCGTGACGCAAGTCGTCCAATTCGCAGTGTGCAAATCTATAAATCATAGATGAACCCTTGCTCGGTATTGGCTGATATTGTCAAGAATTTACGCAAAATCGCGACATTGAAAGCAAATGACAAGGTTTTCTAAAGACCTTCTTCAAGCGGCCCGTCGGCGTTTGTGGTGTCATGGAATCGTCACCCACAGGAGAACCCCCATGTCAGTCGATCAAACCGACCACATCAAAACCCGCGCCGATGGATCCATCGACATCGGATTTTATACGCAGCGTGGGCGTATTCTGCGCAGCCGGGCCGCACATGATATGTTGGCCCCCAAAGCTGCCCCAAAACGAAAGCGTGTTCACCCGAGTTGGTTCTGGCGGATATGCAGGCGTTACAGCGCAACCTGATGTTCACCCGCCCGATGCTGCGGCCGAGGCATCAACCCCCTTTGGTGATCCCCCGGAAGCCACAAAACCTTGGTGTGGTTCTGCGGTTTCCGGGGAGGGTTTTTGATCAGTTCGAGATGAGAGCCGGAACAATCGTCACAATCGCCGGGAAGAACCACAAGATCGCCAGTCCCGCGACCTGGATCAGCACAAACGGTGCCACCCCGCGATAGATATGGCCTGTGGTAACCCCTTTGGGCGCAACGCCTCGCAAATAGAACAGCGCAAAGCCAAAGGGCGGCGTCAGGAACGAGGTTTGCAAGTTCACCGCGATCATGATTGTCACCCATTTGGGATCAAACGTACCACCATAGATCACCGGACCAACGATGGGGATCACGATATAGATGATCTCCAGGAAATCGAGCACAAAGCCCAGCACAAAGAGCACAAGCATCACAATCAAAAAGACGGTAAATTCATTGTCAAAGCTCTTGAGGAACTGCTGGATGTAATGTTCGCCGCCAAAACTGATCACCACAAGGTTCAACAGTTGTGAGCCGATCAGAATGGTAAATACCATCGACGTGACCTTGGCGGTTTCGCGCACGACCGGGGTCAATACGCCCCCCACAAACAATGTCCAGCAGGCAAACAGCAACCCAAAGACCGCAAAGAGATAGGCCACTTTGGCCACCCCAAAGGCAATCCAGGTTTCCACCGAGACATCAGACACGTTCACCCGCAGATCAAAGTTCATGCCCATCAAAATCGCTATGACAATGGCAAAGGTGGCAAACAATATGATCTTGGGCGAGCGGTCTTCATCCCTGAGCTTGCGATAGGCCGCCAGCATGATGGCCCCGCCAGCGCCAAGAGCTGCTGCGGGTGTTGGATTGGTGATCCCACCCAGAATAGACCCCAGCACCGCGACAATCAGAACCAGCGGAGGAAAAACCACTCGGATCAGATCATTCTCGGCCAAACGGGCGGCGGCATGGGCACAGCCCCACAAGGCCAGAGCCAGCGGAATGGCCAGGATTATGATAGAGACACCAGAGCTCATCGCAGGGCCAACAAGCAGAATATCTACCAAAAGACCCAACACGACCCCAAGCCCGCCAATCAACAACGGTGCCGGGCTGGCCGAAGGTTTCGTACCGCGTGCCACCACCAAAACCAGCGCCAGCAAAAGGAACATGATGGCGACACCGGTTCCGATTGGGGCAGCGGCCTCAATCTTGTCTAAACGCAGCGCAGCCATTTCGTCTTCGCTCAATTGCACCGATTGCTCGACACCGCCCGCATCGTCGATGGCGGTTTGTTCGGCCACGGCGGCATCCCAGACCTCCTGACCATGCAGGTCAATCATCGCAGCCTGACAATCGGGGTTAACATTGGTGCGCAACGACGCCACATCACCTTGTTGGGTATAGCTGTTTACGGTCAGATTTTGCGAGCCAACAACGCCGGCCTGCCCCAACATCACTGTGCCGACGATCAACACGACAGGCACCCCAAGAAGCCAGGTGAAGGCTTCGCTGCGCGTGATAGGTTCACTGCCTGATGTTCCCATCTGCACCGCAGGCGCTTTGGTAGGGTTCAACAACGCATAGCCAAATGCATAAAGCGCATACAACAAGGCCAGCAGGATACCAGGCAGCAAAGCCGCCTGAAACAACGTCCCGACAGAGACAACAGCCGGTTCACCCAGATAGGTCAACGCATCCGAACAGCCCAATTCCTGGGCGCGATTTTCCTGCGCTACGGAATAAAGATCACCCGCCAGAGTGCCCAGCAAAACGATCACGATGGATGGCGGAATAATTTGCCCCAACGTGCCCGAGGCGGCGATAACGCCTGTGGCAATTTCAGGCGAATAGTTATTTCGCAGCATGGTTGGCAAGCTGAGCAGCCCCATTGTGACCACAGTGGCCCCCACGATCCCGGTTGAGGCCGCAAGGAACGCACCCACAACCACAACCGACACAGCCAAACCGCCCGGCAATGGCCCAAAAACACGTGCCATTGTGGTCAGCAGATCATTGGCAATTTTTGAACGCTCCAGCGTGATGCCCATCAGCACAAACATCAGCACGGCCAGCAAGGTCTCAATCGAATTCCCCGCAAGAACCCGTTCATTGATCCGGTTGACAATGAAGCTGACGTTGCGATCCAGTGCCATTTCCCAGCCACGCGGGAAAACCGGCTCGGCCATTCGCGGCAAGTCGGGATATCTGAATGTGGATATGGTTTCTGCCTTCACGCCGGTGGCGACAACATCCTTAAACGCCTGGCTTGAGCTGTCAATCGCTTGGTGAACAAGCAATCCCGCACTGTCTAGCCCTGCAATAATTGCAAAGGAAATGATCCCTGCCCCACCAATGGCAAACGCCACCGGAAAGCCTGACAGGATACCCCCAAACAGGCACAGGAATACAATGATCAGGCCAATCTCGACGCCATCTAGTCCAAACAACATCAGTGCGTCCCCTCATAGGCTTCTTCGCCTTCGCCAAGTGAATCTCTGTCCAGGTATTTGCCTTCACTGGCCGGACCTTCCTTCCACTCAAGATAAGAGCGGTAGAAAAACGCGACCCCATGCAAAAACACCATGCCCGCAAAACACACGAGCAGGATTTTGAAAAGGAAATAACCGTTAAACCCATTGGGGCTAAAGCCGATGGTTTCTACATTCCAGCGCACCGCGCGGGATTTCGTGATCAGACGCTCCAACGAGTCGGATGCCGAAGGTTTGGGCGTAATCAGGTGACGCCACATGAAGTACCAACCGTACATCCAGGTCAGCGTCGCCATGGGCAGCATAAAGATCAGGCTGCCAAACATGTCGATCACCCGTTTGGTGCGAAATTTCACAGCAGCGTAGAACAGATCAACCCGCACATGGCTGCCCTGAACAAAGGCATAGGTGCAGCACAGGGACACCACCAAAGCATTATAGAGCTTCAGCTCCTCGGCCCACCAGCTGATGTCCTTTTCCAGCACAATGCCAAAGGCAAAGGAAATATCCGGCCGGGTGAATACTCGCTGGATGAAAACGATGATAATCTGTTGCAACACCATCAACAGACCGGCCCAGGCAAAGAAGCGGCCAAGCGTGTTGGCAAACCCTTCGAGCACCCGCACACAGCCCCACATGAAGGTGTTGCGCCAAAGGCCTATGGCAGTAAAAATCAGGAATATGGTGAAGACCACAAAGAAGAACTCAACCGATCCGCCGTAATAGACGAAGCGCATGATTGCTTCCTTGTTGGACCAATCCAGCCAGAGGCCTGGATGACTGAGCGCATAAAACAGATTGTAAAAGGCCAGTCCAATATTTTGGAATACCCAAAGAACTCCGTTCAGCATGGTTCACTATGCCCCCGGTTTGCGGGCCTATGACCCGTCATTTTTGTGAAAGCACAGGCCCCGGATCACTCCGGAGCCTGCTGTATGTGTACCTGCTGAGCTTAGCCCAGAATGCGGTCACGCTGGTCGCGATAAGTGCCAGTCGACTGAGTGATCCAGCCCGACGACGCTTTCATCGAGGCAATGTAATCATTGTAGATTTCAGCAAACAGCTCATCGCCCATGAACTCGTCATAGACTTCCTGGCTGGCTGCGCCCAAACCATCCCAGACGCTATCCGGGAATTCCAGAACCTGAACGCCACCGGCTTTCAGGCGCTCAAGGGCCGCACTGTTGTTCATCAGGAACTGGCTAAGGCTCCAGATGTTGGTATGGCCCGCGGCGATCTCGATGATCGACTGTTGCGTCGGTGTCAGCTCATTGAACACATCAAGGTTTGTCGCCAATGACAGGCCCGCAGCAGGCTCGTGGAAGCCGGCCGTGTAATAGAACTTGGTGATTTCCTGGAAACCGGCTTTCTCGTCCGCCCAAGGGCCGATCCACTCGGTTCCGTCAATCGCACCCGAGGCCAGCGCCTGGTACACTTCGGCACCGGGCAGGTTCTGGATGGATGCACCCATTTTGCCCAAGGCTTTGCCGCCAAGGCCAGGCATCCGGAATTTCAGGCCATTGAAATCTTCGGGGCCTTTGATCTCTTTAGCGAACCAGCCACCGGCCTGTGGGCCAGTGTTGCCCGCCAAGAAGGATTTCAGACCAAAGATCTCACCCAGCTGGTCGTGCATCGCACTCCCCTTGCCGTGATAATACCAGTTGTTCATCTCAGTCGCAGTCATGCCAAAGGGAACGCCCGTGAAGAAGGCAAAGCCCGGATGCTGGTTGACGAAATAATAGTCAGCCGCGTGATACATGTCGGCCTGACCGGCGGTCACCGCATCAAACACTTCAAACGCGCCAACCAGTTCGCCGGCCGCTTTCACTTCGACGGTCAGGCTGCCGTCGGACATGGCGTTGATGTTGTCTGCCGCTTTTTGAGCCGCATCAAACACCCCAGCAAGGCCACGGCCCCAGCTGGTGACCATCGTCAGTGTGCGTTTACCTTGTGCATAGGCCGGTGCGGCCAGTGCGGATGCTGCAGCGGCTGTGCCGCCAAGTGCCGAATTCTTTAAAAAAGAACGACGATCCATATGGTATCTCCTCCCGAGTATTTATGGTAGCGCGCGGCGGTTTACCCCCGGCGCGGATCGTTGCAAGTGGAGGAACCTTAACGCGGTGCATCCGGCTTGGGAATACCGAGTATTGCGTAGATACGGCCTTAATTCCCTTTTATTGGGCCTCTTGCACCAAATCCGCGTATTTGTGGAGGCAAATCTCTGACACATCTGCGCGGCGCTTTGCCCTAAATACCGCAGGTTTTATGTGGGCCTGCCTTGCATGCAGACAGTCTGACCGAGTGTCGGCGAATCAAATTGCTTGGCCAAAAAAGACCAACGTGCCGTCTTCATCCGTCACATGGAATTCGCGCTGCCCGTATTCCTGATTGAACGGAGCGCGCACGCGCCCCTCGGGCAAACGTTCCAATCGGTCACGCAAGCTATCATAAAGCGCATCAATTCCTGTGACGTCGATGTAAAATGAGCCTTCCCTCTCGGGGTGGGACAAATCAACATCAGAGCTGACCTCCACCAGACGCAAAGCCACATCATCACGGCGCAAAAAGGCATAATTGTCGGCCTGAAAGCCCACAGTAAACCCCAGCATGTCGCAATAAAACGCCACTTGGGCGTCAAGCTTGGTACAAGGGATAAACGGCGTTATTTGTGTCATTCGCATAATCTTGTCCTTTGTGAGGAACCGCATTCAACGCAAAACCACTGGCGAAAATGTTGATTATCTCGCCCCTTGCCCCCCATGATACAGGATATCGCCCCATTCTTCATGCATCTTGTTGCGTGCGTTTGTGTCTTCAAAGTCCAAGAGACAGGCATCCCGATCCCTGCAGGCACACCCCGGATCATACACCACCTTGATCAAGGTCTGAGCGATGTCACGCCTGTGCCCGCCTGAGACCTTTGCCCCAATAAATGCGCCATGGTCATGATTTAAAACGATATTCATGCCTAGATCACGTGACCACGCCCACAGCGCGGCGCTGGCTGGCGCAACAAATGCAAAGATAACGCCCGGTTTGCGACATTTTTTTGGATAACCCTGTTGACGCCCTGTGCCCCTGCTCATAATCTCTTGCGGACGTAGCATGAAGGAGTCGGCGTAATGACCGAACTAGTGGTGATCGTGAGAAAATGGCGCATGGGCCGGTAACGGCAACCATATTGGTCCCCCATGCGCCCCCGAAAAATCGGGGGCTTTTTTATGTGCGTAAGAAAATATGTGATGTCATGAACGGAGCGAACAAATGACACGTCAAATGACCGGAGCGAAAATGGTAGTTCAAGCCCTGAAGGATCAGGGTGTGGATGTCGTATTCGGATATCCTGGCGGCGCTGTGCTACCGATTTATGACGAGGTGTTTCAGCAAAACGACATTCAGCACATTCTTGTTCGTCATGAACAGGGGGCTGTGCATGCCGCCGAAGGCTATGCCCGCTCGACCGGCAAACCCGGTGTTGTTCTGGTCACCTCTGGACCCGGTGCCACAAATGCGGTGACGGGCCTGACGGATGCGCTGCTGGACAGTATCCCGATCGTGGTTCTGACCGGTCAGGTGCCGACCTTCATGATCGGCACCGACGCCTTTCAGGAGGCCGACACCGTGGGCATCACCCGCCCCTGCACCAAGCACAACTGGCTGGTGTCAGACACCTCTGCGCTGGCAGACACCATTCATCAGGCCTTCCATGTGGCCACATCTGGCCGCCCCGGCCCGGTGTTGGTGGATATTCCCAAGGATGTGCAGTTTGCCACCTCCGGCTATACGCCCCCCAACAAGGCGCGGGTCAGCCATTATCAGCCCCAGCTCAAGGGCGACATGGAGGCGATCACCGAACTGGTTGAAGCCCTTGAACAAGCCAAACGCCCGGTCTTTTATACCGGCGGTGGTGTGATCAACTCAGGGCCGGCTGCCAGCCAGCTATTGCGCGAGTTGGTCGATGCCTCTGGCATTCCTGTCACCTCAACCCTGATGGGGTTGGGCGCCTATCCGGCCAATGGTAAAAACTGGATCGGTATGTTGGGCATGCATGGGCTGTATGAGGCCAATATGGCCATGCACGACTGTGATTTGATGATCAACATCGGCGCGCGGTTTGATGACCGTATCACCGGGTTGCTGGATGCCTTTAGCCCCGGATCAATCAAGGCGCATATTGATATTGACCCCTCCTCGATCAACAAGGTGATCAAGGCCGATATTCCCATTGTCGGTGATATTGCCCATGTGCTTGAGGATGTTCTGAAGGTCTGGAAAGCGCGGGGCCGCAAGGTAAACCGCGAGGCGATCCAGAAGTGGTGGGCCACGATTGACGAGTGGAAAAAGGTCGATTGCCTGGCCTATACGCAAGACAACAAAGCGATCAAACCTCAGCACGCGCTTGCGCGGCTTGAGGCGCTGACCAAGGACCATGACCGCTATATCACCACCGAAGTGGGCCAACACCAAATGTGGGCGGCGCAATACCTGCATTTCAATGACCCCAACCGCTGGATGACATCCGGGGGCTTGGGCACCATGGGGTACGGGTTTCCGTCGTCCATCGGCGTGCAGATGGCACACCGGGATTCCTTGGTGATCAACGTCGCCGGTGAGGCCTCCTGGCTGATGAACATGCAGGAAATGGGCACAGCCGTGCAATTCCGCCTGCCGGTGAAACAGTTCATCATGAACAACGAACGCCTCGGCATGGTGCGCCAGTGGCAGGAATTGCTGCACGGCGAGCGCTATTCCCATAGCTGGTCCGAGGCCCTGCCCGATTTTGTAAAACTGGCCGAGGCCTTTGGCGCCAAGGGTATTCAGTGCAAAGACCCGGCTGATCTGGATGATGCGATCCTTGAGATGATCAACCACGACGGCCCGGTTATTATGGATTGTCTGGTGGAAAAGCATGAGAATTGCTTCCCGATGATCCCCTCGGGCGAGCCGCACAACAAAATGCTGCTGGGTCAGGCCTCGACCAAGGATGCCATCGGCGCCAAAGGCGCGGTGATGGTGTAACCCATGGGGAATCGTGATGCCCATAAACCCCGTGATCCTGCTGCCGAAAAGCAGCGTGATCTTGGGCGGCAACGCAAGATTGCGTCCAATGGCTCGGACAAGGCCGCGCGGCGGCATGCCCGCACGATCAAGGCCATGGCTAACCGGCACATTCGGCGAAGCGACAAGCAAACCCTGGATGCGGAGTTTGATGAAAGCGCCGATCAGATCAACCTGGATCACGCCCATAAACCCCGCCATTGGGGCACCGACAATGCCGCCGAACGCCGTGCACAGAACTCCGACCGCCAAGACTACTATCAACAGATCGGTGGTCGCGATGAAGCGCAACGCCTGCAATGGGAAGCGGCCCGCGACCGCATTGATAATGTACAGGCGGTAAAATACATCGACGACTTGCTTGAACAGCTTGCCGCCAATAAGAAAGACAAAGGATAACACCATGTCAGCGCTCAAAATCAAAAAAGGTGCCAACAAGCATTCCGCCTATAATCTGCGACCCACGTTCTCGGATGTGGTGGAGCGGCACACATTGGCGGTGATTGTAGATAATGAACCGGGTGTTCTGGCGCGGGTGATTGGCCTGTTTGCCGGGCGTGGCTATAACATCGACAGCCTGACCGTGGCCGAAATTGATCACCTTGGTCACCAGTCACGCATCACCATCGTCACCACCGGCACGCCGCAAGTGATCGAACAGATCAAGGCACAGTTGGGCCGTATCGTGGTGGTGCATGAGGTGCATGACCTCACTGTTGAGGGCCGCTCGGTTGAGCGGGAACTGGCGCTGCTCAAGGTCGAAGGTGAAGGTGACAAACGGGTCGAGGCCCTGCGGCTGGCGGATATTTTCCGCGCCAATGTGGTGGACAGCACGCTCGATAGCTTTGTGTTTGAAATCACCGGCACGCCTGAAAAAGTCGATGCGTTTGCTGATCTCATGCGCCCCTTGGGCCTTGTGGATATGGCCCGTACCGGTGTGGCGGCATTGCCGCGCGGCGTATAAGCTAAACAACGCAGAGCGGGGTGAACCGGCGCCGACTAGATCGTTTCGCCTGGTTTGACCTCGCTCAAGGCCACCTGCACAGAATTGTAATATCATACCTCTAATTCAAGTAAATTTGAGGGAAAAACTATGTATACGAATATTCTGTTACCCGTTGTTTTCGACAAAGATCACGACACCGAAGTCTCTTTTCAGATCGCGCGCGCGCTTGCTGCAAAGGATGCCAAGTTTACTCTGGTGCATGTGATGGAAAACATCCCGTCCTATGCCGCAGTTGAGATCCCCGAACAGGTGTTTGTCGACAGGCGTGCAGAAGCAGACGAAAATCTCAACGCCATGGCGCAAAAACTGCCCGGTGCATCATCCACCCTTATTTCTGGCCATGCCGGGCGGGCGATCGTACAATACGCCAATGATCATGACATTGATTGCATCATACTGGCCTCGCACAAGCCCGGACTTGAGAACTTTTTCCTTGGCTCCACCGCTGATCGCGTGGTGCGTCACGCCAAATGTGCCGTACATGTGATCCGGTAAAGGCCGGACAGTTGCACGCACTCCTTGGTCGCAGACATGCAAAACGCGTCGCAGATTGACGGGTAGACGAAGCAAAAACTTGTTTAGGTGGTCGCATCATCCGTCAGGAGCGACTGCCATGACCCCTCAGCTAACTGATCTTTCCGGCGTCTGCAGCACCGTGGACAAGGCCAATGGCCTGCCCAATGCCCACTATATAGATGAGGCGGTTTTTCAGGAGGAAAAGCACGCCCTATTGTTCAGCCAATGGGCCGGGCTGGCGGTGGCTGCTGATGTGCCTGCCCCCGGTGATGCCAAGCCAATCGAATTCTTGGGCATGCCGTTGTTGCTGCTGCGCGACAACGATGGTGAAGTGCGTGTCTTTCAAAACATATGCCGCCACCGGGGCATGATCCTTGTGGAAGAGCCGCGCAAGATCGAAGGCGCCATTCGTTGCCCCTATCATTCGTGGTGCTATTCAACCAAGGGCAAGCTGGTTTCAACACCCCATGTGGGCGGGCCGGGCCATAACACCCACGACAGCATTGATCGTGATACTTTGGGCCTGAATGAGGTGCGCAGCCACATCTGGCGCGATGTGGTGTGGATCAACGTCTCTGGCGATGCGCCCGCCTTTGAAGAGGTGCATGCCGATTTGATGCAACGCTGGTCTGACTTTGAAAAACCGCTTTATCATGGCGGCGCGGACAGCCAATTTCAGCTGGGGGTCAAAACCAACTGGAAACTGGCAGTTGAAAACTACTGTGAAAGCTATCATTTGCCTTGGGTGCATCCCGGCCTGAACAGCTATTCACGGCTTGAGGATCACTATCATATTGAAAACCCCGGCCAATATTCGGGCCAGGGCACCATGGTTTATCGCCAACTCAGGGGCGAGGCCGGAAATGTGTTTCCTGATTTCAACGGCGTTGGCGACAAATGGGATGAGCAGGCAGAATATATCGCCGTCTACCCCAATGTGTTGCTGGGTGTGCACCGTGATCATTCCTACGCCATCCTGCTTGAGGCGAAATCCACCGAAGAGACATTGGAACATGTGCACCTTTATTATTCCGTGCCAGACACTGACGCGCACCTGCGGGCGAAAAACTCAGCGCTCTGGAAGGATGTGTTTGAGGAAGACATCTTTGTTGTCGAAGGCATGCAAAAAGGCCGCCATGTTCCGGGTTTTGACGGCGGGCGGTTTTCGCCCGTGATGGACAGCCCCACCCATTGTTTTCATGATTGGGTGGCCCGCAAACTGTTGACCCACCGTGCACAAACGCAGGCGCAGGCCGCTGAATGAGTGCCGCCTTAGATACCGCCATGATCGCAGCACACGCAGCACATGATCAGGGCGCATTGATCCGGCTTTACACACAGGCCGCGCATGAGGCCAACACCAATGACGCGGCCTGTTTTTACCTGACACATGCCTATGTATTTGCCCTTGAGGCCGGTGCCCCCGAGGCCCCTGCCCTGCATGCCCGCCTAAAGAAACATGGGCGCGAGGCCTGAGCCGCATATTTGCGAAGTTGCATCTTTTGGCCAAAAACTTCCCCGCCTGAGGCATGACCTCTTTCACATCGCCCGCATCCTTTGTACGACAGGATCAAAGAGGACGGCGAATGATCTATCAAAGCGCACAAGACTGGCAAGATGCCCCGCATAAGCGGGTGCTCTTTTATGGAATGTCGGGGCTGGGAAAGACCCATGTTTCAAACATGTTGCGCGCGCAAGGTGACTGGTTTCACTATTCCATAGATTACCGCATCGGCACCCATTACCTGGGCGAACGCATTGCCGACAATGCGAAATCCCACGCCATGAAAGTCCCCTTTCTGCGTGATCTGTTGATGAGCGACAGCATTTACATTGGCTCAAATATCACCTTCAACAATCTGGCGCCCGTGTCCTCGTGGCTGGGCAAGCCCGGTGACAGCGCCAAAGGTGGAATGGCCATTGCGGAATACACCAAACGTCAGCACCAGTTTCGCAAGTCCGAAATTGGCGCCCTGCGTGACACCAGCTATTTCATTGAACGCGCGCAATCGCTTTATGGCTATCCACATTTCATCTGCGATACCGGCGGGTCTATCTGCGAATGGGTCGATGGGGATGATCCCGATGACAGCCTGCTGCAAGATCTGTCACAGCATTGTTTGCTTGTGCTGATCAAGGGCGACGAGGCCCACACTCAGGAACTTATCCGCCGCTTTGATAAAGCCCCCAAACCCATGGCCTATCAGCCCGAATTTCTGCTTCAGGCCTGGAACGACTACCTGGCCGAGGCCGGTGTGGCGCAAGACAAGGTTGACCCCGATGCCTTTATCCGCTGGACCTATGCCCGTGCCCTCGCCCATCGTGCCCCGCGCTATGGGGCGATGGAGAAATGGGGCGTAAGCGTCACCGCCGATGAAATAGCCGCTGTCAGCTCCGCACCCGAATTTGAAATGCTGATAGCCAACGCCCTTGCGCGGCGCGGCTAGTCGCCTATCTATTTCACAACACTCAAGAAAGTCAGATCGATGCCCATCAAGATCCCCGCCAACCTGCCCGCCTATGACGTGTTGACGCGTGAAGGTGTGATGGTGATGGACGAGGATCAGGCGGCCCGTCAGGACATCCGCCCGTTGCGCATTGCGCTGCTCAATCTGATGCCCAAGAAGATCCAGACGGAAAACCAGTTTGCCCGGCTGATTGGGGCCACCCCCTTGCAGATCGACTTTGCCTTGATCCGCATGACCGAGCATCGCACCCGCAACACCGCCGCTGAGCATATGAAGAGCTTTTATCGCCCGTTCTCGGATGTTCTGGCCTCGGGTGAAAAATTTGACGGGCTGATCATTACCGGCGCCCCGATTGAGCGCCTCGATTTCACAGACGTCACCTATTGGGACGAATTGCGCCGCGTGTTCGACTGGACCCAAACCCATGTGCATTCCACCTTTGGTGTGTGCTGGGGCGGGATGGGCATGATCAATCACTTCCACGGCGTAAATAAGCATATATTGGATGCCAAGGCCTTTGGCTGTTTTCGCCATCGCAACATGGCGCCTGCCTCGCCCTATCTGCGTGGGTTTTCGGATGAATGTGTGATCCCCGTCAGCCGCTGGACCGAAATGCGCCAGTCTGAGATTGATGCCGCCACCGGTCTCACCACTCTGCTGGCCAGTGACGAAGCAGGCCCTTGCCTGGTGCAAGATGCAACGCATAACGCGCTCTATATCTTTAACCATCTGGAATATGACAGCGGCACGCTGAAACAAGAATATGACCGCGATGTTGAGACAGGCACTCCGATCAATGTGCCATGCAACTATTATCCCAATGATGATCCATCGCAGCCACCACAAAACCGTTGGCGCAGTCACGCACATCTGCTTTATGGCAACTGGTTGAACGAGATATACCAAACGACCCCCTTTGGCCTGCATTCCGGCAAGAGTTAAGGATCAGGTTTTTCTTGGGTACCTGGCCCCTCTTGGAAGGCCACCCCTCTACCGCGCTGGCAGCTGCGCTTGAATGCTCAGCTACGTGATCCGCATTTGCATCACATCCTCTAACACCCCATAGTGACCCCAAAAAAGGAGAGGCCCATGGAGCTTCCATTTGACGGCGCGATCAGCACCTATTTTGAGTCTGAAGCCCCCGAAGACGTGCGCAATGCGATCAAGCGCTCTGACAAGGGAGATATTCTGTCAACGGCCTATCCACATAGCGAACGGATGCCGCGCAAAGCCTATGAGAAAGAGATGTTGGCCCTGCATATTGAACTGGTGAAAATGCAGGCCTGGGCCAAGGAAACCGGCGCGCGTATCGCCATCGTGTTTGAGGGCCGCGATGCGGCTGGAAAAGGCGGTACAATCAAACGCTTCCGGGAAAATCTTAATCCTCGGGGGGCGCGGGTTGTTGCCCTGTCAAAACCCTCGGATGTAGAAAAAACACAGTGGTATTTCCAGCGCTACATTGATCACTTGCCAGCCGGCGGCGAGATCGTGTTTTTTGACCGCTCCTGGTACAATCGCGGTGTCGTGGAAAAGGTGTTTGGCTTTTGTGATGACGAGCAGCGCGCGCATTTTTTCACCCAGACGCCTGACTTTGAAAAAATGCTGGTGGACGAAGGTATTCACCTGTTCAAATTCTGGCTTAACGTTGGGCGGGCCGAACAATTGCGTCGCTTTATGAAACGTGAAAGCGACCCGTTGAAACAATGGAAACTCAGCTGGATCGACGTGGAAGGCCTGAAGAAATGGGATGCCTACACCACCGCAATTGGCGAAACATTTGAGCACTCCCACACCGATCACGCCCCCTGGACCATCATCCGCTCAGACGACAAACGCCGTGCGCGTCTGGCGGCCATGCGCCAGGTTCTGACCTCGCTGGAGTACACGCGCAAAGATGCCCATGCCATCGGCCAGATTGATAGCGCCGTCTCAGGCGGGCCCGAGGTTTGGGATGGCTAAACGCGGCTATCATCACGGCAATCTGCGTCAGGCCTTGATCGAGGCCGCACTCGCGCTGATTGAGGCGAAAGGCCCAACAGGGTTTACCCTGTCCGAGGCGGCCAAGCAGGCAGGCGTCACCCCGGCGGCAGTCTATCGCCATTTTGCCGGGCGCGAGGATCTGATCGCCGAAGCCGCACGTCAAGGGTATGAGATTTTTGCCGATGTGATGCAATTTGCCTATGACAAAGGGCAGCCCTCGGCGCTGGCGTCATTTGAGGCCACAGGGCGGGCTTACCTCGCCTTTGCCCGCAAATATCCGGGCCATTATATTGCGATGTTTGAATCCGGTATTTCGGTCAACCGCACGCCTGAACTGGCCGCCGTATCGGCCCGCGCCCGCGACGTTCTGGAACGTGCGGCCACGGACCTCAGTCAGCATATTCCACCTGAAAAACGCCCGCCTGCGTCTATGTTCTCGGCTCACATCTGGGCGTTAAGCCACGGTGTGGTCGAACTTTTTGCGCGTAACTCTCCGGGCACAAACGCGCCGTTTTCACCCGAGGATTTGTTGGAAAGCGGGATTGGCGTTTACCTGCGGGGGCTGGGGTTGGTGGCGCCGGATGAGTGATCCTGATCACTTCACCCGTGCTAAAAAATTCTTTCAGATGATCTGGCTGGATGGGTGGTTCCTAGGAGGAGCATTTGTGGCCTTGCTCATTGTGCTCGCCGCGACATGGGCCCTAAACTTCAATCCAGAGAGGCACCGCCGAGACGGTTTTGTTATTGCTGACGTGTTATCCGTCTTTGATGCAAGCTCCAAAACCAGAAGGCGGCTTTGGGTGCAGCTACACCTTCCTGACGGCTCACTACACGCACTACCTGTCGGGTCTACTGCTGCGTTGGGTGGTATCGCTGAACAAGCCTGCCTCGAACGGCACAGATTCGACAGCGGCTCTTCGCAATACCGCCTCACGCGATGGGAACATTGCCAACCGGGTAGCGCCGAGTGACTTCGGCTTTCATCTTTCCACAAATACTTCCGCCGGAGGCTCCTGCCCTGTCAGACATCCAGATAGCCAATCAGTGCCTCGATCCGGTCCAACCTTGCTTCATCGGGCACGCCCGACAATAGCGGCGCGATTTCACGGATCACCTCCAATGGTTGATCCCACCATTTCAAACCCAGCAAACGCGCGCATATGTCTTCACTAAAGCGATGTTTCAAATGCCGCGCGGGGTTGCCGCCGACCATCTCATAGGCGCCTACGTCTTTGGCCACTGTCGCATTGGCAGCAATCACAGCGCCATCGCCGATGGTAACGCCGGACATGATCGTCACTTTTGAGCCGATCCACACGTCATTGCCAATCACCACATCGCCATTGCTCTGGCTGTTGTTGGGAATATCAAACTCACCCAGGGCTTTACGAAACACCTGCCCGAAGGGAAATGTCGTGCCCCAATCCGCCCGGTGATTGCCCCCCAGAAACACCTGTAGTCCGCCCGCAATGGAGCAGAATGCGCCAATTTCCAGATTGGCCCCCTCACCCCATTGGTACACATCAGCATGTTCATAACCATAGGTAAAGCGCCCGACGCGGATCTGGCTTTGGCCGATCTCTTGCGTTTTGGTTTCGCCGGCTTTGTTGGGCTGGTTTTGCAACCGGTTGCTTTGCTGGCCCCACAGAAGTTTCATCGTGTCATCCTCCACTCGGGCGCAGTTTACACCGCACCGGGCATCATACCAGACTCAAACAAACGCACATGAAAAAGGGCCACCCAAATAGGCAGCCCCTTCGCAAATCTTGAACCAGCAGCTTAACGCTTGGAGAACTGGAAGCTGCGGCGCGCTTTGCGCTTACCGTATTTCTTACGTTCCACCACGCGGCTGTCGCGGGTCAGGAAGCCGGCGGCTTTCAGCGCGCCACGCAAGGAGGGATCATACAGTTGCAACGCTTTCGAGATACCGTGCTTTACCGCACCGGCCTGCCCCGAAAGACCACCACCTTTGACAGTGGCCATCACGTCAAACTGATCGCTCACACCGGCCACTTCGAACGGCTGGCGCAGGATCATCTGCAACACAGGGCGTGCAAAATATTTGGTGTAGTCAATGAAATTGCCTTTGGCGTCACGTACCAGAACCTTGCCGGAACCGGGTTTGATCCAGACACGGGCAACCGCATCTTTACGTTTGCCGGTGGCATAGGAGCGGCCGAGCTCATCACGGACAGGCTCACGATTGATTGCAGCTTCGACAATGGCTGCGGCTTCTACGCCTTCAGCAACAGCTTCGAGGCCTTCGAGGGATTTGATTTCTTCAGTCATCAGCTCGCCACCCGGGTGTTTTTCTTGTTCATGGATTTCACATCCAGCACGTCAGGGCTTTGCGCCTCGTGAGGATGCTCGGCACCTGCATAGACGCGCAAGTTGGTCATAATCTGACGGCTCAGACGGTTGCCCGGCAGCATGCGTTTGACCGCTTGGGTCACAACACGTTCTGGGAATTTGCCTTCCAGGATCTGGCCGGTGGTGCGTGATTTGATCCCGCCCGGATGGCCAGTGTGCCAGTAATTCGGCTTTTCACGTTTGTTGCCGGTCAGCTGAATTTTGTCAGCGTTGATGACAATCACGTTGTCGCCGGTATCCATGTGAGGAGTGAAGGTGGCTTTGTGTTTGCCACGCAGGCGGGTGGCGACGATCGCAGCAAGACGGCCCAGAACAACGCCTTCGGCGTCAATCAGGATCCATTTCTTGTCGATGTCTGCCGGTGTTGCAGAATAGGTTTTCATGTCTCGTCCCTTTTGGGGTGGTGTTTGATCGGTGCGTTCTACCTGATCCCATGATCTAGTCAAGGGGCACCTACCCTTATTATCATTGCGATTTCAATGCGTTACAAAATAGGTATTATTGTACCCCATCAAAAATCCACATTTACCGGGGGTTGCGCCAGCAATTGAGATATTTTCTCAAACGCGGCCAGATCATCCGCGCGTGGTAAGGGCGGATTGAGACTAATGCGCAAGGCATTGGGGGCCGCACCATCGGGCAGTGCAAATTCGTCCGAGGCTTTGATTTGAATACCCATCTCCCCGCACGCCCGCGCAAAACTGGACCCACGCCAGCCCTGAGGCAACTTCAACCAGATGAACGGCACATCAGGGCGCCAGGCAATATCCCATTTGCCCAACACATTGACCGCATCCTTGACCCGGTGCAGCGTTGTGGCCTGAACTTTGTGACGTATCTCCTCGGCCTCACCAGATTGCATCAAACCGGCACAAAGATCCATGATCGGTTGGGGCAAGCCATAAAAGGACGATTGCGCCACCTGCCGGGCATTGGCCGCCTGGCCCTGGGGTGCCACCGCATATCCAAACCGCACCGCCGCCGACACTGTCTTGGTCAGCGATGAAATGAACCAGGCGCGTTCGGGGCATATCCCCCTGTAGGCGGGTTCTTCGGGTCGGGTGATACAGTGGCAATCATCTTCGATGATCTGAAGTTGGTACTTCTGCGCCACCTGTGCGATCTCTTGTTTTCGGGCCAGAGTGGTGCGGATGGTGGTGGGGCTGTGCACCTCTGCTGCGGTCAAAAACACCTGCCCGCCGTGTTTGCGCAATGCCTCTTCCAGGCGGTCCGGGCGCACGCCCTCAGCGTCCATTTCAACCCCGACCAGCTGCGCGCGCAGCAAACGGGCGGCATGGCGCACCCCCGGATAGGCCAGCTCTTCGGTCAGGATCACCGGGTTCGGCCCATGCAACACCGCCTGCAACGCCATGATAACCGAGTTTTGCGCCCCGAGGCCCAGCACGATGTCATCCTCGCTCACACGTCCGATCCTGTCGGCACCGATCCAGCGCACAACCGCGCGACGCGCAGCAATATCTGTAAGCTGTGTAGGGTAATCAATATAAAGGTTGGTGTTTTGCTGGCTTAAGCGGCCAAGCTGGCGGCGGATCGCCTGGTCTTGCCCGACATCGGGCACACGCACACCACGAAAATTATGAGCATCGGGTGACACCATTGATATCAACGATTCCGTGGCGGCCTCAACCACCAGATCACCGCGCACAAACGTGCCGCGCCCAACGGCGGTTTCAACCAGCCCCTCATCTGCAGCAATCTTGTAGGCGCGCGC
This sequence comes from Roseovarius sp., assembly GCA_029212365.1. Classification (GTDB taxonomy): domain Bacteria; phylum Pseudomonadota; class Alphaproteobacteria; order Rhodobacterales; family Rhodobacteraceae; genus Roseovarius. Next base: position 89,986 of record JARGOC010000004.1, read on the forward strand.
CACGGTTCCCGGCGTGATGCCCAACTGCCAGGCCAATTCCCGCACGGGGGGCATTTTATATCCCGACTCCAGCGTGCCCGAGCGGATCGCCCCGCGCATGGATTGTACCAATACAATGTACTTAGATTCCGCAGCGTTACTCAAATCAGGCGGCCATATTGTATCAGTCACAATGTTTTCCTAGCAGAACAATTCAAGAATCGCTATCCAGACATTACACAATCCAACCGATTGTATCAATATTATACTAGTACAATGCAGGAGACTCGAGACAATGGCCCCCCTCACCCCAACACACAGCACAGCTTTGACGCAGCTTTCAGCGCGCAGCACCCTGCCGTTCGTGTCACAGGTGGCAATCAAGGTCGCCTATCTCGCTCTTTTGTGGACCCAGCGCAGCCGCACACGCAACACCCTGCGCACCCTGCCCGATAGCGTGCTGCGTGACATTGGCCTTACGCCACACGAAACGCGCGCGGAATGCCGCAAATGGTTTTGGAGGCCGTAACGTTCCCCGTGACGGATCTCTTCCTACTGGGCCGAAGTTCGCTTCGGCCCATTTTTTTGCGCTCCACTGCAAAGATTGCCCTTCTCACATGGCTCACGGCAACAGCATGGTCGCTAGGCGTATCACGCCACTTTTGGCGGGATGGAATAGGTCATTGATGCGCGCGCCACGGGCTGTTCCATACCGGCCGAAAATATCAACACCTCGCCGACGGCCAACACCCGGCCCAACTTAAGCAATCGACATTCCGCTATCAAATCAGCGTCAGCCACTGGTTTGCGCATAAAATCAATCGAACAATTGGTGGTCACGGCCAACGCCTCGCGCCCGATCATCGCCAGCACGGCCAGATAGACCGACACATCCGCCAGAGCAAAGATCGACGGGCCAGACACCGTATCACCGGGGCGCAAATGCCGCTCGCCCACATTCAGGCGGGTACGAATACGCATATCGGCCACTTCTTCGATCGTGAATTCTCCACGCACCTGGGGAAAAACTTCATCCAGATATTCCGTCAATTCCTCTACGGTGAGTTTCACCATGCTTGCGCTCCCTATTCTCGTTTCGCTAAGATGGACATAACACGGCAGGAGATACAAGATGGCTATCCTTGAACGTCAAGACACAGGCGCGATTGCCCGCCTGACACTGAACGCCCCGGAAAAACTGAACGCGCTCAGTGATGCGATGCTGGCGGCATTACAATCCGAACTTGATGCGCTGGCCGACGACAGCCAAATCCGGGCGGTGATCCTGTCTGGCGCAGGAAAAGCGTTTTGTGCGGGCCATGACCTGAAGGAAATGACCGCCGGGCGTCAATCGCAGGACAATGGGCGCGCCTATTTCGCCGATCTGTTCACGCGTTGCGCCAAGGTGATGACAGCCATCCGCACCCTGCCCCAGCCGGTGATTGCACAGCCTCATGGCATCGCCACCGCGGCCGGGTGCCAATTGGTTGCCTCTTGCGATCTGGCGGTTGCGGCTCATGGCACCCGCTTTGGGGTGAACGGCGTAAACATCGGGCTGTTCTGCTCTACGCCGATGGTGGCGCTGTCTCGGAATATCCCGCGCAAACAAGCGTTTGAGATGCTATCCACAGGTGAATTCATTGAAACGACGCGCGCCCATGAATTGGGCCTGATCAACCGCGCAGTGGCGCCCGAAGACCTGGAACAGGCCACAACCGAATTGGCACAAACGCTGGTGGCCAAACTGGGATCAGCAGTGAAGGTGGGCAAACAGGCGTTTTATCAACAAATAGAGATGCCTCTGGATGCCGCCTATGATTACACCCGCGATGTGATGGTCGAAAACATGCTGAACCGTGACACCGAAGAAGGCATCAAAGCCTTCATCGAAAAACGCGATCCCAACTGGGACCAATAAGCGCTTGTTTCCAATCTAGGCCCAATCCTTTTCCAAAAGGCCCGTTTTTTTGCCCTCAATGCTTCGCTACACCAGTGGATACTGAGTGGCAAAATTGGGGGTATGATGCGCAGGGGGCTTTCTGTGGCGTTGGTTTGGTTGTCGGCTGGTGGTGCACTGGCCGCTGATTTGCCGCGCGCGATTCAGCCCGATGATTTCCCGGTTCCCGGCGCAACGTCGGTCCTTCTTGGGCGTGATCTGTTTTTTGATCCAATCCTGTCTGGCAACCGCAACATTTCTTGCGCCAATTGCCATGACGCCACCTTTGGCAGTTCTGACGGGGTGTCCTTGTCACTGGGGGAAGGCGCGCATGGGCGAGGAATGCTTCGAACCGGCGCGCCCGGTCAGGATGAGCCGCGACGCTTGCCCCGCAACACGCCATCTCTTTTCAATCTTGGCGCGTTTGAATTCACTGTTCTCATGCATGATGGGCGGGTCGAGGCCGACCCCACAACACGCTTTGGCTTTCGCCTGCCCGAGGGGCGGTTTCTGGAACGCCCTGTGCCCTCGGCGCTGGCGGCGCAGGCGTTGATGCCACTGGTGGCGGCCGATGAAATGGCAGGCCACCCCGGCGAAAACCCCGTGGCAGATGCCGTGGCAGCCGACAATATTACCGGCCTTGGCGGAGCGTGGGATTTGCTGGCCCGGCGCGTGGCTGACACGCCTGAATACCGCCAACGCTTTGCTTGGTTGCTGGGGCAAGGTGAGCCGCTGCATGCCATTGATATTGCACGCGTTTTATCGGATTTCATGGCCTATGAATTCCGCGCCAGCGACAGCCCGTTTGATGCCTTTCTGCGGGGCGATGATCGCGCCCTCAGCAATGACGCCCTGCGTGGTATGGCGGTGTTTTATGGCAAAGGCAATTGCGCCAGTTGCCATTCCGGCCCGTTTCAGACCGATCACCAGTTTCATGCCATCGGCGTGCCTCAAATTGGCCCGGGCAAGACCCACGGGCCGAAGACAGCGGATCATGGGCGCGCAGCGATCACCAACAGCCCCGATGACGCCTACCGCTTTCGCACGCCTTCGCTGCGCAATGTGGTGCTCAGCGCGCCTTATGGTCATTCCGGCGCGTTTGACACGCTTGAAAGCATGATCCGCCATCATCTTGACGCGATGACATCGCTGGCTGAATACACGGGCGATGCAGCCCTTTTGCCTCACCCCGACGCGCCAGAGGATATGCTGGGGGCCATGGCTGATTTCGATGAGGTGCTCAACATTGCCGCCGCGATTGAGATTGCGCCCGTTGCCTTAAGCGATGCCGAAATCTCTGCACTCATGAGCTTCATGAAGGCGCTGACGGATCCGATATCCACGACCGGGCGGCTCGGCCCACCAGAGCATCTGCCCTCAGGATTACCACTAGATTCCAACATCACACCGCCGTCCTGATCAGGATACAATCGCGTTTTGCATTGACGCCAATTCCCCAATTTCTCGGGCTTTTCAATCGCGCCCCGATCCCCTACATCGCGGGGCATGAGCAAAACTTTACATATCGTCGGTGGCGGCATGGCCGGATCCGAAGCCGCCTGGCAGGCCGCGAATATGGGCGTGCAGGTCGTGATCCACGAAATGCGCCCCAAGGTCGAAACCTTTGCCCATCGCACCGGCGATTTGGCCGAAATGGTGTGTTCCAATTCTTTCCGCTCGGATGATGACGAACAAAACGCCGTTGGCCTGCTGCATTGGGAAATGCGTGCGGCCAACGGGCTGATTATGGCCACTGCGGACAAACACCGCCTGCCGGCCGGGGGCGCATTGGCGGTTGATCGCGATCCTTTTGCCGAATCCGTGACAAAGACGTTGAAATCACACCCTAATATTTCCGTGTCATACGAAGAAATTACCGACCTGCCCGACGATGGCCATTGGATTATCGCCACTGGGCCGCTGACATCTGATGCCTTATCAAAATCAATCGCAGCCGAAACCGGCACCGATAGCCTCGCCTTTTTTGATGCCATAGCGCCAATCGTCTATTTCGATAGCATCGACATGAGCCGTGCCTGGATGCAATCGCGCTATGACAAGGGTGAAACCGAGGAAGAGCGCACCGCGTACTTGAATTGCCCGATGGATCGCGATCAATACGAGGCCTTTATTGATGCGTTGCTGGCCTCTGACAAAACCGAGTTTCATGAAGGCGAAACCGCCGGGTATTTTGATGGCTGCCTGCCCATCGAAGTGATGGCCGAACGTGGCCGAGAAACGCTCCGCTTTGGCCCGATGAAACCGGTAGGCCTGACCAATCCGCACCAACCCGATGAGAAGGCCTATGCCGTGGTGCAATTGCGCCGGGATAACGCATTAGGAACGCTGTATAACATCGTGGGATTTCAGACTAAAATGAAGTACGGCGCGCAAACCGAAGTGTTGCGCACGATCCCCGGTCTGCAAGATGCCCAATTCGCCCGGCTGGGCGGCATTCACCGTAATACCTTTTTGAACTCTCCTACATTGCTGGATGGGGACATGCGCCTGCGATCACGCCCGCATATTCGATTTGCTGGCCAAATCACCGGGGTTGAGGGTTATGTGGAAAGTGCGGCCATGGGCCTGCTGGCGGGCCGTTTGGCTGCAGCCGACATCAACGGCCACCCCTTGCCTGCGCCCCCTCAGGACAGTGCCATGGGGGCGTTGATCCATCACATCACCGGCGGCGCTGAGGCAAAGACGTTTCAGCCGATGAACGTCAATTTTGGCCTGTTTCGCCCGGTGGACGGCCTCAAAGGTGGTCGGCGTGGCCGCAAAGACCGCTATAAGGCCTACACTGACCGCGCCAAAGCCGCTTGGGCAGACTGGTTGGCGCACAGTACACTGGACGAAACCCAGCCCATGTGATTTTCTATGCCCATGACAGAAAAATTCCTTGTTCGCGTCTACGGCGATGTGACGCAAGACACCTCAAACGACATTTACAGCGCATGGGCCAAAACCTATGAGGCAAAAGCCGTCAGCCTGAATGATCACATCAACTCTAACACTTATACACCTGAAATATCGTGAATTTTTCCACAAGGTTCGCACCATCTCCAACCGGCCCCCTACATCTGGGGCATGCTTTTTCGGCCTTACTGGCGTATCAGGCCGCATGTGATGCTGCGGGTCAGTTTCATCTCCGCATCGACGACCTTGATCAATCACGTGCACGCCCTGAGTGGGAGGCACAGATATATGATGATCTGGCCTGGCTGGGCCTAGAGTGGCCCACACCTGTAATGCGCCAGTCCAGCCGCTCTCAGGCCTACCAAGACAGCCTTAATATCCTTTGGGATCTTGGCGTTATATACCCATGTTCATGTAGTCGATCAGACATTCGCGCCGCCGCGTCCGCCCCGCAGGAAGGTGCGCCGCTGCTTGGCCCGGACGGGGTGATTTACCCCGGCACCTGCCGCCCCGCCACGCCACTGACTGGCCCAATGCCTGATGCTGTTTTGCGTTTGGATATGGCGCGAGCATTGGCGCATTTATCTGGGCCACTGAACTTTGAAGAAACAGGGGCCAGCCCCGAAGGGTTAAGCGGATTAATCCAACCCACAAACATGATCACGCATGTTGGCGATGTAGTACTGGCGCGTCGTGATATGGGAGCGTCTTATCATCTGTCCGTTGTGGTTGATGATGCAGCACAACAGATCAGCCATGTGATCCGAGGCCAAGACCTGTTTTCAGCAACACAAATACATGTGCTGCTGCAACGCCTTCTTAACTTGCCCACGCCTGTCTATCACCATCACCGGCTAATCCGCGATGATGCTGGCAAACGCCTTGCAAAACGGGATGATGCGCGCGCGATCTCAACCTATCGTGAGGCGGGCAAAACACCCCAAGACATCCGCCAGATGATCGGGCTTTGAGGCTTCACTTTTCCGTAAATACTTGAAACTTGCTCACTCAGCCATAGGCGTCATGATTTCAACTTCGCGGCCATCCTGAACAGCCGTATAAAAACAACTGCGCCGGTTGGTATGACACGCCGCGCCAGTTTGGCGCACCTGCATCAACAGGCAATCGCGGTCACAATCCACGCGCATCTCTACCAGTTGTTGCACATGCCCCGAGGTCTCTCCCTTGACCCAAAAAGCCTGCCGCGACCGGCTCCAATAGGTCACGCGGCCGGTGTCCAGCGTGCGCGCCACAGCCTCGGCGTTCATCCATGCCATCATCAGAACTTCACCGGTTTCTTCTTCCTGCGCAATCGCGGGGATCAGACCGGCCTCATTGTAGCACAGTGTTTTGGGATCAAAGTTCATAACGAACCCTCTTTGCATCCTGAGTTATCGCCTCTATTTATGGGGTCACAACCGAAAGGGAAAGCCATGAGCGGTGAAACCGATCTGATAAAGCTCTATTCTGCGCGCATATTGGCGTTGGCCGCTGACATGCCACGGCTGGAGCGGTTGGAGCATCCGGATGCCACTGTAAAGCGGCGTGCGCCTTTGTGCGGCTCAACTGTGACAGTTGATGTGGCTTGCACGGATGGCCGGATCAGTGCCTATGGTCAGGATGTCAAAGCATGTGCACTCGGACAGGCAGCGGCCAGTGTTGTTGGTGCCAATATTGTGGGCACCACTATTGATGAGGTACGCGCGGCACGTGATGCCTTGAAGGATATGCTGAAAAATGACGGGCCAACCCCGTCTGCGCCGTTTGAGGGGCTCGAGGTTTTACGCCCCGCGCGCGAGTATAAGAACCGTCATGCTTCGATCTTGTTGACACTTGAAGCATCGGTTGAGGCGTTGGAAATGGCCCAAGCCGCCAGCTCTTGTGCTTGATTAAACCAGCGCGTCCATGCCCCCACGCGTGATCTGGATTTTCAATTTTACTGGCTGGGTGTTGTTTGCCATCTCGGCATTGTTCTTTCTTTGAAGCGCATGAAACGCAGCGATGTGATGGGCAAAATCTCTAATCTTGCGTTCTTGATTGCCTGCATCATGTGCATACTCCCCGTCTGGGTCACTGGCCCTTGTCATTGTAATTAGCCAAAAAAAACCGCCGCACATCCGGACAGAGGATGGCGGCGGCAGGTAAGCTCGGTCTCGCGTTTTCCCGTCATGCCTAAAGGGGGAGGATTGAGGCAAACCCCTTAAAGGGACAGTGGGACAGGCAGTGTCTGATAGTCGCGTTGCATCATAAAAGGGGACAGAAGATGCGCGGCATTAACGGGTACGAAACGTCGCAGGCAGAAAGAGTTACAAGAAACCGGGCAAATAGAGGCCTACCACCAGCGCTGTCATCAGCGCCATAACACCCAAAACATCACCAAGCAGCGTGTCCTGAGATCGAATGACTGCGGCTTTGATCTGGCTGTACATTGGGGTGTATCCTTAATTTGCATCGTCTTGTTGCCCCTTTGTTCTCATTTTGGGTGAGCATTGTAAAGAACTTTGTGAGAACATTAGTGAACATTTGGGAACAAAATGCCTGAACCATTTGATAACAAATGATATTAAATTTTACCTAGCCGACCTCAATCAACCGGATCGCCTGATCCTGTTCCATCAACCACAACAAAACACGGGCTGCTTTACCCCTTGCGGATGTCAAATCCGGATCATCGGCCATCAGTTTTCGTGCATCCGATTGCGCCACGGCCATCAAGGCCGCCTGTCGTTCCAGATCTGCCACCCGGAAACGTGGCAACCCGGATTGTGCCGTGCCAATCAAATCCCCTGCCCCGCGCATCTCCAGATCAACCTCAGAAATACGGAACCCGTCTTCTGTTTCGCGCATGGTTTCAAGCCGCTTTTGTCCGCCTTCTGATAGAGGTGCTTGATAAATCAACAAACAAGTGGAGGCTTGACTGCCGCGCCCGACACGCCCGCGAAGCTGATGCAATTGCGCCAAGCCAAAACTTTCGGCGCGTTCGATCACCATGATCGTGGCGTTGGGCACATCAACGCCCACTTCGATAACGGTGGTGGCGACCAATACCGATGTTTCACCGCGGTAAAAGGCCGCCATAGCGGCGTCTTTTTCTTCGGACGGCATTTGGCCATGCACCAATCCAACTTTGCCTTCGCCCAAGGCCGCGCGCAGGCGTTGAAAGCGATCCGTAGCACTGGACAGATCAATAACTTCGCTGTCTTCAACCAGCGGACACACCCAATAGGCCTGCCGCCCCTCAGCAATGGCTTTGCGCAGGTGATCCACCACTTCATCCATCCGCGTTATGTTGACCAAGGCAGTTTTGATGGGCAGTCGGCCGGGCGGTTTTTCATCCAGCACACTGATGTCCATATCGCCATATTGCGCCAAAGACAGACTGCGAGGGATTGGCGTGGCGGTCATCACCAATGCATCGGCCTGAGCGCCCTTGCGGCCCAACTCCAGCCGTTGGCGCACACCGAAACGGTGTTGTTCATCCACGATAGCCAACCTTAGATCAGCGAACTCAACATCCTTTTGAAACACAGCATGGGTGCCCACCAGAATTTGGATCTTGCCCGCCGCCAGCGCCACAAGTTTGGCGCGTCGCTCTGCGCCTTTGTCACGGCCTGTCAGGATTTCCAGCACGACACCGGCGCTTTGTGCCAAGGGGCGCAGCCCTTCCAGATGTTGGCGCGCCAATATTTCGGTGGGGGCCATCATCACGCCCTGCCCGCCTGCTTCGACGGCGATCAACAACGCCTTGAAGGCCACCAGTGTTTTGCCGGCACCAACGTCACCTTGCAACAGTCGGTTCATCTTTTGGGGTTTGGCCATATCGGCCGCTATTTCGGCAATGGCGCGGGTTTGAGCCCCGGTCGGGGTGTAGGGCAAGGCCTCTAATACACGGGCCTGCAGGATGCCGGTGCCCACAGTTTCGCGGCCCTTGGCACGGCGCAATTGAGAACGGGCCAAAGCCAAAGTCAGTTGATGCGCCATCAATTCATCATAGGCCAACCGTTCGCGCGCTGGATGGGTTGAGGACAGATCCTGCATGTCTTGCGGCGCATGAGCCGTGACAATGGCCCCCTGCCAATCGGGCCAGCCGGTTTGAGCCTTTTGCGCGGGGTCAATCCATTCGCCCAACTCGGGCGCGCGGGTCACAGCCGCCGCTGCCGCCTTGCGCATGGTTTTCTGGGTCACGCCAGCGGTCAGCGGATAGACCGGTTCAAAATCAGGGATTTCGCCCGCGTCCTGCACCTCAAGCACATGATCGGGGTGCACCATATTGGCGATACCATCAAACAATTCCACCTTGCCCGAAACGATGCGCCGCGCACCTGTGGGCAGGATTTTGCACAGATAGTCATCCCGCGCATGAAAGAACACCAGCTGAAAACTGGTCGCGGCATCTTCGACATTCACCCGGTAGGCCCCGCCGCGTTTGGTGGGGTGGCGATGCTGGCCGACAGTGACCTCAACGGTCACAACACCCGGCAGCTCTGCGCCTTGCACCGTGGCACGCTTGCGCCGGTCCACGCCGGTGTGGGGCAAGGTAAACAGCATGTCCTTGGGTTTTGCTATCGCCAGTGCTTCCAGCGCCTTGGCTGTTTTTGGGCCAATGCCCTCTAGGGTTTCCAAATCCGCAAACAGCGGAAAGAGTATTTCGGGACGTGTGCTCATGATGCGCCGATCAATGCCAGCCAGCCATCTTCATCCAGCGTTTCGACGCCCAGATCTGCGGCTTTCCTGGCCTTGCTGCCGGCCCCCGGCCCGGCCACCAACAGATCGGTTTTGGCAGAGACCGAGCCTGAGACCTTGGCCCCCAGCGCCTCGGCGCGCGCCTTGGCTTCGGCGCGGGTCATCTTTTCCAAGGTGCCGGTGAAGACCACTGTTTTGCCAGCCACGGGACTGTCAGTGTTGGCGGGTGTCTCATCGGGTTGAATGTCCAACTCCGCCACCAGCCGCGAGATCGAGGCGCGCTCGGCCTCTTGCTGTAGGCTGGTGACAAGGGCAACCGCGACGGTATCGCCGATCCCATCAATCCCGGTCAGATCATCCCAGGCGGTTTTTGCGGTAGGATCAACCTGCGCCCAGATTGCATCCCGCGTGGCTTTGATTCTGGGCTTTCGTCCTTCTTTGGCTGCCGCTTGTCGCTCGGCCACTTCGGCGGCATCCGCTTGCAAATGAGACATGGCGGCCGGACCTGCCGCATCCAGCGTTGCAATCAACGCGGGCCAATCGCCGTAGTGCCGGGCCAGATCGCCGGAGGCTACTTCGCCGACATGTCGAATGCCCAACGAAAACAAAAACCGCTTCAGTTCGATCGCGCGTTTATCGTCAATCGCCTGAAACAAATTGTCGGCGCTTTTGTCACCCCAACCTTCACGGTTTTTGAGTTGCTGCAATCCGGTGCCATAGCGCGCGCGCAGGGTGAAAATATCGGCGGGCTCGTGCACCCAACCATCACGGTAAAACTGCTCCACCTGTTTGGCGCCCAGACCTTCAATATCAAAGGCGGCGCGACTGACGAAATGCTTGAGCTTTTCCATCGCCTGCGCCGGGCAGATCAGCCCACCCGAGCAACGGCGGACGGCATCGCCGTCCTCGCGGATGGCGGCAGAGTGACATTCAGGGCAGGTTTGCGGAAATGTATAAGGTTCAGCATCATCAGGACGTTTGGTCAGGTCAACATCCGCCACTTTCGGGATCACATCGCCGGCGCGGTACACCTGCACCCAATCGCCCACACGAATGTCTTTGCCACCGCGAATTTCGCCACCGGTATTATCGCGGCCCTTGATGTAGTCTTCGTTGTGCAACGTGGCATTTGACACGACAACCCCGCCAACAGTGACAGGCGAAAGCCGTGCCACAGGTGAAAGTGCGCCCGTGCGGCCCACCTGAATATCGATGCCCTCCAACCGCGTCCAGGCCAGCTCGGCCGGGAACTTATGGGCAATGGCCCACCGGGGGGTGGTTGATCGAAGCCCAAGCCGCTGTTGCAGCGCCAAATCGTTGACCTTGTAGACCACGCCATCAATGTCATAGCCCAGCGTTGCGCGGGCCTGCTCGATTTTGGCGTAGTGATCCAGCAATGCCTGGGGGCCGTCACACAAAGCCGTTAGCGTGTTGGTCTGAAACCCAAGTTCCCCCAATCGCTCGATGGCCTGCATCTGAGTTTCGCCAAGCGGGGCAGATACATCCCCCCAAGCATATGCATAAAACCGCAGCGGGCGGGATTTGGTGATACTGGCATCCAACTGCCTGAGCGACCCGGCAGCGGCGTTGCGAGGATTGGCAAATTGCTTGTCAGACCTTTCGGCCTGCCGCGCGTTCAGTGCTTCAAAATCAACATGGCTCATATAGACTTCGCCGCGCACTTCCAGCACGTCTGGAGCACCGGTCAGGACCTGAGGAATGTCCGAGATGGTGCGCGCATTGGCAGTTACATTTTCCCCGACTGCCCCGTCACCGCGGGTGGCGGCCTGCACCAAATGGCCTGCTTCATATCGCAAACTCAGGCTCAGCCCGTCGATCTTGGGCTCGGATGTGTAGGCCAAAGGGGCGTCGTTATTTAAGCCCAGGTAGCGGCGAATACGATCGTCAAACTCTTGAATGTCCCCGTCGTCAAAGGCATTGGAAAGTGACAGCATTCGCACGACATGTGCCACTTTTCTGAACCCATCTGCAGGGGCGGCACCCACTTGTTCACTTGGGCTGTCGGCACGTTTGAGATTGGGAAACCGCGCTTCAATGGCCAGGTTGCGCGCCTTGAGGGCATCATATTCGGCGTCGCTGATATCTGGCTGGTCATCGCGGTGATAGGCGGCATTGGCCTGCGCCATGGCCTCAGACAGACGGGCCAATTCAGACCTGGCCTGATCGGCGTTTAGTGCATCAATGGCAATGTCGCTGGTTGTGTTGCTTTTCGACAATGGCCATCCCCTGATCTAATGGAGCAGGCCTGCCCCGCTCACTCCGCAAAGTGATAGGGCCGTGTTGGGCCAAGGTCCAGTGCATCCGGACCCTGGTCATTGGTTCAGGCACCCACGGCGACGCGTGGATCATCCATCTCTTCGGGCGCAGGATCACGCAGCACATAGCCCCGGCCCCAAACCGTTTCGATGTAGTTGTTTCCGCCCGTGGCTTCGCTCAGTTTTTTGCGAAGTTTGCAAATAAAGACGTCGATGATTTTCAACTCGGGTTCATCCATGCCGCCATACAGGTGATTGAGGAACATTTCCTTCGTCAGTGTGGTGCCCTTGCGCAGGCTCAGCAGTTCCAGCATTTGATATTCCTTGCCGGTCAGATGTACGGTTTTGCCACCCACATCCACTGTCTTGGCATCGAGGTTCACATTGATCACGCCTGTGCAAATGACAGATTGCGAATGCCCTTTGGATCGTCGGATGATGGCATGAATGCGCGCCACCAATTCATCACGGTGAAACGGTTTGGTCAGGTAATCATCAGCCCCAAAGCCAAATCCCTTCAGCTTGTTTTCGTTGTCGTCAGACCCTGACAGGATCAGCACCGGCGTGTCGACACGTGCCAGCCGCAATTGGCGCAACACATCATGGCCATCCATATCAGGCAACCCGAGGTCCAGAAGGATCAAATCGTAATCATATAGTTTGGCAAGATCGATCCCCTCTTCTCCTAAATCCGTTGTATAAACGTTTAGGTTGGCATGGGTCAGCATCAGTTCGATGCTCTTGGATGTTGTTGGATCGTCTTCCACCAAAAGGACACGCATTTAATTTCTCCGCTAAGTCATATTGTCTGGGATCAAACTGACCAAAATTGGTTAACCACACGTTACCTTAGGAGAACATTGTGCGAATTCTACTTATGGTTGTCTATAGTTTTTTAGTGCAGTGGCCTTCAAAGCCTCTTCGCCATGGTCACTAACTGCCCGCACCCATTCAGTAAATTCGTCCTGACTTAGGTCATAGCGTGCCAAGGCTTCGGCTTGCGTGATCAGCCCATAAAGCACCCCACGCACGACTGCCAACTTACGAGAGGCCACCCAACGCCCGGTTGTGGGTGCCGGAAGGTCAGCACGGGTCATGGTTGATCCGTCTGGTAATGTGACCGCGCGTGGGCCGTCTACTTTCTTTAGATACATCTGTCTCGCCCTTATGGATAACCTCACAATGACGTGCGCAGGTTTAAAGACGAATGAAGCCAGATCGACGAACTGTTTCAGATTTTTATAAACCCTTCCCTAAAGTGGTTCGAGTGCTGCGTGCCAATTTGCTTCTTGCCAAAACGCCTTACATGGCTGACCTGTCAGCGGGTCTGAACGAATGCTGGTTCAAACCTGAGGGCAAAGCCCCTATATAGCGCGCAACAGACACGCCCCACAGACACGCCCCGAGGTGCCACATGCCGCTTGACCATCCCTTGAACTCGCTTGGTATCCCCAAGCCCCCCGCCCAAACGCGTGTCGTTGTGGCGATGTCGGGTGGTGTGGACAGCTCGGTTGTGGCCGCACAGCTGGCCGAGGAAGGCTATGACGTGATCGGTGTGACTTTGCAGCTCTATGACCACGGTGCGGCGCTGTCCAAGAAAGGCGCGTGTTGTGCCGGTGTGGACATCCACGACGCCCGCCGCGTGGCCGAAGATATGGGATTTCCGCATTATGTGCTGGATTACGAAAACATCTTTAAGGATGCGGTGATTGACGAATTTGCCGACAGCTATCTGGCGGGTGCTACGCCGGTGCCCTGCATCCGCTGCAATGAGCGGGTGAAGTTCAAGGACCTTCTGGAAACCGCCAAGGACCTTGAGGCCGATTGCATGGCGACAGGCCATTACATTCAGCGCAAATCTGGCCCCCTTGGCCCTGAATTGCACAGCGCTGTGGATGCCAACCGCGATCAATCATATTTCCTGTTTTCCACCACGCCCGAGCAACTGGCCTTTCTGCGCTTTCCTTTGGGGCATTTGCCCTCCAAGGATGCCACGCGGGCGCTGGCGGCCAAATATGATCTGGTCGTGGCCGACAAACCCGACAGCCAGGACATCTGCTTTGTGCCCGATGGCAACTATGCCTCGGTGATTGAAAAACTGCGCCCCGGTGCGGCTGAGCCGGGTCATATCGTTGATATAGAGGGCAATGTACTGGGCGACCATAACGGCGTGATCCACTATACGATTGGCCAACGCCGAGGACTGGGAATCGGCGGATTGGCCGACCCTCTTTATGTGGTCAAATTGGATGTGGATGCCAAACAGGTTGTGGTCGGCCCCAAAGACCTGCTGACAACGCGCACCATCCCGGTGCGCGAAATCAACTGGCTGGGCGATACCGATCTGACCGCGCAAGATGAATGGCATGTGTCGGTCAAAGTCCGCTCTACCCGCCCGCCGCGCGCGGCGATCATCCGGCCTATCTCAGCAACCGAAGCTGAGGTCGAATTGCTCACCCCCGAAGAAGGCGTATCCCCCGGTCAGGCCTGTGTGTTTTATGAAACCGATGGCACGCGCATCTTAGGCGGTGGCTGGATCTGGCGCGGGTATTGATCACTTTGCTCTGAAAATGGCGCGAGGTGCTGCTTGCCTCGTCATTCAAAACTACAGCCGGTTCAACACCGCCCGTGCGGCGCGCAGCCCCGGTGCTTCTTCGCCTTGACCGAGACGCTCCATCGTGGTGCGCATTGCATCCAACTGCTCGGCGTGATCAGCGATCATTTTCAACACGCCTGCGCCGATCAGATCCGCGCGGCACTCCTTGCCGATGAATTCCGGCACCGCGCGGGTGTCTGTCACCAGATTAACCAGCGTGACCGTGTCCACTTTGATCATCGCCGATACAATCTGGCGGGTCAGCCAGTTGGCGTCATAGGCTATCACCATGGGCGTGCCTGCTGCGGCCAGCTCAAGTGACACAGTGCCCGAGGCCGCCAAAGCGTAATTGGCAGCATAAAAAGCGCAAATCTTTTCAAAGGCATAGTCGCTGGGCTTCATCTCGCCTTGCGCCAATATGATTGGCTCGGCGGGCCAGTCCTTGACCGCCTGTCGTAACACAGGTTCTGCGGCGGTGGTGGTTGGGGCAACCAGCCGTAGATTGGGGTGCTGTTCCAACACGGTGCGCAAGGCCTCGCCAAATCTGGGCGCCAAACGCATCACCTCAGAGCGGCGAGACCCGGGCAGAACCAGCAAGATCGGGTCTGTGCCCAATGCGTGCTTATGGCGGAAATCTGTGATGTCCTTGTGCGATGGCACCGGCTCGTCCACAACTGGATGGCCGACAAAATCACAGTCCATCCCTTCGGCTTGCATCAGGGGCGGCTCAAACGGCAATAATGCCAATACATGATCAATGTAACGCGCCATTTTCCTGGCCCGCCCTGCGCGCCATGCCCAGACCGAAGGGGCAACGTAATGCACTGTTCTGATGGTGCTTTTCGCCTTGACCAATTTGGCGACACGCAGGCAAAAATCCGGGCTGTCGATGGTGATCAGAACATCGGGCTTTTCCCTAAGCACCGCCTCGGCTGTTTGGTGCAACCGGCGACGCAACGCCGGATATTTCGGCAGAACTTCGGCCAATCCCATGACGCTCAGCTCGTCCATGGGAAACAGGCTGACCATGCCCTCGGCCTGCATCAATGGGCCACCGACGCCCAGAAATTCAACCTCACTGAGCTGTTTCAACCCGGCCATCAAGGCCGCGCCCAATTTATCGCCCGAGGGCTCTCCGGCGATCAGAAAGATCCGCATCACAAAGTGCGGGCTGTCAGGAAAAGCCCGGCCTTTTTGACCGCGTCCAATGTGGCTGTGCGCTCCAGGATCATCACGCGGCCTGTTTCAATCACCAAACCGGCCAGCCCCGCATCGCCTACCGCCTGAATGGTGCGCGGGCCAATGGCGGGCATGTCCACGCGCAGGTCTTGCCCCCGCTTGGCAGCTTTCACAAACACGCCCTTGGCCCCATTGCGCAGAGTGTCCGGCGTGCCTGTCACAACCCCCAGCAAAGCATCCGTGCCCTGAATGGTTTCAATGCCCAGACATTGCCCCCCCGCCACAACACAGCCCTGCCCCACATCCAGCGGCGACAAGGCGCTCAGAATATCCCAGGCGCGGGTGGCATCTGCTAGGTCGGCGTCGGATGGGGTGCCCACCTGCAAATCAGGAGTGGCAGTCAAATCGGGCAGCAGCTCATGGGCCCCAATCACGCTAAACCCCTGTTCCTCAAAGATAGCAATCACCTGACGGAGCAGCCCATCATCCCCGCCCTGCATCGCCGCCATGATGCGCGGCACCAACGCCATTGTAACCGGGTCCAGTTCGGCCGGGTTCAGCGCCGGGCGCGCAAGTCCGCCAGCAAAGACAACACGGTGCACGCCTGCGTCTTTCATTGCGGCAAACAGCCCGCCCAGCTTTTCAATCTGATGCTCTTGGGTGATGTCCCCCAAGTCGTGCGGAATGCCCTTGAGGCTAAATCGCAATGCGTTTGGGTATGCTTTGACCAATTGCACCGGCAAGCTGCCGCTACACGCCAATATGGCCATTGGTCCGCTCATTTCAGACCTGACCCGGTGTCAGGAACGAGCGATCGCTTTCACCGGTGATAAAGTCCACAATCTGGCGCACGTATTCGCTCTCGGCTTCTTCGCCCAGACGTCGGGCACGGTCCTGAAAGGCGCCTTCGCCCTGTGCCAGCATCTGGAATGCCGCGCGCAAAGCGGTGATATCCGCACGCGCCACACCGCGGCGTTTCAGACCCACCAGGTTTAGCCCATCCAATTCCCCGCGCGGGGCCTGAACCAGACCATAGGGAATCACATCATTGGTCACCATGGTGACGGCCCCGATGATGGCACCCTGCCCGATGCGCACCCATTGATGCACGCCTGACAGGCCACCGATGATCACGTCGTCTTCGATCACACAATGGCCAGCAAGAGCGGCATTGTTCACGATGATCACACGGTTGCCGACACGAGCATCATGGGCCACATGGCACCCGGCCATAAACAGGCCGTCATCGCCAACGCGCGTTACACCGCCGCCACCTTCGGTGCCGGTGTTCATCGTCACATGTTCCCGAATACGATTGCGCGCGCCTATTTCAAGGCGGGTTTCTTCGCCCTTGAATTTCAGGTCTTGTGGCACTTCGCCGATGCAACAAAACGGCCAGATCACGGTGTCTTCACCGATGCTGGTCTGTCCGCTCACAACCACATGTGATTTGATCTGCACCCTGTCGCCCAACACGACCTCAGCCCCAATATGGCAAAATGGCCCGATGCGGACAGCTTGCCCAATCTGCGCACCATCTTCGACGATGGCGCTGGGATGGATGAAGGTTCCAGTCATGCTCATGCCCCTGTGTTCAGGTCCATCATGGCGGTGAATTCCACTTCGGTGGCCATTTCGCCCTCAACAGTGGCCAAACCGCCAAAACGCCAGACTTTGCCGCCAGGTTTGCCGCGCAAAGTTGAGACGCGCATTTCCAGCACGTCGCCGGGCACAACCATGCGGCGGAACTTGCATTTGTCGATCGACATGAAATAGACCAGCATATTCTTGTCTTCCATGCCCAAAGCGGCCCCCACCATCACGGCTGACGTTTGCGCCATTGCCTCAACAATGGTGACGCCGGGCATAATAGGCTTGCCGGGGAAATGGCCCTGAAAATGCGGCTCATTCATTGAGACATTCTTGATGCCTGTTGCCGATTGATACCCGTCAATATCAATCACCTTATCCACCAGCAAAAACGGATAGCGATGCGGGATAAGCCGCTGGATCAGATGAATATCTGCGGTTTTGAGCGGCTCACTCATGAGATGTCCCTTTCAGTGATGTCTTTGTGCCTGTCCTATCAACAAGGTCGGGGCCGGGCAAGTTACTGCTGATCGCCCCCCGAAGACGTGCCAGCCGGGCCGGAGCCGATACGCTGGTCAATCCGCGCAATAGCCACATCGGTGATATCAATCACATCAGAGCGCAACAATACTGTGCGCACATCCATCACGACGGCCCCGCCAGCATCTTGCATCAGTTCGACCAAAACCGGTTGAACCGCGCGCATGAAAATCCCCGGTGCGCGCTCGCGGCTCAATTCTAGATCACGCACAGCGCGGTCACTGTCACGGCGGATCTGCTGCACTTTGGTATCAAAAGCATCTGCGAGATCGCGGAATTCTTCTGGGGTTTTCTGCGCGCGCAAATCCGTGAGGGCCTGTTCCTCGGCTTCGAGGTCAGCGCTTCTTTGATCGTTCAGCGCGCTCAATTGTTCGCGTTGTTTCAGATAGTCACTGTTCAACCGTTGGCCAAAAAGAGTTTCCATGAACAGCCGGTCTGGATCAAGAACAAGAATATCACTTTGTACGACCCCGACATCTTGCGCCTGAGCAGCAAAAGGCGCGGAGCAAAACAGCACCGCGCCCAGGATTAACCAGCCAAAGGTGGCCAGACGCATCAGAATTCCGATCTGACCGTCAGGTCAAAGGTCTGTTCGATATCGCCGGGCTCTTTCTTCAACGCCTGGCTGAAGTTCATGCGCAACGGGCCGAAGGGCGATTCCCAGAACAGTGACACACCAACGGCGTGACGGTCCTCAAACCCGGTTGAGGTCAAAGCGCCGACCGCATTGGTGGTATCCACGCCCCAGATGGCGCCGATGTCGTAGAAAGCACCACCCGATATCCCGTATTCTTCGGGCAGACCAAGGGGGAATTCGGCTTCAAACTTGAGCGCAGCATAGAAGTCACCGCCCAGATGTTCGCCGCCTTCAGTAGGGCCGATGCCGTTGGGTTCAAACCCACGAATGATCTGCTGGCTGAAGCGATCAATGGCGCGGCTTTCCTGCCCACCAAAATAGTTCAACGCACCGCCTTCCAGCGTGGCTCTGAGCGTGACTTCTTCGTTCATGACTTTGGTTTGTCCAATGATCCGACCTGTGGTTTTTACAAACTCCTGATCGCCACCCACACCGGCAAACTCCTGACCAAAGGACAAAAGCACACCGCGCGTCGGGTCCAGCCCGGTGCGACGTGTATCAAAGGTGTAATTATAGCCGATCGCACTAGAGAACAGGCCACCCTTGGTGGCTTCGGTGCCCAAAATACCGGTTGGTTCAATTGCCACGGTAGAGGTGTCATCACGGAACGCACCGATATAGTCGCTCATATCGCCGTAGGTGGCGCTATAGAACAAGGACAGCCGTCCATTTTCACTGACCGGAAAGGTCAGGCCAGGGCGGAAAGACCCCAGAATGGTATTGTAAAACTCGTTGGTGTCTGCATCAGTTTCGGTCAACGACGAAATAAAGCTGAACTCGACATCGCGGCCCAGAAACGCCGGCTCTGCGAATGCCAGCGAATATTGCGCGTTGTTGGAGGATGCTGTGACATTGGCCGACAAGGTTTGCCCCCGGCCAAGGAAGTTACGTTCGGTAAAGCCGGCTGTGGCCCCAACACCTGAGTTGGTCGAATAGCTGACACCGAACGACAATGTACCGGTTGTGGTTTCTTCCACATCCACATCAATCACCACCTGATCAGGACGCGAGCCTTCGCGGGCATCCACCGAGGAATTGGCGAAATAGTTCAAGGCTTTGATCCGCTCGGCCGCCTCACGAATGGCACGCGGATTGAAGGGATCCCCCTCAACAGTATCAAACTGACGGCGGATCACACGGTCAAGTGTGGTGGTGTTACCTTCCACATCAATGCGCTCCACAAAGACGCGTGGGCCTTTGGTCAACACAAATTCGATATCAAGTGTCAGGTCGCGGTCATTTCGGGTGATACGCGGCTCAACACGCAGAAAGTCCAAGCCCTTTTTTACGGCCAGACGTTCCATACGGGCAATCGAGTTTTCCACCAAAGTGGGTGAATAAACAACGCCCGTCCTGACCTTCAGAACCGCGTGGAACTCATCGGCGTCCGCCCCTTCCATATCGGATACAGTGGTAAGCTCGCCGAACTTGAATTGCTGACCTTCCTGAATGTTGAAGGTCACGAAATAGGCGTCGCGCTCGCGAGCCAACTCAGCGTTGGCACCGGTGACACGGAAATCAATGTATCCACGGGATTGGTAGAAATCGAGCAACAGTTGCTTGTCAAACTCAACACGATCTTCAACGAATGTGTCACGCCCAATCAGAGCACGCAGAAGGCCTGCTTGCTTGCTGTCGATGGCGCGGCGCAGGCGGCGATCAGAATAATTGCGATTGCCAACAAAACCGATGCGGTTCACTTCGGTCAGGCGGCCCTCAAAGATCTCAAACACCAGATCAACACGGTTGTCGCTGCGTCGGATAATACGCGGCGTGACACGGGCGGATACCCGGCCGTTTTCCTCATAGGCTTCGGTGATCACGGCGGCGTCGCGCTCGGCCTTGGTGGGGCTGAACACCTGGCGGGATGTGCTTTCGATAAAGCCTGCCAGATCCTCGTCCTTCAGGCGTTTGTTGCCCTCAAACGCCACTTTGTTGATGGTGGGGTATTCGGTGACTTTGATCACCAACCGGCTGCCTTGCGGGTCGACTTCCACGCTTTCAAACAGGCCACTGGCCAGAATGCGTTGATAGGCGCTGTTCAACTGGTCTGCCGAGACAGTTTCGCCGCGGGCGATTCCTGCGTAGCTCAGGATTGTACCTGCCTCTACCCGTTGATTGCCCTCGATCGACACCGAAGAAAAGCGGTAGTTCTGCGCCGATGCCGCATCAGGCAGGCCCAGACAAATGATTGTAATGATTGCCAGAATAAACGAATGGATCAGGCTTGTATCAGCCTTTGTACCCATGCCCGTAATACTGCGCCTCAATATAGTTTTAAACATGCTTCGAACCCGTCAGACATCCCATTAACAGAAGTCAGTAACGGGTCTATCTGCCCTTGTCAAAACGCCAATGAGAGGTTGAGAACTTTGCGGCACAGTGCCGCTTGAATGCCACCAGTGAACGGCCGCTCAAGTCTAGAGAATCGAGCCGAGAAACGCACCGGCAAGCAAGGCAACAACAATGGTCACCAGATACAGCATCCGGTCCCAGTTCAGGTTAAACAGCAGGCTAAGCCCAGTATATCCGCTTACGATATGTTGCATGGCACTTTCTTCAGTTTTGCTTACATTGGGTCATGAATACCCGCCGAATATGGCAAAACTTCGCCCCAAAATGGGGCAAGAATTGGGCAACCAGCCTTCAGGGGCAGAACAGATCATTGCTCAGTGCAAAGACCATCAACCCCAACACCAGCGTCAATCCGACCCCCATCAGCACACGCAAGGCGCGCTCGGATGGGGGTTTTTTGAACACGGCCTCATAACCATAAAACACCAGATGCCCGCCATCCAGAACCGGGATCGGCATCAGGTTCAACAGGCCCACAGCGGCGGACAGCACGGCGATGAACCACACAAAGCTACTGACGCCTTGGCTGGCCATCGCCCCAGAAACCTGCGCGATACCGATTGGGCCGGACATGTTACAGCTGCTGATCGCCCCGGTAATCATGTGATACAGCCCCGAGAGCGATCCACTCACCACGCGCACGGTTTGATTGGCACCCCCCACAAGGGCCGCGACCGGGCCCAATGGCTCTTTTACTGCATCAAAGGCAAAGCCACCAGACACGCCGATACGCCAATGGGTTTTGAACCCACCTTCCTCTTGCGGCTCATCCAAACGGCGGGGCACAAGAACAAAATCCAGCTCCTCGCCTGCCCGCCAGATGGTCATTGCCAGCGCGCGGCCATCGGACCCTTCGACAATGTCCTTAAGTTGCGAAAAGGCATGGATAGGTGTTCCGTCAATTGCCGTGATCACATCGCCCGGCTTCATATCCACAGAATAGGCCGCCGAGCGCGGGGCCAATTGCTCGGCCAATGGCGGCCACGGATGCGGGCCTTGCACGAGCGTCTCGACACCATTTCGTGCCACCAAATACTCCAACAAAGGTTCTTCTGGCAGGCTGTCGGAAAACGCCTCGAATGCTTCGCGATCATCAAAGGGAGGCAACACAATATCAGCCACGGTGATAATCTGATCGCCGGGTTGCAAAGTTACGCCCATAACCGGCAGGGGTTTCAGACGCTCGACAATCAGCGGTTCGGCGGTTTTGCCATCCCACATCATCACGCCGCCAAAGACCAACACCGACAGGATAAAATTGAACACCGGGCCCGCGGCCACCGTGGCGGAGCGCGCCCACAACGGGGCACCCTGCATGGTTTGGCGGCGTTCCTCGGGGGATAAATCGCTGATCGTGTCGGTTGTATTGGCGCTGGCGGCATTGGCGTCGCCCTTGAATTTCACATAGCCACCAAAGGGCAGCAGGGCAAATTGCCAGCGTGTGCCGTGTTTATCCACCCTTGAAAACAACACCGGCCCAAACCCAAGCGAGAAGACATCAGCCTTGATGCCCGACCAGCGCCCGACAATGTAGTGGCCATATTCATGCACCGCCACGATCACCGAAAGAGCCACCACAAAGGCAGCAATCGTCATGAAAAGATTTCCGAACTGCGGCAGAAGGCCAACTACATCCACGCGATATTCCTAACTGTTCATCCCTTTGACCACCCGGTCAGTATTGTTCCTAGACAGATGGTCCACTTGCAGCACCTGATCAAGGGTAATCTCGGCATCAATAAGGCCATTGTCGGCTGACACTTGGGTCAGCACCTGCTCAATCACCTGCGCCATATCAGCAAAGCCGATGCGCCCGTCGATGAAATGATCCATCGCACGCTCTTTGGCAGCGTTGAACACGGCGCCCGACAGGCCCCGCCGCTCCATCACCTCGCGGGCCAGACGCAACGCAGGATAGCGCGCGGGGTCCGGTGTTTGAAAGTTCAACTGCCCGATACCGGCCAGATCCAGCGGTTCCACAGGCAAGACCTCGCGCTGTGGCCAGTTCAGGGCATAGCCAATGGCGTGGCGCATATCAGGCGGGCCAACATGGGCCATAAAGCCGCCATCGCAAAACCCGACCATGGCGTGCACAATGCTCTCGGGATGCACCAGCACTTCGATCTGCTTGGGGTCAAACCCGAAAAACTCGCGCGCCTCGATCACCTCCATCGCCTTGTTGAACATCGACGCGCTGTCAATCGTGATGCGCTGGCCCATGTCCCAGTTGGGATGCTTGCTGGCTTGCTCCAAGGTCGCGTTTTGCAACTCTTCAACCGGCCAATCCCGAAACGCGCCCCCAGATGCGGTGATCACCACACGGCTGACAGCGGCAGTATCTTCGCCCACAAGCGCCTGATAAATAGCCGAATGTTCGCTATCTACAGGGATAATCCGCGCATGGTTCATCCGCGCAGTGTTCATCAACAACACCCCGGCCGTCACCAGTGATTCCTTGTTGGCCAACGCCAGCGTCGTGCCTTGTTTGAGCGCCTCAAAACTGGGCGGCAGCCCCGCCACGCCAACAATCGCCGACATGATCCATTGGGCCGGGCGGGCTGCGGCCTCGATCAGGGCAGTGGCGCCAGCGGCCACCTCGATTTGTGTATGGCTGAGTGCGGCGCGCAAATCCTCAAGCAGATCCTCATGGGCCGTCACGGCCAATTCGGCCTGAAACTCAATCGCATCGGCGGCCAGTTGGGTGATATTGTGCCCGCCGGTCAGGGCAACCACCGTAAAGCGTTCGGGGGTGCGGCGCACCAGATCAAGCGTGTTTTGCCCGACCGAGCCGGTTGCGCCAAGAATACTGATACGTTTCATGACAGCGCAGGCACCCAACCCGTGATCCAAAGCAGCGCCACAAAAGTTGAGGCCCCCAGCATGGCATCAAAGCGGTCAAACACACCGCCATGGCCCGGAAGCAAGTTTGAGCTGTCTTTCACACCCTTGCGGCGTTTGATGGCACTTTGGGCGATGTCACCCATTTGGCCTGCAAACCCGGTGAGCATTGACAAGGGGATCAACATCACCCCTGCCCCGGTTGGCCCCATGAATATCAGGCCAATAACCGCCGCGCCCAGCCAGCCAGCGATGGTGCCAGACCAGGTTTTCTTGGGGCTGATGGCAGGCCAGAACTTTGGCCCGCCCAACATGCGCCCGGCGAAATAGCCCGCAACGTCTGACATAATCACAACGAGGATCAACCACAGCGCCCAAATGATCCCATCCTGCAAACGCAGCATCAACAAAGCAAGGCTGCCCACAAGGATCCATGCGGTATAAGCCCCAAACCTTACGCGGTCAGATTTCACCTGCCCCACGGCCACCAATGTGGCCGCAATGATCAAGGGCACAATGAACAATGTGGTCATTGTCAGCCCTGATATGAGTTCTGTCAGCGCCAGTGTCAAAGCCCCGATAAGCCCCAGCCCCAGTGGAAATTCAGCGTCAAACATGCGCGCCAATTCCCACATCATCAGCCCGCCGACACCCCAGATCAGCGCCCGGAACGGCCAGCCGCCAAAATATACCGCTAACGCCCCCACGATCAGCATGATCACCCCCGAGATCACCCGAGGTGCCAGGTCAGCCCATTGCGAGGATGCGCTCATGCAGACACAGCCCCAAAGCGGCGGTCACGGGTGCCATAATGGCTCAGCAATTCGTCAAATTTTTCGGCCGTAAAATCCGGCCAGAGCGTATCAATAAACTCGTATTCGGCATAGGCCGATTGCCACAACAGGAAGTTGGAAATACGCGCCTCTCCGCTGGTGCGGATCACAAGGTCTGGATCAGGTAAAACGCAAGTATCCAAATACTTTGGCAGCGTTTCTTCATCCACTTTTTCCGGATCAAGCCGCCCCGCTGCCACATCCTGTGCCAACCGTTTTGTGGCGCGAGACACCTCATCGCGCCCGCCGTAGTTCAATGCAATCGTCAGGTTGGTGCCAGTACAGCCAGAGGTCATCGCTTCGGCCTCATCCATCAACCCGCGCAGCTTTTTGTCCAGACGCGGGCGATCACCAATAAAGCGCACCCGCACGTTCTCTTTCACGAAGGCTTGCATTTCTTTCATGATGTAGCGGCGAAACAGGCTCATCAACCCGGCCACTTCTGATTGTGTGCGCTTCCAGTTTTCTGTCGAAAAGGCAAAGATAGTCAGGTATTTCACACCCAAATCAGGGCAAGCACTGACAATTTCACGGACCCGGCGCGCGCCGGCGTGGTGGCCAAACAAGCGCGGCCGCCCCCGGCTTTGGGCCCAGCGGCCATTGCCATCCATGATGATCGCCACATGGCCTGGCCCCCCGCCCGTTCGGGCAGGCTTATCCAAGTCTTTGGTCATCAGACCTGCATGATCTCGGCTTGTTTGGTTTCAAGCGCCTCATCCACCAGAGTAATATGGCGGTTGGTGATTTCCTGCACTTCGGCTTCCCAGAACTTCTGATCATCCTCAGACAGGCCATCGGCCTTGGCCTTTTTGATCTGATCCATGCCATCGCGGCGCACGTTGCGCACGGATACTCGGGCGCTTTCGGCATATTGGCCGGCCACTTTGCCCAACTCACGGCGGCGTTCTTCGTTCAGCTCAGGAATGGGCAGCATGATGATCGTGCCATTCAATTGCGGATTGATCCCCAGCCCGCTTTCGCGGATGGCTTTTTCAACTTTGCCAACCAGGCCCTTGTCCCACACATTGATCGTCACCATGCGCGGCTCTGGCACATTCACGGTGCCAACCTGATTGACCGGCGTCATGGATCCATAGGCATCCACCATCACAGGCTCCAGCATCGAGGCACTGGCGCGCCCTGTGCGCAGTGACGCAAATTCAGTTTTCAGCGAGGCCATAGCCCCGTCCATACGGCGCTCAAGATCGTCGGTATCGAGCATGAAATCGTCTGACAAAGGACGCCTCCTTGGTGGTTCTTTAATATTGTCCGCCGGTTTTAGAGCATGGTCGCGCAGTTGTATAGCGGCGGTTGGCTGGACATGGCCCGCCGGGTGATTGAACCAGCCCTAGCCTTTGACCATCGTAAATGTGCCAGTGCCGTCCAAAATGCTGCGAAAGCCCCCCGGTTCATCCAGGCTGAACACGATAATCGGCAGGTTATTGTCACGCGCCAGGGCGATTGCGCTGGCGTCCATGACATTCAGGCGTTTGGCCAAGACATCATCAAATGACACCTCATCATAGCGTACCGCGTCATCGTTGGTCATCGGGTCTTTGTCATAGATGCCATCAACCTTGGTGCCCTTGAAAATCGCCTGACATGCCATTTCTGAGGCGCGCAGCGTTGCGGCGGTATCGGTTGTGAAATATGGGTTTCCTGTGCCGGCCGCAAAAATGCAGACGCGCTTTTTCTCCAGGTGGCGCACAGCGCGGCGGCGAATATAGGGTTCGGCCACTTCATCCATACGAATGGCGCTGATCACCCGGCAATAGACGCCGATACCTTCCAAGGCTGACTGCATGGCCAAAGCGTTCATCACTGTTGCCAGCATACCCATGTAATCTGCTGTGGTGCGCTCCATCCCCTGTGCGCTGCCTTGCAGCCCGCGAAAGATGTTCCCGCCGCCGATCACCATGCAGATCTCAACACCTGAGTCGTGCACGGTTTTCACCTCTTGGGCGATGCGCTCAACTGTTGGCGGATGTAGCCCAAATCCCTGATCCCCCATCAGGGCTTCGCCCGAAATTTTCAGCAAGACACGTTCGTAACTGGTGCCAGGGGTTTCGGACATGGGCGCTGCCTCCGGAGGGTATGAAATGAGTTTGGGCGCAAAATGTCTTAATTACGTCCGAGGATCAATCCGATAGTCGCGTGGCTTGGGCAAAATACGCAAATTCGCCTCGTAATCTGTGATGTTCTTGCATAAGTCCTTGGGCGATGTTGCCTGACCTTGACATAGACCCTCAAAAGCCGGTGCTGATTGCCGGGCCCACGGCCTCGGGTAAGTCCGAGCTGGCCTTGCGAATTGCCGAATCCCAAGGTGGCGTAATCCTGAATGCCGATGCGATCCAGGTTTATGCGAACTGGCGGGTTTTAACTGCCCGCCCCTCGCCCCAAGATGAGTTGCGCGCGCCACATCATCTATTTGGGCATATCGCGTATGATCAGGCGTATTCTGTTGGTCATTGGTTGCGCGACGTGGCGCCGATTGTGCAGGCTGAACGCGCGATCATCGTTGGTGGCACGGGGCTGTATCTCTCGGCGTTAACCGAAGGGTTGGCCGAAATCCCCGCCACACCGGCAGTTATCAGGGCTGAGGCCGACGCCCTGCGCACGCAGGGGCAGATCACCACGATGTTGGCTGATCTGGACAGTGAAATACGCGCGCGCATTGATGTCCAAAATCCAATGCGAGTGCAGCGCGCCTGGGAAGTGCAGCGTGCCACCGGCCGCAGCCTGAGTACATGGCAAGACGAAACACCGCCTGCGTTACTGCCCTTGGACCGGGTCACGCCATTGGTGTTGCAAGCCGATAAGGACTGGCTGACCCCACGCATCGCGCGCCGCTTTGATCAGATGATCACACAGGGCGCGCTGGATGAGGCCCGCGACAATCTGGATCTCTGGGACCCCAACCTGCCCTCATCCAAGGCGATTGGTGCCCCTGAGTTGATGGCCTATCTGCAAGGTCAGATCACACTGGATGCGGCCCGCGAACAGGCCAGCATCGCCACACGGCAATTTGCCAAACGGCAACGCACCTGGTTTCGTGCGCGGATGAAAGAATGGCGGATGATTTCAGCGGCTGAGATATAACTATCTCAACATTTACTGCTGACATCCCCCCGTTTTGGTGACACACTTGTGAAAATACGACAATAATTGGTGGCAGCAGACCCTTGGCAGAACACCCTTATGTCTCCACGATCACCGCCTGGGCGGAGGGGCGCAACTGGTCGTTAGAGTTACAGCACGCCCGCCCGCAACACGCATTGATCTGGCAGACCCGTGGCCAAACCCGCGGTATCATAGAAGGCCAGCGGCGTGGCATTGGCGCACATAATGCGTTGGTGATTCCGGCCGGTACGATGTTTTCACTTGAGATGGCCAGACAAAGCTTTGGCATGGTGTGCCTGATCCCGGCGGGTGAACGGTTATTGATGCCTGACACGCCGATCATCCTCAGCATTCAGGACGTACGTCATCAGGCCGAGCTGACCGGCATTCTGGAAAACATGCAACGTGAACAAAACTCGGATTTGCCCTTCGCCGATGAGGCGCTTTTTGCCCAAGGCGAGTTGCTGACTGTCTGGCTCAGGCGCAGTATCATCCGCCATTCCAGCGCGCCCCAGCGGGCCACAGCCACACAACGCCTGATGCGCGCCTATACAGCCACGCTCGAACGGGATTTTAGAACCGGACAGCCGATGGCGGACTACGCCAAAACGCTGGGGGTAACGCCGACACATCTGTCACGCGCCTGCAAACAGGCCTCGGGGGTGACGGCTGCGGACTTACTGGTGCAACGCAGCCTCCATGCTGCGCGCTTGTTATTGGAAGACGGTGATCTGCCCGTTACCCAAATCGCAGCTGAGCTGGGCTTCAACTCAGCCGCCTATTTCTCTCGGTTTATTCAACACCACACCGGATCAACCCCGTCTGCATTGCGCAAGTCCGCCCAGAGCACGCGCATTACAAACATGTCCAAAAGTTGATCACAGCCGGCCGTCTGAAGGCTGGTTGTTTGAAACGTAACTTTATATGGTTCTGGCACGCCGAGCACCAATTAGGCGGCGAACATGCCTTGTGATTTGTTTAACATCAGTTGAGGGTCTTTGAATGCCCATGTCCAATGCCCACCGCCTGCATCCGATTGCCCAAACCGCCCTGTCGGATATGCACTCGGGCCGGATCACCCGGCGCGATTTTCTGACGCGGGCCACGGCCATGGGGATGAGTGCGACAGCCCTTGGTCAGGTCCTTGGGGCACAGCCTGCCCATGCGCAATCCATCCCTCAACAAGGCGGCACCCTGCGCATTCAGCAAAGCGTCAAAGCCATGAAAGACCCACGCAGTTACGACTGGAGCGAGTTGGGCAATCAGACCCGTGGTTTTTTGGAGTATCTGGTTGAATATCAACGTGATGGCACCCTTACCGGCCTGTTGCTAAACAGCTGGAGCGTGACAGAGGATGCCAAGGTGTACACGCTCAATCTGCGACAGGGTGTGACCTGGAACAATGGTGATACGTTCACCTCGGCTGATGTGGCGCATAATTTTGCCCGCTGGTGTGACGGGGCCGCTGTCGGCAATTCCATGGCCTCTCGCTTTGGCGCCTTGATGGCCGAAGGTCAGCTGCGCCCGGATGCAATACGCATTGTGGATGATCATACTCTCACGCTGAACCTCAGCCAGCCAGACATAACCATCATGGCCAGCCTGTCGGATTATCCGGCCGCCGTCATGCACTCGTCTTATGACGGCGGTGATCCTTTCTACTTTGGCATTGGCACCGGCCCTTTCCGCCCGGTTGAATTGGCCATCGCTGAAAAATGTGTGTTGGAGCGCAACACCGATCACAACTGGTGGGGGAGTGACGTGTTTGGCGGGCCCTATTTGGACCGGGTGGAATTTATAGATGTCGGAACTGATCCGTCCTCTTGGGTGGCTGCGGCCAATGGGGGTGAAATTGACCTGCTCTATGAAATCGTCGGCGATTTTGTGGATGTCATGGATAGCCTCGGCTGGGTGTCTTCTGAGGTGGAAACCGCCGCCACCATGGTGATCCGTACCAATCAACAAGCCGAGATTGAGGGGGTCAAACCCTATGCAGATGCATCCGTGCGTCGGGCATTGGCCTTGGCGGTGCACAACGGCATCTGCCTTGAGCTGGGCTATGGCGGGCGTGGCAGCGTGGCGGCCAATCATCATGTCAGCCCAATGCATCCGGCCTACGTCGACATTGGCCCGCCAATTTATGACCCCATACAGGCCCACACCGATTTGGAAGCCGCCGGTTTATTGGAGTATGAACATAACCTGATTACCGTTGATGATGAATGGCAGCGCAACACCGGCGATGCCGTGGCCGCGCAGCTGCGCGATGCCGGTTTGAACGTGCGCCGCACAATTCTGCCTGGAGCCACCTTTTGGCAAAACTGGCAGGACTATCCATTTTCCGCCACGCAATGGAATCACCGCCCCCTAGAGGTACAGGCCCTATCCCTGGCCTATCGCAGCGGGGCGGAGTGGAATGAAACAGGCTATGCCAATCCTGAATTTGACGCATTGCTGGATCGCGCCATGGCAATTCCTGACGCCCAAACACGCCGTCCGATCATGCAGCAAATCGAAGTCATGTTGCGCGACGATGGCGTGATCATTCAGCCCTATTGGCGCAAGCTTTACAACCACCACAACGGCACGTTGATGAACGCCGAAAAACATCCATCACACGAAATTCATCTTTATAAGATCGGATTTTCGGCCTGAGGCTCAGCTGCCCCAGATGACCCGCACATAGTTGCGGGTTTCTTTGTACGGGGGCACGCCACCGTATTTTTGCACCGCTCCGGGGCCGGCATTATAGGCCGCAAGCGCCAGCCGCCAAGACCCGAATGTGCGATATTGCTGCGCCAGATAGCGCGCGCCACCATCCAGGTTTTGGTAAGGATCATAAGCGTTTACACGCAAAGTCGCCGCGGTTCCCGGCATCAGCTGTGCCAGCCCGATGGCCCCGGCGTGGGATCGTGCGTTTGGTTTCCAGCCGCTTTCCTGCTGGACAAGGCGCAAAAACAGATCTTCAGGCACACTGTAGCGTCGCGCGGCATCGCGTGCCATGTGCACATACTGCCCGCGATATTTTCCGGTATAGCTTTTGGTGGATGCGCCACCATCACCCCATTTGGTCGGCGTATTGACCTTACTGGGCTTGAGGCGAACCGAGCTTTTGTATTGCTGACTGGCCCGACTATCGAGCACTTTGGTTTGCGATCTGAACATTTTGTTGCGGCTCTTGGACGAAAAAATATCCGCCGCCGCCGGTACTGGCATCGCCAATCCCAAAGCCACAGTTGCTACCCAAAAAATCTTCATTACTGGCACCTGCCCCCAATCGCAGTTTGCGCGAATATAGCCACATCCAGCGGAATTTCCAGAACCAACCACAAGATCGGCGTGATCGTGCAATCTGACAGAAATTTTTGCCAACAAATTTAGCTCTTATTAACCGCTCTTGTGTGGTGTAACCAGAGACGGGTAAAAATGAATCAACAGGAGGGCTCGATGGCCGGTTCCGTAAACAAGGTAATTTTGATCGGCAATCTGGGCCGCGACCCGGAAGTGCGTACTTTTCAGAATGGTGGCAAGGTTTGCAATCTGCGCATTGCCACATCCGAGACCTGGAAAGACAAAAACACCGGCGAGCGACGTGAACGCACGGAATGGCATTCGGTCGCCATCTTCTCAGAGCCGCTGGCCCGCATTGCCGAGCAATATCTGAAAAAGGGTTCCAAGGTTTATCTTGAAGGCCAGCTGGAAACCCGCAAATGGCAGGACCAGTCCGGCCAGGATAAATACTCCACCGAAGTGGTGCTGCGCCCCTATACCTCGACGCTGACCATGCTGGATGGCCGCAACGATGGCGGAAGCGGTGGAGGCGGCGGTGGATATGGCGGAGGCCAGTCTGGCGGCGGGTATGACGAACGCGATTCCGGTGGATCACCCCAACAAAACACGCCACCGCGTGACATGGATGACGAAATCCCGTTCTGATCCCATATACATCGCAACGAAAGCCGCCCCTCGGGGCGGTTTTTTTTGTGTTAAATTGTTCGGATTAACCAGGTTTTAGAGATTAGGGCGGCTAATCAAGGGATGAAAATCGCGCCTGCCACACATGCCGCCCCCCTGCCCGGCCGCCCTGCGCTGCAACAACACCCGCATTATGGCGCTGCAATTAGGCAGCTTGGTGGGCAGACGCAGGCGTTTGACATCACCGATGTGAACCACACGGTGGCGCGTGTTCAGGTGATCGCGCGCAAACTCGGCCCTCTCAAACTGGCTTGGGTGCCACGCGGGCCGCTTTGGACACCCAATGTGACAGAAGCCCAAAAGCAAACCGCGATTGAGCTATTGGCGCGCTCTATTCCTCGCCCCACTGTGCGCCTGATGACGCCTGACACAGTTGAAGACGCCGCGATGTTGCGCCAGTTTCAGCACCGCGAACTGACGGCAGGACAGCAATTTGCCCGTCTGGACCTGACCAAACCCAAACCCGAACGTATGGCATCGCAACATGGAAAGTGGCGCAATCGGTTACGCCATGCGCAAAATGCAAATGTGACGTACCAATGCCGCCCGTTTAAACCCGCGACTGATCAACCGCTGCTCGACCTTGAACTGCAGCAACGGCGCGCCCTTAGATACAAGTCCCTCCCTGCGGGTTTTGTTCACGCCTGGGCCATGGCAAACAAAAAGGCGGCTCAGCTTTTTCTGGCCAATGACCGTGATGGCCCGATTGGCTTTGTGCTGTTGCTGATCCACGCCCCCACGGCCACCTATCATATAGGGTGGAGCAATGAACGTGGTCGTGCTCTGTCATGTCACAACCTTTTGCTGTGGAATGCCTCAAACTGGCTGGCCAGGCGCGGCATCAAAGAGCTGGACCTGGGGTTGATTGACCCCGAAGAGACACCAGGGCTCACCAGGTTCAAGCTGGGGATCGGGGCGCAGGCCCACAAAACAGGCCCTACCATGCTGGCATTGCCGCGATTGCACCTGCCCAAATTCCGGAACCGCGCAGCGTAACACCCACACTTGGGCGTGATTGCCTCTGGCCTTTTGACACAAGGGCGTATAGGGCGCGTGCGAGTAGCCAAGGAATACCGAAAATGGACCTGCGAAATATCGCGATTATCGCCCACGTTGACCATGGGAAAACCACACTTGTTGACGAATTGCTAAAGCAATCCGGAGCATTTCGTGAAAACCAAGCCGTGTCCGAACGGGCAATGGACAGCAACGATCTGGAGCGCGAGCGCGGGATCACAATTTTTGCCAAACCCACCTCGGTTGAGTGGAAGGGCACACGGATCAATATCGTAGACACCCCCGGCCACGCCGATTTCGGTGGCGAGGTGGAACGCATCCTGTCCATGGTTGATGGCGTTGTGTTGCTGGTTGACGCTGCCGAAGGCCCGATGCCGCAAACCAAA
Source organism: Roseovarius sp. (assembly GCA_029212365.1). Classification (GTDB taxonomy): domain Bacteria; phylum Pseudomonadota; class Alphaproteobacteria; order Rhodobacterales; family Rhodobacteraceae; genus Roseovarius. The sequence goes on from JARGOC010000004.1 coordinate 122,842, forward strand.
TTCGTGACCTCCAAGGCGTTGGCGTTGGGCTTGCGCCCGATCGTGGTGCTGAACAAAGTTGATAAACCCGACGCCGAACCAGACCGTGCTCTGGATGAGTGTTTTGATCTGTTCGCCAATCTCGGGGCCACTGACGATCAGCTGGATTTCCCGCATATGTATGCCTCGGGCCGTTCAGGCTGGGCCGATCATGAACTGGATGGACCGCGCAAAGACCTCAGCGCGATGTTTGATCTGATCGTCAATCACGTCCCCGCTCCCAAGCAAATCAATCGCCAAAGCGAAGATTTCCGCATGTTGGCCACGACTTTGGGGGCGGATCCCTTTGTGGGCCGCCTGCTGACAGGGCGTGTTGAATCCGGCACTCTCAAAGTGGGCGCCACCGTGCAAGCCCTTAGCCGTGTCGGCCAAAAGATTGAGCAGTTTCGCATCACCCGCATTCAGGCCTTTCGCGGCCTTGGCACCCAAGACATCGAAGAAGCCCAAGCCGGCGACATTGTCAGCCTCGCGGGCATGACCAAGGCCACTGTGGCTGATACGATCTGCGCGCTCGCCGTGGATACCCCCCTAGAAGCACAACCGATTGATCCCCCCACCATCACCGTGACCTTTGGCATCAATGACAGCCCCCTCGCGGGCCGAGAAGGCAAGAAAGTGCAATCTCGCGTCATCCGCGAACGCCTGCACAAAGAAGCCGAATCCAACGTTGCCATCAAAATCTCTGACACACCCGGCGGCGAAGCCTTTGAAGTGGCGGGGCGCGGCGAATTGCAGATGGGCGTTCTGATTGAAAACATGCGCCGTGAGGGTTTTGAACTGTCCATTTCGCGCCCCCAGGTTCTGCTGCGCGAGGAAGACGGCAAAAAGATGGAACCCATCGAAGAAGTCACCATCGACGTTGATGATGATTACTCCGGCGCTGTCATCGAAAAAATCACCGGCCCCCGCAAGGGTGAGCTGGTCGAGATGAAACCAGCGGGGGTTGGCAAAACCCGCATTATCGCACATGTACCATCGCGTGGCCTGATTGGGTATCATGGTGAATTTCTGACCGACACACGCGGGACTGGTGTTTTGAACCGCGTGTTCCACGGCTGGGCCCCACATAAAGGATCAATCCCCGGACGTCGGGCCGGCGTGCTGATCTCAATGGAAAACGGCGAGGCCGTGGCCTATGCCCTGTGGAACCTTGAAGATCGCGGTAAAATGTTCATCAAGCCGCAGGAAAAAATTTATACCGGCATGATAATTGGCGAACATAGCCGCGAAAATGATCTGGAAGTGAACCCGTTGAAGGGCAAAAAACTGACCAACGTTCGGGCGTCGGGCACTGATGAGGCAGTGCGCTTGACCACACCTGTGATCATGACGTTGGAGCAGGCCATTGCCTATGTGGATGATGACGAATTGGTTGAAGTGACACCCAATTCAATCCGCCTGCGCAAGCGGTATCTGGACCCGCACGAACGCAAGCGGAAATCCAAATCTATTTCCTGATCAATAAGTTAGCCAGCGAAGTTTATTCGCTGGTTTCCACCACCAACAGTTCGCGCTCAGCGGCTCCTCGTGCGTGATCAAGCGCCTCTTGATACTCGGGCGAGTGATAGCAAGCCTCCGCCGCCTCAAGACTTGGGAACTTTGCCACCACATTGCGCGGCCTATCTGTGCCTTCCAATTGCACATAGCGGCCCGCACGGGCGATGAAATACCCCCCGTGCTTTTTAATCGCGGGGCCGGCCAGTTTGGCGTATTTACTATAGGCGTCTTCGTCCGTCACGCTAACATGCGCAATCCAAAGTGCGGGCATAATTTATCCTTTCAAAACGGTTTCAGCAGCGGCGATCGCGGCATCGGAGTTTGCAGCACTCTTGCCACCGCCCTGCGCCATATCGGGGCGGCCACCGCCGCCTTTGCCACCCAATTCAGCCACAGCTGCGCGCAAGATATCCACGGCCGATACCTTATCGGTCAGATCCTTCGTCACGCCTGCGGCCACGGCCGCTTTGCCGTCGGTGTCCGCAATCAACAGAACCGCGCCTGATCCCAGGTTGGTTTTATGCTCGTCAATCAGTGGCGGCAGGTCCCTACCCGACACACCCGACAAAACCTGTGCGATGAATTTGACACCATTCACCTCACGTACGTCCTGTGCTTCGCCCTGCCCGGCGCCGCCCGACATCGCCAGCTCTCGGCGCAATTGAGCCACTTCATTGCTGAGTGTTTTGCGTTCCCCCATCAGCGAGCGCAACCGCTCAACCACGTCCTCAGGTCGTGCTTTCAGCTCTGACGCCAGATCAGACACACGCGCATCCTGTGCACTCAGATATGCAAAAGCTTCGGCACCGGTGAGTGCTTCAATCCGGCGCACACCGGAACTTGAGGCACTTTCACTGACGATTGCAAACAACCCAATATCGCCCGTACGCCGCACATGGGTGCCGCCGCACAGCTCAATTGAATAGGTCTGACGGTCCAGCCCCTTGTTTGATCCCTCATCAACGCCCATCGACACAACACGCACTTCATCGCCGTATTTTTCCCCAAACAGCGCCTGCGCCCCCAGATCACGCGCATCATCCGGCGTCATAATACGGGTTTCCACAGTCGAATTCTGACGGATAAAGGCATTCACCTCTGTATTCACCTGCGTCAGCTCTTTGGCGCTCATCGCTTTGGTGTGGCTAAAATCAAACCGCAAACGATCCTGAGCATTCAGCGACCCACGCTGCGCGACATGATCCCCAAAAGCGTTGCGCAGGGCTTCGTGCAGCAAATGCGTCGCCGAATGATTGGCGCGAATAGCGCTGCGGCGGGTATGATCTACTTGTAACTGGGCCGCGTCACCTTTGCTGATCTCACCCGAGGTCACCTGAGCCAAATGGATGAATAACCCGGCAACTTTCTTGGTGTCCGTGATCTGCACCTCGGCTGTGCCCGTGGTGAACGTGCCTGTGTCACCTATCTGGCCGCCGGATTCGGCGTAAAACGGCGTTTGGTTCAGGATGATCTGAACCGTGTCACCCGCTTTGGCTGATGGAACCTCTGCCTCGTCGCGCACAAGGGCCATGATTTGCGCTTCGGCCACTTCAGTATCGTAGCCCAGAAAATCTGTCGTCCCGTGCTGATCGGCCAACTCAAACCAGATGGTGGCATCCGCCGCTTCGCCCGAGCCGGACCAGGCCGCACGCGCCTTGGCTTTTTGCGCATCCATCGCGGCATCAAAGCCCGATACATCCACTTCCCGGCCCTTTTCACGCAGGGCATCCTGCGTCAGATCAAGCGGAAAACCGTATGTGTCATAGAGTTTGAACGCAGTTTCACCGGGCAAGGCATCATCTGCATTCAACCCGCCCAATTCTTCATCAAGCAGCTTCAAACCACGGTCAAGTGTTTGTTTAAACCGGGTTTCTTCAAGCTCAAGCGTTTCTTCGATCAGTGATTGCGCCCGCCCCAACTCGGGGTAAGCCTGCCCCATTTGTGTGACAAGAGCCGGCACCAATGCATGCATAACCGGGTCTTTTGCACCCAACAAATGTGCATGGCGCATCGCACGGCGCATGATCCGGCGCAGAACATATCCACGCCCCTCGTTGGAGGGAAGAACGCCGTCAGCTATCAGGAATGACGTCGAGCGCAAATGGTCAGCAATTACCCGGTGATGCACATTCCCCGGTCCGTCCGGATCCTGGCTGGTCGCATGGGCACTAGCCTCGATCAAACTGCGCATCAAATCAGTGTCGTAATTGTCGTGCTTGCCTTGCAACAGCGCGCCAATCCGCTCCAATCCCATGCCGGTGTCAATTGATTGATTGTCCAGATCGCGCTGCGTGCCATCCTCAAATCGCTCGTTCTGCATGAATACAAGGTTCCAGATTTCGATAAACCGGTCGCCATCTTCCTCGGCGCTGCCCGGAGGGCCACCCCAGATATCGGGGCCGTGGTCATAAAAAATCTCGGTGCATGGGCCACATGGGCCAGTGGCGCCCATCGACCAGAAGTTATCATCGGTTGCGATGCGAATGATCCGGTCATCCGAAAGGCCGGCGTATTTTTTCCATATGTCTGCGGCTTCGTCATCGGTATGGTAGACCGTCACCAGCAGCTTGGATTTATCAATGCCAAAATCCTTGGTCAGCAGATCCCAGGCATATGGAATGGCTTGTTCCTTGAAATAGTCGCCAAAACTGAAGTTACCAAGCATTTCAAAAAACGTGTGGTGGCGCGCGGTATAACCAACGTTGTCCAGATCATTGTGCTTGCCGCCTGCCCGCACGCATTTTTGTGACGTTGTCGCGCGCTGATAGTCGCGCGTTTCTACCCCGGTGAACAGGTTCTTGAATTGAACCATCCCGGAGTTAACAAACATCAAAGTCGGATCATTTCGAGGCACCAGCGGTGAGCTATCCACGATCGCATGATCGTTGCGTTCAAAGAAATTCAGGAAAGTTGAGCGGATTTCATTCAGGGTGGGCATTTGACATCTCGTTTTTGGGCATTGGGCCAAGCGTTGCCGAGATTTAGCCCCCCCCCGCGCCCGTGTCCACAGCAAGAAGCGCCCGAGGCATTGGCACCGGGCGCTTTGCAATCATCGTAACTGCCTTAGACTTCGAGGATATCGCCATCATCCGAGGTCTTCTCGACTTCGGGCATTTCAAAGTCTAGCCCGTGCGAGGCGCGGATTTTATCTTCTATTTCATAGGCGATCTGAGGGTTTTCTTTCAAAAATCCCTTAACGTTCTCGCGGCCCTGGCCAATGCGCTCATCGCCATAGCTGAACCAGCTACCGGACTTTTCGACCACGCCCGCTTTGACCCCCAGATCCAGTAGTTCACCGGTCTTCGAGATGCCCTCGCCGTACATGATATCAAATTCTACCTGCTTGAAGGGGGGGGCAACCTTGTTTTTCACAACCTTAACGCGGGTCGAATTGCCGACCACTTCGTCACGGTCCTTGATGGCACCGATACGGCGAATGTCGAGACGCACCGAGCTATAGAACTTCAGTGCGTTACCACCGGTTGTGGTTTCAGGGCTGCCAAACATCACACCGATTTTCATGCGAATCTGGTTGATGAAAATAACCGTGCATTTTGACCGGCTGATCGATCCTGTGAGTTTACGCATTGCCTGGCTCATCAGGCGGGCGTGAACACCAACACTGCTGTCGCCCATATCCCCTTCCAGTTCGGATTTTGGCGTCAGGGCAGCAACAGAATCCACCACAATCATGCGCACCGCCCCCGAGCGGACCAGCGTATCAACGATTTCAAGGGATTGTTCACCTGTATCGGGTTGTGAAATCAACAACTCGTCCAGATTAACGCCCAGTTTTTTGGCGTAAATTGGGTCGAGCGCGTGCTCAGCGTCAATAAAGGCGCAAACGCCGCCCTTTTTCTGCTCTTCTGCGATGCAATGCAGGGTTAGCGTGGTTTTGCCAGAGCTTTCCGGACCGTAAATCTCAATAATTCGACCCTTTGGCAGACCGCCAATACCGAGGGCAATATCAAGGCCCAATGAACCGGTCGACGTGGACTCGATATCCTGGGCAGGATTATCGGCACCCAGCTTCATGATCGAGCCTTTGCCAAACTGGCGTTCAATCTGTGCGAGCGCGCTATCCAGTGCTTTTTGCTTGTCCGAGTTCGACTTGCTGTCCATTGCTACAACTTCCGCCAGTGCCATGTTTCCAATTCCTTATTCCACACCCAAAGCAAAGCGACAATCGCTGCTTTCGTTCACCTCTTGTTCTCATATCTATGGAGACAAAAGTAGAACATTTCAAGAAAATTATTCGTATCTTCACTTTTGCCCTAAACCGTTAAAGAGTAGTTTACGAGCGTGAGATAAGTGCAGACAGGCAAGGATCAGACAAAAAATGTTAGTGTTTTCAACGGCTCGCCTGGTGTTTCTATCAGTCCCCAAGACCGGCACCACCGCTTATGAAGAGGCGCTCAAGCCATTGGCGTCCATGTGGGTCGGCGCGCCACCCGAGCTGAAACACGCACCTGTCTTTCGCTACAATCGGTTTTATCGACCTGTTTTGGAGAAATTTATATCGGAAGAACTGGCGGTATTGGCAGTGATGCGCGAACCCGTGTCCTGGTTGGGAAGCTGGTATCGTTACCGCCAACGGGATGAGCTAAAGGGGCAGCGAACATCAACACATAACGTGTCTTTTGACGACTTCGTGCAAGCTTATCTGATGGGCAATTGCCCGCCCTTTGCCAATGTTGGATCACAGGCCAAGTTTCTGGAGCCAACAAAAAATGGCACCGCCGTGACACATCTGTTTCGCTATGAAGATCAGGCTGGATTAAAGGCTTTTCTTGAGACGCGGTTGGGCAGCACTTTTGCCACCGAACAGATGAACAGCTCACCATCTGCAAAATTAGAACTATCGGACAAAACCCTTGCGCGCCTGCGTCGCAAAATGCGCGATGAATTCATGCTTTATGACGGGATCGGATTGAATGGTGCCTACACACCGCTAGAGACCTGAGAGGCAGCTTTATCGGGCATTTGCCGCTGCACAGTCTCGGTCAACTCGGTCAGGGAAAATGGCTTGGGCAGAAACACCGAATTGGGAATTTTGGCCTGTGTATCACCAAAGGTCTCTTCAGCGTAACCAGACATAAACACCACGTTTACATCTGGTCTGCTGGTCAAAGCTTCTTGTACCCAACTGGGACCGTCTTTGCCGGGCATAACGACATCTGATACGAAAATATCGATCTTAAGAGCCTCGTCTTCCAACAGCTCCAACGCATCTTCAGCCGATTCCGCCTCAAGCACATTAAAGCCCCGCAATTGAAGGGCACGACTAGCAAAAGCGCGCACCGGAGCTTCGTCTTCGACCAGTAACACCACACCGTCAGTTGGGGTGATGGCCGCTTTTTCCACCACCGGCTTGGGCTCAACATGTTCGACTGCGTCAAACGCGGGTAGCAATATTTGAAATTCAGTGCCCTCCCCCCCCGTGCTGTCCGCAAAGATGAATCCGCCCGATTGCTTGATAATTCCATAGGCTGTGGACAGACCCAACCCTGTACCTTCGCCAGTACGTTTGGTGGTGTAGAAAGGCTCGAACACCTTTTGCAGCTTGTCGCGTGGGATTCCGGTGCCTTTGTCGATCACTTTAATTGAGACATAGCGCCCCGGCGCCACCACAGCCCGGTCACGGCGCAGAGGCTCTTTGAGATCAACATTCTCAGTTTCAATGCGGATTTGCCCGCCCTGCGGCATTGCATCTCGGGCGTTAACCACAAGGTTCATGATCACCTGCTCCAGCTGGCGTTTATCCGCCTTGATTTTGGAAAGAACCGGATCATGGCTGAGCGAGAGATCCATTTTCGCGCCCACCAGACGGTTCAGTAGATGCCCCAAATCAGACAGCGTGTCCTGCAAATCAAGGATCTGCGGGCGCAATGTCTGTTTGCGTGAATAGGCCAATAGCTGCCCCACCAACGCGGCAGCCCGATTGGCATTCTGGTTGATCTGAGTCAGGTCAGAAAAGTCCGAATCCCCCTGATCATGGCGCAGCAACAACAGATCACAATGGCCCGAAATCGCCGTAAGCAGGTTATTGAAATCATGTGCGACCCCACCGGCCAATTGCCCGATCGCCTGCATTTTCTGGCTTTGGACAAACTGCGCTTCCAGCGATTTCAGTTTGGTGGCATCATTGAGCACTGCGATCAAAACTGTTTCGCCATTTTCCAATGCGCGGTTAAGCGTGACCTGAACAAAGACCTCTTTATCGTCGCGCTTAATACGCAAAATTTCGGAGTGAACCGAGCCGCGCCCGGCGGCAGTATCATCCAGCCAATCAGTGATTGAGCGCCCCAGCCCCTCCATGAAATCACTCAACACGTTCCCCTGACAAGCGGGCACGCCCAGCAAATCGCGCGCGGGCCTGTTGGACAATTCAATGTCGCCACTGCGGGACAACTTCAACAAGGGAACGGGGAGTTCATCGAAAAAGGCCCAGCCATCGGGTTTTCGTTCGGTTGCGGCAACGCCGGGCAGCAAAATCACTTCGCGTCGCCCGGCCACCCCCTCAAGCTCAACCGCAAAACAAGATACCGGGCCAGACGGCGTATTGATGTCATTCAACTGCCCTGATCGCAGCGGGAGTTTCACACAGATACGATCCAACGACCGCGCGCGCTCGCCCACCAGCGCACGCGCAGCGGGGTTCATGAACAAGACCGCATCATTGCGCCCAACTGTGAACATCGGCAGCGGCATCGGATCATTGGCACGCTGCGGGCTTTCGGCAGATCGTTCCAGCCGCCACAGAAAATCGGCACTTCCAGTCTTATGCACCGAAATTCGCAAATGGCCCTGGCGCGTCACCACATCTTCTACCGCATAGCCGTTTGATTCTGCGCGGCTTTCAAGGCGAAATAATATCGCGCCGGGATTGGCCAATATGGTTTGCAGCGCACCGGCCAGAGTGGTCGCATTTTTGGAGGAAAGCACTTGTTCGGTGGCGGGATTGGAATAGTGGATCACCCCATCCCTGCCAGCCGCAATAAAAGGGACAGGATTGTTGCGCATCAGATCATCCAAGGCATCCACGTTGGCCCGCCCTGCCGAGGCATCCCACCGAGTACGCAGCCTCGACCAGCCGACGATAAAAAGCAGCGTAGAGCAGATGGCAAACATGCTCAGTTGCATGGCGTCATCATTGCTCAGCCAGCCGGCAAACCCAAACACTGCCGCTGCCAGCGCGATCATGGTGGTTTTTGGCCTGACGGACATCATCGCCCTGCGGGTATGATCTGTCGTGCTGGTTGGGAATGCCACGAGCGGCCCTCTTGGTTGACGCGATTGCCTCTCCAATTCTGAGCGAAAAGGCTTAATTGAGACTTAACGACAGCAAGGAGAACGCGTCAAGGTTGAGAGGTATCGGCCTCATACACCGATTGGCTGCACCACAAACAAGCTGATAGCATTCCAATACAAAGGTAAATCACTGCCCCGTCATGGACGGCAAGAGCCAGGGGCGTGCCTCCTTTTGCATCTAATGAAGAGCTAAACCCACGTATTAAGTTTCATTGACGAGCGACAAGTAATCACGCTCAAACCTCTGATATCTTTCCATAACCTTAGAAACGCATCAAATCATCTTCGGTACAGACAGACTTGAGGTCTTGTCACTTTCGACGAAGTATGGCGCAATAAAATCCATCTCCGCCATCCAACGGTGTGAACCGTTTTTGAGCTATTAAGGTGTACTCACTTTCGTGAGCCAAAAACGCATCAACCTGCTGCTCATTTTCACTGTTCAGTAAGGAACATGTCCCATAAACCAGATGACCTTGAGGACGAACTAATTCGGCTGACTGATTCAGGATTTCTCGCTGAATATCTAAAGTGCGCTCCAGCTTTTCACGCGTCAGCAGCCATTTCCCCTGAGGGTCGCGCCGCCAAGACCCGCTGCCTGAACATGGCGCGTCTATAAGAAGAGTGTCGAATGGGGCTTGCTGCTTCACGTCCGGCAAAGACAGCAGGCTGACCGATACACCGCCGCGTGCGGCGCGTGCAGGCAGGTCTTTCATCCTATTTTGATCCACATCATGGGCAAAAAAACTGCCCTCAACGCGGCCCGCCACCGCCAGGCTTTTGCCGCCACCACCGGCGCAAAAATCCAAAAGCCTCTCACCTGCCTCAAGTGGGACCATATCTGCGACCGCTTGAGAAGAGGCATCCTGCAACTCGACCTGTCCCTCAAGATATGCCTGCGCGTTTTTGATCTTCCTGGCGCCCTCGATCACCTCAACAGCCGAAGGAGAGAGCGCATGTGGACGCACAACAATCCCTTGCGAAGACAGACGCTCAATTGCGCTGGCACGGCTGAGTTTCGCAAGATTAACCCTAAGGTGAACCGGCGCCCTTTTGCGCATCTGCTCGGCAATGTCTTGGGCGTCTTGGCCCAATGCAGTGCGAATATCCGGCCACAGCCACTCGGGGAAATCGGCACTTTCGCCGCTATCCGGGTCTGGCGAACGCCCATTGGATCGCTCTGCATCTGTCAACTCAACAGGGGCATATGTGCCTGCCCCGAAAACGGCGTCAGAGTCCTGCCCGGCGTCTCTGACATACCCAAGCAACAGCGCGCGCCCATCGTCACCTCCACCAAGCGCCGACAGGCTTCGCTTGCGTCTGAGAACATCATAAACCAGATCAGCGATCGCGGCGCGGTCCTTGGACCCGGCATAGCGGTTCTTGCGCCCCCATCCGGCCAGGGCGCGATCAGCCAGCTCGCCCATCAAAATACGATCTATCAATTCAATCGCTGCGCTTATCCGTGCTGAAGGTGTCACTATTTTCTCTCACTCAGGTTGGCCGATTGCCAATTCAACATGTCCATATACGCTCGCACGCAGCTGATCCAGCGCGCAAACAACACGGCCCCAAATTCTAAATATATAGGAAAGAATTTCGGCCCACAGAGAGGCATTTTGTGTCGCGGGTTCAGTCGCAAGCCCGTGTGCATGCCGCCGCTGGTGTCACCTCAGACCGGTGCCAAAACATCGCTGTGGTGAACCGGGTGGAGCCTGCGCGGTGATGGCCGCTCGATCCCCTCAAACCACCTCATGAGAGCTGTGGAGCTTGCCTGCACGTGCGTTTCACTGCCGCCGCAAAACTCTTGGAAGGCCTTAAAATTCAGTTGATTTACCCCAACGACAACGGGTGTATTTTGGATCAGGGCCTCGGCGATTGTATCGCGAAAGCCCCTCCCGCTTGCTTCGTGTTTGCCAAATTTGTTGACGATCAAAACCTCAGGAAATCGTGTGAGCCGTAGATTGACATCCGATACCGCGCGCTCAAGGGCGGCGGGGTCAAGCCTGCACCCTTTTGCATTGTTGCCCAGCGATTGGGATATGCGAATTGTGGGGCCATCGGGCAAAACCCTGACATCCATGTCACATTTATGGCGCCCCACTTGATAGGAATTTACCTGGACAAGCCCACTCGTTGTCACGCCTCTCTGGGCGAGTTCCAACGAGAACTCTTCTAACACAAGATCGACCTCTCCTGTGCGCGGGGCGCAGATATAGGCGATATTCATGGCTTGTTGCTGTTCCAAAACACGCAGTCCTTCTCGCTGGGGTTTGCTTTCAGATGGATCAGAGCTCACGCATCTCGATTCCGCTGATGGATGCGTTTGCGATCAGGCGGTTGGTGAAGTCTTTGGCCGCATGTGCCCAGGCGGATTTCTCCATCGCCCCGCGAATGCGCGGCTGCACGACCTCAAAGGGCAGCGCTTTGCCTTCAATGCGGGCATCCATGCGAATGACATGCCAACCAAACTGAGTATGCACGGGCTGGCGGGTGACCTCCCCTTCGGCCAATGAATGCAGCGCAGCCTCAAACGCAGGAACGGTATCCCCGACTGTGAGCTGCCCAAGCGCGCCGCCGTTGGATTTTGACCCGCAATCGCTCTCTATCTCGGCAAGGTGGGCAAACTCTTTGGGCTGATCTTGCAGTGTTTTTATCAATGCAACGGCTTTGGCATGGGCTGTTCCCGTGGCGCCTTCACTGGCGGGATCAGCAGCAATGAGGATATGCGACACCTCCCAAAGGGGCGGCGCGCGAAAGCGGTTGGGGTCTTTTTCCCAAAGCGCCTGAATAGCCGCATCCTCAGGTGCCTCAGGAGATAGCTCAGCCTCCAACAGCCCCCGGATCAGCGCATCTTCATCCGTTTCATACCGTCCTTTGCCAAGGCTGATGGGGTCACATTCGATCCCAAGCCGTGACGCTTCTTGCAGCATCAAAGTCCGAATGGCCAATGCCTGCGCCGCCTTGCGCCAGGCCAATCCAGGTTTGCCTTTGGGGGCTTCGTGATTTTGGGCTTCGGCGGCGATGCCAACGGAGGGGATAACCTCTCCGTTGACGGTGATTTCTGGAAATAGTGCATTGCTCATACCGGTTACTCCGCAGGCGTGTTTGAACGCGATTGACCGCGCCGGGTCCGCACGATCTGATATCCGGGGCGCGCCAGAACATAGCGCACCGGGGCAGACAGCATATGCACCAGCCGGGTGAACGGGAACACCAGGAAGATCGTCAACCCAAGGAACAGGTGCAGCTTGAACACCAGAGCCACATCTGTGATCTGATCGGCAGCGCCTGAGCGGAAAGTCAGGATCATCTGCGCCCAAGACATGAACTTGGTCATTTCATGGCCATCAAGATGTTGAAGAGACACATAAATCGTGCCGACCCCTAGGACCAACTGCATCAAGAGAAGGGACAGAATGGCGATATCTGCAAAGGATGACGTGGCGCGAATGCGCGGATCAGAAAGACGGCGATGCAACAGCATCACGCCCCCGACCAATGCCATAGCACCCGCAATACCCCCAGCAACAATAGCCAAGATTTGTTTCGCCCCGTGGCTGATGCCAAGCACATCAAACAAGGCAATCGGTGTCAAAAGGCCCACAAGATGGCCGACAAAAATCGTCAGCACGCCCACATGAAACAGGATAGAGCCCCAAATCAATTGTTTGCGCCGCAAGAACTGAGAGGAAGATGTCTTCCAAGTGAAAGGCGCTGTTTCATATCGGGCAAGTGACCCGACCAAAAGCACCGTAAAGGCGATATAGGGATAAATTCCAAAGAGAAAATTATGCATGTTGGCCTCCTTTCTCCACCACTGATGGTGCAGGATTTATGGGTGTGTCCATTTGGGACAGCATGTCGCGGACTTGCGGACATCCCGCATTGGGATCAGGCCCAAAGGTCACTTCGCTTTCTTCCCAAATCTCATCAAGTGCCTCCAAATCTGTGGGATCATCTTCGGGCGCTTGCATCATGTCGCTGACAAGGCCTTCGTCCGCCACTGCCCCGGAGAGCTGGATCAACGCGGCGAGGACGGCGGCATAATTGCTTTCGCGTCGCGTCAGGCGCAGATTGATCGTTTCCAGAATATGCGCTGAATCGGCCAGGACCTCACGGGCCTCGGCCTCAGGGCACATCGACAGATACTCTAGCAAAACAGGCAAGTGATCGGGCAGCTCTGAACTGATCGGATCAAAGCCAGCATCACGATAGGTTTCAACAAGCGAGACCATCGCCCCCCCGCGATCCCGGCTTTCGCCGTGAATATGCTCAAACAGATTGAGCGACAACGTGCGCGAGCGGTCAAAAAGCATCACATATTCTTCTTGCAGCTCATAGATATCGCGCGTGCTGAGAGCGTCAACAATCGGGCGCAATCCTCGCCGCATTGCCGCCGTCAGCCGCGTATCAGCAGCTAGGACACCGCCAATCTCGGACATGGCCTGCGTCAACTCAACAGTTGGATAACTGAGAACGAGCGAGAGGGATTTCAAAGTGCGATCCATTAGAATGTCTCCTTTGGAAGCGTGAATGACTTGGGTTTTTTGCCGCCAAACAGGGTGCCTTTGTTCATCGACCCTGTTGAGCATCCATTGCCATCGGTGAACCCACAACCACCCCGAATGTCATAGGCTTTTTCGGCCTGTTCGCGGTGGGTTGTTGGGATGACAAAGCGATCTTCATAATCAGCGAGGGCCATGATTTTATACATCTCCTCAATTTGCTGACCACTCAGCCCAACCTTCTCGGCCAGGCCTTCGTCACGCACGCCATCAACAGTTTTGGCCCGCATATACCCCCGCATCGCCATCATGCGCTCCAGAGCTGTGACCACTGGGGCCTCGTCACCGGCGGTCAACATGTTGGCAAGATATTGCACCGGGATACGCAGGCTGCTGACGTCGGGCATATCGCCGTTTGTCCCCAGATGCCCCGCTTCTGCGGCGTTCTGGATCGGAGAGAGCGGCGGGATATACCAGACCATTGGAAGGGTGCGATATTCAGGGTGCAGCGGAAAGGCCACTTTCCATTCCATCGCCATTTTCCAAATGGGGCTTTCCTGCGCGCCTTTGATCCAGTCCTGAGGCACACCATCGGCCTTGGCCTGGGCGATAACCTCCGGATCATTGGGATCAAGGAAAACACCAAGCTGCGCATCATAAAGATCTGTTTCCGCATGCGAATTTGCCGCCTCTTCGATCTTGTCGGCATCATAGAGCATGACGCCCAGATACCGGATACGGCCCACGCACGTCTCGGAACAGACGGTTGGATTACCGCTTTCAATGCGTGGATAACAGAAGGTGCATTTCTCGGATTTGCCGCTTTCCCAATTGTAGTAGATCTTCTTGTAGGGGCAGCCAGACACACACATGCGCCAACCGCGGCATTTCTCTTGGTCGATCAAAACAATGCCATCTTCTTCGCGCTTGTAGATCGCACCAGACGGGCACGACGCTGAACATGTGGGATTTAGGCAATGTTCGCACAGACGCGGCAAATACATCATAAATGTATTCTCATACTCGCCGTAGATGTCTTTCTGTACGTTCTCAAAGTTGTAGTCGCCCGAACGCTTTGAAAACTCCCCCCCAAGAATTTCTTCCCAGTTTGGCCCCTTGTTGATCTTCTCCATCCGCTCGCCAGTGATCTTGGAACGCGGGCGTGCCGTGGGGAAAGTCGACATCTCAGGCGCCGATTTCAGGTGATCATAATCAAAATCGAACGGTTCGTAATAGTCGTCAATTTCGGGCAGATCAGGGTTGGCAAAGATATTGGCCAAGATGCGCCATTTGCTTCCTTGTTTGGGGTGCAACTTGCCGTTTTTTGAACGTGCCCAACCGCCGTTCCAACGCTTTTGGTTCTCCCAGTCGGTGGGGTATCCCAGGCCCGGCTTGGTCTCAACGTTGTTGAACCAGGCGTATTCAACACCCTCGCGGGAGGTCCAGACATTCTTACAAGTGACAGAACAAGTGTGACACCCGATACATTTATCCAGGTTCAACACCATGCCTATTTGAGCTCGAATTTTCATCTTACGCCTCCACATCAATCGATTTTGTGGACACAGGCGTATCCAGCCAATCGATGTTTTTCATTTTGCGAACGATGACAAACTCATCGCGGTTGCTGCCCACTGTTCCATAGTAATTGAAGCCGTAACTAAGCTGTGCGTAGCCTCCGATCATATGAGTGGGTTTGAGGGTGGCACGGGTCACAGAGTTATGAATACCCCCGCGATTGCCGGTCTTTTCTGACCCTGGCGTGTTCACGATCTTTTCCTGAGCGTGATACATGAACAAAGTGCCTTCCTTCATGCGTTGGCTCACCACCACACGCGCCGTCAGCGCGCCATTGGTGTTATACGCCTCGACCCAGTCATTATCGACAAGACCGGCCTTTTTCGCATCAATCTCTGACATCCAGACAACCGGGCCACCGCGATTAAGCGTCAACATCATCAGGTTATCTGAGTAGGTTGAGTGGATGCCCCATTTTTGGTGCGGCGTGATAAAGTTAAGCACAACATGCGGCTGGCCTTCGTCGGTGTTCACCGCTTTGGTGATGGTTTTGAGGTCAACCGGCGGGCGATAACTGACAAAACCTTCCCCAAACGCCCGCATCCACAGGTGATCCTGGTAAAGCTGTTGTCGCCCTGTCAGTGTGCGCCAGGGGATCAATTCATGCACGTTGGTATAGCCGGCGTTATAGCAGACCTCCTCGCTCTCAATTCCTGACCATGTGGGCGAGGAAATGATTTTGCGGGGTTGGGCGGCAATATCGCGGAACCGTATCTTGGTGTGATGTGCGCCTTCCGCCAGATGCGCATGTTCTCGCCCGGTTGGTTTTTCCAACTCTTCCCAGGCTTTCACCGACACTTCGCCATTTGTCTCAGGCGCAAGCATCAGGATCATTTCGGCGGCATCAATCGCACTGATCAGCTTGGGCTGGCCTTCGCTCACACCTTCATCTGTGACAACACCGTTCAGATCACGCAGGTGTTGCACCTCGACATCGGTGTTCCAGGTGATGCCCTTGCCACCGTTGCCAAGTTTTTCAAGAAGCGGCCCAACTGAGGTGAACTTCTTGTAAAGGTTGGGATAGTCGCGCTCCACAGCCACAAAATTGGGCGCGGTCTTACCGGGGATAAGATCACATTCGCCCTTTTTCCAATCTTTGACATGGGGCTGTGCCAACTCACCTGGGGTGTCATGAAGGATTGGAAGCTGGACGATATCTGTCTCAACACCCAGGATTTCGGGCGCCACTTCTGAGAACTTTTTGGCAATCGCCTTAAAGATTTCCCAATCCGATTTGCTTTCATAGGCAGGGTCAACCGCCGCCTGAAGCGGGTGGATAAACGGGTGCATATCCGAGGTGTTGAGATCGTCTTTCTCGTACCAGCTTGCGGTGGGCAACACGATGTCGGAATAGACACAAGTGGTCGACATCCGAAAATCAATCGTCACCAGAAGATCGAGTTTGCCTTTGGGGGCTTCCTCATGCCAAACGGCTTCTTTTGGTTTCACGCCCCCTTCTTCGCCAAGGTCCTTGCCCAGAACACCGTGTTGGGTGCCAAGCAGGTGTTTAAGGAAATACTCGTGCCCCTTGCCCGATGATCCCAGCAAATTGGAGCGCCAGACAAACAGGTTTCGCGGCCAGTTCTCTGGCGCATCCGG
Source organism: Roseovarius sp. (assembly GCA_029212365.1). Classification (GTDB taxonomy): domain Bacteria; phylum Pseudomonadota; class Alphaproteobacteria; order Rhodobacterales; family Rhodobacteraceae; genus Roseovarius. The sequence continues at coordinate 139,374 of JARGOC010000004.1, forward strand.
ATCCTGGCACGACATTTCCAGCTCGCCTGAGGTGAGCTGCTCAGCAACATAGGCGGTGATATCTTTGCCCGCCGTTTTTGCCGCCTTTGCCACCTCTAACGGATTGGTTTTAAGCTGCGGCGCTGATGGCAACCAGCCCATGCGTTCGGCCTCGATATTATAGTCAATCAGGCTTTTGTCCCAATCCCCCTTCGGCGCGGTGGGAGACAGGATTTCACCGGCTGAAAGGGTCTCATAGCGCCATTGATCGGTGTGGGCATACCACGCCGAGGTAGAGTTCATATGCCGTGGCGGGCGGTTCCAATCGAGCGCAAATGCCAGAGGTTGCCAGCCGGTTTGAGGCCGCAGTTTTTCCTGGCCTACATAGTGCGACCACCCGCCACCTTCCTGACCAATACACCCACACATCACCAGCATATTGATGATGCCACGATAGTTCATATCCATGTGGTACCAGTGGTTCAGCCCCGCTCCGAGGATCACCATCGACTTGCCTTTGGTCTTTTCGGCATTGCTTGCAAATTCTCGTGCAACCGCAATGATTTTATCGGCCGGAACGCCGGTGATCTTCTCAGCCCAGGCAGGCGTATAAGGAAGATCATCCGCAAAATCGCTAGAGGCCCATTTGCCCCCCAAACCACGATCAAGCCCATAGTTGGCGCAAAACAGATCAAACACTGTGGCCACCAACACTGAGCTGCCATCAGCCAGCGTCACCCGACGGGCCGGAACCCTGCGGGTCAGCACATCGGGATGGTCACATTTGACAAAATTCTCGGTGGCCTCGCCTCCAAAGAAGGGGAAATCAACGCCAACAACTTCGTCATGATCTTCTTCAAGAATATGGCTAAGACGCAGCGTGACGTCTTTCTTTTTGGCGCGTTCTTCGAGGTTCCATTTGCCCTCTTCCCCCCAGCGAAAGCCGATAGATCCATTGGGCACCACAACATTGCCTGTCGCTTCGTCATAGGCGACGGTTTTCCAGTCTGGGTTGTTTTTCTCCCCCAGGTTGCCCTTGAAATCATCCGCGCGCAGCATCCGGCCCGGCACCAGTTTGCCATTTTGCTCATCAAGCGCGACAAGCATCGGCATGTCGGTGTATTTGCGGGCGTATTCCTCAAAGTAAGGCGCCTGGCGATCAAGGTGATACTCGCGCAAGATCACATGGCCCATCGCCATTGCAAGGGCCGCATCGGTGCCTTGCTGCGGGGCAAGCCAGATGTCGCCAAACTTGGCCGCTTCTGAATAGTCGGGGCTGACAACGGCGGATTTGGTGCCGCGATAGCGCGCCTCGGTATAGAAATGGGCATCCGGCGTGCGGGTCTGCGGCACGTTGCTGCCCCAGAGCAGCAGAAATCCCGCATTATACCAATCCGCACTTTCGGGTACGTCGGTTTGCTCGCCCCAGGTTTGAGGGCTGGCAGGAGGCAGATCACAATACCAGTCATAAAACGACATGCATGTGCCGCCCATCAAGCTGAGATAACGACTGCCAGCGGCGTAGGACACCATCGACATGGCAGGAATTGGAGAGAAGCCAAACACACGATCAGGACCATAGGTTTTGGCCGTATAGGCATTGGCGGCGGCGGTGATTTCTGTCGCTTCATCCCAAGAGGCGCGCACAAAACCGCCCTTGCCGCGGCTTTGGACATAGGAGGCCCGCAAAATTGGATCATTTTGCAGCGTCGTCCAGGCCTCAATCGGGGTTTGCGTCTCACGCAGCTTGCGCCATGCGCGCATCAACTTGCCACGGATCAGTGGGTTTTTCACCCGGTTCGCAGAATATAAATACCAGCTGTAAGACGCGCCACGGGCACAGCCGCGTGGTTCGTGATTGGGCATTCCGGCGCGGGTGCGCGGATAGTCTGTTTGCTGGGTTTCCCAGGTTACAATCCCGGATTTTACATAAATTTTCCAACTACAAGAGCCGGTGCAATTGACCCCATGGGTCGAGCGCACGATTTTGTCGTGGCGCCAGCGATTGCGATACACGTCTTCCCAGTCGCGGTTTTCACGGGTGACTTGCCCCCATCCGTCGGAAAACTGTTCAAGTTCCTTGGATTGAAAGAAGTTCAGTCTGTCGAGCAGATGGCTCATTGGGGTTTCTCCTCAGATTGGGCTGATCTGCCCCGGCCCGAAGCCGGGGCAAAAATTGCTCTTTTATGGGTTTTTGACGTAGGCATTGGGGCGCAGGTAGAACCACCAATTGATCACGATGCACAAAGTGTAAAAGGCAGCGAAGCCATAGAGGGCGTATTCTGGTGTGCCCGCTTTCATCTGCTCACCAAACACTTTGGGGATGATAAAGGCGCCATAGGCGGCGACCGCAGCAGTCCACCCCAGAGCAGGACCAGCCTGTTCTTTGTCAAACACCATTGCGATTGTGCGGAAGGTTGACCCATTGCCGATACCTGTTGCGGCAAACAAGATCAAAAACAGCGCCATGAAGGGCAAGAACACTGTTTCAGGTGTCGCCGAATTGTAGGCAAGGCTTAGCAAGTAGGCCAGCCCCAGCGCAGAGGCAACCATCACAACCGAGATGATCTGAGTGACTTTCGCGCCGCCGATCTTATCAGCAATCATCCCCCCCACCGGGCGGATCAGAGCGCCGATAAAGGGCCCCATCCATGCAAACATAAGTGCCGACGGGCCATTTGGATTGACCATGTTATGGGTCATAACCCCGTCCACCATCATGTGTTGGAAGCCAAAGACCACCTTGATGGTAAGCGCAAATGCGGCCGAGTAACCGATGAACGACCCAAAGGTCATTGTGTAGATCACGGTCATCGCCCAAGTGTGCTTGTTGCCAAAAATCTTGTATTGGCGAGACAGGTTTTGGCCCACGGCCCCTGGGATCAACTTCAGCAAGAACACGGTCAATGCGATCACGATGGGCAGCACAATCCATTTGGACAGCCCCATACCCGAAACAGGCAAACCGCCATCAGTTGCAGGCAACAAAAGCCACAGGCCAAAAGCCGCAGTGGCAAAGCCCACCATCAGCATCCCGGTGATCACTGCAAACGCGCCCAAAGGATTTGGAATGTTTGGCGAGACATGCTCATCACGAATGTTGTTCATGAACGCCCAGCCCAGAATAGCCAGCGGCACTAGCGCAATCAGCCAGACCAAACCCGCATTTTGAATGTAGGTTTCAGTGCCTGCGGGGATTTTCCCGATCAATGTGCCCGAGGTGTTTACCAAAGTGCGGCTCTGCCCGCCAAACAGGCCAAAGGTCATCACCAGAGGGATCACGATCTGCATGGTTGTGACACCAAAGTTGCCAAGGCCCGCATTCATTCCAAGCGCATAGCCTTGCACCTTTTTGGGATAGAAAAAGCTGATGTTGGACATGGACGAACTAAAGTTACCGCCACCAAGCCCAGACAGGAACGCCAGGATTTGGAATTTCCAAAGCGGCGTGTTGGGATCTTGCAGTGCATACCCCGTACCAATCGCCGGGATCATCAACAAAGCGGTGGTGAAGAAAATGGTGTTCCGTCCGCCCGCGATCCGAATGAAAAACGTCGAGGGGATACGCAGTGTCGCGCCCGTCAGGCCCGCAATCGCGCCAAGGGTAAACAGCTGTGATTTTTCAAAGGCAAAGCCCAGATTGATCATCTGAACGGTGATGATCCCCCAATACAGCCATACAGCGAACCCAACCAGCAAGCTGGGGATGGAAATCCACAAGTTGCGGGTGGCGATGGACTTACCGGTCGAGGCCCAATAGCTCTCGTTCTCGATGTCCCAATTTCGTAAGTCTTGTCCCACTTTATCCTCCTTGATGAGGTTGAGGCGGGCTGCACCAGCCCGCCCTTGGATTTAGATTTTCTGATCATGTGTTTCGTTGTAGTCAGCGATGATTTTGGCTGAGTGAGCGAGTGCCTGGTTGGCGCGATCTGCTCGGATTTGCAGCAAATCCAGGCTCGCCTTTTCAAACAGGGCCTTCTCTTCTGCTTCCTGTTCTGGGCTAAACCGCAGAAAGAACGTCAGCAGTGAGGCGATCGCCACAACCACGCCGATGGTGAAGAAAACGTCGTTCCACTCCATCGCGCCTTTGAACAAAAAGCCCGCCGCGACAGCCCCCGCATTGCCGCCTGCACCAACCACACCGGCAACCGCGCCAAGGGCTTTTTTGTTGATGAACGGAACAACCGAATATGTCGCGCCTTCTGCCATTTGGGTAAACAGCGAGAACACGATCAACATCGGGATGGCGAGGAACAAAACATTCATGCGGCTAAAGATCATCAGCGCGATGCCTTCGCCCAACAGCACAATGAACAGCCAGAACGCGCGCCCTTTGAGGCCCCACATATGGCCAAAGTTATCGCCAAAAATGCCGCCCAACGTGCGCGCAAAGATGTTCATCAGGCCAAATGAGGCCGCGATGGCACCGGCAGTCACCAGATTAACGTTGAAATAGTCATAAAAATAGAGCGCCGCGGTATTGTTCACGGTCAGCTCGATGCCAAAACAGGCCCCATAAATCAGGAACAATATCCAGACACGATAGTCAGCCAAAGCGTGCCAAAACGCGCCGGAAACCTTCTTCTTTTCGGGCATCATGCCTTTTTCGCGCAACTCCTTATAGTTCCCATCCGGAGCATCCTGCGTCATGAAATAGTAAGCGATACCGATCAGGAAGATCACCATACCGACGGCCACCATCGACATGCGCCAGGCCTGCGCGTCCGTGAAGCCAAATCCGATGACAAACCCCGAGAAGATCAGCGGCATAACGATCTGCGTGACCCCGCCGCCCAAGTTGCCCCAACCCGCGCTGGTTGCATTGGCAGTGCCCACCACGTTGGGCGCGAACATGACCGATGTATGATATTGCGTAATCACAAAAGACGCGCCGATAATGCCGATCAAAAGACGGAAAAACAGGAAGGTCTCAAAACTATCCGCAAGCCCAATGCCCGCGACGGGAAAAGCGCCAAATATTAACAAGAATGTATATGCCAACCTTGGCCCGATGCGATCACACAGCCAGCCGATGAAGATGCGCGCAAACACTGTCACCGCCACGGAGGCGATGATGGACCACCCCACTTGCGATTTGGTGAGCTCCAGTTCGTCACGCACAACGATCATCAATGGCGCAATGCCGAACCACGCAAAGAACGCGCCAAAAAACGCGAACCAAGTCATGTGGAACGTGCGAATCTGCACACGTCTGACATCAAAGAAATTGCCCCATAAGCTGGTGGCTTTGTTTTGTAATTCCATCTGGCTATCCCTCGTTCGTCCGAGCGAGAAGGCTCGACTTCTTAAGCCAACGATAGATAAGGTGCTGGGGATCTGGTTTGATCTGCATCAAAATTTTGGATTAAGTTATTGTTTTAAATTGCTATTTATCAATAATCACGCAAGGCACGAACAAGCATCAACCGCCCGGTCAGACAAATGTTGTGACATCCCCAACAAAATCAAATAGATAATTGATAAATATCAATTGGCCTGAGAGTTTTCCCAAATGCGAGCAATCGATGTACCAAAAATTCGAGCGCTCGCTCTTTTCTCAAACATGGAAGACGAGAATTTTGAACGCCTCGTTCGCGGCGCCTATGTGCAAAATTTTCCGCCCCAGATCGAGTTAATCACCGAAGGCGATCCTTGTGATTTTCTCTATATCGTTATCGAAGGCAATGTAGAGCTGTTTGCAACCTGGAATGGCCGTGAAACCGTGATGGCAACCATTCACCCCGTTTCAACCTTCATTCTTGCGGCGACGATCAAAGATGCGCCCTATTTGATGTCAGGGCGCACCACCGAAAAATGCCGCCTGATGATGATCCCCTCCCAAGACGTCCGGGCCGTGTTTGACAAAGACAACGCCTTTGCGCGCTCCGTGGTTACAGAATTGGCTGACTGTTACCGCTCTGTGGTGCGAAGCTCTAAAAACCTGCGGTTGCGCACATCGGTTGAGCGGCTTGCAAACTATATCATCCGCCACTCAAATGCCGCAGATGGCAAAGAGCGGTTTGAGCTCAAGATAGAGAAACGGCGACTTGCCTCATATCTTAATATGACTCCTGAAAACCTGTCACGCTCCATCAAAGTGCTTCAGGAAAAGGGTGTGAAGGTCACGAATACAAGTGTGGAAATCACGGATATGGATGCCCTGCACGAATTTGCAAAACCAGCCGCGCTCATTGATGGCTTCGGGCAGTAGTTTCATCAAACCAAAGCCTGCCTTGCATAAAGCCGCCAGACTTCAAAAGCCCCCACCGGGCTGATCAGGTGATATTGGCCGAGTGCCAGACGTGTTTGATGGTCATGTAATTGTCCAACCCCTCAACGCCGCCCTCCCTGCCATAGCCGCTGGATTTCACCCCGCCAAACGGGGTTTCAGGCATCGAGGCTTCAAGCGTATTGATCGACAGGTTCCCCACCTCAACCTCGTCAATCATCCGGTCGATGTAATCGGCGCGGTTGGTGAAGGCATATCCGGCAAGGCCATAGGGAACCGAATTTGCCTGACGGATTGCCTCGTCCAGCGATGACACCCGGTTGAGCACTGCAATCGGGCCAAACGGCTCTTCCTGCATGATCTGCGCATCTTGCGGCACATCAACCAGCACCGTGGGCTGAAAGAAGTAACCGGTATCACCATGCCGCATACCGCCCGTGGCCACAGTTGCGCCTTTTGCTTTGGCGTCTTGCACCAGAGCGCTCAGGGCCGGGGCGCGCCGCTCATTTGCCAGCGGCCCCATGTCAACGCCGGCCTCCATACCATTGCCCACAACTGTGCCAGCCGCGCGGGCCACAAAAGCCGCGGTGAAGTCATCAAAAATGCTGTCATGCACAAAGAAGCGCGTCGGAGATGTGCACACCTGCCCGGCATTGCGCATCTTGCGCACCGCCCCCGAGATGGCGGCGGCCTGCACATCGGTATCTTCACAGACAATCACCGGCGCATGACCGCCCAGTTCCATCAACACGGATGTCATATGCTCGGACGCCAAAGTTGTCAGATGACGCCCCACGATGGTCGATCCGGTAAAGGCCACCAGCCGCACCGGATCTTGCGGGATAAGATAGCCCGAAATATCGGCTGGGTTGCCAAAGACCAGATTAAGCACACCCGCAGGCAGGCCCGCATCCTGAAAGGCGCGCGCAATATGGATCGCCCCGGCGGGGGTTTCCTCGGCGGCTTTGAGGATGATCGAACAGCCCGATGCCAAGGCCCCGGCAATTTTGCGGGCGGGTTGGCTCATCGGGAAGTTCCACGGCGAAAATGCCGCGACCACACCGATCGGCTGATGGTGTACGCTGAATTTATGCCCGCGTGCCGCCGGGATGACCCGGCCATAGGTGCGCATTGCCTCACCTGCATCCCACTCAAAGAACTCGGCACCGCGGATCACTTCAAGCCGGGCCTGGGGCAGAGGCTTGCCATGTTCCAGCGTGATCGACTGCGCGATCTCTTCTTGACGTTCGCGCAGCAATGCGGCGGCGCGCAGGATGGTATCGGACCTCTCGCGCGGGGATGTGCGGCTCCAGATTTGAAAGCCCGCCTCGGCTGCGGCCAGGGCATCATCCAGATCACTTTTGGCAGCACAGGGAAGATGGCCAAGCACCTCTTCGGTGGCGGGGTTTACCACGGGCATGTCATGCGCCGCGCTGCGCCACTCGCCTGCGATAAAGAGCTTCAGATCAGGATACATGGATAAAGTGCCTCCGGTGTAGGTTGCCTTCAGTTCATGCAATGGCATGGCCCACATCAAGTGAATTAGCTGAATACTGATATCACTTTGGCGAATACCAGTGCGCTAATTTTGCCGCGCGCCTAAACGCCGTGTATTTCAGAGATAGATGTTTCACCCAGCTTGTCGACAAGGCTTTGTTCTACTTCCTCAAGGACATTGAAAACCCGCCTGTGAAGCGCATGCTCAACGGAACAGGACGCTGGCTCATTGGCCTCACCTGCTGCAACCAACCGCTCATCAAGAGCAAGGTAAACATCGGCCAGTGTGATGTCGCGTGGTTTGCGGGCCAAACGCCAGCCACCTGAATGACCTTTCTCTGAGGTTAAAAGGCCAGCCTTTCGCAAACTTCCCAAGACCCTGCGCACCACAACGGGATTGGTGCCTGCGTGATCTGCAATATCTGCTGACGTGCGTATGCGGTCTGGATCCGCAGCCATATGGCTGAGCGTATGCAGGGCAAGGGACAGGCGAGAGTTGCGCTTCATCTACGGCTTTTCTCCACAATGGGACTGACATGTAACTTTTGCAGTTGCATTAGTCTAGCAACTACGTAAGTTACATGATCTGTAAATCATCTTTGGAGTGACCTATGTCAGATGAACGCCTTCCCGTCACGGTTCTTTCCGGCTTCCTCGGTGCGGGGAAAACGACGTTGCTCAATCGGGTGCTCAACAACCGCGAGGGCCGCCGTGTTGCCGTGATCGTGAACGATATGTCCGAGGTCAATATCGACGCCGATCTGATCCGCGCGGATACGGAACTCAGCCGGACCGATGAAACATTGGTCGAGATGTCCAATGGCTGCATCTGCTGCACCCTGCGCGATGATCTTCTGGAAGAGGTGCGCCGCCTTGCCAGTGAGGGGCGCTTTGACTACCTGCTGATCGAATCGACCGGAATTTCCGAGCCACTGCCCGTTGCAGCAACATTCGATTTCCGGGATGAGGCGGGCGAGAGCCTGTCTGATGTTTCCCGGCTCGATACGATGGTGACAGTGGTGGATGCCGCCAATCTCCTGAACGATTATTCCAGTCATGATTTCCTGAGCGACCGCGGCGAAACCCTCGGCGAAGATGATGACCGCACGCTTGTTCATCTTCTGACAGATCAAATTGAATTTGCAGATGTCGTCATTCTGAACAAGGTCACGGATGCAGGCCCTGAGCGTGTGGACGCCGCCCGCAAAATCATTCGCAGCCTGAATGCGGACGCCAAGATCATCGAGGCAGATCACTCAGACGTGCCAGCCGATACCATCCTCGACACCGGGATGTTTGACTTCGAAAAGGCACATGAACACCCGATGTGGGCCAAAGAGTTGTACGGCTTTGCTGATCACGTGCCCGAAACCGAAGAATATGGCGTGGCGTCTTTTGTCTATCGCGCGCGCCGTCCCTTTATCCCCGAAAAGATCATGCAGGCGCTGAACGGCCCAATGCCCGGAGTGATCCGCGCAAAGGGACATTTCTGGATCGCCACGCGGCCCGGATGGGTGGCCGAGTTTTCACTGGCTGGCGCTCTGTCGAGCGTCAAGCCGTTGGGCACATGGTGGGCCTCAGTTCCCCAAGACCGCTGGCCCGATCATGACGGCGTGCGCTCTTATATGCAGGCCCACTGGCAAGAGCCATGGGGGGACCGGCGGCAAGAGCTGGTCTTTATCGGTGCGGGCATCGACTGGCCTGCACTCAAGGCGACCCTTGATGCGTGCCTCGTACCCGAGGACATCGCCACCGGCCCCGATGTGTTGCCAATCTATGACGACCCGTTCCCGATCTGGCGGCGAGCAGAGGAGGCAGCATGACGTTGCACACCTTGACCCGTCAGGCCGCGGATGTCGTCCCGCATGTTGATCGGCCAGAGGATCTGGCACGGTTCCTCGATCCCGCCTGCCCTGCAGTGATCTGGCAAAGGCACGCCCCGCCAGAGTTCCAAAGCTGGATCGACACATTGGCTCCAGACCTTCTGCCGGACAATCGGGTGGTGTTGCACCGCAGCCAAATGCGCTCTGTTGTCACCGAAATTTTCGAGATAGCAAAAACCCCCGCCTGCGCGTCGCGCGCGCATCTGGTTGAGGATATCGTTGCGTTGTCCGAGGCCTTCGCGGACCTCATGCGTGCCAGCTATCTGCGCCTGCGTCTCAATGCGGTCACGACCAATGCGTGCCGCAAGTTCCACGTCGATGCGATCAGCGCGCGGCTTGTCTGCACCTACCGCGGCATGGGCACGCAATACGGCATCTCCGCATCCGGGGCCGAGCCAGAGCATATTTTCACCGTTCCAACCGGCGCACCGATCCTATTGCGCGGCACGCTTGCACCAGAGCAGCCGGCTTCTGGGCTGCGGCACCGCTCGCCCCCGATTGAAGGCAGCGGTGCGACGCGTCTGGTGCTGGTGCTTGATCCCGTGACAGACCCGGAGGATGCCTGATGAGCCGAAATCTGGGTGCGACCAGCCTGCCATGCAAACGTCGCCAACATGATCCGATGCGCAGCTACGACGCATTGCCCCCGCCACTGCGCGCCTGGTTGTCCCAAGCGGCTTTACCATGGTCAACTGCATCGGCGCGGCGATTGTGGAAACGCGCCAAGGCCCAAGGCCACGACACCCATGCAGCGCTGCAAATACTGTCTCGTGCAGAAGAACGCACACTGGCCCGCGACCACGGTTCACTCTAACTCTAACGCTCTATGTCGATTCTCGAAGGTAAATACCCAATGAATTTCCTAACACGTATCTCAGCGGCAGCAGCCATCGCTCTCGCATCTGTGCTTCCCGCCGTTGCTCAGGATGGCACCTTCCGAATATCGGTCACTTTCGGTCCAAATGCCGAAGTGCCGGACCCGCGTGTGGGCTATAATGGCTGGATGTCGAACCAGACGGGCGTGACAGAAACACTCATGGGGGTCGATTATGACCTCGATCTTTACCCGCGCCTCGCCGAAGGGATCGAACAGCTCTCTGACACGACATGGCGGGTGACCCTGCGCGAGGGGCTGACATTCCACGATGGCACGCCCGTGACCGCGCAGGCTGTGATCGACGCAATCACACCGATTTCACAAGAAGATCACCCCGCACATAACGCCCGCGTGGCGCGTGTGCTGGATTTGGCGGGCATGTCTGCTGACAGCGACCGCGCCATCGTGTTTGAGACCAATACCCCCAACGCGGCCTTCCCATGGAGCCTGTCTGACCCCGCGCTCGCCGTTTTGGGCACAGCTTCGGAAGCATTCCCGATCAACGCAACGGGCCCCTATATCTTCCGTGAGGCTATTGTCGATCAACTTTATCGTGTTGAGGCGAACCAGAATTATCGTCTCGGCACACCGGGCTTTGAGCACGTCGAGGTTGTGGCCTCACCAGACCCCGCCGCAGCTGCGCTGGCGTTTGAGGCGGGCGAAGTTGATATGGTCATCAACTACCCCGAAACCGATTTCGAACGCATTCAGGAAACTGGCGCGCTTGGCTTCACAGCCCCGACCGCGCGGCTTTATTTCTATTCCGTCAACGCAAAGTCGGGTCCGATGGCGAACCCGCTGATCCGACGTGCTGTCTCAATGGCCATCGACCGTAAGGGGATCGTGGATGCAGTGCTCTCGGGTGTTGGCGGCGTGCCCGCAGGCACGGTTGTTCCCGCAGGGACAAAATGGGCGGCGGATATTGATCCGGTCTATGATCCTGCCGCAGCACAAGCGCTTCTTGCAGAGGCAGGCGCGGTGAAGGAAGGCGGGCGATGGATGCTCGACGGTGCACCGCTTGAGATCGAAATTCTCACCTATTCCTCGCGCGCAGCTTTGCCGCCCACTGCAGAGCTGACGCAAGCCTTCTTGCAGCAGATCGGTATTTCTGCCTCGATCAGTGTCGGTGAATATGGCGCAAGCAATGACGCACTTGCGGCGGGCGAAGGTGATATATTCCTGCAGGCATGGGTGATGCTGCCGCAGGGCGAGCCCGGCTCAATCCTCGGGTTTCTGCTTGATAGCAAAGGCGGGTCAAACGCCGGTCACTATTCCAACCCGGAAATGGACAGGCTGCTGGCGCAGGTGCGCATGACATTCGATCTGGCCAAGCGCAAGGCGATCTATGAGCGCATCCAGCAGATCATCGCGCAGGATGGGGCACTGATCCCCGTCTTCCATGTCAGTCAGGCGAATGTCTCGGTTGCAGGCTTGACGGGTTACGCCGTTCATCCGACAGAGACATATTGGCTCACACACGAGACTGCACTGACGGAATGACGATTACACTCTTTGGCCTGAGCGCTACACGCTCGGGTCGCCCCATTTTGCACCCGACAGATATCACCATCGAGCCCGGCGCACGCGTCGGGCTTGTCGGGGCGTCCGGCTCGGGGAAATCAACGCTGGGCCACACGCTGATCGACGCTCTGCGCGCGCAAGGCACGACCGTGGCCCATGTGCCGCAAAGCCCAGATGAGGCGCTCGATCCGCTCAGGTCCATGGGGTTTCACTGGCGCGAGGCCGAGCGCGCCTTGCACCTTGCACCGAACCCTGCCCGACAGGCAAAGCTGTTTGAGGCGCTCAACATCAGCGGGGCAAACCTGCGCAAACGCCCATGGGGCTGGAGCCGTGGGATGCAGCAGCGCTTCGTCATCGCCATGGCCCTCATCGGCACACCTGATCTTTTGGTCATGGACGAGCCAACATCCGCGCTCGATCCAGTGGTCGCAGCACAGACGATGGATTTGCTTGATCGCTATCTTGCAGACAGACACACGGCGCTTTTGCTCATCACCCATGATCTTGGCCTCGCAGCGCGGCGCGTGTCACGGCTCTTGGTCATGGCACAGGGACAGGTCGTCGAAGATGCGCCCACCTTGCAGATGCTGGCACAGCCCCAAACAAAACAGGCGCAGGCGCTATGCGCCCACCGAAACTGGCGGACCCTACCATGCTGAGCGTCGATGCGATTTCGGTGAAACGTGGGCAGGCCACCACCCTCAACAATGTCTCCTTCACGCTTGGCGCGGGCAAGACACTCGCCGTCGTCGGCGAAAGTGGCGCTGGAAAGTCCACGCTGATCGCAGCCATCCTGGGACTTGTCAAATGCGCCAGCGGGCATGTTGCTTGGGCGGGGTCTCCCGTTTCCCAATGCCGCCCGACACTGGTCATGCAAGAGCCACGCAGCGCGTTCAATCCGCGCCTGCCCCTCGAACATGCCATCCGCGAACCCCTTAAGGCCAAGAAGATCGCGCTTGACACCGCACGCCTCAAATCGCTCTGCGAGCGCCTTGATATTGCGCCAGATTTGCTTGCGCGCAGGCCATCCGAGATCTCGATCGGACAGGCGCAACGGATGGGCATTCTGCGCGCCCTGATCGCCGCCCCCCCGCTCGTGCTGTTTGACGAACCGCTTTCGGCGCTGGATGCCGTGACGCAAAAACGCACCGCCCAGATGATTGCCGATCTGCAATCACAACAACAGTTCGCTGCACTGATAGTCACCCATGATCTTGGCTATGCTGCCGCGTTTGCCGATCATATTGCCGTGCTGCGCGCAGGCCAGATTGAGGAGTATGCCCCAGCAGAGAGCTTCATCGAGGCACCGCAAACCGCCTATGGCCATGCGCTGCGCGACGCAGCCTTCGCCCTCGGCGCACTGGAACGTGCGGCATGATCCGCGTCATGTTGGGGCTAGGCGCGCGCGCCGCCGTCGTGCTGGCCGGAACTGCCTTTGCCACCTTCGCGCTCTTGTGGCATGCACCAGGAGATCCAGCTTTGGCCATCGCCCTTGCCCGCTTTGATGCGCAGGTGCCGCCCGAGGTGGTCGAGCAAATCCGCGCGCAAGCAGGCCTCAACGCGGGCTTCTGGTCAGCGTTTCAAGCATGGATCGGGCCGCTTTTGACAGGTGACTTTGGTCGCTCGTCCGTGACGGGCCGCGAGATATGGCCCGATCTGGTAACGGCGGCCTCTTATACCTTCCCGCTGGCGCTGGCGGGCCTGGCCATTGGCCTTGCCCTATCAATACCTTTGGCCATCATCGCAACCCGCAGGCCCGGCGGTTGGCTCGATCGTGGGGCGGTCGCCTTGGCGTCACTCGGGGCTGCAATCCCAACCTATTGGCTGGGCCTTTTGTTGATCTTGCTCTTTGCCGTCCAACTCGGGTGGCTGCCCGCAATGGGCGCGCGCACCCCAGTTCACATAGTCCTGCCTGCGCTGACACTGGGGCTGGGCGTGGCGGCATCCCTCACGCGGATTCTGCGCTCTGGCATCCTTGAGGCACGCAGTCAGGCCTTTCTCCCGGCCTTTCGCCGACGCGGCGTTACGCCAAACGATATTGAGCGCGCCCATGTCGCCCCCCACGCCGCCGTCCCCGTGGTGACTGTCATTGGGCTTGAACTGGCTTTCTTGCTGGAAGGCGCGGTGATCCTTGAGGTCATTTTCGCGCGCCCTGGGCTGGGAACGTTTCTTGTCAACGCAATCAGCACCCGCGATTTCCCCGCGGTGCAGGCCGTGGTTATCGTCGCCGCCGTGATCTTTGTGTGCGTGAACCTTTTGATTGACCTGATTTACCGCGTGCTTGATCCGCGCATCGGTGAACACGATGCGTAGTGTCTGGGCTGTGGCAATGCTCTTGGTCAGCCTCTCGCTCTTGGGGCCACTGCTGGCACCCTATGATCCAACTGCCATCGGCCTCGCAAACCGACTCAGCGGGCCTAGTGGGGACAATCTCTTGGGCACGGACGCGCTTGGCCGTGATATCCTGTCGCGGCTTTTGCATGGCGCGCGCTGGTCGCTTGGCCTTGCGTTTGTGATCTCGGTTTTGGGATTGATCATCGGCACGCTTGCAGGCGTTTTGGCGGCGCAAGGCGGCAAGGTGGTCGATTGGTCCGTCATGCGCGTGACGGACACATTTCTGGCCTTTCCCGAATTGATCGCAGCCGTGGTTATCGCGGGTGTGTTGGGGGCAGGCACAGGCTCTCTGGTCTTTGCCCTCACGGTCACGGGATGGATGCGCTATGCGCGCGTGGCGCGGGGCATCGGGTTATCGCTGCAGACGCGCGGTTACGTAGTGCAAGCGCGCCTTGCAGGGGTCTCAATGGCCAGCATTGCGTGGTGGCACTACCTGCCATCACTGCTTCCCTCTCTCGTTGTGGTTTGGACAGGCATGTTTGCGCGCGCGATCCTCGGCATCTCAGCGCTTGGCTTTCTCGGCTTTGGCGTACAGCCACCAACACCCGAATGGGGCACAATGCTACTGGACGCGCGCATTCACATGCGTTCTACACCGCTACAAATGATCTGGCCTGGATTAACGGTGGTCTTCTGCGTGCTTGCCATTAACCTCGCCGGGGACACGCTGCGCGACGCTCTGGCACAAGAAGAAAAACAGTTATGACGACCACCGACAAACCTGGACTGGCCATTTGTCTGCGCATCCTTTCGGGGATATTATTCGCGGGCATGCTGATCTGCGTCAAGCTGGTGAGCGCGGATGTGCCCTTGGGCGAGATCGTCTTTTATCGCTCGGCCTTCGCACTGATCCCGCTGGTTATCTTTCTTTGGGTCAGGCGCGAGTTTCCAAGCGGGCTGGCCACCAAGCGCCCGTTTGGTCACCTGGTCCGAGCCAGCTTCGGGGCAATGGCGATGTTCGCCTCCTTCGCAGCCATTGCGCGCCTCAACGTTGCCGAAGCCATCCTGATCGCGCAGCTATCCCCCATTATCATGGCCATTTCCGCGGGCCTCATGCTGTGCGAACGCCTTACGATCTGGCGTATCGGCGGGCTGGCTTTGGGGTTTGCGGGCGTGATCGTCCTTGTCTGGCCAGAACTGGGCGGGGCAGACCCTAACGCCGCGCGCCTGATGGGGTTCTTCATGGGGTTTCTGGGGGCGGTCCTGACCGCTTTCGCGCTCATCATGGTGCGCAGCCTCAATCGCTCGGAAAGCCCGGGCGCTATCGCCTTCTACTTCGTGATTGCCTCAATGGTCGGCGGACTCATAACACTGCCCTGGGGCTGGATGATGCCGGGTGGTTGGACCCTGATCTACCTGATCGGGGCAGGTCTTTTTGGTGGCCTTGCACATATTGCCATGACGATGGCCTTTCGCTTTGCCGATGCCTCACGCATCGCACCGTTCGAATATATCGCCCTGCTCTGGCCGATTCTGGGAGACATTTTGATCTTTCGGCTCCCCCTCTCAACAAGTTTCGTGCTTGCAGCACCTTTGGTATTGGGAGGGGCAGCCTTTGCCGCAGCAGAAAAGAGACGCGCCCCATCCGTACAGGCACAAACATAATCAAACACCAAAGCACACTCGCAAACCAAGGGCTTGCGCCCCGGTGCGCAGGCAGCGGCAGGGTCACATTCCCTGATGCCGCTGCCCATTTCGTTCAATCAGCTTTTGGGGCCTTTGCGAGGTCCGGATTTTCCGCCCTTTCCCGGCGCGGCTGATTTTGCAGCCTGTGCACGGGCGCGGTTTTTCTTGCTGGACGGTTTGCCTGCAGGCGGTGGTGCGCCCTTGCCTTTGTGCCGAGGCTTGCCCATGCGAACAGAGGGATCCGTCGCTGAGCGGGCAGGCTTGCCATCCCGTTTGCCCTCGGGTTTGCTGCGCGCGTCACCTGTGGGGGCTGACCCGCCACGATGAGGCTTGGGCTTACCGGATTTTGACGCAGGCTTGGGTTTCTTCACCCGTGGCACGGGGGCATCGTTCCAGTCAATCGGCTGGCTTGATTGCGCTTTGGGCTTTTCGCGGTGCTCGTCGGGTTTGGCCACGGCGGAATCGGGGGCGTAGGGCACTGTGCGCTGATGTGGGCGGTCTGCCTGTTTCGCCGCAGGTTTAGCACCATGTTGGACACCGTGCTTGGCTGGCCCCCTGCCCTGTGGTTTCCCCTCGGGTTTCCCCTGTGGTTTGCCGTATGGTTTTCCCTGAGATTTCCCCTGTGATTTGCCATAAGGTTTTGAATGCGCGCGTGGGGCCTCACGCTCAAACTTTGGCGGGCCTGCCAATTGGGTCAGCTTTGCGCCATCCTCAACCGTCATATTGGGCCCGACAGCTGCCAGAAACGACGCGACGCGGGATTCCAGAATTTGCACATAGGATTCATCGGGCTGAATGCGGATCGCGCCGATATCATCCTTGGTCAGATCACCGGCTTTGCACAGCATCGGCAACAAGCGGCGCGGCTCGGCCCCCGCATTGCGCCCCCCTGCGACGGAGAACCAGACACTGGCACCAAATTCAACACGCGGCTTGGGCTTGGCATCCACATCCGATAATTCCTCAGGTGCAGAATGGCGTGACCGGAACAGGCGCAAATATGCCGCGGCCAGTTTCTCAGACGTGAAACTGGTGGTCAGATTGGCCACGGTTTCGGCCTCTGCTTCGGCCACGGGCACCTGCCAGTCCGGATCAGCCAGCATGCGCGCCTCATCCTGGGCGTTCACCGCGTCCGCCGACGGCGCGTTGGTCCATTCCGCCGATAGTTTGGCCATGCCCAGAATACGCTGGGCTTTCTTCTGGGTTTTCTTGGTCACGATCAGCGCGCTGACGCCTTTGCGCCCGGCCCGGCCAGTGCGCCCTGAGCGGTGTAGCAAAGTCTCGTGGTTTGATGGCAATTCAGCATGTACCACCAGATCAAGGTTGGGCAGGTCAATCCCGCGCGCGGCCACA
Source organism: Roseovarius sp. (assembly GCA_029212365.1). Classification (GTDB taxonomy): domain Bacteria; phylum Pseudomonadota; class Alphaproteobacteria; order Rhodobacterales; family Rhodobacteraceae; genus Roseovarius. Next base: position 156,733 of record JARGOC010000004.1, read on the forward strand.
TCGGTGGCCACACAGACCCGTGCACGCCCATCACGCATGGCTTGCAAGGCGTTGGTGCGTTCGGCCTGTGACAATTCGCCCGACAGTGCCACCACCTGAAACCCACGGTTGGACAGACGGGTTGTCAGCCGGTTGACCATCGCACGGGTGTTGCCAAAAACGATGGCATTGGGCGCCTCAAAATACCGCAGGATGTTGATAACGGCGTTATCCGCATCCCGATCGGCAACACTCATCGCCTTATATTCAATGTCGGCATGTTGCGTGCGCTCGGATTTGGCCACCACGCGCACCGCGTCTTTTTGATAGCTCTTCGCCAGTCCCATAATGGAATTGGGCACCGTAGCGGAAAACAGCAAGGTCTGGCGTGTGTCGGGTGCTTCGCCCAGGATAAATTCCAGGTCCTCACGGAACCCCAAATCGAGCATCTCATCCGCCTCATCCAGCACCACAGCGCGCAACTGGCTCAGATCAATCGAGCCGCGCATGATGTGATCGCGCAGACGCCCCGGTGTGGCCACGACAATATGCGCACCACGCCCCAGCGTGCGGCGCTCGTCGCGCATATCCATACCCCCCACACAAGACGCCAGATTGGCGCCCGCCTTGGCATAAAGCCAGCTCAGCTCTCGCTTGACCTGCATCGCCAGTTCACGCGTCGGCGCAATCACCAGCGCCAAAGGCGCACCAGCGCCGGTAAATGTCTCGGCCTCGCCCAGCAATGTGGGTGCAATAGCCAGGCCAAAGCCCAGCGTCTTACCCGAGCCGGTTTGCGCCGAGACCAGAAGGTCCAGCCCGTTCAGATCGGGGTCCAACACGGCCTGTTGCACAGGTGTCAGAGTGTCATAGCCCTTGGCTTCCAGAGCGTCACTGAGTGCTTTTTTCACGATATAGGTTCTTTTCTACCGGGGTTGGGCGCGAAACCGATACCCCCTTGCCACTTGGGCCGCTTGGGCCTCGGGCGATTGGCGTCGAACACGCATAGGCGCCGTCCTTAATACAGCTTTCGCGGAATGTATATTGCCATTCTCAATTGAACGCATGCGCCCGTCTGTCGCGGCCTCTTGGGGCGGCCAAACCACAGAACGCAAAAAGGGCCGCAGATTGCGCTGCGGCCCCTGGTCCTTATCACAGGTTGGTTTACTTTTTCAGATTGGTCCAGATCGTGTCATAGACGGCTTGGGTTGCCTCATCACATACTTTGACAAACTGGGTTGGGCCTGCCTCTGCGGGCGGATTGGATTCCGGCAATGTCGCCAATTCCGGATCCAGGAACTCGGCGGTGCCATTCAACCCGTTGCCATAGCGGGCATAGTTGGACACAGCCGCGATGTTTTCAGGCTGCAACAGAAAATCCATGAACTTGATCGCATTGGCGCGGTTGGGCGCGTCCTTGAGCAGCACAACACTGTCCATCCAAACCACATATCCCTGTTTGGGAAAGGCATATTTCAGGGTTTCACGTTCCGCACGCGCCTTGGCCCCAAACCCGTCAAAGATCATGCCGACAGCCGCATCCCCCGACACCAGCACTTCTTTGGCGGTGTCCGAGTTGAACGAGGCCCAGTGCCCTTTGGCATTTTGCAGCATCTCATTGAGCGCCTTGAGTTGCTCGCGGTCGGTGGAACACTGCGGAATGCCCATATGGATTGACGCCATGGCCAGAACTTCACCCTGACTGTCCAGCGCATTGATTTTGCCCGACAGTTCAGCCGGGGGATCAAACACAATGCTGGAATCGTCGATGTCACCGGCATAAACAGCCGTGTCCACCATGAAGCTGGTCGAGCCCCATTGATAGGGAATGGCGTGTTTCCAACCGGGATCAAAGCTGGGGTCGGCCCAGTCCGCCGCCACATTGCCCATATTGGCCAACTCGCCCTCGGCGATCTCATCCAACATGCCCTCGCCGCGCATGATGGTGACCATGTAATCGGTGGGCACGGCCACATCATATGTGCCAATCGCGCCTGCCTTGAGTGAGGCCAGCAGGGCTTCGTTGGAATCGTAGGTGTCCATGACAACTTCGACGTCATGTTCGGCAGAAAACTTATCCAGCAATTCCTGCGGGATGTATTCAAACCAGTGATAGATCACCAGCTTGCCCTCGGCGTTGGCCGCTGTGGCCCCTGCGGCCGCCAGCACCAGCGCCATGGCTGTGGCCGTTGTTTTCAGACGTGTTTTCATTGTTAAGTCTCCCTTGTTGATCACTTTGTATTGTCTTTTTTGCTCACGAAATATGAGATCGTCACCATCAGCACCGACAGCGCCAACAGCATGGTTGAGATCGCCATGATGTTCGGCTTGATCCCTTGCTTGACTGATCCAAAGATTGCAGTTGGCAAGGTTTCAACCCCGGCCCCTTTGACGAAATTGGTAATGATGAAATCATCCAGACTGATGATGAATGCCAACAAAAATCCCGAGATGATCCCCGGCATCATCAGCGGCAGCAGGATTTTGGTAAAGGCCTGGCGTTTGGAGGCATAAAGATCCAGTGCCGCTTGTTCATAGGTGTCTTCGATCCCCTGCATCCGGGCCGAGATGGGCATATAGGCAAAAGGAATGCAAAACGCGATATGCGCCACAAGGATGGTGGTATAGCCGCGGGTGAACCCGATAGAGTTGAAAAAGATCAGCGTCGCCACCGCAGTCACAATCTCGGGCACCATCAAGGGCAGGCTGATCAGGCCAAAGCTGACCGTGCGCAGCCTAAACCGCCCGCCGCGTATCATGGCCGTGGCCGCAAGTGTGGCAATCGTCGTGGCACCAGTGGCCGCGATGATCGCAATGCTAAAGCTGTTCCAGGCGGCAATCTTGAATTTGGCAGATTCCGGCCCCTTAAACACGTCGACATACCAACGCAGGCTGACACCCTCCCAGATGGTGATAGATGTGCTGTTGTTGAACGAATAGATCGTCACCACCACCAAAGGCGCATACAGCACCACAAGGCACAGAATGGTGATGGGCAAAAACCCCGGCAAGGATTTGATGTCATATTTGCGCGCGCTCATTGGGCCTTCTCCGCGCGGGCCTGTTGGCGCGCAAAGATCAGCAACAAGATCAGCACCATCGTCAACAACACCATCGAGGCCGCTGCCCCAAACGGCCAGTTCCCGGCATTGCCCTTGAACTGCTCCTCAATCAGTGACCCGATCATAAAGTTCTTGGCCCCGCCCAACAGGTCAGGCGCCAAAAATGACCCCAGACTTGGCACAAACACCAACACACAGCCCGCGATCACCCCCGGTTTGACCGCAGGCAACAATATGCGGCGCGCCGTCACCCACTTGGACGCATAAAGATCGGCTGCCGCCTCGGACAGGTTGAAGTTATATCGCTCAACACTGGCATAAATCGGCAAAACCATGAACGGCAGATAGGAATAAAACAGCCCCAACTGCACCGCGAAATTGGTGTTGATAATATGGATGGGGCTGTCAATCAGCCCGGTGGAGATCAGAAAATCATTCAACGGGCCTTGGTCGCGCAGCATGAATTTCATGCTGACAGTGCGAATAAGCAGGTTCACCCAATACGGAATAGTGATCATGAAAACCCACAGAGGTCTGATGTTCTCGGGGCGGGTGGCAATGAAATAGGCGGTGGGAAACCCAATCACCAGGCTCAGGATCGTTGCGGCCCCCGCCTGCCAGATCGAGCGCCAGAAGATGTTGATATAGGTCCATTCGATCGAACAGGGCTCATCGCCAAACAGACCACGGTTGCAAAAGAACTGATCATAAGCGCCAAGGCTGAACTCCCAGATCACGCCGCCGCGGAATTCCTTGGTCAGGAAGGAATAGACCAGCATCATCAACACTGGCGCCAATACGAAAACCCCAAGCACAACCCATGCCGGCAACAACAACCAGCCGCGCGCCTCTTTGTAGGTGTCCGATTGCGACGTTCCCCCGCTAGAGGCCCCGGCTGCCATCAATCGACCAGAAGGCGTGCTGCCCCCTGCTCCATGTTGACGAAGGCGGGACGTCCTATGTCAAAGATGCGTTTGTTGCCCCGGTCTGAATTGGACGTGCGCACCATCATCTGAGGGCCGTCATCCAACTGAACCAACGTCTGAATATCGGTGCCGATAAAGATGTTGTCGCGGATGGTGCCTTTCAGGCTCTCTGCCTCGGTGGCGGTCTCGGACAAAAACAACCGTTCGGGGCGGATCGACAAATGCACATTGGCCCCGACGCCCACGCCCTCCACCTCATTACAGGTCAACTCGTGGCCACCCCCCAGATGGCACGCGGCACGTCCTTTGGAGATTTTGTCGACCGACACTTCCAGCAGGTTCGTCTCGCCAATGAAATCCGCCACGAACATATTGCGCGGGCGCTCGTATATTTCCTTTGCTTCGCCCAATTGCTGCAATTCCCCCGCTGACATCACGGCAATGCGGTCTGACATGGTCAGCGCTTCTTCCTGGTCGTGGGTCACAAAGATAAAGGTGATGCCCGTTTCGCGCTGGATTTCCTTCAGCTCAAAGCGCATCGCCTGTCGCAATTTCAGATCCAGCGCCGACAAAGGCTCGTCCAGCAGCAGCACCTTGGGTTGTGGCGCCAAGGCCCTTGCCAGTGCCACACGTTGTTGCTGCCCGCCTGACAGCTGACTGGGCTTGCGACCGGCAAATTGCGTCAACTGCACCAGCTCCAGCATATCAGCGGCCCGTGCGCGTGCTTCTGCCTTGGATTTGCCCAGCATTTCCAAGCCAAAGCTCACATTTTCAGTGACCGTCATATGCGGGAACAACGCGTAGTTCTGAAACACCGTGTTCACCGGGCGCTTGTTGGGCGGCAGGGTCTCGATTT
>JARGOC010000004.1:161562-237561 GCA_029212365.1 Roseovarius sp.
AGAAAGATCGCCCCTTCGCTCACATCCTCAAACCCTGCTATCATGCGCAGCAGCGTGGTCTTGCCACAGCCAGAGGGGCCCAAAAGGGTGAAAAACTCATTGTCGTAGATCGACAGCGAAATTTCCTGCAAAGCGGTAAAATCGCCATAGCGTTTGACTGCATTGCGCACATCTACTGCGACTGTCCTTGTGTCAGCCAAACCATGTCCCCCGTTCGGTTTTCGCCACTTTGAGCACTCAATGCCCTTTCTAATTCAGTACGAAGAAAGCGGTCCCTTAGCGCGTGTTAGTCAACCCTTAGCCGCTCAATACTCCCCAATAGCAGAACATTTAGGCACTATTGGCTAAGGTTGCCCAAAACTCGGTCCATCATCAAGTCGCAGGCCACGAGTTGCTCATAGGGGATGTATTCATCCGGCTTATGCCCCTGCCCTTCCATAGAGCCGGGACCACAGACAATCGTCGGGATGCCCAGCGCGTGGAGATAGCCCGCCTCGGTGCCAAAGGCCACTTTGGTGGTGGTGTTGGTTTGCGCCAAGCCCTGCGCCCATGTCACCACAGGGGCGTTGGCCTCTACGTTCAGGCCCGGATAGGCCATATAGCCCTCGATCTCGATGCGGGCGCCTGTAAACACAGCTTTGAACGGCGCTGATGCCCGCGCGGCGGCCAGCTCCATGCGCGCGCGCAAATCCTCAGGGCGATCCGCCACCAGATGGCGGTATTCAAACGTTACCTCGGCCCTATCGGGCACGATATTCAGCGCCTGCCCCCCGATGATTTTGCCCACATGCACCGTGGAATACGCTATGTCATAGGCCGGGTCCCGCGCGCCAGTGCTGGCCAGCTCGTCTTGCATGAGACGCAACTCAGTCACAAAGCCCGCAGCCAGATGCAGCGCATTCACAAACCGGGGCGCCAAAGCCGAATGTCCGGCTTGCCCATGACACACCGCCCGCAGCCCGGCCTTGCCCTTGTGACCCACGGCCACCTGCATTTGTGTCGGCTCGCCCACAATACAGGCGCGCGGGCGGCTCATGCAGCGATCCAGATCAGCGATCATATCACGCATACCGATGCAGCCCACTTCTTCGTCATACGAAAACACCAGCTTTAGCGGCTCACTCAGGGTGGTCTTGCTGGCGCGATCGGCCACTGCCAACATTGATGCCAGATACCCCTTCATATCGGTGGTGCCACGGCCATATAGCCGTTTTCCATCCGTTGTCAGCTGGAACGGGTCGCGTGTCCACTCCTGTCCTGTGACCGGCACCACATCGGTATGGCCCGACAGCAAAACACCAGCGCCTTCAGGCCCAAACGAGGCAAAAATGCCCGCCTTTTGTCCGGTGTCATCGGGCACCACATGCACCTCAAAACCACGCGTGATCAGGTAGTCTTCAATATAGGCAATCATTTCAAGATTGCTGTTGGCGCTGACCGTGTCAAAGCTGATCAACCGCTCAAGGATATCAAGGGTTTGTGTCATGAAGCCATCCTATCAGTGATCAATCCGCCGCCAAGCCCGTAATCTCGCGCCGGAAAGGCAGAGCATCGCCGATGTCAGCCTCGTCCAGCTCACGCGCATAGCGGTGGCCGGCATAGGTGGCCCAGGCAATCGGGCCTGCGGCTTCGGCGTCGCCAAACATCCTGACGGTTTTGATACCCGCATCGGCCCAATCTGCCTGACGTGCCATAAGATCAGTATACACCGTGTCATTGCCCGTGCGTGAGGCCACCATGACCACCGCATCACAGGCATATTCACGGGTCTGGCCGGTATAGATGCAATCGCTGATCACATAATCTGTGGCGATCCGCGTGACGCCCCGGTTCAGAACGATCTCAACCCCCAATAGAGCCAATCGCGTGTGAATACGCGCCTGTTCCAGGGTGTTGTTCGTCCAATCCGACACATAGGCCGAGGGTGTGATCAACGTCACCTGTGCGCCCTGACCGGCCAGAAGCTCGGCCAAAACACCGCCCATATAGTAATGATCGTCGTCATACAGCACGACACGCCCATCCGGCACAGTACCATCCATCAGGTCATCGGGGGTGAACAGCGGCATCGCCCCGTCTATCGGCATCGCCACCACATGCTGGCGCGCCACGCCGTCGCGCCGCCACGTTGCCCCGGTGGCAATGGCGACGTTTTCAAAACCAAACTCCAGAATGCTGGCGGCATCCAGGGCGCTGTCCAGGTAGATTTCGACATTGGCGCGCTGTTGCAGCTGATATTCGCGGTAATCCTTGACCCGCCCCCACGCACTTAGGCCCGGCAACAGGCGTTCGCGGGCCACGCGCCCACCGATCTCGGTTTTGGCCTCGGCGAGCGCCACATCATAGCCGCGTCGTGCCAGCGCCCATCCGGCCTCAAGCCCCGCCGGGCCAGAGCCAACGATCAGCACAGTGTCACTGTCGCCCTTGGGGTTCATGATCTCAGGGTGCCAGCCCTTTCGCCATTCCTCCATGAAGGTCGGGTTCTGGGTGCAGCGTGAAAGGCTCATCGTCATATCGCCGGTAATGCAGATATTGCAGCCGATACACTCGCGGATGTCCTCAATCCGCCCCTGTTCAATCTTCTGGGGCAGAAACGGGTCGGCAATCGACGGCCGCGCACAGCCGATAAAATCAAGCACACCGGATTTGATCTGCTTGACCATCACATCAGGACTGGTGAAGCGCCCAACGCCCACAATGGGTTTGTCGGTCAAATCGTGAATGCCTTTGACCAGCGCGTGCTGTGCGGCTTCTTCCTTGAACCGGGATGGCCCCGAGCAATCCTCCCAGGTGCCTTGGGCCAAATCCCACAGATCAGGCAGATCGCGGTTCATTTCAACAAAGTCGCGCACCTCAGCATTGGAAAACCCCAGATCCCCGATGGTTTCATCCAAAGACACCCGCAGCGTTATCGCCATTGTATCGCCCACGGCCTCCCGCATATCGGCGATCACCTCGCGGGCAAACCGGGATCGGTTCTCAAGGCTGCCACCATATTCATCCGAACGTTGATTGGTCGCCCGGCTGAGAAAATGCTGGAAAATCCCGAACCCATGCGCACCGTACAGGCAAATCAGATCAAAGCCTGCCTGTTTGGACCGTTTGGCCGCAGTCACAAACCAGCGGCGCAGATCCCTGATCTCAGACTTCGACAGGGCACGCGCCTGAATGGGATCATTGGTGAAGGTGCGGATGGGCATGGCCGAGACCGCCAAAGGCACCTCTTTGCTATAGAGATTTGGCCCGTTCACTCCGGAATACGCCAGCTGGATACCAGCCAATGCGCCGTGTTCACGCATCTTTTCGGACATACGGCGCAGCTGCGGGATGTCTTTATCCTCCCACAAGCGCAGCTCAATGAAGGGCGTGATCTCGGAGGTGTGGTGCATCTCGCATTGCTCGGTGAATATCACCCCCCAGCCGCCCTGCGCCTTGATCCCTCGCATTTCGGCGGCGGCTGACGGATCGCGGTATCCGCCGCCATTACAATGGGGCACCTGATAGAACCGGTTCTTGGCCACCAAAGGCCCGATCGCCACCTTATCAAACAAAATGTCATACCGGGGGTCACGCATATTCAACGTCCTTCATCCTTTTCAGGCAGCGGTCCACAACGGGGCCATCAGGCAGGGCGTATCTATAGGCAGTACCGTCATAGATTGCCCTACAGCCCAAATCATCACCGGGTTGGCCGTGAATGGCGCGCTCTGCCTCATCAATCATAGTGTCCCCTATCAACATCACGGCATCCGCATGTTGTGTTTGCCAAAACCTTAGCCTGACGAAGCGTTTACTCAACTCCAACAAACCGATGCGCGGGTTAGCCTCAAACTAACGCCCCCTGCACGGCTCAGGGCGTGTTCATGTTCATCCCCGGCACCCCGCTCTGGTGGATCTGGCGCTGACATTGCTGAAGGAACGCTTTGATGGTCAGCACGTTTTGTGCCCCCTCAGCCGTCACCAGCCCCAACCGCAACGGGCGCAACGCACCCGCCAGCGGCACATATCTGATGGCACGCCCATCAGGGGCCACATTGCTGAGCGGGCGGAAATTGGCGATGGAATAGCCAAACCCATTGGCCACAAGGCTGCGCATCACCGCCATATCACGGGTGCGCTCAACGATATTGGGCCGCAGCTCCTCATCATGAAAGAACGACAGAAAATAATCCACGCTCAGCGGCAGGTCCAACATCACCATAGGATGTGGCGCCAGTTCCTCGGCTGTCACCTGCGCGTGGCCAGCCAGCGGATGATCCTCGCCCAGAAACGCATAGGCGGGCAATTCGGCCAGTGGCAAAAAATGCAGATCGGTCGGGATTTCCAGATCATAGGTCAGCGCCACATCAATTTCGGCTGTGCGCAGCTGGTCGATCAGGCCGGTTTGGTCCAGTTCCACCTGGCTGACCTGCACCTGCGGGTACTCCTGTTCAAATGTGCGTCGCAATGCCGGGACAACCCGCTGGGCAAACGTCAGCAAACAGCCCACCGACAGCGGCCCCTGCACAATACCCGAAATATCGCTCGCCAGTTGTTTAAGCGCCTGCGCCTCGTGCAGGGCGATCTTGGCTTGCGCCATGAATTGCCGCCCCGCTTGGGTCAACGACAGACCGTGGGCGTGTTTGCGAACAAAGAACTGCAACCCAAATTCACGCTCAAGCTGAGACAACGCCGCCGAGATAGACGGGCTTGAGACATTCACCGCCTCGGATGCCAAAGCGATGGATCCCGCCTCGCCGACGGCCACAAAATATTCCAACTGACGAAGGGTGAAACGCAATGGCATGGGGGATGGTCCTACAGCGCGGGCTTGTGGTCAATCCATAGCCGGTGTCATTGTGCTAAATTGTCATGCGGGACGCTTAGAAAACTCGCACGAATTTTCTCTGGCACCGTCACAGCCCCATATTCATGGCTTAATCCGGGATCACGGCAGTTCCATCTATTTCGACCACCCATTCGGGCCGGGCCAGGGCCTGCACCACCAATCCGGTTGAGACAGGGTAAACACCCTGAATATATTCGCCCATGGTGCGATACACGGCCTCGCGGTGGCGGACATCGGTGATATATACAACAACTTTGACCAGATGCTGCATTTCGCCCCCCGCCTCTTGGATCAACTGGCGGATATTCTGCATCACCTTGTGGGTTTGCTCCACCGGGTCATGGCTGTCAATGTTCTGGGCGTCGTCCAAGTTTTGCGGGCATTGCCCACGCAAATATACGGTTTTTCCACCCTGCGTGACCACGGCCTGACACAGGTCGTTGTCCAGGTTCTGTTCGGGATATGTGTCAGAGGTGTTGAACTTGCGGATACGTTTATGAGCCATGGAGGCGCTCCGTTTGTTAAAATCAGTACTGAATTCAGGCAGGAGTTGTCGGGGGCTGAACCACCATATCATTCTTCAGATAATTGCGCTGAATGGCAATCTGGTCGGCCACATGTTTTGCATCATGCCACACCCCCCAAATAAACGACGACCCACGCCGCGACAGCCAGGGCAGCCCGATAAAGTAGACCCCCGGCTCAGCAGATACGCCGCGTTGGTGCTTGGGCTTGCCCGCCTCATCAAACGCATCAACCTGCAACCAACTGTAATCCAACGTAAACCCAGTGGCCCACACGATGGAGGAAATGCCCGCCTCAGCCAGATCAAGCGCCTGAATGGGGTTGGTCACACTGTCGGGATCCGGCCAGACCTTGCGCGCGTCGGGGTCTTTCGGCAAATCCAGCCCGTTGCGAAGGATATAGGCATCGGCCTCATCCAGAACCGAATTCAGATTGTCATCCCCATAGGCGATATTGGCCGCCAGATTATCATCGAATGTCAGCGTGCCCGCCTCATAGGACTGAGTGCGCCCAAGCAACGTCAAACCCTGTGCGCCAAGACGGCGGAAATCAACGGTAATACCGCCATAGGCCCCGCTGACAGCGATGGTCACATGTTCGGTGCCCGGCGCAGGCGCTTCGATCTCCCACTTGCCAAGAACCCCCAACCACCAACAAAAATCGCGCCCGCGATACAGACGTGGCGGGCGATCATGCGGACCAACGGACAAATAGACCTTACGGCCCGCGCGCATCAGCTCTTGGGCAATCTGCGCGCCCGAGGCCCCGGCCCCCACCACCAGCACAGCGCCCTCAGGCAATTGCTCGGGGTTGCGGTAATCATGGGAATGGATCTGCGTTATCGCGGCCTCCTGGGGCACGATTGCGGGCATCACAGGTTTCTGGAACGGCCCGGTGGCCGCCACAACGGCGCGCGCGTCGATCACACCTTGCGACGTTTCCACCCGAAACCCGGCACGGCCTTCGTTGCGCTGCACGCTCAGCACTTCCACTCCGGTGCGGATGGGGGCGTTGATCTGCTTGGCATACTCTACAAAATAGTCAGCCACCCGTTCCTTTGGCGCAAAGGCGTTGGGGTCAATGTCAGTGAATTCCATGTTGGGAAACCGGTCATGCCAGGCCGGGCCATTGGCCACAAGACTGTCCCACCGCCCGCTGCGCCAACGCTCGGCGATGCGGGATTTTTCAAGCACGATATGGGGCACGCCGTTTTTGCTCAGGTGTTCGGACATCGCCACACCGGCCTGACCTGCGCCAACGACAAGTGTGTCCGTGCTTTCAATCGCCATACCGTGGTCCCCCGTCTGACATGTCAGTAGCTAATTTGCCCAGAAAGGGGTTTGGGTAAACTAGCGTCTGTCTCAGCTTTGGTTTGATTATAGCTAAGCCAAAGAACAGGGCACACCGGCGCGATCACATGCCAGCAGGCAGCCAAACATCGCCAGCCCTTTTCGGGGGCTGACGATGGGCTTTACATCCACAATTATGTGTCTTTTCAGACCGCCTGTGCGGCGGCGCCTGCGGTGCGCAATTCTGACAGTTCTTCGGCCACCAGGAACGCCAGTTCCAGCGATTGGCTGGCATTCAGACGAGGGTCACAGGCCGTGTGATAGCGATCACTCAGATTTTCATCCGAAACAGCACGCATCCCACCGGTGCATTCTGTCACATCCTGGCCGGTCATCTCGAAATGCACACCGCCAGGGATGGTGCCCTCGGCGCGGTGGACCGCAAAGAATTCCTGCACTTCGCGCAGCACGCTTTCAAAGGGCCGGGTTTTATACCCCGATACCGCCTTGATCGTGTTGCCATGCATCGGATCGCAGACCCAGGTGACCTTATACCCTTCCTCTTCCACAGCGCGCACCAGCTTGGGCAGATGGTCGCCCACCTTGCCGGCTCCAAAGCGGTTAATCAGCGTAATCCGCCCGGCTTCGTTTTCCGGGTTGAGGATGCTGATCAGCTTTTTCAAATCATCCGTGGTGATCGACGGCCCACATTTGAAACCAATCGGGTTTTGCACACCGCGCAAAAACTCAACATGCGCGCCGTCCGGCTGACGCGTGCGATCACCGATCCACAGGAAGTGGCCTGAGCCTGCCAGCCATTTACCCGAGGTACTATCCAGACGTGTCAGCGCCTCTTCATACTCCAAGAGCAGGCTTTCGTGGCAGGTGTAGAAATCCACCGTCTGCAAGGAATGCGCTGTGGCCCCTGTCACACCGGCGGCTTGCATGAAATCAAGCGTGTCGGTGATCCGGGATGCCATCTCGCGGTAACGCTCTGCTTTTTCGGATTCCGTGAAGCCCAGCGTCCATGCATGTACCTGATGCACATCCGCGTAGCCCCCCGTTGAAAACGCCCGGATCAGGTTTAGCGTGGCTGCCGCCTGCGTGTAGGCCTGCAACATCTTTTCAGGGTTGGGAATGCGGGCCGCGCTGGTGAAATCCAGCTCGTTGATGATGTCACCGCGGTAGCTGGGCAATTCCACGCCGTTCACTGTTTCTGTGGGGGCAGACCGTGGCTTGGCAAACTGCCCCGCCATGCGGCCCACTTTGATAACAGGCACTTTGGCACCATAGGTCAGCACCATCGCCATTTGCAGCATCACCTTGAACGTGTCGCGGATGGCATCTGCGCTGAACTGCTCAAAGCTCTCGGCGCAATCGCCGCCTTGCAGCAAAAACGCCTCACCGCGGGAGGCCGCCCCCAGCTGTGTCTTCAACCGACGCGCCTCACCAGCAAACACCAGAGGAGGATACTGCGAAAGACGGTTTTCCACCGCGCCCAAAGCGTCCGGATCCAGATAATCCGGCATCTGAACCCGTGGCTTGTTGCGCCAGTCAGATTTCTGCCAATTGCTCATCGTCATTCTCCGCGTCTGAATTTGCAGGTTTGTCTATACTAAAGCCAACCCTACAAGACCATATATGTTATCATACCTCAGGCGCAAATCGTTCATGCATGTATCGCCAGGCATTGCGGTTTTGTGAAAGACGCGAAAAGCTGATCAACAGCACAACAGATTCGTTAGGTATGGGATCGCATGGCCGCAGTGACCACACAGCCCGAAAACAAGCAACCCACACGGTATGTGTTTGTGTTGCTTGATGATTTCACTCTTCTGTGTTTCTCGGCCGCTGTGGAATGCCTGCGCATTGCCAACCGTATGGCCGAAGAAACCCTCTATGACTGGGTGCTGGCGGGCGAAGGTGGCGACACTGTGCGCTGCTCAGCGGGGGCCGCATTTCATGTGGATATGGATCTGGAGGAATTGCGCCGCGATGATGTGTTGATGCTGTGCGGCGGTATTAACGTGCAAAGTGCCACCACCAAGAAAGTGCTCAACTGGCTGCGCCGCGAGGCCCGCCGGGGCCTAAAGGTGGGCGGGCTGTGCACCGCCGCATATACTGTGGCGCGGGCCGGGCTTCTGGATGGCAAACGCGCCACGATCCACTGGGAAAATCAGGACAGCTTTCTGGAAGAATTTGACGAAATCGAGCTGACCAAATCCGTCTTTGTGATGGATGGCAACCGGATGACAACCGCCGGGGGCACCTCGTCGATTGACCTGATGTTGAAAATCATTGCCGATGACCATGGTGAGAAACTGGCCAATGCCGTCGCCGATCAGCTAATCTATTCCTCGATCCGCACCGATCAGGACACCCAGCGCCTGTCGGTGCCCACCCGTATCGGCGTGCGTCATCCCAAGCTGAGCCAGGTGATCCAGATGATGGAGGCCAATATCGAAGAACCTATCAGCCCCTCGATCCTGGCCAAGGACGTGGGCATGTCGACCCGCCAGCTTGAGCGCCTGTTCCGGCGCTATCTGAACCGCTCGCCCAAGCGGTATTACATGGAGTTGCGTCTGCAAAAGGCCCGCAACCTGTTGATGCAAACCGATATGACCGTGATCAACGTGGCACTTGCCTGCGGCTTTGCCTCGCCGTCACATTTCTCAAAATGCTATCGTGGGCAATATAACATCACTCCCTACCGCGAACGTGGCGCCCAAGCGACACGGTTGTCGGTGTAACACAAGCCTGGATTTACGCTTCACGCTGCGAAAGACAGACGCATCACGCCATGGCGCGAATGGCTGCTTTGAGCCCAAGGCTGACCTTACAAATGGAACACCCAGCCGGTTAACAGCCGCTTTCGCGGCCTGGCCATCGTCAGCCCCTCCCTTGGGCTGGCGATATGTCTGAGCTTGGCGCGTCTTTCGGCCTTATGGGTGTGTTTTGCTGGCATTAAGCACTCCGGAAATATCTGTCGGTTCGCCACCCCAGGGGCTGACGTTGACATTCTGTTGCCAGGTCAATGCAAATGACCGGCCTGTCCGCACAGCCGCCACGAGTTCTGGCAACATACATTCATCAAAAGCTGCCGATCAGCTCATAGAAATCCGTGTTGAACTTAATGTTGATGGCCACCAGATTGTCATCGCGCTGGTGCAACAGCACCACGACAAACACATAGCTTAGACCGCTCCAATAGGCGTACATTTCCTGTGACCAGCCATTTTCCATCTGATCCACGCGCAGCAGATCTACATGTTTGAAATCAAAGGGAAACAGGCTGCGCATACGTGCGTCCAGCGCAATAAGGTCGTCATCGCTCATCTCGTCCGAGCCACCAAAACGGCGCATAACGTCACCCACCTGGCGCGCCATCATCAGCTTGTCCAAGGTGCTGCGCATCTCGTCATAATCCCTAAACACCGGCTGTTCTTGTGCCGCTGCGACAAGCGGAGCCAGCATCAATGCCAGCGATAAGGTCAAAATCCTGATCATGTTCAAAAGTCCTGTTTTAAATTCTAATGCAGGCAAGATGACATGGCACAGCCCGTTGATCTAGGGGTGAAACCGGGAATGCGCCGTCATGCAAAGGAAAAAACCAGATGCTGTCATCCCCGACGCTTTGAATGACACGCCCGCAGCCGCGCGGCATATCCGGCCTTGCAAGCGTCTGCTCAACTCTCAATGCGCCGACGTCCTTGCCCTCCCTTGTCTTCCTTTGGGGCAGAGAAAGACCCCGAATACATTTTGAACCGAATATAAAACCCACTTTTCTTTTCAACAGGGCAGGCTTAGGCTCTGGCCTCAAGACAAGAAACCGAAAAAAGGGAGATCGAAAAATGAAAAAAATTCTTTTGGCAACGGCCGCCACCGCATTGATGGCAGGATCGGCGTATGCAGATGGTCATGCCGTCAAAATCGGCATTATCCTGGGCTTCACCGGCCCGATTGAATCCATCACACCTGCCATGGGTGACGCCGCCGAACTGGCGATGAAAGAAGTCACAGACAGCGGCAAGCTGCTGGATGGCAAAGCGGTTGAACCCGTGCGCGCAGACAGCACATGCGTTGATGCCGGCGCGGCCACCACGGCCGCTGAACGTCTGATCACCTCGGATGGTATCAAAGGCATCATGGGCGCGGATTGCTCGGGCGTAACCGGTGCGATCTTGTCGAATGTGGCGGTTGCCAATGGCATGGTCATGGTGTCGCCCTCTGCCACCTCTCCCGGCCTGTCAGACACCGAAGATAACGGGCTCTTTTTCCGCACGGCCCCGTCGGATGCACGTCAGGGTCAGGTAATGACTGACGTTCTGATGGACGCAGGCATCAAGGAAGTCGCGCTGACCTACACCAACAACGACTATGGCAAAGGCCTGGCTGATGCCTTTGCCGCCGCCTTTGGCGAAGCGGGGGGTACGATCACGATCAACGCCGCCCACGAAGATGGCAAAGCCGACTATTCCGCCGAAGTGGCCGCACTGGCCGCCGCCGGTGGCGAGCGTCTGGTTGTCGCAGGCTATGTGGATCAGGGTGGCTCGGGCATCGTGCGCGCCTCTCTTGATTCCGGTGCGTTTGACAGCTTTCACTTCCCCGATGGCATGATCGGCACCAAGCTGGAAGAAAACTTCGGCTCGGAAATTGACGGATCAACCGGGCAGCACCCGGGCACCGACAGCCCCGGCGTTACCAAGTTTGGCGACATGGTTGGCGGTGCGTTTGATCCCACCTCGCCCTTCGCCCCCGAAAGCTATGATGCGGCGGCGCTAATCATGTTGGCAATGCAGGCCGCAGGATCAACCGATCCGGCAATGTACAAAGACCATGTAATGAACGTGGCCAACGCCCCGGGCGAGCAGATCTTCCCCGGTGAATTGGGCAAAGCGCTGGACATCATCGCCGGTGGTGGTGAGGTGGATTATGTGGGTGCCTCAGCGGTTGAGCTGATCGGACCGGGCGAATCTGCCGGCAACTACCGCGAAATCGTTTTCGAAGGCGGTAAGATCACCACAGCCAAATATCGCTGATCCGCGGTTGATCTGAAAATTGAGCAGTCCGGGGGATCCCCTCGGGCTGTTCCAACAAAAACGGCCGAAATGGCCAGGGGGACATCGCATGATCGTCATTGACGACGTTCACAAACACTTCGGCGGTTTTCACGCCGTGGATGGGGCCAGCATGGAGATTGCGCAAGGCTCTATCACTGGGTTGATCGGGCCGAATGGCGCGGGTAAAACCACTCTTTTCAATGTGATAGCGGGCGTTCTTCCACCTACCTCAGGCCGTATCACCATGGCCGGAGAAGACATCACCGGCCTGCCACCACATGAGCTTTTTCACAAAGGCTTGCTACGCACCTTTCAGATTGCTCATGAGTTTTCCTCAATGAGCTGCCGCGAGAACCTGATGATGGTGCCCGGTGGCCAATCTGGCGAGGCCCTGTGGAACACATGGTTTGGCCGCAAGCGCATCGCCGATGAGGAACGCGCCCTGCGCGCCAAAGCCGATGAGGTGCTGGAATTCCTGACAATCGAGCATCTGGCCGATCATTCTGCGGGCCAGGTTTCAGGTGGGCAGAAAAAGCTGCTTGAACTGGGGCGCACCATGATGGTGGACGCGCGCATCGTGTTTCTGGATGAGGTGGGTGCCGGCGTAAACCGCACCCTTCTGAACACCATTGGTGACGCAATTCTGCAACTGAATGCTGAGCGCAATTACACCTTTGTGGTGATCGAACATGACATGGATTTCATCGGCCGCATCTGTGACCCGGTGATCTGCATGGCCGAGGGCCGCGTGTTGGCGCAAGGCACATTGGAAGAAATCAAAGCCAACGAGCAGGTCATCGAGGCCTATCTGGGCACCGGCCTGAAAAACAAAGCACAGGTGGGCGGATGATGCGCGCGCTCCTTTGCCTTTGCCTTGGCATTGCTCTGATGGCGCTGCCTGGCGTCGCCCAGACTGAAAATGCGTGTTATCAGCTTGGTCCCGACACCTTGTTTTGCGGCAAAGATCAGGGCTGGAAACCACTGGAGGCACAGCCCGTGCCCGGCACAACCAGCTTTCAAAATCGTGCGTTTTTGTTTGCTGTTTCCATTCAGGCCGACCATGGCCAATCGGTGACGCCGCACCTGTATGATCGGGTGATTGAGGGCATATTGAGTGAAATGGACCGCCGGGTTGATGCGCCTGCGGGCACGCACCGGATTGAAACGATTGACGTGATCAACAAAGAAAACACTCAGGGACGGCGGGTTTTGGTGATCTCGGTCGATGGCGAAACGGTGCTGAGCTATATGCTGGATGTCTATCTATCAAATTCCAATGCCTGGACCATGCAAACCGCACATGCCGGCCCGATCCCCCCTGCCCAATTGGCAAAGGTGCATGCCTTGGTGATGGAGGAGCTGACCCTTGATCCGTAACCTGATCCAAATGAGTGGCTGCGCCACGCTGGGGTGTTTGGATAAGGGGCGCTGCCCCTCAAACTCCCCGGGATATTTTTGGCAAAAAGAAGGGCAAAGAAATGTCTGAGCTTTTTTTGATTGGTGACACCATGACCGGCGGTTATGGCAAGGGCCCCGATATCCTGCATGAGTGTACGATTGCAGTGGAAAAGGGTGAGATTGCCGTGATCGTCGGGCCCAATGGTGCAGGCAAATCTACGGCCATGCGCGCCATTTTCGGGATGTTGGATGTGCGCCAGGGCGCTGTGCGGCTGAATGGCGAGGATATCACCCACCTCAGCCCCCAGGACCGCGTGACCAAGGGCATGGGGTTTGTGCCTCAGACACAGAACATTTTTACCTCCATGACGGTTGAGGAAAACCTTGAGATGGGCGCCTTTATCCGCACCGACCCGATTGATGAGACCATGGAACAGGTGTTTGAGCTGTTTCCCATTCTGAAGGACAAGCGCGCGCAGGCCGCAGGTGAGTTGTCAGGGGGGCAACGCCAACAGGTGGCGGTGGGCCGCGCACTGATGACCAAGCCATCGGTGCTGATGTTGGATGAACCAACCGCCGGTGTCAGCCCTATCGTAATGGACGAATTGTTTGACCGGATTATTGAGGTGGCCCGCACTGGCATTTCCATTCTGATGGTCGAACAAAATGCACGCCAAGCGCTGGAGATCGCCGATAAGGGCTATGTGTTGGTGCAGGGACGAAACAGGCATACGGGCACCGGCAAAGAGCTGCTGGCCAACCCGGATGTGCGGCGCAGTTTTTTGGGAGGATGAGGATGATCCGATATCTGAGCGGCCCTTTGGCCATCTGCCTCGCAAGCCCCCTTTGGGCGTTTTCCTGCGGGTTTGAGACCGAATGTATCGAAGCCGAAGCCTGCGCCAAAACAGATTTTCTGCTGGAGGTGTTGATCGAGGATCAGATCATCTCAACCGAATTTGGCGATCTGACCATTGTGGCGGTGAAAGAACGCGAGGCGCTGATCACATTGTTTGCCACTGGTGACGGCGCGGAATATCTGATGTCAGTCACCCCCAAAGCGGCGCGGCTGAGTTCACAGATGAACGCCGGCCCGGTGAGTGTGAGCTATCTCGGGCTATGTGAGGGGGCGTTTTGAGATCATGAAACTGAACCTAGGATTTTCATTTCATATTATAGCACTGACCTGCCTCGCGTCTCCATCACTTGCGTTTATCGACATTACGAAGCGGTGCTTCACTGAAGATCAGGATGTGACAATCCATCACGACGGTGCTGATTTAGCACTCCCCGCTAGGAACGAAGTTTTATTAACGTATTATCATGTTGGACGCGAAAACTGTATGCCTGTCCACATCCGGATACTTAGCAATGTCCATCTGAAGGCTTGCAATAGGGTGTGGCCCAGTGAAGAAACTGCTCCAACAACGGACATGTTCACCCAGCAAGAAAAGAGCGCTGTTTGGACGCATTACCGTGATCGACGTACCTCAATCGAAATCGCGCTCAATTGCGGCAATGAGAGTGGATTATACTAATGGATTTCCTCAACGCCATTGTCGCGCTTTCCAATTTCGTTCTGATCCCGGCCATGGCCTATGGCAGCCAGCTGGCACTTGGCGCGCTGGGGGTCACGCTGATCTATGGCATCCTCAGGTTCTCTAACTTTGCCCATGGTGATACGATGGCCTTTGGCACCATGGCGACAATCCTGTTCACCTGGTGGTTCCAGTCGATGGGCCTGCATCTTGGCCCGCTGCCCACCGCCCTTATCGCCCTGCCCTTTGGCATAATGGTGACCATGGTGCTGGTGTTGTTCACGGATAGGGTGGTCTACCGGTTTTATCGCGTGCAAAAGGCCAAGCCGGTGATCCTGGTGATCGTCTCGATTGGGGTGATGTTCATCATGAACGGGTTTGTCCGCTTTATCATCGGCCCCGGCGATCAGCGCTTTGCCGATGGCGAGCGGTTTATCATTTCTGCCCGTAATTTCAAGGAGCTGACCGGCCTGCGCGAGGGGCTGGCGATCAAAACCACCCAAGGCATCACCGTGGTGACGGCCGTGATTGTAGTGATCGCGCTGTTTTGGTTTCTCAACCGCTCCCGCACCGGCAAAAGCATGCGTGCTTACTCGGACAACGAGGATCTTGCCCTGCTGTCTGGCATTAATCCTGACCGCGTTGTTATGGTGACTTGGCTGCTTGTGGCAGCCCTCGCCACAATCGCGGGCGTGCTGTATGGGCTGGATAAATCGTTCAAACCGTTCACCTATTTTCAACTGCTGTTGCCCATCTTTGCCAGCGCCATTGTTGGCGGCCTTGGCAACCCTTTGGGGGCCATCGCGGGTGGGTTCATCATCGCATTTTCCGAAGTGTTCATCACCTACGCCTGGAAAAAGGTGCTGGGGTATATTCTGCCCGAAAGCCTTGAACCATCCAGCCTCGTGCAATTTCTCAGCACCGACTACAAATTTGCCGTCAGCTTTGTGATTTTGCTGATCGTGCTATTGTTTCGGCCCACGGGCCTGTTCCGGGGGAAATCGGTATGAGCCCAGCCATGAAAAACACGAGCCTGTTTGCGCTGGTCGCCCTGATGATTGTGATCACGGGATTTGCGCAAAGCTGGAACACAGCAATTCTGATCCTGAACATGGGGCTGATTTCGGCCATCATGGCATTGGGGGTGAACCTGCAATGGGGCTTTGCCGGGCTGTTTAATGTGGGTGTCATGGGCTTTGTTGCCCTTGGCGGGTTGGCCACTGTGCTGGTTTCCATGCCGCCCACACCCGAGGCCTGGTCTGCGGGTGGTCTGCAAGTAATTGCCGGGCTGCTGTGCGGAGTGGCGGTCATTGTGATCACTGCCATGGTTCTGAAACGCATGAAAAAATCACACCTGCGCACCCTGTTGGTGCTGACCATTCTGATCGTCGGTTTCTTGGTCTATCGCGCGGTGTTTGATGGCGGTGTTGCGGCGGTTGAGGCGGTTGATCCGGCCTCTACCGGGTATCTCGGCGGGCTTGGATTGCCGATCCTGTTTGCCTGGCCTATGGGCGGCGTTCTGGCGGCGGGGGCGGCCTGGATCATTGGCAAAACGGCCCTTGGGCTGCGCTCGGATTATCTGGCGATTGCCACGCTGGGCATTGCAGAAATCATCCTTGCCGTGATGAAAAACGAAGACTGGCTGGCGCGCGGTGTGAAAAACGTCAGCGGTTTGCCCAGACCTGTGCCTTACGAGATTGATCTGCAAAAGGATGCCGGCTTTGTGGAACAGGCGGCATCGCTGGGTCTTGATCCTGTGACGGCCTCGGGGCTCTATATCAAGCTCAGCTACTCACTGTTGTTTGCCGGTGTTTTGATCCTCATTCTGGTGATGGCGCAACTGGCGTTGAATTCGCCCTGGGGGCGGATGATGCGCGCCATTCGTGACAATGAGGTCGCCGCCGAGGCAATGGGCAAAGACGTCACCCGCCGCCATTTGCAAGTCTTTATCCTCGGCTCGGCTGTCTGTGGCATTGCCGGTGCGATGATGACCACGCTGGATGGCCAGCTGATCCCGACATCTTACCAGCCGCTGCGCTTTACCTTCCTTGTCTGGGTGATGGTGATTGTGGGCGGCTCGGGCAACAATTTTGGCGCTGTTCTGGGCGGGTTTTTGATCTGGTTCTTCTGGGTTCAGGTCGAGCCGATTGGCCTGTGGCTGATGCAGGTGATCACCTCGCCCCTTGCGGAAGGGTCCGCCCTAAAGGAACACCTGATTGAAAGCGCCGCACACATGCGCCTGCTGACCATGGGTCTGCTGTTGTTGCTGGTCCTCAGGTTCAGCCCTCGTGGGTTAATTCCTGAGCGATGAACACAGTCGGCTTTGAGCCCAAAGCCACCGAGTTAATTGACGGCTCGTGAGCTAAAAGTTAGATCATAGGCATGATGGAAGAACCCCCCGTTAGGCCCCCAACCGCAGCGTCAATAGAATACCTATCAGCCCGCCTTGGTTTCAGAAATGATCCAGTCATGCAGGACTGGGAATTAGAAGTTGCTAACCCGCTAGATTTGGACAGATACCTGACGCTGTTCGCCGAAGTTATCAACAAGGATGACCTACGCTTTACCTTGGCGGATATTATCATTCAGGCATTTGAAGAAACGGGACTGGACCTTGAATTAGATGCAAGGTGGAGGCCGTTTCTCGATGAACTGGTAGAGAATATGGGGGTCCACGCGCACCAAATTTGGTACTGGGCCTGTTTCGATGTGGAACTTGAGGATGTTTGGAGAGTTGCACCGTACATGCGTTCAATATGCGGGGCCTACAAATAGTTTTATTAGTTTCAAAGAAATCACGGCATAGCCCGAATGTCTCGCCTTCAATGACAGCTGCGTCCGCACAGCAGTCAATCACACATCCGAAGGTCAGTCAGGCCCGTTTGCCTTTGATCTGTGCCACGCCCAGAACATCCAGCACTTTGGCTTCGATATCAGCCGCATTCATGCCCGCGACAGAATACATATCCGCCGGGCTTGATTGATCAATGAATATGTCCGGCAACACCATTGAGCGGAATTTGAGCCCCGCATCAAACACTGCATTATCGGCCAGCAACTGCGCCACATGAGAGCCAAAGCCCCCCACGGCGCCTTCCTCAATGGTGATCATCGCCTCATGGGTCGCCGCGAGATCAAGGATCATCGCGGCGTCCAACGGCTTGGCAAATCGCGCATCCGCGATTGTTGGCGTGATGCCGCGCGCCGCCAAGGCCTCGGCTGCCTGCTTCACCTCGCCCAACCGGGTGCCGAATGACACGATTGCCACCCGCGCGCCCCCCTGAATGATCCGGCCCTTGCCGATCTCTAACACCTCGCCCTGCTCGGGCATCTCAACGCCCTGCCCTTCACCACGTGGAAAGCGAAAGGCAATCGGGCCTTCGTCATGGGCCGCAGCGGTAGCGACCATATGTTTCAATTCGGCCTCATCGGCCGCAGCCATGACCACAAACCCCGGCAGGTTGGCCAGAAACGCCACGTCAAATGCGCCCGCATGGGTGGCCCCATCGGCCCCCACCAAGCCGGCGCGATCAATCGCAAAACGCACAGGAAGGCGTTGAATGGCCACGTCGTGCACAACCTGATCATAGCCACGTTGCAGGAAGGTGGAATAAAGCGCGCAAAACGGCTTCATGCCGCCCGCGGCAAGCCCGGCAGAAAACGTCACCGCGTGTTGTTCGGCAATGCCCACATCAAAGCAGCGGCTCGGGTAACGCTCAGCAAAGAGGTTCAGCCCGGTGCCATCGGGCATCGCTGCGGTGATTGCACAAATCTTGTCATCGCGCGCGGCTTCCTCTAGCAGCGCATCGGCAAAGACGCTTGTATAGCTCGGCGCATTTGACGGCGTTTTCTTCTGCTTGCCGGTCACAAGGTCAAACTTGGCAGTTGCATGGCCGCCGTCACGCGCCGCCTCAGCGGGCGCATAGCCCTTGCCCTTCTTGGTGGTCACATGGATCAGGGTCGGCCCCGTCGCGCGTTGCCGCACCGTGCGCAGAACCGGCAAAAGCTGGTCCATCTCGTGGCCATCAATCGGCCCGACATATGAAAACCCCAGTTCCTCAAACAAAGTGCCGCCCACAGTCATGCCCTTGAGCATTTCCTTGGCCCGCTTGGCGCCTTCCTGAAATGGCTCGGGCAGCAGCGAAACAGCGCCTTTGGCCGCCGCTTTCAGCTCCTGAAACGGCTCTCCGGCGTAAAGGCGTGACAGATACGAACTCAGCGCGCCCACGGGCGGCGCGATGCTCATCTCATTGTCATTGAGGATCACGATCAGGCGCTTTTTCAGATGGCCTGCGTTGTTCAACGCCTCAAACGCCATGCCTGCCGACATTGCGCCATCGCCGATCACAGCAATCGCATCACCATGGCCAGTGTCACACGCCCCGCCCAGATCACGCGCCACGGCAAAGCCCAAAGCCGCAGAAATCGAGGTCGAGGAATGCGCCGCGCCAAAGGGATCATAGGGGCTCTCGGAGCGTTTGGTGAACCCGCTCAGCCCATCCTTCATGCGCAGCGTGCGAATACGGTCACGCCGCCCGGTCAGGATTTTGTGCGGGTAACACTGGTGGCTGACATCCCAGATGATCTTGTCACGCGGCGCATCAAACACCGCATGCAGGGCAACAGTCAGTTCAACCACCCCCAGACCGGCCCCCAAATGGCCGCCGGTTTCTGACACGGTGGAAATTGTCTCGGCGCGCAATTCATGCGCCACTTGCACCAACTGGGCATCGGACATCTGGTTGAGGTTCGCCGGGGTGGTCACCTGGTCCAGCAAAGGCGTGTCTGGGCGATCTGTCATAAGCCCCTCCTGGGGGGTAAGTTCACATCTGACGCGAGATAACGAACCGCGCCAGTTGCTGCAAGGTCTCAGCCTCGCTGCCATATATAGATAGGGCGTTACAGGCCTGATCCACAAGGGTTTGTGCGCGGCGTTTTGCCTCGCCCAGCCCCAGCAATGACACAAACGTGGCTTTCCCGGCGGCTTCGTCTTTGCCAACCGCCTTGCCCGCCGCCGCCGCATCACCCGTCACATCAATAATGTCGTCCTGAATTTGAAAGGCCAGACCCAGCGCATCTGCATAGGTTTTCAGCGCCGTTTGATCGGCCCTGGCCATACGTGGCCCCACCAAAGCGGCCCATGTGATCAACGCGCCGGTCTTGCCCGCTTGCAGTGCTGTGATTTGCCCCAGCGTCAAAGGCGATGCGGCAGTTTCAGCCGCGATATCCAACGCCTGCCCCAGCACCATCCCCTGCCCTCCAGCGGCCTGTGCCAAGCCAAGCGCCAGATCGGCGCGCACGCCCGGATCATCAGAGGTTTGCGGTGACGCCACCAATTCAAAGGCCAATGCCTGCAGGGCATCCCCGACCAGAACGGCTGTCGCCTCATCCCATTTGATATGCACAGTGGGCTGGCCGCGGCGCATATCATCGTCATCCATGCAAGGCAGATCATCATGCACAAGGCTGTAGGCGTGCAGTGTCTCAATCGCCGCACCTGCAAAAACCGACTGCGCATCATCAATACCGTGCAGCCGCGCGCTTTCCATCGCCAGCACCGCACGAATGCGTTTGCCGCCATTTGTTGCATAGCGCATGCCTTGTGCCACCGGGGAATCCCCAAACCGGCTCAGGGTGTGCGTCAGACACGCCTCAACCGACGTGATGACCTGGCGCTGACGGTCCTGCACCTGGCCTACATCCCCTCGACGGGGGTTGTGCCCGTGGGCTGGCCATCCCCATTCAGCGTGATGGCCGCCACTTTTTCCTCGGCGTCCTTCAGCTTGGCCTCGCAGCGCTTTTTCAGCTCAGCACCGCGCTCATACAGCTTGATACTGTCCTCCAGCGCCACGTCGCCGCGCTCCAGCTGGCCAACAACCTGTTCCAGCTCGCGCATGGCATCCTCAAATGACATCTTGGAAATCGGCGTCTCACTCATGGCGGCATCCTTTGCATCATAGCTGGCTCGTGCCACCTTAATCGTGGCAGGCGTGGGGTTCAATTCGGTTGACGCGCCATTAGCACTGCTTGAGGATAGATATATGCCCAAAACCGCCCCCTCCCTGCCTGATCTGGACGTGATGATGAACCTCGTCGCGCATTTTGAGGCCGCCTCGGCCCAGGATACGGGGCTGCATGGGGCAGAGCTGGATGAATTGCTGCGCCATGTTCCCGGCAAACGGGCGATTCTGTCTGGCACTTGGCAAGGCCAGCGGGTGGTGTTTCGTATGTACCTTGACCCGGACAACACAGCACCTACCCGAGAATGGGCGGAGATGACCCGCGTCTGGCCACACATGCAATCAGGGCCTGCGCGGATTGCGCAACCGCTGCATTACGCAGCAGATCACGGGATATTGGTGGTCGAACATATCGCGGGCACCCCGCTGATGCAGCACATGTGGCAATCCAAGCCCGAAACCCGCGCGGCATACCTGCGCCCGGCGGCACAATGGCTGCATGCCTATACGGTTGGGTCCCAAACCACCGTGCGGGCCCGCTCGGGTGTCTGGCTGGAACGTGCCGAAAAAGGCGCTGCAAATCAGCCGCATCCACGCCTGCAACGGCGCGAGCAAAAAATCCTCAAGCACCTGCAACGGCTGGCCCCCTTGTGTGATCAACCCTGGCGTAATGCGATCATCCATGGTGATTTTCACCCCAACAATCTGATTGCCAATGCCGACCGCCTGACCGGCATAGACATGGGCGGATCGGCGTCTATCCCGATTTACAAGGATATGGCGCGGTTCCTGATGCATATGGGCCGGCGCGGGTTGATCCCATCAGGGCAGATGCAATTCGGCGTGGATGCGCAAGGCATTGCAGCCTTTGCCGAGGCGTTTGACCTTTCCGATCACGAACGAGAGGTGATCTTGCCTTTCATGCTGGGATGCGAGGCATTGCTGCGGGTGGAACATAGGGGCATCAAACGCGGCCGTGTGCGGCGTGCCGCAGATATGTCAGATCAGCTGATTGCTGATCTGGCGCAGATTTAACACGCCCCAAATCAGCGCAAGGCCACCGGCCCATCGCCAAGGTTTGCGCCTTACCGCCCCTTGAACAACCCACCCAGAATGCCGCGCACAATGCGGCGCCCGGTGGTGCCCTTCAATTCCTTGATCACCACTTTGGTCATCGCCTCGCCAAAACTGTCATCACGAGATGAGGACCGACGTTTTGGGCGCGACGTGGAGCGCGCAACCTTCTTGCCAGAATACCGACGCCCGGCATTGAATTCGCGCTCGGCTGGTGACAGGTCTTCGTCTTCCTCGACCCGCTGTTCTTCGGCTTCGGCCTCTTTTGCGGCGGCTTCGGCGCGTGCTTTCAATATCTCATAGGCAGATTTGCGGTCCAAGACCTCGTCGTATTTGCCCGCCATAGGAGAGGCCGCCATCACAGCCTTGCGTTCAGCCGCCGTGATCGGCCCCAGCTTGGATGACGGCGGGCGAATGAGCGTGCGTTCCACGACCCCTGGCACGCCCTTGTCGGCCAACATTGATGTCACCGCCTCGCCCGTGCCCACATCCCGAATGGCCTCAGCCGTGTCAAACCGAGGGTTGGGGCGATAGGTTTCCGCCGCACGGGACAACGCCCGTTGATCGCGCGCCGTGAATGCCCGCAAGGCATGCTGAAACCGGTTTCCCAGCTGGCCCAGAATATCCTCGGGCACATCGTCAGGGTTCTGGGTGATGAAATACACCCCCACCCCCTTGGAGCGGATCAGCCGCGCCACCTGCTCGACCTTATCGACCAAGGCATCGGGCGCGTCGTCAAACAACAGATGTGCCTCATCAAAGAAGAACACCAACTTGGGTTTGTCCGGGTTACCAACCTCGGGCAAGGTCTCAAACAACTCAGACAGCAGCCACAACAGAAACGTCGCATACAAGCGCGGGCTGCCCATCAATTTGTCAGCCGCTAGAATGTTGATTTGGCCCCGGCCCTCGGGGGTGACCTGCATCAGATCAGCCAGATCCAGCGCTGGTTCACCAAACAGCTGCGTGCCACCCTGGTTTTCCAACACCAGCAATTGGCGCTGAATCGCCCCAACAGATTGAACCGAGACATTGCCATACCTGAGTGACAGCTCTTTGTTGCTTTCGCCGACCCAGATCAGCAAGGCCTGCAAGTCCTTTAGATCAACCAGCGGCATACCCTGCTCATCAGCCACACGAAAGGCGATGTTCATCACCCCTTCCTGTGCACCGGTCAGATCCAGCAGGCGCGACAACAGCAAAGGCCCCATTTCAGCCACCGTGGTACGCACCGGATGGCCCTGTTGGCCCAGCAAATCCCAAAAGGTCACCGGAAAGCTGTCATAGCGATACTCATCAAACCCGATGGTGGCAGCCCGTTTGGCAAAGGCCTCATGCAGCTTGAAATCCGCACTGCCGGCAGCGGCCAATCCGGATAGATCGCCCTTCACATCAGATAAAAACACCGGCACGCCCGCAGCCGAGAAACCCTCGGCCAGAATTTGCAACGTCACCGTCTTGCCGGTGCCCGTGGCGCCCGCAATCAACCCATGTCGATTGGAATACTTCAGGCTCAACCCCTGTTTTGTGCCATAATCAGGGCCACCGCCACCAATAAATATGCTATTTTCCAAGGGTTTGCTCCGATGCCGTATTATTTCCACGGTCTGAACATACAAAGTTAAGACTTAACCGCCAGTATGAATGTTGCTCCGGGGCTCGTGTCCTCTTGCCTCCGAGTGACTTCCTCCCTGTCAGACTGGCCGCGCCCCCGGGTGCGGCCCTTTTTTTTGCCAGAGCTTCACAGTCTTACTTTTTGCATCCAAAGCGTTTCGGAAAACCTCTGAGAAGGTTTGACCCGAAACACTCTAATTCGCAGATTGCCTGTTGACGGGTGATTTTATCTGGCCTAGCGTCCAGCCCATAATATTAAGTCGGCCAGTCCGGCAGGGAGATAACAAAGAAAGAGGCCTTCTGGCCTCTTTTGCTTTTTCAAGAGGTTGCAGCACGCTCAACCTCTGCGTGCAAGGCGGATTTCTGCCTTGAACCCCGACGTCACCTGCTATTATCTCCTGACTCTATTGCAGCGCCGTGTTAGAGCGCATTTGACCTAAATGAGATAGAGAAAATAGGGGACCCATGCCCAAGTTAATTTATACCCTGCCGCTGATGGCCGCCCTCGGGTTTGCCACCATGTCGTTTGCGCAGGAAGCAACCACCGCCACCTCAGACGCGGCCGCCGCTGAAACAACGCAGACAGCCACGCCCGAGACACCGGCCACCGAAGACACCACAGCCAGCGAAGGCACGACCGACACTGGTCTGGACATGGGCCAGGAGGTCGCAGCGGCCGAGAATGATCCGACATACGTCAAAGAGACCTATGGCGAATGGCAGTTGAAATGCTTCCGCTCCGAGGCCGAAGAAGACCCTTGTCAGATGTTCCAGCTGCTGCACGAAGATGCAGGCAACCCGATTGCCGAGTTTTCCATCTTCCGTCTGCCGCCCAATTCCAAAGCCATTGCCGGGGCCACCGTGGTGGTGCCATTGGGCACATTGTTGACCGAACAGCTGAAGATTTCTGTCGATGGCGGCAAAGCCAAAGGGTATTCCTATTCGTTCTGTAGCCTGGTGGGCTGCTATGCGCGCATCGGTCTGACTCAGGCCGACATTGATGCGTTCAAACGTGGCGCTTCGGCCAATCTGACCATCATTCCCGCGCAAGCACCGGATCAGTCCGTGACCATCAAAGCGTCCTTGTCTGGTTTCACAGCTGCGTTTGAAAACACGTCGGTACTGGACAACTAAAGTACCCAGACCAGATCAGCCGACAAAACGTCGCTCCAATCGAGCGGCGTTTTTCTTTAGGTGTCTGTTATATGGGACAAATCTGCCGTTTGCTTGGACCTGACAACAAAAGGCCAACGTCAGCCCCTGGGGTGGCGAACCGACAGATATTTCCGGAGTGCTTTATGCCTGCAAAACACACCCATAAGACCAAACAAAGCACCTAGATCAGACATATCGCCAGCCCAAGGGAGGGGCTGACGATGGCCGGGCCGCTAAAGCGGCTGTTAACCGGCTGGGAGGTCCAATTGTAAGGTCAGCTCTGGGCTGTGATTTCAAAGCGGACGTTCACCCCTTACTCCACCCGCTTTAGCGCCAGCACCGCGTTCAGTCCGCCAAAGGCAAAGGCGTTGCTCAGTGCCACGTCCACATGGGCCTCGCGCGCCACATTGGGCACCACGTCCAGCGCGCATTCTGGATCCGGCTCTTCATAGCCGATCGTGGGGGCGATAACGCCATCGCGTAACGCCATGATACAGGCCAGCAATTCCACGGCCCCCGTGCCGCCGATCAAATGACCATGCATGGATTTGGTTGACGACAGCATCAATTTGTCTGCATGCGCCCCAAATACATCGGCCACAGCTGCACTTTCGGTCTTGTCGTTGGCGGCCGTGCCGGTGCCATGGGCGTTGATATAGCCCACTTCATCAGGGTTGATCCTGGCGTCCTGCATTGCGCCGCGAATGGCGCGCGCCGCGCCTTGTTTGGAGGGCATAACAATGTCTGATGCATCCGACGACATGGCAAAGCCCGCCACTTCGGCCAAAATCTCGGCCCCGCGTTTACGGGCGTGCTCATATTCCTCAAACACAAAAATGCCGGCACCTTCGCCCTGTACCATGCCATTGCGGTTGGCAGAAAACGGGCGGCAGGCATCCTTGGACATCACCCGCAAGCCTTCCCAGGCCTTGACCCCGCCAAAGCACAACATGCTTTCTGATCCACCGGAAATCATCACCGGGCTGATACCGCCATGCACCATCTGAAACGCCTGCGCCATGGCGTGGTTGGAGGACGCACAGGCCGTCGATACGGTAAAACTGGGCCCTTTGAGATTGAACTCCATCGACACATGGCTGGCGGCGGCATTGTTCATCAGTTTGGGCACCACAAAGGGATGCACCCGGTTTTTGCCGTCCTCATAGACTGAGCGGTAATTATCATCGAGCGTGGTCATACCACCCCCTGAATTGCCCAACACGACCCCCGCACGCGCGGCCAGTTCGCCAGAAAACGTCAACCCCGATTGCGCGATTGCCTCGCGGGCGGCAACCAAAGTGAACTGCGTAAAGCGATCAAACAACGCCAGTTGCTGGCGGTTGAAGCGCCCCTCGGGCTCATAGCCTTTGACCTGCCCGCCGATGCGAATGGACAGGCGCTCCACATCCCTGAATTCCAGCTCGGAAATGCCACACCGGCCCTCGCGCATGGCCTCAAGCGTGCTGGGAACATCATGACCCAACGCATTGATTGTGCCCGCCCCCGTGATGACAACCCGTTTCACGTCTGCGCTTTCACCAGCGTTTCAATGCCCGAAATGATCGACGCAACCGAGGAGATATCAAAATCGCTCTCGCTTGGGTCATTGGCATTGAACGGCACCGAAATATCGAACTCTTCTTCGATGGCGAAAATGCTTTCCACCAATCCTAGGCTGTCAATTCCCAGATCATCAAGCTTGCTATCGGCGGTGACGTCCTCCACCTCCAATACGGCCTGTTCGGCAATTATCTTGATGACGCGGTCTTTGATGCTCATGTGCGACTATCCCATCAGCGCTTTGCGGTGGATGTAGTATCTCTAACCGTCTTTTGAAACAGTTTTCTTTAGGGCTGCGACGTCATCAAACAACCGCTTGAGGCGTCGCTGATACTTATACATTTCGATCTGCGTATCCATCTTGGTGGCCGGATAGCCCATCACCACACGCCCCGTCGGCACGTTTGAGATGATCTTTGATCCACCGGCCGCCACCACGTTATCGCCCAGTCTGGTGTTGTCAGCCACTGCCGCACGCCCGCCCAGCACAACATTGTTGCCAAGGGTGACAGATCCGGCCAGCCCGGCCATGCCACAGATCAGGCAATCCGTGCCCGTGACCGAGTTGTGACCGATCTGCACAAGGTTATCTATCTTGGTGCCGTCACCAATCACCGTGTCACGGATGGTGCCTTTGTCGATGGTGGTATTGGCCCCCACCTCAACCCGATCCCCCAACCGGACCGACCCAAGCGAATGAATGCGCTCATAGGCCTGGGCTTTGGCGTCGCCTGTGTCCTTAAGCGTCTCTCGCACTTTTTCCACCGCCGAGATTTCAGGCGTAACAAAGGAAAACCCATCGCCACCAATCACAGCACCAGGTTGCAGTATCACCTCGCGCCCCAGCACAACGCGGGCTGATACCTTTGCGCCTTCGCGCAAAAAGCAGCCCTCGCCGATCTGCGCGTCGGCCCCCACAAAACACTGCGGCCCGATCACCGTCCCTGCCCCGATCTGCGCACGCGCAGCGATCACAGCCAATGGGGCGATGCTGACGCCGTCCCCCAGTTGCGCCGAGGGATCAACAACGGCTGACGGGTGTATACCACCCTCCCAGCCCTGCCCCTCATCCAGCATGGCGGTCAATCCGGCCATGGCAAACCGTGGGCGATGTACGATAATCGCGCCGTCCAATCCCAAGGCCTGCCAATCGGCGCCATCCCATAGAATGGCGGCTTTGGCGCCACCTTGAGACAGGGTTTGCGCATATTCAGGCTTCATCGCCAGTGCCAGATCAGTAGGCCCGGCATCGCCCGGCTCTGCTGCGCGTGTGATCAAAAGGTCAACGGCACCGTAAGCCTTTGCCCCCAGCGCCGCTGCGATGTCTGTCAAACTATAGGCCATGGCGCACTCCCGAACTCTCGGAGGGTGATTTAGCCCTGAACGCCCGGCAGTGAAACCCCTGCTTTTTGCAAAGCGTTCCAGATCCGCCCGTCACGCCCATAGACATCATCGCGGTATTGCGCGCGCCCTTTGGCATTGGTGAAGGCGGTTCGGTACATGATATGCACCGGGATTTTTGTCTCCAGCTCTACTCGGGTTTCTCTGCCTGTACGCAGCTTGGAATGGAACAATCCCTTGGGGTCATCCGTCTGCTTTGACAGAATTTCATACGCAAACTCAAACGGTTTTTGCAGCCGGATACAGCCATGGCTGAAGGCGCGCACCTCACGCTCAAACAGGCTTTTTGAGGGGGTATCATGCAGGTAGATGTTGTATTTGTTGGGGAACATGAACTTCACCAACCCCAGGGCATTGCGCGAAGATGGCGGCTGTTTGATCGCATATGGAAAGTTTGATGCGCTATATGCGCCAAAGTTGATGTTGCCCCGGCTGACCTGACGGCCCCGGCGATCATACAGTTTCAGATGCCCCGCCGCATTGGGATTGCGCTTCATCATCGGCAGATATTCTTTGGTGGCGATCGAGCGCGGAACATTCCACGTCGGGTTGATCACCAAAAACTCCATTTCGTCAGAAAATTCCGGGCTGCGCCGGTCGCCTTGGTTTTTGCCAACCACGGCGCGAGTTTGAAATGTCAGCCGGTCATCCTCAATGATGCGCGCACTGAAATCAGTCAGATTGACCAGAACATGGCGCTGGCCACGTTCATGATTGAACCAACGCTCACGCTCCAATGCCACGAAGATGGATTTCAAACGCGCCTCAGCGGATACATTTATCTGCTTGATTGTGCTTGGCCCGGCCACACCATCGGCGTTCAGCCCGTGATCTTCCTGAAACTTCTGTACCGCTTTTTGCATGTTTCCATCAAAGCTGGCACTGATGCCGCGGCGTAGATATCCCATTTCAGTCAAACGGTTACGCAACGAAACGACAGCGTCCCCTTCCTGACCTGGCTTTAGAGATTTTGCGGCCACGGTGGGCCCCCAGCCACCGTTGGCAACCACTTGAGACAGCCGCGCGCGTTCTTTCATCAGGCGCGCATATTCGTTGGTTTTAGGGGCCAGGGTTTTGAAAAAACTGCGCGGGTCTGACCGGCTCAGTTGCGCCAGATTGGCCCCTTTTTCGCGGTACATCACCTCGCGCTTGATATCTCTGACCACTTTCGTGGGCGTCAGCGCGCCGGATTGCATGTCACGCGCCAGGCGCAAAAACGCTTTGCTCAGTTCAACCTCAACCAGACCACGATCCCGGTGCGAGCGCACGGCGCGCAATTGCGCCATCAATTCATCGGCCTTGTAGCGTGAAACCGGCAGCCCGTGAGCATCCGCCTGTGCCATGGCCTGAAACAAGGCCTGTCTGCGGGCGCGATCGCTGTCTTCACCACCTGTCCAGATCGGTTGGTAATTCTGGCCCCGATAAAAATCCGCAATGTCACGGTCTTGCGAGGCCGCTTCGGCCACCGCCTGCTTAAATGCTGTCACCTGTGCAGTGGC
Source organism: Roseovarius sp. (assembly GCA_029212365.1). Classification (GTDB taxonomy): domain Bacteria; phylum Pseudomonadota; class Alphaproteobacteria; order Rhodobacterales; family Rhodobacteraceae; genus Roseovarius. The sequence goes on from JARGOC010000004.1 coordinate 190,461, forward strand.
CTGACCACCTGAAAAGACCTGCACCGCCACAAAGGCCGCACTCAGCATCGCCAAACGCAGGTTCCTGCTATTCAGTCCCAATTGCATTTTATCTCCCCAAACTGCTCGAATCTCTTGTAAATATACATGAATTCTATCCATTCATTCGCGCGGTTTTGTCCAATCAAATTTCCGACACCGGGCCAATCCCTTGCAAGTGTTGCGATGGCGTCGCATTCAGTTTCGCACAATTGGGGCACAATCTACAAAATTTGCGCAAAAAAGCGCCGAAAATCCTTGATACTCCAAGATGCGACAAAAACACCCTTTTTCAGTGATTCTTAATATGTAATAAGGATACTGCATCTGGGGATGAGATGGCAGGGCTGTGGGCACACAGCGTGAACGAGCCGTGAAAATCGAAGGGCAAATTCGATACGCACGGTGTAACAGGTAAGCTACGGGACAGGCACACGGGATATGACTAAATTAAGCTCGCTGAGCATGACGCGGCGTGGAATATTGGGCGCATTTGCCGCCTCAACCATCGCAGCCGCACCTACATTCACCAATGCCGCAGGGCTTCTGCGCGGCGCAGGCGACATTCGCCGCATCCGCATGACATCCCCCCGCACCGGCGAAAAAATCGATACAATTTATTGGATCGAAGGCAGCTACATCAAAGACGCGGTCAAAGAGATCAATTTGTTCATGCGCGATTGGCGCACGAATGGCGCCATAGCTATCGACACACGTACAATTGATATTATGGCCGCCGCTCACAATCTGATGGATGTGAACGAGCCTTATATGCTGCTGTCGGGCTATCGCAGTCCTAAAACCAACGCAATGTTGCGCTCCCGCTCGCGCGGTGTGGCCAAAAATTCCCGCCATATGAAGGGCCAGGCAGCCGATCTTCGGCTCGGCTCGCGCTCGGTAAATCAAATGTTCCGCGCCGCATCGGCCTGTGCCGGTGGTGGCGTTGGCAAATACTCACGTTCAAACTTTGTGCATATGGATTGCGGCCCTGTCCGCACCTGGGGCGGTTAAGCCGCACTCCCCCGCAAAAGTTTCATGTTCAAGAAACGCCGGTCCAAGTGGCCGGTGTTTTCTTTTTTGTGCGTTCTAATCGTTTAAAAACAACAGCGCAGAGAACAGGTGACCCAGGCCATCGCCTGCCCTTTCCCTGCACAGGTTAAGGGTGATACGTTTTAAGCAAACTTCGCCTGCCGCGCAGCTCTGAGCCGCGCAAAATCATCACCCGCATGATACGACGAGCGCGTCAAAGGTGTGGCCGAAACCATCAAAAACCCTTTGCCATATGCCGCCTTTTCATAGGCAGCAAACTCATCGGGGTGCACAAACCGATCCAACGTATGGTGCTTGGGCGTGGGTTGCAGATACTGGCCAATGGTCAGAAAATCGATATTGGCGGCGCGCATATCATCCATCACCTGATGCACCTGCTGACGCGTTTCGCCCAACCCCACCATGATGCCCGATTTGGTGAACATTGTAGGGTCCAGCTCTTTCACCCGTTGCAACAATCGCAGGGAATGAAAGTACCGCGCCCCGGCCCGCACTTCTGGGTATAGTCCCGGCACAGTCTCAAGGTTATGGTTAAACACATCCGGGCGCGCCGCGACCACCACCTCCAGCACAGATGGGTCGCAATTCAGGAAATCTGGCGTCAGAATTTCAATCGTCGTGTCAGGGCTGCGGTGCCGAACAGCGCGGATCGTCTGGGCAAAATGCTCGGCGCCCCCGTCTTGCACATCATCACGGTCCACAGATGTGATGACGACATGCTTCAATCCCAGCTTGGCAACAGCGTCAGCCACGCGGCCCGGCTCAAACGCATCCAATGCCTCGGGCGGCTTACCGGTGGCGATGTTGCAAAAGCTGCACGCGCGCGTACAGACTTCGCCCATGATCATCATCGTGGCGTGGCCCTGGCTCCAACATTCACCTACGTTGGGACAGCCCGCTTCCTCACAAACTGTGGTCAATTTGTTGTCGCGCATGATCCGCGCAGTTTCGGAATATCCCTTTGATCCCGGTGCCTTGACCCGGATCCAATCTGGCTTGCGTGGTTGTGGGTTGTCAGGTCCGCGCGCCTTTTCGGGATGGCGCTGCGCTGGAACTTTGAGGTCACGCACGAATTTTTCCCCGCGAATGGTTTGGTAAGACTCCTTAGCTATAGTCCATAGCGGTGGCTAGTACCAGTAACCGAAAATCAGCCCTATGGCCTGGCTTTCAGCGTCGCAAGTTTCCACCGTGTTTCAAGGTTGTCTGTTGTTTTTTAGGTCCGTGCCTTTTGTGGGTACGGACCTCTTTTGCGGTCATTTTGGGCCGGGTGGTGACGCCAGTGCGATCGACAATTCATTGCGTACGTCCTTCAACAGTTGGTTGCCAACCTGGCGCAACACACCTGCCAATTCCTCAAACCAACCTTCCTGACGGGACGAGTCCCGCCGCACAAGCCCGATCTGGCGGCTGGGTTCAGGCGAAGAGAACCGCACCAGCCGCATGTCCGGGGATGCGCGCATTTCTGCAGGGGCTGCCAATTCGGGGATCAATGTCAGGCCAAACCCCGCCGCCACCAGTCTTGATAGGGTCGCCAGCGATGATGCGCCGGTGTCGATCTGCGCATGGCTGCGGTTACGCCCGCAAACCTCCAGCGCCTGATCGGTCAGGCAATGGCCATCCTCCAGCAGCAAAAGCGGTGCCGCGCCCAATCCGGTGGGTCGCAAATCCTCGGCCCCTGCCCCCAACGCATCCAGCCGCGCCGCGCTGCCTGCCAACATAAAGCGGTCTTCAAACAATGGGGTGCTAATCAAACCATCGGCCACAACCGGTAGCGCCATCACGGCCACATCCAGCTGTCCGGCCATCAATTGCCGGATCAACCGGTCGGTTTTGGCCTCCTGCACATGCACATCAAGCGAGATATCCCCCGAGCGCAATGCTTCAAGCACATCACTCACCACATAGGGCGCAATGGTCGGGATCAAACCTAGGTTCAATCGCCCTGACAACCCGCCGCGCCATCGCGCCGCTTCGCTCAGGGCTTGCATTTCATCCAGCACCTTTTGCGTATGGGTCAATATCATTCTGCCAAATGGTGTCAGCACCGCATTGCGTGGGCCGCGCTCGACCAAGGGCTGGCCCAAAGCCGCCTCCATTTCGCGGATTTGCACCGATAGGGCGGGTTGGGACACATTCACCACCTCAGCCGCGCGGCCAAAATGGCGCTGCTCGGCCAGGGCTTTGAAATAGGTAAGTTGGCGCAGGGTTATGTTCATAAGATTTAATTATCGCAATTGAAAGAAACTACAATTGGATTTTATCGCACCAGCGCTGTCTACCTTAGAAAGATTCCAATCAGATCGGCCCCTTCCGCGCAGGAGAGGGCTGTTTTAACCCAAATAACCCACCCCCGGAGGATCCCATGGACGGCGAAATCAGATGCCCCGTTTCGGCCAAGAAACAACAAAACAACAGTGACTGGTGGCCCAACCAGCTGAACCTGAAAACCCTGCACCAGAACACCCCCGCCGGCAATCCGATGGATCCCGATTTCAACTATGCTGAGGCGTTCAAAACCCTTGATATCAAGGCGTTGAAGGCTGATCTTATGGCCCTGATGACCGACAGTCAGGATTGGTGGCCCGCCGATTATGGCCACTATGGCGGGTTCTTCATTCGTATGACATGGCACGCCGCGGGCACATATCGCTCGGCTGATGGCCGTGGCGGTGCCGGAACCGGGCAACAACGCTTTGCCCCGCTGAATTCCTGGCCTGACAACGGCAACCTCGACAAGGCGCGCCGCCTGCTGTGGCCGATCAAACAGAAATACGGCAACAAAATCTCTTGGGCTGACTTGATTGTTCTGACCGGCAATTGCGCGATCGAATCGATGGGCGGACGTGTTTTCGGCTTTGGCGGTGGGCGCGTTGACACATGGGAACCCGAAGAAGACGTCTATTGGGGCGCCGAAGAAGAATGGCTTGAACCCTCGGGCGGTGACAACAGCCGTTATTCTGGCGATCGTGAACTGGAAAACCCGCTGGCCGCCGTGCAAATGGGGCTGATCTATGTGAACCCCGAAGGCCCAGACGGCAATCCCGATCCCATCGCCTCGGGCCGTGATATCCGTGAAACCTTTAAGCGTATGTCAATGAACGACGAAGAAACCGTCGCGCTGACCGCTGGGGGACACACCTTTGGCAAGGCCCACGGCGCCGGTGATGCGGCACATGTTGGCCCCGAACCCGAAGCCGCTCCGATTGAGGCACAGGGCCTGGGCTGGCTTTCAACCCATGCCTCGGGCAAGGGTGGCGATACCATCACCTCGGGCATTGAGGGCCCATGGACATCAAACCCGACCCAATGGGACAACGGCTATTTCGACGTGCTGTTCGGTTATGAATGGGAGCTGACCAAATCCCCCGCAGGGGCCCAACAATGGACCCCCGTAAACCCGCGCGAAGAAGACATGGCCCCCGATGCCGCTGATGCCTCCAAAAAAGTGCCGCTGATGATGACCACGGCGGATATGGCGATGAAGATGGACCCGATTTATGGCCCCATCTCCAAGCGCTTTCACGAAAATCCTGAGGAACTGGCCGAAGCCTTTGCACGCGCCTGGTTCAAGCTGACCCACCGCGACATGGGGCCAAAGGCCTTGTACTTGGGGGATGACGTCCCGGCTGAGGATCTGATCTGGCAAGACCCTGTTCCCGCCGCGTCGGGGCCTGCGCTGTCGGACGCCGATGTAGAGACCCTCAAATCTGCGATTGCAGCCACCGGATTGTCGACGTCTGAATTGGTGAAAACCGCCTGGGCTTCGGCCTCAACCTTCCGTGGATCGGATAAACGTGGCGGTGCCAATGGCGCGCGCGTTCGTCTGGCCCCCCAAAAAGACTGGGAGGCCAATGAACCGGCCGCCTTGTCCAAGGCGTTGAGCGCCCTGGAGGCTGTGCAATCAGACTTCAACGCGGGTGGTAAATCTGTCTCATTGGCCGATGTGATCGTACTGGCCGGTAATGTTGGTGTGGAAAATGCAGCCAAAGCCACGGGTCACGCGGTGTCTGTGCCCTTCACGCCGGGGCGCACCGACGCCAGTGCCGAGCAGACTGACATCGACGGCTTTGAACCGATGGAGCCACAGGCCGATGGGTTCCGCAACTATTGCCGTGCCAATCTGTCAGTCCCGGCCGAGAAGATGCTGGTGGATCGCGCCCAGTTGTTGGGCCTCAGCGCGCCGGAAATGACGGTTCTGGTTGGCGGCTTGCGCGCCATGGGGGCCAACCATGGCGATACATCCCACGGTGTTCTGACGGACCGTCCGGGCCAGTTGACGCAGGATTTCTTTATCAATCTGCTCAGCATGGAGACCGAATGGACCGGCGCCGGCGATGGCATCTATGAGGCGCGCGAGCGCGCTTCGGGAGATGTGAAATGGACGGGCACACGCGCTGATCTGGTGTTCGGGTCCAACTCCATCTTGCGGGCGGTGGCCGAAGTCTATGCTCAGGCCGACAATGGCACAAAGTTCGTGACCGATTTTGTCGCCGCCTGGAGCAAGGTGATGAATGCAGATCGGTTTGATCTGGCCTAATTGACGCGACGATCAACAAAACGCCCGGACACATGGTGATCCGGGCGTTTTGTGCTATAAAACAATACCCTGTATGGTGGCGCATACGGCAATAGCAAGGTGTTGATCATGGACTGGCAAGCCCACCGCCGCGAGGCCCACGCCCTCGGGCGCATTCAAGAAAACCTCAAGCAGATAATCTATGGCGGCAATGACGGGATCGTCACGACCTTTGCCATCGTCGCGGGGTTTGCGGGGGCCCAGGCTGACGGTGTGGCCCAGATTGGTGGGATGGCTGTATTGGTCTTTGGCCTGGCCAACCTCTTTGCCGATGCAGTCAGCATGGGCTTGGGTGAGTTTCTGTCACTTCGATCCCAGCATGATCTCTATCACGCGCGCCGCTCCAGCGAAATGCATGAGATCATCCAAAACCCAAATCAGGAACAGGTAGAGCTGTTTGAAATCCTGCGCCAGCGCGGCATGCCCCCCGGCGAGGCCGACACCACCGCAAACATCATGTCACGTCATCCTGAAATTATGGCCGATCTGATGATGACCTATGAATTCGGCATGTTTGATCCAACCAAAGAAAACCCAGCCGTAAACGGGGTGGTGACCTTTGTGGCTTTCGTGATTTTTGGCGCGGTGCCGCTGTTGCCCTACTTTCTGATGGACCCCACCCGCACCACGTTTCATGTATCGGTTCTGGCCACAGTTGCGGCGCTGACCGCCTTGGGATTGCTACGCTGGAACGCCACTGGCGAAGGCCTGGCACGCAGCATCCTTGAAACAGTTGCCGTAGGAGCGGTCTGCGCGGTCGTAGCCTATTATGTGGGGTGGCTGGTGGGCGGTTAGCCCGTCAGCCGATCATCTGCCCCGCATCGCCCAATTCGCGGTAGTGGCGGCTCAGCCTTTGCAATGCAATGCGCAACACCACCTTGCCGGACCGTGCTGACCAGCCCATGCGTTTTTCTGCCGTCTCCAATCCTTCCAGATGACAACAACACCGCAAAACCACATCGCCCAAACCGGGGCCAAGATCGCGCAGCGCATTGGCCACACGGTCTCGGGCCTGTCGGGCAGGTTTGGGAGCGCTCGCAGCACGTGGTGCAACCCTGTAGGTCTGCGCATTTTCCGTCAGATAGGCATCCCAGTTCTGTGCGTTGCGCGTATCCATCTCAGCCAGTTCAAAGTCTTCGCGCAGCCGCTCGCCCGCGCGCACCAATTGATCCGGCAAAAACGGGTCACCGTCCTTGTCTTTGCGCCGTGACAACACCAACAGCGGCGATTCAGCAGATGCATACCGCTTGCGCGCGGGCTTAGTTTCGGCGTCGCATAACGCGTGCACTGCGGCCCCATGGCCCAGAAACGGTGCCTGTGCATCGGCAAACCCCAACGCCGAATTCTCGGCTTCAGCCAGAAGTCGGCTCAGGGCTTCGCGCCCGGCATTGCTGATTGTGTACCGCGTGATCCGCCCGGCCTCGCCACATTGAATCCAGCCCTTCAAAGCCATTGCTTCGGCCACTTCCTTGTCGACAATGCCCGTGCGCGTGGGCTCAGCGCCTGCGCGGTCGCGGACAATAACAGCCTTGTCCATGTTCGCGGCCACCACCAACAAAGCCCCACTTTCACATAGGCGGCGCAGCACCCGCGTGCCTTCTTTGCTCAGCTGCACTTCGGTCAGCGCGGTTTCATCTTTACAATCCGTTTCGTTCACATAGCTGGGGGGCATTCGCCTCTCCTTTATGGGGGAACCGTCTCCCATAGGCGGAACGATGCGTCCCAATCGGCACAAGGCGGCATCCACCAGCGGATCTTCCCGCCGGGTTTCAAAGCTGCGAATTTGTCGAAGAACAGTCGAGGCATGACAACCCGCGCCACGCGCAAGCTCACGAATGGGCAGCCCGGCTTCTGTATGAGCCAGATAATGAACTGCCGGTCGCGGAACCCACGCTGGTACGATCCCGTCCAAATGGGTCACAGTTGGACCATTCCGCATTATAGCGCCTCCGTAATTCTGCCGTTACCGAGACTGGGGAAGTCAAATTCTGTCCACAGACTTATCCCCAGACGCAATCTACCTATACGGGAAAACCTTACCGGTTCGTTAATTGTTTCCACGTTCTTAACAATTGTATCCAAATGGTAAACGATTGCGGATTGAAGCGTTCGCTGATCTGACACCTCACGCAACACCGCCCTAAGTTGTGCCATCCTTGGTCAAACCCAAGGAGATCCTGCTATGATGAAATCGCTGAACCTTCTAAATGATATTCGCCGCCCACGGCTGTTGATTCAGGCCGCGCGCATTGGCGCATCCACCTATCGGCGCGAGACCCATTTGCGCCGGTTGCTGGACCCCGGACAGCCGCCACGCAGCGATGATGCGCTGGCATTGTTACTTGAACAGGAGGCGCAGATGAACCACCAGCGCCAAACCAACGAGGCGTTCTATTGCGCGGCCGATCATGTCGATGTGCTGATTGCAATGATGGGCGAGGCCCGTCTGCTGCGCGCCGCATATGCGCCACTTCAGCAGGTCGAATCCCCCCCCAAAAAAGCCAAGCCGATGTAGGTGTGGTTTACGAAAAAGCGTCGGGCAGTGACGCTTTCTTGGCCGCCACATATTGCGCCAGCGCCTCGGCAATCGCCGGGTCCAGGGCGGGTTGCTGATAATCGTCCAGCATCTTTTTCATCTTGATATTGGCCAGTGTCATGGTATCGCGCTCGCCGTCCTCTGCCCAGGTTTCAAACGGCTTGTAATCCAGGACATTGCTGCGCCAGAACGCCGTTTTGAAATTGGCCTGCGTGTGGGCGCACCCCAGATAGTGACCACCGGGGCCGACCTCTTGGATGGCGTCCATCGCCTGGCCATTCTCATCCATATACACCCCTTTGGCCATATGGTGCAGAACGCCCAGTTGGTCGGCATCCATCACAAATTTCTCAAAGGAGGACACAAGCCCCCCCTCCAGCCAGCCACAGGCATGCAGCATGAAGTTAACGCCCGACAAAAGCCCCATATTCAGGCTGTTGGCGGTTTCATAAGCGGCCTGTGCATCGGGCAGTTTTGAGCCGGTAAACGCCCCCGCCGAGCGATAGGGCAACCCAAGGCGCCGTGCAATCTGACCAGAGCCATAGGTGATCTGTGCCGCCTCAGGTGTTCCAAATGTCGGCGCGCCCGAATTCATGTCGATCGAGGTCACAAAGGCCCCCATGATCACCGGAGCCCCGGCACGGCACAGTTGGTTATATGCAATGCCTGCCAATACTTCGGCCATCACTTGCGTCAACGTACCTGCCACAGTGACCGGCGCCATGGCCCCGCCCACAATAAAGGGCGACACGATGCAGGCCTGGTTGTTTTGCGCATAGACTTCCATCGCGCCCATCATCACATCGTCAAATGTCATCGGCGAGTTGATGTTGATCAGCGAGGTCATCACCGTGTTTTCCTGCACGAAATCCTTGCCAAACAGGATCTCGCACATCTCCACGCTATCCTGCGCCCGGCTGGGTTCCGTAACCGACCCCATAAAGGGTTTGTCGCTATAGATCATATGCGCCAGCAGCATATCCAGATGGCGCTTGTTCACGGCCACATCGGTGGGCTCGCACACGGTGCCGCCTGAATGGTGCAGCCATTTGGACATATAGCCCAGTTTCACAAATTTGGTGAAGTCATCCATCGTGGCATAGCGGCGTCCGCCATCCATATCGCGCACGAAAGGTGGGCCATAAACCGGCGCCATCACCATGTTTTTGCCGCCAATCACAACCGAACGCTCGGGATTGCGCGCATGTTGGGTAAATTCAGAGGGTGCCGTCTTGATCAATGCGCGTGCTAGCCCTTTTGGAATGCGCACCCGCTCACCATCAATATTGGCCCCCGCCGCACGCCAGCGCTCCAGCGCCTTGGGGTTGTCGACAAAATTAACACCGATCTCTTCCAGCACCTGCTCGGCATTGGCCTCGATAATGTCCAGCGCCTCTTCGCTCAGAACCTCATAGTTCGGAATGTTGCGCTCAATATATTTGGCGGTTTCGATGCTGACGGCGGTGCGTTCTGCCCGTCGTGCAGCCCCGCCGCCCCCACGTCCACGTCTGCGTGCTTCGGACATTTCTTTTGTCACCCTTGCAAGAATCTACGCACCCCCTTTGGGCGCGACACGATCCAAATTTATCGCAAGGCGTATCAACGCCAGTGGAAAATTGCGGCCTATAAAGTGAGAAAGCGACATTCTTTGCTCTCATACGCGCCATTTTGAGGATCACGACACAGGTCTGGCCTGCACCAAACACTCCGCTGGGCTATTGCACAAATACCGCCCGCATTCTACTAGGCAAACATGAGTGATATATCCCATGACCGCCTTCTTATCATCGACTTCGGCAGCCAGGTTACCCAGCTGATTGCCCGCCGCCTGCGCGAGCTGAACGTCTATTGCGAAATCCACCCCTATCAGAATGTCACTGATGCCTTTCTGACCGAGTTCGCGCCAAAGGCCGTGATACTCTCAGGTGGCCCCGACAGTGTGGTGCGTGAGGGCTCGCCTCGCCCTCCGGCATCTGTGTTTGACATGAACATACCCATCTTGGGCATCTGCTATGGCCAGCAGGTCATGATGCACGAACTGGGCGGTCAGGTTGAGGGCGGTAAAATCTCGGGCGGCGGTGGCACGGCTGAATTTGGCCGTGCCTTTGTGAAACCCTCCAACACCCTGCCCCTGCTGGATGGCTGGTTTTCTGAGGGCGACGAACAAGTCTGGATGTCCCACGGCGATCACGTCAGCAAACTGGCGCCAGGGTTTGAGGTCTATGGCACCTCTCCCAATGCGCCTTTTGCGATCATCGCCGACACCGCGCGCAATTTTTATGCCGTGCAGTTCCACCCCGAAGTGCACCACACACCCAATGGTGCGAAACTCTATGAAAATTTCGTGCGCGCGGCTGGCTTTAGCGGCGATTGGACCATGGGGGCCTACCGCGAAGAAGCCATCCGCAAAATCCGCGATCAGGTTGGCGACAAGCAGGTGATCTGCGGCCTTTCAGGCGGCGTTGATTCGTCTGTCGCAGCGGTGCTGATCCACGAAGCCATCGGCGATCAGCTCACCTGTGTCTTTGTTGATCACGGTCTTTTGCGCCAGGATGAGGCGACCGAAGTCCTCACCATGTTCCGCGACAATTACAACATCCCCCTGATTCACGCCGACGAGAGCGAGCTGTTCCTGGGCGAGTTGGACGGCCAATCCGACCCCGAAACCAAGCGCAAGATCATCGGCCGGCTGTTCATTGACGTGTTTCAGAAACACGCCAACACCATCGACGGGGCCGAGTTTCTGGCACAGGGCACGCTCTACCCGGATGTTATCGAATCGGTCAGCTTCTCGGGGGGACCATCGGTCACCATCAAATCGCACCACAATGTGGGCGGCTTGCCTGAAAAAATGGGGCTCAAACTGGTTGAACCCCTGCGCGAGCTGTTCAAGGACGAAGTCCGCGCGTTGGGCCGTGAACTGGGCCTGCCCGCCAGCTTCATTGGGCGGCACCCCTTCCCCGGCCCCGGCCTTGCGATCCGCTGCCCCGGTGAAATCACCCGCGAAAAGCTTGAGATTCTGCGCAAAGCCGATGCAGTCTATATCGACCAGATCCGCAAGCACGGGCTGTATGATGAGATTTGGCAGGCCTTCGTGGCCATCCTGCCTGTGCGCACGGTTGGTGTCATGGGTGATGGGCGCACCTATGATTTTGCCTGTGCGTTGCGCGCGGTCAATTCCGTGGATGGCATGACAGCAGATTACTATCCGTTCAGTCACGACTTCCTCGGCGAAACCGCCACGCGAATCATCAACGAGGTGCCGGGCATCAACCGCGTCACCTATGACATCACCTCAAAGCCCCCAGGCACAATTGAGTGGGAATAGATAACCGACAACCACCGCCTGAAAATCCTTTGGTGACTGGGCCATCTCACACGTTGCGCGCAGCGTTCTGGATGATCGGCTCCATCACCTCATTTTCCCTCATGGCCGTTGCCGGGCGCCGGGTCAGCTTTGAGCTCGATACGTTTGAGATCATGCTCTATCGCAGCATTGTCGGGTTTGTCATTGTGCTGATTTTCGCCCTGTCAACTGGCGGGCTTGGGCAAATCAGCACCCGCAACATAGGTTTGCAAACGCTGCGCAATATGGCGCATTTCACCGGTCAAAACCTTTGGTTTTATGCGCTCACGGCAATTCCTCTGGCGCAGGTCTTTGCATTGGAATTCACATCACCGCTTTGGGTGCTCATCCTGTCGCCGATCCTATTGGGCGAACGGCTGACAAAAGTGCGGGCGCTGGCCGCAACCCTGGGCTTTGTCGGCATTCTGATTGTGGCCCGCCCCAGCCCCGAAACGGTCAACATTGGCACGTTGGCGGCCGCGGTTTGTGCCATCGCCTTTGCGTGCACGATGATGTTGACCAAACTGCTGACCCGCACTGAAACCCTCACCAATATCCTGTTTTGGATGACGGCCATGCAATGCGTATTTGGCGTGGTTTTTGCTGGGTTCGACGGCGACATTGCATTGCCATCTGCGGCCTCTGTGCCTTGGGTTATTGTCATCGGCATAGGCGGCATCGTAGCGCATTTCAGTCTGGTAAAGGCGCTCAGTATTGCCCCGGCTACGGTCGTCATTCCGATTGATTTTGTGCGCCTTCCAGTCATCGCTGTTGTCGGCTTGATCTTTTATAACGAGCCGATTGACGCGCTGGTGATCCTCGGAGCGCTACTGATTTTCGGTGGCAATTATCTAAATATTTGGTCCGAAACCCGTCAAAAACCGCTTTGAGCCACTGTTTAGCGCTAAATTTGTGACACTTCGCCGCACAGAGCTGCCCGTAGTAAATCCTTACGTGGCGTCAAAGATTGACCGGTTTTATCCTACTTGTAATGTCACTTAAATTCGTTTCGGAGGAGAGGGACCATGAAACAACTCGCACTGGCAGCCACAGCGCTGACCGTGGCGGCAGGAACAGCGCAGGCCGGCGGCCTGGATCGTTCTTATACGCCAATTGATATAATCTTTGAAAAAGGCAACTACGCTGAACTGTCGTTCGGCTATGTGATGCCCAGTCTTTCAGGCAGCGATTTGATCGGTAATTCCGTCAGCAATGTTGCCGCTGATTTTGGCCTGGCCAGCACCGGCGTCAAGCTGGACATCACTGAAAAGCTGTCGTTTGCACTCATCTATGACCAACCTTACGGCGCCGAGACGCGCTATGGCGGCAACCCGGCAACCACTCTGCTGGGCGGCACTGCGGCTGAGGCGGAAACACATGCCATCACAGCCCTGTTCAAATATAAGCCGACCGATCGCATGTCGGTCTTTGCTGGGCCTCGCGCTGTCAAATCCTCAGGCGAGATCACTCTCTCGGGCATTGGGTATTCGGTTGCATCGGGGTACAACGTCAAGTTCAGCTCTGACACTGGCTACGGCTATGTTGTTGGTGGCGCTTACGAAATCCCCGACATCGCCTTTCGTGCCGCGCTGACCTATCACTCTTCGATCGATGTGAGCATGAATTCGGTTGAGAACATTCCCGTCGCCGCTGGCGGTCCGGGCTTTGCCATCCCAACGGGTCCGACCAACACGGAAATTCCGCAGTCGATCTCGCTGGATGTTCAATCGGGCATCGCCAAAGACACGCTTTTGTTCGGTGGCATCCGCTGGTCCGAGTGGAGCGCGTTCACCTTGCAGCCCCCCGGACTGAACTCAAACTTGTCCGAGCTGGACGACACAATCACCTATGAAATCGGTATTGGCCGCAGGTTTACCGACAAATTCTCGGCAAGCTTCACGATCAGCTACGAAGATGGTGGCAGCGACAACCTGGTATCGCCTTTGGCGCCAACCAATGGCCAAACGGCCATATCTCTGGGTGGCAAATACGAGCTGAGCGACTCGGTGACCCTGTCAGGTGGCATCCGCTACACTATGTTTGGCAACGCACAGCCCGAAGTCGGCACGCCCGACACACCACTGGGCAGCTTTACCAACAACGACGCCATCAGCGCCGGGTTGAAGTTGGGCTTCCACTTCTGATCATCTGATAAATCACACGGACAATCGGGCGCGGATCTTCGGATCGGCGCCCTTTTCTTTTGCCTGCCCCCCCAAGGCCGGGCAACCGCCGCCCCATTGCATCTTTCCAAACCCAAAGCGTATCGCCTTTCACTTGACGCTGACAAAAAGGCGAAGCCCAGCACGGCATATGAACGGTGTGGGTGTGATGCGAAGCGCTTTACCTGATCACTCCGGACCGGCCACACCCGGTGCAAGCAACAGATCCCGCATGATTGCACTGCCCGCAGGCCCCAGATGCGTCTGATCCACATAAAGCGGCACGCCATCATCATGCAAAATACAGGTGCCAGTGGCGCATAACACCTCATGGGGGGCCACAATGCGCATCCCTCGGGCCTGCCCTGCCTGTGCGATGAAATCCACCAACCGCCCATTGCGCGCATTATAGGCGTCCAGCGTTATGGGCACCGTGCGGCTGCCAAACCATTCTTCGCGCAGCATCGCCACAGGCACAGAATACGGCGCGACGGGCCAAAGATTGACAATCGTCACCTTGTGGCGCGTACCGATCTCATCCAGCAGCGCCTCAAACGCGGGCGCAAAAATCTCAAAATTCGTGCCCGGCAGGATGTTGCCCTGACGGTCCACCATCGGGGCCTCATTGGGTGTGTTAGAACGCTGATCATCATAGCCTTCGCCATAATACGTCCAGCGCGACAGCAAAATCACTTCCATCGGTGGCGCGTCTTTCAGATAGTCCAGCACCCCTTGGTTAAAGTCGATGCAAATGTCCGCCCCGCCATACTCGCGCGAAATGTCAGGCAAAGGTGCACAGGCCGCCGCAGTGGCCAAAAACCCGCGTTGCCCAGTGGCTTTGCCATATCCGTCAAACGCATCATAGGCACTGTTGGCCATGCTGTCGCCCCAGGCGATATAGCCAACCGGGCCATCGCCCTTGGCACCGATCTGGCAATACTCATCCGGGCCCATCTTGTTCCAGCAATCATCCCATTTATCATGGAAATTGCCGATCTCATTTTTGATCTTTTGCAGGTTCTGATCTGCCAGGCTGTCTTCTTTTTGCGACTGATATGCCAGAAAGGCCGCCACCAGCAGCAAGATGATCGTCTGCCCGGCGAACATGGCATAGAGCCGTTCCTTGTGCACGCGCACATTAATCCGCCGCACCGGCGTTTCGATCAGATGATACGACATCGCCCCTAGGCCCAATGAGGCCAGCACCAACACTGTGCGCAATTCATCCGTCAGCGCGCCCCACAGGTACGAGGTGAACACAATAAGCGGCCAATGCCACAGATATGCGCCATAAGAAATGCGCCCGACATAGGCCATGGGCGGGCTGGCCAGCACCCGGCCCGCGCGGCTGTGTTTAGGATAGGCCGTCGCAATCAGCAATGCCGTGCCAAGGGTTGGCGCAAGGGTGATCCAGCCTGGATAGAGATATGTGTCGTCAATCCAGCCCACAGGCCCGATGACCAGAGCAAGACCGATCAGCGGCAAGAATGGAATATTGGGCAACCGCAGGCCCTTGTGCTGCGCCACAAAAACCAACCCGCCAAGCGCCAGTTCCCAAATGCGCAACGACGTGGCAAAGAACCTCTGATCGCGCAAATAGATCTGCTGACCCGAAAACAATGCCATCGCCAGCGAGACCACAAAGAACACAACCAACATCTTGGTGAAGGCCGACACGCTGCGCCGTGTCAGCAAAATCAGGATTGGCAATCCAATATAAAACTGCTCCTCGATCGACAAAGACCAAGTGTGCAAAAACGGGTTTTCGTGGCTGTCTTGGTTGAAATATCCTTGACTGAACAACAGGTTATAGTTGTTAGTGAATGTAACTGATCCAACCAGATTGGCATAAACTTCGGCCATGTCCGAGCGCAAAAACAGCATCTGCGCCACAAGGGCCGTGACCAGAAAACACGCGAAATAGGCGGTCGAAAGCCGCCGGATCCGGCGGGCAAAAAAATCGGTCACGCTGTATCTCTTCTCGGACAGGCGCAAATAGGTCTGCCCACAGATCAGATAGCCCGACAGCACAAAGAACACATCAACGCCGATATACCCCCCCGGCATCGACGGAAAACCGACATGAAACAAGATCACGCTGACCACAGCAATCGCTCGCAGCCCATCCAGTTCTTTACGGTAACTTAAGTCTTGCATCGGCCTCAACTGCATCTATGGCGGGGGCGGTCTCAGCATCTGACTGAATGGATGGCCCAAATGACGCCCTCCCCGCGAAGTCCGTCTGCTCTAGCGGATTGCGGCCCAAATAATCAAGCCCGCTTTAGGAAAACAACCGCCCCGGCCCCCACCCTGTTGGGGTCACGCCGGCAAGCCTCAGCACATGCCAGACCAGTGCCAGGTTAGAGCTGATGACCGGAATGCCCAGCTCTGCTTCGGCCGCGTCAATGATGCCAAAGGCGTGCAGATTGGTGCAGCTGGCAAACACCGCCTCAACCCCGCGGGTGCGACCCGTTTCCAGCACCGCGTTCAATGTGGATGCCTCGGAAATACGCGCCACCTTCCGGTCGTCTTCCTCGCCAAAGTCGGCCTCAACCAGGGTTTCAGCCCCGGCGCGCGCCAGAAAGTCACGCATCGGCGTGGCCACCTTCGCAGTATAGGGCGTCACCAGAGCAATTTTTGAGGCGTCCAAATGATCCAAGGCCGCGATTACCGCGCTGATCGGGTTGGTCACCGGCACATTGGGGTGCACGGATTGGATTTGCCGCTCTACCGCCTCTGGCCCCATCATGACCGAGGCCGAGGTGCACCCATAAGCAATGGCATCCAACCCTTCGGGCAGCAACTGAGCCGAGGCCGGCATCAACGCCTCCATCGCCCTTAGACTGTCAGGTGTGACCTGTGGCGCAGAATAAATGCGTGAATGCATCAGCCGCGCGTCGCGCCCCTCCAGAACCGAGCGGGTCTCATCCTCAAGTGTCTCGTCCGTGCTCAGCACCACCATACCCAACCGGGGGGCCGTGACACTGTCCAGTTGATACTCCATCAAGCCCCCCCTTTGACTTGTGCTTGGCTCAGAATTCCGCCCGACACACCGGCGCGCACGCCTGTGGTGCTGGGGCCTGATGTGGGCAAGCCACGCCGCACCCTGACCGCCAGATGGGCAAAGGCCTGAGCTTCCAGCATATCACCGTCCAGCCCGACAGCCTCAACCGGATCAACCGGGCAATCCAAGGCGGCGCGCATCATCTCCATCAACACCGGGTTATGGCGCCCGCCGCCCGTGACCAGCACACGGTCGGGGGCGCACGGGCAATGCTCCATCGCCTGTAACACAGCGGCCGCAGACATGCCCGTCAATGTGGCGGCGGCATCCGCATCGCTCAGCTCATTCACCAGGCCGATCATGTCCGAAAACGCATCCCGATCCAGAGATTTGGGTGGCATCCGCCGGAAATACGGCTCATCCAGAAACAGCTCAAGCGCACCTTGCGCCACTTCGCCCTTGCGCGCGCAGGCCCCGTCGCGGTCAAACGGCTGCCCAAGGCGCGCCATCATCAAATCATTGACCGGCGCATTCGCAGGCCCGGTGTCAAACGCCAACAGCGCCCCTTCTTCGTCAGGCCGCGCCTTGGAGGGATCAATCCACGTCAGATTGCCCACACCACCAAGATTAAGAAAGCACAGAGGCTGTTTGGCCCCGATCCATTTGGCACAGGCAAAATGAAAGAACGGCGCCAGCGGAGCCCCCTCGCCGCCCAGCTCCACATCCGAGCTGCGAAAATCCCAGATCACCGGCACGCCCAATGTGGACGCCAGATCGGCGCCATCCCCAATCTGATGCGTGCCACGCCCGCGCGGCTCATGCGCCAGCGTCTGACCGTGAAACCCAACCAGATCAGCGCCTTCAAAGCCCTGCAAAAGCTCTGCATGGGCAGATTGCACCACATCCAGCGCCGCAGTTACATCCGCGCCGGGCCATTGGCCCAAGACAGCGCGCAAAATGGCTTGTTCGTCATCTGAATAGGCGCGATAGGCCGTTGGACCAAAGGCAAAAATACGCTCGCCATCGGTTTGCACCATGGCTGCATCAACCCCGTCCAAAGACGTGCCTGACATCGCACCCAGCGCCCAAATCGGCTCTGCCTTCAACATGGCCTTTTCCTTCGCAAACTGACCCCCTATACATGCCGCGCAAATACCAGCGGAACAAGCATTATGACCTACCACCCAAAATCAGACTTCATGACCGTGATGATGCAACGCGGCTTTCTGGCCGATTGCACTGATTATCAGGCCCTGGACGAGGCGATGGTGGCAGGTGTTGTGCCCGCCTACATCGGTTTTGACGCCACCGCGAAATCCCTGCATGTTGGCTCGCTCATTCAGATCATGATGCTGCGCTGGTTGCAAAAAACCGGGCACAAGCCGATCACCCTGATGGGCGGCGGCACCACCAAAGTGGGCGATCCCAGCTTTCGTGCTGATGAACGCCCTTTGCTTGGCCCGGATCAAATTCAGGCCAATATCGACGGCATCCAAAAGGTCTTTGCAACCTATATGGATTACAGCGATGCGCCCACCGGCGCGCAGATGGTCAACAATGCCGAATGGCTGGATGAGTTGAATTACCTCGATTTCCTGCGTGACATCGGGCGGCATTTTTCGGTCAACCGGATGCTCTCGTTTGAAAGCGTGAAATCCCGCATTGATCGTGAACAATCGCTCAGTTTTCTTGAGTTCAACTACATGATCCTGCAGGCCTATGACTTCCTTGAACTAAACCGTCGCTACGGTTGCCTGTTGCAGATGGGCGGCTCGGATCAATGGGGCAATATCGTTAACGGGATCGACCTGACCCGCCGCGTGCTGGATCACCAGATTTTCGGGCTGACCTCGCCACTGCTGACCACCTCAGATGGCAAAAAGATGGGTAAATCGGCAGATGGCGCAGTTTGGCTGAACGCCGATATGTGCGCGCCCTACACCTTCTGGCAGTTTTGGCGCAATACCACTGATGCCGATGTGGGCCGTTTCCTGAAGCTCTACACCGAGCTGCCCCTTGACGAATGTGAGCGCCTGGCTGCCCTGGAAGGGTCAGACATCAACGACGCCAAGATCGTGCTGGCCAACGAAGTCACCACCCTTCTGCACGGGGCAGATGCCGCCGCAGCGGCAGAAGCCACATCGCGCGAAGTGTTTGAAAAAGGTGGCGTCGGGGATGATTTGCCAACGCTGGAGGTGTCCGCCGCGGATATCGCAGATGGGATCTCGATCGTGCAGCTGATCGTTAAATCGGGGCTGGCCAAATCCGGCAAAGACGCCAAACGCCTGATCGCGGAAAATGGCGCGCGGCTGGACGATGAACCGCTGACACATGCCGGGTTGATGATTGACGCAGCAGCCTTGTCCTCTCCGATCAAACTGTCGGCCGGCAAAAAGCGCCATGCCCTGATCAAACTGGCAGACTGACCCGCCAGTCCCGAACATTGCGCAAATGCCGAGTTGGAAACGCATGTTTTCCATTTCAATTTCCCCGTGGAAAATGGCCGTTCCCGTCATAAAACATTCACAAAATTCCTCTTGCCTCCAAACCCTCATATCAATAATTCCTGATATATGGATACACCAAACGCCCTCTCTGCCCTCTCCGCCCTGTCTCAGGAGGCTCGGCTGAATGCCTTTCGCCTGTTGATGCGTGCAGGGCCCGTCGGCTTGCCTGCCGGTGAAATTGCCACCACCCTTGGCGCGCGGCAAAACACCATGTCCACCAACCTGTCGATCCTGCAACACGCCGGGTTGATCACCAGCACCCGTGAAGGGCGCTCGATCCGCTATCACGCCAATCTGGATGGTATTCGCGGCCTTCTCGGATTTCTGGTTGAGGATTGCTGCGGCGGCCAACCAGAACAATGCCAACCGCTTTTGTCCCAAATCGCCTGCCCCTGCTGAAAGAGACCTGCCATGACCAACACACCCCAAAACGTCCTGTTCCTGTGCACCGGTAATTCCGCACGTTCTTTAATGGCCGAGGCCATCATAAACCGGGAAAGCATGGGGAAATTCCGTGGCTTTTCTGCCGGATCTCAACCCGCCGGCGCACCCAATCCCCATGCGCTGACATTGCTGCAAAGCCTGAACTACGACACCAGTCAGCTGCGCTCCAAAAACTGGGATGAGTTCGAAGGGCCAGATGCGCCCAAGATGGATTTTGTGTTTACCGTTTGTGATTCCGCTGCCGCTGAGCCATGCCCTTTTTGGCCAGGCCAACCGATAAGCGCCCATTGGGGCCTGCCCGACCCGGCCACCGCCACCGGCACCGATGCTCAGATCGGTCTGGCCTTCCGCACGGCCTATCGAATGCTGCGCAATCGCATCTCGGTTTTTGTCAATCTGCCGCTGGCCTCTCTCGACGGTCTTAGCCTGCAACGTGAGTTGGATGCCATCGGTCAAACTCAAGACCAGCAAGATACTCAACCCGCATGACGTTTTCACCTTCCCGCCGCCTCGTGGCCGAAGCACTCGGCACCACATTGTTGGTTGGCACGGTTGTTGGCTCGGGCATCATGGCCGATCAGTTGACAGATGATGTCGCCTTGGCCCTGCTGGGCAACACCCTGCCCACGGGCGCCATTCTGGTGGTGCTGATCACCATCCTTGGCCCCATATCGGGCGGGCATTTCAACCCCGCGGTTTCGCTGGCGTTCTGGCTGCGCCGTGACATCGCCCTGCCTATTGCCTTGGCCTATATCACGGTACAAATCATTGGCGGCATCCTGGGCAGCGTGATGGCCCACGCCATGTTTGATCTGCCTTTGCTGCAAGCCTCAACCACCCAACGCACCGGCACCGCCCAGTGGTTCTCCGAAGTTGTCGCCACCTTCGGGCTTGTCGGGGTGATATTGGCAGGTATCCGCTTCAAAGGTGATGCCGTGGCCTGGCTGGTCGGGCTCTATATCACAGCCGCCTATTGGTTCACTGCATCCACCTCCTTTGCCAATCCGGCCGTCACCATTGGGCGCGCGTTTTCTGATACATTTGCCGGCATTCATCCCGCAGATGTGATGCCATTCATCGCAGCCCAACTGATCGGCGCAACACTCGCTGTCGCGCTCTTTGGGTGGTTGTTGATGTCACAATCCAACCTCAACGCCGCAAAATAAACCTGAATGAAAACGGTGAATACCTTGGCTGATACGCCCAACATTGACGACACGAAATTTCACGCGATTGACGAAGATCTACTGATCCCTGCAAACCGCCCCGACCACGCGCCGCGTTTCCTGCTGCTCTATGGGTCCTTGCGTGAACACTCCTATTCCCGGTTTCTGGCCGAGGAAGCAGCGCGCATCCTGCAACGGTTTGGAGCGCAAACACGCATATTCAATCCCTCCGGCCTGCCCCTGCCTGATGATGCCGAGGCCAGCCACCCGAAAGTGGTGGAACTGCGCGACCTAGTGATGTGGTCCGAAGGCATGGTCTGGGTCAGCCCTGAACGCCACGGTGCCATGACCGGGATCATGAAAACCCAGATCGACTGGATCCCCCTTGCCCCCATCGGCGGCATTCGCCCCACGCAGGGAAAAACGCTTGCCATTGCGCAGGTCTCGGGTGGTTCGCAGAGTTTTAACAGTGTCAATCAAATGCGCATTCTAGGCCGCTGGATGCGGCTGATCACCATCCCCAATCAGGCCTCGGTGCCCAAAGCATGGGACGAATTTGACACATCAGGGCGCATGGACCCCGGACCGTATTATAATCGTGTGGTCGATGTCATGGAGGAACTGGTGAAATTCACGTTGCTGACCCGTGGCCAAAGCAGCTATCTGACCGATCGCTACTCGGAACGCGTGGAAAGCACCAAGGAGTTGTCAAAACGGGTCAATGCACCAAAACAGACAGCAGCTAAGGCGTAACGCGTAAAACCTTTGATCAGTGCCGCGCGTCTCTCAACACCGCGCCCACATCATCCGGATTGACGTCAGCGGTCACAAACGCCTCGCCAATGCCGCGTGCCAGAATAAAATTCAAGCGGCCATTTACGACCTTTTTATCCTGTGCCATCAGTTCAACCAGCTTTTCGGTACTAGGTAATTCTCCATCAATATCAGATAGATCTACCTTCATCTTCATCTCACGCAGATGCGCGCGCACACGGCTGGGGTCTTCTTGCGAACACAAGCCCATCCGCGCTGACAACTCAAACGCCAACGCACACCCAATCGCCACGCCCTCGCCATGCAACAGCCGGTCAGAATACCCCGTCGCCGCCTCCAACGCATGGCAAAACGTATGCCCAAGGTTCAACAGCGCACGCTCACCTTGTTCAGTTTCATCGCGCTGAACAATATCCGCTTTCATCTGAACCGAGCGTTTGACGGCCGCGATCCGGGCTTGCATATCGCCCTCTGCGGCACGTGAAGCATTCCCTTCAAGCCATTGAAAGAAATCATGATCTCCTAAAAGTCCGTATTTCACGACCTCGCCGTATCCTGCCAGATAGTCGCGCTCTTTCAGGGTGCCAAGCACGTCGATATCAGCAAGCACCAGACTAGGTTGATGAAACGCGCCAATCAGGTTTTTGCCATGTGGGGCGTTGATCCCGGTCTTGCCTCCGACCGAGCTGTCAACCTGCGCCAACAGGCTGGTCGGCACCTGCACAAACCGCACGCCGCGGCGCAAAATTGCGGCCGCAAATCCAACCAGATCGCCGATCACCCCGCCACCAAAGGCAATCACCACGTCGTTGCGTTCAATCCTCTGGTCGAGCAACCATTCCACAGTGCGCTCCAGATGCGGCCATGATTTGGTGGCCTCACCTGCGGGAAGCGTCAGGCTTTCACTTAATATACCGTGACTTTTCAATCCATTACATAACGTTTCCAAATGCAGAGCACCCACATTTTCATCGGTCACAATCGCCACGCGCGGGCGCGTCAACAGCGGCGCAATCAATGCGCCAGCCCGGTCTAACAATCCCGGCCCGATCAGGACATCATATGCACGATCACCCAGATCCACATGTACGGTTTCGCTCATGCCTGCGCCTCCAGAACGTCCTTGCGTGTGGCCAGTGTCTGAACCACTTGTCCAGCCATCGTATCAATTGTGAACTGCGGGTTTGCGTCTACCGCCAAATCGGCCAGCGTATAGATCGGCACGCGCGATTCATATAACTTTTTTAGGGTTTCATAAGGATCAGGTGTACGCAGTAAAGGCCTGGTATCTTTGTGTTTTACCCGACTCCATAACAGATTCATATCCGCCTTGAGCCAAACCGAAACCCCTTTTTGCGAGATCAGATTCCGGTTTCTTTCGGCCAGAAACGCCCCTCCGCCGGTTGAGAGGACAGCTCGTGAATTTTCCAAAAGTCGGTCGATCACTTCGGTCTCGCGGTCTCGAAAGAACGCTTCCCCATCACGCTCAAATATCTCGGCAATCGACATATTTGCGGCCGCTTCGATTTCAGCATCCGAATCCAGAAAAGGCACATCCAACTGACCCGCCAAAGCCTTGCCCACGGCGGTTTTACCAGCCCCCATCATGCCCACCAGCACGACGGTCTTTTTCAGGTTCCAGGTCTCGGGCTTGGCCAAGTGTAGGCGCTCCGCTGCCAAATCATCCGCTTTTTCCCTGAATGACGTGATCTTAGGAAAAAGGCCAGTTATAAGTTTCAACATAAAGCAAATCAAAAACGAGCAGGCCACCAATGCTAAGACTAATCAAGTGGTTGTTTTATCTAGTAGTTCTAGGGTGCATCGCACTTGTTTTCTATGCATATATCGGCCCGTTTCTGGGCGCAGATTTTTCGCCCGAGACCCAAGAGATTCGCCAGGAAATCATTCTTGAAACGGACTAGCTTCCTTGTCGCGGCACTAGTGCTGCCGTTTGCGGCGCAGGCACAACAACCTTTGTCGGCGATTGATTGGCTCGACAAACAGGTGGCCGTGCCAGTGGCACAGCCCCTCAACGCCAAGCCGACAAACGAACCCCCAGTATCAAAATCCGCCCTGACGCCCGGCGTCGAAGTCACCCCATTGGATGCGGTGCGTGCTGATGCCGTCGGGCTGCTGCCCACCGCGACAACCGGCTTGCCACGCACCCTTTGGACCGCCAGTGATCAAGCCACATTGATCCGCCTTCTGGGCCACATGGATGCCCGCCCCCTGCCCGCCATTCAGGCGCTGAACTACACGTTGCTATTGGCCGAGGCCGATGCTCCGACTCAGAGTTCCGCTGATGCAAAATTCTTGCGCGCGCGGGTGCATGCTCTGGTCGGATACGGCGCGATTGAGCCGGCCCGTGCCCTGTTGGAACGCGCCGGCCCCGGCACTGACGTGTTGTTTGACACTTGGTTAAGCCTGACCCTGCTGAGCGGCGACGAAGACCAGCCCTGTGCCATGCTGCGCCAGCGCCCCCAGCTTAGTCATGACTATGGCGCGCGCGTGTATTGCATTGCCCGCGCCGGGGATTGGGATACCGCGGCCTTGACCTATGACACCGCCGTGGCCTTGGGCAATCTCAAGGGAGCAGAGGCCGATCTGCTGGCACAGTATTTGGACCCCGAAGTGATCGAGACCACGCCGATCCCTCCGATGCCCAAATCACCCTCACCTTTGGTGTTTCGCCTTTACGAATCCTCGGGCGCCCCATTGCCCACCCGCCGCCTGCCGGTGGGGTTTGCCATGGCTGATCTGCGCGGCACCGCTGGTTGGAAATCCGAAGTAGAGGCAGCCGAGCGTTTGGCCCGCACAGGGGCTGTATCTGCCAGTCGGCTTTTGGGGCTTTATACCGAGCGCCAACCCGCAGCCTCAGGCGGATTGTGGGACCGGGTAAAAGCAATACAAGCCTTTGATGAAGCACTATTTACACGATCCCCCGAAGATGTGGCCAAAACCCTGCCCGATGCCTGGTCAGCGGCCAAATCGCAATCTCTTGAGACACAATTTGCCCAGATGTTTAGTGACAAACTGCTCGAGATCACCCTGCCCGACCCCGCCCGCGCGCTGGCTCAGGAAATCACGCTTTTGTCGCAGGATTACGAAATCGCAGCAGGCAAAATCAGCCCGGAAACCGCCCGTGATCGCCTACTGATTGGCATCGCCAAAGGAAGCCCAAGCCCCGATGATGCCACATCCGGAATGCAGCGCGCTATTGTTGCCGGTTTCGCCTCGCAGACCGCGGCTGGCGAACATGAAACCTTGTTGCAATCTGGCAAGCTGGGCGAGGCCATTTTGCGCGCCTCTCAGCTGATCGGGCATGGCGCAGCCGGGTCTGAAAACGACGTCACTGAGGCGCTTGCCACGCTGCGCGCAGTGGGCCTTGAGGATACCGCCCGGCGCGCTGCGCTGCAGCTGATCCTGCTCGGGTCGCCACAATGAGCACCACCTGGTTGTCGAGCTTCCTTGAGGCACAGGCAGCTGAACTGGGAGCCGCCGAAAACACCCTGTCGGCTTATGCCCGTGATCTGACAGATTTCACTGACTGGCTAAGCAGCCAAGGCGATGCAGCAGCCACAGCAACGCAGCAGGATATTGAGGCGTACATGATCCATTGCGATGCGCAGGGGCTGGCCAAATCCACCCGCGCAAGACGTCTGTCAGCCATCAAACAATTCTACCGTTTTGCCTTTGAAGAGCGCCTGCGCGAGGACAACCCTGCCATTCGCATCAAAGGCCCTGGCCGCGACCAGCGCCTGCCCAAAACACTGAGCGAGGCCGAAGTGGATGGCCTGTTGGACGCCGCCCGCCATTCTGGCCGCAACCCCAATGACCGCGCCCGCAACACCTGTATGATGGAGCTTCTCTATGCCACCGGTATGCGCGTGAGCGAGCTGGTATCGCTGCCGGTTTCCTCGGCTCGGGGTGATCCGCGCATGTTGCTGATCAAGGGCAAGGGCGGCAAAGAACGCATGGTGCCCCTGTCCCCGCCCGCCCGCGTGGCACTGACGGATTGGTTGGGTCTGCGCGACGCGGCTGAGGAAGCGGCCCGCGCAAAAGGCAAACCCGCATCAGCGTTCCTGTTTCCCTCCACCGGGAAATTGGGCCACCTGACACGGCATAGATTTTACATGTTAATCAAAGAGTTGTCAGTTTTCGCCGGGATCATGCCCGACAAGGTGACCCCCCACCGCTTGCGCCATGCCTTTGCCACGCATTTGCTGGCGAATGGCGCTGATCTGCGCGCGATCCAGACGTTGCTGGGCCATGCTGATGTGGCCACAACAGAAATTTACACCCATGTTTTAAAAGAACGCCTGCGCGAGTTGGTGCTGGATCATCATCCTTTGGCCAAAGACCCAACCCGCAGCTGATCGGGCAACACCTCCTCAGATGGCCAATAGCCGCTGAGCAGTGCCTTATCATACCCTTGCACCAGACCGGCCTCTCGCATCGCGCGTGCCGCACTTTCGTGATCATACGTCAACTTGTGGAATTCAAATGCGCCCTCACGCAGGATCGTATAGCGGGTTTCGGGTTTGCCGTCATGTGGCGGCATTCCGATAACACCGGCATTGATCCAGTCCACGCCTGCGATCTTTCGTTGAAACTCCATCCCACTATGGCCAGCGATAATACATGCAATATCGCCCACAAGAGATTGTAATTTAACTACCTCTTCCGAAAAATCTGCGTCATCAGAAGTGGGCCAGATAAACCGGCTTACATCCGTTACACCGCCGTGGATCACGCTACAACGCAGCCCATTGTGCACGAAAGTAATCACATCCGGCAGCTCGCCCATCCAAGCCCGGTCATCGTGGCCTATCGCTTTGTTTGCGTGGGCGTACCACCCGGCGGACAACAGATCACAGCTGCTCCCTGTGTCAAATCCACAGCCGCAAGTATCCTCATATGACGCCAACTGCTTTTCGCAATTTCCGGCCACCACTCTACAGCCAAATTCGCGCAAAACCCCAATGGTATCGACAGGATGCGCACAATAGGCCACACAATCCCCGGTGCAGATCACATGATCAGCCGCAATACCCCGGTGCGCGGCCTCGTCCAATACTGCTCGGGTCGCATGTAGGTTGGAATACGGCCCACCAAACAACAACACAGGTGCGTCCAATTCGCCAATATCCATGATCTTCATCTGTTTGATCCCTTGAATGCAGGGCATCGGCATCCCATAACCACAATTGGTACAAGGAACATTTACGAAATGGAAGACGGATCACTGACACTTGATAGCGCGTTCTGGATCACCTCCGGGGCGATCTTGGCGCTTTTGGTCCTGTCGGCGTTCTTTTCCGGCAGTGAAACGGCGTTGACCGCAGCGTCACGCGGCAAGCTGCGTACGCAGGCCGACAAAGGATCACGCGGGGCGCAACAAGCCCTGAACATCACCGAAGACAACGAAAGACTTATTGGCTCTGTCCTGCTGGGCAACAACTTGGTGAATATCCTGGCGGCATCTCTCGCCACAGCCCTGTTCACCCGGTTGTTCGGCGAAAGCGGCGTGGCACTGGCGACATTGGCGATGACCTTTCTGGTTCTGATCTTCGCCGAGGTGCTGCCAAAGACCTATGCCATCACCAATGCCGAAACGGCCGCCGCACGAACAGCGCCTATTATCCTGTTAGTTATAAAGGTTTTTTCGCCCATCGTATCTGCCGTTCGCCTGCTGGTGCGCGGGCTTTTGCGCATGGTTGGCGTGCGCACTGATCCCGACAGCCATATCCTGGCCGTACGCGAAGAAATCGCCGGTGCGCTTTATCTTGGCCATTCTGAGGGCGTGGTTGAAAAAGAAGACCGTGACCGCATTCTCGGCGCGCTTGATCTGGGGGATCGCGCGGTTGAGGAAATCATGCTCCACCGCAGCCAGATTGAGATGATAGACGCCGAGGCCGGCCCCGAAGCGATCTTGGATCAATGCCTGAAAAGCAATCACACCCGCCTGCCTGTCTATAAAGACGAGCCCGACAATATCATCGGCGTGGTCCACGCCAAAGACTTGCTGCGCGCCATGCACAAGCTGCTGATTAGCTCAAGTGAATCGCCTGACCTATTGAAATCTTTCGATATCTGCGACGTGGCCATGAAACCCTACTTTGTGCCCGAAACCACCACGCTGGACGATCAGATGCGCCAGTTTTTGCGCATGCGCAGCCATTTCGCAATGGTGATTGATGAATACGGAACCCTGCAAGGGCTGATCACGCTCGAAGACATCCTGGAAGAAATCGTCGGCGAAATCACAGATGAATTTGACGAAAAAGACGATGCCGAGATCGAAAAGATCGGCGATGATCACTACCTTGTTGATGGCGCCATGACGATCCGTGACCTCAATCGTGCCACTGACTGGTCCCTGCCCGATGATGCGGCCAACACCATCGCTGGGCTGGTGATTCACGAGGCACAGATCATCCCCAAAGTCGGCCAGGTGTTCAACTTCCACAGCTTCCGCTTCGAGGTGATCGCGCGCAAAGACAACCGCATCACGCAGCTGAATATTCGCAAACTTTAGCTCTGTCTCCCATCTTCTTGCCCTAAATATCCCCGCCGGAGGCACCTCAACCCGCCACAGGCCCCAAACGCCAGTTTGACGCGCACCACTCCTCGGCTGCGTAGGGTGGGGTTTCACCCCACCACTTCCTCACGCACGCAATTTGTCGCCTTTGGGATCAAATGGAGGCTCATGCAGGATCGTGGCTTTGTGGGGTTGGCCTAATACCATCACATCAACCTCATCACCCGGCTCTGCACTGCCATATTTAACATAGCCCAACGCCAGGCTCATCCCCACACTATAGCCATAGGTGCCCGAGGTGACGCGGCCAATGCCCTCGCCCTCCCTGAATATCGGCTCGCCACCGGTCGCATCAGCGTTCGAGGCTTGGGTCGCAGCCTCATCAATATGCATCAGCACAAGGAGTTCCCTCGGGTCCTCTGACATGGCCTTGGCGCTCGCCTCTTTGTGCAAGAAATCCTTGGTCATCTTGCACAGCGGCTTGAACCCCACTTCATGCGGGAAATATTCAGGGCTATATTCGCGGCTCCACGAACCATAACCTTTTTCAACCCGCATGGACATCAGCGCGCGTGCCCCGACCGGACCAGCACCAAACTCTTTGCCAACCTCCAGCAAGGCGGCATAGAGTTTTTCCTGATCTTCGGTGGCGCAATGCAATTCCCACCCCAGATCACCGGTAAAGCTTACGCGCAGGGCCAGACATTTCACACCAGCCAGCTCAATCTGGGCTGAGCGCATAAATGGCATATCCTCAGTGCTGAGCGAATGATTGGTCAAGCGTTGCAGCATATCGCGCGATTTGGGCCCGGCGACGTTAAAGCCGCACATCGCCTCGGTGTGGCTTTCAAATACTGTGCCTTCGGGCAGCGGCACCATATCAAAGAACCGCTTGTGATACCGCTCGGCCATGCCCGAGGACACGATCCAGAATTCGTCTTCGCCGGTGCGGGTCACAGTCGCGTCCCCCGCAATTCCGCCACGCACCGAAATCAGCGGCGTCAGGCAGGAAAGACCCACAAATTTGGGCATGTTGTTGGCAAAAACACTGTTCAACCATGCCTCGGCCCCTGGCCCGGCACAGCGATATTTGGCAAAGTTGGAAATGTCGATGATACCGGCGCGCTCGCGCAGCATCTTGCATTCCTCTCCCACCGGCCCCCACCAGTTCTGACGGGTAAAGCCATTGGTGTCTTTGGTGCCCGGCGTATCGGCAAACCATTGCGGATGTTCCCAACCATAGTTGAGACCAAAGACAGCGCCCATGTCTTTTTGCATTTCATAGACCGGGCGTGTGCGCAAAGGCCGACCCGCTTGGCGTTCCTCATTCGGGTAATGGATGGCAAAGCGGTGCGAATAGACATCCTCGACCTTGGCTTTGATAAACTTTTTGTCGTTCGCCCACAGGCCAAAGCGCGCCACGTCCCAAGGGAACATATCGTATTCCATTTCACCGGTGGTGATCCACTGCGCAACCATCAGGCCCATCCCCGCCGATTGGCTGAACCTCGGAATGATACCACCGCACAGGAAGTAATTCTTCAACTCAGGGATTGGCCCCAGAATGACATTGCTGTCAGGTGACCAGATCATCGGCCCGTTGATGACCCGCTTGATCCCTGCCTCAGCCGCCGCTGGCACACGGTCCATCGCGCGCATGACGTTGTCCATGATCCGGTCCAGATCATCGGCAAACAGATCATGGGCAAAATCCAAAGGCGTGCCATCCTCGGCCCAGAATTTCATGTCCTTTTCATAGGCGCCAATCAACAGTCCTTTGCCTTCCTGGCGCAGGTAATATTCTCCATCCCGGTCGGCCACCGAAGGCAGACGACGGTCCATGCCCTCAATCTCGACCATGGATTCAGTCACGAAATACTGATGCTCGGTGGGCTGCAACGGCACCTCGATACCTGCCATCGCCGCCACTTCACGGCCCCACAGGCCCGCCGCATTGATCACCCACTGGGTGCGAATGTCGCCATTGGGCGTGCGCACGATCCAGCTGCCGTCGGGCTGTTGCTCGGTACCAGTGACAGGGGTAAAGCGATGGATTTCAGCGCCACGTTGCCGCGCGCCCACCGCATAGGCATTGGTCACACCGGATGGATCCACATTGCCGCCGTTTGATTCCCACATTATGCAGCGGATGCCGTCATAATTGACCAGGGGGTGCTTTTCTTCGGCTTCTTCTCGGGAAATCTCAACAAAGTCCATGCCATACAGCTTGGCTTTGGCCGCTTGTAGTTTCAGCTGATGCTCTCGGTTCTCGGTCTGCGCCAGATACAATGATCCGGGTTGGAACACACCGCAGCTTTGGCCGGTTTCGGCTTCCAACTCATTGTACAGGTTCATCGTATAATGTTGCAGGCGGGAAATATTGGCGCTGTCGTGCAATCCGTGAATGTTGGCCGCCGCGTGCCATGTACTGCCTGATGTCAGCTCGTTACGCTCCAACAACACAACATCAGACCAGCCAAGTTTGGTGAGATGATAAAGGATCGAACAGCCAATAACGCCGCCACCGATCACAACTGCCTGTGCATGGGTCTTCATCGTGAGTTTCCCCGTTATATTGCTTGGCCCAGTTTAGAACGATCCTAGCTGGTCCGTGCTTTCGCCTTACGACAGGATATGTCGGGCGGGGGTAAATCAGACTTTAGATTTCCGACAGGCAAGCGCGTTTTCGCGCAACAGGTTTGGGCAGATCATTCCGAATTACCTTTTGAAATCAGGGTTTGCCTCAAACTTGGGGAATTGCACGCGCAGAACTTTTGGAAGCTTATTCAGCCTTTCGGCGTAAGCTCTATAAGCGTCGTCATAATCCACCTTCACGGGAACATCATCGCCAGCGCTTTTGGTTCGCTGGGCACGGGCATATTTTTTCTCCGCCTTTTTCAGACGCTCCAAATCTGGCAAGCTGTCCAAGGCATCAAGAATGGTGGTTGCATTTTTCTTCAGTTCTTTGTTTTTCTTCTGGCCTTTGTAGCGCTGCAATTGCACCCGTAGGTTTTGTGCATCAGTTTTTGCTTTCTGGGTCTTGGCCGCGTCATTAATACGCTCAAATCTCTTGCCCAGTGCTTTGATAGAACGAAAATCATCGGCCAGCGACTTTAGGCTATCGTGCTTGGCCAGGTTCTCCATTTCCACATGTGCCCGAAAGGCCCGACCCGATTCAGCGCGTAGTTTGCGGGTATTCGGCACAACATGATCTTGCTTTTTCGCAGGGCCATCACCGATCTCGATCACCCCCGGCGTCAGCGATTTTTCCGAGCTATTGCCCCCCTCACCGCCCGCAAACACAGGCAGAGCCACCGAGTAGAAAATCATCATGGCCATTAGGCCAAAGAACCGTTGCGTCATATCACCACTCCTTCAATCAAAATTGGCTGGTTGCTTGCCTAATGGCTCGGCAGGCAGGGGTTGGAAAATCCGGCTACGCAAAGGTTCGGGGATTTTACGGGCAAGACGATGAAATTCTTTCCGTGCCTCTTTATATTCATCCTGAAGCAGGGGAGTCTTGACCGGATCACTGTTGGCCTCTGCCTTTTGCAATTCATGACCGATATTTTGGGCCTCCCACATGACACGATGCGCCCGCATCGCGCGGATAATATTCTGGGCATAAAAGGATAAAGTCTTGTTTTTCTTTTGCCTGGCATAACCGCGCAGAGCTTGTAGCAAGTCGTTCGGCTCGTTGCGGTATTTGGTACCATCAAGAGCATCAGACGAATGATCCAACGTCTGTTGAAGGATGCGAATTTCATTTAGATCAGTGGCGATCTGTTTAAGGTCAGTTTTCTTTGCTGCCTTGTGGATATCCTCAATCATCTTTTGGATTTGCTTGCGCGCCTTGGCGATCTCTGCTTCTGCGGCTTTGTCAGCCTTGGATTTCTTTTTCGGTTTTGACTGGTTTTCAGGCTTTTCCTTGTGAGCGTTGTTCCCCCCTTCACCACCAGCATAGGCGGGCGTCAATATGCCCGAGCCGTCGCTTGCACCCGAGATCATCAATAAACAAATGCAACTGAAACAAATGCACAGGATACGACAAATCGCCATAATACCCCCCAAAGTAATATTTGCTCAGTGTAAGATACGTTTGGTCTATAGCGCAACGGTGACGCTAATTTCGTTTGCGACAATAGATGTCGCTAAGTGGATAGCCGACTTTTCCTGAGAGTCAGACAAGTTATGTATAAACAATTGGAGGACCCCCCAATGCAAACCACCACCCGTGTTGCGATCATTGGCGGCGGCGTTGTCGGCTGCTCGGTGCTGTATCACCTGACCAAACTGGGCTGGGCCGACGTCATGCTGATTGAACGCTCAGAGTTAACCTCTGGCTCGACCTGGCACGCGGCTGGCGGGTTTCACACGCTAAACGGTGATACCAACATGGCGGCGTTGCAAGGGTATACCATCAATCTTTACAAAGAGTTGGAAGAAATCACCGGCATGTCCTGCGGGTTGCACCATGTGGGCGGCATAACCCTGGCCGACAACCGCGACCGCTATGATATGCTGCTCGCGGAACGGGCCAAGCACCGTTACATGGGGCTGGATACGCACATTGTTGGCCCCGATGAAATCAGGAAAATCGCCCCCGTCACCAACGTGGATGGCATCATCGGCGCCTTGTATGATCCACTGGATGGACATCTTGATCCGTCTGGCACCACCCACGCCTATGCCAAGGCCGCGCGCATGGGGGGCGCCACGATTGAGACCCACACCAAAGTGCTGGAAACCAATCCACGCGCCGATGGCACCTGGGATGTGGTCACCGACAAAGGCACCATTCATGCCGAACATGTGGTCAACGCAAGCGGTCTCTGGGCGCGTGAAGTGGGGGCAATGGCGGGTGTTTACCTGCCTCTGCACCCAATGGAGCACCAGTACATTGTGACCGAAGATGTGCCTGAAATCGTTGAGATTGTTTCAGGCGGCGGTGAACACCCCCATGTGATGGATCCCGCCGGCGAAAGCTATTTACGCCAGGAAGGCAAAGGCCTGTGCATCGGATTTTACGAGCAATCCTGCCGCCCATGGGCCGTTGATGGCACCCCTTGGGACTTTGGCCATGAACTGCTGCCCGATGATTTTGACAAGATCGAAGACAGCATCGAATTCGCCTACAAACGCTTTCCCGCGCTTGAACGTGCTGGCGTAAAATCCGTGATCCATGGCCCCTTCACCTTTGCCCCTGATGGCAACCCTCTGGTTGGCCCGGTGCAGGGCATGCGCAACTATTGGTCGGCCTGTGGTGTAATGGCAGGCTTCAGCCAAGGCGGCGGTGTCGGGCTGATGCTGGCGCAATGGATGGTTGAGGGCGAATGCGAGCGCGATGTATCGGCCATGGATGTCGCCCGTTTTGGCGATGTGGTCACCAAGGGTTATACCCTGCCCAAGGTGGTCGAAAACTATCAAAAACGCTTCTCGGTTGCCTACCCCAATGAGGAACTGCCCGCCGCACGCCCCTTCCGCACCACGCCGATGTACGACATATTTGACGGCATGGGGGCTGTCTGGGGGCAGCAATACGGGCTGGAAGTGGTGAACTATTTTGCCCAAGACGACGAGCCGCGATATGAAACACCAAGTTTCCGCCGCTCAAACGCATGGGAGGCCACGAAGCGCGAAGTTAAAGCCGTGCGCGAGGCCGTTGGCATCAACGAGGTGCACAACTTTGGCAAATATCTGGTCACCGGCCCACAAGCGCGTGAATGGCTAGATCGGATCATGGCCGGGCGCATCCCAAAACCGGGGCGTATCGCCCTGACACCGATGCTGTCCCCCAAAGGCCGCCTGATCGGGGATTTCACCGTGTCCTGCCTGAGTGATGACGCGTTTCAACTCACCGCATCTTATGGCGCGCAGGCCTATCACATGCGCTGGTTTGAAATGAACGGCACCCGCGGCGTGAATGTCGAAAACATCTCGGACCGCTTGAACGGCTTTCAGATTGCCGGCCCCAAAGCGCGTGACGTATTGGTTGCCAGCACCCGTGACACCGTCGCCGATATGAAATTCATGGATCTGCGCCAGGCCACCATCGGCATGGTAGATTGCCACGTTCAGCGCATCAGCTATACCGGCGATCTGGGCTATGAAATCTATTGCGATCCCATGGCCCAACGCGCCCTCTGGAACACCCTTTGGAGCGAAGGCCAAAACCACGGCATGCGCCCCTTTGGTATGCGCGCGATGATGTCGCTGCGGCTGGATAAGTTCTTTGGCAGCTGGCTCAGTGAGTTTTCGCCCGATTACACCCCCGGTGAGACAGGAATGGACCGGTTCATCAGCTGGTCCAAGAACGTGGATTTCATCGGCCGGGCCGCCGCTGAACAAGAACGCATTGAAGGGGCTGACCGCTCTTTGGTCAGCTTTGAAGTCGACGCCACCGACGCCGATGTGCAAGGGTATGAACCCGTCTGGATCAACAATGAAGTGCAGGGATTTTGCACATCTGGCGGGTATTCACATTACGCGGATAAATCCATTGCGCTGGCATTGGTCCCGCGTGATCTGGCTCAGGATGGGCTGAGCGGCGAAATCGAAATCCTGGGCGATCGGCGCCGCGCCACAATGATCACCGAGCCTTTGTTTGATCCCGACGGCGCGCGTATGCGAGGGTGATGCCTGAGTGCATAAATGTAGCGACGCGCTTGTCACCTCTGGTGCGCTGCCTCCGGCGGGGATATTTATAAGCAAGAAGATGGGAAGGATGCGCCTTGCACCATCTTCTTGCCAGAAATATCCCGGGGTCCGGGGCAGCGCCCCGAGAAAGGGTTACAATCAAGTGCAGATGGTAATTGTGATCCCCGCCGCTGGTGCGTCATCGCGGATGCGTGGGCGGGATAAACTGCTGGAAACCGTGGATGAGCAGCCCCTACTGGCGCGTTGCACCAGGCGCGCTCTGGCAACAGGCTGGCCGGTGGTGGTGGCCCTCTCGGACCTCCATGTTAAGCGCTGGACTGCGATTGAGGGCATGGCGGTGACACGCGTCAAGGTGCAAGATTCCAATCAGGGCATGGCCGCTTCGATACGCGACGCAATGGCAGTGATACCAGCGAGCACCGATGCGGTTATGATCGTTCCTGCGGATATGCCTGATCTTGAAACAGTTGACTTTCAATCACTTAGCGAGGCTTTCATCCAAGACCCCACGCATATCTGGCGCGGATTAAGTGACGCAGGCACGCCAGGCCATCCGGTGGTTTTCCCCAAACGACTGTTCCCAAAACTGCGCACTCTGGACAATGGCGAGGGCGCGCGCGCCGCATTGGAAGGTGAAGTGGTCAAGCTTTGCCCCCTGCCCGGCCAACACGCCCTGACGGACCTGGACACGCCCGAGGATTGGGCCAAGTGGCGCGCGGTTTAACTTCGCCACACCCTGCCAAAAATTGCGCCTCGCGGGCCTTTAACAACACGCGTGCATCCCGATCAGTCCGGACTTAAAACGCAAAAACACCCTCGATCCCTGGCAGAGGATCGAGGGTGATATTCGAAACCGGGACTAGCCCCCACATGACCGACTTCGTGGTCACCGGGCCGCCTGTGATGAGGACGGCCCGGCTTGCTGCAAGAGGATAGTCTTATTTAACCAACAGTTTGGCTTCGTGTTTCTTGAGCGAACGACGCGCCGCCTGATAGTTTTCCAGGCCTTCGGCTTCGCGCAGCTCGGGGAAGAGATTGTAGATCTCGTCGCGCTGCTCGTTGCCCATACCATCGAGCACTTGCTCACCAGGTTGGAAGCTTTCAGTCCAGCTGCCGTTCGACAACACAACTTCGTGCTGATCGAACATGAAGTGGATGTAGCTGACCGAAGAACTTTCGACCACGTCCACGCCGTTCAGGCCGGTCAGGTGCTTGGCTGCTGCCAGAACTTCGCGTTCCTCAAAGTAAAGCGAGGCGCGCTCGGAGTTGATCAGCATCCGGTGTTGCGGGCTGACCAGCAGATCACGTTCCGGCAAACCTTGGCCCAGTGACCCCGCGCGGATCAGAACCGGCATCAGATGCGGAGTTTTGATCAGCTCCTGACCTGCCAGATCGCGTTGACCAACCCAGCGGATTTCCTGCAATCCGTTGTCGCGGGTGATGATCCGGTCGCCGACCTGCAGGTCTTCGACACGGCGCTCACCGCGCGGTGTTGCGATCACAGTCCCAGGTGTGAAGCACGGGATCAGGTTTTCGATCTCAGTGAATTCCAGCGTGCCAGTGACGTTGCCATCGGTATCAAGGAAATTCACGGTACCTGATGTACTGTCGCGGTCTGCGTCCAGCGTTTCATTGACGATCTCGAACGGTCCAAGGCCCCGAAGGTCCATGGTGTCATAGTCGCCACCACCGGTGTCACCAGTGCCGCCATCCACAGTGTCGCCAGCACCCACATCCAGGAACACGTCAGCGTCAGCCCGACCTTGCAGGTCGTCCGCGCCTTCACCGCCTGAAATCGTGTCATTGCCGTTGCCACCCTGTACGGTGTCGTTGCCCTGACCACCGATCAGGCTGTCATCGCCATCCTGGCCACGGATTGAATCGTCGTCCATGCCGCCATCAATGGTGTCGTTGCCAGTACCACCGCGCAGAATGTCATCGTCGTCTTCGCCAAAGATCAGGTCATTGCCGGCACCGCCGTCGATGACGTCCAGACCATTGGTCGGAACCGGATCAGTTGCATCAGGCTCTTCGCCCAGCGTGCCGGGGATCGGATCGGGACCGAAACCACCATAGATGGTGTCATCGCCTTCCCCACCGCGGATTGTATCGGACCCATGGCTGCCCACGATGCTGTCATCGCCAGTGTTGCCTTCGACATAGTCATCGTCGATGCCGGCGTTGATCGTGTCGTTGCCTGAACCACCTGTGATGCTGTCTGCGTCATCACCTGTCATGATGATGTCGTTGCCGGCCCCACCGTCAACCGTGTCACGGTTGTCTTCGGTGTTGGGATCGCTCAGCGCCGGCAGGCCGGTGGCCGGATCAATCAGCAATGGGTTGGGCAAGTTGGGATCGTCACCAACATAATCCGAGAACAGATCGTCGCCCGCGATGATTGTGTCGTCACCAGCACCACCGTCGATGCTGTCAGAGCCTTGACCGCCCTGAATGTCATCATTGCCGTCGCCGCCGTCGATGACGTCGTCATCAATACCGGTGTCAATCACGTCATTGCCGGTGCCACCATAAACGGTGTCGGAATCGTCGCCAGTGTTGGTAATGGTGTCATCGCCAGCACCGCCATCAACAAAGTCGCGGTCGTTGTCAGGGTTGGCATCAACTGGAACACCCACAAAGGTTTCCGCATCCAATGCGTCAGGCGTGCCGCTGTCGGTCTCGATAACATCGTTGCCATCGCCACCATAAACGGTGTCATTGCCTTCGCCACCATGAATGGTGTCATCGCCATCTTCACCACGAATGATGTCATTGCCTTCTTCGCCGTTGATGCTGTCATTGCCGTCGCCGCCAAAGATATCATCATCGCCATCACCGGAGATCACGGTATCATCGCCACCACCGGCGCGCACGATGTCGTCATTTTCGCCTTCGCCGGCAAGGATCTGGTCATTGGCGTCAATGAAATCGCCATTGGGATCACCAGTGTAATTGTCGTCGATCAGATTGCCAGTGTCATCGCCATCAACATAGCCATCAGGAACCGGCGGTGGTGGTGGTGGGGTATCATCACCAACTGTCACCGAAACAGTCGCCGTATCTGTGCCACCATTGCCATCGGATATGTCATAGGTGAAGGTATCAGTGCCCTCAAATGCCGGGTCAGTCGGTGTATAAGTCACCGTGCCGTCGCCATTGCTCACAACAGTACCAAATGCACCATCGCTCACGCCCGAAACCGTCAGTATGTCGCCATCCGGATCGCTGTCATTTGCCAGCACTGCAACGGTCACTTCACCGCCGGGCACAATGTTTGAACCTTCGTCGTCGCGGGCATCCGGGTCTTCGTTGTCATGTGCAACTGTGGTCGAAAACTCAACATCGGTTACCCAAACAGCCTGTTGGTCGGTACCCGAATTGTTATAGTCAATCTCGATCCGGGTCACGGGACCGGGAATTTCCACCAGCAATGAGGTATCAGGATTGGTCGGCGGGGTCACTGTGCTGTTTGCGTCGTTACCTGTCGCCGTGTCACCCGACGTCAGAATGTCAGCGCCTGGGGTCAGGTTCACTTCGATAAGGTTACCATCGGCGTCATAGGCGCGAACGGTGACGATGTCATTGTAATCCAAATCACCTTGGCCCAAGTCCAGGTCATTGATACGAAACGAGACATTCTCGACTGCATCGCCAAACCCGGCTTCGCTGGATGCAAACGACAAGGACGACGTCGACGTGTCGTCTATGCCGCCTTCACCACCAGCCCCATATAGTTTCAGACCTTGTGTCGGGTCAAAATTTTCGCCCGGTGCCACATATTGATCAAGTTCGAAGTTGCGCGCAGCAGCACCTTCGTCCTCGGCGAGGAAATCAAATGTTACGGCAACACCGCCGGTATCCACGGTTTGTCCCGAGGTCACATCAACCCCGTTAGATCCAAACAGTGACCAATCAAGCATTCTTACAGGCATTTTTTGACCCTTTCGATAACCGACCTTCGCCGGCAAATTGTACTGTGCAGCACGCGCAGCACGAAACCACATTGCTCATAACCATAATGCCGCAAAGGGTGATACAAAGCGCTCAGACGCTCTGACCAAGAACGTCTTTATCGGGGAGGGACAAACCGGAATAGTGCGGTTTGTTGTCCAACCCAAACGGCTTCGCGCCACCTGAAATAGGCGTGACAGCTATTCGGTCGCCCCCACGACCAATTTGTACCCCCCAGTAGGGCAACTCCGTTTCTACAGGGCTGCTTGGTGTATACGAAAGGGAAATTTGTCCAAAACGTGCCCGAATGCGGCCCAAAAGGTGCCATACGGGTGCCGAAACCAAGATGACCATACGTCATCCACCTGCCATTGTTTCCGAATAGCAAACAATCCGACAAGCCGAATTCCTTTTAATTACATACTGAAACGCTACGATAGCCTGCGCCAACCTCACCAGTCAGCGGGGCTTATTGTTTCAAAATTGCAAACAACCGGAATGAGGCAAAACTGTGGTCGGCATGTGTTCACGATGGTTAACAGATCATGTAAAATCAGTGGTCAATTAGAGGAAAAGCCACTTAAAATCCCGTAGATGGAAACAAACGCCGCTGGAATCGGCCGAATCGAAGGTCCCAGCCAATGTGCGGCCAACCGCAAAAAAATCGAATAGGTTTTGGAAGGCTGCGGAAGGTATTGGTACCCAAGGCCGGACTCGAACCGGCACGACCGTTAAGTCGGGGGATTTTGAATCCCCTGCGTCTACCATTCCGCCACTTGGGCGCGCGAGGTGATCTCTAGCGAAGCGTTTGGGTAACGTCCAGACCCCGAAAGGAGTTTTTATTTGAACGCACATGCTGGCAGCTGACAGGAAATGTCAAACAACCTTGACCCGACAGGCGCTGCATGGTCAGACATCTTCAACAATACGCGCCCACAGGAAGGCCCCGCCCTATGCTCAGACGCCTCTACGACTGGACCCTGCGAATGGCCGATCACCCTCAGGCCCTATGGGTATTGGCGCTGGTCAGCTTTGTCGAAAGCTCGGTCTTTCCGATCCCACCGGATGTGTTGATGATCCCGATGATTCTGGCGCGGCCGTCGCGGGCCTGGCTGATCGCTCTTGTGGCGTTGGTCTCTTCTGTCTTGGGAGGGCTATTGGGCTATGCCATCGGAGCCTTGGCCTTTGAGCAAATCGGCCAACCTATTCTGGAAAGCCTTGGCAAAGGTGACGCCATGGGAGACTTCAGCCAGCGGTTCAATGATTTCGGCTTTTGGGCCGTATTGGCCGCGGGCATCACGCCCTTCCCTTACAAAGTAATCACCATCATGTCAGGCTGGACCGGCATGCCTTTGGCCACCTTCATGGCCACATCCGTTCTGGCCCGCGGATTGAGGTTTATTGTCGTGGCGGGCCTGTTGTGGAAATTTGGCACGCCGGTGCGTGATTTCATCGAACGCCGGTTGGGGCTGGTCACAATCGCGTTTGTTGTCTTGCTCTTTGGTGGATTTTATCTGATCAAGTACCTATGAATATCACCCGACATACTTGGATCGCCTTGGCCGCGGGTGGATCAGTGGCTTTGCTGCTCGGCGCTTTTGCGTTTCAGCATATTGGCGGCATGTCCCCTTGCAAAATGTGTATTTGGCAGCGTTGGCCCCATGTGGCCGCAATTGTGATCGGTGTCTTCGCTATGGCGGTGCCGGGGCGGTTCTTTCCGGTGTTGGGGATGTTGGCGGCGCTGAGCACCGGGGCAATTGGCCTTTATCATACCGGGGTTGAGCGCGGATTCTGGCAAGGCCCGACCAGCTGCACCTCATCTGGCACAGGCGGCATCAGCGCAGACAAGTTGTTTGATCAGATCATGGCCGCGCCTCTGGTGCGCTGCGATGAGGTGGCCTGGGAAATGCTGGGCCTGTCGATGGCGAGCTGGAACGCAGTGATTGCCTTGCTGTTGGCGGGCATGTGGATCATGGCCGCCCGCGCACGCGTGTGAGGCGCGCCGCATCCAGCTTTTCTCAGCTCTGCACAATACCTGATGTATCGAATTGCGACGCAATCCGACCAATTGGGGGCCAGCCCCAAACACATGTTCAATTGGGGGCCAGCCCCCAAACCCCCGGGATATTTCTGGCAAGAAGATGAGTAGAAAGCCCTACCGTCTAAGGCCCTAAACCAGGTGATGTCATTGGTACGTGTTGCCTTGGTCAGCTGCTGGATTTTCGGGTGCTGAGCAGCAGGTTGGTTTCGGATTGGGCGATGCCATCAAAGCGGCGGATCTGAGCGAGAATGGTGTCCAGCTCTTCCAGCGTTTCGGTTCCCAGCTCCACCAGCAAATCCCAACGCCCGTTGGTAGAGTGAATGGCGCGAACAGCCGTCAACCCGCCCAACTGGCGAAGAATGCGGTCCGTGCCGCGCCCCTCAATACTCAGCATCATCAACCCGCGCACCGGGTCACGCGCGACGTCCCCCTTTAACACAACGGTAAAGCCGACAATCTCGCCGTCGCGGCGCAGACGCTCGATCCGACCCCGCACCGTGGTGCGTGACACGCCCAGCGTTTGCGCCAGATCAGATAGGGACGCGCGCGCATCATGGCGCAAAGCTGAGATCAAGCGGCGGTCAGTTTCATCCATAATGGCACTTTCTGGCTTCGTTTTGGAAGGTGATAGCTCAATTAGCACAAATTGAGGGGTTTATGCCAACCCATTTCGGAACAATGCTGGGCAAAACACAGTATTTACCTATTGGAGGCCTCTCATGACCAAATGTTACCTGATCGGTGCCCCCGTCGATAGCGGCAAGGCACGCCAGGGCTGTCTGATGGGCCCTGATGCCTACCGTGTGGCGGGAATTGGCGATGCCATAAAAGAACTGGGCCATGAGTTGCATGATATGGGCAATCTGTCGCCTGCTCCGGCCAAGGCACCGGCCTCATTGCCATCCCATCTGGTGTGCCCGGATGAAACAATCGGTTGGACCGAAACCTTGATGGCCGCGGCCCAGGACGCGCTGAACAAGGGTGGATTGCCGATATTTCTGGGCGGCGATCACAGCCTCTCGCTGGGGTCTGTTGCTGGGGCAGCGCGCTATGCCGCCACGCAAAACCGCCCGCTGTTTGTGTTGTGGCTGGATGCCCATAGCGATTATCACACCCCCCAAAGCACCAGTTCAGGCAACCTGCATGGCACACCATTGGCCTATGTTGCAGGGCAGCCCGGTTTTGATGGCTTCCCGCAGGTGACTGCCCCCGTTCCCGAGGATCACATCTGCATCATCGGGTTGCGATCGGTTGACACACCCGAGCGCGAAACCCTGCAAAATTCCAACATCCGCTATCACGACATGCGCGAGATCGACGAAACAGGCATTGCCAAACCGCTTGCCGCATTTTTGCAAACAGTCAGGGCGGCAAACGGCATGCTGCATGTGTCACTGGATGTGGATTTTCTGGATCCGTCCTTTGCGCCCGCTGTGGGAACCACTGTTCCGGGCGGGGCCAGCATGCGCGAGGGCCATCTGGTGATGGAAATGATCAGCGATGCCGGGCTGATGACCTCGCTCGATCTGGTCGAGCTGAACCCCTTTCTGGATGATCGCGGCCGCACAGCACAGGTGATGGTGGACATGGCGGGATCGGCTCTTGGCCGTCGTGTGTTCACCCGCCCCACCCGCGCATACTCGTAATTCAAGGAGCTAAAGCAATGATCAATCTGTCCCCCTCCGACAAGGCCTTGGTGCCATTTGTATCTGTCGACAACATGATGAAGCTGATCCACCATGTGGGGCTTGAGCCAATGCTCAAAGGCCTGGCCGATTATATCGAAGCTGATTTCAAACGCTGGGAGTTGTTTGACAAAACGCCGCGTGTGGCCAGCCATTCCTCGGAAGGGGTGATTGAGCTGATGCCCACCTCGGATGGTGAGGTCTATGGATTCAAATATGTGAATGGCCATCCCAAAAACACCAGCGAAGGATTGCAGACCGTCACCGCCTTCGGCCTGCTGGCGGATGTCTATACCGGCTATCCTGTATTGCTGAGTGAGATGACCATGCTGACGGCTATGCGTACAGCGGCCACATCTGGCCTTGTCGCCAAATACCTGGCCCCAAAAGGCGCTGATACGATGGCGATGATCGGCAATGGTGCCCAGTCAGAATTTCAGTC
The DNA here is from genome assembly GCA_029212365.1 of Roseovarius sp. Taxonomy (GTDB): domain Bacteria; phylum Pseudomonadota; class Alphaproteobacteria; order Rhodobacterales; family Rhodobacteraceae; genus Roseovarius. Next base: position 233,361 of record JARGOC010000004.1, read on the forward strand.
GATGTCCATGAAAGCCATTTGCGGTCTGAAAACTGTACGGCTTTATGACACCGACAAGGCCGCCACCCAAAAAGCCGCGCGCAATCTGGCGGGCATGGGGTTGAACGTGGTTGCCTGCAGCTCAGCTGAAGAAAGCATGGAAGGCGCGCAGATCATCACCACCTGCACCGCCGACAAACAATATGCCACTATTCTGAGCGACAACATGGTCGGCCCAGGTGTGCACATCAACGCCATCGGCGGAGATTGCCCGGGCAAAACAGAATTGGCCCCTGCCATCCTGCACCGTTCGGATATCTTTGTGGAATACCCCGAACAAACCCGTATTGAGGGCGAAATCCAACAACTGGATGCCCACCACCCGGTGACAGAACTTTGGCAAGTGATGAGCGGCACCGCCAAAGGCCGCACCAGCGACAAGCAAATCACCCTGTTTGACAGCGTCGGCTTTGCGATCGAAGATTTCAGCGCCCTGCGGTATGTGCGCGATCAGATTGCGGGCACCGGGCTGTTCTTTGAATTGGACCTGTTGGCCGATCCCGATGATCCGCGTGACTTGTTTGGTATGCTGGGACGCGCGGCTGGCTGAGCCTGCATCACAGTATATCTTGCCTCCGGCGGAAGTATTTTGAGAAAGATGAACATGGGCGCCGCCCCCCTCTTCATCTTTCTATAAATACTTAAAGAAAGCCCCCGGGCCATCATGGGTGCTGGGGAACGAGAGGGATGACCCGGGGAAACCGGCGGAGTTAGCCGTCGGTCGCAGCCGGGATCAGCCCCTGTTCTTGCCCGGCCACCATCTCTGCATCGTCCAGTGCGCCATCGTCATTGGTGTCCACTTCGGCGAACGCCTCAATTGAGACATCGGGAAAGACGGCTTGCACCTCGTCGATGGTCATCATCCCGTCGCCATTGGCATCAATTTCAGTGGCGGCAATGGCCGAATTGGCCAAAAAGCCGAGGCCCAGCACGATTGCGATGAATTTGGTCATGATATGTCTCCTTAAGACAGATAACTAAGTGAAGGCCACGTTGCTCGTGATCCTTATGAGTTAAGACGCGGGGTTGCGCGGTTGCGTCCCGGGGGTGAGGGCAGGATTGGCGCACGCGCAAAGGTCTGCCGACCAGGCAATCAAGGAGTGGCGGGGCCTTGCCCAAAAAGGCCTAAGCGCGCGCATAAGCGGAAAACGCCTGTTTGAAATACTCGCCTGTTACGCGCAAGTTGCGCGCACAGCCCCACCCCTTGACCGGAGTGCCCCCTATGCCCTGCCCCCCCCATCTGCCCGGCGATTTTGCCGGTTTGCAGCCCGATCTTTTGCGTGTTGCACGCCACCTGACAGGCAGCGCCGATCAGGCTCAGGACCTGAGCCAGGAGGTGTTGCTAAAGCTTTGGCTGAAGCAGGCCCAAGGCAGCGAGATCAAAAACCTGCGCGCCTATGCGATGACCACATTGCGCAATACGTTCCGGCAGTATTTGCGCACCCATCTGCCCGGCACCGAGTTGCAAGACGACATGCTGATCGCCCCGCCGGATGTGTTTGCCACATTGGCCTTACAGGAATTGCAAAGCGCCATTGCCCGGCTGCCTAAGGATCAGGCCAAATTGATCCGGCTGGTTGCCACCGGCGAAACCAGCCCGGCAGATTTGGCCAGGCTCACCGGTTTGCCGCCGGGCACGGTGATGTCACGGCTGGCACGCGCACGCGCGCAGTTGCGCATTGAGATGGATTTGGAACGCAGCGCCCCGGTGGCCGAGTTGATGTGATCGAGGCGTGATGCGTGCACAGTTAATGGCTTTGCCAGCGCTCAGGGCAAAGCCACCAAGCCGCCCCCAATCACCGCATCAAAATGCCCTGCCCCGTCGGCAGGGACATGATCATGCGCTGATTGCGCCCGGCAAAGTCATTCCACGCGGCGTTTTGCTCCTCGTGGCCGGTCAGGCCATAGTCATCCAACACGATGATGCCACCGGGTGTGATGCGATCCCAGATTTTCTCAATCGTGCCAATTTCGGCGGAGGTGATGTTAAGATCAATCGAGATATAGCTCAGCAGATCAAACTCCACATCGTCAATTGATCCGGGCAACAACCCCGGCACCAGCACCGCACCGGGATGTGGCGCAAACTGCTTTTTGCAAAAGTCGATGATGTTCACATTGGCCGGATTGCCGGAATACATATTCCGGTTCATCTTGTGCACACCCTTGAGTTCGGCCTCAGACGCCATCTCCTCGGGGATGCCATCATAGGTGTCGAACAGGAAAAACTTCTTGTCGGAGGCATCAAAATCGGTGTTGCGCAGGATCATCGTGCTCAGCAATCCGGTGTTCACGCCAAATTCGGCAAAATCGCCGGGCAGACGCAAACAGCACTCAGCCGCCCAGAGGCACACATGGATGCGCCAGCGAATATCCGGGGTGCCGCCGATCCAATGCGGCGCGCTCTCGGCGCAGGTCTGATCCCAGGTTTGCTGGAACTTATCATCGTGCAGGAACGGAATGTACTTTTTGCGCACGGCCAGATGATCACCAAAATAATCGTACTTATAAGGTGCTTTGGTCAGTGCTTTGCGCAAACGGCGCACAAGGGCGGTGAACGGGTCCATTTGGGCCTCCGGGGTTTCCTGCCCTCAGCGGGCCTTGAGCATCTGTTTATAGTAATGAATGCGGTTGCCCAAGGTCTCATCCGCACGATGTTTTTGACGTACATAGGCCAGTTCCGCGCGGCGCAGCTGGGGCGAAACACCCGCACTCACCTGCCCGTCATGCAGCCGGTTGGCCACCAATGCATCTTCCAGTATATGGGGCGCACCCAGCTGATCATGACACCGCTTGTAAAACTCGCCGTCCATCAACCAGATCAACTGTTCATCAAATTCCAGGCCAAACCCCGCCCGCACAGACAGCACCGAGGGGCTGCTGACAGTGTTTTTGCCCAGATACAGATGTGGGTTCAGCTGCGGCACCATCGGATTTTCAAGCGTTTTGCCATCGCGCGTCACGCCTGATCCGCACAGCACCCATTTGGCGTTCATCCTCGAAAACGCATCAGCATGTTGCGCCAGCGCATCGCGTTCACACAGGTAATCATCCTGAAACAACAGCTTTAACACCTGCCCGCGCGCATGGCGCATTGCGTTATTGGTGTTGCCCGAGGCCTGCCGCTTGCCCCTGCGATTGTCCAGCCGGGTGATATCCAGCCGGTCGATATACGCCTTGCAGATCGTTGCCACACCATCATCATCGGATTGATCCGACACGATTACCTCAAAATCCTCAAAGCTCTGCTGCAACAGATGCTCAAAACTCTCCAGCAGAAACTCAGCCCCCTGCCCGCCCATGGCATAGGCCGGGATACAGATGCTGATATAAGGGTTGCGGCTCATGAGATTTGATGTGCCTTAGCTTCCCGCACGCCGCAACTAAAAAAACGAGCGTTCCATGCGCATCCAGCCCGGAATCAAGCCGCAGGCGCCGGGCTATGGTCAGCCCCCCCTATGGGCTGGCGATAACCCGGCTATAGTATGCGTGGCCAATCAAAAGAAAAGCGGGGGATCCGCGATGGACCCCCCGTTGAGTTTCGCCGTTCAGGCTCAGTTTTCTGTACCGCCCGGTTTCTGCCTGCGGCCTGAACGTCGTCCGGGGGCGAGCGCACCCGCCCCGTGTAAGAATGGGAGAGGTCCATCCCTCACCCCACCCTGTCCCTCGGCCCCGCACTGGCTGTGCGTGTGGCCTGTCTGTTCGTCGGGGGCGGGCTGTCGCTGGTGGAGATCCAGCCCATATGCCCCCTACATGCCCCCACCAAGGAAGCACGATTACTTTACGCCACCTGCCTGCCCTGCGGCACTGCTCCGGCGGTTTCAAACTCCGCCACACACTCCGGAAACAGCACGCGGCTAAAGAGGATTTTGAACTCCTCGCCGTCTTGTGTGCGCACCGTGGCGTGGGTTGAGGCGTTCATCACCACCCCGGCCAGATTGGGCGGGACGGCCAGTTGGCCTGTCCCATGTGTGCCGTGCAACGTCACCTCGATCTGGAGCGGCTCACTTGTGATGCCGTCGCATTCGACCGTGGCGGTGTAGCTCATCTTGGCCATGGCGCTTTCCCTCTCGGCGTCCCCCTCAGCTACAGCCCGAGGTGGCGCCACAGGTGTTGCACTTCATGCAGGTGCCGTTGCGCACCAGCGTGTAGTTGCCGCAAT
>JARGOC010000024.1 GCA_029212365.1 Roseovarius sp.
TATGAAGCTGAGAACAGCCGCGTGAATTCTACGGCTGGACCCCATTAAAAATGGGAGGATTACCGATGTAGATCGAATCACAAAAACGCGCGCTGCACCGCTTGATCGATGCCTGGGCGCTCCCCTGCTAAGGGAGTAGGCCCGGAAGGGTCCCGAGGGTTCGAATCCTTTCGTCTCCACCATAACACAATTCCACATAGGGAACTCCCCTAACACTTTGAATAGCAGGGTGGTTTTCGGGGGATCGAAGCCAGGAGCGAACTGCCCCAGGAGTCTCAGATCGCTGCCGTTCACAGCATTGATATGAAAAACTCAGTCTGCCTCGGCCATGCCAAAGCCCAGATGCTTGGCGACGGTGAAAATATCCTTGTCGCCACGTCCGCACATATTCATGCAGATCAGGTGATCGGCAGGCAGATCTGGCGCGATCTTCATCACATGGGCCAGCGCGTGGCAGGGTTCCAGCGCCGGGATAATGCCCTCTTTTTCGCAGGACAGCTGAAAGGCCTCAAGCGCCTCGACATCTGTGATCGACACATATTCAGCGCGCTTGGTGTCATGCAACCATGAATGCTCAGGCCCGATGCCCGGATAATCCAGACCCGCGGAAATGGAATAGCCTTCCAAAATCTGCCCATCATCATCCTGCAACAGATAGGTCCGGTTGCCGTGCAATACGCCAGGGCGCCCACCTGCCAAAGACGCGCAATGCTCCATCTTGGCGTTCACCCCTTTGCCGCCGGCCTCAACCCCGATGATTTGTACGTCCTTGTCATCCAGGAATGGGAAAAACAGCCCCATCGCGTTTGATCCACCACCGATTGCGGCAATCAGCGTGTCTGGCAAACGGCCTTCGGCGGCCATCATCTGTTCTTTGGCTTCTTTGCCGATGATGCTTTGGAAATCGCGCACCATCGCCGGATAGGGATGCGGCCCGGCCACCGTACCAATGCAATAGAATGTATCACGCACATTGGTCACCCAATCGCGCAGCGCGTCGTTCATCGCGTCCTTCAGCGTGCCCCGGCCCGATGTGACGGGGATCACCTCGGCACCAAGCAGGCGCATGCGGAACACATTGGGTTTTTGGCGCTCAACATCATGCGCACCCATATAAACAACGCATTTCAGACCGAACTTTGCACAAACTGTTGCGGTTGCCACACCGTGCTGACCAGCGCCCGTTTCGGCAATGATCCGGGTTTTGCCCATGCGCCGTGCCAACAGGATCTGACCCAGCACGTTGTTGATCTTATGTGCCCCGGTGTGGTTCAGTTCATCCCGCTTGAGATAAATCTTGGCCCCGCCCAGATGCTTGGTCAGCCCTTCGGCATAATACAAAGGTGATGGGCGACCCACATAATGGGTCCACAGATCATTCATTTCGTCCCAAAAGCTCTCGTCGGTCTTGGCGTGCTCATATTGCTCTTCAAGCTCAAGAATGAGAGGCATCAGCGTTTCCGAGACAAACCGCCCGCCAAACTTGCCAAACCGGCCCTTCTCATCAGGGCCAGTCATGAAGGAGTTGAATAGATCGTTCATCGTAAATCGCCTATCGCTTTGGGTCAGGGGTTGAATATGGGACACCGCCCCGATTTTCCAGCGAAAAGCGGGATCAATCGCGCAAAGCACGCCAAGGTTTCGGCATAAGCACCCAGTGACCGTTGATATAGATAAGCCCATCAAAGGCCATGCCCAGGCTCTCGCCCGGTTTCACGAATTTGAATCGCGCAATCGGATAGTTGCCCTGCATGTATTGGCGCACGTCACCGTACCCACCGGGAAAATCCTCCAGCACAGGATCACCCTCGCGCATGGACCCGGTGGTGCCCACCCAGACCAGAATTTGGGTTTGGCCCTCTTTGGGGCCTATCTGAACGCCGGGTTGAAACATCTCATTGTACATGCCCACAAGTTTATCGGCCAATGGCGGCGCATAGACCGCGCGAATTTCCGCCTCGGACGGGCGCAACTGGGCCGTGAGTGCGGCCCGATCAGCATCAAGCGGCAAGAACTGTGTCAGAAAACTGCGCACATGGGCCTGAGTACCGGGCGTATCGGCGGTGTTTTTGCGATTGGATTGAACCACATCCAAAATGCTGGCCTGCGGGTTTTTGGCGCATACGCCGGTCAGGTTTTTCAGCACCGTCTTCGCATTGTCAAAACGCATAAGACTGGTGGTATCATTGGCTTTGTCCAAATACCCCATCACCCAGCCCCCCAGCAATACGCGGTCCACATCCGAGATATCATTGAGTGTTTGCAGGCAGTTATCTGTAGGTTTAAAGCCCTCGGCCTTGGCTGAGGTTCCGCCAAGCAAACCCAAGAGCGCAGCGGTTAAAATCAGATGTCGCATCTATGTATCCTTCAAAATTAATATTTGAAGTTTAGCGATTGTTGGCAACTTGCATAGAGGGCAGCAATTTGTCGTCACGTTTGGCATGCGATCACACATCCGATTCACTGTCAGGTACGGGCGGGCGAACTCCACGGCTCAGGGTAACAATGTCATAGCTGGACGACCATGTGCCATATATGGTGCGCAATTTATCGGGGGTTTTGCGCCGCAGACATCATCAAGGCCTTCGGTACCCAGCGGCCTCTCTTTGTTGATCCTTCAAAGAAGGGCGGCATGCTTGGGTGCTTGTTAATCAAGCGATTTCTTGAACCCGGTATGTGACGGCGTGAACCCGTGGCGGGTATAAAACCGGTGACTGTCGGTGCGCGCGGTGTTCATGGTCAGTTGTACCAAGCGGCACCCCCCTGCCCGTGCACGCGCCTCAGCGTCACCAAGCAACAGACCGCCAACACCATCTCCACGTCGCGCGCTATCCACACGCACGCTTTCTATCTGCGCTCGCCGGGCCGCTGACAGGGACAGCCCGCTGATGAAAGTGATCTGATACGTTGCCGCGATGGTGCCGTCTGTGTGTTCCCCCACAATCAGATGGTTTTGGCCTTCCAGCTGCATCTGATCGAAGGCGGTCAGATATCGCTCCATATCTTGATGCTCTCGGGTGCGCCCCAGGAAATCATCACTCAACAGGCGCACAACGTCCCGAACATCCTCTCGGTTGGCCTGGCGGAACTTCATATCGCCTGAGCCGCAGCAATAAATGCCCGGATCAAACCGGGGTCTTTCACTCCCGGTGCGCTTTCCACGGCCGATGACAAATCCACCTGGCGGGCACCTGTTATCTTGATCGCCTCGGCCACGTTGTCTGCCGTCAGCCCCCCGGCCAGCATCCAGGGCTTGGCCCATGTGCGCCCGGCAATCAGCCCCCAATCAAATGTCAGCGCATTGCCGCCCGGGCGATCCGAACTCTTGGGCGCTTTGGTATCAACCAACAATTGGTCCGCCACGGCTTCATACTCAGCAAGCGCAGGCAGATCATCCGCATCAGCCACGCCCACGGCCTTCATCACCGGCAGGCCATAGCGCGCTTTGATCTCGGACACACGAGCAGGCGTTTCGCGCCCGTGAAGCTGCAACACATCCAGTGGTACCTTGCTGGTCAACTCATCCAGAAATTCATTTGTCGCATCAACCACAAGCGCCACTTTGGCGATACCATCCGGCACGCCCAGTGCCAGGTCTCGTGCGGCATCAATCGTCACATAGCGCGGTGATTTGGCAAAAAAGACAAAGCCCACATAGGTGGCACCCGCTTCAGCCGCCACCGCAATAGTTTCAGGTGTGGATAGCCCACAGATCTTCACACGGATGTCATTGGTCATGCAGAGGGGTTTAACTGGCTTGTTCAAGCAAGGCCAGAACCTCGTCCTTGCCGGTGTGCTTCTCGCCCTTCAGGCGTTTCACCTCGGCGCGCAATTGCGCCATCTCGCGCGATTGACGGGCTGCTTCGGCGCGCTCGCCGGCTTCGCGGATCCATTCCCACACAAAGCCGATAATCAGCCCCGCCAGGATACCCGCAAATATCACCACAAACAGCGGCAACTCATATCCGGGATTGGTGGCCACCAATCCCGAAACCTCATCCGGCCACACCCGGACCGATACCATCTGGCGATTGGCCAATGACACAAGGATCAACGCCACCGCAAAGATGGCGATCGAGGCATAACGTACATAGCGCATCAGTTACTTTCCGTTTAGGCGGTCACGCAGCAATTTGCCGGTCTTGAAAAACGGCACATGTTTTTCCTCAACATGTACACTTTCGCCGGTGCGCGGGTTGCGGCCCGTGCGTGCATCACGCTTCTTAACCGAGAAGGCGCCAAAACCGCGCAGCTCCACTCGATTACCATTGGCCATGGCCTCGGTAATCTCCTGGAAAATCGTATTCACGATCTTCTCGACGTCTCGATATGACAGATGCGGATTGTCGTCGGCGACTTTCTGGATCAATTCAGATCGGATCATCTTGTGTTTTCTCCCCCGCGCTCAGCATTTGGCAGCCGCGCTTTTGAATACGACTATAGATAGAAACTCAAAAAACAAAAACAGTTTGGCACCCAAGAACACCATGATTTACATGAATTTCTTATCTGAATTAGAGAAATCTAGCACGGGGGGCGCGCAAATTCACCCTCAATTCCGCGATTGGCGCATTTCAGCGCAATATTACCAAACGTTGATTCGGTTACAAAAAACTGCTGCCAGAGGGCGGGAACAGGCACCAGCTATGACCGGCCCATCGCGCCAATCGCCGTGGGCGCCGCAACCAACAGCGGCCTTGGGTCTACAGTCACACTCAGCCATCCAGCGATAAACCGAAAGCCGAAATTCCGACAAATGATGGCAGCACAGCTTCCCCCAACAAGACCAAAATGGTTTGCACTCGCAACAGTATTGCGCCGGCGTGGATGTGCGAACTCACCTTATGAAACGCAAAAAGGCCCCGCGCATTTGCGCAGGGCCTTCCCGGATCAGAACCAAAGGTTCAGATTACTTGTCGTCGTCAGTCTTCAGCGCGGCGCCCAGGATATCCCCCAGCGATGCACCTGAATCGGACGAGCCATACTGCTCAACCGCTTCTTTCTCTTCAGCGATCTCACGGGCTTTGATCGACAGGCCAAGGCGGCGGGTTTTGGCGTCTACGTTGGTCACGCGCACATCCACCTTGTTGCCAACCGAGAAGCGCTCAGGGCGTTGCTCGGCACGATCACGGCTAAGGTCGGAACGACGGATGAAGCTTTTCATGCCTTCGTATTCGACTTCAATGCCGCCATCTTCGATCGAGGTGATCTCAACCGTGATGATCGAGCCGCGCTTCACGCCGCCCACGGCTTCGGCGAACTTGTCACCGCCCAGCGCTTTGATCGACAGCGAGATACGCTCTTTTTCCACGTCCACTTCCGAGACAACGGCCGAAACCATATCGCCCTTCTTGTAGCCCTGGATCGCGTCTTCGCCACGTTCGTCCCACGAGATGTCGGACAAATGCACCATGCCGTCGATTTCGCCTTCGAGACCAATGAACAGACCGAATTCGGTGATGTTCTTGACTTCGCCTTCGACTTCGGTGCCCTCGGGGAATTGCTCTGCGAACACTTCCCATGGGTTACGCATGGTTTGTTTCAGGCCCAAAGAAACGCGGCGTTTGGCGCCATCAATTTCCAACACCATAACTTCGACTTCCTGAGACGTCGAAACGATCTTGCCGGGGTGTACGTTCTTTTTGGTCCACGACATTTCTGAAACGTGCACCAGACCTTCAACACCTGGTTCCAGCTCAACAAACGCACCGTAATCGGTGATGTTGGTCACGCGGCCAGTGTGCGTGCTTTCCAGTGGGTATTTGCCAGCCACCAGATCCCATGGATCTTCTTGCAGCTGCTTCATGCCCAGCGAAATGCGGTGGGTTTCTTTGTTGATCTTGATGACCTGAACCTTGACGGTTTCGCCAATCGCCAGGATCTCGGATGGGTGGTTCACACGGCGCCATGCCATGTCAGTGACGTGCAACAGCCCGTCCACACCGCCCAGATCAACGAAGGCACCGTATTCGGTGATGTTCTTGACCACACCGTCCACATTGTCGCCCTCGGCCAGCTTGCCGATAACTTCGGCGCGCTGTTCGGCACGGCTTTCTTCCAGAATGGCGCGACGTGATACAACGATGTTGCCACGGCGACGGTCCATTTTCAGAACCTGGAAGGGTTGTTTCAAACCCATCAGCGGGCCGGCATCGCGCACGGGGCGCACATCAACCTGAGAGCCGGGCAGGAACGCAACTGCGCCGCCCAGATCAACCGTAAAGCCACCTTTGACACGGCCAAAGATCGCGCCTTCAACGCGCTCTTCGTCGGCATAGGCTTTTTCCAGACGATCCCAGGCTTCCTCGCGGCGGGCCATCTCACGGCTGATGACAGCTTCACCGCGGGCGTTTTCCGCCGAGCGAAGGAAGACTTCAACTTCATCGCCAACAGCGATTTCAGGAGCTTCACCAGGGTTTGCGAATTCTTTAAGCTCGACACGGCCTTCCATTTTGTAGCCGACGTCGATGATGGCTTGGCCCGCTTCGATTGCGATGACTTTGCCTTTGACAACTGAACCCTCTTCGGGCGTGTCCATTTCGAAGCTTTCGTTCAGGAGGGCTTCGAATTCCTCCATAGATGTGTTCTGAGCCATGTGGCGTTTCAATCCTAACAAATCGTTTTTATCTGGCCGCGCGGTTGTATCCGCCGGTCTTGGGGGTTCATTGGTCAGACAAAGCCCAATGCGGTATCGCAAAACAAAGAGGGCCGGTGTTCCCGACCCTGCTCACTCATTAATCCCGCGACGGTCTCCGCCGTGTCGACAAGGGCCGTATAGACAGAGACCTTCAGAGAATCAAGGGGGATGCGCCGTGTCGATGAATCTTCTCCTTGCAGCAAAATGACACCATGGCAGAAGAATAGCGAAACACTGCACCCACTAGCTCTTGCGCCCGCGATCAGACAATTTTTAAGTGATTGAGAAAAGCCGTATTCATCTAAAAGCACAAAATTTGGCAATCTAAGGAATACCAACGTGATCAATATACTTCGTTCAGCTTTGTACATCTTAGCTCTTAGTCTTGTGCTAGGCTGCCTGTACCCCGCCATGGGAATTGCGCAAAACGGGAAGTTCACCCAGCCGATGGTCAAAGACCCATCAGTTGCTGTTTGGGGATATGACCCTCAGGGCGAGATGATGGTCGCCGCCATGATCAAAAATGTTGAAGGCAAGGTGGCTGTCTGTGGCTTTTGGACGATCAGCAAACGTTTGTCTCCTTATATCAAAGAAACTGGCCTTGATCGTAAAACCCGCGGCAACGCAAATATCGTAGTAAAGGACGTTGTGGTCATGCACAGCTTGCGCACATTTAAGAAAGTTTCGTTGGACAATTTTGCGGTCGGCACCGTGGCACCATGCAAAGTAACACCCCATGCGTGGCACTCGTCTTTCTCCAACAAAGATGTTGTCATAAGAACGCCTTCTACCACTGCGATCAACTAAACTTAGGTTCGGATCCCTGCTAGAGCATGTGTTCACATCGCACCTTCGATAAGGGTGCGGGTCAATACGCCAACCGTCACTCCTGCTGCTTTTCAATCACCCGTATCGCCACGGCCACGGCCTCATCGATTGTCATTTCAGAGGTATCAAGCAATATGGCATCCTCAGCGGCCGTCAGCGGGGCAGTTGCGCGCGCGCTGTCGCGGGCGTCACGTTGGCGCAGATCATCCAACACTTGTTCAAAACTGATGTCGTGGCCTTTGTCGGTCAGCTCGATCAGGCGGCGCGTGGCGCGGATGTCATCACTGGCCGTCACAAAAAGCTTCACCTGTGCCTCGGGGCAGATCACTGTGCCAATGTCGCGCCCATCCAATACCGCACCGCCAGATCGTGTGGCGAAAGCGCGCTGGAAATCCACCAGCGCCTCGCGCACTTCGGGGATTGCGGCCACCCGGCTGGCGGCCTGTGCCACCTCGGGCGTGCGCAGATCATCCGACCCAAGATCACCGGGGCCAAGCGTGCGGGCGGCCTCAACCGGATCAGTGCCGTCCAGAGTGCGCCGCCCCGTGGCCCGGTACAAAAGCCCGGTATCCAGATGTGCAAATCCAAAATGCGCCGCGACCTCGCGTGAGATCGTGCCCTTGCCTGCCGCTGCCGGCCCGTCGATTGCCACTGTAAATGTCATGATCTTTGCCTAGCCGATGCAGTGAGAGGCCTCAAGAGCTGTCAGAAATCGAAACTGGTCTGAGGCGGCGAATATGGCTCGATCACGCTTTCACCTTCACTCTCAGCGCTCAGGGGTTTGATCCGGTGATGTTCAAACCTCCCGTCCCACTGCGTGCCCAGATGGTCCTGTGCCGCGGCCCTCTGCAGGGTCCCATTCAGCCACTCGGTCATGTCATCGGGCGACAGAATAACCGGCATTCGGGTGTGAATATGAGCGATCTGAGGGCTGGCTTCACGGGTGAGGATCACACAGCCCTGCCCGTCCAAACTGCGCAGCCCGGCAAAGAATAACACTGGCGCGTTGCGTTTCACCGTGATGAACATCGGCTCTTTGCGCCCGGATGCGGTGGACCATTCAAAATACCCCAGCGCCGGGATCATACAGCGGCCATGGGCCCACTCATCATGCCAAAAACCGGTGTTCTCAATCTTGGCATTGATCAACCCGCGCCCGCCCGGCGGCGTGATCTGCCAGTTGGCCGTGGTCAGCATGGGCGCCTCCCCCGGTTGCACCACCAATGCAATGCGGTTGGTCGGCCGGATGTGATAGCCCCCTTTGGGCGGCTGGGCGTCAGTATCCACAGTCACGCCGGGGGTCAAAAACCCCTCAACGATATCAACCATTTGCTTTTGGGTCAGATGGCCGGCTGCAAAGCGTCCACACATAGGCGTATTATACCTCTGGGTCTGGCGTGAGTAGCCCATGGGCGCGGGCAATGGTATATTCTCGCTCGGATCGGGGCGCATGGGCGATAAACTCGCTGCCGCCACAATGCGCCAGCTTAAGGGCCCCGATCAATGCGCTGTCATAATGGCCATTCAACAGCCAAATACCCTCAGCGGACAGCTTGTCTCGCGTGCCACCGCCGCCATCAGCGCGCAATCGGCGCATGAAATCCTTTTGCTGGGCGACGGCCTCAATCACATCCCGGTCAATGGCGCGGTCCTGCACTTCGCGGAACAACTGCATCACCCGTGCATTGCCCGAGGTCGCGGCAAAGATACGCTCAACCGCATCTTCTGGCACGGTGCCCCAAAAATTGCGCGGATAGGGGTGATCGACCAGCAACCAAAGGATATGCCGGAACCCGTCGGCCGATACCGATTTCTTGGCATCTTTGTTCTGGCTCAGGCTGAGCGCCGCCTCGCGCGCCACGATCAGACCCAGATAACACCGCGCCCGTGTCTCATCGGCGGCCAGCACCAAACAGGGCTGATCAACCGCTTCGGTCGGGATCATCCAGGTGCTGCCCATGGTGTGTTTGATGTCCACGTCATGGCCAAGGATCACCGTGTCCAACCTGCCTTTGGGCAGACGCAACATGGCGCGCAACTCAATCTCGACCCGCGTGCCAATATAGGTTTTTTCGGTCTTTTCCAGATCATCGTAGGCACGCCGCCCGGTTTTGGGAGTCATGATCACATCATCAATGCACGACCGCAGCATCGCCGCCACTTTGCGCGCCAGCGCATCGGCGCCGCCTGCCCGATCGGCGATGTCATCCGCAATGGCGCGCAGCACATCATAATCCCGGTGCCCATGAGTGACCTCACTGGGGGGAATGTTGCGCTTCATGTTGGATCAGCCGCTAACCGCGTGCAGCACCCGTTTGCGCAGCGCCTTGGCCACTTGGGCCCCCACCGCCCGCGCCACCGGTGGTGGAAAGGCATTGCCCACCTGACGATACGCGTTGGTTTTGGCCCCAGTAAAATGCCATTCATCCGGAAAGCCCTGAATGCGCGCCACCATCGGCACGGTCAAACGCGGCATGCCATTATGGAACGGATCAGGTGCCTCGGGCGCAATGGTGCGCCCCTCAACCCCCAAAGTGGCCCAAGCAGCGCGCGCACGCGTCGGCCCCAGATCAGGCCCGCCATGTTTTTTGGATCCGCCAACAATTGTTGGGGCAATCTCATCGGCCTTATCAGCCCAGTCCTGCGCCCCACGCCAGCCGCGTGCCGCCATCAGATCACCCAAAGTTTCGCCCACCGTGGGCGGGTTATGTGGGTTCGGCTCGGGCCAGTCAAAGAACTCAGATCGTGCGTCTTGCACCGCGACAATCACCACCCGTGGGCGCAATTGTGGAACACTAAAATCAGAGGCATTCAGAAGCCGCCAATCGGTTTTATATCCCAGCTTGCCCAGTTGGGTTTTCAGCTTCTCGCGGTAGTCATGAAACACCGCGTCCAGGAACCCTCGCACGTTTTCGATCATCACCGCGCGGGGCCGCGCAGCATCAATAATGTCAATCGCGTCGTTGAACAGATTGCGCTCGTCTTGCTCGCCCAATTGCTTGCCCGCCACGGAAAACGGCGGGCACGGCAAACCGCCAGCCAATAGATCCATGCCAGCATAGTCACCGGCACGTTCCTTAAACAGCCGCATGTCCTCTTCCAGCACCGTCCATTCGGGGCGGTTATGGCGCAGGGTGTTACAGCAATGTTTGTCAATCTCAACAAGGGCCGTATGGGCAAATCCGGCCTGTTCCAGACCCAAAGCCTGCCCGCCTGCGCCTGCGCAAAGTTCCACCGATGTCAGCATGTTGTTTGCCCTCATTTTCGCGTATTGAAGCCGGGTTGCGGTCTACGATCAACCGCGCAATCTTGCGTCCAGGTCATGTTCTTAATTTGTTCTAACAAATTCCGTGCACACCATACAACCGTAAATACCGCAGGTACACGCGCTTGGCGTGGCTTGTGCGCCACGTTTGCAACGCGTTCAATACCCACCGGCATTTTTAACCACGCGCGTCATGAAATTGCCCGATTGCCGATGAGGTATAGCACATCAATTGACACCCACGCCCAAGCAAACCGCTGACACCACACAGGAGACGACAGATGAAGCTGAGTGCACTCTTATTGGCCGCAGCCCTGCCCACCACCGTGCTGGCAGGCCCTGATCGGCTGTCGTTTCTGCTGGGAACCGAACATTTCGGCGCGACACGGGATTTTCAAGAGATTAACCCCGGTGCGTTTCTAACATGGGAAAAAAAGACCTTCGATTACTCTGTCGGTGCCTTTTACAACAGCTATTCCGAAGTGTCGGTGCTGGCATCAATCGGGTATTCCTATGAAATCCTGCCCGAGTTCGAAGTGGGTGCCTTTTCGGGGTTGGCTGTCTATCCCGGCGATGGTCACCGGTTTGATGCATCCGTTGGTGATGTGGTGCCAATGGTTGGCTTGCAAACCCGCTATCGCAACATTTTTGCACAGTTCATTCCCGCAGAAGGCACATCGGTTGATTCCCTTCTGGCGGTGGGTCTGACGTTCAATCTGGACTAGGCGAAACTGCGGATCACAGCGCATTTCGACATTTGCACCCATGCCAAAAAGCGAGATCAGGTGAATGGAGCGGGTAGCGGGAATCGAACCCGCACCTTAAGCTTGGGAAGCTCGCATGATACCATTTCACCATACCCGCACATCCGGGCGCATCCCTAGTTCAAGCAGGTTTGAACGTCAAGAAACCTTGTGCGTTGTCCTTGGGATTGACCTTTCCGGCACCCTGCGACTATGGCCTTGGCCACTCCGAAGGGCTGATCAAATATGCCGATTGACCGCCGCCGCCGGAGCTCTCACAGTTAGGAGACCACCTTAGCAAGCACGGCCTATCCCCGTCGGCGTCTGCGCCGCCCGCCTCCCTCGCCGCCTTCGCCGCCGGTGTTAAAGTTCACGTCCGGCAAAGTGACAATGCTGCGCAGAATGGGAAAAGGTTCCACCGAATTAGGGATATTTGAGGCGTTTACGAAATGCTCCTGAAAGCGCGGTTCAATCGCGGTTTCGATCTTGTGAATCTCGTGCACGGTTGCTTCAATTTCGCTGCGCGCCTCGGTGTTCAGCAGGGCAATGCGCGCGCCGGTGCCCGCGGCGTTGCCTGCCGATGTGACCTTGTCCAACGGGGCATCAGGGATCATCCCCAATACCATCGCATGTTTCGGGCTGATATGTGCGCCAAACGCACCTGCCAGCACCACACGATCCACCTGATCCACACCAAATTTATCCATCAACAATCGCGCGCCAGAATAAAGCGCCGCCTTGGCCATCTGTATTTCTCGGATATCGCGGTTGGTAACGGTGATCACCGGCCCGCCCTCGGCACTGCCATCCCACACCATGTAGGAATAAGTGCGCCCATCGAGGAAGCATCTATCCGTGCCGGTTTGTTCTGGCGCACCAATCAGCCCAGGCCCGTCAACGATACCATGGATGCGCATTTCGGCCACCATTTCGATGATCCCTGAGCCGCAAATACCGGTGATGCCGGTGGTGGCGGTGGCCTCACCAAAGCCATCGTCATCCGACCACAAATCGCTGCCAATCACTTTGAATCGCGCAACCTTGGTTACCGGATCAATTTCCACCCGTTCAATCGCGCCCGGTGCCGCCCGTTGGCCCGAGGATATCTGAGCACCTTCAAACGCCGGCCCGGTCGGCGAGGAACACGCCAGCACCTTTTCTTTATTCCCCAACAGAATTTCGGCATTGGTGCCCACATCGACGATCAGTGCCAGATCTTCCGACTTGTCTGGCGCCTCGGACAGCGCCACAGCCGCGGCATCGGCCCCCACATGGCCCGCAATACACGGCAGGATATAAACCCGCGCACTGGGATGAATTTCCAGATCCAGCTCAGCGGCACGCAAGTTGAGCGAGGATGACGTGCCCAGCGCAAAGGGCGCCTGCCCCAGCTCAAACGGATCAATGCCCAAAAAAAGATGGTGCATGACCGGGTTGCACACAAAAACTGCATCCATAATCAGCGTTTTGTCGATCTCTGCCTCCTGGGCGATCTGATCAAACAGA
Organism: Roseovarius sp.; assembly: GCA_029212365.1. Lineage (GTDB taxonomy): Bacteria > Pseudomonadota > Alphaproteobacteria > Rhodobacterales > Rhodobacteraceae > Roseovarius. Next base: position 12,980 of record JARGOC010000024.1, read on the forward strand.
GCATTCATCCCCTCGCGCACCGCGCGGGTCATTTCAGCCGCGCCGCCCTTGTTCATCATTGAATAGCTGACCCGACTCATCAGGTCTTCTCCAAAGCGGATTTGCGGGTTCATGATACCAGATGAGGCGACAACCTGCCCGTCCGAGAGATCACACAGATGTGCTGCGATGGTGGTTGAACCCAGATCAACCGCCAGACCGTAAATCTTGCCCTCATAATACCCCGGCCAGACGTGCATGATCTGCGGCGCATGGCCATCCGTGCCCTTGTGCACAGCAACGGTCACTTTCCAGCCGCCCTTGCGCAGGATCGGCTGCAACCCGTTCAAAATATGCAGATCAGCGGTGACATCCTCAATTTGCCACTGCTCTAACAACGCTTTGGCCAGCCTCTCCAGATCGCCCGAAGGTTCGTGCATGTCGGGTTCTTCCACCTCGACATAATACATCCGCACAGAAGGGTTCATGGTGATGTCGCGTGCCTCGGCACGTTTGCGCACCACCTGTTTGTGCACCTGCGATTCGGCGGGCACATCAATCACGACGTCACCCATCACCTGCGCCTGACAGCCCAGGCGGCGGCCTTTTTTCAGCCCGCGTTTTTCGTCATAGCGTGCTTCGACTTTGTTCCACTCTGACAGCGCATCGTCACCCACTGTCACGCCGTGCTTGGCAAATTCGCCGTACCCCGGTGTGATCTGGCACTTGGAACATATCCCGCGCCCGCCACACACCGAATCCAGATCAACCCCCAACTGGCGCGCAGCGGTCAGAACCGGCGTGCCCTTTGGGAAATGCCCGCGCTTGCCCGAAGGCGTAAATACGACAAGAGGATCTTCATTTGACATAGGGAATCCCTGATTGGCTAAATCGCGTGAGGCGACCATACGGATTTGCCAGCCGAGGAACAGACCTTGCGCGGCAAAACATGTCAGCCAAACGTCACCTTTGTCTATTCACACACGGTGTTGGCGCTTTGCAACTGGCCCGGCGACATGCTCGCGCCTCGGTCGCCCCTTCCGGCCGCAGGAGTTTCGGACATTGCCCTGATGCGGCATTGGCCCTATCACCCTGCCAACCCAAATCGGAGCAGCCAGATGACCGGGCCCAACGGAACCGTCGCCATATTGCCCCACGCCATGAAGCTGGGCACACGGCCGTCACGCCTGCCGCTGGATGATCTGATCTGGCCGCTGGGGCAACCCAGCGCGTTGAAAGGCAAACAATTGGGCGATCTTACGGCGCAGGATCATCTGATCGTCTTTCCGCGCGAAACCCTGCATGTTCGGCCTTCTTTTGGCACCCGCGCAAAACTCTCTATCGTGATAATGGAGCCGGCTGCCATCCACGGGCTGCACCTCAAACTGCTGCGCCAGACCTATCGCCGGTTTCACCGCGTGCTGACCACAGATGAGGCGTTGTTGGCGGCCATTCCCAATGGTGTGTTCTTTCCCTTTGGTAGCACCTGGGTGCCAAATTGGCGTGACCTCGACACGTCAAAGGTGCGGATGTGTTCGCTGATTGCATCAACCAAACGTTCGCAAGAGGGCCATGTATTGCGCCATGTGATTGCGGATTGGATCACATCCGAGGGTCTCGACGTCGATCTGATGGGCGGCGGATATGTCCCCTTCAAGGACAAATCCGACGGCCTGGCCCCTTACCGCTATTCTGTGGTGATCGAAAACGTCGCCGAGAAAAACTATTTCACCGAAAAACTGGTGGACGCCGTGCTGTGCCAAACTGTGCCGATCTATTGGGGGTGTCCCAATATCGCGGAGTTTTTGGACACATCCGGCATGATTATCTGCCACACCAAAGCCGATCTACAGCAGGCCATCTTGTCTATGTCGCAGGCCGACTACACCGCCCGGCAACCCCATATTTGCGCCATCAAAGACAGGGCCGCCAACTATGGTGACATATTCACGCGCGCCGCTGAGGCTGTGCTGTCTTGATATCCAAGGGTGAGAGCACCAGCCATTCTCAAAAGTATATCACTCGCCCGGAATGACGTTCTTCTTCTGACCAAACCGCGCCCTCAAGGCATTCATCAGCGGTTTATAGGCCCTGGGCGTAAACGCATATCCGATTTGGCTGCTCAGGGTTTGCTCCATCTTGTCGGACACCCCCAGAGGGCCGTCACATGGTCCGGGCAGATAAAACGTACCAAAGGCGCGGTCAAAGATGCAAAAGAACTCACCAAAGTTCTTGTCAAACGCCTTGGATTCCGCCGAGTGGTGCCAACGGTGCATCGCAGGCGACACCATCCATTTGCCAAATTTACCATATGTCCAAGGCACATCCGCATGGATGAAATGCCCGTAATACCCGCGCAGCATCGCGTTAAACAGGATCGCATAGACCGGGAAGCCCATCAACAACATGGAGGCCAACCCAACACCGCGCATAGTCAACAGGTTAATCGGATGCCAGCGCGACGCGGTAAGCCAGGTCACTTCTGTATCTGAGTGATGCACCGCATGTGCAGGCCAGAACACTTTGGTATGATCCAGGCGATGGCGCCAATAGTGAAAGAAGTCCCCGATGAACACAGCCAGAAACAGCGTGATCACCATCGGCACCCCATCCCAGAAGGTTGTCGGGATTAAGAAAAGGTTATTGCTGGTCAAAAATGCGTGGATCGCCGTGACGTAGATCGCCAAAAAAGGGCTGGAAAAGACAACATTGAACGACATAATCTTGAGCGTGAGCACGAACTCAGGCATCGCCCGCCAAATATCTTTGAGCGCTGTGCGGCCCTTGGCGATGTAAGCCAGGCACACGAAAAACAGTGCAGGCACCATTAGATACTTAAATGCTGTGAGAAGGTTACTGGCGCTCTCAACCAGCAATGACATCAACCAGTCCATATTCTATGTCCTTTCTTCGCGGCCAGTCAGACCGGCAAACAATCGTTTCCAAAAAAATGACAATTGATTGGGGCACGAGTAGGGCATCTATCCGGCATTTTCTCAACGAACCGCCAGCAAGCACCTGTCAGATCAGGCCAATGATCTGAAAATCCAGGCAACAAAAAGCCCGGCACCTGCGCACCGGGCTTTTCTATCATTGGGTATCAGCAGGATTAACCGGCGATCAGCCCCATCTGCTCCAGCTTCAAGATCACCTGATGGGCACAGTTGTCAACATCTGCGCCTTCGGTTTCCACGCTCAGCTCAGGGTTTTGAGGAACATCATAAGGGTCTGAAATACCTGTGAATTCCTTGATTTTCCCTGCCCGCGCCAGCTTGTACAGGCCCTTGCGATCACGGCGTTCGCATTCTTCAATGGATGTCGCCACATGGCATTCCACAAAGGCACCGAACTCTTCAATGTCCTCACGCACGGCCCGGCGCGTTGTGGCATAAGGAGCGATTGGCGCACAGATGGCGATGCCGCCATTTTTGGTGATCTCAGACGCCACATAGCCGATACGGCGGATGTTCAGATCGCGGTGTTCTTTGGAAAAACCCAACTCGGAGGAAAGGTTTTTGCGCACGATATCACCATCCAGCAATGTCACCGGGCGTCCGCCCATTTCCATCAGCTTGACCATCAGAGCATTGGCAATCGTCGATTTCCCCGAGCCCGAAAAGCCGGTGAAAAACACAGTAAAGCCTTGGCTGGAGCGTGGTGGACGGGTGCGGCGCAGCTCGGTCACCACTTCGGGAAACGAGAACCACTCCGGAATTTCCAGACCCTCGGCCAGACGGCGACGCAGCTCAGTGCCCGAGATATTCAGGATCGTCACATCGTCTTTGTCGGCAATCTCATCGTTGGGCTCGTATTGGGCGCGTTCCTGCACATAGACCATATGCTTGAAATCCACCATTTCACAGCCGATGTCAGCCTGATTTTCGCGGTACAAATCCTGCGCATCGTAAGGTCCGTAAAAATCCTCGCCAGCAGAGTTCTTGCCGGGGCCGGCATGATCACGCCCAACGATGAAATGGGTGCAGCCATGGTTGGCGCGGATCAGCCCATGCCACACCGCCTCGCGGGGGCCGGCCATGCGCATCGCCAGATTCAGCAGGCTCATCGTGGTCGTAGAGCCTGGATATTTGTCCAGCACTGCCTCGTAACAGCGCACGCGGGTAAAGTGATCCACATCGCCCGGCTTGGTCATACCCACGACAGGGTGGATCAGCAGGTTTGCTTCTACTTCACGCGCGGCGCGAAAGGTCAGTTCCTGATGCGCGCGGTGCAATGGGTTGCGGGTTTGAAAGGCCACAACCTTGCGCCAGCCCAGCTTGCGGAAATAGGCGCGCAGCTCGTTTGGGGTGTCGCGCCGAGCGCGGAAATCATAGTGCACAGGCTGCTGGATACCCACCACCGGGCCACCCAGATAAATCTTGCCCGCAGTATTATGCAGATAATTCACCGCCGGATGGGCATCATCATCGGCCCCAAACACCTTTTCGGCCTCATGGGCTTTATTGGGCGTCCAGCGATCAGTGACAGTCATCGTCGCCAGGATCACACCCTCCTGATCACGCAGGGCAATATCCTGGCCCAATTCGATCTCATCGGCAAAGGTCTCGGAGACATCCAGCGTGATGGGCATCGGCCAAAGCGTCCCATCGCTCAGGCGCATATCATCCACAACACCGTTGTAATCTGCCTCGGAGAGGAACCCTTTGAGCGGGTTAAATCCGCCATTCATCAACAGTTCAAGATCGCAAATCTGGCGCGGTGTCAGATCGTGGCTGATCAGCTCAGCTGCGTCGGCTTTCAGTTTTTGCGCACTCTCATGTGACACATATAGTTCGGGGATGGGGGCAAGGTTGTTCTGCACTAGTCTGGTCCTATGTTTGAGGGGGGCAAGTCCGCTCGTCGTGCCGGTCAACTCGGCATGAAGAGCATCGTATTCGTTGAATTTTCGGGCGAGAAACTGGTCGGTGAGGCGCATTTTTTCGGCCGCACCGCGCGGGGTGAGAGCGTAGGCATACCGCTGGCGTTTGTCCGGGCCGGGCCGGTCACTGATCTTGACCAAACCGGCACTGGCCGAACGACGCAAAAGCGCGTTCAAGCGGCCCAGCGAAATCCCGATCGCTTCGGCCGTGACGCGCTGCGATGCATCCGGCGCCAGATCCAACTGGCGCAGAAGGCGAAAGACTTGATCATCTTCCTGCAGGTTTGGTTTGGTCTCAGATACGGGCATCGGGCATGGCTCAAAGTGTGTTCACGCATGAACACATGCCACATTAAACGTGATCAGAAAAGAGCAAACCACGCCAAACGCACCCAAAGGCACAACTGTTGCCCTCAGATCACGCTTCGTTAAACGTTAATGCAATATCAGTCGTCTTGCTCGGCCAGATACTTTTCAGCATCCAGAGCCGCCATGCAGCCCATTCCGGCGCTGGTCACGGCCTGACGATAGGTGTGATCCGTCAAATCGCCCGCAGCAAACAGGCCGGGGATAGACGTGCGTGTGCTGCCCGCCTCAACCTTCACATATTCACCGTGGTGCATCTCGACCTTACCTTTGACCAACTCATTGGCAGGCGCATGGCCGATGGCGATGAACACACCCTTGCAGTCAATGTCCTGCGTCTCACCGGTTTGGGTGTGCTTCACCCGCACACCAGTCACGCCCTTAGGGTTGTCATCGCCCAGAACTTCTTCCAACTCGTGAAACCACAGAGGTTCAATCTTGGGATGCTTTAACAAACGGTTTTGCAGGATCTTCTCGGCACGCAATTCATCGCGCCGGTGAATCAACGTCACCTTTGATGCGAAATTCGTCAAAAACAGCGCCTCTTCCACTGCTGTGTTGCCGCCGCCGATCACCACGATCTCGGCACCGCGATAAAAGAACCCATCGCAAGTGGCACAAGCCGACACGCCAAAGCCTTTGAACGCCTCCTCCGAGGGCAATCCAAGCCATTTGGCCCGCGCGCCTGTCGCCAGAATCACGGCATCGGCTGTGTAAGTCGTGCCGCTGTCGCCCTTGGCCACAAACGGGCGGCTCTCTGTGTCCAGATCGGTGATGATATCGCCAACAATATCGCAGCCCATCGCCTTGGCGTGGGCTTCCATCCGCACCATCAGATCCGGCCCCTGCACTTCTGTATCGCCGGGCCAGTTCTCGACCTCGGTGGTGGTGGTCAGCTGCCCACCCGGCTCAATCCCTTGCACCAGAACGGGTTCCAGCATTGCACGACTGGCATAAACTCCGGCGGTATAGCCGGCAGGGCCCGATCCGATGATCAGAACGTGTGAGTGACGGGTCTCGGCCATGGGGCGCCCTTTCCTGATGGAGCATAAGTTCCCGGCAGATATAGCGAGGCCAACCGCAGCTTAAAACCCCTCGTGGTTCGGTGAAGGGGTTGGGGGGCAAGAATTATAGTTGTGAAATGATCTTGCGCTCAGGCGAAACTTTATTGCGCAAGTTAGCCGTTCTGCTATAACAACCGCGAATTTCAATGGAGTAAACACGCATGGCCACATCTCGTCTGGATGAGATAGATCGCAAGATATTGGCCGAATTGCAGGCCGATGGCCGTATGACCAATGTGGAGTTGGCCAAACGTGTAGGGATTTCAGCCCCACCTTGCCTGCGTCGTGTGCGTACGTTGGAGGATGCCGGTTACATCCGGGGCTATCACGCCGATGTAGACCCGCGCAAATTGGGCTTCGAAGTGCAGGTGTTTGCCATGGTCGGCCTGCAAAGCCAGGCCGAGGTTGATTTGTCAGCCTTCGAAGAACGATGCAACGGTTGGCCGCTGGTACGCGAGTGTCACATGCTGAATGGCGAGGTTGATTTCATTCTGAAATGCGTGGCCCCGGATTTATCGACGTTTCAGACCTTTTTGACCGAAGACCTGACCGCCGCTGACAACGTGGTCAGCGTGAAAACCTCGCTGGTTATCCGCGGCGCCAAGGACGAACCGGGCGTCCCGTTTGAGGTTCTGGAAGAACGCCTCAACCGGAACGCCTGAAATACCCGACTACGCCGGAATCGATGAGACCAAAGAAGGGCGAAGCGCGCTCAGGCCACTTCCAGCCCATTGGGAGCAACCAGTGGTTTGCGCTGACAGCACAGTCGTCCAAAATCCGCTGGCTCATGAATATGCGGGAACAGTGACAAAAACAGTGACAGCATGTTTTGCCCCATATTGCGCTGGAAATTCTCACCGGGATGGAAGGTTTCCAAATCCAGACCATTGGCCTGAATCGTAGAGTGACGCGGCAGGCACAGGTGATACACATCCACCGGGCTAGGCGGCACAATATCGATGACGCTCATCCCATCGGACAGTTGGTTGACCGGCACCAAAACCGGCTCTTGCTCGGACAACACAGGGCCTGCTTTTAGCATCCGTGCGCCGGGGCCGACCATCAGGTCACGTTCGGGGCGGGTAAATCCAAAACTGTTGGACATGATTCGCGTCATCCGCGCGTCATGTGCAGTGGTTTCGGCAAATTTGGGTACAACTTTCATTGACCCCACCCACAACAGACGTTGCGAGCCATGATCACGCGTGATCAGTTTCATGCCCGGCTCAAGATCTTCCACCGCGATGGGACCGCGAGTTGTGGTGATCAAGCTGCCATGGGCAAAGGCAGAAAATGCCGCTTCAAACATCGGCACAGCAGGGCCGATATGTTCGGCGCGGCGCACAGATCCGTCAGGTTGGAGAGAGGCAACCTCGAATTTGCGCATGACCACCGAAGATCGCTTGGGCTGAGGTTTTGCCTCATTCCCAAGCGAGCCTCGGCGAGACCTGAGTTGGAGATCGTAGTCGCCCGAAACGCGGGGCATGGAGGGTACAGACATGGTGCGTCACCTTAATCTAAGGATCGTCACATCTTCGTCGGCCCCCACCGACAACGACAGAAGGACTGTCGATTTCTTCACAAGATGCCTCACCATGAACAATGGAACATGTATTGGTCAAATTGTCGGGCTTTATGTTCCGGGATTGTGAATAACCTTCGTCATTCGTCCGGATTGTTTCCAGATCATGATCAAGGCCGCCACATTTGCCATTTCTGCACCCCGAATCAGAACGGGAAATTAGAAAGAAGACTCAAAACGGGCCGCTCGGTAAAAGAACGGCCCGTTTTGAACTCGGGAAACGAAAACTCGTTAAGATTTCGCTTGAGGTAGTCGCGCTTAGGCAGTTCTGCGCAATGTGTGTTTTTCAATCGGGCCACATCTTGTGCAGCGCACGCAACGCTGGAATGGCATCGCCGGGATATCCTGCTTGCTGGCTTCGATCACTGATTTCATCCAACGCTTTTTCATCTGTCTCATCCTCGATTGCTATGTCCGGGAGACCGGGTTTGTTTGCTATGGGTCCAACATGACGGAGGTTTGAGGCCGAGTTTAGGCTGCAAAATGTAAAAATATGTTTTCCATCAAGAAACTCTCTTTCGATTAAGGCGAGGGGTCACATAAGCCATAAGTGTCTGATTTATTAAAATTATACTCGCATCACAGCGCTAATACAGCCAAATTAGCCGGATTGTTTCCAGTCTTTGGGGCAATCATGTGTCACAATAGGCCGCATTTGCGCCGGGTTCAGAGCCGGATCACCGAAATCAACCGGCCATAATCCGCCTCGCCTGAATGTGTTGCCCGGCGGTACGAAAAAAACCGCGTGTCGTCCGCGTATGTGCAATGGCGGGTCCATTCTGCCTGCCCCACACCCGCAAGGCGCAACCGGTGCAACCCATAGCCCGGCAGATCAAACAAATAGCGATCCCCTTCACCATTGATGAAAAACCGCGCGTTGTGATCGTCCTGTTCTAGAAAACTATCAAGAAACTCAGGCCCGACCTCATAGTTGGCCTGACTGATGGATGGGCCGATCACGGCGTGAATATCCTCAGCGTGGGCGCCAAGCGCCTGCATCGCCTCGATTGTCGCCTCAAGCACACCGTCCACAGCGCCGCGCCATCCGGCATGGGCCGCGCCCACAACACCGGCCTTGGCATCACCAAACAACACCGGCTGACAATCAGCGGTCAGTATCGCCAGCGCCACACCGGGGGTTGCCGAAACCATCGCATCGGCCTTGGGGCGCTCAGCCATCGGCCCGCTAACCTCAACAACAGTCGCCGAATGCACCTGATGCACACTGACCAGATTTTCCGGCTCAAGCTGCATTGCTTTGGCCACTCGGGCACGGTTGATCTTGACCACCTCGGAAATATCCGAAGACCCCTGCCCACAGTTAAGCCCCGAGAACACACCCGAAGATGCGCCGCCCTTGCGGGTGAAAAACCCATGCCGGGCGGGCAACAGACTGTCAGAGGTCAGAATTTCCAGGGTCATGGCTCCAGTCCTGGCGGCGCAGTGCCGCCCTGCGGATAAAGTCCGAGTACTTTGAACAGAGTTCCCATTTCTGCCGGGTGGGTCAAGCGCCGATGTGCGGCAATATGGCTCTCAAGCGCCTCGCCCTGTAGTTTTTGCGCCAGAGCTTCGGCGCGGGCGGTGATACCCAGTCGTTCCAGAAATACACCTTGCGGGGTGAGCCGCGTGTGAGCGCAGGGCGCTGCGACGGCCAGGGCCTCAAAATCCACATGAGCGCTCAAATCCGCCTCGCCGGGCGCGTCAAGTAACCCCGTGGGTTCGTGCCCCTGCACGGCCTGCACCGTATCACCCAAAGAGTGCCAGTCACCATAATCCACGATCAGCGCGCAACCACCCTGGGTCTGAATGCGGGTGCCAATCGCCTCGGCCAGCATTTGCCCGACGGGTGAAAACTCTACGACGTCCTGCGGTTTGGTGTCTTGCAGGCGGTGCTCTAATGCGGGCATCTGAGTCTCTTGGTTCAATCCAAGGCTCAAAGCATCCTCCTTCAGCCCGATGCGCCGTTCGCACCATCCCCCGTCGCTACGTTCAACCTGTCGCACGGGCAAGGCATCAAAGAACTCGTTGGCAATCAAGTACAGCGGCCCCTCGGGTACTGTCTCAAACCCGATATGCCAGGTTGGATCAAACCCGTCCAAGCGGTCCTTCTGGGCACCGCGCAACGGGTCTGAGCCTTCGATCAAATGCAGCTCAGCCGCAGCCAGAAACCCCGGCACGGATTTGGTGGCACGCAGGGCATCGCCCATTAATGTGCCCCGTCCCGGCCCGGCCTCGAGCAACACAAACCGATCTGGCGCGCCCTGGTCCAGCCAGCATTGCGCCAGTGACAGCCCGATAAGTTCACCAAACATCTGGCTGATCTCCGGCGCAGTGGTGAAATCGCCCACCGTGCCCAAAGGATCTCGCGTGGTGTAATAGCCCAACTCGGGGTGCATCAGGCACTGGCCCATGTAGTCTGCCATGCTCAGCGGGCCATTGGCCATGATCTGCTCAGCCAGTTGTTTGGCCAGCGGTGTCATGGCTGGCGCCGCGCACTGAGGGCAAACCCCAATCCGATGGCGATCATCGGCAACGATAGGATTTGCCCCATGGTCAGGCCATATTCGCCCAATTGCCACGCATAGCCCAGTGGGTTGCCGGGGCCGGTGAACTGGTAATCCGGCTGGCGCACAAACTCGACGACAAAGCGCGCCAGGCCATACCCAGTGAGGAATATCCCCATGATCCGCCCACGCGCCTTGAGCGCATCACACCGGTAGACCAGCCACAACGCCAGCACCGCCAGCACGGCCCCCTCCAGCATCGCCTGATAGAGCTGCGATGGATGACGCGCCACTTCGGTGCCGGTATAAAACCACTCACCCGCCACCGCACAGCCCTGATAGGCCACATCGCGGCACATGACAGGAAACTTCATTGCCCAAGGCAGATCGGTGGCCCGGCCATACAGCTCGGCATTGATGAAATTGGCCAAACGGCCCAGCATCAGCCCGACAGGCACAGCCATCGCCAGCGCATCCCCCATGGAGCGTTTCGAGATCCCGGCCCGCTGTGCAAACACCCACGCCGCGATGATGACCCCCAACAGGCCACCATGAAACGACATACCGCCATCCCAGACCCGTAAAACCTTGACCGGGTCTTGCAGGTATTGGCCCAGATCATAAAACAGCACGAACCCCATGCGCCCACCGACTATGATGCCAATAATGATCCAAGTCAGCAGGTCCTCGACCTGCTTTTCATCCATCGGCGCAGTATCACCGGGCCATAGATCAGCGCGCCGCACAGCGCGCACGATCAGCCGCCAGCCAATCAAAATGCCCGCAATATAGGCCAGCGCATACCAGCGCAGGGCAAACTCCATGCCAAAGAGAGATATCGAGAAAATCTCGGGCGATATTTCGGGGAAAGGGATTAAGGCCTGCATGATTTCACCTCTGACTATTGTGTGGTGGCAAAGTCAACCTTGTCGCCATCACTTTTGCGCCCCATATAGGGGTTAACCGATGCAGCCGGAGGCCATTATGCAGACCCGCAACAAAGTGCTTGATGATATTTCACAACTGATGACCAACGCCATGGGCGTGGCGCAAGGGGCCAAGACCGAGGCCGAAACGGCGATGAAATCCATGTTGGACCGCTGGTTGGCAGACCGTGATTTTGTGACGCGCGAAGAATTTGATGCGGTGCGGGCCATGGCGCAAAAGGCCCGCGAAGAGAACGACGCCCTGAAGGCACGGCTGGATGCGCTGGAAACACCCAAGAAATAAATCCCGCGTTCAACCTACCTGAACATGGCCCGCGCAGGCCGGTGGCGCGGATCACTGGTTTATCAGGGTTAACACCTCTTGGTGAAGCTCAGGGGTGGCTGCTGATACAACACGGCCATCCGAGGCAAGTGTGAGCGGCTCTCCGTCCCAATCGGTCACGACACCGCCGGCGGCTTTGATCAATGCCGAGACGGCCAGATAGTCGTAGGGCTGCAAATCATAATCCACCACCGCATCAACATAACCCGCAGAAAGCAACGCATGCGGATAGCAATCATAGGCAAAGCGCCGTGTTTGCCCGGCTTGCATCAAACGGCTGAAAACCTGTGGGTGCTGGTCAAATATCTTGTCGCCCTCGTTCACAAACAAGATCGCCTGATCAAGGCGGGTCCGGCCGGACACCACGATCGGATCACCATTCATCGTGGCCCCCTGCCCGGCAACCCCGATATAGACCTCGCTCAGGGCAGGCATTCCGACAACGCCAATCTGCGATTGACCATCTTCCAGCAAGCTCAGCAAAAACCCAAACAGCGGGTAGCCAGACAAGAATGATCGTGTGCCGTCAATCGGATCAATCACCCAGACATATCTGTTGTCCAGCCCCTCGGCCCCCTGTTCTTCGCCAAAAATCCCGTCATCCGGAAAATGCTTGCCCAAGTAATCCCTGACGACAGATTCAACCGCTTTGTCGGCCTGAGTGACGGGGCTGTCATCCGATTTGAATTCAACATTCAGCGGATTGCGGAAATGATCCATCGCCACGGACGCCGCAACCTGTGAAATCCGGGCAGCATGGCGGGCAAGCTCTGTCAGGTCGGTCATGCGGCGCTTTCTTATTGAGTGTTTCTAATCAGGCTTTTACGCGCAGCATCTTGGGGTCGTAAAGAGGCTCCATATGCACGCGCGCAGCCACCCGTTCGGTGGCAACTTCAAGCTCATACTCGCCCGAAGAGACATACTCGGCGTCCACGCCATCAGGGTTGCGCACATATCCGTATCCAATCGAGCGCCCAACTGTAAACCCATAGCCACCCGAGGTCAGCCAACCCACGCGTTCACCATTGCGATAGATCGTTTCGCGCCCCAAAAGTACAACGTCAGGGTCCACGGTAAAGCAGGCCAGCATCTTTTTCACGCCGCCGGATTTCTGCGCTTCAACCGCAGCACGGCCTTTGAAATCAATGTTCTTGCTCAGCTTCACAGCCCAGCCCAGCCCGGCCTCATGGGGGGTGTGATCGGGGCCGATCTCGGCGCCCCATGCGCGATAACCCTTTTCAAGACGCAACGTTTCAATCGCGCGGTAGCCAGCATTAAGCACACCACGGCTTACGCCCGCCTGCATCAGTGCGGCATACACCGTCTGGGCATATTCAACAGGCAGGTGCAATTCCCAGCCCAGCTCGCCCACATAGGTCACCCGCAATGCCTGGACTGGACAACCGGCAATTCCGATGGTGCGGATGGTGCCAAATTTAAAGCCGTCATTTGAGACATCATCACGCGTAACAGCCCCAAGAATATCACGCGCCTTTGGACCCATCAGCGACAACACCGCATTGGATGAGGTGATATCGAACAACTGGCAGTTCATCCCTTGGGGGATATTGCGGCTGATCCAGTCAAAATCATGAGTGGCAAAGCCAGTGCCGGTAACAATATAGAATTCATCATGCGCCACACGCCCGACCGTCAGGTCACATTCGATCCCGCCCTTATCGTTCAGCATCTGCGTGTAGGTCAGCGTGCCAACCGGCTTGTCCACATTATTGGCGCATATCCAATTCAAAGCCGCAACAGCATCCGGGCCTTTCAACGCGAATTTGGCAAATGACGTCTGATCAAAGATCACCGCCGCCTCGCGCGCGGCCTTGTGTTCGCGCCCCACGGCGTTGAACCAGTTTTGGCGGCCAAAGCTGTAGACATCTTTGGGGGTCTCGCCCTGTGTGGCATCGGCAAACCAGTTGGGACGTTCCCAGCCCAGTTTTTCACCGAAACACGCGCCAGCCTCGGCCAGCACATCATAGAGCGGCGATTTGCGACAGGGGCGGCCGCTGTCGTGCTCCTCATGTGGCCAGGCCATGGTGTAATGCTTGCCATAGGCCTCAACCGTGCGGGTGCGCACCCAATCGGTATCAAAATGCGGACGGCCAAAACGGCGGATGTCCGCAGACCACAGATCAAACGGCGGCTCGCCTTTGTGGGCCCATTCGGCCAGCGCCATCCCGGCCCCTCCACCAGCGGCGATGCCAAAAGCATTGAAGCCTGCGCCAACAAAGAAATTCTCCAGCTCCGGCGCCTCACCTATGATGAAATTGCCATCGGGGGTAAAACTTTCAGGTCCGTTGGTCAACGTTTTGATGCCTGCGGTTTCCAAGGCGGGTACACGGCCCAGCGCCAGCTCCATCAATTGCTCAAAATGATCAAAGTTGCTGTCCAGCAACGTGTAATGAAACCCCCGAGGAATGCCATTTGTGGCCCATGGGATCGGGTTGGCCTCATAGCCGCCCATCACCAGCCCGCCGACCTCTTCCTTGTAATAGGTCAGCCGGTCAGGATCGCGCAGAGTGGGCAGATTTGACGGCATCCCCTCGATCCGCTCGGTCACCATGTATTGATGCTCCATCGACACCAGCGGCACATTGACACCAAAGCGTTTGGCAAAACTCCGCGTCCATTGCCCGGCGCAACAGATCACCTTTTCGCATTCAATCCGGCCCTGATCAGTGATCACGGCCCGGATTTTGCCATTCTCGATCTCAATATCGGTTACTTTTGTGTCTTCAAAGATCGACGCCCCAGCCATACGCGCGCCCTTGGCCAGCGCCTGCGTAATATCCGAGGGGTTGGCCTGCCCGTCGGTGGGCATGAAGGCCGCGCCAACAAGGTCTGAGATGTCCATCAGCGGCCACAATTCCAACGCCTCTTGCGGGGTCAGCAGCTCCATTTCCAACCCAAAACTATGGGCGGTGGTCGCCTGGCGTTTCACCTCGGTCCAGCGTTCCTGATTACACGCCAGACGCATGCCGCCATTCATCTTCCAGCCGGTGCCAAGGCCGGTTTCCTGTTCAATCTTGTTATACAAATCAACTGAGTAGCCAAGAAGCTGGGTGATGTTGGCGTTTGATCGCAGCTGTCCTACCAGCCCGGCGGCATGAAACGTCGTGCCTGACGTCAGCTTTTTGCGCTCCAGCAAAACGGTATCAGTCTGGCCCAGTTTGGCCAGATGATAGGCGGTTGAACACCCGATGATGCCGCCGCCAATGATGACGGTCTTTGCGGTATTGGGAAGGGGGGTCATTCTGATGCCTCAGCTACGCTTGAAAGTGTCATATGTCGCGCGGAACTGCGCGAGGTTTTCGGCCGTGTAAGCGCCATAATCAAAGTCGATGTCCGAGGTGATTTCCGACACCATGCTCCACATCGTTTCGCGCAGAAGCGAGGCGCATTTCATCGCTGAATAGCGGCGCAGCAGGCCCTCGGTGACGGGGGCCTCAAAATAGGTTTCAAGCATCCAGGTTTCCTGAGCCTCGCTTAACCCATTGTTTGACGCCAACCCGCCCAGATCAAACAGCGGAGAGTTGAACCCGGCATAGTCATAATCAATCAGCCAGAGCCGCGCGCCATCATCCAGAAAATTGCCACACAGCAGGTCGTTATGGCCAAACACCATATCAAACGGCCCGGCGGCCTGTTCCAATGCGTTGCCGATATCAACCAACTCAGGGATCACAGCCCTGTGGGCGCTGCCACGTTCCAACAATGTGGCGCCATAATCACGGATCACATGGAACACCCAAAACACCATCGCCGGACCGCGCAGATGTTTGGGCACGTCCGTGTGGCAGGCCTTAACCACCTCCAGAATGCGCGGCAGATAGGCCTCGGCGCGCACGTCCTCTTCGGTCAACGTGTGGCTTTCGATATACTCAAGAACCGTCAGATCACCCTGCGCATACACCACTTCAGGCGATAGCCCCGCAGCATGGGCGGCACGCGATGCGGCCAGCTCGTTAAAGCGCATCACCTGGTGCAACGGAATGTCATCGCCAACACGCACCACGCATTTGCGCGCCCCGTCATCCACCAGATAGTTCACATTGGTGATCCCACCCGTTAACGGCGTGGCTGTGATCTCTCCTGACCAGATCGGCAGGGCAGATATGCGCCTCATAAGGTCAGCTTGGGTCATGTCTCAACTCTCCAATCCATAGCGCAGCCGTGCGCCGCGCGCCCCGGCGTTGATCAGCCGGTCTGCAATGATAGCGATTGAGGCGATGGCAAGCCCCGCCACCAAACCACGCCCGGTGTCGGCCTTGGTCAGGGCGATATACACCTCCTGGCCCAGATCGCGGGTGCCCACCAAGGCAGTGATCACCAGCATCGACAGCGCCAACATGATGGTCTGATTGATGCCCAGCAGGATTTCCGGCAGGGCCAACGGCAGGCGCACCAGACGCAGCAACTGACGCGGGGTGCAGCCCGATACGATGCCCGCTTCGATCAGGTCTGGGTTGATATTGCGAATCCCATGCGCGCCATAGCGCACCGCCGGCGCCAGCGCATAAAGCACGATGGCAATCATCGCCGTAAAATCACCCACCCGAAACAGCATGACCACCGGGATCAGATACACAAAGCTGGGCAGGGTTTGCAGCGTGTCGATAAACACACCGATGATCGCTCCTGCGCGTTTGTTCAGGGCGGCCAGCACCCCCAGTGGCACACCAATCAGTGTGGCCAGAATGACCGAGGCACCACAGAGATACACCGTGACCATCGCCTTGGGCCACAGCCCGCTCACCACGATCAACCCCGACAAGACCCCGCACAAAGCAGCAAGCCGCCAACCCCCTGCCCGCCAGCCCAAAAGGGTCAGCATGGCAATGGCCCAAGGCCAGGGAATACCCAGCAACGTCTTTTTGATGGGCAGCATAAAGTAGGTCAGGAAGAAGACTTTGACAGCCTCAAACGCATCAAAATAATTCACGTTCAGATATTTCACCAGATTATCCCAGAAATCCCCGGTGGTGGCGGTCAGCGCCTCCGGATACGCCAGCAGGATCGGCGCGAAACGCCCCAACAGCCAGGTGACACCCAGCAAGATCAGCACGATCAACGTCCGTTTGTGGCGCATCGCCCAATGGGTGCCGGGCACCGGATGATGGATTTGCCCCATGCGTTCGGCAAAGGCCTGGCTGATCCGGTCCACCGCAATGGCCAGCACAACGATAGCAATGCCCGCCTCAAAACCGGCACCGATATCCAGACGGCGCAACGCAGCCAGCACATCAAAGCCCAGGCCACCTGCGCCAATCATCGAGGCAATGATAACCATGTTCAGCGTCAGCATGATCACCTGATTGACCCCAACCATCAGCGAATGGCTGGCCGAGGGCACCAGCACCCGCCACATCAACTGTCGATTGGTTGTCCCAACCATGCGGCCAAAATCCACCAGCTCAGGATCAACCGATTTCAACGCCAGAATGGTAACGCGCACCATCGGCGGAGTGGCATAGATGATCGTGGCCACCAAGGCCGAAACCGGGCCAAAGCCGAACATGAACAGGATTGGCACCAGATAGGCAAAGATCGGGATGGTCTGCATCAAATCCAGAATAGGCGATAACATACGTTCGCCGGTGGGGTGGCGGTATGCCCAGATACCAATCATCAGCCCACCGCCCGCGCCAATCGGCACCGCAATCAGAACCGAGGCCAGCGTGACCATCGCGCTGTCCCATTGGCCAAACATGGCAAGATACAAAAAACACGCGCCCACAATGGCGGCCAAAATCCAATCACGGCAATACTGCCCCAAGGCAACAACCCCGGCGGTGACGGCAATCCAGCTGACAGCCGGCACGATGAGTGTCGCCTCTTTACCGCGCCCGGTGCTGAAGCCTTCGGCCAGCAGCGACAGCACAAACTGGTAGGGTTGTTCGATCAGCCAGGCCAGCGACCGGGTGACATCAGTGAACGCCACCGCACCGATGGCCGCGTCCTCAACCAACCATTTCATCGCCGAGGAAATGTAGGTTTTGAACGGGATAACCCAAGCATTTGGAAACTTGATCAGCCAGCGCATATCCAGCGCCTTGGACAGATCACGCCCATAATACCCAAGCAAAACAGTGGCAACAATCAGAACCCAGACAAGGATCACCCGTTTGTCAAAGCGCGCGGTCATTCGCCGCCCCCCTCGCCAAACAGAACATGCGCAACCGCCAGTCGGTCAATGGATCCGATGATCTGACCCGCGCCATCAGCCACCGGCACAGGGGCTTCGGCCACGATGATACGTTCGGCCACATCCGAAATGCGGGCATTATGCGCAACAGGCTCACCACTGCCAGTGCCGCCTTTGGTCATCAGCCCGCCAACGCTCAGCACCTTTGAGCGCGGAATATGGCGGGTGAATTCGGCAACATACTCAGTGGCCGGGTTCACCACCAACTCCTCGGGGGTGGCGATCTGGATGATCTCGCCGTCCTTCATGATGGCAATGCGATCAGCCAGCCGCACGGCTTCCTCAAAATCATGAGTGATAAAGACGATGGTCTTGTGCAGACGCGCCTGAATGCGCAGAAACTCATCCTGCATTTCACGCCGGATCAGCGGATCAAGCGCCGAAAACGGCTCGTCCAGAAACCACAGGTCCGGCTCGGCCACGAGAGAACGGGCAATGCCCACACGCTGTTGCTGCCCCCCGGATAATTCTCGGGGGTAATAATCTTCGCGCCCCTTAAGGCCGACCAGCTCGATCACCTCATGGGCCTTGGCCATCGCCTGCCCCTTGGGGGCGCCTTGCACTGTCAGCGGGAACACCACGTTTTGCAGCACGCTCAGATGTGGCAACAAGGCAAAATGCTGAAACACCATTCCCAGCTTGTGCCGGCGGATGTCGATCATCTCGGCATCGCTGGCCCCCAGCAGATCAACACCATCAAACAGGACTTGCCCACCTGTCGGCTCAATCAGGCGTGACAGGCAACGAACCAACGTGGACTTGCCTGACCCCGACAGGCCCATGATGACAAAAATCTCGCCCTCAATGATGTCTATATTGGCGTTGCGCACAGCCCCGATCAGGCCCGCATTTTGTATGTCCTCGCCGCTGGGTGATGGGGATTGTCGCAAAAACCGATCCGGGTCAGCCCCGTATAATTTCCACACATTTCGGCAGGATAATTTGATATTCGGCGTCATAGATTACTCCAAGCCAACCAGCATTGCGGGGCGAGTTTACTGATAGCATGAAAGGGTGGCCGGGGATGTGGGAGACGTGAAGACACCCCCGGCCAAAGTGACTTACTGAGCGATCCAGCCAGACCAGCGGTCTTTGTTCTGGCTCATCCAATTGGCGACAACAGCGTCAACTTCGACACCGTTCAAATCAGCCTCACCAACCATGGCGCTCATTTCCTCATTCGACAGCTTATAGGCATCAATGATGGTGTATGCGCCGGGCCATTGCTCTTGCAGGCCAGACCAGGCTGCCTTCCAGATCGGGCCACGCGGTTTGCCGCAATCATAGGCCATATCGGGGTTCACACCCACAGATGGATCGCTATAGCACTCGGGCGAAAACGGTGGGAACTCCACAAACTCGCCCTCGTATTTCGCCGGGGCCCAATGCGGCACATAGACCCAAAGGATGATCGGATCCTGACGTTGGTAAGCCGATTCCAGCTCGGCAAACAAGGCGGCATCTGTGCCCGCGTGGACCACTTCAAAGTCCAGTCCCAGGGCCTCTACGCGTTCTTCATCGAACCCGCCCCAGGTAACCGGGCCGCCCACATATCGCCCGCTTGGCGCAGTTTCAGCGGTAGAAAATTCTTCTGCGCAGTCTTTCAAAGCTTCCCAATTGGGCAGGCCGGGGCAGAGCTCTTTCATATAGGAGGGGTACCACCATTCCTCGATCGCCATCAGGCCGGTTTCGCCGACATTCACCACATTTCCTGTGGCGGTGGCTTCGTCCAATGCCTCACGGCCGGTGGTTTCCCAGATTTCCATGGCCAAATGCAGATCACCGGTTTTCAGCCCCGCGAATTGCGCAATATAATCCGCCTGAACATACTCAACCGAATATCCCGCCTCCTCGAGGATACTGCCCATGATCTTGGTGTTGATCAGCTGACCTGACCAATCATGCAGTGTCAGCTTGATCGGATCAGTCGAATCGGCGGACCAAGCCACCGACGCGGCCAATGTGGCAGCGGTAAACGCGCCCAAGGCTTTGATATTTAGCATCTTTCATCTCCCGGTTATGTGGTTTTTTGTGTTTATTTGTCAAAGCGTAAGTAAAAAGCTGAACCAGGCCCTGAGTTTAGTCAAGAAAAACCACACTATCTCACAGCAACCGCCAGAGAGCTGTTCTAAAAGGCCAGATAATTAGGCTAACTCTGCACTAAATGTTGTTTTATGTGGCTTTTCGCGCTACATTCCAAGGAGGAGGCCACATGACCCCATTGCGCAAGACCACGAACCAAAGAGAAGAAGAAATCCTCAGAGAACTGCAAAAGGCAGGCGGGTCGTGCCGGGTCAGTTTTCTGGCCAATCAGTTAACAGTGTCGAACGAAACCATCCGGCGCAATATCCGCACCTTGGAAGAAAACGAAATTGTGCGCAAAGTGCATGGCGGCGTACATCTGGTTGAGGATATCGCCGAGGCACCGTTTCATTCCCGCATTTCAACCCACAAGGATGAAAAACTGCGCCTGGCTGCCGCCGTGGCTGAAAACATCAGCGATGGCGAGTCCGTATTTCTGGATATCGGATCAACAACGGCATATGTGGCGATGGAGCTGAAACAGCGCAGTGATCTTTTTGTCGTGACCAACTCAGCCTTTGTTGCCAATACATTGGCCACACGCAACGGCAACCGGGTGTTTCTGGCAGGCGGCGAATTGCGCGCCCACGATGGTGGCGCCTTTGGGGCCGAAGCGTTGGATTTGGTGCAACGGCTGAACGTGCAGTTTGCCGTTTTTTCCGCCGGGGCTGTGAACGCTGAACTCGGGTTCATGTTACACGATCTGGAAGAGGCCAATCTGGCCCGCGTCGCCGCCGCCAACGCACAAGTGCGCATTGTCGTGGCCGACAAGGACAAATTCAACAAGCGCGCGCCAGTGTCTATTGGCAGTGACACGCAATTTGATGTGTTTTACACCGATGCCCAACCCTCTGCAGCTATCTCCAGAATGCTAAAATCGAAAGATATTGATCTGGTTGTCGTCGACTAAAGCCTTGCCTGCACGCGCTTTCCTATATTGGGTTTGTTAACCATTCCGCGATTTGCCTGTATGGTAGGCAGAATTAGTGTGTACATCCATTTCATCCACAACTTATTGGGGTTATCCACAACAAATAGCTTTACAGGTCGCCTTGTTGCCGCCACCATATCTTGTATGAGCGGAGGGAATAGCCCCCGCTTCTAGAGCAGGCACCTAGCGCTTGGGGCACCACTGCCCCTCCCCGGCGCTACAAAAAAAGAGGTGGCGCAATGGCCTTGTCCGAGCAGTTCTACCAAGAAGACATTCACCCTATTGATATTGTTGAGCATCTGGCTGAGCATCATGACTGGGATTTTGACCGTATCGGTGATGATCAGATCGCAATGGCCGTCGAAGGGCAGTGGCGCACCTATTCCATCACGCTGGCTTGGTCGGCATATGATGAAACCCTGCGTATGGTCTGCACCTTCGAAATGGAGCCGCCCGAAGACAAACTTCCCGCGCTGTATCATATCCTTAACGATGTGAATGACCAATGCTGGGCCGGGGCCTTCACCTATTGGACCGAGCAAAAGCTGATGGTCTATCGCTATGGCCTGTTGATGAGCGGAGGTCAGGGCGCCAGCCCCGAGCAGATTGACACCCTGATCCGCGCCGCTGTTCTGAACGCCGAGCGGTTTTACCCCGCCTTTCAACTGGTGGTCTGGGGGGATCAGAAACCCCAGGACGCCATTCAGGTTGCCATCGCCGAAGCCTACGGACGCGCCTGATCCAAAGGCACGCCTGTCCGCGCAAAACCCCCGGTCACGTTCCGGCCATGCAGGCCTTGGGGGTACTCCCCCAAACCCCCGGGATATTTAGAGCAAGAAGACGGGGCCAGAGCGCACCTCTTATCTTCTTGCTTAAAATATCCCCGCCGGAGGCTCTGTCCTTAAACACGGCACGCCGTTCACCATTTAGGGCAAAACCTTGCCACCTTCGGGATGCCCCATTGCCCCGCATTCAGGTGCGGCGTAACACTGTGCAAAACGTGGATCGCACACACGAAAAGGGGCAAACTATGGATATGAACACAGTGGCCAGCAAAGGGTTGGTCTTGCTTGGGTGTGGCAAGATGGGCTCGGCCATGTTGCAGGGTTGGCTGGAACAAGGTCTGCCCTCAACTTCGGTTTGGGTGATTGACCCGCAGCCCTCTGACTGGGTGAAATCCACCGGGGTCGCCATCAACGCAGACCTGCCTGAAACCCCCGCCATTGTGCTATTGGCCGTCAAACCCCAGATGATGGGGGCTGCCTTGCCGTCGATTGCGGCGATGGGAAATGGCGATACATTGTTTGTCTCAATCGCAGCGGGCACGCCGATTGCAACGCTTGAACAGGCACTGGGCGCAGGTTCACCAATCATCCGCTCCATGCCCAATACCCCGGCCGCCGTGGCGCGTGGGATCACCGCCATCATCGGCAATAGCCAGGCAACAGCTGCGCATTTGGATTTAGCCGAGGCCTTGCTCAGCGCCGTCGGGCAAGTGGTACGTCTGGACAGCGAAGAACAAATGGACGCGGTCACCGGCCTGTCCGGTTCGGGGCCGGCATATGTCTTTCACATGATCGAATGTATGGCAGCCGCAGGCGAGGCCGAAGGGCTGCCCCCCGAGATGGCAATGCAGTTGGCGCAGGCCACAGTTGCAGGGGCTGGAGCCCTGGCAGAAGCCGCCGACGAGCCCCCATCGCAATTGCGCATCAATGTCACCAGCCCCAATGGGACCACTCAGGCCGGGCTTGAAGTGTTGATGCACGACACCACTGGCCTGCCAGCGCTGATGCGCGCCACTGTCAGAGCGGCAACTGAGCGTTCAAAGGAATTGCGAAATGGATGATAACATCTCATTTGACGACTTTTTGAAGGTTGATATCCGGGTGGGCCGCATCACGAGGGCCGAAGCCTTTCCCGAGGCGCGCAAACCTGCCATCAAGATGTGGATCGATTTCGGCCCCGAGTTGGGCGAGCGCAAGACCTCAGCCCAGATCACCGCGCATTATGACCCGGACACCCTGCCCGGGCGCCAAGTGATGGCGGTGGTCAACTTTCCACCGCGCCAGATCGGCCCCTTCATGTCTGAAGTTCTGGTGCTTGGGCTACCTGATGACTCTGGTGAAATCGTGCTGCTGGCCCCCGATCAGGATGTCCCAACCGGAGGCCGGATGCATTGATGCGGGTGTTGATGACCAGAACCTATCCTGAACGCGTGATCGCCGAAGCCCAACGCCATTTCGAAGTGGAAATCCGCGAGGAATCTGCTCCGCTGAAAGTTGGCCAGATGCGTGGGGCATTGGCGCTCTATGATGGGATCATGCCAACTTTGGGTGATGTGTTTTCGGCCAAAGTATTTGACGAGACGGAAAACCCCCGTTGCAAGGTGTTGGCCAATTTCGGTGTTGGGTTCAACCACATTGATGGCGCAGCCGCACGCAGCGCCGGGGTGGCTGTGACCAACACACCGGGCGCTGTCACCGATGCGACGGCTGATCTCGCCATGACGCTGATGCTGATGGCCACACGGCGCGCAGGCGAAGGCGAGCGGCTGGTGCGCGCAGGCAAATGGGCCGGCTGGCACCCCACCCAGATGCTGGGCCTGCATGTGTCAGGCAAAACCGTGGGCATTGTCGGCATGGGGCGCATTGGCCAAGCGATTGCACGGCGCTGTCATTTTGGGTTTGGCATGAAGGTGATCTACGCCAACCGATCCGCCAAAGAGCTTGATTTTGACGCCACTCGTGTTGAAACCCTGACACAATTGGCTCAGCAGGCCGATGTGGTGATGCTGGCCGTGCCCGGCGGGGCAGACACACATCATCTGATCAAAGCGCCCTTCTTTGAAGCGATGAAGCCCGGCGGCTATCTGATCAACATTGCGCGCGGCGATGTGGTGGATGAAACGTCTCTGATCAACGCGCTGCAAAAGGGGCAGATCGCAGGTGGGGGCCTGGATGTGTACGAGCACGAACCCAACGTGCCCGAAGCCCTGCGCATATTAGACAACGCGACCTTGCTGCCACATTTGGGCACTGCTGCACTGGAGGTGCGTGAGAAAATGGGATTCATGGCGTTGAACAATCTGCGGGCCGCTTTGGCCGGCGAAGTGCCGCCCAATCTGGTGAACTGATCGCGGCAGAAAACCGGGCCGCGATATGTTATTCATGCAGGAAGGCCGCAAAGTGATGGGCCGTGTGCCCGAGCCCGATAAACAGCCCAGTATCTTGCAAGATTATGCCAATACATCTTCTGCCCGGTCGATCATTGCGATTTCCAATTATCCCGATGGACTGTTACCGGGTGACACCGGGTTGATCTGCTCATTTGGCGCAGGCTATTTGGTAGGCTCGGTATTGGTTGCGCGGGCCTGAGTAGTCAGCCCGCCTCGGGTCAAAGGCGATACGCTTTGACTTTCAATCCCTTGTGCCAGTGGCTTCGCGCCAATGGCGTCGGCACAGGCTGACATAGGTTTCATTTCCGCCGATCTGCACCTGTGCGCCGCCTGTCACCACCTGGCCTGTGTCGTCCTTGCGCACCACCATCGTGGCCTTCTTGCCGCAGTGGCAAATCGTGCGCACCTCGCGCATTTCATCCGCCAGCGCCAGCAACGCCGCTGAACCGGGAAACAACTGCCCCCGAAAATCAACCCGCAGCCCATAGCACATCACCGGCACGCCCAGATCATCCACCGCACGCGATAGTTGCCAGACCTGATCCTCGCTCAGAAACTGTGCTTCGTCCACAAAGACGCATGCCACCGGCCCTGACGCCACCCTATCCGAGACTTTGACAAAAAGATCATCTTGCGCTGCATAGGTATCGGCATTTTGTGCAATCCCGATGCGCGACGCGATTTGCGCCTGACCGGCACGATGATCCAGCTGCGCAGTCAACAGATAGGTCTGCATCCCACGCTCGTAATAGTTGTGCGCGGCTTGCAACAGCAAGGTCGATTTGCCGGCGTTCATGGTGGAATAATGAAAATACAACTTGGCCATGGCGCATGAATTACGTCACGAGAGCGCGCAATTGCAATGGTTGATTTCCAGCAGCCAGTTGGGCCGTTTTCGGGAAAAACATACGGGTGAGACCAGCACTGGAAAAAGGTGCTATCAACTGGAAGCGAACTTCCTGGGATGGATAATAACAGCACCCATATTCCATTCAGAGCCACAGGAAAGGACGTGCTCCCTCGCTCCACTGGCCTCACCCTTTGCCCCGCGCTGGGGGCGCCGGACACTCGTTAACGCACCACAAAAACTCGCTAACTCCCTAACACCGGGATTGCGTTACAAATGGCATTTGGGGATAAAGCGGGATATGGGAATAACGCGTGGTGTTTCCCCTTCTGAAGGGGCCTTGATCCGGGGATGAGTAAATGTCGACATTCGGGAACTATCTGAAAAAACACACTGAGGCCTTGGTAAAGGATGTGGGCATTGAACCTGCTTGCGAACTAACCGGTAAATCCAAGGCCACATTGGGCCGCTATTACTCGGATCACGACGAACATGCCGACCGCTTTATGCCGATTGATGCGGTGGCCGCCCTCGAGGAAGCCTCCTCATATCCCCATGTTACAAGCGCTTTAGCCGAATTGAAGGGCATTCACCTATCCTATGATGAACGGCGCAAGAACGATACCAACAGCGGCGGCGTCAATGCCGATGTCATTGCTCTGGCGCAACGGTTCGCCATGCTAATGTCCGAGTATCAGCAGAGCATCGAAGACGGAATCATTACCATGAATGAGGCCAAACGCCTGCTGAAAGAGACCACCGCCCTGCAACAGGTGCTGATCGACATGAAGCTGCATCTTGAGGATGAAACCGTCACCTGAGGCGGCGAATCACTTCTCTATTTCGGCATGAAAGCAGAAAAGTGGCCCGTTATCAGCGTGGTTGGTGCAAACCCTGCACCCCGACCGGTGGCTTTACGTTACGTTAGCGCGGTCTTGCGCCTGCCTGTCTTGTGGGCAAGCATGGGGGCAACATCTAACAAAAAGAGGAACTCAAACATGCGCGATATCGCCCGCCTTCACTCTGGCGACCGGATGAGCCAGATGGTCATCCACAACAACACGATTTATCTGGCCGGTCAGGTTGGCACCAAGGGGCAAAGCGTTGCCGATCAAACCCGCCAGTGTCTGGCGCAGGTTGATGCCCTGCTGGCGGAAGCCGGTGCAAACAAAACCCGCATCCTGCAAACCACGATCTGGCTGGCCGACATGGCCGATTTTGCAGAAATGAATGCGGTATGGGATGCCTGGGTGCCAGCGGGTCACACCCCCGCGCGGGCCTGTGGTGAGGCCAAGCTGGCCCATCCTGATTTCACCGTTGAGGTCATGGTGATCGCCGCAATGCCCGCCGCCCCCGGCACCCCAGAGCACGGCGACACGGCCCGCTAACGCGCACAGATACAACGGCTAGCGGCGGTACTGCGCGGCGCTGCCTTTATGGATCGCATGGGGTCTCTTCAGGTGATTTTCTCTCGTCCTTTCATCGGATGGACGCGGCCCTATGCTTGCGCTATCAGTCCTGCAACAGATCACGAAAGGCCTGCCCCATGTCCAGCCATGGCACCCCAATCCCGATGAGCTCACACCGCTGCACCGGCCTGACCGGCACAGCCGAGGTGCCGGGCGATAAATCCATCTCGCACCGCGCATTGATATTTGGTGCAATGGCCGTGGGCGAAACCCGCATCACCGGCCTGCTGGAGGGCGAAGACGTTCTGGACACCGCCAAAGCCATGCGTGCCTTCGGCGCTGAGGTCACGCGCCAAGAGGACGGCACCTGGAGTGTGCAGGGCGTCGGTGTCGGCGGCTTTGGCGAACCTGACCAGGTGATCGATTGCGGCAATTCCGGCACTGGTGTGCGGCTGATCATGGGGGCCATGGCCACCTGCCCGATCAGCGCCACCTTCACCGGCGATGCCAGCCTGAACAAACGCCCCATGGCGCGGGTCACAGATCCGCTGGCCCTGTTTGGGGCTCAGGCTGTTGGCCGCACCGGGGGGCGCCTGCCAATGACCATCGTGGGCGCGGCCAATCCTGTGCCGGTTCGCTACACCACGCCTGTGCCCTCTGCGCAGGTCAAATCCGCCGTTCTGTTGGCAGGGTTGAACGCGCCCGGCCAAACCGTTGTTATTGAACGCGAAGCCACGCGAGATCATTCTGAGCGGATGTTGGCGGGTTTTGGGGCGACCATCACATCTGAGCAGACCAGTGAGGGCCATGTCATCACCCTCACCGGGCAACCAGAGTTGAAGCCACAAACCATTGCCGTGCCGCGTGATCCTTCGTCAGCCGCATTTCCTGTTTGCGCGGCGATCATCACCGAAGGCTCAGACGTTTTGATCCCCGGCATTGGCCTAAATCCCACCCGCGCGGGGCTGTTTACCACGCTGCGCGAAATGGGCGCTGATCTGACCTACGAAAACGAGCGTCTTGAAGGTGGAGAACCTGTGGCTGATCTGCGGGCGCGGTTTTCGCCTAACCTCAAAGGCATAGAAGTGCCCCCTACCCGTGCGGCCTCCATGATCGACGAATACCCCGTGCTGTCCGTGGTTGCCGCCTTTGCCGAGGGCATCACACATATGCCCGGCGTCAAGGAATTGCGCGTCAAAGAGAGCGACCGGATTGAGGCCATGGCCACTGGCCTGCGCGCCTGCGGTGTCACAGTTGAGGACGGCGAAGACTGGTGGAGCGTGCATGGGCTGGGTCACGGCAACGTGCCGGGTGGTGCCACCTGCGCCAGCCACCTTGATCACCGGATTGCCATGTCCTTTATGATATTGGGCATGGGCACCACGAATCCTGTCAGTGTCGATGACGCCACCCCAATCGCCACCTCTTTCCCGATATTTGAACCCCTGATGGCCAGTCTTGGCGCCGATATCCGCCGCAGCTGACTGTTGCAGGGCCTACAGTGCTGTCGGTGTTTTCACCCAAAGCAACGTGGCCAGAGCCAGCAATAACGCCAACCAGATGATGCCGTTGATCCAACTGGCACGGCGGGCATTCTTGCGCTCAGAAAAGCTGCGTGGGGTGATACCGCGTGCCAGCATGACAACTTGTGCTGACAGGTTGATGCACACCACATTGACGCTCAGCAGTAACGCCGCGCCCAGCGCCAGTTGCATATGCCCCGCGCCCAGAAAAAGGCCGATGGCGGCCGTTGGCGGCAACAGGGCAACCGCCACCATAACCCCAACCAAGGCCGAGGACACACCCGTGGCCAGTGACAAGGCCGCCGCGGCCCCCGAGGCCAGCGCGATCGCCATGCCATCAAACCCCACGGTGGAGCGCGACATCAATTCAGCTGATTCCAGATCAACGGGCCAGACAAGCCCGATGCAAAGGCTAAGCCCCAATGCCAGGGCGATCCCCACCAGATTGGTAACAACCGCGCGGCCCATCAACATGCCATCGCCCAGGGCCACCCCAACTGCCAGAGCAAGGTTTGGCCCCAACAAAGGGGCAATCACCATGGCCCCCACCACGACAGCAACGCTGTTGGTCAGCATGCCCAAAGCCGCCACAACCGTGGAAAGCACTACAAAAATCAGATAATTGACATCTAAATTCGCATTCGGGCCGACTTCGCTGTAAATCTCTTCGCGGGTTTGCCCACCCGAGGATTTCTTTATCTCTTCGCGTTTTTCATCGTCTTTCAGGGCTGGCAGAGTGAATTCTACCGGGGTCATTGTGATGCGCCAGTCGTCAACTCCGTTCAGCACAGATTGTAACCCGTCAATCAATTCCTGGCGCGATGGTTTATCCGCCAGAATATGTACCGACACCCGGTCACGCGCCTGCAATTCAGGATAAACCCGAATATCCACCGCCCCCAGCCGCTCGGCGCGGCGCACAATATGGTCTAATTCCTGTTCCGGGGCACTGACGATGATATGGCGCATATGGCGGGGCTCCTGCTATTGCCCCTTCTTGCCCATTCAAGCCACTGGGCGCAACGCCCCATGGCTCAGAGTGACCGGGTAAACCTGTTTCAGGTGTTGGCCTAAGCCCTCAACCGACCAGTCACTATTGATCGCTTGTACTATTTTGCGCCTTCTAAGGCTTATCAGAATAAAGCTGGCCACCAGCGGCCCAATCGCTTTTCTCAACATCGCTCAGCACAACCTGCACGCTTTGTGGGTTGCCCCCGGCGGCACGCACGAAGGCCTCGGTCAGCTCTTTGACCAACGCGCGTTTTTGATCCGCAGTGCGGCCTGCAAACATTTCGACTCTGATCATTGGCATGCGTGGTCTCCTTCAATTGGCTTTGGGTCGAACAATATGAAATTCACCGCTCATATAGGTCAGCGGCTTTTCCCCGGCATTTGAAATACTGGTGACATTACCAATGCAAATCGCATGGCTGCCGTGGGTCATAATATGGTTGAGCGAACATGTAAAAGCGGTGGCGCGCGGCAATATCGGGCCTTCTTGGGTGTCCGTGATCTCTAGCCCTGTAAACCGGTTGGGATTTTCGTGGTCAAACGCGCCGGCAAACCGGTGGGCTGTTTGCTCGGCGTCCTCGGGCAGGATGTTGACACAAAACACCCCATTGCCCCGCACAGCCAGGGCAATGCGGCTGTCGGCCTTCAGACACACCAGAACCGAAGGCGGATCAGCCGACAGTGACGTGAACGCACTCACAGTTGCCCCCATCTGCCCGGCCGGGCCATCGGTGGTGACAACAGTAACTGTCGCGGCCACTTGGCGCATGGCAGTGATAAAGGCCTCGCGCGGGTCGCTCATTGGGTGATCATCGCTGCGTCAGATGTGATGAGATGTGGCATCACGTCTTTGGCAAAACACTGGATTGCATCCAATGTTTGCTGCGCGTCCAGCCCGGAATTCATGCTCAGGATCACGCGATTGATGCCCAATTCGGCATGGGGCGCCAGTTTGCCGATCATTTCCTGCGGTGTGGCGATCAAAAGGCTTTCTCCCAACTCGTCTATGCTCTGTTCCCTTGGTAGTTCGCGGAGCATACCATTGTCCACTCTTGCGCGCCTGCATTCCTGCGTCAGGCAATATCCCAGCGGGCGCAAGGCCTCTGCGCAGGATGTTTCTTGGTTGGCCTCTGGTCACACCACACCGCCAGCCGGGCTGGCAAATCCAGGCGCGGGCTGTCATATCTGCCCCACACCCCGTACCCCATACAGCCAAGGCCCCGATATGACCCAGATTATCCAATCTCTTGCCGATGTCTCACAGCGCTATGATGCGTTGTTTGTTGATCTGTGGGGCTGTGTGCACAACGGCATTCAGGCTTTCCCCG
This sequence comes from Roseovarius sp., assembly GCA_029212365.1. GTDB lineage: Bacteria > Pseudomonadota > Alphaproteobacteria > Rhodobacterales > Rhodobacteraceae > Roseovarius. Next base: position 43,140 of record JARGOC010000024.1, read on the forward strand.
AGGCGGTCTCAGCCCTGCGCGCTTACCGCGAAACCGGCGGTACTGTCGTGTTGGTGACCAATTCGCCCAAACCGCGCAGCGGGGTAGAGATACAGCTGGGCCAATTCGGCGTGCCAGCTGATTGCTATGATCTGATCGCCACCTCCGGCGATAGCGCTCGTTCTGCCATGTTCCGCGGGGCCGTTGGCGACAAGGTGTATTTCATGGGCGATTGGGAACGTGATGCCGGCTTTTTTGAGCCCTTATCGCTGATAGACAAACCGATTGAGATCACCCGTGTCCCCCTGCAAGAGGCCACTGGCATTGTGTGCTGTGGCCCGTTTGATCCGATGGCCGATCTGGAAGTGAACCGTGCGGATTTCCTTTATGCCAAGCAAATGGGGATGAAGCTGCTGTGTGCCAACCCTGACATTGTGGTGGACCGAGGCGAAACGCGTGAATGGTGCGCCGGTGCGCTGGCGCGACTGTATAGCGAAATGGGCGGCGAGAGCCTGTACTTTGGCAAACCGCATCCACCGATCTATGATTTGGCCCGGCGGCGAATCGCCTCAACCGGCCGGTTGGTGGGCGACGGCTGGATTTTGGCCATTGGCGATGGGCTGCATACCGACATTCAGGGGGCTCTGGGCGAAGATATCGATTCTCTGTTCATCACAGGGGGGCTTGCAGCATCTGAAACCAAGACCGCACACCAACCCGATGAAAATGCTCTAAAGAGCTATTTATCAAAGGAAAATATGTCGCCTAACTATGCTATCGGGAAGCTGCGCTAACAAATTTTTCACTTGATTTTCTGCGCCTGCAAAGTAATAAAGTTCCAACGAAAGGGCGCAAACCGCCCGAATATTACTCAGCCCATCAAACCTGGAGGGTCGAATGTTGGACAATCTGCCACGCGGAACCATCACCATCGAAGAAATTGAGATGGGCATGATCCGCCACCTGCAAAAAGTGGTCACGGACGAAGATATCGAGATGTTCGCGCAGGTCTCAACTGATCGCAACCCGGTGCATCTGGATGATGAGTATGCCAACGACACGATCTTTGAAGGGCGTATCGCCCACGGGATGCTGACCGCGGGTTTAATCTCGGCCGTGATTGGCGAGCAACTGCCCGGCCATGGCACCGTTTACATGGGGCAAACGTTGAAATTTCTGGCCCCCGTACGCCCCGGCGATACAGTGCGCGCCGAAGTTGAGGTGATCGGCATTGACCCGGCTAAACGCCGTGTTCAGCTGGATTGCCGCTGTTTGGTCAACGGCAAGAAAGTGCTGATCGGAGAAGCCACCGTTCTGGCGCCATCGGGCAAGTTCGACTGAACATTCATCGTTGCCTTGCAATCTATTCAGGATGCAACGAAGGGTTTGACCCTGCACGCGATCAGATCACTTTATCGGGCATCATGATCCAGGCACACAAATAGCGCCCATCACCGGCCTTATGCTGGGGGATGTTCGGCCTGGTTCATGTCCAATCTCTGCACCCGTGTCCTTGCTGCTACAGCAGCCTGGCTTGGCGGTTTCGGGCCTGTTCGTATGGGGAATTTGGGCGTTCATCCAATCCAATTAATCTGTCGTTGCACCTGCGCCAGCATACCGCTACCTCTGCCGCATGCGGATTATCCGAGATTATACGTTTGTTGAGCCTTCCGATCGCGGGGCCAGTGTTGCCATCGGCAATTTTGATGGTGTGCATCTGGGCCATCAGGCGGTGATTGATATTGCCCGCTCTGCTGGCGCTGCTGTTGGCGCGCCTTTGGGTATTTTGACGTTCGAGCCACATCCGCGTGAACACTTTGCCCCCAACGCCCCGCCCTTTCGCCTGATGGGCCGCGAAGCCCGCGCCCACCGGTTGGAAAAGCTGGGGGTTGAGAGGCTCTATGAGCTGAATTTCAACGCTGCCCTGTCGGCCCTCACCCCCAAAGAATTTGCCCAGAATGTGATTGTCGACGGTCTGGGCCTGAAACACATCGTGGTTGGCGCTGATTTCTGTTTTGGCAAAGGTCGGGCAGGCAATGCGGCAGATCTGGTGCAATTTGGCAAGGATCTGGGGTTTGGCGTCACTATCGCCAATTTGCTAAAGGGACAGACCGGTGAGGTATCCTCAACCGCGATCCGGCAGGCGTTGTCGGATGGCCGCCCCCGTGATGCCGCCGCCATGTTGGGCCATTGGCACCGAATCGAAGGACAGGTGATCGGCGGCGAACAGCGAGGGCGTGATCTGAGCTATCCCACGGCCAACATGTCTATTGCAGGGCTGCACCCGCCAAAATTTGGCGTCTATGCGGTGGAGGTCGATATCTTGGACGGCCCGCATAAAGGCACATATCAAGGGGCGGCCTCACTGGGTGTGCGGCCGATGTTTCAGGGCGAACGGCCCAATGTTGAAACCTTCCTGTTTGATTTCTCGGGCGATTTATATGGGACTGAGCTGTCTGTCGCTCTGGTCGATTATCTGCGCCCCGAAGAAACTTTTGACAGCCTTGAGGCCTTCATCGCCCAGATGGATGCCGATTGCGCCCGCGCCCGCACCATTCTGAACCAGCTATGACCGATCATGCCACCCTGCGTCCGCGCTTTTGGGAGGACACGCCGTTGACGCGCATGACCCGCCCTGAATGGGAGGCACTATGCGACGGCTGCGGCAAGTGCTGCATGAACAAGCTGGAAGACGAGGACACCGCCGAGGTTGTCTTGACCCGCGTGGCATGCCGCTTGTTTGACGACACCACCTGCCGTTGTGCACAATATGATATCCGCCATCAGTTCGTGCCCGAATGCATCGTGCTGGACCCTAAAAACCTGGACAAAAACCTGTATTGGATGCCCGAAACCTGCGCCTATAAACTGCTGCATACGGGCAAACCGCTGTTTGACTGGCACCCGTTGATTTCGGGCGATCCCCAGACGGTGCATGATGCAGGTGTATCAATGCAAGGCGCCACGGTGCCCGAATTTGAAGTGCATGAGGACGACTGGGAAGATCACCTAATCGAGGAGCCCCTTTGAATGTATTTTGGATCTGACAATTGCGGCCCGGCCCACCCGGATGTGATGCAGGCGCTGGTCGATGCCAACACAGGCTATCAGGCATCCTATGGCAATGACACCATCATGGAGCAGGTCCGAGACCGTATCCGCGCCATTTTTGAGGCCCCACGTGCCGCCGTCTATCTGGTGGCCACCGGCACGGCTGCAAATTCGCTGGCGCTGGCCACGATGGCGCAACCCTGGCAAACGATTTTTTGCGCGCCTTTGGCCCATATCCAAGTGGATGAGTGCCATGCACCCGAGTTTTACACCGGTGGGTCCAAGCTCAGTCTGGTGGGCGAAGGTGACAAGATGACACCGGATGCCCTGTCCCGCACGATCCAAAGCTGGGCGGCGGGCGATGTGCATGTATCACAACGCGGGCCGGTGTCGATCACGCAGGTAACGGAACGTGGCCATGTGTATACATTGGACGAATTGAGCGCGCTCACCGATGTGGCGCGCCAACACCGCCTACCAGTGCATATGGACGGCGCGCGCTTTGCCAATGCGATCACCGCACTGGGGTGCACCCCGGCACAGATGACTTGGACAATTGGCGTGGATGCCGTCAGCTTTGGCGGCACAAAAAATGGCTGTCTGGGGGTCGAAGCGGTGGTGTTTTTCAACCCCGATCATGCCTGGGAATTTGAGTTGCGCCGCAAGCGAGGCGCTCATCTGATTTCCAAACACCGCTATTTGTCGGCGCAGATGCTGGCCTATCTAAACGATGGTCTCTGGCTGACATTGGCCAAAAAGTCCAACAGCGCCTGTGCGCGGCTTGCAGAAGGGCTGCGCAGTTTGCCCGATTGTCATTTTGTGGCTGAGCCACAAGCCAACCTGATCTTTGCCACCCTGCCACGCGCGACTCATCAGCGGCTGCATGCAGTGGGCGCAGTATACGGGATGCATGACGGACTATTGGACAATGGCGATCCGGACGAGCCACTGATGATGCGGCTGGTGTGTGACTGGTCCACAACTGAAGAGTATGTGGATCGTTTCATTGCCGCAGCGCTAGGTTAATTGAGAACCCAATCAAGGGCGCGATAAGTGATCTCACCAAAGCGTTTCGCGGAAAATCTCTGATCCAAGTTTTATGCGAAACGCTTTAGGTGGTCTGCAAGAACCGCAAAACCTCATCACTGACCTGCGCGGCATGGGTGATCGGAGACATATGACGTGCGCCCACAATCACCGCGCGCCGGGCGTTGGGCAATCGGCAGGCCAGTGCTTCATGTATGGCCGGAATGATCGCAGGCGACCGGCTCCCTTCGATCAAAAGAACGGGTTGTGTCACCCCGTCTAACACCCCTTTGTTCAGCATCCCGCCCGGATCATCATTCAACGCCACACTGCCCGCTTCGATCAGGTGGATCTGATCCGCCAGCATTTGACGCTGAGCATCCGGCAGTTGATCCCAAGGGGGGCCATCACCCCAAATTTGGGTAAATTCACGCGCGGCCGCCAAGGTGTCCCCTACCTCCATCGCAGCAATGAACCCTGTTGATTGCCCTTCGTGCAAAGCGAGCATGCCGGGCGCATCGCGCTGCGCCACAGCAAAGAACACTGGCTCAATCAGAACAAGAGAGCGCACCAGCTCAGGCCGCTCAACCGCCAGCCTGAGCGCAACAGTCGCCCCAAAGGAGTGTCCGACAACATCAATAGGTTGATCGCAGAAACTGGCAGCAATCTGCATTGTCACCTTCTGATACTCGTCGCTGGCGTCCCAGGCGGCACTACGCCCATGCCCCGGCATATCAAAGGCCGTCATGCTCAGCGCGCCCGACAAATGCCGCGCCATGCCGCCCCAGCTGCCTGAATGCGCCAATGAACAATGGATCATCAAGGCCGCGCGCGGCCCCTGCCCATAATGGGTCCAATAGGTGGGAAACCCGGCTCTGTCGGCGCGTGGCATTGGCTAAAGGTCGCCCGCCAGATGCATCCCCAGATCCTCGATCCGGTCCTGACCCCAGAAATTCTGCCCGGTGTCTGTCACATAGGTCGGCGCACCAAATACATTGGCGTTCACAGCCTGTTCCAGGTTTTGGCTATAGGTCTCGGCACCTGACAACAGGCCACTATCAGCCAATGCAGGATCAAATCCCGCAGCTTGCAGACACTCGCGGATCACTGTGTCTTCGGCGATATCCTTGTCCTCGGCCCAGACAGCCCGAACAAACGAATGCACCAGTCCGCCCAAATCACCACCACCGGCATTTTGGGCAGCAATAATCGCATAAGAAGACGGGGCAGCATTGGTTGGCCAATGTGCAGGTTTGACGTTGAACGCCATTCCCAGCTTTTTGGCTTGGCGCGGCATCTCTTGCAGGCGCCAAATCTGGCGGGACGGATGGCGATCCTTGGGCGGTGTCCCACCTGTGCGCCCAAAGAGCGCCATGATATCCATCGGCTTGTAGGTCACAGATGCGCCGTGTTTGGCCGCCATATCTTCAAGCCGCGTGCCCGCCATGTAGGTATAAGGCGACAGTGTCGAAAAATAGTAATCGATATGGGCCATTCTGGTGCATTCCTTTCGAGGCTACGCTTTGCCACAGGATACGCGCATGTTAAGCGGTGTTCAACGTCACGAATCTGTCATCTTGTTCAGCCGGAGCTGCCCTCATGCCGACAACCCCCGAACCAAAACTGATTTCAGGCAATGCCAATATGCCGCTTGCCACTGGCATCGCCAAACGCATGTCGATGCACCGCGGTGTTAATGTCGGGCTATGTGATGCCCGGGTAGAGCGGTTCAATGACGGCGAAATATTCGTCGAGGTCTACGAGAACGTGCGCGGCGAGGATATGTTCATTATTCAGCCCACCTCAAACCCGGCAAATGACAACCTGATGGAACTGCTGATCATGGCCGACGCGCTGCGCCGGTCATCTGCCCAACGCATCACTGCCGTTATCCCGTATTTCGGTTACGCCCGGCAGGATCGCCGCTCAAAAGCACGCACGCCGATTTCGGCCAAACTGGTGGCCAACATGCTGGTTGGCACAGGCATTGAGCGGGTTCTGACAATGGATCTGCACGCTGCACAGATTCAGGGCTTCTTTGATATACCGGTCGACAACCTTTATGCCTCGCCGGTGTTTGCCTTGGATATCATGGCCCAGTTCAAGGATAACCTTGCAGATGTCATGATCATTTCACCCGATGTTGGGGGTGTGGCCCGCGCGCGCGAATTGGCCAAAAGGATCAACGCCCCGCTGGCCATCGTCGACAAACGCCGCGAGAAAGCCGGAGAAGTTGCCGAGATGACAGTGATCGGCGATGTATCGGACAAAAAATGTATCATCGTCGACGATATGGTCGATACCGCAGGCACATTGTGCAAAGCCGCCGAAGTTCTGTTGGAAAACGGCGCCTCCGAAGTGCACGCCTATATCACCCACGGCGTGATGTCCGGCCCTGCGGTCGAGCGGGTCAGCAAATCGGTGATGAAATCACTGGTGATCACCGACACGATTCAGCCCACCAATGCAGTGGCATCCGCGCCCAATATTCGCATCCTGCCCACCGCACCAGTGTTTGCCCAAGCCATCCTGAACATCTGGAACGGCACCTCCGTGTCGTCACTCTTTGACAATGAAACGCTTGAGCCGATCTATGAGGGCGTGTTCTCCAACGCCCGATGAAACCTGATCGTCGCAAACTGCATTAAGCCGACATCGCATTTGCTGCGGTGTTGGCTACGATGTGTTTTGGGGCAGTTTTTCAAAGCAAGTTTCGTGTGGTGTCGCCAATAAAAAAGGGCTGCTAAACCTCGCCGGGGTGTAGCTAAAGCACCCAACTTATCTCAATACAGATCCCAGTCGTCCTCACCCTTTACCTCACCAATCGCCATCCAGCGCACACGCGCACGGGCAATCCGGGTGTCGGCCCAAGTGTAGAACAAGATTTCAAAACCCTTCTCGGTAATTTTCTGGGCGCTTACATCGGCGCGCGCGTTAGTGGCGCTGTCCATATCCCACATAGTCAGGGATACATGCACCGCTGGCGGCATCTTGTAGGGTTCCTTGAACTTGATCTTATGGACACGCTTACGAGACCCCCCCCCCGTCCACATGTCTCCACCGTCCTCGTAATCCGAGAACAGCACATCATCGCCCTGGTCGATGCCGATTGTCGCGTTGGTCAGTTTTATCATGGCTTCGTCATTAAACTATCAAGGACGCTCTATTACGGTTTCTGGGCGGTACAGAGAAAAAATACCCTAGGAGTACGGCATTGTTTTTAACAGCTTCTTGTGGTGGTGCAATTGAGTATTGGAAATAGCACCCATTTGAACAAAGCGACGGTGCCATTGAGGCAGCATGAAGGTGTCGCATTCTTCTAAACCAATGCCATTGGCGCGTGCTTTCGGAACGAAAAAGGCCCGCCAGAAGCGAGCCTTTTCAGTAATTTACTGTCGTTAGATCAATTGGCGCTCAGGCCAATCACATCTCCAATGGCAACCATGTCAGCCAGCATTTTGGCCGCCTCATCCACAGGGCCAGGTTCGTTCACATAGGTTTCCTGTGCCTTGGCAAGCGCATCGGTGGCCTGATCAACCATCGCTTTGAATTGCTCGGGGGTGACATCGCCGCGTGGCGTGGCCTGTTCGGCCAAAACGGAAATGCTGGTTGGGTTGATCTCGGCAAAACCGCCGGTGACGACATATTCGTCAACACCCTTGTCACTGGTCACCTTCAAAACGCCTGGGCGCAATGTGGTGATCAGCGGCGCATGATCAGGCAGCGCTGTCATATCGCCTTCGGCACCCGGAATTTGCACTTCTTTGGCCTCGATCGAGGCCAGCAAGCGCTCAGGGCTTACCAGATCGAATTGGACTGTATCAGCCATATCGGCCTCCTTTTCGGGCGGAAGGTGGGGTTGAACCCCACCACCACATCAGGCGGCGTCAGCCGCCATTTTTTCGGCTTTGGCCAGCACTTCGTCGATGCCGCCAACCATATAGAAGGCGCCTTCGGGAAGGTGGTCATATTCACCAGCAACCACAGCTTTGAACGAGCTGATTGTGTCGGCCAGAGGCACCTGCACACCGTCTGAACCGGTGAACACTTTCGCAACATCGAAAGGTTGGCTCAGGAAGCGCTGGATTTTCCGGGCACGGGCCACGGTCAGCTTATCTTCTTCGCTCAACTCATCCATGCCCAGAATGGCGATGATATCTTGCAGCGATTTGTAGCGTTGCAAGATGCCCTGAACGTCACGCGCCACTTGATAGTGCTCTTCGCCCACAATGGACGGGTCCATCAAACGTGATGTTGAATCGAGCGGATCCACAGCAGGGTAAATACCCAGCTCAGAAATCGCACGCGACAGAACGGTTGTGGCATCCAAGTGCGCAAATGTGGTCGCAGGGGCCGGGTCAGTAAGGTCATCCGCTGGAACATAAACCGCTTGGATCGACGTGATCGACCCCGCTTTGGTCGATGTAATGCGTTCCTGCATGGCACCCATATCGGTTGCCAGTGTTGGCTGATAACCCACCGCCGAAGGAATACGGCCAAGCAGAGCCGAAACCTCAGAGCCCGCTTGGGTAAAGCGGAAGATGTTATCAACGAAGAACAAAACGTCAGTCCCGGATTGGTCACGGAACTGCTCGGCCAGGGTCAGGCCGGTCAGGGCAACACGCGCACGCGCTCCGGGAGGCTCGTTCATCTGGCCATAGACCAGGGCCACTTGGCTGTCTTCCAGGTTATCGGGTTTGATAACATTGGATTCGATCATCTCATGATAGAGATCGTTCCCTTCACGAGTCCGCTCGCCAACACCGGCGAAAACCGAGAAGCCCGAGTGCACTTTGGCGATGTTGTTGATCAGTTCCATGATCAAAACGGTTTTGCCAACACCGGCACCACCGAACAGACCAATTTTACCACCCTTGGTG
>JARGOC010000054.1 GCA_029212365.1 Roseovarius sp.
GATAGAGCACCAGACTACGAATCTGGGGGTCGGGAGTTCGAATCTTCCCCGGTGCGCCAATACTTTCAATGGGTTAGCGAAAATAACGATTTGCCGAAATTGCTCTGGGCAGCACCGGGGCAGCACGGTTGTACGTTTTTACCAGCTATCGCGAATCCCAAATGCGTTTAAGCTCAATGAGCCTCTCATCATTGTTGAGCGTGCTATCCGCTTCACCAATTCGGTCTATTGTAGCGTCAATACCATAAGGCCAAGCAGCCACATTGTCTGGAAGCACCGCATGGAGAAGTGCAAGCGTTTCGCGAGGGTGTAAATCCACGATGTTGTCGCGAGATCGGCGAAGGTCCGGAAGCATCAAATGATCCCGATCGATCTTTGTGAGTAGAGGTAGGGCAGCTGCCGCCAACTCTGGAAAATGCTCTTCGTCAGAAAAGGCGATGTCACAGAGTCTCGCGGATACGATTCCTGATTTCGCTGCAATTTGACGTGGCCAGACATCCTCTAGTAGGTTTAGCAGCAGCGGCGACCATTTTTCCTTGTTCTCTTTCACCCAGCGTTCCGTTTGCCAGAGGACGTGAGAGCGCAAGTCGTCGTTGGAGTTGAGCAATACGTCACGCAGCTCCTCGTCAGAGATCCATTTCTCGCCAGTTTCTTCGTCGGCTAATGCCCATGCGGATAGAAGTAATCCCGTCAGTGCTTCGGCATGGCCCCGGCGTTCTAAATTTCCGGATTTGGCCAAGCGCAGCATATCTGGCTTGAGAAGCATAAAGAACTCGTGCCCATAGGCCTTTCCACCCCACAAGAAACCCGCCCAAAAGGCTTCTTGGTCGTCATCGTCATTGGAAGTCAGGACTGATAATAGATTGGCTTTGGTCCACGCTGGGTCCACGTAAAAAAACCAGCTCAAACTGTGAGCAAAAATTACCAGAGAGTGTCTGCGAAGGTCGCCCGGCAACTCAAGTAGCCGCTCCACAAGCCCTAGCCATTCTTTAGGGAAACCTGCTCGTTCTCCGAGGCCATCCTTTTTTGGATCATCAAACAGCGCTTCAGCGAGCTTCCCGGTAGGCGAGTTGATCGCTTCCACCGTCCAATCGGCCTCCCTATTACCTCGAATAATTGCGGTGCTGCTTTCCGGAGTTTCGAGCGACAGCACTTCAATTGCCTTCTGGACCAATCGAACGAATAAGTCTGGATACTTAGCTGCTAAGACCTTTGCGGACTTCTGCAACCAGTCGGCCACAGAACGCATTATTGGGGTCAACTGAGTGTCAGAATATCGCGTTAGCTGTTCCCCTATAAGTCCGACGAACCTTGGGCGGTCACCATTCCGTTGCTCGGGGTTTAGGAACGCCCTCCATGCCCATTCAGGGAATTCACCTCTTTTCGCCTCCAGCCTTAGAACGGCAAAGGCTCGTACTGGATGCTCTTTTGAAAGCCCTGCGAATGGAGCGTGTTCGACAAATTCGCGACCCTGTCGCCCAGAAAGTTCCTTTGCCTTTATAAGCGTGGTACTCAACGGTTCATTCAAAAGCGAGGAATATTCAGTCTCCGTACGAACCCAACCACTGCGTCCTTCGAGCGATTCAGCCGCGCCCTTCGCATATTCCGGCATCCACTTGGGAGCTTCCTTTCGTAGTTCTTGCGTAATTCGATCCAAATCCAATTCGAGAGAGCACCCTTGCTCATTGAGCCAATTCAGTCTGTTGAGGCTATCCCACGCTTTTCTTTCCTTGTAATACTCGTCTTCTTCATCCGGCCATCGTTCCGGACCGCTGAGGATACGTTGCTCAATTTCATTCCTATCTTTCGAGCCTATCTCGCTCCATCGGGATGAAAGTGCGAGCAATAGGTCCCGAGCATGACGAGAACCCCAGAACGCCCGTTCAGGTATCTTCCGTACGACCGCCCCGAATTCTTCAATGGATACAAGGTTTTTTTGCCCCAAAGCCCAAATTCTCAATCTGGCAAAAATGGTTGTATCTTCAGTCGACCACCTTTGAAATTCGGTCTTTGCCGCATCCAAATCCAGATCCATCAATCTCCGGAACTGGGTGATGAAGTACAGAACCCACGCCGACAAGCCGTGAGTTCGAGAGAACGAATCTCCGTCAGGATTTTCGTCCGGCGTTATTGGGCAAATGGTATCCAAGCCATATCCACCAAACTCCTTTTCCAATTCCAGCGCGGTTTCGAGGTTTCTGCGAAGGACAGTTACAACCCGTTCAATCCACTCATCGGGAACTGAGGTATCACGCGGCAAGTCTGGGTATTCGACATCGCGGCTTATGAGGTCTCTTAAATGAAACTCACTTTTGAATTCTGGGACTGGACCTCCCCAGTAGTTTTCCTTCACCTTTATGTAAGGTCGGCCAAAATGAGCGAAGCGCCTTAGAATTACTTCACTCCATCCGCCAACCTTGATGGCGGATGCCAACTCATACCAATCTCTTCGAAATTCCGTATGGTCTTCCTCCCAAAAATCGGAAAGATAGCGCCATGCCTCACGAACTGCTGGGGGGATTTCCGGGTCAGCTTTTTCCAACTGCCAAGTGATTTTCTCAGTTATGTTCGGATGCAACCCAAGCTGTCGAACGGCCCACCAGACCGCCTCGGGCTGACGCGCGATTTTGCTAAGCCAGAAACCAAGATGAGCTTGTCTGGCAGGCAGGCGCGGCGATTGCCGAGACCAATGACCTCTGAAGGAGCCTGTATTTTCATCCCTAAGTCCGGTCCGGTCTGCATTGCTGAGCGCGAAGCCATCCCACACACCGTTGGGCACCTCTCGCTTGGAGTTATGGTCTTCAGGATCGCTTTTGTCTGGAATGGGGTCGGAGTCCAATGAGTAGAGATCAAAGGGATCGACATACGGCCCCTTCTCCATGAACCTGCCCAGCTGGCCCGGTTTAGCGAATCTCCGAGCGGGATCGAAAACACAAAGCCATGTAGCTGGAGGCGGGCTGTCGGCCTCTGCAAATTTCCGTGTACCGTCAATTGTAGAAACGATATGGGCGACCTGCCCCCGTTCATGGGGTAATAATGACTCGGGCCCCAGTTTTGCCCGTTCTACAACGCCTTGCACCCAAGCATTGGGGGCATCTGCCCTTGCAGCCCAAGCTTCTAGCGTGCTCCAAAGCGCCGAATGGCCCTTTCCATCGGCATATGGAATGGCGGTTACGCCTTTGTGCTTCCATCGCGATGCCGCGTAATTCTGATCGCCTGATTGGAACGCGTAAACTTCTTCAATTGGCCCTGAAGTTCTATTGAGAGCTTCCAACAGATATTGCATTGGCGGATCATCGGCAGAATAGCCGATAAAAACGACCGAATACTTGCTTAGGATTTCTCGTACGAATTCCGTGGCCCACGCCTCTGACAGATAGGCACGTCCGAATTCCGAGCTCGAAAGAACGAAACCATCGCCTTCGGCTCCACTGCCGTCAGAATTCATCTTTCCATGTAGGTATACGACACCGTTAAGGTCTGTAGCGCGCGTCGGGTCGGGAAGCTTTGGCGGTGAAAAAGTCGGCAGATTGGCGCGGCACTCATCGAACAATCGATCAAAGTTAGTGGTAACGAGACGGACCAAACCTTCTTGGGTGGTCGCCAACCTCAACAATGTGTCATGTGCGCTGAGGTCAACTGAGCCCTCTAGGGTCAGCGCTTTTGCCACAGCTTCGTGGATATCTCGCGAAAGAAAATCGCGCTCGAGCAGACCAAAGATGCTATCTGCTGAAATTAGTCCTTCGATGCCAGTGCGCTTGCCGATGCTCTTTGCCTCAGCAATGATTTTCATGGCCGGATCGTCTGCGGGCACACCAAGTGCTGTGGTCACAATCGCCGCAAGCTCAAAGAAATCAGGTAACTTGGCTTTGGCGCGAGAAATGCCTGCTCCACAGAAAAATACAACGCGACCTTGATCCCGAGCTAGTAGCAGTTCGTCAGGAATGGAAGGCCCATTGGCGACAAAACGCAAACTCTCACCTCATTCTAAGAAACTAGCTTTTCTTTGAAGCTAACACGGCTTCCGCTTGTATAACACACAACTCAAGATCATTTATTGTCATCCCATAAGCTGCATTTGAAAACCTATCAATAAGTGCAGCTTTTTTTGGCTCTTCTTCTTGATAATTACTAATACCGAGTAGCCAATTCGGTGTCGTATCGAGCGTTTCTGCAATTTTCACCAAGGTCAATAAATCGGGCTCCCGTCTTCCCGACGCATAATGTGCATATCTTCGTTCATCCAACCCAATTCTTCTCGCAGCGTTCGCATTCGAAATGCCGAGTTGCTTCGCGCGTTCACGCAGTTTTTTCGCAAATATATCCATAGGAACAATATGTTCCTGAAAGACACAAATCTCGCCACGTACAATATGGTATGTTAAGATACCATATTGGTATCAGATCGGCGTCGGTTTTCACATGTCAAATTTTAGTTGGGTCGAAGTTATGATGTTAGCAACATGCCTCTCCCCAATCTGGGGCACATTTCTTTGGTGCTTCTGGGAAGGGTCCATTCGACCACGGTTGATACCTCATTCTGAAATTGAGGCGGAAGTCGACAAGCTGTGGTCGGAAGATGATGAGCAGGCTTTTGAACGAGCTTGTAATGAAGAGCATGCGGCTTGGTATCGGTCGAACACATTTGAGCAAGGGAAGTGGAAGCGCATACGTGAAGAAATCATGCGGCGGGAACGCGCGCGAGGAACAACTTTCCAGAAGTTAGGTTAGGTCTCAGTGGCTTCGGTTAGACGCTGTTGCTGGCGCTCCAACTTGTGTTCCCATTCCTCATCGGTTCCGTGATCAACGACAACCATTTCGCTGCGCCGGTCGACAAGCGTGTTGCTGCTCACATTGACTTCTGCCAGCGGTATCTTTGCGGTCAAAGTGGTAATGATCTGCAAGTATGCCTTCGGGTCGGACAATCGAAGCG
>JARGOC010000025.1 GCA_029212365.1 Roseovarius sp.
GAATATCCGTGCCCGCGCCGCCATCCAGCGCATCATTGCCCACGCCGCCATAGAGGCGATCTGCATTGTCGCCCCCATTCAGCGTATCATTGCCCAGACCACCCAAAAGCGTGTCAAAACCAGCACCACCGCTTACACTATCGTCACCTGTGCCAGACGCGACTGAATCATGGCCACCCGCCAGGTTGATGGTATCATTGCCCGACAAGGAAAAGAATGTGCTGGGGTCATCGATGTCATTTTGGGACAAGCTGTCGGGGACATTTAGCCCGTTATAGGCCCAGTCATACTGCGCAAAGAAAGCCGCAACTGCGTCTGTGTTCCCGTTTTCTTCATCTTCGTGCATCGCTGCTTCGAATGGCGCCTGAACGATTGCACCAGTCATCGTCAGGATTGCCGCATTTGCTGACACCGTGTCTCCCGCATAGTACTCCAGTGAATGGACTGTGCCTGTCGCGGTGCTGTTCTGGTCAAGCCCGTCAAGATCGACACCAGTCACCACCAAAAGGACAGATTGCCCAGCGATATCCCCGGAAAGAACAACCTGCGTGGAGCTTTCGGAGACGACATTGGATGTCCCCAAAGCAAGATCATAGAGAAACGTGTTGATATCTTGGATCGCACCAAATCCTGCGCCAAGCGCAGCTGGCCCCCAAGTTGCGGTCATTTGCATCGAATATTCCTTCGTTTATATTGACTGTGTTGGTTCATATGTGCCCATATCATCCTATAAAGAACAATAGTTTTGCTAAGTATTCGGTGTCGGTGATAGAATTTTCAGCCCAACTTGAGCGCGGCCAAAGGGCCCCTGAAATTTCGTCATTTCTGATCAAAGGGTAAGGGGTTGCAACAACCGCGCAGCACATGGACGGGCTGCATGTGGTGATTGCCCGGACGGTAGTGGACCAAGGTTCGGGCATGCTCATTATCAGGGGTTTCCGCACGCAGCGTGATACGGTAAACGCTAAGGTAACACACGCCAACCCGCGCGCAGGAGCATGAGCCATGAAGTTTTTCGTAGATACCGCCGAAGTCGATCAAATTGCCGAATTGAATGATCTCGGCATGGTGGATGGGGTAACCACGAACCCATCGCTGATCATGAAGTCTGGCCGTGACATCCTGGAAGTCACCAAAGAGATCGCCGAGATGGTCGATGGCCCCGTTTCAGCCGAGGTTGTGGCGCTGGAAGCTGATGCTATGATCGCCGAGGGGCGCAAGCTGGCCAAGATTGCCGACAATATCGCCGTGAAAGTGCCGCTGACATGGGCCGGGCTAAAGGCCTGCAAAGTGCTGTCGGATGAGGGCAACATGGTCAATGTCACGCTTTGCTTTTCCGCCAATCAGGCCCTGTTGGCCGCCAAAGCAGGGGCGACGTTTATCAGCCCCTTCGTTGGACGGCTGGATGACATCAACCTGGAAGGCATGGACCTGATCGCAGACATCCGCCAGATTTATGACAATTATGGGTTTGAAACCCAGATCCTTGTGGCCTCAATCCGCACTGTGAACCACGCCCACCAATCGGCCATGATCGGCGCAGATGTGATGACCGCCCCGCCAAAGGTCATCAAACAAATGGCCCAACATGTGCTCACTGACAATGGCCTTGAGGCATTTATGGCAGACTGGGAAAAAACCGGACAGAAGATCCTGTAATTCCTTAATGATTTTTGCAGGCGCCATGCTATAAGAGCGCCAATAAAAGACCGAGGCACAAATGAGCAGCAAGCCCCAAATGGATGATGGGTTGCGTGAGCGTATCATCTCGCAACCCGATGTTATCCTTGAAGATCAAGACCTTATGCGCGCCCTCATCTCCGCAAATGAGCGCGCGATGGGGGGCAATATTGTGGATTTACGCGGCATTGCGATGGACCGGTTGGAAACCCGACTTGATCGTCTGGAAGACACGCATCGCAGCGTCATTGCCGCCGCTTATGAAAATCTGGCGGGCACCAACCAGGTGCATCGTGCGATTTTGCGGATGCTGGACCCGGTGGAATTTGAAAAATTCCTGAAGGATCTGGGCACCGATGTGGCGGCTATCCTGCGGGTGGATACGGTCAAGCTGGTGCTGGAAACGGTGCAGGATGGCGGTGATCCGGCGGTCAAGCGGCTGGGCGATGTCTTATCTTTGGCCGAGCCGGGATTTATCCAAAACTACCTCAGCGATGGACGCGGAAATTCTGCACGACAAGTGACATTGCGCCAGATTCACGAAGGTGACATGCGCATTTATGGTCGCGAAGCCGAGTTCGTCCGCTCGGAGGCGTGTTTGCTGCTGGATTTCGGTGAGGGACGCCTGCCCGGTATGCTGGTCATGGGCGCCGAAGACCCACACCAATTCACCCCGCAACAAGGCACTGATTTGCTGGCGTTTTTTGCGGGCGTGTTTGAACGGGCCATGCGGCGCTGGTTGGCATGATTTCCCCCGCCGCCCGCGATGCATTGCAGGGCTGGCTGGACGCTCAAAAGGCCCTGAAGGGCGCATCCGACAATACAATTAGCGCCTATGCGCGTGATGTGGCCGGGTTTCTGGCCTTTATGAGCGAGCATAAGGGGGAAGCCCAGGGGTTGGCTCCTTTGGCGCAAATATCTGTGGGCGATATGCGCTCGTGGATGGCCTTTACCCGTGGGCAAGATGTGGGATCACGCTCACTTGCGCGCAAATTGTCGGCCGTCAAAAGTTTTTATCGCTGGCTGTCTGAACGTGAAGGGTTTGAACCCACGGCCGTTTTATCCACACGCTCTCCCAAGTTTCAACGCAAGCTGCCCCGCCCATTGGCCGAAGACGCCGCACGCGAGATGATTGACACAGTTGAAATGCAATCCTCCACGCCTTGGGTGGCTGCGCGTGATCAGGCCGTGGTGACGTTGTTATATGGCTGTGGGTTGCGGATTTCAGAAGCTCTCGGATTAACAGGGCGTGACCTGCCGATTGGCGATGCGTTACGCATTCTGGGCAAGGGCAATAAGGAACGTATGGTTCCTGTTATCCCCGCTGCGCGTGACGCCGTTGACGCCTATTTGCGTATCTGCCCCTATGATATGACACCAGACGCCCCGGTGTTCCTTGGCATGCGCGGTGGCAGGCTGAACCCGCGGATTGTGCAAAAAGTGGTTGAAAAAACCCGTATGCAGCTGGGGTTGCCCTCGTCTGCCACGCCCCATGCAATGCGCCACAGCTTTGCCACGCATCTGCTGAATGCAGGCGGTGATCTGCGCGCGATACAAGAGTTGCTGGGTCATGCGTCCCTGTCCACCACTCAGGCCTATACGGCTGTTGATTCCGCGCGCCTCTGGGAGGTCTACCAACGTGCCCATCCCAAAGCCTGATTGCACCCCTGCCCGATTTGCGGCAATACCGCGCTCATGAGCAATTCTCTTAAAGCGTTGAGCGTTCATCTTTTCACCGCCACTGGTGCTGTCTTTGCAATGCTGGCCATGCTGGCCGCTGTAGATAGCAAGTGGAGCCTGATGTTTTTGTGGCTTGTGGTCGCCTTCGTGGTGGACGGAATTGACGGGCCATTGGCGCGCAAATACGACGTTCAGAAACACGCGGCGCAGTTTGATGGCGTTATCCTGGATATGATCATCGACTATCTGACCTACATTTTCATTCCTGCCTTTGCCCTGTTCAAATCAGGGCTTTTGCCGGGGTGGACAGGCTGGGTGGCGATCATTGTCATCACCTTTGCCAGCGTGTTGTATATGGTGAACACTGGCATGAAAACAAAGGATAAATCCTTTATGGGATTTCCCGGATGTTGGAACATGGTGGTGATTTTCTTATTCGCCATTGAGCCAAATTTTTGGATCAGTTTTGCGCTGGTGACCTTGTTGGCGGTCGCAATGTTTCTGCCATTGAAATTCATCCATCCGGTGCGCACCCTGCGCTGGCGTGTGGTGTCTTTGCCAATGGCGCTGGCCTGGACATTCTTTGCGGGTTGGGCGGCCTGGGTGGATTTTCATCCTGAAAGTTGGGCAGATTGGGGATTGATCATCACCACCGGATATCTGTTGGTGGCCGGGATTGCGCAGCAACTGGTCCCTGAACGGCGCACGGGCGACGTTTGATCAGATCAACAAACCGCCGGCGCCCTCATGTTTCAAAAGCCACACTTTTGTTTCCACCCCGCCGTCACCGGAATAGCCCCCCAGGCTATGCGCACCCAGCACCCTGTGACACGGAATAATCACCGGGATAGGATTGCCACCACACGCCCCGCCAATGGCCTGGGCTGGCACATTCAGATCATGCGCCAGATCACCATAGGTGCGGGTTTCTCCAAATGGGATGGCCAACATGGCGGTGCAGACAGCTTGCTGGAAGGGCGACGCCTCAACATGCAGGGGCAAGTCAAATTCGCGCAAATCACCTGCGAAATAGGCCGCCAGCTGATCCAGAGCCGCTGCAATCTCAGGCGTGGGAGGACCGGCAGAAAAATCACCCCAGCGCAGGCGTTCAATCCGGCCTGTTTCACTGATCACACTCAGGGGGCCAAGGGGGGTATCAAGGCATCCGCTGGCCATTGTCATTCACTGTTCAATAGCACGGCTTCGACGCGGCGATTGGCCTCACGGCCGGGTTGATCGAGATTGGGTGCGATGGGCGAAAGATATCCCATCCCTTCGGCATCCAGCTGCGCGCGCGGCACGCCGTGGGTGCTGACCAGCCGCTCTAACACGGATTGCGCGCGCCGTTTGGACAGCGCGATATTTGGACTAAGACCACCCACCGCATCGGTGTGCCCCACCAAGGCCACGCGCAAGCCACCGTCGGATTTCAGGAATGCCGCCAAGGCGGTCAGCGATGCAAACGGGCCTTCACCCAGCTCGGATGACCCGCTGCCAAAGTTGAGATCCGACAAGATCACATGGCCCTGTGACATCAACGCCTGTGCCACGGGTTGATCTGATCCCGGACGCGGCAATTGCGCCTTGGCATCGGTGGCGACGCTGAGGCCATTGCCGCCTTTGGGCGCCACATGGATCACCTGGATGTAGCCGGTGACACCTGAGCGGCTGACCAGCAGACTCACATAGCCTGAGGCATCCGCCGTGGTGCTCTGACGCAGTGACATGAAGCGGTAATCAAACAGATCCACAAACATATCCGGCGAAGGCATGACCTTTGTGTTGAACCGAAAGTCAAACCCGCCACATTCGCGCCCGCTGCAATCCAGCAGCACCTCATATCCCGAGGCGATCAATTGATCGCGCAGGGGCGACAGGATTTGCAAGGTGGTGATAGATTGCGCCTCAAGCCGCCAGGCCTGTTGCACAACACGGCCTTCGACCTCAAGTGCGGGCAAAGATCCCTCTGAAAAAGGCCCGACCGGCAACAGATAGCTGCCGGACCCTTCTGAAATCTCGCGGCTGAGAGTGGCATTGCTGGGCAAAGACAGGTCCAGCGCATAGCCCATTGCGGGCCACAGACAAATCACCAAGAGAGCCAGCCGGTGCCACATGGATCAGCGTGCCTGTGCGTGGTATTCGGGGTTGGGTTGCATCCCTGTGGCCGAGGCAATGCGGTTGGTCATGCTAAAGAACCCCGCGACGCTGGCAATGTCCCAGATATCGGCATCGGTGAAGCCCACAACACGAAGAGCAGCCCGGTCGGCTTCTTGCACAGCAGAGCTTTCCTTGGTGACTTTCTCGGCAAATTCCAACATGGCGCGTTGGCGGGCGTCCAGATCAGCCATGCGGTAGTTCATCACCATCGCCTCACCCAGTTCCGGCTTGCCTGAGAGTTGACGTACTGCAGCGCCATGGGCCACCTGACAATACCAGCAGCGATTGATGGAGCTGACAACCACCGCGATCATCTCACGCTCCAGCTTGCTGAGGCCGCTATCAGCCAACATCAGGTCATTGTAGATACCGGTAAAGGCGTTCAGTTTTTCAACATTGAACGCATAGGCTTGTAATACATTGGGAATAAAGCCCAGCTTTTCGGTGCAAATATCAAAGTATTTTTGCGTGGCCTCGGGCAAGGGATCGACCATCGGCAGATCGAGGGCGGTGGTGGCGTTTGATTGGCTCATGACATTGCGTCCTTCTTGATGCGGTAATAATATGTTCCCACAAGCGCCATGCCGAGGGAAGAGTAGAGCGCGTTCGCATTTGTATTGGCTTGCGTGCAAACGGCTGAAATTCGGTTGGCGCCATTGTCTGCCGCCCAATGGGCCGCTTGGCGCATCATTTGGCGGCCCAGACCAGCGCGGCGATGGTTTGGGTGGATTTCCAGCGCGTGCACCATGGCAATGCCACGGTGGATACCCACATAGGCCGCACCCGCAGGGCGATCACTGTCACGGCCAAAAAGTGCCGTTTTGGGGCAAGTGGCACGCTCCATCACGGCGACCCGTTCAGGGCCGATACCCCCCATTTTCCAAAGATCGCGCATCACGGCGAGCGGCTCCCAGATGCAAAAGGCAGTCACCTTGGCCAGTGGCTCAGCGGTGAGGGTGGCAACGTCGCCGACATAGAGATTGACGGCATCTATGACCTCATAGCCTTGTGTCTCAAGCAAGGTATCAAGGGCGGTATCCCCGTTACGGACCATGAACAGTGGGGGTTGGCCCATGTCCGCCATGGCGCGTTCGGCGGCGGGCAGCTCTTCAGCCGTGACCGGCTGTCTCGCGGTGGTGGTCGTGGCGGCGGATACACGTTTGCCACCCCTCGCCCCATCGCGCAGGGTGAAGGGGCCATGTTTGTGGGTACTGGCAGGGGGCCAGGTGGTCTCAATAACATCATAGAGGGTCTGGACTGATGGCATCATGTTGGGAACTCCGCGTTCAATTCGGCCATGGCGGCCGTCACCTGTGCCGCGTCATTGCCCCGAATTACGATATGTGCGCCAAACACGCCATCTTGTTGAAACGGGTAAGAGCCGATGGAGAGGTTTGAATAGCGCTTGGCCAACGCCCCCAGAGGCCCGGCGATATCGCCCTCGCCCCGGTAAATACGTTGCGATTGCGATATGATCGGCGCACCGCCTGTGAGTGTGGGCAAAACGCTGGCCAACATCGCCTGAAAGATCGTTGGCACCCCTGCCATCACATGCACATTTTCCAGGGTAAATCCGGGGGCGGCGCTGATCGGGTTATCAATCAACGTGGCGCCATCGGGGATACGGGCCATGCGCAGGCGCGCCTCGTTCAGTTGCTGACCTGAATTTTCATAATGAGCGGCCAGAATGGCACGGGCATCATCCCGCACGCCAATGGGGCGATCAAACGCCTGTGCCACATTGTCAGCGGTGATGTCATCATGGGTCGGGCCGATACCGCCCGAGGTGAACACCGTGTCATATGCCGCGCTCAACGCCTGCACAGCCGCAACAATGGCACCCGGGTCATCCGAGATCACGCGCACTTCGCACAGATCAATGCCAACAGCGCTCAATTCCCCTGCGAGGTGGTACATGTTGGCATCTCGCGTGCGGCCCGAAAGGATCTCATCGCCGATGACCAGCATGGCGGCTGTTGGGTTGGACATGAGGTGCTATCCTTGAATGCGGTTGTGCTCCGGTATAGGCAAGCTGGCATGCGCTTTCAAACCCCTCTTGAACCTGCCCGCCTTATCCGGCGTTATAAACGCTTTTTGGCCGATGTCCGGCTAGAGGCTGATGGCCGCGACGTGGTTGCGCATTGCGCCAACCCCGGATCAATGATGGGGCTGGCAGAGCCCGGTATGCGGATTTGGGTGGAACCCAATGATGACCCGAAGAAAAAGCTCAGATATGGCTGGCGGCTGGTCGATCATGAGAATGGCCATTTCACCGGTGTTGATACATCCGTGCCCAACCGGGCGCTGAAGAAGGTGATCACAGCGCAAGGCATCCCTGAACTGGCAACCTATGAAACCGTGCGGCCTGAGCAGAAATACGGCGAAAACAGCCGGATTGATTTCTTGTTGCAACACCCCGGCCTGCCGGATGCCTATGTCGAGGTGAAATCCGTCACCCTGTCACGTCAGGCAGACTTGGCCGAGTTCCCTGACAGCGTGACGGCACGCGGGGCAAAGCACCTTGGCGCGCTGGCACAAATGGCCCAAGAGGGCCACCGTGCTGTACTGTTTTATCTGGTGCAGCGCACCGATTGCACCCGTGTCAGCGTGGCCGCCGACATTGATCCAAACTACGCCCAATCCTATGCAAAAGCCCGCGCCGCCGGGGTTGAGGTGCTGGCCTATGGCACCACCATCACCCCCGACGGAATAGAAATCGCAACCCGCCTAGACGTGGTTTAACCTTCGCCAAAGCCTTTGGGAATTGGCAATGGTGGCAAGGATTTAGCCCGCTTTTGCAGGCTGCGCCCAATCACCACGCGGCTGACCTCGGTGGTGCCATCCACAATCCTCAACATCTGCGCCAGCCGTGACAAGCGGTCCATTCCGTAGGGCTGTAACAACCCCATGCCACCCAGCACCTGAGTGCAGGTGTTGGCCGCTTTCACGGCTGCATCGGGCACAAAGCGTTTGGCATGTGCCGCCATCACTGGCCCTTCTGGGGTGCCCAGAGCATTGGCCGCCGCACGATAGAGCAGTTTGGATGCCTCAAGATCCGTTGCCACATCGCCAAGCATCCATTGAATGCCCTCCAGATCAAGGTTCTTGCCGCCAAACATTTTGCGATTGGCAGAATAGGCCAGGGCAGTATCCAGCGCCGATTGCATCAAGCCGCAACAGCCCGATGCGATGGACACCCGCGCGATGTCGATGGCCATAAGCGACCCTTGCAAGCCTTGCCCTACCGGCAAAATGATATTGTCTGCGCTGACAACCACATCCTTCATATACATCTCAGAGAGAGGCAGGAATTTGTAGGATGGCGTGTCATACAGAGGGCCAAAGCTCAGCCCTGGGGCATCGGCGGGAATGGCAATCATCGCCATATCCTGGTGACCCGGCTGATCTGTCGTTTTGACCACGGTGAAATATACATCCGCCTCGCCGGCCAAGCTGACCCAGGCCTTGGCGCCATTGATGGTTCAGGTGCCGTCATCGTTGATCACGGCGCGCGAATACATATTGGTGGCGTCCGAACCTGATTGTGGTTCGCTCAGGGCAAAGTTCGCCAGCTTGCGGCCCGATGTCAGCTCTGCGCCCCAGGCCTTTTTGAACGGGTCCGTGCCAAAACCACAGCATGCGAATGTGCAAATGTTGTGCATCGACAACGCAAAGGCATATGCCCCATCTCCTTTGCCCAACTCCTCGTACACCCGGATGCCCTCGCCCAGAGGCAAGCCCTGCCCGCCAAATTCTTCGGGTGCATAAAGGCCGGTCAAACCCATGGCCGCGGCTTTGTCCGACGCGGCACGCGGCCAGACGCCAGCGGCGTTCCAGGCATCTACATTTGATGTGATGTCCTCGGCGCAATGGCGACGGGCCGCATCAAGTATAGTGTCAATTTTCTGGGTCATGGTGGTTTTGTCCATATGCTGAGTCTATTGTCTGACAATTAAATGTCTGACAATTAAACCCCTCGATTGGCAAGCCCAATTTTGGGCGGTGGTCAACCTGTCGCAGTTTTATGTGAAGCCTCTGGCGCTTTTGGACAAGGACGCCTAAATATGCCCCTGTGAAACCAGACGCATAGCGAGGAGCCGCACTTGAACGATCAACATCGCGGGCGCATGACACGAGACGGAATTCGCATCCATGAGGACGCGGATTTTGCGGGCATGCACAAGGCAGGCCGATTGGCAGCCGAAATTCTGGACAGTCTGAGCGAGCATGTGTTTGTTGGCCAAACCACCGCTGCGCTGGACAAAATGATTGAAGATCAGGTCAATGCGGCAGGCGCAAAGTCAGCCACAATTGGCTATAAGGGGTATCGGCATGCCAGCTGTATCAGCGTCAATCATGTGGTTTGCCATGGCATTCCGGGTGACAAAAAGCTGAAGGATGGCGATATCCTGAATATTGACGTCACTGTGATTGTTGATGGCTGGTTTGGTGATACGTCGCGGATGTATGTGGCCGGCAAGCTGAGCCGCAAGACCGAGCGGCTGATCCAGATCACGCATGACAGTCTTATGATCGGGATTGAAGCGGTGAAGCCGGGCAATACCTTTGGTGATATTGGCCATGCGATCCAGAGCTTTGTGGAACGTCAACGCATGTCCGTGGTGCGTGATTTCTGCGGGCATGGGCTGGGCCGGGTGTTTCATTCGCCTCCCAACGTGCTGCATTACGGGCGCGCAGGCACCGGACCGGTGCTGGAGGAAGGCATGTTCTTTACGATTGAACCGATGGTCAATCTGGGGCGGCCTGAGACCAAAATTCTGGCGGATGACTGGACAGCCGTGACGCGGGACAAATCGCTATCGGCGCAGTTTGAGCACTCAATTGGCGTGACGGCCACGGGGGCCGAGATTTTCACATTGTCACCGGCGGATAGATTTCACCCAACGTTTGGGTGAATCCGCCCCGCAGTCAGCTGCAAGGCAACTAGCGGTTCGCGCCCGGCACCCACAGTACATCGTCTTTGCCGTCGTTATTGGCCATGCGGCCCGCAACAAAAAACCAGTCGCTGAGCCGGTTGAGGTATTTCACCGCTGCGGGGTTCACGCTTTCTATGGTGGCCAGTTCCACTGCCAGGCGCTCGGCCCGGCGTGACACTGTGCGACACAGGTGCATTTGTGCTGCCAACGCTGACCCTCCGGGCAGGATGAAGCTGCGCAGAGGTTCCAGAACGGCGGTCATTGCGTCGATCTCAGATTCAAGGCGTGCCACCTGCGCATCAGATACCCGCAGGGGTGCATATTCGGCGTCGGCGTCGTTTTCCATGTCCGGGCGGCAAAAATCAGCACCCAGATCAAACAGATCATTCTGAATGCGTGCCAAGGCATCGTCCACGTCGCCCGACGCATGCTGGCGGGCCAATCCGACTGTGGCGTTCACCTCATCGACTGTGCCATAGGCGCTCACCCGCGCCGAATGCTTGGCCACGCGCGTGCCATTGCCCAAAGCAGTTTCACCAGAATCACCAGTTTTGGTGTAAATTTTGTTCAAAACAACCATCGGTCAGCCTCCTGATCGCATCCAGAGAAAGAGCAGGATCAAAACCACAGCCAAGGCCTGTGCACCGATCCTGTATTGCATCATCTTGTTTGATTTTTTGGCCGATTCCAGATCGCCCTTGCCGAAATGACTAATGCCAAGGACCAGAATCGCAACAACGGCCAGCATCGCGGCGGCGGCCATCAAAAACAGTGGGTCTTGCAGCATGGGTGTCCCCCTTCAGCAGTAAAGTAACAGGTTTGATGTAGTGGCTGGCGCGCCAAAAGCGAAGCCACAAATTTGTCACGCCTTGCTGAGGCACCAATCCAACAGCCGGTTGGGCAACAATCGGCGCGCCAATCCCATGGCATAGGTGGGCGTGGTCACATAGTACCGCGGCCTTGGGCGGCGCGCTTCCAGGGCGCGCACAAGTTTTTTGGTGACGGCTGAGGCAGGCAATTCAAACGTGTCTGGGCCGGTGCTTTCGTACAGGCGTGTTTTCAACCCCTGGCGATAGGCATCTGCGCGCGGTGAGGCTTGCCAATCAATCCAACGCTCAAAATGTGGAATGGCATTTTCACGGATCTTGGATGTGACGGGGCCGGGTTCAATCAGAACGATATGAATGCCGGTGCCTTTCATTTCGATGCGCATCGTATCTGTCAGTCCTTCAAGCGCAAACTTGGTGCTGACATAGGCCGCGCGCCACGGCAAAGCGACGATGCCCAGAACGGATGAGTTTTGCACAATGCGGCCATGGCCCTGAGCGCGCATCACCGGGATGATCTGGCGGGTCAATTCGTGCCAGCCAAAGAAATTGGCCTCAAAAATTTCGCGCAAGGCACCGGTGGGCAGATCCTCGACCAGACCGGGGCAGGCAAACGCCCCATTGTTAAACAATGCGTCCAGCGTGCCGTCTGTGGCTTGCAACACCTCTGCCAGGCCCGAGGTGATTGTGGCCTCATCCTGATAGTCAATCAAAGGGCTTTCAAAGCCCTCCTCAATCAGACGCTGGCAATCTTCAGCCTTGCGGCAGGATGCAAAAACGCGCCAACCAAGCGCACGAAGGCCATGGGCAGCATCGTAACCGATACCGCTGGAACAGCCTGTGATAAGTATGGATTTTCCTGTCATGGCCCAGCTATGCCCTGCGGCCAGTCACAATGCAATTAGACCATTGCATAAACTTGGCCACGCGGGATGCAGCAGGCATTAGTTAGAGGCAGTCACAAGCCAATCAGCCATCCAAGCGGTCTGGCCGGTCTCAAGCACTTCGAACATAAGCCAACCATTGCCCGGTTCTTCCAGAACGGCGACTTGAGTGCCCTTGGACAGTTTGCCAACTTTTTCAAAATCCGTACCGGGGCCTGCGCGCATGTTTACGGAGCTTCCAGTGACCTCGCGGACATCACCGCCCACAACCGATACGTACCCGGCCTGATCATTTGGCTCCAGCAGCACTCCGGTCTGGCGCTGCACATAGGTTTCAAGGCTAAACACCTCTTGCCCCACAAAACCGGTAAGAACACTTTCCGGCACGTTGTTTTCGACTTCAACGGCGGTGGTATCAGCCGTGACAGCATCGGCGACGGCGGCGTCAATGGGGCTGGTTTCTGGTACAACAGTGGCTGTTTCCAGCTCTTGGGTTGGATCATATTCATCGGTTGCCTCAACCGAGGCCAGCGTGATCTGAAAACGGCTGTCATCAGTCAGGTCAAGATCTCCCAATGAGGCGAACGAACGCGTGACAACTGCTGGATTTGCATCTGCTATAGGTTGGTCCATATCATCCAGCTGCGCCACGTGCACATCTGTTGGGCTGACGCCCTCTTCAACCGCACGGGCCTGGAGCGAGTTTTCACCAGGCGCATAATCATTGCCGCCGCTCATTTCATAAAACGACCAGCCCAAAAATGCGAAAGTTATTGCCATAAAACGCCACATCGCGCGCACTCCTGATTACCACACCACATACGTTGTCTGAGGCATAACCTACACGATTCGCTTACGCGCTTCATGGGAAAACCTTAGAATTCTCCTCATATGTGGTTTTGCAGGTTTCAGCGCAGCAGAGCGCATTAAGGGATTGTCGACGATTCCGCACCCTTGTATCACATCATATATGAGTGATTTGACAGACGACCCCAACATCGGCGAGCCAGCGGTATCAGAACCGTTGCGCCGGGCTATTGGTGATCGCTATCTGACCTATGCGCTTTCTACCATCATGCACCGGGCTTTGCCTGACGCGCGTGATGGTTTGAAACCGGTTCATCGCCGGATTTTATATGCGATGCACCGTTTGCGGCTGGCCTCAAATGGCAAGTTTATGAAATCCGCCAAAATCGCCGGCGATACGATGGGTGATTTCCACCCCCATGGTGATGCTGCGATTTATGATGCCATGGCGCGGTTGGCTCAGGATTTTGCCGTGCGTTATCCGTTGGTTGATGGCCAGGGTAACTTTGGCAATATTGATGGGGATAACCCGGCGGCCTCGCGCTATACTGAGGCGCGCATGACCTTTGTGGCAGAAACCATGCTGCATGGGCTGGATGAGAATGCTGTCGATTTTCGACCCAACTATGATGGCCGCCTGACCGAACCCGCCGTTCTGCCTGCTGAGATCCCCACCCTGCTGGCCAATGGATCATCGGGCATCGCTGTGGGCATGGCCACCAATATTCCGCCCCATAACATCGCTGAACTGGTGGATGCGTGCCTGCATCTGATCAAAGTGCCTGATGCGCGTGATGATACCCTGCTCAATTATGTGCCCGGCCCTGATTTTCCCACTGGTGGCGTGATTGTGGAGCCGGCTGAGAATATCGCACAGGCCTATCGC
Source organism: Roseovarius sp. (assembly GCA_029212365.1). Taxonomy (GTDB): domain Bacteria; phylum Pseudomonadota; class Alphaproteobacteria; order Rhodobacterales; family Rhodobacteraceae; genus Roseovarius. Next base: position 13,859 of record JARGOC010000025.1, read on the forward strand.
ACCGGGCGCGGATCATTCCGTCTGCGCTGCAAATGGGAGGTCGAGGATCTGGGCCGTGGCCAATGGCAGATTGTTGTCACTGAAATCCCCTATCAGGTGCAAAAATCCAAGCTGATCGAAAAGATCGCCGAGGTGATCCAGACCAAGAAAATTCCAATCCTCGCCGATGTGCGTGACGAAAGCGCCGAGGATATCCGCCTGATCCTTGAGCCACGCTCCAAGAATGTGGAACCGGATGTTCTGATGAACATGATGTACCGCAATTCCGAACTGGAGGTGCGGTTCTCGCTGAATATGAACGTGCTGATTGACGGGCTGACGCCCAAGGTCTGTTCGTTGAAGGAAGTGCTGCGTGCCTTTCTTGATTTCCGCCGAGAGGTGCTGGAGCGCCGCTCACGTCACCGGATGGCCAAGATTGATCACCGCCTGGAAGTGCTGCAAGGGCTGATCACGGCGTTTTTGAACCTTGATCGGGTGATTGAGATCATCCGCTATGATGATGACCCCAAAGCCGCGCTGATGTTTGAGGATTGGAGCCGCCCACATCAATCCACCCTGCCTCGTGCCATGGATGAGGATGCCTATGTCTCGCCTTTGGCGGGCGTAGATCTGGCCGCGCTGACCCTGGTAGCCGATATGGATGCCCAAGCCGCAGGCGTGCTGAGCGAAAGCGCCGATCCGCGAGCGGTTCCACACAGCTATGAGGGCCGCGAAAACGGACTGTCGGATGTGCAGGCCGAAGCCATTTTGAACATGCGCCTGCGCTCCTTGCGGCGTCTGGAAGAAGACGCGCTGATCAAGGAACGTGACGCCCTGATGGCAGAACGCGCCGGGCTTGAGGACCTTCTGGACAGTGATGATCTGCAATGGAACGCGATTTCTGATCAATTGCGTGAGGTCAAAAAGACCTTTGGCAAGACGTATGAATATGGCGCGCGGCGCACGCAGTTTGCTGAAGCTGGCGACGTCGAAGAGGTCCCGCTTGAGGCGATGATCGAGCGCGAACCGATCACAGTTGTGTGCAGCCAGATGGGCTGGATTCGCGCGATGACCGGCCATATTGATCTGGAACGTGAGCTGAAATTCAAAGATGGTGATGCGCCGCGTTTCATGTTCCACGCGGAAACCACTGACCGGCTGCTGGCCTTTGGCTCAAACGGGCGGTTTTACACACTGTCGGCCGCCAACCTGCCCGGCGGGCGCGGCATGGGCGAGCCGTTGCGGTTGATCGTTGATCTGCCCAATGAGGCTGAAATCGTGGATATCTTTATCCATACGCCGGGGCGCAAATTGTTGGTGGCCTCAACAGCGGGCGACGGGTTTGTTGTGCCCGAGGATGAGGTGCTGGCCCAGACCCGCACCGGCAAACAGGTGCTGAACGTGCGGGGCGATGTGCGTGCGGCGGTGTGCAAACCGGTGTCGGGCGATCATGTGGCCTGTGTCGGCGAAAACCGCAAAGTGCTGCTGTTCGCCCTGGAGGAGTTGCCCGAGATGGGCCGTGGCAAAGGTGTGCGCCTGCAGAAATACAAGGACGGCGGGCTGTCCGATGCCACCACCTTTACGTTGGCCGAAGGGCTAAGCTGGCTTGATCCGGCCGGGCGCACCCGCACTGAAACGGAATTAGGCGAATGGCAAGGCAAGCGGGCCAGTGCCGGTCGCATGGCGCCGCGTGGGTTCCCTCGGGACAATCGGTTTACCTGAGTGTGACGGCGCGATTCCGGCCTGTTTGCCGGGCTGCTGCACACAGTTGCGATGCCGCTAAAGCGGCTCTGCCTCCAACCAGACGCCACCCTCGGGGCGCAATGTCAGAATTTGCACCGGATCAGGGTCGCGGCCTGCCACGGGCGTAAATCGGAACCGCGACAACAGCGTCGCCAGAATGATCACCACCTCTTGCAGCGCAAAGCTGGCCCCGATGCAAATGCGAGGGCCATCTCCGAACGGCAGATAGGCGTAACGCTCAATCGCCTTGCGATCAGCAAAGCGTTCGGGGCGAAACATGTTGGGCGCATCCCACAGCAATTCAGACCTGTGCAAAGCGTAGATCGGGATGATCACGGTGTCACCCGCGCGCACCTCGCGGCCGCACAGCTCGTCAGGAGCCAGAGCGGTGCGAGATATCATTGCGGCCGGGGGATATAGCCGCAAGGCTTCGTCAGCGATCATGCGAATGAAAGGCAGACTGGTCACATCATCGCCGGTTGCTGCGCGGCCTTGCAGAACCTCTTGGGCCTGTGCACGGGCTTTGTCCTGCACGTCTTGATCATATGCACAAAGATACAAAGACCATGCCAAAGTCAGGGCTGTGGTTTCATGCCCGGCCACGATGAAGGTCAGCAGGTTATCGCGCAGCTCGGCGGTGTTCATGCTGCGTTTGGTTTCAGGGTCTTGCCCCGCCAACAACAAATCCAACAGATCAGCCACGCCGTGCTGGCCGCGGGTTCGCCGGGCCTCGATCGCCTCATCTGCCACTTGCTTCATTTGCTTTACCGATTGGCCTGAAAACACCCGGCCCGGTCGTGGCACCCAATCAGGAAAGCCGAGAAAATCAAAAAGCGAGACTTTGCCCGCCGCAGAAATATAGGCATCAATCGCTTTGTGAACGGCATCGGCATCCATCTGCCCATCGCCGGAAAATGTGACATCGCTGATCACATCAAAGGTGGTGCGCACCATGTCTTCGGCCATGTCCACGGCACGGGGGCCTGCGGCAATGATCCGCTCACAACTGCGCTCGGCTGCGGCGCTCATGATGGGGGCCAGATTTGTGACGTTGCGGTGGGAAAACACCGGCGCTGCGGCACGGCGTTGCCAACGCCAATGCGCGCCCTCCGCGATGAACAGGCTGTCACCAATTGCCGGGCGCAACAGGTTTTTCGTAGCCATTGACTTTGGATAATTATCAAGGTTTTCCAACAGCATATGTCGGATAGCTGCGGGATCCATAACCATATGCCAACGCCTTCCCGTGCGCCCCGACACCATGGGTTGTTTCACACATATTTCGGGGATGATGCTCAGCAGATTTCGGCGTGAGGCCGACAATGAGGCAAGCAATCCCATCGGCTGAGTGACCAGCGGGACAAAGACAGGGGGTTTAGCGGGGGTCATCGGCGCACTCCTGAGGGTTGAGTGCAACATAAGTGCGATACCGCGCCGGGGCAAATCGTTGCGCCCGCCCTGCAATTTGTTTATCGCGGCCTGTAACAGAATCCTTGGGGGATCTCATGACAAGACTTTTTGCGCTTATGGCTGCCGTATTGATGATGGCCGCTTGCACCAACCCGAATGACCTGGATGAAGCCCCCAGCTATCTGGGCAATTTTCATATGGGTCACAACGTCTCGGTTGCACCAAACCTGACCAAAGGGCCTGCATCCCGCGAGGCCAGCAAGGAAGAGTGGATCGCCGCCATGGTCGGCGCGATGGACGAGAGATTTGGCCGCTATGATGGTGACAAGCTGTATCATTTCGGGATCAGCATTGAGGGCTATGTATTGGCCGTTCCTGGCGTGCCTGTCGTGGCGTCGCCCAAATCAGCCTTGATCCTGCATGTGACCGTTTGGGATGATGCAGCTCAGACGAAGCTGAATGAAGAGCCGCATCAGGTCACGGTGATCGAGAGCTTTTCAGCCAATACGATACTTGGATCAGGCCTGACCCAATCCCGCGAAAAGCAGATGGAAAACCTGAGCCGCAATGCCGCCAAACTGATCCAGAACTGGATGGTACGCGAGAACAATGCACATGGTTGGTTTGAGGACGACGGCGTGCCGTCTGATCAGGCAAAAGCGGCCGCTGAGGCGCTGAAGGCGCAAGCTGCGAAGGACACCACGGTTGAGGCACCAGCAAGAGCCGAGGCTGATGTCATTGCACCTGACGAGGAAGGTTGAGGCCGCCATCGCGCGTCACCATACCAAGGCAGCACTTACAACGCTCATTCGTGACGGCGCGCCGTCGCCCCGTGACAATGCGCAAAGCAAAATGGCGATCGTGCAGATGAACACGACCGCGCAGTCGGGGTGGTGTTCGAACATCAACGAGATGTGTGCGTACAGAACATTAGGCCATAAGACCTAATTTTCCCTCGCAAAATGGCCCCCTCCGCCCCAACGACAGCGCCCAAAAATACGGCCAATTGCGGCTGCCGGTTTCCGGCAGCATTTGTCCCAATTAGCTGTTTTTGGGCTTTGTCGGTGAGGTCTCCGTAGCGGGATTGGCTCGATTGGCCGGGCGGTTCAAACGTGCGACCAATACAAAGAACAGCGGCACAAAAAGCACCCCCAGTATCGTGGCTGAAATCGTCCCGCTGAGCACGCCTGAACCGATCGCGTTGCGCCCGCCGGACCCGGCACCCGAACTCAGAACCAGCGGCAAAACGCCGAGCGAGAACGCCATCGACGTCATGATGATCGGGCGGAACCTCTGGCGCGCGGCCTCTTGCACCGCTTGCAACAGCGGCTCACCAGCCTCGCGCCGGTCGCGGGCAAACTCCACGATCAGAATCGCATTCTTGCCGGTGAGGCCAATCACTGTCAGCAGGCTGACCTGAAAAAACACGCCGTTTTCATATCCACCCAGCCACGCGCCAGTCAGCGCGCCCAAGACGCCGATGGGCATGGCCAGCATCACCGCGAATGGAATTGCCCAGCTTTCATAGAGTGCGGCCAGCGACAAAAAGACCGCCGCCAGCGACAACGCATAAAGCAGAGGCGCCTGGTCACCCGACTCGCGCTCTTCCAGCGAAAGCCCGGTCCACGCCACATCAAAGCCGCCTCCAAGCTGCGCAGCCAGTTGCTCGATCTCGGCCATAGCCTCGCCGGTGGTGACGCCGGGCGCCGGAGTGCCCTGGATTTGCATCGCCGGCGTTCCATTGTAGCGCGTCAGCCCTTGGGCCCCGTAGGCCCAATTGCCCTCGGCGAAATTGGAAAACGGCACCAGCCCGCCGCTGGCATTGCGCACCCGCCAGCGGTCGATGTCCGATGGTGTGGCGCGCGCGTCGGCCTCGCCTTGCACATAGACGCGCTTGATACGGCCCTGGTCGATGAAATCGTTCACATAGCGCCCGGCCCAGGCGATGCTAAGCAAGTTACCGACATCGGTGGCCGAAATGCCCATTGCACCCGCTTTGCGCCAGTCAATATCAAGATTGAACTGCGCCGCATCCTCAAGCCCACTGGGCCGGGCCGAGCCGATCAGCGTGCTCTGAGCCGCCATGCCAAGCAGTTGATTACGCGCGGCGAGAAGTTGTTCATGGGTCTGGCCACCGCGCGCCTGCAGGAAGAAATCAAAGCCCGAAACATTGCCGAGCTCGATCACCGAAGGTGGCACAATCGGGAACACCATAGCGTCTTGGATCTGGCTGAAGGCGCCAAAGGCACGACCTGCGACCGCCTGCACGCTGAGGGCCGGGCTTTCGCGCTCTGACCAGTCCTTTAGCTTCACAAAAGCGATGCCGACATTCTGACCTTGGCCAACAAAACTGAAACCGATCACACCGAACCCAGATGAAACCGCGTCTGTTTCGTTCTCGAAATAGTGATTTTCGACCTGTTTGAGGACTTCTAGCGTGCGTTCTGCGGTGGAGCCCGTTGGTGTCTGAATCAAGGTAAAGAGGATGCCCTGATCCTCTTCTGGCAGGAAACCGGTCGGAATGCGGAAGAACAGCATGACCATCAGCGCGCCCATACCCAGATAGATCAGTCCGACACGGATCGGTCGGCGCACGATGCCGCCGACGCTTTTGGAATAGCCGCCGACAAGCCAATCGAAACCGCGGTTGAAGAGGCCAAATATCCCGCGCCTCTTGTCGTGGCTGGGTGGCTTCAGGATCGTCGCGCAGAGCGCCGGCGACAGCGTCAGCGCCACCACCACCGACAGCACCATCGCAGAAACGATGGTGATCGCAAACTGCTGGTAGATCACGCCGGTTGAGCCGCCAAAAAACGCCATCGGCACAAACACCGCCGACAGCACCATGGCGATGCCCACAAGCGCACCCGAGATTTCGCCCATCGATTTGCGCGTTGCCTCGCGCGGGTCCAAGCCTTCCTCTTCCATGATGCGTTCTACATTTTCAACAACGACGATGGCGTCATCCACCAACAGGCCGATGGCCAGCACCATGGCAAGCATGGTCAACGTGTTGATCGAAAAGCCGAACGCCGCCAACACGCCAAATGTCCCCAGCAGCACGACCGGGACAGCAAGCGTCGGGATCAGCGTGGCGCGCAGGTTTTGCAAGAAGAGCAGCATGACCAGGAACACCAGCCCGATTGCCTCGAACAATGTCTTGACCACTTCCTTGATCGACAGCTCAACAAAGGGCGTCGTGTCGTATGGGATGACGTATTCCATATCCTCAGGGAAAAAGCGCGCAAATTCTTCCATGCGTGCTTTGATCGCTGCGGCAGTGTCCAGGGCATTTGCCCCCGATGCCATGCTGATCGCCATACCTGCCGCCGGTGAGCGGTTGTAGCGCGATATGGTGGCATAGTTTTCGGCGCCGATTTCAACACGGGCGACGTCGTTCAGCAGAACAAGCCCGCCATCGGTCTCGGCGCGCAGCACGATCTGGCGAAAATCCTCAGGACGGGTCAGCAGTGACTGCGCGGTGATTGTGGCATTCAACTGCTGGCCTTCGACCGTCGGCAGATCGCCAAAGGAACCTGCGGAAATCTGGGCGTTCTCAGCCGATACTGCCGCCACCACATCCGACGGTGTCAGCTCGAACGCGGCTAGTTTTGCGGGGTCCAGCCATATCCGCATTGCATATTGCCCACCAAAGACGCGGACATCGCCCACCCCTTCTACACGGCTCAGATCATCTACCAGATTGGTGTTCAGATAGTCGGCCAGATCGACCCGCTCGAATGTTCCGTCAGGTGAAATCAACCCGATCACCATCAGAAAACCTGCCGAGGATTTGCGTACGCTGACCCCTTGGCGCGTAACCGGCAGGGGCAAAAGCGGGGTGGCCTGAGCCAGTTTGTTTTGCACCTGAACCTGCGCAATATCTGCATCGGTGCCGGTTTCAAAAGTCAGCGTGATGCTGGCACCCCCGGCGGCTGTGGAACTGGATGTGATATAGCGCAGACCGTCCAGCCCGGTCATCTGCTGTTCGATCACCTGCGTGACGGTGTTGCTGACTGTTTCAGCCGATGCCCCCGGATAGGACGCGTTCACACTGACAGACGGGGGGGCGATCTGAGGATACTGGGCAATAGGGAGCGTCACAATCGACAAAAGGCCGATGCCCATGATCAGGATCGAAATCACCCACGCGAAAACTGGTCGGTCGATAAAAAAGCGAGCCATTAGACGTCTCCCATGTGTGCCGGATCAGTTGGCAGCAGCGCTGCTGGAGTCTTGTTCTTGCGGGGTAACAGGCGCACCGGGGGCAACTTTCTGAAACCCTGCGACAATCACGCGGTCACCGGGCGAGAGACCCTCGCTGACAATCCAGTCCGAGCCTCGATCCTGCAAGACTGTCAGTTCTCTTAGCTCGACAATGTTGCCCTCGCCCACAACCAAGGCTGTTGCACGCCCCTTACGATCGCGGCCGACGCCCTCCTGGGGGACCAGGTACACGCCTTCGGCATTGCTGGTGGGCATCACGACCTGCACATACATGCCGGGCAACAACAACCTGTCGGGGTTGGGAAATTGCATCCTGAGCGTAACCACACCGGTCTGTTCATCCACATGCGGCTCGGCGGCGGTGAGCTTTCCGATCTCGCTGTATTCGGTCCCGTCCGCGAGGGTCAGGCTGACGGTTCCATCGACCTCAGTCACCTCACCCGACAACCGGCTGCGCCGCCAGCGCAGCATCTCGGCCGCCGACTGGGTCACGTCTACGTTGACCGTTTCAATATGCCGAATAACCGCCAGAGGTTGGGCCTGACTGGCAGTCACCAGTGAGCCCCGGCTAGTTCGTGACAGGCCGATCTCGCCTGTTAGGCGGGCGCGTATCTCTGTGCGGTCCAGTTCGATCTGCGCAGCCTGAAGCTGCGCTTGTGCTACCTGCAATGACGCTCTGGCCGCATCGCGGGCCGACATCGCATCGTCAACGACCTGCTGGCTGGCGACATTGCGCGTCAGCAGTTCCTGCACCCGAACCGCCTCTTTTCGCGCGGCATCCAGCTGCGCCTCGGCCTGAGCAACAGAAGCATCCGCCTGTGCCAATGCTGCCTCGTAAGAGGCCGGGTCGATCAAATAGAGAATATCGCCTTCCTGCACGGCACCACCTTCTTGAAAGCGGCGCTCGGTGATTATACCGGCGACCTGCGGGCGCACTTCTGCTTCGGCGGAGGCCGCAACACGTCCGGGAAGGGTCGTGGTCAGCGTTATGGTCTGCGGTTCTAGTGTGACCACAGTGACTGATTGGGGTGGTCTTTCGGTGCCAGATTGCTGCTGCGCTTCGGCCATAGGAACGATTGAAGTCAAAGCCAGCACAACCGCCCCGGCTGCAGATTGATAAAGTCTCATAGATTGCTGCTTTCCGAAACGCCAAATCGACATGTATGAGTAGCTTGCCGACAGGAAATGATATCGCGTCAGTTAAGCTGTTGGCGACCAGTATGCAAGCGCAGGCGATACGGAACAAGGCGGGTATTTGGGAAATCTAGGCGCACCTCACATCCCGCTTTGTCCAATCGAAAGAACTGCACAGTCCAAGACACCTTGGGCGGCCCTCGGTTAGCATGTTCCGGCTATCCATTTTGATTGAAAGAAACTTCAATGCAATTAGTTATGACAAGACGTATTTTATTATCTTCGATTGCCGCCAGTGCCGTGGTTTTCGAGGCGACGAGGGCCATGGCCGCCGATCCGAAGGAAACCGGAGAGCGGGTTTTCCAGATCTATGTGGACACGATGGCCCAAACCAATGCGGCACTTGCCGACTCGCCCGAGCCGACTGCGGAACTGGGCGCAGAGCTGGATGCGATCAAGGAAGCCGGGGTGACGAAACTGGTTGCCTTGGGCAAGGAGATTGCCGCGATGAGTGAGGCCGACCGCGCAAAAGTCGGAAGCACCGTGCGCATGTCCACCTACCAACTCTCAAAAAAACCAGTCTATGCGGATTACCAGGCGGTCTGGAAAGCCTATGTCGGCGGCGATCAGGAGTTCTTTAAAAAGATCCAATCGTTGAACATCCTGACGCAATATGCCTTCTTTGACCTGCTGCGCAAACAAGCACCGGATGAGGCCGACCGACTTGGTGTTTAAGATGCTGTCGCGCGGCGGGACGGTGGCACGGGCGTTGTGCTCGGTCGCCGTGTCGCTGCTCGTCACCGGGGCCGCCGCAGCCGGCATTCTGGAGGATATGGTGCCGCCACCGCCCACGGATGGGGCCTGTTGGGAGCGTAGCTACAGCAATGATCACCTGGCGCGCCATCCCCGCCAAAAGGTGACCGAGTTGCGCCTTCTGGTGCAGCCATTCCAGGGCGGTCATGAGTTCACCATCGACATTGCCACCCGCGAAAGGGCTGGCACTGTGATTGGGTCTTGCGCCAATGGTTCGCCCGGATCGGCAACCTGCACTGTGGCCTGTAGTGGCGAGAAGTTCACGCTGCAGCACGCCGCTGGTGATCGGGCAATCCTGCTCAAAATGGGCACAGCTGGCAGGTTGCAGGTCAATGCCCGGTGTGAGGGCAATGATGACGCAGCGCCGTTTTTGATAGAGGCCGAACCGGATGATAAGCTGTTTAAGCTGCAGCCTACATCTGTGCGCAGCTGTACAGTTCAACCTTTTAAGCCTTATCTTGATTTCAGGGGAGACTGAGCAATGCGGATTCTCACATACTGCGTGGCTGCATTGGCGTTAACCAGCCCGGCCCCTGCCCAGACTCTGGACGACCTCCTTGCCCCGCGCCCGGATACGGCTGCGTGTTGGCAAAGGAGCTATTCCGACACCCATCTTTCCAAACATCCTCAGCAAAAAGTCACAGCGGTCCGTTTTTCCCTTGATTATTATGAGATGGAGCATCACCAGGCTGGCAAGGGCACCTATTCGTTCTCTATCTACTTCACCACCCGCGAGCGCAAAGGCGGGGCCGGAGGGCAGTGTCAGCAGGAAGCGCAGGGCAAGGTGATATGCGGCGGCGATTGCGACAGCGGTGCTTTGACGATCCGCAATTCCGGAAACGACGGAGCGGTGTTGGTTGAGTTGCTATCGGGTGGTATGCGCCTGAGCGATTGCGCGGACGACACAAGCTTTTACATGCCTGCCGAACCGGATGATAAGCTGTTTCTGCTTCACCCTGCGGCCTGTTCTACAGAATGATCACACAGGTGATGCCCAACGCGAGAAAGCAACACCCATGAGCCGCATGTGGCAGGTCTTTTCCGGCCCCGACGAATTGGAAGCGCTGCCGGAAGATGGCCATGTTTCGCCCTGGAGCTTTCCGTCGCAGGTGCGCCTCCCGATGGAGCATTGGGAGGCGATCATCGCCTTTGCCCAGAGCCGAGACGCGGCAGAGGCTGCGCTGCTTGAGCAGGTTTCCTTTTTGGATGGCACGCCCCTGCATGCCGAGACAGAGGCACGATTCCTGTTGCTTCTTGAAACGCTGGCCAAGGCGGTTGTGCTCGCTGGTCCGCTCACACCCGAGGGCGCCGACCCCGCCGTTATACCAGAGCCGATGCCAAACACATCACATGCAGAAATGTTAAGCGATATTGCCCGCCTCATGCACCGCACGCAGGCGCTTGGCATGTCGGTTGACAGTTGGGTCGATTGATCTGTTGCGCCTGAACCAGGGCATTTCAATCTCAAGGTGGATGTCGCGCGCCGTGCCATCCCGGGGCCCAAGCGGCCATCCTCACCAACCGCAATCAGATTTGCGGTGAATTTCTGATCTTTGCCTGGCGTGACTTCGGCTTTGTGATATGCGCGGCTTGCAGCGTTCTCAAATCGGGCACTGGCGGAAACCTACCCTTGTTTCGCGAAGCGCATACCCTCCAAAGTTCACAGCTCAACGAACGCTATTGAAAAGGTATTGGTTGCGCCTGCCGCCAAATATTCGCAAAATTGTTGCTATGAAGATTCAAATGCCTTTGCTCGTATTTACTGACCTCGACGGCACTCTGCTTTGTCACGAAAACTATCGTTGGGATGCGGCCTCTCCTGCCCTTGAGCGGCTGAGAGAAATCGGCGCGGGCGTGGTGATGGCCAGCAGCAAGACCGCGCCCGAAATCTGTGCCCTGCGCGATGATATCGGCTTGCAGCAATGGCGGGCGATTGTCGAAAATGGCGCAGGTCTGCTTGACCCCTATGCGCCTGACGCAAAGGATCGTTCTGTTTACACCAAACTGCGCGCCAAACTCGACAAGGTGCCCGCCCGCCTCCGGGAAAATTTCCGGGGGTTTGGGGATTTGGATGTGGCGCAAGTCTCTGATCTGACAGGGCTTTCACTATCTGCAGCGGCTCTGGCAAAAGATCGCGCGTTCTCGGAACCCGGAGTTTGGTCGGGGTCGCCTCAGATGAAGACTGAGTTCATGGACGCCTTGACAACGCAAGGGATGTCGACCCTAGAGGGCGGGCGGTTTTTGACGCTGTCATTCGGCACCACCAAGGCAGATCAGATGGCACAGATTGTGCAAGACTATGCGCCGCGCCACACGATTGCCCTGGGAGATGCGCCCAATGACATCGAGATGTTGGAAGCTGCTGATTTTGGAGTCATCATTGCCAATCCACATCGTGACCCGTTACCTGTATTGAATGGGGAAAAATCAGGCACCATCATTCGGACAACGCAAGCCGGGCCCGAGGGGTGGAACGCCGCGATCCTGGCGCATCTAACACGACTTGATTTATAATGAGGACGAAACGACATGGCAGATTTCCATCAAAATGGAAACATCACGACACTGCACAATCTGCGGACGCGCTCGCTGGATGAATTGACCCGCGAACTGGAGGTCTTTGCCGCAAACCGCAAAATGTCGCTTGTCTTGCCCTGCTTGTATTCAGAGCTGGAAACGGCCGCCATGCCCAAGATTTTGGACGAATTGGCAAAGGTTCCCTACTTACACCGCATTATTATTGGGTTGGACCGCGCAGATGAGGCGCAATACCGCCATGCCAAGGACTTTTTCAAGAACCTAAACCAAAATCACATCGTCATCTGGAACGACAGCCCCAGGATGCGCGCCCTGGGGGCAAAGCTGGTTGAGATGGATCTGGCTCCGTCCGAGCCGGGCAAAGGAAAGAACGTTTGGTCTGCTATCGGGTATTTGATTGCCTGCGAAGACAGCGCTGTGATGGCAATTCATGATTGCGATATCCTGACCTATTCAAACGAGCTTCTGGCCCGCCTGATTTATCCGGTTGCCAACGTGAATTTCCCCTACCAGCTTGCCAAGGGCTATTATGCCCGCGTGGGCCAGGAACGGCTGAATGGACGCGTGTCCCGCTTGCTTGTCAGCCCACTCTTGATCGCGCTGAAGAAGGTCGTAGGAGATCGTGATTACATCGATTATCTGCGCAGTTTCCGCTATCCGTTGTCGGGTGAATTCGCCATGCGCACGTCGTTGCTACCTGACTTACGGATCCCATCGGACTGGGGGCTTGAAATCGGTATCTTGTCCGAGGCCTGGCGCAACTTCGCCCGCCAAGCCGTCTGCCAGGTCGAGATTGCTGACCAATATGATCACAAGCACCAAGACCTCAGCGAAGAGGACGCGAGTGCTGGCCTAAGCCGTATGTCGACTGACATTTGCAAGGCGATTTTTCGCAAGCTCGCCGCAGATGGGACTGTCTTCACACCGAATGTGTTCCGGACGCTAAAGGCCACATATTACCGCAGTGCGCTTGATGTGCTTGAAGCCTATTACAATGATGCCAAAATGAACGGCCTTGCGATTGACCGCCATAAAGAGGAACGTGCGATCGAGCTGTTTGCAGAAAACATCATGCGCGCTGGCAATTTCTTTTTGGACAACCCTCATGAAACGCCATTCATCCCGACATGGAACCGCGTTCATTCAGCTGACCCCGGTTTCCTCACCGAATTGCACGCGGCGGCCGCGGCCGATGAAGCCGAGTATGTCTAGCTGCGATTGGTGATCCACATGCATTGATAGGGGGCGACGGTGATCTTTGGTGCCATGGCGTCAATGGTCGTGTCGCTTAAGAGGTCAACCCAATGCTGATCTTCGATCAGGTTGAGTTCAGCAGCAGATACCGTCACCGCCTCATCGCTGACATTGTGCAATGCAAATATGGATTGCCCGCGATCAAGGCTTTGTCGCCACACACCGAACACGCGGTCATCGCCCATGTTCACCGTGAACTGAGTGGCGTTGGGGTGGAATGCTGACTGTTTCTTGCGAATTTTCAACCGCTTCGAAAGGTCTGACATCACGCGCGCCTGCGGCGTGGTTGGGTCACTCAACCGCTCGCGCAAACTGGGATAGTCCCAACGGTGGCGGTTAATAGCGCGGTTCATCCCGCGATATATGACGCCGTCATGATCGTTCGGGGTGGCCAACATGGCGTGAATGTAAAACGCGGGGATCCCCTCAAGAGACATAACAATGGTTTGCGAGCAGATAAACCGCGCATGATGATGGGCATCTGCCCCGTGAAAGGTGCGCGACATGGCATCATAAAAGGTTGTATTCAGCTCGTAGGGGCTTTCGCCGCCATCGGGTGTCGTGCGCATCGAAACCAATCCGCCAAGGTCTCTCACCACGTCGATCACACGTTGTTTTTCGTCTTCGGGCAACAGCCCTTCTGCTGGGCGCATCCCGATCCCGTCATGGCTTGCGGTAAAGTTCAGATAGGAACAGCCCATAGGGGCTGGGGGCATACCGCGCTGCCATCGCCGCAGATACTCGGCGTTGCCAGACATCATTGCGTGCAAAATAAGGGGCGGAAGGGGGAAGTTATAAATCGCGTGTGCTTCGTCGCCCTCTCCGAAATAGCTGAGGTTTTCAGCCTTTGGCACGTTGGTTTCCGTTAACAAAATGATCTTTTCGGTCGCAAAATCACACAACAACCGCATCAATTTGATCACGGCATGGGTTTGGGGCAGATGAATCGACGGGCTGCCAATCTCCTTCCACAAGAACGCGACCGCATCGAGACGAATGATCTGCACACCATTGTCTACGTGCAGCCGTATGATACGCAAAAATTCGATCAGGACGTCGGGATTGCGGAAATCGAGATCAATCTGATCATGGCTGAACGTACACCAGACGTGACGCAGCCCATTGCTTGTCTCGACGTCCTTCAATAGTGGCGTCGTACGCGGGCGAACAACATCGCTTAGATCGTCGTCAGGTGTGGCTTCAAAGAAAAATTTGTCATAGGGCGCTTGGCCTTGGCGGTAGGCGTTGAACCAATTGCTTTGACTAGACACATGATTGAGTACGAGATCAGACATCAAGGTGAAATCCTTGGCGACCCGGTTGATGTCAGTCCAGTCCCCTAGCTGCGGGTTGACCATACGAAAGTCAGATACCGCGAAACCGTCGTCTGATGTATAGGGAAAGAACGGCAAAATATGGACTGCATTAAGCGTCCCGTCCAGATAGGTTTTCAGAAAATCGGACAGTAGGTCCAGTGGCTTGTGCGCCCCATCAATGATGGAATTGCCATAGGTGATGAGAAAGGCATCTTGTTGCGTCCACAGCGTATTTCCCCTGACGCGTCCGCGCTGGCGTCGGTTTGTGTCCTCTGGCCAAAAAGCGTCAATGACCATCTGGGTGAGAACACTGCCGTCAAGTTCAGGATATATCTGCTGGAGAAGTGCTGAAATTTTCGAGCTGATCGAACCTGCGGTAACTTTCATTAGGATTTAGCTCACATATTTTGGTCTGCGCATCAGACTGTAACAGGTGATCTTGCGTTTAACGAGATCATACAAGCCCTAGACCTTTAGGCCTTCTCAGATCAATAGCACCCGGCTCAAATCCGCATCGTCTCAAAAATTGGACAGATTATTACCCTGACTGCGAAATTTTTATGCACCTCTAAGTCTGTCGAATTGGTCGTGACTTTATGACGTCCCCTTGAACATCATCACGTCCACTTTGCCCCAGGCACGACGAAGCACAATCCGCAGTATTATACACTCGATCCAAAAAAACGATCGGGGCGGGTCTTGCTTGCCCACCTGTTTTAGAGAGAACTGGGGCAGGCAATCAGCATCTGCCTTCTCGACACATGCGCCACTCATCCACGAACGGCTGGTTAAACTAACCTACGCCCCGCCCCTACCGGTGCAGACCCCTATTTATGTAGAATTCAGGCGAGTGGCTTGTGGCAGGATATACGCAACAGCGTGATCCGGCAGAGTGTTCGCTGCAATCGGGCAATCATAGGCCGCAGAAAGCACATCGCTGGTAAAGACCTCTTTGGGTGGGCCTTCGCAAGCGATGCGACCGGACTGCACCAGTACGACCTTATCCGCGAACATAGCCGTCAGGTTCAGGTCGTGCATCACCACCACAACGCCACCGCCACCTTTGGCAAAGTCGCGGGCCAGTTGCATGATCGTCAACTGGTGGCCGATATCGAGACTCGCAACCGGCTCATCTAGGAAGAGCCAGCACGCAGTTCCATCTGCCACAGGCTCCCAAATTTGAGCCAGAACCCGGGCCAGTTGAACGCGTTGTTGTTCGCCGCCTGAGAGTTCCTGATAAAACCGCCCGCCAAAACCCGAAAGTCCAACCTTGGCCAGCGCCTGTTCCGGCACATTTGGATCGGCTGCGTAAATCCCGGATTGATGGCCAATGCGCACAATCTCGGAGGCTTTGAACGGGAAGGCAACACGGATGGATTGCGGCAGCACGCCGCGCTGTGTCGCCAAGAGATGTGCATTGGCATGAGTGACAGCAAGGCCGTTCAGGTCAACTTGTCCTTCGCTGCGTTCCTCGCCAGTCATCACCCGCAACAACGTGGTCTTGCCCGAACCGTTCGGGCCCACGATGGCGGTTACTTTGCCGGGTTGAGCCGTAAAATCAATGCCGTCCAAGATCGGCTTGCCATGCAAGGATAGGCGGATGTCATGAGCGTTCAGCGTCATAGGTCCAGCATTCCGCGACGCCGCAGCAATATCCACAAAAACACTGGTGATCCAAGGATGGCTGTGATGATACCGATTGGCAGCTCGGTTGGAGCGATCACGACACGAGCGATGAAATCTGCCCAGATCAACAAGGCCCCCCCCAGCAAGGCCGAATTGATCAGCAAAGGTTCGTGGTCCGGCCCCGTCGCGAGGCGCAGCAGATGCGGTACGATGATGCCCACAAAGCCAATGCCGCCCGATACAGCCACCGCCGCGCCAACAGCGGCGGCAACGCAAAGAATGGCAAGGTTTTTGGCGCGTTGGACAGGGATGCCGAGGTGTAGCGCGGTTGCCTCGCCCATGGCCATGCCATTCAGCGCGCGGCCCAATGTATTGGCGCCATAGAGGGCCAGCAGGATAATCGGCGCTGCGACCAAGAGCTTTGACCAAGTCGCCCCGCCCAGTGATCCCAGTTGCCAGAACGTCAGATCCCGCAACTGCTGATCATCCGAGGCAAAGACCAGCAGCCCAGACATGGCGCCAGTCAGAGCGGCCAAAGCAATGCCTGCCAGAAGCAGCGTTGCCACCGAGGTGCGCCCCCGGTGGGTCGCCACTGAATAAAGCAAAAGGACCGAAGCCCAACTGCCAACAAAGGCGGCTACCGGGATCAGATAGGGGCCGATGATCTGTTGCAGCGCCAGCGGCAGGCTGGTTCCCAGAACGATGGCTGATATGGCCCCAAAGCCAGCTCCGGCGGTGACACCCACGATACCGGGATCGGCAAGAGGGTTGCGGAAAAGCCCCTGCAAAACAGCACCTGACACCGCCAAAGCAGCCCCGACCAACAGCCCCATCAATGTGCGCGGCAAACGGATATCCCACAGCACCACCTGCTCCATCTGGCTGAGGGTTTCGCCCATGGTCAGCCGGGCCAGAGCCGACCAAAGCGACGTGCCAGACGCGCCAATGGCAAGGCTGGCCACGCAAGACACTGCCAGCAGCAGCGCCAGCCACAGGTGCGCGCGGCGGGCAATCACCACGCGGTCCGGGTTCTCAGGTAAGATCACATCAGGCGAGGTTGTCATGGTTTACTGCGGATAAAGTTGTGCGCTCAGGTCTGCGATGGCATCTGCCGTACGTGGACCGAACCCAAGCATGTAAAGCCCGTTCATATGCACAATCGCCTCGGATTTTGCGGCAGGTGTTGGCTTGAGCGCCGGCAAGTTGAACAGGACTTCACCTGCCACAGAATGATCCCCACCCCGATCCATCATCAAGATCACATCCGGCGCGGCCAGGCCGATGGCTTCATCTGTAACGGGCTTGTAGCCCTCAAAGGCAACAAAGGCATTCACGCCCCCAGCCAGCGTGATAATGGCATCAGCGGCCGTGTTTGTCCCGGACGCCATGATGCGCCCGCCTTGGGCGGACATCACGAACATAACGGTCTTGCGGTTGTCACCTGCACGGGTTTCGGCGGCCTCAGTCGCCTCAGTGATCTTGGCAGTGACGTCATTGGCCAATGCCTCTGCACGAGAGTCTACTCCCAATGCGTGACCAACGATGCGTATCTTCTCGGCGATGCCTTCTGCGCTGTGCTCTTCGGGTACATTCACAAAGGGGATCGACGCGGATTCAAGAACGGCAATCGCTTCGGGGGGGCCAGCGCCGTCTTCGGCCACGATCAGGCCAGGGCTCACCGACAACACGCCTTCGGGGGACAACGCACGCACATAACCCACGTCAGGCAGTTTTTCAGCTTCGGGGGGATAGGTTGATGTGCTATCACGCGCGACTAGCCTGTCACCTTCGCCCAATGCATAAACGATCTCGGTGATCGCCCCTCCAAGACCCAGCACATTCGCATGTGGATTGGTTTGTGTGGCCTGACTCGAGGCCACCCAAATGGCCACAGCAGCGCCCCAGAATGAAATCAGGACCGCCATAAAGGTTGATTTTTTGGATGTGCGTGGCATCAGACTGTCTCCGTCTCGGACAGACCGGGAAGGTTGCCTACGATTTCACGCCATACGGCGCGGCTGTCTCGGCCTTCTTTGCCAACACCGAAGATTTGTAGGATCAGACCGCCCTCGGCATCAAACGCCTCTAGGGATACTGCCGGACCGCGTTGTGTTGGTTTATCCACGGCCCAAACCTCGGCAATGTGATCCAGACGCAGGTGCATATCAAAGCGTGGATCCAGCACATTTTGCCATGGTCCCATGGGTTTTAGGTTCATCAATGGGCCGGAATGGATTTGGATGCATCCCCTATTGCCAACAAAGATCATCACGTCGATGCCCTGCTTAGACAAGGTTTGCAGGGCCTGGTCCACCGCCGAGGTCTCAAGCGGTCGAACAAAGGGTTGCCCGGCGATGCGGTAAGCGCCCAGACGGTTCATTTTTAGCTTCGAGGTCAAGCGCATAAATTGGTGTGTGTCAGTCATCCGTGCCCATTCTTTGCGCAGGATGTCCACCTTGCTGGCGTCCGCCTTGGGCGTTTCGGCGGGTTTGCGTCGCTCGACCTGCACTTCAGTAGATTGATCGCCCAGCCGCAAATCATGCCAGGCCCCAATCCAGGCATCCATGTTGGAGCCGTCGCGCATGTAAACTTTGTGCACGGCGTCGCCCGCCGCATCAAAGACCTGAAGGGAGCGGCGCCGCCCAACATCGGTCTCTTTCTCAACCATGAAGGCGTGTCTCCAATGCGACGGGAAAAACCGCATGTCGATTTCTTCACCCAAAACCATCGCGGCATGTGCACCTGAATGGTAATCGGCGTAGGTGCCTACCTTTTCACTGACGCAGCTTTCATTTCGGGTCAGCGCCATCACCTCGCCCAATTGCATCACAGCACCGATCACCTGATCTGGGTGGGCTTGGATACGGGTGGCGCCTTTACCGCATTGTGCTGCAACCAGTTGCGCCTCTGAGATGCCCAGCTTGGCCGCCAGGTCCCGTTCTCGGATTTTCGGATTCTCCGCTACAGCGGCCAAAATATCGTTTGTATTCAGTGGGGCTGCATCGGCCATAATCACCTCATTCGATTCTAAATAAGTGGGGATTGTGGCTGCGTCGCTACAAATTCTGCGGCGTGGCTGCGAGTGCTTTCAGGCATCCGCGTCTATTTCTTGACTCTTTTAGTATGATTCACTAGTGCACAACAAGACCAAATAATTGGTACGATACAAAGGACACCGCCCCGCCAGCCTTTCGCAAGCATTCAGGCACACCAGCCACAGAGCTGGAACGAAAGGACAAGGACGATGACGCGGGTTTCACGCAAAAAGATTATGGGCACGACTGCCTTGTGTATATTGGGATTGGGCGGAATGCCTGCCTCAGCCCAAGAGAGCGATGATGGCTTTCTGGGCACGATTGAACTGGGGTCGAAACGTGAGGTGCGC
This sequence comes from Roseovarius sp., assembly GCA_029212365.1. Classification (GTDB taxonomy): domain Bacteria; phylum Pseudomonadota; class Alphaproteobacteria; order Rhodobacterales; family Rhodobacteraceae; genus Roseovarius. The sequence goes on from JARGOC010000025.1 coordinate 33,284, forward strand.
ACAGATACCGCTACCTCTGTGACCGAGATTGATGAGACCGAGATCAAGGATCGACAGGCAGGCACAGTGGCCGAGCTGATTGATTCTGTTCCGGGTGTAGAGCTGGTCAATGGGGCCACTTCCCAAGGCTCAGGCATCAACATTCGAGGCTTTGGTGCGAATGATACATTTGGCACGGACCAAAAGGTGCTGATCCAGGTCGACGGCGTCACTCGCGGATCCGAGGAACTGTATCGCATCGGCAACCAGCTTTTCACCGATCCCGCGCTGTATAAGGAGGTTGAGGTGATCCGTGGCACGGTAGGGTCGTTCGAGTACGGCTCGGGCGTGGTGGGCGGAGTTGTGCGTCTTGAAACCAAGGATGCGTCAGATTTCACGGGCGGCGAACCCGGCTTTGCTTTTCGGCAAATGTTGGAGTTTCAAACCAATGGTGACGGCATGACACATTCCAGTATTCTAGCCTGGCAACCGACAGAAAAGCTTGAATTCCTGCTGAACTACACCCAACGCGAAGTGGGTGTACAGAAAGATGGGAATGGCGCGTTGATCAACCCGGCAGCTGGCGGCATTGATGACCCAAGCTGGGCCTTCAAAGGCAAATACACCTTTGGTCAAGATGATGCACATTCTGTTACGGCCGGTTACACATCAACCAGGAGCTCGCAGTATAATGTCCCCTACGACAGCTTTGGCATGGGGGTTGGATTTGGCAACGTAGACCGCTTTGTGGAATCTGAAACAGCGATGATGCGCTATGGGTTTAACCCGTCCGGCAATGATTTGGTCGACCTGACATTCCAAATTTCATATGCGGATGAGAAGATTGATCAGAACACCGTTCTGCCCTTCCCCACGAATCCGCTGCTGGATGCGGATCATCAGTATGAAACCACAACATACACATTAAAGAACCGGATGCTGTTTGCCACAGGCGCGGTGGACCACAATCTGATTGCCGGGGTTGAATACACCAACCGCAAACGTAAGGACGCATCCTCGGCACCGGGTGGCGAAGATGATCGCTGGGCTATCTTCGCAGTGAACGAGATGAGCATCGGAGATGCCTGGACCATTACTCCTGCCCTTCGCTATGAAATGTCAGACATCCAAGGCTCCACCGCGCCGAACAATGGATCGGTCAGCCATGACGCATTGATGGGCGGCTTGTCGGTGCGATATGCTTTCCAAAACGGCATTTCGATCTTTGGGTCCGCAGCCTACACCGAGGTTCTGGCCCCGATTGACGATCTCGATACCCCGGCGCGTCTGGCCCAGACCGAAAAATCCCGCACCTATGAATTTGGTGCTGCATTTGAACGTCAAAGCGTTTTCCGAGATGGGGATGATTTGTCGTTCAAGGCCACATATTACGACACCGAACTGCGTGATATCACTTCATTTGTCACAAACACCGCGCCGTTTGGGCCTCCTGTGTTTGTACCGCTGGACAAGATCAGCACGCAAGGCATCGAACTTGAGGCCTCTTACGCGATGGCGAACGGATTGTACGCCGATCTGAATGCGAACTTCGCGGACGGAAAGGAAACAACCGGAACACTTGCGACCCTCGACTGGCGCAACCAAGCGGCCAACAGTTTGCGCCTGACCGTGGGCAAAAAGTTCAATGATGCGCTTGATCTAAGCTGGGAAGTGGTCGCAGCAGATAGTATCACCATCAATGGTGTTCGCGATTCAGGCTATGTGGCCCATAACGTGCGCGCCACAATCGCGCCTCAAGGTAGTGTGTGGCAGGATACAGAGTTCCGCATCGGGATTGAAAACGTCTTTGACGAGCAGTACCAAACCAACCTATCCACGCGCCCTGCAGTGGGCCGGAACTTCAAACTAACTTTGGCCAAGACCTTCTGAGCAGGAATGTGAAGCCATAGCAAAAGGGGCGTTGTCTGGTGAGTCAGCGCCCCTTTTTATGTCTGGCCGGACAGGGGTCAACCGCTCTCAATTTTAACAGAAAAACTGCGCCGAGCCCCCGAGGGTGGAGGTGGAAATGGAGCCGCTTTGCGCACCACCCGCAGTGCCGCCTTATCCAGTTGCCCAGACCCGGAACTACGTGCGAGCGAAATAGCCGACAAACCGCCATTGGCCGAGATGGTAAAAGCCACAACCGCAGACCCCTTTGCGCCGACGCGTGGCTTGTGCACCCGTGCAATCTTGCGCATCACCTTGCCCGGATAATTGCTGGAGGCCGCATTGCCACTGGCCTTTTTCTTTTTGGCCTTGCCGAAACTGGCCGATTTCGTCTTGGCTTTGGATGCCCCCGTGGCAGATCCCGCCTTGGCGTTGTGCTTGGCATTGCCCTGCGGTTGTGCCTTGGCCTGTTTTTTGGCCGTTTTCTTCGCTGTCAATTTGGCAGTTTTCTTGGGCTGTACGGCCTGTTTCACAGGCTTGGTTTTATGCTCGTTCTCAAACGCTGCGCTGCGGCTCTGAGGCCGCAATGAACGTGTTACGGCTGTGGTTTCAGCTTCAGCGGGCGTGACCATCTCGACCGGTGGCGACGGCGTCATAGGAGTGACCGTTTCAACCCGAAGCGTCGGCAAGATGGTGTCGAGCGGCAAGGCTAGTGACATCGGCTCGGTTGGTGAATTCATGGTCTGCTTGCTCACCGCGGAGGTGAAATCAGAAATCGGCACACGCGCTGCAAACTTTGATGGTTGCGCCGTGCGCGGTGCTTCAGTCACCACAGGTCGGGCGAGGTCTGGCGTATTGGTCAGCGTTGTTTTAGCCACTTGAGGGCGCTTAGCCACCTTAGGCTTTGACAGGGCCTCGGATTCAATCGGCTCGACCACTTTGGAGGGGGCTGGAACAGTCGTAGGGATCAGCGTCCCGGCCGCCAAATCCGCAAAGCTGCTGCCGAGGCTAACCTCGGCGGCGGCACTGGCACCTTCTATCTCAACGCTGGGCTGAACAGACAGCCCCCAAACACCAGCTCCGTGCAGCAAGGCCGCAACAGACACCGCCAGCAGCTTTACCGATTTGGACGAGGCGATCATTGCAGCGCCCGTTCCGTAACAACCAAGATGGATTTCGCGCCGTTGTCGCGCAAGCTACGCGCCATTTTCACCAATTCCTGTGCCGGTAGTTCGCGGTCTGGCACCAAACGCACCACATCTTGAGCTGCAGCATCCTGGCTCTCCATGTATTCAGTTGCCGAGGCTATTTCAAATCCACGATAGCTCAGTCGACCATCAGCATGCACAACGAGGGCATCGGGGGGAGGACGGCCCTCCAAATCAGCAGTGCTGACCAATTTCAGATCCGTGTCCAATGGCTGTGCCAAAGTGCCAGCCACCATGAAGAACACCAACATCAGAAAGACGATGTTGATCAGCGCAATTGTGGGCTCGCGTCGCGAGGAACTGCATACACGTCTCATGTGGTTTCCAATACAGTGACGTTGAGGCCTGGGATGCCGCGCAAAACCACCAGAAGATCAGTCAGGCGTTGTGCATTCACCCCTGCGCGCAAACTGATCAACAGCGTTTGTTCTTCTGTTTCCAAGGCTTTTAAGGTTTCCGGCAAAGCCGCAAGCGTGGTCTCTTGCCCATTCAAAGTGAGCCGCTCAACCTCAAGCCTGAGGAACAATGGCGGTTCGTTGTTCGCCTTGCTGGCCCCGCCCGTAGCGGCAGACAATTCCACTTCCGCAAATCGAGAGAAAGTCGATGACAGCATAAAAAACAGGAGCAACAGAAAGATGACGTCAATCAGAGATGCCATTGACAACCTACGCCGGGTGGATCGCTTACGCACGGAACAGACCGTTGGCTGTGGCCGGGTTAAGCTGAACTTCCTTACCTTGTGGATTCAACAATGTGGCAATCGCACGGTCTGTGGTCACACGTTCTGCATCCATTCGCGCCTCGAACCAGCTGAGGATCATTGAGGTGGGCATGGCCACCGCCAATCCCACAGCCGTAGTCAACAGCGCCACCCAAATGCCACCTGCCAACAAGGACGGATCAACCTGTGATCCCGCTGCTTGCAAGGACTGAAACGCCTCAATCATGCCCAGTACTGTACCGAACAACCCCAGCAACGGGGCCAGTTGTGCGACAGAATCGAGAAATCGAAACCCGCTTTCCAGCCGGGCGAACCTGCTTTCGGCCTCTGCCTGTAGGCGCGACAGATCAGATGTGGCGTGGGACAACCCCATATCGATCACCGGAACAAGGTAACTGGTGGACCGCTCCAGATCGGCGCGCGCGCGTGTCCGGTCGCCGGCATCATAGGCCGCCACCGCCTGCACCAGAGCTTTGTGACGCCCGACACCCGCCGTTGAAAACTGCCACAGCTTGAACAATACCACCGCAAGGGTGATCACTGACACCCCGATCAAGATCATCACGACCGGTCCACCCAAATCGGCAATCTCGCGTAGTTTTGTAACAATCGCGTTCATCCTGTCACCTCGATATCTGAACGTGACATGACCTGTAGGCCCTTCTCACAGGCGGACTTTTCCAGATCAGCCACTTCACAGGCATGCGCGCCATTGATCAAAACACGGCTAAGCCCGTTGCATTTCGTCCCCTGCATCACGAATTGCCTGACACGAGGGCGACCTGCGGGCAAACTGCCGAAATCAAACAAAGTCAAACGGTTTACCGTGCCGTTGCTGTCAAACAGTACAGCTTCGTACACGGCCTTTTGAATGTCAGAGGTGTACCCGTTAATGATTTGAAACGTGAAGGTGCATGCCTCATCCGTACTCTGCGTCGCGTTCAATTCGATTAGAATACTATCTTTGAACTCTAATTCATCCGTTGCCATTACAGGTGAGGTGAACAAAAAACCGCTCAGGACGGCCAAACAGGAAATAAGGCTTGTTTTTGGATGGGTCATCTATGGCTCCAAGCTACAACTGGCCATCTGGCCGCGATGAACACCTGGCTTTGCCATAAGCATTGCTGGGGAATTGGGCTGCAACCTAATCGGTGGCGCAGACCGGCGCAATATCTAATTAAAATACTCAGGATTGTGAGGCGGCGACTGTAGACCCAGGCGTCGCCAAACATGTACATTGGTCATATGTCGTGAAAACCCAGCTATGTACATTTCAGGAGGACCCCCAGTTTTGCAGTCTCACATAGGAGCAATGAAAAACTGGACGGCGTCCTGAGCTGCCCCCCATATGTTGCAGGAGCAACTGAACATAACTGGAAAAAGGCAGCTTCGAAATGCCTGCCCTTTTTTGTGGGCAACACGAAGGTGTTCACATGCATAGAGGCCGCGATGGGCTGGTTCATCACAAAGCCACGCGCTTCGGAATGTCAGGTGCTGAGGTTGGGGGATTTGTGCAAATACGCGCGCGCCAAAGCTGGCGTCGCGCCACATACACGCGGTGCCTGAAACAGGCGAAGTGTTTGGCAGGGGCAGCAGGGTTCGAACCCGCGACCTACGGTTTTGGAGACCGTCGCTCTACCAGCTGAGCTATACCCCTAAAGCCGAGGCCGGGTTTACTCAGGCTGGCGACCCTTTGCAAGACCCAAGAGCGCGCAGGGCAGGTATTATTCCCAAGCAGTGCAAATGGTCTGTGTGTGCTGGCATGCTCATGCCTCCATCCAAACGTGTTCCAGATGCAATTCGCGGTATGTATGGCGGCTGTAGTTTTGCACCCTATCGGTATGATGCATCGTCTGATTGCGCCAATACGGTTGAATGATGATGCCACTGTCGCGCAGGATATGCTGCATTTTTGCCATCACTTCGCGTCGGGCATCCGCATCAACAAGCCCCACGGCCTGCTCCAGTAATGCGTCAAATTCAGGGTCACTGAACCCTGTCTCATTCCAGGGTTGGCCAGTTTTGTAAGCCAACGCCAGCACCTGTACGGCCAAAGGACGACCGCCCCAACTGGTGGTGCTGAAGGGATAAGATGTCCAGGCATTCCAGAATGTATTGCCGGCAATGATCTTGCGGCGCATGTTAAAGCCCGCGTCGCGCAGTTGCGCGCCGATTGCATCTGTGGTCACTGTGCGCCAGTCACCATCAATTGAGGTCAGTTCAAACTCCACATCCGCCAGCCCCACCTCTTGCGCCATTTTCATCGCGCGCTCGGGGTCAAAAACAGGCGGCGGCAACTGTGCGTATTCCGGCTGAGACGGGGCGACGTGATGATTTTCGCCCACCGTGCCATCGCCATTGATACCCAAAAGCAATGTGATTTCATTGTTGACCGCCATCTGAATGGCATTGCGGAATTGCTTGTTGTCAAAGGGGGGCGCATCCACCCGCATTCTTGCCACAATGGTGTTGGCGGTTGAGCGGGTTTCAGGCACCAGCCCAAGCCCTGTCAGGGCATCGACAAAATCGGCTGGTGTTTCATCATTGGCGTCGATCTCGCCTGCGTCAAAGGCCGCGACAATCGAGGTCGGATCGGCCCCATAATCAATGAACTCCACCCCATCGAGATGCACCTCGCCCCCCCACCAGCTGCCGCTTTCGCGGCGTTTGACCACCGCTTTGTGGCCAATCTCCAGAGACACCATCTCAAACGCGCCGGTGCCGATCGGGGTTTGCAACAGGCTGTCAGTCTCCTCAAAGCTGCGGTGCACGATCAGAGCCGGATAATCCACCATCCCCGCGATCAACGTAATATCGGGGCGCGCCAGGTTCAGGCGCACGGTGGTATCGTCCAATTGCTCAATCGCACCATCGGCGGCTTTGCCTGTGTCCGGGTCTATCAAGGCCGACATACGCGAGGCCATGGAATTGCCTTCGGCATGGCTGTCACACCAGCGGGTCAAATTGTGCACAATATCAACCGCATCAAACACATCACCATTGCTCCAGGTGACGCCCTGACGCGCCCTCAGCGTATAGCTGCGGGCATCATCAGAAACCTCCCAGGCCTGCAATAACAGAGGTGCCAAAGTGGCGTCTTCCTCCCAGCGCACAAGGCTTTCACATATTGTTCGCGCGATATTGCCCTGCTCGGACCATGAAAACTTACGCGGATCTGTGATGTCCATCACCCGCCCGCCAATACGCAGGATGCCGCCCTTTTTGGGGGTGCTCGCATGGGCCACACCGGGGGCCGTCAGCCCCAACAATCCATAGGCTACGCTGGCGCTTGCTCCAAAAGTACTGGCCAACGCCAGAAACTCTCGGCGCGCCATTGTACCGTTTTGAGCCTGCCCTGCTAATGCGTGCAAAATCGGGCGATGCTCAGTGTCGGAACCATGTTTAGACATGATGTATTTTGTCTCCCTCGCCGGCCACTGACGGGCCATTGAGCACAGGATACGCAGGTTGAAATCACGATGTCGATCAGTTTCGTGATGCCAAGTGATGTTGAACATAGCCCTGCGCCCGCGTACATCTACACTGCAACAAAGGGGGCATTATGCCAGACGGAATATCCATCGTTATCCCTGCCCGCAACGAGGCAGATACTGTTGGCAAGGTCATCGCCGCTGTCATCAACTTGCCATGCGTGCACGAGGTGATCGTGGTCGACAACGCGTCGTGGGACAAAACAGCTGAGGCCGCCGCCGAGGTCGGCGCGGTGGTTGTCGAAGAGCCCGAGCCGGGTCTTGGCCGTGCTCTCAAAACCGGATTTGCGGCGGCAACCTGCCCCTGGGTGATGAAAATTGACGCCGATCTGGCCAAGTTTGACCCACATCTGGTGGAGGATTTAGCCAATGCGCGTGAACCCAACGTGGGCTTGGTCAAAGGCAACTGGCAAGACCCAAATGATGACCTGCCGATGACCCGCCTGCTGATCCTGCCCGCAATCAAACAGATCGTACCGGGCCTTGCCCATGTGCGCGCGCCCAATTCGGGAATATATCTGTTCAACCGCGACTTGATTGACCTTAGTAAACTGGCCGATAACAACTCCGCCGATATTGATGTGATGTTGCGTGTGCACGGCGCGGGCCGCGATATTGTCGAGGTTGAGATCGGCGAAATCAAACATGATCCGCGCAACAAGCAGCACTATAATGCCATGGCAGAAAACATTCTGGCGCTCTTTCTGAAACACTATTCCGAGACACCTGAAACACCCTCCATTTAACCTGAGACCAAAAGTGTTTTTTGCCTCCGGCGGGGATATTTAGAGCAAGAAGATGGGCGCAAATATACCTTCCATCTTCTTGCTCTAAATATCCCGGGGGTTTGGGGGCAGCGCCCCCACTCCAAAACCTATACAGCGTGGCGCAGCCACTCCGATGGATCAGGCCTACACCCCTTTGAAGTTGACACTGCCCTCATGTTGCAGCGCATTTTCAATTGCTGCTTTTTCGGCGCGCTCTTTGCGGATACGGCCAAATTGCGCCACGGCGATCCCCCCCAGAATGATTATGCCACCGGGTATCAGACCGGCACCGGGGTTTTCCCCCAACATCACCATCGCGATGGTGATTGCCGCCAGTGGTGAAAAGGACGTGGCCAGCGCCACATCCCCGGAACGGGCGTATTTCAGCCCGAGGTTCCAGGCGAACTGACCGATGATAATGACGATGATCGCGTACACCCAGATCCACTTCAGCACGACAGGCGCAAACAAATCCTGAAAATGATGCGGGCCATAGAGATACAGGGCGATGGCGATATAGATCGAGGTTCCCAAAATGGTGCGATAGATCGAAAAGATGCCCAGCGGCACCTCTTTGAGGCCAACACGGGTCACAATCGTAGAGGTGATGAAGGTCAGCGTGGCGATTAGGGCAGCGATTTCGCCAATTCCAAGGCTCAGAGATGCCCCGCCATCTTTTAGGCCGATGATGACGGCCGCACCGACCAGCGCCACAACGCCACCGGTAAACGCCCATCCGTCAAACTGTTCCTTCAGGACGAAGGCCGCAGCAAGAATAAACAGTGGCGGATCAATCCGCCCGATCAGCACCACATTGGTCACTGTTGTGTGTTCCAGGGCAAAGAAAAACAGCCCCGGCGTGACCGCCGAAGACAGCACAGCCGAAATCGTCAGCAGGCCCCAATCCTTGCGTGTCAGCTTTGTTAGGTTTTCGCGCGTCCAGTCTTTGTGAAAGAAAAAGACCATCGGTATCAAAGAGATAAGTGAACCCAGCGCCAGAAGGTTGCAAAAGGTGATCGCGTTGCGCCCCATCACCTGATTAATTTCGCCAATTTGGGTGAGTGACGTCACAATGGAATTGGATGACGCATAAATCATCACGGCAACCCAGGCCAAGATAGCGCCAAAAAAGGCGTTCGACATTTGTTTGGGCGCTTGTGCTGTATCGGCCATGCTCAGGTCTCCGCGATGAATTGCTTTCGGGTATAACATCTCTTGGGCCACTTCGCTAACCACAGCGCAGGGCTGTCGCAATATGTTTCAGTGGTTTTGCCGTGCCTGTGAACGGCCGTGTACGCTTGCTGCCCGAAACGTCAAACAAGTTTCAGTATTCACAATTGTAAACAGGCGAAAAAAATCGCAGGTTCCAGACGCCGGCATTTCGCCGTGACATGTAAGGTAGCCAGATGCCATCCAGTGCGCCCAAAACAAAGACCAACTTCGTCACAATCTTTGACGACACTTACAATCAGCCTGATTGCCGGTCCTATTATCGAATGCTGCGCGCTTTGGGGTATTCCAACCACACGCATGCGGTGCCGGTCTATCGCGCCGTATTGGCAGAACTGGCGCGTGTGCGGGGGCTGAGCACGCCGCAAGTGTTTGATTTTGCCAGCAGTTATGGAATTGTGTCTGCGCTGATGAAACATCAGGTATCCGCCGATGCTTTTTTGGACCGCTATGCCAGTGCCGCGTTTGACGACACCAGCAGTGAAGCCATGCACCAGATTGATGCCGAGTGGCTGTCGGGGCTGGCGCGCAATCCTATCGAGGCGCGTTATAAAGGGCTGGATGTGGCCAGTCATGCCGTTGGCTTTGCACAGGATGTTGGTCTGTTCGATCAGTGCTTTGCCGAGGATATACAGGCTAAGCCCCCCTCGCCCGAATTGTCAGAGTGTTTGGCCCATACAGATTTGATCGTGGAGTGTGGCAGTGTTGCCCATCTCATGCCAATTGCGCTGGATCGCTTGTTGTCTGCGGCCAGCCGCAAACCCTGGCTTGTCACGTCGCCGGTGCGCGGGAATGAACGCGCTGAGGCATTTGATGTCATGCGCCAGCATGGTTTGGTGGTGGACACGCTGGGCCTGCCCCCTTTCCCCCACCGCCGGTTTGAAAGCCCAGACGAGCAAGCCCGCGCCATTGCCATTGCCCGTGCGGCAGGCCATGAAACGGATGGGTTTGAAACCACTGGGTCATTCTTTGCCCAAATATATATCGCTCGCCCGAAGGATGAATCGACGCCAGTTTCTGACTGGCCGATCAATCCCACGCATGGCCTGGAAAGGTAGCATCGTTTGAAATCTTTCCTGTCCTACAAGCCCGGCCATGATGGCGCTGTGGCACATATTCTTGATGGTCGCCTCGACTTTGCGATTGAGGCGGAAAAAGACAGCTTTCTGCGCCATGACTGGATCGGGCCCGAGACCTATGTAGATACGATGGCGCGTCTGGATGCGGCCCCGGATGTGGTATGTGTCAGCGGCTGGTCCAAGGGGTTCAATGATTTCAACTGGCAGGTCGGGTCGGGTTATTTTGGCACGGATGAGGCCGATATCATCACCCGCCCCACCCGCATGATGGGGCAGGATGTGGGGTATTTTTCATCCTCGCACGAGCGCTCGCACATCTGGTCGGCCTATGCGCTTAGCCCGTTTGCCCAGGGGCAGCCTTGTTATTGCCTGACGTGGGAGGGGATGATCGGGCGGTTTTATCATGTGGATGCTGACCTGAAGGTCACATCCCTGCCCGAAGTTCTGAGCCACCCCGGCTATCGCTATGCTTTTGTTTACGCATTGGCCGATCCGACATTCGCCGATACCGAGCGCTATCCGCGTTTGAATGATGCGGGTAAGTTGATGGCGTTGGCGGCATTCTATGATGGATCGGAATTGAGCGCTCAAGATGCGGCTTTGATCGACATATTGCTAAATTGCACCGATGTTGAGGCCGCGCTGAAAAAAGCGCGTTTTGCCGACAACCGCCATTATAACAAGGGCGTGCGTGACCCGGAGTTTATGAACTTCGCCTGGCATTTTTCACAGGCGTTGTTTGGGCGGTTCCACGCCTTTGCACAGGACCATCTAAAGCGCGACCACCCATTGCTGATTGCGGGCGGTTGCGGATTGAATTGCGACTGGAATGCCGAATGGCGCGATAGCGGGCTGTTTTCGGATGTCTTCGTGCCACCTTGCGCCAATGATACCGGATCGGCCCTGGGCACGGCGGTTGACGCCATGCGTCACCACACCGGGCACGCCAAACTTGAGTGGTCAGTCTATGCCGGGCAAGAGTTTGAGGATGATCTGTCAGGCGCTGACGGGGTTGAGATCAGCGCCTTTGATGCCGCACAGATTGCCCGACTTTTACAGGATGGCAAAGTGCTGGGACATGCGGCGGGACGCGCCGAAATGGGACCACGCGCATTGGGCAACCGCTCGATCTTGGCCTCGCCCCTATTGGCCGACAGCTTAACAAAGCTGAACGCGATCAAACGCCGTGAAGAATACCGGCCGATTGCGCCCATCGTGGCCGAGGATTTTGCGCCAAAAGTGTTCAACCCCGGCGTGCCCAGTCCGCATATGCTGTATTTTGACCGATTGAAAACCGATGCGCTGCCCGCGATCACCCATGTTGATGGCTCGGCGCGCATTCAAACGGTCAATGCCTCTCAGAACGCGCGCATCCATGAATTGCTGACGGCGTTTGAGGCACAGACGGGGTACGGCGTGCTGTGTAACACCTCGCTGAATTTTCTGGGGCGCGGGTTTATCAATCGCACCAGTGATCTGCTTCGCTATGCGCAGGAGTTTGGACTGGACGGGTTTGTGGCCGAGGATCGCCTGTTCATACTAAGGTGATCGGCTGTTTTTAGGGATTCCCCCGCAGCGGGCTTCAAACTGGTCATGGCAAGCGTGCAGATAAACTAAGTGCCACTCTTGTTTACGCCACACTCTCAATTTGCACCCATATCAAGGATTGTTGCCCTTTACTCAACGATCCCCGGTTCTCGCCCGGTTCTCGCCCGAATTTCGCCATAATTCCACAGCAGGAAACGGGCAGTTCTGTGGCAGGTATCTAACGCGCAAAACGCCAACCATCACAGGCTCCAAATTACAGGCTCACAAAAAGGGTTTCATTCATGAATACTGCTACGGCTTCAGACAAAGATGTGGATCAATCTTCGACGGATGCCCTGATCCATTCGGTTATGGTTGCTCAGAAACGCACCAAAAGCCGCGATGTCTTGCCAGAGCTTGAGCCCGCAGATAACAGCGCCCCAAAGACCAAATCCAAAAAACGAGCAGGTAAAAATCACACAGCCAAAAGATCGACACAACCCGCAGGTGCACTGCTGAACCTGAAGGCGCGCGTGCTGGGCTATCGCCCGACGCGCAAACATATTGTGTTGGCCGTTCTGGCGTTGGTGGTCGTAATGCGGCCCTGGTTGATTCCGGGGGTGTTGTTTGTCGGATTTTGGGTGGGGTTGATTGCCTGGCTGACCGTCGGGCCGGATCGGATGACCGAATGGGCCGCCTCGGCCTGGGACAGGTTGTGCACACGCAAACCCGAGCTGGCTGAAGACCTGCGTCGCAAGGCTGACAGATTTGCCCTGCGCTTTGATGCGTTTCTGGACAAGCTGCCTGACAGCTGGGCCGAAAAACTGGCCTTGCCGGATTTGTCACGCGTGGTGGAAACCGATGAAGATCTGGATGAGCGCCCCGATCCGTTCGAGCGGCTGAAATTGCCCGAAGTCTATCGCGGCTAGGTCTGGTATCGGCACGCCACCTGCATTTGCCAGATCTGCCCTTGAATTCGCGCAGCACTGCGCGTATGTGGCGTGGACACGCTCAGGAATAAAGACAGCTTACCCATGGCACGCACCAACCCTCTTCAGTTCATTCAGCAAGTTCGCTCGGAAGTGTCCAAAGTCGTCTGGCCGACACGCCGCGAGGTGCTGTTAACCACGATCATGGTGATGGTTATGGCAACGCTGACGGCGATCTTTTTTGCGCTGGTGGACATGATTATTCGTGGCGGGTTGCAAAGCGTACTGAACATGTTCGGCTAAGTTGATCTTTGGGTCTGGCAAAAATAGCGCATAATTTCGCATCGAACCTCTTGATATATATGCCCATCAGCGGTAGGTGACGGCCTAGTTCCAATTATGGCGTGCGGCGATTCGAGTTGCGCGCCGCTTTTTATTTTGGGCAATTTGCCGTGAATTCGCGGTAAGTACCTGAGATACAGACGCAAATCGGGCTTCGGCCCGGACAGACAAAAGGCGAAGCTCGACAATGGCAAAACGGTGGTACTCGGTCAGTGTCCTCTCGAATTTCGAGAAAAAGATCGCCGAGCAGATCAGAACATCCGTGACCGAGCAAGATCTGGAAGACCAGATCGACGAAGTGCTGGTGCCGACTGAAGAAGTTATTGAAGTGCGCCGCGGCAAAAAAGTAACCGCCGAGCGCCGCTTTATGCCCGGCTATGTGCTGGTGCACATGGAGATGTCCGACCGCGGGTATCACCTGATCAATTCGATCAATCGCGTCACTGGTTTTCTGGGCCCTCAGGGCCGCCCGATGCCGATGCGCGATTCCGAAGTGAACACGATCCTGAACCGCGTGCAGGAAGGCGAAGATGCGCCCAAGCTGCTGATCCACTTTGAAGTGGGCGAGAAGGTCAAGGTCAACGACGGTCCGTTCGAGGATTTCGACGGCATGGTCGAAGAAGTGGACGACGACAACCAGCGCCTGAAGGTGACGGTGTCGATCTTTGGCCGGGAAACCCCGGTCGAACTGGAATACACGCAGGTCACCAAACAGATCTAAGCCATTTGGCGCAGGTCTGTCCCGGACGTGATCCGGGACCTCGTGAAGAACGCACTTGGAGGCCCCGCATTGGGGTCCGGGGCGTGAAGACCGTGGGAGGCACGGGTGCCGCGGCACCCAACCCGGACCACGACAACTCAAAAGGCCAGAAGGGCGCGCCCTGACGGTGTTGGAAAAGGAGAAGGCCAATGGCCAAGAAGCTCGCAGGTAAGATGAAACTGCAAGTGCCCGCCGGACAGGCAAACCCGAGCCCCCCCGTGGGCCCGGCGCTGGGTCAGCGCGGCATCAATATCATGGAATTCTGCAAGGCATTCAATGCCAAGACGCAGGACATGGAACCAGGTGCGCCCTGCCCCACCGTGATCACCTATTATCAGGACAAGTCCTTTGACATGGATATCAAGACGCCACCTGCGTCTTATTACCTGCGCAAAGCGGCCAAGCTGAAATCCGGCGCCAAACTGCCGGGCCGTGAGACTGTTGGATCGGTTTCCGCCAAGCAACTGCGCGAAATCGCAGAAGCCAAATGGAAAGACCTGAACGCAAACGACGTCGACGCCGCGATGAAAATCATTGCCGGTTCTGCACGCTCCATGGGCATCGAGGTGAAGTAAGATGGCAAAGCTCGGAAAACGTACCCTCGCCGCACGCGAAGCCTTCGCTGATAAGAACAACGTGTCGGTCGAAGAAGCAGTTGCATTGGTCAAAGGCTCGGCCAAGGCCAAGTTTGATGAAACTGTTGAAATCGCCATGAACCTGGGCGTTGACCCACGTCATGCTGACCAGATGGTTCGTGGTGTGGTTGGCCTGCCCAACGGCACCGGCAAAAACGTGCGCGTCGCTGTTTTCGCTCGTGGCCCCAAGGCCGAAGAAGCGCAAGCCGCTGGTGCAGACATCGTTGGCGCCGAAGACCTGATGGAAATCGTGCAAGGCGGCAAGATCGACTTTGATCGCTGCATTGCCACGCCGGATATGATGCCGGTTGTTGGCCGTCTGGGCAAAGTACTTGGCCCACGCAACCTGATGCCAAACCCCAAAGTGGGCACGGTGACCATGGATGTGGCAGACGCCGTTAAGGCCGCCAAAGGTGGCGAAGTGCAGTTCAAGGTCGAAAAGGCCGGTGTTGTGCACGCAGGTGTTGGCAAAGCCTCGTTTGACGAAGGCAAGCTGGTTGAAAACGTTCGCGCCTTCATCAATGCGGTTGCCAAGGCCAAGCCCTCGGGCACCAAAGGCGCCTATGTGAAGAAAATCTCGCTAAGCTCAACCATGGGCCCTGGCGTGAACATCGACGTGGCCACAGCGGCCAGCGAATAAGAATTTGCGTCTGGCCTTTCGGGGTCAGGGCGAATGGCGGGGCCGAAAACGGCCCTGTCCTGTCCGAGACGGAGGGTTCAGGGGAATAAGCCCCTTGAATAATTCCTTCCTGAGATGGGGAACGAGATGAAATTTCTGCGAAGGTTTAGACCTTCGGGCGATTTTGGCCTCGGGACCCTGAAATTGGACCCGAACGGGGTGTTGCTGATGCAACATCCATGACTGAGCCGGGGGGAAACCCCCAAATTTGGAGTGAAACTGTGGATAGAGCCCAAAAAGAGAAAGTGGTCGAGGAACTCGGCCAAATCTTCGAAAGCTCTGGCGTCGTAGTGGTAGCACACTACGCCGGTCTTACAGTTGCGGAAATGCAAGATTTGCGTGCGCAAGCGCGTGAAGCTGATGCATCTGTTCGTGTTGCCAAAAACAAGCTCGCCAAAATCGCTCTTGAGGGAAAGCCTTGCGCAAGCATTGCCGAACATCTTGAGGGTATGACCGTTCTGACCTTCTCAGAAGATCCTGTGGCTGCGGCCAAGGTTTCTGAGGGCTTTGCCAAGGGCAATGACAAATTCGTCATCCTTGGTGGTGCTATGGGTGAGACCGCTCTGGACCGTGCCGGTGTTAAAGCCGTGTCCGATATGCCATCGCGTGACGAGCTTATTGCTTCGATCGTGGGCTGTATCGCGGCACCTGCTTCGAACATCGCGGGGGCCATTGGCGCGCCTGCTTCGAACATCGCGAGCATCGTTTCGACCATCGAAGAAAAGGCCGAAGCGGCATAACGCAACTGACTTGATCGGCGTGGGGGCTTGAAACCTCGACGTTGGAACACATCTAAGCAA
Organism: Roseovarius sp.; assembly: GCA_029212365.1. GTDB lineage: Bacteria > Pseudomonadota > Alphaproteobacteria > Rhodobacterales > Rhodobacteraceae > Roseovarius. The sequence continues at coordinate 49,321 of JARGOC010000025.1, forward strand.
ACGGAAAGAGCTGATAAAATGGCTGATCTGAAAAAACTGGCTGAAGAGATTGTTGGTCTGACCCTTCTCGAAGCACAAGAACTGAAAACTATTCTGAAAGACGAGTACGGCATCGAGCCCGCCGCTGGCGGCGCTGTGATGATGGCTGGTCCTGCTGGTGGCGACGCCGGTGGCGCTGCTGAAGAGCAGACTGAATTCGACGTGATCCTGAAAGCTGCAGGCGCCTCGAAAATCAACGTCATCAAAGAAGTCCGCGCCATCACTGGCCTGGGTCTGAAAGAAGCCAAAGAGCTGGTCGAAGCTGGCGGCAAAGCCGTCAAAGAAGGCTGCTCCAAGGACGAAGCAGAAGACATCAAAGGCAAGCTGGAAGCAGCTGGCGCCGAAGTCGAACTGAAGTAATTCTTGCCGGGGCAACCCGGAAAGAAAAGCAGGCTGGGTCCGGTTTCCGGGCCCAGCCGAACCTGTCTCAGAGAGACCCCTCAGGTCATCATGGCCAAGAGGTCCCGGATCAAGCCCGGGACAGGGGGTTTTTCTAAGGCGAGGTTCTTATGATCGGGAGGCCACTGGTGGGACAGAGGCCAAGAATAGATCGAACTTTCGCTGTCTCGGATGGGAGCGGTGCCGGAGCCCGACGGCATGCGCGCTCAGTGAGAAAAGAAAGGTGACCAGACACATGGCGCAGTCCTTTATTGGCCAGAAACGTCTTCGTAAATATTTCGGTAAAATCCGTGAAGTATTGGATATGCCGAACCTGATCGAGGTTCAGAAATCCTCTTATGATCTCTTCCTGAATTCCGGCGACCAGCCCGAGCCGATGGACGGCGAAGGCATCAAAGGTGTTTTCCAGTCAGTATTCCCGATCAAAGATTTCAACGAAACATCCGTTTTGGAATTTGTTGACTACGAACTGGAAAAACCAAAATACGACGTCGAAGAATGCATGCAGCGCGACATGACCTACAGCGCCCCGCTGAAGGTGACTTTGCGGTTGATCGTGTTTGATGTCGATGAAGATACAGGCGCGAAATCTGTCAAGGATATCAAAGAACAAGACGTGTTCATGGGTGATATGCCTTTGATGACGCCCAATGGTACGTTTGTTGTAAACGGCACCGAGCGCGTGATCGTTTCTCAGATGCACCGTTCACCCGGTGTGTTCTTTGACCACGACAAAGGCAAAACCCACGCCTCGGGCAAACTTCTGTTTGCTTGCCGCATTATCCCCTACCGCGGCAGCTGGCTGGACTTTGAATTTGACGCCAAAGACATCGTGTTCGCACGGATTGACCGCCGTCGCAAACTGCCTGTGACCACGCTGCTCTATTCGCTGGGGCTGGACCAGGAAGACATCATGGATGCCTATTACAGCACCGTGACCTACACGCTGAAAAAGAAGAAGGGCTGGGTCACCAAGTTCTTCCCTGATCGTGTGCGCGGCACCCGGCCGACATTTGATCTGGTGGATGCTAAATCCGGCGAAGTCATTGGCGAAGCTGGGAAAAAGGTTACCCCGCGCGCTGTGAAACAGCTGATTGACGACGGCAATGTGACCGAACTGCTGATCCCCTACGAGCAGATCGCCGGTAAATTTGTCGCCAAAGACATCATCAATGAAGAAAATGGCGCGATCTATGTTGAGGCCGGTGATGAGCTGACCATCGAATATGACAAAGATGGCGACATCATTGGCGGCACGGTGCAAGAGCTGATCGAGGCGGGCATCACTGAGATCCCGGTTCTGGACATCGACAACGTCAATGTCGGCCCCTACATGCGCAACACTCTGGCGGCAGATAAAAACATGAACCGCGCCACCGCGCTCATGGACATTTACCGCGTTATGCGTCCCGGCGAGCCGCCCACCGAAGAGGCCGCATCGGCCCTGTTTGACACATTGTTCTTTGATAGCGAACGCTATGACCTGTCGGCCGTTGGCCGGGTCAAAATGAACATGCGTCTGGCGCTCGAC
>JARGOC010000026.1 GCA_029212365.1 Roseovarius sp.
TTGCTTTGCATCATCTTCTGAAAACCTGCCGCTCAATCGATCCGCAGTTGAAAGGCCGGCAAGGTGGGAGCAAGCTGCTGAACAAGCATGCCAGGAACCTCACGGACCGGCAGGCTCAACGCCTTGCTGTTTATCTCGAGCGGTGGCCGGCAATTGAGCGCATCTACCGCTTCAAGGAAGAGCTGATGGAGGTGTTGAGCGCCAAAAATCAGTCCAAAAAACAATGCCGCTCATGGGCGCGCTGCTTACTGGACGCCATCGCCCAGCTCCAGCAAAGCGGCTTTAGAGCATATCTTGTTTTGATTGTTTCACTCTGCCCGTTGTTTTTGATCAGGATCCAGTTGGTTTCCAAGGTACGGACAAGCGAAACGACGCAGATAGTGGCGAAAAAACATCTGCCCGAAGGGTTCGCGACCGGTGGCCGCCCGCTGCGTCAGACGTCTCGACCGATGCGAGAGCATCGCTCTTTACCGCCTTCCTGGCGGATCGACTCACTGGATCACGAACAGAGTGGTTCAATGAAAACAAGAAAGGCTCTGGCTTCGGCTACCTGTTAATGCAGGTATATACCTGCACTTGACATGCAGTTAAATACCTGCATTATTGGATTCATGACCAACGCGACTGAACCAATGGACACAGACAAGGTCTTCAAGGCACTCGGTGACCCGACCCGACGAAGGCTGCTTGATCTGCTGGTGGAGCGGAACGGACAGACACTCGGCCAGCTCTGCGAGAACCTCGACATGGCCCGGCAGTCCGCAACGCAGCACCTTGGCATTCTGGAAGACGCCAATCTGATCAGCACGGTGAAGCGAGGCCGAGAGAAGCTTCACTTCATAAATCCCGTGCCGCTGCACGGGGTCTACGTGCGTTGGGTCCAAAAATTCGAACAGCATCGGCTCGCCCTGCTGCACGATCTCAAACAGGAACTTGAAGGAGACTGAAAATGAGCAGGGAAACGACCAGTTTCGTCTATGTGAATTATATTCGCTCAACACGTGAAAAAGTGTTCGAGGCCATCACGCGCCCAGAACTCGCCCGACGCTACTGGGGCCATGAAAATGTGTCCGATTGGCAAGTCGGTTCTGGGTGGCAACATGTCCGAGATAACGATGAGCGCACGGTGGAACTCGTCGGCGAGGTTGTCGAGATTGCCCCACCGTCCCGCCTTGTCATGACCTGGGCCAACGCCTCGCAAGCCGACAATAGCGATGCCTACAGCCGGGTCACATTTGACATTGAGGACTACAACGACATGGTCAAGCTCACCGTTTCGCACGACGAGCTCGAGGCCGGGAGCGGCATGGCAAAAGGCGTGAGCAAGGGCTGGCCCGCGGTTCTCTCCAGCCTCAAATCCTTCCTCGAAACAGGCAGCGGGCTGGACATCATCAACAAGTCCTAAAGCCAGCCTCTCCGAAGCCGGGAATCGGGACAGATTGTCCGGCTCCGGCGAGGCAAACAAACCTCACACTCACATAAGGAGAATAGCCTTGGACATGATATTCAAGGGCGGCTGCGCTTGCGGCGCCCTGCGCTATGAAATTGCCGGCAAGCCGGTGTTCCAGAACCATTGCCAGTGCCGCGATTGCCAAAAGGCGAGCGGCACGGGACATGGGTCATATCTCAGTTTTATGGGACGATCCGACGCGAAGATCACCGGCAAGGCCACCGAATGGAGCGTGGCCGCAGACAGTGGAAACGACAAGGCTTACGCGTTTTGTCCGACCTGCGGTTCGCCAGTCTACATAACCTTCTCGGCAATGCCCGACCTGATCGCGATCGCGGCGGCGAGCCTCGATGATGCCGACCGGTTCCGTCCCGAGGCGCTGACCTATAGCGTTCGAGGCCACGCTTGGGATCCGATCGACCCCGACCTTCAGCACTTCGAGCGCATGCCGGGCTGAGATGCTTCCCCGAGGGGCGTCCCAATTCCGGCGCGTCCCGCAAACAGAAAGGGCTAGCCCGCATTTCTCACGCCATAGTTTTATAAGTGCCTAATTCTCGGCGCCATCGGATTTTCCGTTGGCTGGAATCTGATGACGCGTTGGACCGTTGCCGCCTCTTGCGGTGCGGGTCGTCGTAGCGATGAAACCTGTGTTGTTTTCAGGAAGGGTTCCGATCCGGCGGCGTCATCGGGCCGCGGCGCATATTCGGGCGTGGGCCAGTGCAAATTCCTCGGCATAGGGACAGGCCGAAGATATAGTCTATCTTGTTGGTTTCGCACCGGTCCATCAGGGCGTCGCGGGCAAAGCCGGAATCGGCCCGCAGGATGATGCGAACCTTTGGCCAGGTCTTTCGGATCTGCATGACGATCCGCCCGACTTCCTCCTGCGATCCCTTGCTGGCGTCGATGTCGGAAGGCCAGGACCGGATCATGGCGAAGGGTGTCGTGGTCGTCGACGTCGTCATATCCCAAGGCAATTGCCGAGATGCGCTGTGCGACCAGTGTGCGCACGCTATGAACTGTGAGATCTGGTTTGCGGCGATCGACAAAGCAGGAGGCGACGGGGTCGAACAGGTTCATCGCCTTGTCGACGTGGCGCAGCAGCAAGGCGCCAGCATCCGAGGTAATCGCTCCGCCATCAAAACCGGCGACAACTTTGTGGCCGTCAAAGCCTTCGAATTCGATCTGATTGACGTTACAATGTGCTTGCATCGGACCCCATCCTGAATTTTGACAAGTCTTTGTTGTAAAAGAACTTTATCAGAATTCCAGGGCCGATGCGCCTACTTCGGTGAGATATACGGGCTAGTCATTCATTCTCAAGGCTTTCTCTGTCGCCGCGTGCTCAAACGCCTCAGCGTAAGTCCGTACATCATTCGAGGACGCTCCTTCGTCGCGGAGCGTCTGTTTCCAATTGTTCGCGATCGTCTCAGCCATTTGACGCGCCTGTTGCTTGGCAACGGGAAGCGCGAGATCAAAAAACGCACAGGCGTCGAGCGCAATATCGAGCGAGGCGTCGAACGAACCGCCTTGGACGATACCGGTCTCCAAGACCCGGTGGCGTGAGGGTGAGGGATTGCTGTCGAAGGCTGGTGACAGCCGCCATCTGTCTCCACCCGCGTAAATAAAGCCGTGGTTTTTCAGGTGATTGTCTTTGTTCAACACGAGGATCGTGAAAACGATCCGCCGCCAGAGCTCATGCAGATCATCGACGGGCTTGCTCGAAATCTGCCGGATCACATCGGCGATATCCGTGTAGTAGCCTCCTTCGTCACCCTGCCAGTCCAGCGCGGTTCTCGCAGAGATATAGGGGATGCGCGTCTCACCACGGCGGTCAAACCGCCGTATGAGCGCGATCGGGCTGTCACTTTCCCGTAACTCCAACTTTGCCTCAGCAACCCGCAATCCGCACATGGCCGCGAGTTTCAACGTGGCGACCTCTGCGCGTTCGACCTGCTTGGTGTCCTGCGCCGACGTGAACTTTGCAATCCAGAGATGACCATCGCCCTCGACATTGGCCTTCGGGCGTGCACCGCCGAGCGAGCCGGCAATGCCGGCCAGGTCGCGCGCCTCCTCCTCCGCGCCATTGGGATCGCGTTCAAATCGCTGGGCAAGCCCGCGCAACCGTTCCAGTTCGACCAGACGCGGGATCGGCTGCGTCAAATCGGACAGCGGCTCCATATCTTCGCCAAGAAACCGCAAGGCCCCCTGACGCGTGCGGTCATCGGACAGCACCAGATAATCGAACGCGCTGAGACCGCCGCCAAGCGCCCTGGTCATCAAAGCCCGCCCCCAGGCATCCGGCGCGGCGTCGGCAAAGCATCCGGGCAGTGCCGAACGCTTGTTTTCCTTGCCGGTGCTGAAGTGACGGCCCTCGCGCAGGGGCAACCCGGGCGATAGCGCGAAACGGTCGGATGCTGCCAGCCACGCGTCGGCGTACTCAAACTGCGAATGCTGACGCCGACCGTCACTCTCGAAGCGCAGACGGCCGACGACACGCTTGCCTCCCCCAAGGGCAACGATCGCTTCCGGCATCAGAAACCCACCCCTTCTTCATCGTCCGCATCGGACAAGGGCGCTGATTGGCTTTTGTCGGATGGCGACGATCCGGGTTTTCGTTTTTTGTCGATCCGCTTGGGGAGCGCTTCCCGATCGAGAAGCAGCCCGGTATCGTCGGACCCGGCATCAAGAAAGTCGGAAATGCGATCGAGCTCGCCGAGAACGAGGCAGGCCATCGCCAACGTGCCGATGCTGACACCGTCGTCGCCTTTCTCCAGGCGTGTGATGGTGCTGTCGGACACACCGACCCGCTCGGCGAACCCCTTAACAGAGATACGCCGCTTCAAGCGCGCCGTCTTGATGTTCGCACCCAGGGCTTCAAGTGCTCGACGTGCGTTCAGTGAACCTATATTAACCGCCATATCTGACGCTCTTCTCGTTATTATCCGTCAAATATGACTGTTAGAGGAAAAAGAGTCTGGGCGCAACTATCCTCGAGAATTCTTACAATCCAACTTCCAAGCTATGCGCGAGGAAGAGATTGCCGCCCCGTTTTCATCTCTGTCTATGTCGTCAAACAGCGTTTACAACTGCAACGGTCATTGAGGCTTTACTTGATGTTTATGCCTAGGATTCGGCTGGCAGAAACCCATTTCAGCTTTGTTTCTCTTGTTTCGTCATTGGCAACACAATGACATAATTTCAAAGCTCAGCGCCTATTCACTTTGGTGAAAATGAATATTGTTCCCTTTGGGGCGACTGAATGAACGGCGAAACGTTCAAGCGAGATGTCATTGGCTATTTCGCCTTATGTCAGCAGGCACAAACTGGGACGTTCCGCAGCGGAAGATGGAAAGCAAGACGACAGACAAGAACACCGAGAAACCCAAGCTTCTCTCACACGGCAATCCTCAGGTACCGAAAAGCGAGGGCGATGCCCTCTTGCAGGCTTACATTGCTGCCATGCCGGGCTGGAAACAGGACATAGGGCGAAGCATTGATGATATTGTTGTGAGTGCGGTTCCCGAAATACGAAAGGCGGTCAAGTGGCACACGCCCTTTTCTGGGGTTAAGGGAAATGACAGGTTTCTGGGTTTTCATTGCCTACCAAGTACGTCAAGTTACCTTTTTTACGGTAACTCCCTCGATCCCGTTCCACCCGTCAAGTCGAAGCAAAAGGACGTGTGCTACTTCCACATCTATGAGGGCGAAGAAATCGAAAAGCCAAGTTTGCCGACTGGGTAAACCAGGCCCGTAAAATGCCAGGCAAGAAACTGTAAGTGACAAATGTGCTCTGCGACGTCATATAGCCCTGTCACGCCGCCAGAGTAATCTGTTGTTTCAGAAGAGAAAAAGTGGTGCACCCGACAGAATTCGAATCTGTGACCTCTGCCTTCGGAGGGCAGGGATAACACATAATCACGGACATGGGTGGACTGTTTAACCATTGAAAAAAAACATTTAACCATCCACACTTGTCCGTAACCATCCCCTCATGTATTACATACGCATTCCATACGGAACGTAATGAGGTGGTTGGCAATGGCAATTGACTTGAGCAAGGTAGGCGAGCGGGAGCGGCTCAAAGTACAGCGGGAACCGCATTGGCAGAGGCTTCGCGTCGGATGCTTTCTTGGTTTCCGTCGATCAAAGCGTGGCGGCACGGGAACATGGATTGCCCGCGCTTATGACGAGGACTCAGGGAAGTATCGGGTAAAGTCCCTTGGTGACTTCGGAACGCTGGCTGGCAATGAAATGTTCGCTGCCGCCAAGAAGGAAGCTGAGGCTGTAGCGGATCTGGTTGAAACAGGCGGCGAAGTCCGTGCAAAGGTCGAATCCGTTGCCGATGTCTGCCGGGAATATGCAAAGACTCGTCCCGAAGCCGCACACCGTTTCCGGCGCTATGTCTACGGCGACCCGATTGCCAAAGTGAAACTGGCCAAGCTTCGCCGCCGTCATGTCAAAGAATGGCGCGAGCGGTTGGAGGCGCTGCCTGCGCTGGTTAGTCGCAGAAAGGAAGGCGAGACAATCCAACGGAAGCGCGCGCCTTCAACCGTCAACCGTGACATGGCGATTTTGCGGGCAGCGCTGGCCAAATTCCTTTCACCCGGCGCACCAAATAGCGAAGCAGCATGGCAGGAGGCGTTAAGGTCCGTCCCGAATGCCAATGGACGACGAACTCTATATCTTGACTTGGGCCAGCGTCGGAAGCTGGTGGATAAGACCAGTGCAGAGGCAGCGCCTTTCGTTCGTGCGCTGTGCCTTTTGCCATTGCGACCCGGCGCACTGGCGGCGCTCACCGCAGGCGACTTTGACAGACGCACGGCAGAACTGACCATCGGCAAAGACAAAACCGGCAAGCCTCGGCGCATTCAACTGCCAGCCGAGTCGGCTCAGCTACTGACCGCTCAGGCTACGAACAAACTGCCTGCCGCGCCCTTGTTCATGCGCTCGAACGGCAAGGCATGGGACAAGGATAGCTGGAAACTACCGATTGCGGCAGCGGCAGCGGCGGCTGGGCTTCCCAACGCCACCACAGCATACACGCTGAGGCACAGCACAATCACCGACCTCGTGAGTGCGGGGCTTCCGCTGCTGACAATCGCCCAAATATCGGGCACCAGTGCGGAGATGATTGAACGGCATTACGGGCACCTTGCCAGCGATGCAGCGGTTAAGGCGCTCGGTGAATTGGCCTTATGAGCGCCGTTGAAGGCGAATTTGCTTCGGCATGTTAATACGTCGGATAGGATCTGACACCAAAACAGCTCAAGGTTTCCGTTCCGCTTTCCGTGATTTGGCAGGAAATGCAACCCAATTTGCCCTTGGTATAGCAGAACAAGCGTTGGCGCACAGGGTCGATGATGCGACTGAGCCAGCCTACCGGCGCAGCGATGCGCTGGAAAAGCGCCGACGCCTTTTGGGGACATGGGCTGATTTCTGCGGGACAACCAACCGCGAGAAATATATTTCTTTGACAGGCTTTCAATGACCGATTATTTTCAGGTGCCAGCAAACTTTTAAATCTCTTCAAAGCCGATCCGTCGATTTAGGGATATGCACAGCCCTTGTGAATTACGGGTATGGCAACGATAGACTCTTCATTTCTCAAAAAATACCCATAGAATGGCGGACCATCTGAAACAAGTCAGGATGGTAATAGAAAATGACGCCAATAGCAGTGAATTTGCGAGAAGCCGCAGCCCTATCGGGAATTGGACGCACAAAGGTGGTTCGGTTTGTCTGAACAGTTTCGGGCGTATACCTAAGTGGATTTCCACCTCGATTATGCTGCCGCCAGGATTGGCGTCAGCGCGTTGAAGTAAGCCTGATCCATGATGAGGACAGCATACGCATTACCGGCAACATGGCGGGAGATTTCGGCCATGTGCTGGTTCATGGCATGGGTGCTGGTTCATGGCATGGGTGTCGCACCATGGCATGACAAGAGCTGCAGCCTTGTCCGGTTTCGGGCAAATCGCACCGAAGATATGGACAGACTTTGTGCGGCGGGCATGCGGCGCTGAAGGCCAAGTGCCACGTATGGCCCAGCAGCGTGTGATCTTGTTCTTCTGTCCGATCCACGCCTCGTCTTGGAACCAGATTTCTATCCGCTTGCCTCTGGCGGGACCCTCGGCGATTTCCGCCATCGCGGCGGGGAAGTTTTCTTAAACGTTTCGGCGGCATCAGCATCCTGCGCATTATGCTTCGGGCGGGCGGAGAGTTTGGGATAGCCCATCGCGCGCACTTCGCGACCTAAGGTCTGCACGCTTACCAAGACACGGAATTCCGACCATAGCCACTGGGCCAGATCACATACACGCCAGCGGACACCGCCGTCGAGATAAGGTATGGGGCCACGTTCGATGGCTTGCGCCAATGCCGAACGCTGCTCGTCGTTGAGCAGCGATGTTTTGCCAGGAGCTTTGCCGTTGATCAACCCGTCGGGACCGCGTGCGTTGAAACGCATCACCCAGTCACGCACGATCTGCAGGGTCACACTGCCCAGCCGGGCAGCATCTGAGCGCGAACTGCCGTCATAGATCAATGCAAGCGCAAGCAGCCGCCGGGCCTGGTTGGCATCCTCTGTCTGGGCACCAAAAGACGCAGCCTCTCCCCATCAAAGTCCGTCCGCAAAGAAACCGCTAAACCCATCGCAAACCTCCCGTTTGCGTTATAGATTCAGATTCGATGCCTTTTTGGAATCCCGTGAGTCAACTTTTGTGAGGCTTGGTATTAGGCCCATTTACCTTGGGCCGGTGCAATCCTTGTTCCAGCCATTCCACCCAATAAGTGAAGCGCGTCTTGCAGGCGCCCGATGCCACAGAATCCGCCTTGAACAGCGAACCGAGCAGCGGCGCGCACTTTCGGGCCCATCGAGCCGTCCGGCAGATCCAGCGCCAAGGCCTCTTCGGGTGTAATCGTAGTTAATGCCTTGGCGCTGTCGGTGCCGAAACCCTGATAGACCGCATCGACATCGGTCAGGAGCAGTAGCGCGTCGGCCTTTAGCGAGAGGGCTAAAAGGGCGCTCGAGGCGTCCTTGTCCACCACTGCTTCGACCCCGATCAGCCCCCCGTCTTCACGCCGGATCACCGGGATACCACCGCCGCCCGCACAGATCACCACCACGCCGGCCTCCAGCAAGAGTTTGATCACCCGCGTGTCGGGGATCTCTTGCGGCACGGGCGAGGCCACGACGCGACGCCATTTGTCGCCATCGGGCGCGATGTGCCACCCCGCCGCCTGGGCGCGAGTCTCCGCCTCTTCGCGGCTATAGACCGGACCCACGAATTTCGTCGGCTTGCCAAATGCCGGGTCGCCCGCATCGACCACTACCTGCGTCAGCAGCGTCGCTACCGGCCGGTCGTGATCCAGTGCGTTTTCCAGCTCTTGCTCAATCAGATAGCCGATCATGCCCTCGGTTTCGGCTCCCATGACATCAAGCGGGTACGCCTCATCTGGCTTGTAGGCCGCTCCCTGGAGCGCCAGCAGGCCAACCTGCGGACCGTTGCCATGTGTGATCACCAACTGATGCCCGGCCCGCAGGATCGCAGCCAGTGCCGGAGCAGCCTTCTGCACGTTCTGCCGCTGGTTCTCCGCCGTCAGCGGTTCGCCACGACGCAGCAAAGCATTGCCCCCCAAAGCTGCAACGACCAGCACTGCTCAGCCTCCCAAAGTGGCGACAAGAACCGCCTTGATCGTGTGCATCCGGTTTTCCGCCTGATCGAATACGATCGACGCCGGGCTTTCAAACACCTCGTCCGTGACCTCCATTACAGTGATGCCGAATTTCTCCTCGATATCCTTGCCGACTTCGGTCTCGGTATTATGAAACGCGGGCAGGCAATGCATGAATTTCGCACGCGGGTTGCCGGTTTTCTGCATCACTTCGGCGTTGACCTGATAAGGCATCAACAGTTTGATCCGATCGGCCCATTTCTCCTTGGTCTCGCCCATAGACAGCCAAACATCTGTATAGATAAAATCGACGCCCTTGACGGCCTTGTCCACATCTTCGGTGATCATGATCCGCGCGCCGGTCTCAGCGGCAATGGCGTTGGCCTCAGCCTGAATCTCCTTGGTAGGCCAGCAGGCCTTGGGTGCGCAAAGCCGCACATCCATGCCCATCTTGGCCCCACCGATCAGCAGACTGTCACCCATGTTGTTCTTGGCATCTCCCAAGAATGCATAGGCGATTTCGCGCATCGGCTTGTCGCTGTGTTCTGACATGGTCAGGAAATCGGCGAGGATCTGGGTGGGGTGAAATTCATCCGTCAGGCCATTATAGACCGGGACACCGGAAAACTCGGCCAGTTGTTCGACGATGTGCTGCCCAAAGCCGCGATATTCGATGGCATCATAGACCCGGCCCAGCACGCGCGCGGTGTCCTTAACGCTTTCCTTGTGACCGATATGGCTGCCCGATGGGCCAAGATAGGTGACCGTCGCCCCCTGATCATGCGCCGCGACTTCAAAACCGACCCGCGTGCGGGTGCTGTCCTTTTCAAAGATCAGCGCAATCTCCTTGCCTTTCAGTCCAGGCTGTTCAGTACCAGCATATTTTGCGCTTTTGAGATCGGCTGAAAGTTTCAGCAGAAACCCGATCTCAGCCGGGTTGAAATCGCGCAGTGTCAGGAAACTGCGGTTCTTGAGGTTAAAGCTCATGGTGTGATCCTTTCACGGGGGTCATTCGGCATCGCGGATGGTCGGGCAGCTCATGCAATGGCTGCCGCCTCGACCCCGGCCCAGTTCGGCACCGGGGATCGCGAGAACCTCAATCCCGGCGGCCTTCAGCGCTGCATTGGTATCGTCATTGCGGTCATAGCCGACGACAACGCCGGGGCGCAACGCCAGCACATTGTTGCCGTCGTTCCATTGTTCGCGCGACCGCTCCGCCTCGTTATCGCCACCGGTGGGAACAATCGTCAGTTTCGGCAGGTGCAAAACTTCCGCAACCACGTCGAATAGGGGCCGGTCGTCGCGCCGGAATTGCAGCGGTGCCTTGCCTTCACCGGGGCGCAGATCGAAACAGGTGATTTCGTCAGCGACCTCCTTGAAGGTCGTTACCACATCACCTCCGCAAAGCGTGAACACAGTGTCCAGATGCATGGCCGCGCGGCTCTTGGGCAACCGACAGGCAATTACACGCTCTGCCGCGCCCTTGGCAAACAGCGCCGTCGCCAAAAGACCGACGCCCTGCGGCGAAGATCGCTCGCCCATACCAACGAGCACGGTGCCGTGGCCCACCGGCATCACATCGCCGCCTTCGACAGTGGCAAGCCCGTGATCCACCGTCGGGTCGCCCCAATGCACCTGCGCCTTGCCGGCAAACTTCGGGTGAAACCGGTAAACTGCCGCGGTCAGTAGGGTCTCGGGCTTGCGCGCGGGCCAAAACATCGGATTGAGCGATACGCCGCCATAGATCCAAGCGCTGTTGTCCCGGGTAAACAGAAAGTTGGGCAGCGGCGGCAGGATGAGGCCAAGCGGCCCAAGGTAACTTCCGAAAAGGCCGGACGGTTCAAACGGCAGATCGCCAACCTCCAGCCCGCCGATCAGATACTCGGCCAGCTTTGCCCCCGGCACCTCGTTCATCCAATTCCGAATTTCGCCAAGCATACCGGTACCGACATCCGTGGCGGTGATACGGTGGTCCAGAACCCAGGTCCGAGCCTCCGGAATTTCGAGAACCTCGGCAAGCAGGACGTTCACGTCTAAAACCTCGATCCCCTCGCCGCGCATCGTGGTGGCGAAGACATCGTGATCCTTCTGCGCCTGCTTGACCCAGAAAACGTCATCAAACAGCAGTGATTGGGCGTTCGACGGCGTCAATCGCCGATGCGCCAGACCAGGACGGCAGACGATGACCTGCCGCAGCCTGCCAGTTTCGGAATGGACGCCAAGTTCGTGGCTCGTCATGTTGATAACTCCAGTGATGTCAGAGGATTGCAGCGATGCTGAGCACAGCCGAGATAAATATCGTCAGGATCAGCAGAAGCGGCCAGACAAAGGCGATCCAGCGGTCATAGGGCACGCGCCCGATGGCCAGCCCGCCGATCACCACGGCCGAGGTCGGTGTAACGAGGTTCACCAGACCGCTCGCGGATTGATAGGCAGTGACAACCAGATCACGCGAAACCCCGGCAAAATCCGCAAGCGGCGCCATGATCGGCATCGACAGAACCGCAAGGCCGGACGAGGACGGCACCAGAAAGCTCATAGCGACCTCGATCCAGAACATCAGGTTAATGAAAGCCAGCTCCGGCAACCCACCGACGGTTTGTGCCGCGCTGTTCAGGATCGTGTCGGCGATCAGGCCCTGTTCCATGATGACAACGATGCCGCGGGCCAGACCTATGATCAGTGCCACGCCCAGAAGGTCGCGCGCGCCGTCAACAAAATTAGAAGTCAGTCGTTTTTCACCCATCCGGGAGACCAGCCCGACCAGAATGGCCATTCCGAGAAACAGCGCGCCCATCTGTGCCATCCACCAGCCTTGCGAGGAAACACCCCAGATCAACGCGACGAAAGTCGCGGCGAACAGGATCAGGATCACCGATTGTGTGCCGCTAAGATGATCCTCGTCTGTATCATTGCCGCCGGACAGAAAGGCCTTTTGGTTGCCATCGGCCTGGGCCCCAACGATCGAGCGGGCCGGATCGGTCTTTACCCGCATCGCATAGCGCATGACATAGGCCACACAGATCGCTAGCCCACCGAGCAGCAGTACCAGACGCACAACAAGACCATCGGTAAAGGCCACACCAGCCGCGTTCGACGCGATCACCGTGGCAAACGGGTTGATCGTCGAGCCCAGCGTGCCGATCCCCGCGCCAATCAGGATAATCGCAACCCCGGTCAGCGCGTCGAACCCTGCAATCATCATCACCGGGATCAAAAGCGCATAGAAGGCCAGCGTTTCTTCAGCCATGCCATAGCTCGTGCCGCCAAGAGCAAAGAGCGACATCAGGATCGGGATCATCCAGACCTCGCGCCCCGTCATTTTGCGCAGTGCCGCCCTGATCCCGACATCAATTGATCCGGTGGCGTTGACGACCCCCAGAAAGCCACCCAAAAAAAGTACGAACAGCGCCACGTCGATGGCGTTTGCGGCATAGCTGTCCGGGTCATAGAATCCTGCTGTCGGGGCCAGCAGGACATCGATGAAACCTTGCGGATTGGCATCGGCCGTCTTGTAAGTACCCGCCACAGCGACTTCGCGACCCACTGCTTCGTTCATCTCTCGGTCATATTGACCCGCCGGGATGATCCAGGTCAGAGCGGCCACGAATACAATCAGCAGGAACAAGATCGTGTAGGCGGTTGGAAACCGCGAGGCGAGCTTTTCGGCTTGAGAATCTGTCTTGACTGGTTCGGTTGGCATTGTTCTGTCCTTGTTCGATCAATGTGCTTGCTGAGGGTCGGAGCGTAGCGCCGGAAAAAAGGCTGGGACGCGCCGTGCATAGTCCTCGAAGACCGCGCCGAACCGTTCTCGTGTTTCGCGCTCTTCCGAACGAGCCAGACGGGCGTACATCCAGATCAGAAACGGATACATCGCTAGGGTCAGAATAGTCGGCCATTGCACCAGAAACCCGGTCAGCACCAAGACAAACCCAGCATATTGCGGATGCCGGACCCGGGCGTAGAGCCCTGTGGTGGCCAGCTTCCCTTCGCGCTGCGCTTGGTACAGCACGCGCCATGCGGCAGAAATCATCCAAAATCCACCGCCGATCAGCACAAAGCTGAGTATATGGAACGGTCCGAAATGCGGATTGGTCTGCCAACCGAACATCATCTCGGGCAAATGTCCCGCATCATGCGCGAACCAGTCGACCCCAGGATAATTGGTCTGTAACCAGCCCGACAGCAAATAGATGGTCAGCGGAAAGCCATACATCTCGGAAAACAGCGCCACCAGAAAGGCGCTGAACGCGCCGAAACTGCGCCAGTCGCGCGAGGTCTGCGGTTTGAAGAAGCTGAACGCAAATATTATGAAGATTGCGGCGTTGAGGGCGGCAAAGAACCAGAGACCATATGAGGAGGCAACGTCGTTCATGACTTGTCGCCGCCGTGCCCGCCATGACCTCCGCCCCCGTGGCTGCCATGCATGAAGAAGTGCATCACGATACAGCCAAGCAACAAGACGCCAATCAGGCCATTGCCCGCAAAGATATGAATGCGGTGTTCAAAACCCAGCAGTATTGCGGCAACCGCCAAAAAGACGATTAAAGCCAACCCTGTGCGCGATTTCCAAAAACCGGGCCCCTTTGCCGGGTCGCTTTTTTGTTGGTCATGGTGCGCCATTGAAAATATTCCTCTGTTCTGCGGCTCAGACAAATCCGCCCAATCTGCTTCTGTTTAGACTAGACGCGGGCTAAACCAGAACATTACAGACAACTCGAAGGCCATAACGGTACAGCGCCCGCCAGCGCGTGGACAGTTCACCTTGGGACAGCTTCACAGGCTGTCAGTTTTGCGACCCAGCGATGAGACTAACCTAAATCAGGGCACCAACTCAGCCGCACCCTTAACGTTGAACCTACGACAACCATTTTGGGGTGGCCTGATGGAGAAAAGCAGGCAGCGACCGATTTTAAAAACAGACCGGCGCTACGGGTGGCAGTTGCTATACTGTTGGTTACGTTCGTCTTTACTGGTGGGGGGGCGTTCGTCTTTGCTTCTGCTGCACATACAGTGGCTTCGGCAGCGCGAGGTTACTTTGCCGTGCAAAGTGACGGTGCCGCCGCTCACCCTAACCTAGCAGTAGTTCGCCGTTTTTCGATCGGTGACCACTGCCGTATCCTGGATGTTGCAGTCACACGATCTTTGATATAACCACCGATATTTTGGCCCCTCCCCTGTTCCGGCATTTGGCATCGTGATACTGCAATCGCCGCCCCGGGTGGCGACATATTCCAATTGTTTCGCCCGTCGAAGACTCCACCAGAGCGAGCCTGATTGAGGCGGAGCGGCGCAATACGAAGGCACTCCACTCCTTCGTAGTTCAAACTTTCCGAATACGGAGATTCACATGCATACCCAGACCCATGGCCCGGACCGGGCTCAAAAATCGCCGCCCGAAAGCGACTTCGTCAACCAGCGATTGTTAGAGAGAAGACGCGCGTTTCTGGCTTACTTCCGATATAGACTTGGCAACGCGCAAGATGCGTTTCAGGATTATTACCTCAAGGTCATCCGATCCGCCCGGCCCTTGCAAAACGCCAAGAAGACCGATGTCTGGCTTGGCTGCACAATGCGTAACACGCTGATTGACTATCATCGCAGACCCGCCACAAGAAAACATACTGAAATAACATATGCACAAGAGGTCAAGATCACTGCGAACGCGGTCAAGGACACCCAAGTCGAGACATCGTGCAAATGCCTCGGTGCGGCCCTGCTAGATCTGAAACCCGAATATTCCAGCCTCTTGCGACGTGCCTATCTAGACGAAGAACCCCGCAGTCGTATCGCGGTCGATCTTGGCATAACAGCTAATAGCCTGAATGTGCGACTGCATCGAGCCCGTCGTGCGCTGAAGTCCACGCTTGAAAGCTCATGTCCAGCCTGCCTTGCAGGAAGTTTTATGGATTGTGACTGCGAATGACGCCAAAAACGTAGTGACAATGGTGGAGGTTGAGTCCGTGCTCGAAAATCGCGGCTGCGACATTGCTCGCCCTTTCTTACGAAATAGGCGTCCTCAAAGTTGCGTTGGATCATTTGACTCCATCGTCGACCTTGGGCGTCGTTTGCTCAGGGCTTCGAACCCGGCGATGATGTCCAAAAATTCGGTGGTGATTTCGGTTTTCCGAACTGTTCTGGTCTCTGCCTTCAATTCCTCAAGCCTGTCGTCAATTGATTGTTCCGCCTGTCGCATCAAGGCAAACCGCGCAGCGTTCTCGGTCACCACGGCCTCGGCCGATGCGCGGAAGAGACTGGAAAAAAGATGCCCCACGACCAGTTCGGCAAGCAGATCCGAGGCAGGCATAGTGAAGTTAGGCAGGGACCGCGATACCCATGGCTGATCCATAAGGTCGGCAATCATTTTTGAATCGAGGGGCAGCAGACTCCGTACTACAGGTTATTGCGATCCTCCCGCAACCCGCTGTGTAAAGGCAAGGTCCACCGCTGGTTCGTCCGGCTGCGATTGGTGCCAGATTTTTTCAAGTCGGGCGGCAAGAACGCCGGCAAGTCGACCGATACCATCGGCCGACGCGGGTGGCAGCAAAGTGCGCTCAGGCAAGATGCCCCGCACCACCACCGCAACTTTCATCCGTGCGCCGACACACAATACCAGAGCGGAAGTAGGTTCATGACCGTGCCTTTCGAGATGCTTGGACACATCGTCAGTCAGCAATTCGTTGTAGCCCCCGCACAGGCCGTGATCGGAACCGAACGCGACAACCGCGCGTATCGGTGCTCTTTTCGTGGTCAGCATTAGCGCGCGGTTGTGGCGCACAAATGCCCGGAAGCCTTCCAGAATGGTCCGTTGATAAGCTTCGATGGCTGTGGCTGCGTGGTCGTAAAGCAGAGCATTGATGGCGGACAGGGTCTTCATCGTGTGAACGATCCCGCGCATGCTGGTCAGCGTTTCGGTGCGATGCGAAAGGATATCAAGCGTCTGGGCCATTGTCGCCTTCGCTCGTCCCCCCTGCGCCGCGCGCAAGTTCTATGATCCGCTCGCGGTCTTCGTCACGCATGGGTTCATAGGCGGCGATCCGGGTTGCGATATCACCAAGTGCGTCGGCTACAGCCGCTCTTACCCGCGCCATCGCGGCAATTGGGTCGGCCTCTGGCAGACCATCAAACAGCCCCTACATCGCGGCAATCAGAACGGCCAACTGTTCGGCAGTTGCAATCGGATCGTGCTCGGGCTGCCTGAGAGCTGTGCGGACCGGGGCACCGCGTTCCAGACGCGCCTTGGTCGCGTCGTCGAGCCGCCTTCCGAAGCGGGCAAAGTCCTCCAGTTCTTCGACATGCAGGTTACCAGCCACGTCCCGTAATGTGCGCTATTGCGCCTTGGCACCCACGCGCGATACCGACACCCCCAGATCGACCGCGGGAAACTGGTTCTTCCGCACGAATTGCGACGACAGATAGATTTGTCCGTCGGTAATAGAGATCAGATTGGTGGGGATGTAAGCGGACAGATTCTCGGCTTGGGTTTCGACCACCGGCAGCGCCGTGATCGAGCCGCAGCCCGCCTATTCTGTGAAATTTCCAGTACGCTCCAGGAGCCGAGCTTGCAGATAGAAGATGTTGCCCGGAAAGGCTTCGCTGCAAGGCGGACGCCGCAGCAACAGGGACAGTTCACGGTAAGACCGCGGGTGATGGGTCAGGTCGTCCATAACCACAAGAACATCGCGACCGTGATTGGCGAAATACTCCGCCATCGTCATGGCGGCGAAAGGCGCGATGAAGGACAGGCCCGGCAGATCCTCGTCGCCTGCTTAGATCACGATGGTGTTCTGCTGTTGAATGCCACTCAAAACTGACCCGGTAGAGGTCAGAAGGTCGTTTCCCCGCTCGTGGTGTAGCTGGTTTATAGTCATCGGTGTTTTCCGGTAGGGTCGGGTTGCTGAAGACCAACCTGAAGGATACCACCGATGACCAACGATATAATGAACTTGCGTACGCTTGTTGAGAAGAGCGCGGATGCTGATTTGCTGCGCGAGATGATCGGCTTTGCCGCCGAGAAGCTGATGGCGCTGGAAGTGGGCGCGGCGACCGGCGCCGGCTACGGCGAGAAGAATGCGTTACGGCTTGCCCAGCGCAACGGCTATCGCGACCGTGATTGGGAGACGCGGGCCGGAACGGTCGAGCTGCGCATTCCCAGGCTCCGGACAGGCAGCTATTTCCCGAGCTTACCGGTGCCGCGCCGCATGGCAGAGAAAGCTCTGACTGCCGTCATTCAAGAGGCCTATATCCAGGGCATCTCGACGCGCTCCGTCGACGACCAGGTCAAGGCAATGGGCATGTCGGGCATCTCCAAGAGCCTGCTGTCCCGGCTTTTTGAAGAGATCGACGACAGGGTGAAAGCCTTTCTTGACCGACAGATCGAGGGCGACTGGCCCTATATCTGGATCGATGCCACCTATCTCAAGGCAAGACGCGGCGGCCGCATCGTCTCGGTTGCCGCCATCAATGCGGTGGGCGTCAACACCCCCTCTCAGCGAATGCATGCATTCGCCTGCCGGGCAATGGATGGACGGCGCGAAGTTCTGGGGCTGGAGGTCGGCACGTCGGAGGCCGAGCCGATCTGGACAGAATTCCTGCGCAAACTGACCCGCCGGGGCTTGAGGGGCGTCAAGCTCGTCGTCTCCGATGCCCATGAAGGCATCAAGGCCGCCGTTTCCAAGGTTCTTTGTGCGACCTGGCAGCGTTGCAGGGTTCACTTCATGAGAAACGCGCTGGCCCATGCCGGAAAGAGCGGGCGGCGGGTCATCTCCGCCTTCATAGCCACGGCGTTCGCCCAGGACACCCCGCAGGCCGCAAGTGTCCAGTGGCGCAACGTCGCCGATCAGATCAGGCCGAAGGTGCCGAAACTCGCCAATCTTATGGACAGCGCAGAACAGGACGTGCTGGCCTACAAGACCTTTCCCAAGCCGCATTGGGCCAAGTTACACAGCACAAACCCCATCGAGCGCCTCAACGGTGAGATCAAGCGGCGCACCGACGTCGTCGGCATCTTCCCCAATGATGAGGCCATCATCAGGCTCGTCGGCGCACTGTTGCTGGAACAGAATGATGAATGGGCAGTCCAGCGTTCACGCTACATGACCCTTGAGACTATCGCCACAATGAGCGATGATCCCATCATCAGTCTGCCAGCTGAGGCAAACTGATACTCCCTCCGGCCAAAACCCGGAGACGCCGTCGATGTCAAAAGCTACACCACGCCACGGGACACGATCGCGAGATTTATCGAGCGGGCATTGTAATGCTTCCCGGCACCGCGCGTCTAAACATGTAGAAAATGCGTACCAAAACAGCAAAAAAACGGAAATCAGAGCGATCACAGACCCAAGCGGAAGCAACTCAAGCTGCTCATTCGTCGATCACGTCAAACACATATCAAACTCGCTTCGAGATGAATTGGGACATTTACGTACCTATTCCGGAAGGGCAGCCCATGCTGATGGATCTGAAGAAGAAAGGCGCAAAAGTATACGTTTCTGACTATCGATCTCCTTGTCGAGCACTCGTGCTTCTAGTCGCACTAGCCGTTCTCATCTCGACAAGCGCGCGCGCTGACGTCGTTTATGATGGCTTCGAAACAAAAGCTCTCAATACTGACATTTGGTCAGTACGGCAAGCCCCTCCCGCTGGCTTTTGGCTGGAGAACAAGCGGTTTCGGGAAGGCAAGCAGTCATTGGCCTTTGGCATTAGAGTCCAGGATTTATCCTGTGACAATTTTTGTCAACGCACCGAAATACGCCTGGCCAAAAGACATCGCATTCTGTTTGGGACCGATGCTTGGTATAGTTTCAGCTTTTTCCTGATGGCAGAAACACCCATTCGCGAAAACACACGGTGGGTGACGGGACAATGGAAGCAAGATGGGGAAGGAAGCCCGTTTCTGGCGCAACGCTTTGAACACGGCGTATTTCACATCACCGTGCAAGACGGTAATTGCCGGGTACTCGTTGCACAATCTTCATTGGAAATCTTGCCAATTCCGGATACGAAAGACTTGGAAAATCAGGCTGGTGAGTTCCCCAACAGAGCCACGCGTCGTCACTCCTTTCTGAGCGACAAGTATTTATATAAGTGCAGCACTGACATAAAAGTCCAGCAATCCGCTGACCCTACGTTACCGGAACCGTTCGGCAGTTGGATCGATATGAAGTATCGGGTTCGCGCGGGTCTTGACGGAATGGGTCTGGTGGAGATTTGGGCCAACGGCAAATTTATCGCCAGAGTGACGGGCTCTATCGGGTATCCGGCAGAGCCTGCAGCAACACAATACTTCAAGTTTGGAATCTATCGCGATGTGATGGAAGGCAATGGTTTGGTCTATTTGGACGATTTCAAACGGGAGACCATCGCCCCATAAAGGCGAGGGGAAACAAGTGACGAAGGGTTGTGGGTAGCCAAATTGACAATGCCGTTTGTGATCTGCACCCATTTTCAGCAGCATTCCCATTTCGAGTGTATTCAAAACTGAACTGATGCCAAATCTTTCTCACTCTGGCTCCGCAAAACACCAAAAATACACACACGGCAGGGGAAACCCAAGGTGGTGGCGGTAAACTCCGCGGTTGCTGCTTGGACCGGGTGCTGATGCTGCAACAAGTCGCCCGGGGGCTCAGCAGATGCATAATAGACCAGCCCTAGCCCACTTTCGGAAGAGGTTCGACCTGAGCGGGCAAGGACAACGCGTAGGCCATCGGATCAACAGGCATCATCTCTGACGTCAACTGCGCCGCCCTGACGCACGGCTGCATCAACAACTGTGGGAGGCGGGATATTTTCCAAGCACGATAGAACCCGGGGTCGGTTTCTTCCTCCCATTATTGGATGGCCTTCTACCTATGCCAGAAAATCGTCACCCCGGTTGGTAATGATTATCGGCATTGTGCGTCTAAAGAGACAGAAAACGATTATGGCTCGGAGACTCAAAGAATGGAGGCCAGAACATGACACAAGACCACAGTTTCAATGGTTCGATGGCTGCGGGCACAGGCCGACTATCAGTCTATGCCGTCGGGATGAGCGTCGGGATATTTCTGGCAATTAGTTTCATCTTATGCGTCGGCTTCGGCCTGATCTTTCCCACGATGACGATGTATCAGGCCTGGCTCCCGCTGCTTCCCGGCTTTGCGTGGATAAGCCTGTCGAGCTTTGTCATCGGGCTAGTCGAGACCTTCGCCTATGGTTGGTTCATCGCGGTCCTCTTCGTACCGCTTTTCAATTACTTCTCTGAAAGGGCCGTCAAATGAATACCGTTCATCACATGCACACTGTCAAACCGAAGGCGTCGAACATGGAAAAACCACCAGTCGCATCTCCGACCGCGCCTATGGGATTGCCAGTTTCCTACCAGCAGGATCTCTGGGAACGTTCGATCCTGTTCTTTGACACTCTGCGGCAGCGCGCTGACAACATGCGCGACCATGAACGGGCCGGAATGCCGCCGTTGCTGGATTTCAAGTATGAGACTGTGCTGGATGCCCGCCGGTTTGATACACCGGCCAACTATGCCCTGCTGAAGATCACCGAGATCGACGACGTTTGTCTGGTGGATTGCCTCGATCCTGAAAAACCACCGGTGATCGTCATCGATCCGCGCGCCGGGCATGGTCCCGGTATCGGCGGATTCAAGCGCGACAGCGAGGTCGGCATGGCGATGCACGAGGGCCATCCGGTCTATTTCGTAGTGTTCTTCCCCGAACCGATGCCTGGGCAGACACTGGCGGATGTGCTGCACGCGTTGCGCTGCTTCGTTGAGGCAGTCGCCGGGCTTTACCCAGGAAAACCGCCTATTCTGTACGGCAACTGTCAGGCGGGCTGGGCTGTGACCCTGCTGGCCGCCGATTGCGAAGGCTTGACGGGGCCGGTGGTCCTGAACGGCGCGCCGCTGTCCTACTGGGCGGGCGAAGACGGCGTGAACCCGATGCGTATCTCTGGTGGCCTGCTGGGCGGGGCTTGGCTGACGCACCTGATGGGCGATCTGGGTGATGGACGATTAGACGGTGCATGGCTTGCGCAGAACTTCGAAAGCCTGCAGCCGGAAAAAGCGATCTGGGAAAAGCACGCCAATCTCTTGACGAATGTCGACACTGAAGCCGACCGCTTTCTGGATTTCGAACGCTGGTGGGGTGGCTATTACACGCTCAGCAGCCCGGAAATGATGTCGATCGTCAAAAACCTGTTCATCGGCAACAAACTTGAGAAGGCCACGATGGAAGTCGATGACGGCTGCACGGTGGATTTGCGGCAGATCACCAACCCGATCATTGTATTCGCGTCTTACGGCGACAATATCACACCGCCTGCTCAAGCACTCGGGTGGGTTGCCGAGGTCTATGCCGACACCGCTGACCTGATCGCCGCCGGGCAGCGCATCGTTTATCTGACGAACCCGCATGTAGGGCATCTGGGTATTTTCGTCTCGGCCAGCGTGGCCAAGTTGGAACACCGTGCCATCCTGGAAAGCCTGGACGAGATCGAGGCGCTTAAGTCGGGTCTGTACGAGATGAAGATCGAAAACCCTACGGGCGATCTGGATTGTCACAAGGCCGACCTGATCGTGACTTACGAACCGCGTGAAGTATCCGATCTGAAGGCGGATTATCCGCGCGAAGCGTTCGAAAATGTCGCAGAAGTTTCGACGACGCTGGACAGCTTCTACAGCGCCTTCGTCAGCCCCTGGGTACGGGCAATGACCACGCCGGCTAGTGCCGACTTGCTCAAATCGCTGCATCCAATGCGGACAAGCCGGTACATGTTTTCCGAGGCGTATAATCCATGGATGCGCGGTGTGCGGATGATGGCAGATGCGCTGCGCGACACGCGCCAGCCGTTGCCCACCGATCATCCGGGTATCGTCGCGGAACGCAAAGCGATGTCCGAGGTCGGACAGTTGATACGAGGCGCGCGCGAGCGCCGCGATGCAACCTACGAACAAGTCTTCCGGCGGCTCTTTGGCGGCCCCAAACCTGCCCAAACGCCCTCGGCTCCGTCTGTTTCAGGTGCAGTCAAATTAACGGTCAGCCCGGTAAAACCCAATCCAGCCAAAGGAAAACGCCATGCTGTTGGGAAGTGAACTTATGTTGAGCAACTTCATCGTCAGTAGCTTGACGGCCATGTCGTTGTTCTCACATCTGTGCAAACAACCAACCGTTCTGTCTGTCAGGATGACTCTGACCGATCAAGAAGATCGCTCTGATGCCTGACGGCGCAATCCTGACACTTAACGCCGGCTCCTCGAGTCTGAAGTTCGCCATCTTTGCCAATGGCGAACGGCCTCGACGGCTCTGGTCGGGCGCAATCGAGCGCATCGGACTGCCGGGTGCCCGGTTTCGACTTTTAGACGCATGCGACAAGGTCGTCGGGGTAGAAACCGGAACCATCGAGGACCATGGCACCGCTCTGAAACGGCTTTTACTCGCTACTGAACATGAGGCAAGCGGAGTGAAACTGGTTGCCGTCGGTCACCGGATCGCGCGACCCGATCTTACCCAAATTGCCTGCTTTGACACGTCTTTCCATCACGACCTGCCGCGCATTGCCCGCCTGTCTGGCTTACCGTGTGCGCTTCAAGATGAAGGGCTTCGCCGCTATGGTTTCCACGGGCTATCCTACGAATACATTGTCAAGGCGCTGCGCGACACTGGTGTAGCTGTAGATGCCGAACGGATCATAGTCGCGCATCTCGGCAACGGTGCGTCGATGTGTGCGATCCGCGGTAGAAAAAGCCTTGAGACGACGATGGGGTTTTCGACGATCGGCGGGTTGCCGATGGGTACGAAGTCGGGCGATATCGACCCTGGCCTGCTGCTGCACCTCCTGATCGACAAGGAGATGACGCCCAAGGCGGTTTCGCTGATGCTCTACACCGAAAGCGGTCTTTTTGGCCTATCCGGTATCAGCCGCAACATGCAGGAATTGCTGCAACGCCCTGATGACGCGGCAACCGAGGCGGTGGCGTACTTCTGCTACCATGCCCGGCGGCATCTTGCGGGCCTGACAGCGGCTTTGGCCGGGTTCGACCGGTTGGTGTTTACCGGCGGCATCGGTGCCAACGCGCCGCAGGTCAGGGCGGGCATTTGCGACGAGCTTGGTTATTTCGGCATCGTTTTGAACAAAACCGCAAACCTTAGCGGCAATCGGGTGATTTCGACCGGGTCAGCGGGCGTGACGGTCGAGGTGCGTCAGACCGATGAAGAGGCGATGATCGCGGGCCATGTCCACAAACTCATAGCCGGCCAACCGATGGCGCGGGAGGCGTAAGCAATGAACAATAAAGTCGCGCCGTTTGATGCCCTGACGAGGGCGGCCTCCAAGGCAGGTCCGGTCCGCGTTGCGGTGGCCGATGCCGCTCAGAGGGTCGTGATGGAAACGCTGCGCGATGCCGAACGAGTTGGTCTGGCGACACCGCTCCTTGTCGGTGACCCGAACGCCATCCGCACTATCGCCGCCGATCTGGGTTGGGCGGTTCCGCAGGACGCGATCATCGCCGTGGCCGACGATTCCGAAGCGGCCGCGCGTGTGGTCGCACTGGTACGCGAAGGCAAGGCGGACGTTGTGATGAAGGGTAACCTGCACACCGACATCTTCATGCGCGCACTTCTCGACAAGGATCTTGGACTGCGACTTCCTGGGCAGCGTGTCAGTCATGTTTTTGTGGTGACGCTGCCTGGGCATGAGCGACTGCTCGGTATCACCGACGCGGCCATCAACATTGCGCCCGACCTGACCGCCAAGGCGCAGATCTGCCAGAATGCTGTCAATCTGTTCCGCATGTTGGGGGTTGTGAGGCCGAAGGTCGCAGTGCTGTCGGCGGTAGAGACCGTGACGGCCGATATCGCCTCGACACTGGATGCCGCCTGTCTCACTCTTATGTCCCGACGCGGCCAGATCACCGGCGCCGAGGTGGATGGGCCGCTGGCGCTCGACAATGCCATATCGGCCCGCGCCGCGACCGAGAAAGGTATTCTGTCTGGCGTGGCAGGCTATGCTGATATCTTGCTCGTGCCAGATCTCGTCTCGGGCAATATTCTGGCCAAGTCGCTGGAATATCTTGCCGGGGGCGTTGCGGCGGGGATTGCCATCGGATTGGCAGCGCCGGTCGTGTTGACCTCGCGCGCTGATCCGGCACCGGCGAGACTGGCGGCGCTAGCCATTGCCACACTGATGTACGACCGCAGCCCCCACGTTGAACCGCGACCGGGCCTCGCCGAAAGCAGCATCGCCGCTGCACCGCAACCGGAAGATGCCTGCTGTCCCCTGCCCGCCGGATCGAACCTGCAACGCGGTCCGGTCGGTACGCCGCCGCAATTTGGGGAGGCCGC
Source organism: Roseovarius sp. (assembly GCA_029212365.1). Taxonomy (GTDB): domain Bacteria; phylum Pseudomonadota; class Alphaproteobacteria; order Rhodobacterales; family Rhodobacteraceae; genus Roseovarius. Next base: position 24,460 of record JARGOC010000026.1, read on the forward strand.
GCAATGACCACTTCCGATAGGCCGTTTAATCCGGCGGAAGCCCTCGACCTTTCAGGAAAGAAGGGTCTTGTCGTGGGGATAGCCAATGAACACAGCCTCGCCTGGGCCGCCGCACAGCATTTTCATGCTGCCGGTTCCGAGCTGGCCCTGACCTATTTCAACGACAAGGCTCTGACCTATGTCGAACCGCTGGCAAAGCGGGTCGCCGCGTCGATTTTCATGCCCTGCGATGTAACGATGGAGGGTTCGTTGGAAGCAGTCTTCGCGACCATCGAGAAAACTTGGGGCCGTCTCGACTTCCTCCTCCATTCGATCGCCTGGGCACCGGCAGAGGATCTGCACGGCCGACTGACGGACAGTTCCGGTGCAGGGTTCGCCCAATCGATGCTGGTCTCGTGCCATTCGTTCATCCGGATGGCCAAATTGGCCGAGCCGCTCATGACGCAAGGTGGCAGCCTCACGACGCTCAGTTTTCTCGGTGCCGAAAAGGTTGTGGACCACTACAACATCATGGGACCGGTCAAGGCAGCCCTTGAATCATCGGTGCGTTATCTTGCGCACGAACTTGGCCCAAAAGCGATCCGTGTCAACGCTATTTCTGCTGGTGCCATACGGACGCGGGCGTCGTCTGGAATCGAACATTTCGACGAACTGATCGACGAAACCATCAGAAAAGCTCCCTTGCGGCGAACAGTGACTCCAGATGAGGTTGGCCGCGCCGCCCTGCTTCTGGCCAGCGACTACACAACGGGTACGACAGGCGAAGTTCTTCATGTGGACGCAGGGTTCAATGTAGCTGGCATGGTATTTCATTAGGAACCAGATATCTTTTTTGGAGAAGATTTGTAATGCCCAAAGCCGACCTGCGTCTCAATTCCTGCAGCACGTCACCAATGCAACAGCAACGATCAGGTATCAGCATCGCAAACCTCGGCACACATTGACCATAAGAGCCAAAAAAGGGCCTCGAATGTCCCCACTACGCCCTGACCCACTATTGCCTCCAGAGAAGAAGACCTGACGCCCCGGGTAGAAAATTTCCAAAGGAACGGATGATGAAAACGAGCGTGATCAAAGTTGATGACATGTTGTCAATATGGAGCCTCGACGAAGTAGAGAGTCGGATTGGCGAGGTACCCGGCGTTGAAAGCGTTACGGTGAATTTCGCAGCGGAGAACGCGACGGTCCGCTATGACGAAACCCGCGTTGCAGTTTCCGATATCAAATCGACTGTGCACGAACTTGGACTGCAATCCAACAGAACCGATAAGGATGCACCTCCTGAGGTCGCAGCCGCCGAGGATCATGAAGACCACGTAGACGACAGCGAACCGGCTGCGGCCCCCGAATCTGCTACGCCAAAATCAAAGGTCGAGATCCCCGTCGCCAAGCATGGCGCACATGCAGGACATGAAAAGCACGATGACACGGCGTCGGACGCGTCGAAGTCCACATCTGGCAGTCAGACCAACACGCCAAAACCTTCATCCGACCATGCGGGCCATGTAGGTCACAATAGCCATGATAAACATCAGGGTCATTCTCCCGAAAAATTTCGTGACCGGTTCTGGCTGTCGCTCGCTGTCACCGTTCCGGTTGTGATCTGGTCTGCCCCCATCCAGGACTTGCTTGGCTACCAGGCCCCGGCGTTCCCCGGATCGGATTGGATGGCACCTGTGCTCTCCACTGTCGTCTTCCTCTACGGCGGTCTGGTTTTCCTGCAAGGTGCGTGGCGCGAGCTGAGAGACCGGCTGCCGGGGATGATGACCCTCATCTCGCTCGCCATCACGGTCGCATTCGTATTCTCCTGGGTGGTTCAGCTCGGGCTGATCGACTCGATGCCCCTGTGGTGGGAGCTGGCATCTCTGGTTACGATCATGCTGCTCGGCCACTGGATCGAGATGCGGTCCATCAATCAGGCGCAGGGTGCTCTGAAAGAGCTGGCAAAACTTTTGCCGGACACCGCAACACGGATTACCGATGCGGGCGAGGAAACGGTCGACATCAGTGCCTTGCGCAATGGCGACCTGCTGCTGGTGCGCCCGGGTGAAAGCATTCCCGCGGATGGTGTGGTGCGCAAGGGGACAAGCGACATTGACGAGGCGATGATCACCGGTGAGTCGCGACCCGTGAAAAAAGGCGAAGGCGACGAAGTGATCGCCGCCACGATCAACGGAGAAGGGTCTCTGCGCATTGCGGTAACCGGAACGGGCGACAAGACCAAGCTGTCCGGCATCATGCGGCTGGTGGCCGATGCGCAGACCTCCAAATCCAGATCCCAACACCTGGCAGACCGCGCAGCCCGCCTTCTTACCGTTGTCGCGATTGGCGCGGCGGTGGTAACTTTTGCGGCGTGGCAACTGCTAGGGGCCGAGTTGGATTTTGCCGTGGTGCGGATGGTGACGGTTCTGGTGATCGCTTGCCCACATGCCCTCGGGCTGGCGGTGCCGCTGGTGGTGGCCATCTCCACGACTCTAGGCGCCCGTAACGGCCTACTGGTCCGGGACCGCCGTGGGCTCGAGGAGGCCCGCAATCTTGACACCGTAATTTTCGACAAGACCGGAACATTGACGCTGGGTGAGTTCCGGATCGTGGCCAGTTCGGTCGCGGATGGCCTGGACGAGGACGAGGCCCTTCGCATCGCGTCTGGTATTGAAGCTGAGTCCCAGCATCCCATTGCGCGGGGGATCGTGAAGACTGCCGAAGACAAAGGCATAGCGGTGCCATCGGCCGACGGATTCCGCGCGATCACAGGCAAGGGCGTTGCAGCCACGATCGACGGTGTCGAGTATCACATGGGCGGACCCGCACTGCTCAAATCAGAAAACGTCGATGTTCCACCGGCGCTTCAGGCTGCCTCCGAAGCCGCGGCCGGCAATGGACAGGCAGCGATCTATCTTGTCCAGGCCGGAAAGGCCTTGGCCGTCTATGCCGTGGCGGATGCAATCCGCGAGGAAAGCCGCGAAGCCATCGCAGCGCTGCATGAACGGGGCATCGAGGTCGCGATGCTAACAGGCGACGCGCAGGCGGTGGCCGATGCGGTCGCCAAGGAGCTTGGAATCGATACCGTATTCGCGGAAGTGCTGCCCGATGACAAGGCTTCAAAGGTTCGCGAGTTGCAGGCGCAAGGCAAGAAGGTGGCTATGATCGGCGACGGGGTGAATGACGCACCCGCCCTTGCCACAGCCGATATCGGAATTGCGATCGGCGCTGGGGCCGACGTGGCCGTCGAGGCTGGGCATATTGTGCTAGTGCGGTCGGATCCCCGCGACATCCCCCGCATCATCACGCTGAGCCGCGTCACATATCGCAAGATGAAACAGAACCTCTGGCTGGCCGCAGGCTACAATATCTTTGCTATCCCACTTGCCGCGGGAGTGCTTGCGCCTTGGGGTATCCTGCTCACGCCCGCCGTGGGTGCAATACTGATGTCGGCGAGCACAGTCGTAGTGGCGATCAACGCGCAGCTCTTGAAGCGGGTCAAACTTTGAACGTGTCAGCGGCCAGTCGCATCCTGTCCTGTGGCGCAATCGGTTGTCGTGTCAGAAATCGCCCGATCCTCAGCGGAGTCCTCCGGGATCTGGATGCGCGACGGCAGGTCGATCATGGCGACCTGCGCCTCATAAACTGAAATGGTTTGGGTGCCTACAATGAGCAAGAAATCGAAAAGGAAGGCCGCGCCGGAGCCCGAGGGCTACAAGCGGACCCTCCACAGCCTTCAGGTCGAACTGGTGAAACTGCAGCGACACCTGATCAAGAACGATCTCCGCATCCTGATCCTGCTCGAAGGCCGGGATGCTTCGGGAAAGGACGGCGTGATTAAGCGCCTTACCGCGCATCTCAGTCCGCGCGACACCCGGGTCGTTGCGCTCGGCAAACCCTCCGACCGCGACCGCAACAGCTGGTACTTCAAGCGCTACGTCGCCAGCCTGCCCGCCAGCCAGGAAATGGTCGTCATGAACCGCAGCTGGTACAACCGGGCCGGCGTCGAAAAGGTGATGGGGTTCTGCACGGATGCAGAACACGAGGAGTTCATGCGCTCCGTCTTGCCATTCGAGCGCATGCTCAGTGGCTCCGGAACGCAGCTTTTCAAGTATTTTCTCGACATATCGAAATCCGAACAGATGAAAAGACTGGCAGATCGGCGGATTGATCCGCTTAAGCAATGGAAGATCAGCCCCATCGACAAGAGCGCGCTGCGGCGCTGGGACGACTACAGCGACGCGCGCAACGAAATGCTCACTCGGACCCATAGCGAAGACCTACCCTGGCACGTCGTGCGAGCCGATGACAAGAAGCAGGCCCGGCTTAACGTCATACGCCACATTATGGCCCGCGTCGACTGCCCGGACAAGGATGCACACCTGGCCCAACCGGATCCGGATATCGTGTTCGACTTTGCAGAGGAGCATATCCAAAGCGGCAGGATCGCACCATGAATTCCAGGCTTGAAACAGCGTTTACGCCCACTGCAGGACACTTCGATGAATAGGCCCGTGAACAACCCGCTTTCGCTCGACTTCATCCAGAAAATGGACGCTTATTGGCGTGCAGCCAACTATCTCTCGGTCGGGCAGATCTATCTGTATGATAACCCGTTGCTCAAAATTCCCCTGAGTCTTGAGCATGTGAAGCCACGACTCCTCGGCCACTGGGGCACCACTCCTGGGTTGAACTTCATCTATGTGCATTTGAACCGCATCATCAACCAGCATGACCTGAACATACTGAATGTCACAGGCCCTGGGCACGGCGGACCAGGGCTTGTGGCGAACACCTATCTCGAGGGTAGTTACAGCGAATTCTACCCGGACATCTCGCAGGACGAACAGGGGATGAAGAAGCTGTTCAAGCAGTTTTCATTTCCCGGCGGAATTCCTAGTCACGTTGCGGCGGAGACCCCGGGCTCCATCAATGAAGGCGGTGAACTCGGCTATTGCCTGTCGCACGCCTACGGTGCCGCCTTCGACAATCCCGACCTCCTGGTCGCCTGCGTCGTGGGCGACGGCGAGGCGGAAACCGGTCCACTCGCCACCAGCTGGCATTCGAACAAATTTCTCAATCCGGTGCATGACGGCGCGGTCCTACCGATCCTGCATCTGAACGGTTACAAGATTGCAGGCCCCACCGTACTTGCCCGCATTCCCCGTGACGAGCTCGAATCGCTGTTTCGCGGCTACGGCTGCACGCCTCACTTCGTCGAGGGCGATGATCCGATGGAGATGCATCAGCGCATGGCTGGGACGCTTGACACCGTGATCGAGAGCATCCGCCACATCCAGAAAGACGCCCGCGCCAATGGATTCAAAAAGCGTCCGCTCTGGCCCATGATTATCCTGCGCTCGCCGAAGGGCTGGACGGGGCCGAAGGAGGTTGACGGCAAACAGACAGAAGGAACATATCGCTCGCACCAGGTTCCAATGGGTGACATGAGCCACCCGGGGCACGTGAAGGTTCTGGAAGAGTGGCTGGAAAGCTACCGCCCGCAGGAACTGTTCGACGAGACCGGCAGGCTCCAACCCGAACTCGCTGAACTGGCCCCGCGCGGCACGCGGCGAATGGGTGCCAATCCGCACGCCAACGGCGGCCTGCTGTTGCGCGACCTGAGCTTGCCTAATTTCCGCGACTACGCGGTGACGATACCGGAACCTGGAAGCGTGAGTGCCGAAGCAACACGCGTCCAAGGCGAACTGATCCGCGACGTGATCAAACTGAACCCCGAAACCTTCCGCGTTTTCAGTCCGGACGAAACGGCGTCGAACCGCTGGAGCGCAGTGTTTGAGGTGACCAACCGTTGCTCGACCGCGGAAATTGTTCCGGGCGACGACCATGTCGCGCCGGACGGCCGGGTGATGGAGGTCTTGAGCGAGCACCAGTGCGAAGGATGGCTCGAAGGGTATCTGCTCACGGGCAGACATGGCTTTTTCTCATGCTACGAAGCCTTCATCCATATCGTCGATTCGATGTTCAACCAACATGCCAAGTGGCTCGACGTTGCAAACCACGTTCCATGGCGGCAGCCGGTTGCTTCCCTGAACTACCTACTTTCGTCACACGTGTGGCGGCAGGACCACAACGGATTCAGCCATCAGGATCCCGGCTTCATTGACCATGTCATGAGCAAGAAGGCGGAAATCGTCCGCGTCTATCTGCCGCCCGACGCCAATACCCTGCTCTCGGTGACGGACCACTGCCTGCGCAGCCGCAATTACGTGAACGTTATTGTCGCAGGCAAACAACCGTCGCCGCAGTGGCTCGATATGGATGCAGCCATCCGCCACTGCACCACCGGGTTGGGGATCTGGGAATGGGCCAGCAACGACGACGACAGCGGGCCCGACGTGGTGATGGCCTGTGCCGGCGACGTGCCGACCATGGAAACGCTGGCCGCGGTCGAAATATTGCGGCATCATTTGCCAGCACTGAAGATCCGGGTCGTCAACGTGGTGGATTTAATGACGTTGCAGTCACAGAGCGAACATCCGCACGGCCTCAGCGACGAGGATTTCGATGCTCTGTTCACCGAGGAAAAACCGATCATCTTTGCCTACCACGGGTACCCCTCGCTGATTCACAAGTTAACCTATCGTCGAGCCAACCATCACAATCTGCACGTTCACGGGTTCAAGGAAGAGGGGACGACCACGACACCATTCGACATGGTTGTGCTCAACGAGCTTGACCGGTTCCATCTGGCCAGGGCCGTTATCGACCGAGTGCCGGGATTGGGTCCAGCCGCCGCCGTCCTCGCTCGATTCATCGGCGACAAACTCCTCAATCACGAGTCCTACATCCGGCTGCACGGCGAGGACATGCCAGAAATCCGCAATTGGAAATGGGGTGCAAATGGAACGAATTCCAATAATTCCAGGCACACATGATCAAGCCGCTTCACGAGGCAGATGATGAGCAAGTACGACGATACAATCGGGAACAGCCAGGCTCACTGGCGCATCATGCGCTGGATCTTGTGGCGCTTCATCCGCAACGCTGCTCTGCGTGTTCTCATGGATAGAAGCCTGAGGAACAAGACGGGCCGCGAAATCCGTTGGTTACGGGACGACATTAATTCCTTCTTGAGCGATGTCTCGACGAGAGTGGCACTCCTGCGTCCGCTGGCGCAGCTTGGCGGATTGCCAGATTTCGGCAGTCGCCTCATGGTCGAGCTTGCAATCTATACAGTGGCGGCGGACCGGACGCTGCGTGACAGCGATCTTGATCCCCAAAGCGCCCGAGACGCCTTGGCGGACATCGGTTGGTCCGTCTATCGCAGGCAGCTTGCATTCTCCTCCTTGCCGGCTCGCCTCGTCACGGGCGACCCGGGAAAACGATTGCGGTGGAGCATCCGTGGGCTGCTCATATTCCCTTTCCGGCCCGTGGGAGCGCCCGGCTACGCCGCCGAGGTCTTTGGCGAGGGCGAGGACATCCACACGCACTTCACGCACTGCCCCCCGCAAAGCTTTGCCCGGCGCATTGCCGACGAGACCGGCGATCCTGAAGCGTTGGCCGGCTTCGCAAACAGCTGGTGCAAATATGACTGGCCAGGCGCTGATCTGATCGCCGCCGACGGACATCGGGGACACTATATCCGGCGGCAAACACTTTCGGCCGGCGATCCGGTCTGCGACATGTGCTGGGCTGCGCGGGCAGCCAGCGAGACCACCAAGGAAGACGGTTAATGAGGCCGGAGCGTGAGAGATACAGAAATCGCTCTGCGGAGATGAAAGTATGAGAAACGCGACGATCGATGCGCCGACCAGCGATCCCAAGAAGAACAGGCGGGCCTTATGATGCAGCGGCAATCGCATGTGAAACGGCCCCACCCGGGAGAAACGAGGCTGGATGTGTTGCAGCGGCATGCCTTCGATTACTTCCTGAACGAAACCAATCTCGCCAATGGCCTCGTTGCCGACAAATCGCAGCCTGGCGCCCCCGCGAGCATCGCAGCCGTGGGTTTCGCGCTGGCGGCCTACCCCGTCGGTGTCGAGCGCTCATGGATCTCACGCGTCAGCGCAATCAATCGGACTCTGGCGGCATTACGGTTCTTCAGCAACGCCCCGCAGGGCACAGACCCTGACGCAACCGGGCACAAGGGCTTCTTCTATCACTTTCTCGACATGACGACCGGGCGGCGCGCGGGCAATTGCGAGCTGTCCACCGTCGATACCGGATTCCTGCTGGCCGGCATGCTCGCCGCCGCTGCGTATTTTGATCGGAACAGTGAAGACGAGCAGGAGATACGGACGCTCGCCGATGCGCTCTACCGACGGGCGGATTGGCCGTGGGCCTGCGACGGCGGCGCGACGATCACCCACGGATGGAAGCCCGAGGGCGGATTTCTGCCTTACCGTTGGGAAGGTTATAATGAGGCGTCTCTTCTGTACGTACTCGGGTTGGGTTCTCCAACTCATCCTCTGGCGGCGGAGAGCTACCTGGCGTGGACCTCGACCTACCAATGGAAGGAAATCTACGGTTACGAATTCATCTATGGCGGCCCGCTGTTCATCCACCAGTACTCGCACATCTGGATAGACTTTCGCGGAATCCAAGATGCGTTCACGCGTGACAAGGACATCGACTATTTCGAAAACAGTCGCCGAGCCACCTACGTCCAGCAAGAGTACGCGATCCGCAATCCGCTCGAATTTGAGGGCTACGGAGAGAACTTCTGGGGCTTGACCGCGAGCGACGGGCCTGGCTGGACGACGCGGCGCGTCAACGGCATCGAGCGCGCGTTCTTCGACTATGTCGCCCGCGGCGTTCCGTACGGCCCTGACGACGGGACGGTCGCGCCGTGGGCCGTGGTGGCGTCGTTGCCGTTCGCACCGGAAATCGTGTTGCCGACGATCACACATTTTCAGGACGTGTATCCGCAAGTCACAGGCGCGTATTGCTTTCGGTGCAGCTTCAATTTGAGCTTTCAGGACGAATTAGACGCCGGCTGGACGTCGCCCTATCATTTCGGAATCAACCTCGGTCCCGTGGTGTTGATGTGTGAGAATTACCGATCGGGCTTACTGTGGCGGCTGATGCGTGCATGCCCCTACGTGGTCTTAGGGCTGCGGCGGGCGGGATTCACCGGCGGTTGGCTGTGACGGCCACGGAGGTATGCAATTGATGAAGGCCATATCGATCGTCGGTAGGTGCCTCCGTGGGGGGGTGTACGGACGCTGTATGCGCCGTTGATCAGGTGGAACGACCCGCTGTGGGCGCTATTCTGATGTCGGCAAGCACGGTCGCGATCAACGCGCAACTATTGAAACGGGTCAAACGATAAGCCCATCAACAATGGGCCCGACAGACCACAGAGGAGACATGGCGTAAGGCATAAGACCAGATTTTGGAGGAAAATCCTGTCTGGACTAGGAAAGCAGCATATCCAAAACACGGTTTCTGTTCGCGCCCTAACCTTGGGACGGATCGTGCTTTCCTATGTGCCTCGACTGAGCAACGTTTTGATCTGATCACCAGACTGGCGCACTGCCATGGTGCCCGCCGCAATGCATTGCCGCTTGTAGTGGAATTCCAGTGTTCCTATGGTATTTCTAAACTTTGGCCTGATGACCATATCGGCCTGACTGAAACGCAGCCGGGCATGCTCGTTCTGACAGATCTCGATTGATCTTAGCATCGCTTGTACTCCGTTGCGGGGAGCGATGCCGGTTTCGGGCTGGCTTGGATCAACAGCGATCACTACATCGACACCGGTGCTTCGCGCCACATCTATAGGCGCGATGTCCGCATAGGCACCATCCATCAGGACGTGAGGACCGTCAATCAGCGGTGGTAGGATACCTGCGAGCGCAGCACTGGCATAGACGTAGTTAGCAGCCGACCCTCGGTTGTGGACAACACGTTCCCCCGACAGCACATCCGTCGTGCAGACAAAGACAGGGATGGATCCATCCTCCAAATTTTTGCCCTTGGTCAAGGCGGAAAGGACACCCCGGCCCCAGCTCTCGGTGCGCGCTCCGGCGCCCCAGCCAAAATACATGTCACGTGCCGCAAGCAGCGCAACCGCCAGGCCCCTCACTCTTTCGGCAATGCTCCGGCCTTGAAAGTTCGGTGTTGACGGGAACCCGCTGGTGTCCATTTCAACAAGGTCTCGATACCAGTTTGGGTTCAGCGAGTAAGTTGCGCCGACCACCGCGCCCATTGACACACCGACAATTGCGCTGGGTAAATAGCCCAAACTGATCAGGGCTCTCAGAACTCCCACATGCGAAAGACCTCTTGCGCCACCACCACTAAGGACAAGGGCGAAGGACTTGTGTTGGCTGGTCATCTGAGTATTCGCGCCCATCATTCGCCGCCCCCCTGTGCGCCTATCGGTTACAACTATCGTGGTGCGTACAGCAACGCCGAGGAAATTGAATTCCGCCAGCACCCCATCGCCAAACATCAGGACCTACGGTCAACACCTCGGTGAGTATTACGCCAAGAATTACGCTGAAACATTAATAAGTGTCGGCGGTGCAATGCCCTTTCGAATGACCATCATGACGCCAACAAGGGCAAGAGAGGTGCCGATCAATTCCGGCCAACCCAGGGACTCGCCATAGTATAGCAAACCCATTGTCAGCCCGAATACCGGCACAAGAAAGCTGAACGCATTGGCCTTGCTCAGCGGCACTTCTGCAAGAACCGACATCCAGATGACATATACCAGCGCGGAGCCAAACATCGCCAACCCAACCAGTGCAAACAGAAAACCGGGCGACCACTCGATCACAGTGAAGTCTTCAGTCACGACGGCAATCACCGCCAGCGGGATACTGCCGATCAGCAATTGGACACTAATGGCCATCAGTGGATCGACCGTATCCGCAATCCGTTTAAGCATCACATTGCTGATAGTGATGCCAAGAGCCGCCAGAATGATATACGCGATGCCGATGAGGTAGCTCTCCTGACCACCTCCGAACAATCGCGGTGAAGCGATGACGACGATTCCCAGAAACCCCAGAACAAGACCCAATTTACCCCAGGCCGTCAACCGCTCACCCAAGACGACACCCGCGAGGCCCGCAGCCATTAAGGGCTGGGTGTTTGTGATAACTGTCGCAATCCCCGGCGACACGAATTCGGCCGCATGAAACATGCCAAAATACCCCAGGCTGGTGGCCCCAAATCCGATCGCTGCGAGGGTGATCCACGTCTTCCAACTGCGCGGAATAGGGCGGCGCAGAGCCAGCGCGATCCCCAACAGGATTACGCCGGCAATCACTGCCCGCAAGGTTGCAAACGTCAGGTGCGGGGCATAGGCGATGCCAATCGTTATCAACGGATAACAACTCGCCCAGAGAAACATCGCGAAAATGATCTTTGCGGTGGTCCGTATTTTCACGAGTTCATCAATTCATTGTCCTTTTGGCTCCTGGTGAGCGGCCATTTAATGTTTGATCAATACAGAACCATGACAACGCATCATTGAGTGGTGCTGATCCGAATTCTCCAACTGCGTGAGTATCAAAATGACAAAGCGATACATATGATTGCGCTGCGCGCAACTGTGCCTCCACCGTCAGATATAGTTTGCCCGATCTCCTGCATTGGTCGCCATGGCAATTGACACATATTGCCAGCGCTCGTGAGCGTATATCAGCGGCGTGCGTATCGAGAAAACCCAGCGGTTTTGTAGTCATATCGCCGATGAACCCGAACCACCCCCTGATTTCTCTGATCCGGTCCCGCACAAATGGTGGGGAGCGTTGTCAAAGTCGCTATTTCTGCAAATCGTTTATTTTTCTCACCCATGTCTCCGCCGCTCACGTGCGCGGTCAGTGTCTCGCTATTGCCTCCAGCGCCGTCCAGCGCTTCAAGTATATCCGTTCGTAGATAAACACGGCTGAAATTCCGGCACCTGCATATAGAACGATAATCGGGTCTGATCCCAATTTCATTATTGTAAAAGCCGCCAGAACAAATCCGTCGAACGCAATTGCGCACAGCAACACGGTGCCGTTTGCCCCGATCTCGTGGCGCAGACGCCGAAACACGCCCCAATGCACCAACATGTCCATTATCAGGTAGAAAAACGCCCCAAGCGACGCGATCCTGCTTAGGTCAAAGAACACTGCAAGCGTCGAGGCCAGAACAACCGTGTAGACCAAGGTGTGGCTGCGGATGGGTCCCGACATGCCAAAATGGCTGTGAGGTATCATTTTCATATCCGTTAGCATCGCCAACATTCGCGACACCGCGAATACACTCGCCAACACACCTGAAACAGTGGCAACGGCAGCCAAGACAACTGTGAAATAAAAGCCAGATGGGCCCAATGCCGGGGATGCGGCCTCGGCGAGCGCATAATCCTTGGCTGCAACTATTTGATCAATCGACAGATTGGACCCAACCGCAAAAGCGACCAGCAGATACACAACCACGCAAATGGCGATAGAGATCATGATGGTGCGTCCCACATTGCGATGTGGGTCGGTGATTTCTGCGCCACTGTTGGTAATCGTCGTGAATCCCTTAAAGGCGAGGATCGACAGGGCGACAGATGCAATAAACCCGGTTAAACTGAAGCCGCCGACCGCGCTGCTTGCAGCCGCAAACTCAAATCCGCCCGACCAAAGGGCAACAATCCCAAAAAGGGCAATGCCTCCGATTTTTATGACAGCCATGATGATCGACAACAGCCCGACAGACCGATTGCCCGAAATATTCACCAGAAACGCAAACAGGATAACGCTGACCGCCAATATCGGCACCAGTGGTCCGCCCGTGATGTCAAAGGGTCGCAATACATAGGTTGCAAACGTCCGCGCCACGAGGCTTTCAGAAATAACCATGGACAGCGTCATCAACAATGCCGCCGCTGCGGCAATGGCGCCCGGCCCGTAGGCCTTTTGCAAGATCATTGCGATCCCACCGGAGGAAGGCCAAGCATTCGACATCTTGATATAGCTATATGCGCTGAAAGAAGTCACGATGGCGCCAAACACGAAAGACAAGGCAAAATAGGGACCGGCCAATTGCGCAATTTGCCCCGTCAGCGCGAAAATACCCGCACCGATCATCACACCGGTTCCCATCCCGACGGCACCTGCCAAACTGATCGAGCCCCTTTTCAAGGTTTCGCCGCCATGTGCATGTTTCAATGGCATCTCTCTTTCTTCAATGTCGGGGAACCTAGTCAGGGCAGTGCCACCATTTGGTGCCCCTCACCTTCGATCTGGAATTCTCCTCGGGCCGTCATCGTCGCCTGATCGAAAATCCAGATCTTTGGCTCGGCGCGTGAAGAAACAAATAGCGAGCCTGTTCCCGGTACATTCGTCAAATGGTAAGGTTCCGGGGATAGGTTTGCATATTGTATTTCGCCGTCGGCAAGGGTGATTGCCGCAATCTTGTCTTCACCTCGGCCGGCGACAAAAAGCGTTGCGCGGTCATCCGATAAATCTATCGCATGCAACTCGCCACCAACGGCAAAGCTACGCAAAACCGTTCCGTCGGACAGCGACAGTTCGATCACGTTGCCGGCGTCTGCATCCGCCGCATAGAGCACCGCTGTACTAGGGTCGATGACGATATGTTCCGGCCCAGTGCCGACGACAATATTGCGTCGCACGATCCCGCGTCCGAGGTCAACTTCGCTGATCGTTCCGTTGCCAGTATTCGACACATAGACAACATCAAGATCGGAGCCGAAGGCCGCGTAATTCGGCATGCTGCCGGTCGGAATATACGCCGTCAGCGTGAAACTCGTCAGGTCAATCACCGATATCCCATCGCCCACGGGGTGGGTCGCGACAGCATAGCGCCCGTCGGGGGAAACGGCGGTGTGATGCACGGCACCGGGGACTTCGATCCGCCGCATGATCTCGCCAGACGTCGCATCCAGAACGCTGATAATGCTTATGCCGGCATCCGAGGGTCCGATCGGTGCATCTTCGCCCCCTGAATGATGCGCAGCGTGCTCATCCTCGGAAACGCCTTCGGGTTGGGTCAGTTCCGCAACCGCGGCGCGATCCGTTTCGGCATAGCTACCCGCGACCAGATAGGGCACCCCGGGCGCACCCGAAAGCCCATGCACCGCCTCAAGCCCGGTGATCCGCCTTACTGTTTCGCCGGTTTCAGCATCGACCACGAGCACGGTATCGGCGCTACCCTCGGGCACGAAAACGATAGGCTCAGCTGCCGCGATTGCAGTCGAAAACAGAAGCGCAGTTGATGCGGCGAAAGTTAGTTTAAACATCGGGATATCCCGTCTGCAGTGTCTGGTGAATTGCGGACACCGCTTTCATCAGCTCTCAACGCGACAATTTCGAAGCGCCGGTGGCGCACGCAGGCCGCAAATATGAGCAGCAGGCCGGATGCACAGGTGAATAGGATGAGTGTCATAGTTGTTTCTCCTCTTAGAACGAAACCCGGCGACATACGCCAGGATGTGACGGATCAGTGTGCGCCACAGCACCCGTCAGTTCGGGTGTCGATGGCACTGCTTTTTTCAACTCTAGTTGCGACAGGCGCGTCACCACTGAGCGGTTCTGTCACAGTGGCCTCTTGCTTCTCGGAAGAGGATCCGCAACAGCAGCCTTTTGACTGTTGATCAGACGTTCTCCTGAGCGAGTTGATCTTTGACGGCATTTTCGTTTTCTCCATCAGTAAGTGTCTCGTTTAAGGTATAGACGCCCGAAGCGTCCCAACATTACGCAGGCACAAACAACCTCAGAGATTTGCCCGGTTCGGCAGATTGCAATCGCACCCGGTAAAGCCGTGTTCTGGGCAGATCCGGGACATCTCTGCGAACCGCTCCTTCAGTGCCTGACGTCCACATCCTAGTTGTTCGGCCATCGTGCTCGCGCTGAGCCCCAAGCTGTGTGCGACGTCTTCTGGCCGCTCTCCATCGACATCGACGCGTTGAAGAATGTTCGCCTGTTCAGTCGGAAGCGTGGACAGGAAAATGTCGATACAATCGCATATCAATTCATCGAGTTCAGGGTCACTGGCCGGATCAGATGTGGTCGGAGGTTTCACGAACTCATTCCTTAGTGGGTGCCAAGCTGGTAAGCATGGCGACACCTCAAATTGATTTCCGCCAATTGCACGGCTGCGTTTTCAGGGGTCCCTGACCTGTCACTGGCACTTCCCATATTTTCCAACCTTCCAGATCAGAAGACGTGCAACAGACGTGGCCATTACACCGGCGTAAGCATTTCAGACTCGCGAGCAGTCGATGAAAGCCGCTTGTCAGGAGAATGGTCGCAGTCACAAATCATGAAGTCGCCTACGCTACAGACCGGGCAGAACTCAGCTATTTTTTCTTTCAACACCGCTCTGGTACGATGAACTCGAACTCCCAAAGAGTTCAAGCTCAGCCCAAGATCAGCAGCGACCGATTTACGCGGCTCCTCTCTTAAATCAATCCGTGTCAGTAATTCGGCTTGAGAAGGTTTTAACAACTTCATCGCAGCGCCGATGCAGTTGCAGGCAGGTTCATCAAGGTCCGTTGCCTCTTGCTGGAGTACTTTGGTCTCGATCGCGTAGGCTTCTGCGCCGCGATTTCGCGTCGCTTGCCGTCGGTAGTGATCTGTCAAAGCGTGCCTCAAAGTGATGCCGAGCCAGGCATCAAGGCGCTCATGATTCTGGATCTGTGAATGGTGGCGCAGCACCTTGACGCAGAAGTCTTGAAAGACATCCTCAGCATCCTGCGGCCTGCTCAGTCGCCGACGAAGGAAGCCGAGGAACCGATTGCGGAATTCGACGAGTTTTGCCTCAACATCCCGGCGCGAGACTTCTGTTACATGGCTATTTTGTTCAGCAAACATTTTTTGCTCCTTTCACATGGTTTTGTGCAATACCGGCAACCGATGGGGTAATCAGACCTGTGAAAGGCGTCGTGGCGGATGAAAGAACAGGTACCTTAATTCATCCGGCTTGAAATGTGGATAGGTCGGGCTTTCTGGTGGACTCACAATGCGATCCAACGTCACGTTGCTGATCGGAACAATCACACTGAAACAGCTATATCCGACGTGACAATTCACGTCCGGGGATGTTTGCCCCGGAGCATCGCCAACGACCGATGCGTCAATCACCAATTTGTTGGCGGACTGCGCCGAAACAGTGCGGTGGTCAATCTCAGAGGCCATCGCTAGTGCAGAAAAGAGAAATGCCAAGATCACCGCGGTGACAGTCACCACGTGCAACCGAATTGTCCACTTTGTTAGCTTCGATCCTAAGATATGACCAATTTTTTCTGATTCCATGTTCTCCTTCTATTGTTGTCGGAACCTGCTTGCATTGACTTGAATCAATCTCTGAGATCGCTCTGTGCGGGGTTTACGACACCCAGGTCGACATTTTCGCGGCTTTTGCCAATGCTGTCGACCCAATACCGACAAAATTCAGCATAGAGCTTTGAATATAATATATAAAAGAGACTGTAGATGTCCTTTCCAACCATGTATCCCCGCCACCTGCCTCCCGAAGTTGATCTTCTTGCATTGTCGTTTGTAGGGCATTTCGCGTGGGAGATAATGCAGGCGCCCCTGTTCTCAAGCATGAGTCAGGTGGACCATTTTGCCGGGATATACATCTGTCTGAAGGCAACGTTGGGCGATCTGGCAATCGCACTCGCGGCGTTCTGGACTGCGGCCGTCCTGGGCCGAAGTCGCAGGTGGTTCGCGCTCCTGGGCAGGCGTTCTACGACCGTGTTCTTTTCGGTAGGACTGCTGCTGACCATCGGTTTGGAGTACCTCCACACCGAGATCACGGGACGTTGGGCCTACGACGGGGCAATGCCGCTCCTACCGGTTATTGGCACAGGTTTGGCTCCGATCCTGCAATGGATTTTTGTGCCGCTGTTGGTTCTGTGGTACCTGCGCAGACTGCATCCAAATATCAGTGGTTCAGGGCCTTCTTAGTCGCCGTTTAATGGGCGGTCGGGCGGATGGAGCAACAGCTTGCGGCCCTCAGCGATCCCACGGTTACCTCTCAAGCTGGTTCAAAAGGCCACGGCTGTAATGTTCGCCCATGCGCTGCGTCAACAAATGCAGAGACCACGATAACCGCCTATGAACTTGCGGTGGCTTCGGACAACCGAGCACGAGGAGAATGCAAGATGAACGCTTCTGATGTCATGACCAAAAATGTTGTGACTGCAAACCGAGACACAACGGTGAAGCAAGCGGCCGAACTCATGTCGCAGCACCGAATAAGTGCGGTTCCGGTTCTCGACAAGGAGGGTGCACTGGCAGGCATCGTGAGTGAGGGGGATTTGATGCGCCGCGTGGAAGGGGCCCATGAGCAAACCCGATCCTGGTGGCTATCGCTCTTTTCCGGCAACCGAGAAAACGCAAAAGGCTTCGTGGTCGACCACGGCAGGTTTCTCAAAGATATCATGACCACTGGTGTTACCACCGTCACACCAGACGTTCCCGTTGGCAAGATCGCCAGATTGCTTGAAGAGAAACACATCAAACGGGTTCCGGTTCTGGAAAGTGGGCAACTTGTTGGAATCGTAAGCCGTGCCAATCTGTTGCAGGCAATGGCTGCGCAGCCCATCGTTCACGTTGAATCAAAAGCAACTGACGACGAGAAGCGCAACATTGTCTTGGGAGCACTTGCACAGGTACCGGGGTTGAATCCGGTCCATCTCAATGTGGTTGTCGCAGACAATCGCATCGACGTCTGGGGCATTGTAAATTCCAACGATGAAGAAGACGCGGCCAAAGTCGCGTTGGAAGCGATTGACGGTTTGGGCGAAGTATCGGTGCAATTGGGTCGGATCCCAAACTACGCCTGGGGTATCTAGCCTGCATTTCTCACCCCACAGTTTTATGAGTGCCTAATTCCCGGTGCCATCGGAATTTCTGTTGACGGGAATCTGAGGACGCGTTGGACCGTTGCCGCCTCTTGCGGTGTTGGTCGTCGTAGCGATGTAACCTCTGTTGTTTTCAGGAAGGGTTCGGATCCGGCGGCGTCATCGGGCCGCGGCGCATATTCGGGCGTGGGCCAGTGCAAATTCCTCGGCATAGGGACAGGCCGAAGCCATGGCGACCTTGATGCGGCGCACGGAGGTGCGAACCTGGGCACCGATTTTCAGCAGTTTCAGTCTGATCGTGCCGCAGGTGGCGTCGGCAAGTCTGGTGTGAGCGAGGCCGATGCGACGCAGGGCGCAGATCAAAACGTATGCGAAGGAAGCGAGCCAAAGTCGCAACTGATTGGCCCGCATGGTGTGAGCGCTGGTGCGGTCGGCATAAAGGTCGAGCTGGCACTCTTTGATACGGTTTTCCATGTCGCCGCGGGCGCAATAGAGATCCTCGTAAAGTGCGCGCGCTGCCCCGCGCCGGGTTTTGAGCGACGTGACGATGAAGCGGGGATTGGAGCCTTTGAGCGTCCATTCGACCTTGCCGATCACCCGTCTTCGGCGTGACCAGCTATCTTTTGTCGACCACATGAAGTCTGTGAACACGCGCGCCGGCTTGCCACTTTCGTCGCAGGCAAGGCAGGCTTCTTCCATGGCCGGTGCAATCTTCTTTTCCAGACGCCGATTGCGCGCCAGGCCGAAGATATAGTCGATCTTGTTGGTTTCGCACCAGTCCATCAGGGCGTCGCGGGCAAAGCCGGAATCGGCCCGCAGGATGATGCGAACCTTCGGCCAGATCTTTCGGATCTGCGTGACGATCCGCCCGACTTCCTCCTGTGATCCCTTGCTGGCGTCGATGTCGGAAGGCCGTAGCCTGGCAGCCAGAAGGTGCCGGCCGCAGAAAATGTAGAGAGGAAGGTAGCAGTAGCAGCCATAGTAGCCGTGGAAGAACCGGCCTTCCTGATGGCCGTGAAGCGGATCATCCGTGGCGTCGAGATCAAGCACGATTTCCCTTGGCGGCTTGTCGTGCGCCTCCAGAAACAGGTCGACCAACTGAGCTTCCGTCGCGGCCTTGTCATAGCTGATCCTGTGGTAGCGCGTCGGCGCTCCGACCCGGCCGTGTTCCAGCCGGTTCAGCATCGACTTGCCCGCCAGGATGCCACAGTCGGATCGCTTCGGCGTCAAACGTTCCGACAACAACGCCAGGACCGGATCGTGGCGAAGGGTGTCGTGGTCGTCGACGTCCTCATATCCCAAGGCAATTGCCGAGATGCGCTGTGCGACCAGTGTGCGCACGCTATGAACTGTGAGATCTGGTTTGCGGCGATCGACAAAGCAGGAGGCGACGGGGTCGAACAGGTTCATCGCCTTGTCGACGTGGCGCAGCAGCAAGGCGCCAGCATCCGAGGTAATCGCTCCGCCATCAAAACCGGCGACAACTTTGTGGCCGTCAAAGCCTTCAAATTCGATCTGATTAAAGTTACAGTGTGTTTGCATCGGACCCCATCCTGAATTCTGACAAGCCTTTGTTGTAAAAGAACTTTATCAGAATTCTGGGGCCGATGCACCTACTTCGGTGAGATATGCGGGCTAGCGGATAAAGACCCGTCTACTTATTTTATTTCTGCAACGAATGCAGGAAAAAGACGTTCCCAACCTGCATGATTGGCAGGTGTTTTCAAAGAAGGCATGGAGGTCAACATTTGTTGCCGGAACGGGGTATGGGATAATTGAGTGACCCGCTGAAAGCCTTCTCACGAAAAGTTAATCACACATCATGTAGACAAATGGGACAATTGTAACGAAAAAGGATGCCATGAATCACTTTATAACCTTTACTGTGGCATTGTTCCTTGCGTTTGCGCCGTTGCCGCACTCGTTTGATGCGGCTGATGTTTTTCATGACTGCCAAAGCAAAATTGATTTGGTCGATTGCAGTTCGAATGTCGCTGATGCCGCTCTTGGGTCCGACACGGTGCCGCAGAGCGAGGAAACCGGAAGCAAGAAATCCGTTCACTGTCAGATGCACTGTGCGATTTTCGCTGAATTGACTGTTTCAGCAATCACACCTGAGACACGGGAGCATGACACCGTTTTCAAGCCGGTGCTCCCCTCAAAGGTCGGATATGTAGTGCCCAGGCCGCCAAACGCTTACGGTTGAATGTCCATTGCGCAAATGCGCCCATCGGCAGCTTTCAACAACGTGAGTGTAAAGCATGATTTCAAAGAGAGGACTTCTGTTCGGCATCGGTGCAGGCATCGCTGCGTCGTTTGGGCTACCCGCGCACGCCCACACCGAAAAATTCAAACTGGACGAGAAATTTACACCGCAGACCGTTCGCTACAGCGGTTACAAGCCCGGTACCATCATAATCGATCCGAAAAACCACTTCTTGTATTTTCAACTTCCTTCAGGCAAAGCGCGCCGCTACGGGATTGGAGTAGGGCGTGCCGGTCTAGCTTTCAGGGGGCAGGCGAAAGTCGGGCGGAAAGCCGTGTGGCCATCATGGACCCCCACGGCCAATATGATAAGGCGGAATCCGGGAAAATACGCGCGCTTTGCCAAGGGTGTACCGGGTGGACCAAAAAATCCGTTGGGGTCGCGGGCGCTCTACTTGTACAAGGATGGGCGCGACACGCTCTACCGCATTCATGGCACGACGGAACCATCTTCAATAGGGCGCTCAGTGTCCAACGGCTGCATCCGCATGATCAATGAACACGTCGAAGACCTTTTTGAGCAGGTACCGGTCGGCGCGCAGGTAGTGGTGCAGTAGCTGCATTCCCATTGTCAACATGCAAGCGCGTGCGAGCCGAAAATCGTTTCCGAAATTGACGGCCCGCTTTTCATCTCAGATTTTCTGTACAGGGCCATCACGAACAAATTTGCGAAAGTCGAAATGATATGAAACGTCGTCAATTCATCCGTGGAGCAGCCGGCACTTCATTGCTGGCCTTGTCCGGATGCACCACCGCCACCAAGATCGGGCGGCCGGTTGAGAAACTACCGGTCAGTCAGAATTCGTCCAGCATTGTGGCAATGTACGGACCAATGCCTGAGGAGCGGTTCCCTCTTCCCGCAATAGAAATAAGCAAGGTGCCACCGAAATTCAGAAGGCGTCTGGTGAATTTCACCAGTCCGTATCCAGTTGGAACCGTTATCGTCGATACACGGACATATTTCCTTCATCTGATCCGTGAAAACGGAAAAGCGATGCGGTATGGAGTCGGGCTCGGTCGGCAGGGTTTCGAATGGTCGGGTGAAGGCGTGATCCAGTGGAAACAGGCTTGGCCGAAATGGACTCCGCCTAAAGAAATGATCGCACGACAACCCGAGTTGGAAAAATGGAGCGCCGACAATGGCGGGATGCCGCCAGGTCTCAGCAATCCACTCGGCGCGCGCGCGCTCTACATCTTCCAGAATGGCAAGGATACGCTGTATCGCATCCACGGATCACCAGAATACTGGACGATCGGCAAATCTGTCTCAAGCGGTTGTGTGCGCATGATCAATCAGGATGTTGTGGATCTTTATGGGCGCGTAACCAGCGGAGCCAGGCTGATCGTAGTCTGACGCCATACGCAGGAAACGGGAAATGATGATGCCGATGATTGAAAAGAAGCACCGTATGAGACAGGGATTCCGAGCCAACGTGATCGGCATCATCATCGCGGGCTTGGTCTTGTCGGGATGTGTGACGAGTACACTGGAGCTTGATGGTCGAGGCAACGTTCCTATCCCGCAAAAAACAATCGCCAAAATGCGGGACATGGGAATAAGGCCCGCAGACCCGGTACTGGTTCGCATATTCAAGCAGGAAAGCGAACTGGAAGTATGGAAACGCGATTCAACTGGCAAGTATGCGCTAATGAAATCTTATCCGATGTGCCGATGGTCCGGAGGATTGGGTCCGAAAAAATTTGAAGGTGATCGCCAAGCGCCCGAAGGTTTTTACTCGGTCAATTCTGGCAGGTTGAACCCAAATTCTCAGTACTATCTATCCTTCGATCTCGGATATCCGAATAGTCTGGAGCGTGCTAAGGGCTATACCGGTTCTGCCCTGATGGTTCATGGGGCATGTTCATCGTCAGGTTGTTTTGCGATATCCGACAACTATGTTGCGGAGGTCTATGCCGTTGTCAGAGAGGCTTTGCGTGGTGGCCAACAGGCTTTTCAGGTCCAGTCCTTTCCATTTCGGATGACGCCGGAGAACCTTGCGGCGCACAACAACAATCCAAATTTCGACTTCTGGATGGATCTCAAGGCGGGTTATGATCGCTTTGAAGTGCTGCGCCAACCACCTCGGTTTCAGTTCTGTGAGGGTCGCTACCGGTTCGGAGACCCAATCAACGGCGAGGCACCTATCGATCCGCTCGGAAAATGCCCGGCCTTTGAGCCTGAGGTTCAGCAAGTGGCTGAGAGATCGACGGGAGACATCAAGAAAATGAAAAGCCTGCTCAACGATGTCCAGCGCCCTGGCCTGGCCTATTTGGACGGCGGCATGAATTCTGTTTTCCGCAAGCTTTTGGCAAGGAAAGGCCCGCAGTATTTGTCGGAAATAACATCGTCGACATCAGTTCCGGTCAGCCGACCAAAAGCAGCCCTCGCCGATCCCTTCCTCGCCGGCCGTGGGCCCGTCAAAACAGGCGTGATAAGGGAACAATAATTGCCAACATCACGGGCTGATGAATCAAATAAATTGCCAGGCTATGGCGGCCCAACCAAGCGAGTTTGGATAAAAATGGGCTGTCCACCCCCGCACTGATCAGCGGATTCTTGTCAATATCTACTGCTTTGGCGCATGCGATGCCAAGAAGTGTCAGACCCGCCCAGGGAAACACCGGAACGAAATCATTGCTGAGCGGCGGATTGGCTGAATAGCCGATCCAGGCTGTGAATCGGCATGCAAAATTGCCCCACTTAGGTGGGTTATCAGCGTTTAAAATTGACCCACCTGTTTTGTTAACATCCGCGCATTTGAGTGCGGAGAATATCCAGGTGTTATTGATGGAAAGTGCAGCGAAGATCCGACGACTTGTTTTGCGGGATGGGCGGAGCATCCGCTCTGTGAGCCGCGAGACAGGCTTATCCCGGAATACGATCGGTAAGTATGTGCAGACGGCCTCACCACCGATTTATCAGCGGCAATTGCCTCCGGTGCGCCACAAGTTGAGTGGCTTGGATGCCCGTTTGCAGGAGCGGTACTATCTGGACCAGAAGCGCCCACGACGTGAACGCCGAACCGCCTTGCAGCTTTATGAGCAACTGGTTCTTGATGGGTATACGGGGTCTTATTCTCCAGTTCAGCGCTTTGTCCGGGATATGAAGCGGGTCGGCTCAGGATCTGGCGAGGCGTTTATTCCGTTGCAGTTTCAGGCTGGTGACGCCCTCCAGTTTGACTGGAGCGAAGAACATGTTGTCCTGGGCGGTATTGCTCAGAAGGTGAAGGTTGCCCACTTCCGCCTGTGTCATAGTCGCAAACCCTTTGTGATGGCCTATCGGGGTATAGCGCGACAATCAATGTGATAATTTGCCCAAGACCGCGACGTAACGATCTCATCCAGATTGTCGCGCCTGTCTCACCTTGATTGTCGCCGCGCAATCGGGGGGAAGCGCAGGAGATGGTGCTGGAGGCTTTCGTCCGGGCATTAGCCTTTTACGGAGGCGTTCCGCGCCGGGTGATCATCGACAATCCCAAGACGATGGTGACCTTTGTCTCCCGTTCAGAAGACCGGATATTTCATCCTCGTTTTCTGGCGCTGATGAACCACTACGTGATGGAGCCGGTGGCGTGCACCCCGGCAGCAGGCTGGGAGAAGGGGCAGGTCGAGAACTAGTGGATTGATCGAGAGATAAGAGTCCTGAAGGGATTCCGTTGTTGTTTAAGTTGTGCGAAGATGTGGAATGCGCACCGGGATCACCTTCGAAGTTTCCGCCGCCGAGCGTGCTCGGCTCCAATCCATCGTCGCCGCACCGGCGTCTCCGCAAAAGCACGTGTGGCGGGCAAAAATCATCCTCATGAGCGATGAAGACCTGGGAACGGTCGCCATTATGGCGGTTACCGGCAAATCGAAGACATGCGTCTGGCGCTGGCAGGAGCGTTTCATGTCCGAGGGTGTTGATGGCCTTTTGCGCGACAAGAGCCGCCCGCCCGGCATTGCGCCGCTTGCCCCGGAACTGGTTGATCGGGTCGTCGCGCTGACCCTGGAAGCGCCAAAGCAGGAAGCCACTCACTGGACTGTTCGTGCGATGGCAAAAGCTGTCGGGATTGCAGCATCCTCAGTCGTCAAAATCTGGCACGAGCACGGGCTCGCGCCGCACCGCTGGCGCAGCTTCAAACTATCGAACGACAAGGCCTTTGCGGAGAAACTCCACGATGTTGTCGGCCTCTATGTCTCGCCGCCAGCCCACGCCATCGTACTGTCCGTCGATGAAAAGAGCCAGATACAGGCGCTCGACCGCACCCAGCCTGGTCTGCCCTTGAAGAAAGGGCGCGGTGGCACGATGACGCATGATTACAAGCGCCATGGAACCACCACCCTGTTTGCTGCCCTCAATGTGCTCGACGGCTCAGTGATCGGCCGCAATATGCAGCGGCATCGTCATCAGGAGTTCATCCGCTTCCTCAATGCCATTGAGGCACAGTTGCCGAAGGACAAGGCCGTCCACGTCATTCTCGACAACTACGCTACCCATAAGCAGCCGAAGGTTCGTTCATGGCTGGCAAGGCATCCACGATGGACCTTCCACTTCGTGCCAACATCATGTTCCTGGTTGAACGCTATCGAGGGCTTCTTCGCAAAGCTGACACGCCGACGCTTGAAGCACGGCGTCTTTCATTCCGTCGTAGACCTGCAGGCAGCCATCAACCGTTTCATCAAAGAACCCAACAACGAACCGAAACCATTCATCTGGAAAGCCGACCCAGATGAAATCATCGCCGCCGTCAAAAGAGGGCACCAAATGTTGGAATCAATCCACTAGGTGCAGTTTTTGCGCCGCCAGTTGTTCACGCCCAAACTGGCTTTTGAGGATCTGGAAAGCCTGAATGCCTGGCTGCATCTGCAATGTGATGTGCTTGGCAGTCGTCGGCACCCTGAGCATCAAGATCACACGATTGATGCTGTTTTTTCTGGGGAGCAGGCTGATCTGCGCCCCTTGGGCCGTTCCTTTGATGGCTATGTTGAGAAGACCGTGCGTGTGCGATCCACCTGCCTGGTTCAATACGACAGCAACCGCTACAGCGTTCCGGCCAGTTTTGCAGGGCAGCGTGTCTCGCTGCGGGTCTATGCCAGTCACATTGTAGTGGTTGCCGGGCGAGATGTAATCGCCGAGCACAAACGCCACTTCACCCGCAATGTTGGCTATTTTGAGCCTTGGCACTATGTTCCGCTGTTGGAGCGCAAACCCGGATCTCTGCGTGACGGCGCCCCCTTTGTGGACTGGCAACTGCCCGATACGATGCTCCGGATCAAAGACCACTACATGAAGGGCAAAGGCGGCGACCGGGAGTTTGTTGATCTTCTTCTGCTGGCCCAGGAACATGGGATCGGAACGATCGCAACAGCCTGTGAATTAGCCGTTGAGCAAAACACCCTGCGGCTGCCAGCCATCATTAATCTGATCAATCAACTGGTGGAACCGATCATTGCCCCGCTGGCTCAGAGCTATGATTATCCTCTGCTGACGATGCGTCCGGAGGCCAACTGCAAACGATATGAGACGCTGTATGCGGGCCAGGAGGTGGCGGTATGAACGCTCTGATCGACCAACTGACCGCCCTGCGCCTGCATGGGATGGCAACTTGTGCGCAGGATTTGCTGGCCTCGCGAAAGCCACCGAGCCTGACCACTGCGATAAAACAACTGATCGACGCCGAGACTGTAGTACGACAGGTCCGCTCGATCCAATATCAAATGCGGATTGCAAAGTTCCCCCATCATAAGGACTTTGCCACCTTCGATTACAGCGCAGCCGCCGTCCCCCGGGCCCAGATCGACCCCTTTTGTTCTGGCCAGTTCCCCCAGGACGCCCACAATCTCATTTTGGTGGGCGGAACAGGAACAGGCTGATGGAAGCGCCGGGAAAATCATCCGGCAGCTGACACCGTTGGACTGCGTTATCATCGACGAGTTAGGTTACATCCCGTTCCCTAAGTCCGGCGGCGCGCTGCTGTTCCACCTCATCAGCAAGCTCTATGAAAAAACCAGCGTCATCATCACCACCAACCTGGAGTTCGGTGAATGGGTCTCGGTCTTCGGGGATGCCAAGATGACAACCGCGCTCCTCGACAGGGTGACGCATCACTGCTCGATTATCGAAACGGGAAATACATCCTTCCGCTTCGCTCAGAGCAAAAAGACACGAAACCTATAAGCCTTTGCGCAAGCAAAGCCAGCAGACGAACTCGCAATATGAGGGCAGATCGCCTGCTGGCTTTGCATCATACCGGGTGGGTCAATTTTAAATGCTGAAACCGGCTCATTTTTAAACGCTCATTGACACGTCAAGACGATGAATTCTTCTCAAAGATATCCTTTGCACGCCTGAAATTGGGATCTGTTTCATT
>JARGOC010000027.1 GCA_029212365.1 Roseovarius sp.
TTTCTGAGGAATTACAGGTTACAGGATTAAGTTGATTTGTAATTAGTATATGAGGTTCGGAAATGACCTCCCTGGGGTCCATTTCTTGAGTCTTCTGAAGTACTTGCTCGGTGGTTTCGGCTGTGTTTTCCACAACCTCATCCGCTCGAACTGCCTTGAGGTACGTGGCCTCTACACGTTCCTGGAGCTCTTTAAACCACGCCAAAAGCCGTTCCAGTGCCTCAGAGGCCGTGTTCCTGCGCGGAAGGCGGTCCAAAAGATCCTCGAAAAGGCCTGTGAGCTGCCTCCACGGGCCTCTCAGCGCGCCGCTGAGCGCAGCCTCGATCCGCGCTCGGATCATCCTGCGGGCCACAGTGATCTGCCGCTTCAGGCGCTGACAGTGCGCGCGCTCAGCCTGCAGCTCTGCGTGTAGCAGCTGGAACTCTTCTACGCGAGCGGACAGCGGCGACAAATCAAAGCCGTAGGCCTCAATGATACGGCCCTCTGCGTCCCTGTGGCCCCAACGCTTGCCATTAGGGCTGTCTTTGAAGGCAATTACACCGATCTCGGCCAGGCGACGCGCATGGCGCTTGAGCGCAGAGAGTGAAAAGCCCGTCTGCTCCATCAGATAGGCATTGGAGGCCCAGACGATCGGGCGGCGTCCCTCCTCCCAGTCCTGGGCCTGTGTGAATGCCCCGAGCGTGTCCAGGAGCATCATATCGCCCGCCTTGAGACCAATATGGGCACCCACGCGCTTTACGGCCACGAAGGCCTGTGCCTTGGGAACGGCTGCTTTCTCGCCGACCTGTGCATGTTGCTCAGCCACTGCGAGTCCTGCCGTTGCTTTGCGCCACCCGGACGGTTGGTTGATATTGGACACACCTCCACCAATCTGAGGCATGCCTGTCCCAGTCGCTCCATGCGGAGCATCATTGAATTTTTTCATTTTTTTGCCAGCAGACAAAGAAATCCCGTTCGCTCAGGAGCGATTTCTCTTGTGTGGTGATTCGGTGGCTGCTAGATTCTAGGTGTCTAATCTAAGAATTGCGCTTTGCGCAGCAGCCCTCGAAGCTCCGGTTTCGGGGGTTTTTCTTTGCTCGCCTTCCTCCTTTCTGCTCGTCCTCAGTTTTCATCCGTCCGGTTTACAGTTGTAAACTCGGCGTAGGATCTCTTGATGATTTCAGCCAGGTTGTCGTCGAGCCATTCCGCAAACTGCGCATTGGCACCTGATTTCTTGACTGACATCGATACAGAACCGCGACCTGTCTTGATCGTCACGCCCTCGACTGGTGTCACTTCAGAGGTGACGTTGCCTTGTCGCGCCCCTCGCTTGGAGGCTTCTTTCAACAGCACTTCCAATCGGTCGTCGGAACTCACTTCCTGACCGCAGTTTTTTAGAACGGACAGAGCAACCTTCTCAGTGAGCTTTTTGGAGATGAAGAGCTCCGCAAGAGCGGTCCATTTGGGTCTGCCAGATTTCGGTGCAGCCCCAACAAGATCACCTACCTTTACCGGCACGTTCTGGGTCACTTTCATCAAATGCGATAGACCTGAGGCGGACAGGCTCAAAACCTGCCTCACCGTGGGAGTGGCATGACCGGCCTCCAGGATAGCTTCTGCAAAACGCGCCTTTTCGTAGAATGAAAGGTTGCGGCGGGCAGCGTTTTCCAAACCTTTTGCAAGAAGAGCCGTTTGGTCATCGATGTCTTGGACATTGGAGCGAACCTTGATGCCAAGTTCCCGACAGGCTCTCAGTCGCCGCCGACCATAGATTGCCTCATACCGCCCTTCGGACTTCGCCTTTCGAACAAGGATTGGGACTTGTTGTCCACCATCCCGGATGCTGTTCTTGAGAGCATCGAACCCTGCGCCGTCATCGTCGGAGTTTACAGCTGTAAACTCGTCGAGCCGGTCCGTTGGACCCCAGTCATCAATTAGGTCCGGATCTATTTCACGAATTGCAGCAAGAGACCCCTGCAGCGCTCCGAGAGCAGGTGCACTTGTCTTCGCGACCTTTTCCGCCGACTTTGCACCAGACCGCGCAATAGCGCTGGCAATACCGGACATTTCTTGGAGTGATTTCCTAGCCATTATGAACGTCCCCACGCTTGCTGGATCATCCGCTCGACTTCTTCTCCCACCGCATCCATGGAGCCCTTGGCGCGGTCATAGGTCGCTCGCGTCATCTCAGAACGAACAACTTCATAGATCGACTGCTTGAGCATCGTAGCGTCACTGATTGCTGTGCTCTTCAGCGCAGTCGCCGACATGACCCGATCTTGAAACAAGGCGCGCATGAACGAAGTGAGCTGCTGCGAAGGCACATCGGTTGGCTCGTCGCGGGTGACCAAAAACTTGAAATGATCGTATTGCAGCGTCGCGCCGGCGTCTTCAATCACCCCCATGTACGCACCTGCGAGTTCGAGAAACTGGGCCGTGGACGACACATCCAGCATGGACGGCGTGAGAGGCACGAGCAGCGAACTCGCCGCTGCCATCCCTGCGATTGTCAAGAACCCGAGCTGCGGCGGACTATCCACAAGAACCAAGTCAAAATCATTTTCCACCTGGACAAGCGCGTTCCGAATGCGTGTGAAAAACGGCTGATCCGGGTTCGAATGAACCGCGGATTCCGTTTCAAACTCGGAGAGGATCAACCGCGACGGAGCGATTGACAGGCCGGGAAAATAGGTCGGCTGCACGACATCAGCCATCTCGACCGGATCATCGTACCGGATCGCGTCGTAAATCGTCAGCCCATCAAACTCGATCTCCGGGCTAATCCCACACATCGATGTAAGCGAGCCTTGCGGGTCGAGGTCCACAGCGAGCACCCTGTAACCACGTAGCGCAAAATAGTGGGCAAGGTGAATCGTCGTGGTACTTTTGCTGCTGCCACCTTTGAAGTTCATCAGCTGCCAAACCTGGAGCTTCTCCTCAGGGGAGCGGCGGGGCACATATCGGCCCTTTGTACGAGACGAGCGCTCGAGGATCTCTCGTGCGTTCCAAATCTCTTGGGCGGAGTAATACCGGCGGCCACCACGGATGTCGCTTGGCTCAGGAACCGTTCCCTCGGCATGCACTTTTCGCATGAACTGGCCAGATACACCCAACAACTCGGCGACCTCCGGAGCAGCGAAGGCACGCAGCGACTTTGTGTTGTCTGGTGCGAAAGCCGCAAGAAGGTGCTCTCTGATCGCCGCGTTCAGCCGTTCGGAAATTTCGGTTGCGAGGGCTGATGGCCTTTCGGTACTAAGCGGTGTCACTGGAATCATGTGGTTGCCCCAAATTCAAACATGTGGCTTTTTTCGCGCCACTTGGGGATAAAAGGTGTGATTCACCCAGTTAAGTCAAGATTTTTCGCATATATAGTGTCTAATTAGGCAGAACTAGACTACATGCGCCGTCCATTAAACCATTCGTGTTTACAGCTGTAAACACTCCGGCAGGACAGGTTGCCCGCGGGAAACCCTACTCAGACTTCGGTCGAACCCCAGAGAATCACTCGCTGAACCATGTCATCATCCTGGATTGCAGTCTTGCCAAGATTGGCGTTGAGGACAAAATCCTGGATCGCCAGGGTGAAGTAGGCGGCCCCGGCCACATACTTCTGCGTCTTCCAAGTGCCGTTGCGTTCAACCAGGAGACCACGGGATGAGCAGACGACAACTCAGTGCGTGGGGCAACGCGATTCCCGCTGGCAACCGGCTCAACAGCGACCTCATTGTAGGAGCTCAAGGTCGAGACCAAACCGGCGCTCTTGGCAGACTCGGTTTTGGCGCCTTCGCACTCAAACAAATGGAGGTCAATGCTGTGCGCCTTTATTTTGGTGATGCAATGATAACCAGAGCGTAGGAGTCCAAGGTTGTGAAATCCTAAAAGCGAAGCGGGGAAGGCTAGGGGGACGGGAGATTTCAATGCGAGAAATGACCGGCAGGGTTTGAGAAGGCTCCAAAAGGATAACCAACTTAACCGGGGCGTTTCGCACGAGCATAAAATCCGCCGACGCCAACGTGAAGCACAACGTCACGGCGATGGTCCCAAGGCGGATCGCGCCGAGGAAGTACTAGGGCAGGGGCCTAGGATCAGCGTTCAAGTTGAACGAAGCGCTGGCCAATTGCCGCAGGAAGGCAGGGCTCAGTTGGGAGCAAACCGGGGTTTTTCTTGCCGGCATCCAGTCTTTGTACTCGGTCGAGGACCTGACGGTGCAAACCCATCAGGTGGGCCGTGCATTGGCGGAGAAATACCAGCTATCGGTCAATGACGCGATGGTCGTGTCGGCCGAGTTGATCTCTGGGTGCACGACGTTGAGGGGTGAGGACATGCACGACGGATTGCTCATCGAGGGTCAGTTGCGCGTCGTCAATCCGTTTGTCTAACCAGCAAACCAAGACGCTCGGCCCGTTCCAACAGCATTTTCACCGAAGATGGCTGCCAACTTGTCCGTCCGCGTGGTGTGCGCTCACGCATCGATTCCAGCCGATCGCAGATCGCCACTAGCGTGATGTCCGGGTCCGCGCCCTTGATGGCAGCGACGATCGCGGGCAGGCGGTCGTCGGCTTCGCGACGTCCGGCGCGGCCCAGAACCTCGGCGGGCAGGAACCCGTCGCGCACATAGGCTTTCACGGCGCGCAGCAGGCGGCTTTGCGTCCAGCGGCGATCATGGGGCAGGGGGCCGTTGATGATCCGCAACATGTCTTCCCAAGCCATATCGGGCCGCAGGCGGCGCACATGGGGCACCCAATCCTGCGCGGTCTCGTTCAGCCGCTCCATGTAGCCGTCTTGCCGCGCCAGTCGCACCTTGCGTAGCGCCGCTGGATCGCGGGCGCGCAGGCCCGGGTTGCCGCCGACTCGGCCCTTAGTACGGGCGCTCGCCAGCCCCGCCTTGGTGCGTTCCCGGATCAGCGCGCGTTCGAACTCGGCCGCGGCGCCCAGAACCTGCAGCGTGAACTTGCCTTGTGGCGATGCCGTGTCGATGGGGTCCTGGAGAGAACGGAAGAAAGCCCCCTTGGCCTCCAGACGTTCGATCACCTCCAGCAAGTGCGACAGAGACCGTGCAAGCCGGTCGATCCGAACGACAACCAGCGTGTCGCCGCTCTGGACGCGTTCGAGCACGCGGGCAAGTACTGGCCGCGCACGATTGCCGCCTGAGGCGTGTTCTTCAAAGATCTCTACGCAACCCGCAGATTGAAGGGCCTCAGACTGGGGCAGGGGGGTCTGATCCTCTGTGGAAACTCGCGCGTAGCCTATCAAGGGCATCAAATCATGCTTTTTGCAGTTTTACATATCACTAATAAACAACCGTTTGTAAGCGAATGCAAGCAGGCGTTCTCTCGTCGCGCTGGTGCACAATCCCTTGGTTTCCTTGCGCTGAGCGCGATCTGAGGGGTTCCACCGGCAGTCGCGCGAGCATACCATATAAAGAGCATGGACAATGGCCACAAAATCGCTTGGGTAATGTGCATAATATTAGTATTTTGCACACATGAAGTCGCACGAGCCTGATTTTACTGATGATTTCGACGACCCCCTCATCACTACCGAGGGGGATGATGATGTTTCGGAAGACGATCTCTGGTTCCTTCCTGGGCCGCTTGAAGAAGAACCGGATGATTTGCCCCCCGGGCCACGGGCGGAACCGCCCGAAACTTCTGTCATCGACGACTGGGCAAAGGCAGAGGGGACTTACCCTGCGCTTCTGGCAAGGGTGGCCGGACGCCTAGGTGCCCTGGATGACCGGTTGCTGCGCGGCCCTGAAGGGTGGCGGCACAGACTGGCATTGATCGAGGCGGCAGACCTGAGCTGGTTCGCAGGTGATCGGGTGAGTTCTGATCGTCTGGCACTCTGGATATCGATGCGGTTGTCAGGCGCACAGGATGACCCAAATGCCTTGGCCCGGATTGGATGGGCTGTTCGACGCCTGACAGGTGGTCCCGGACCGAAGATTGACTTGGCCGCCTTCCTGGATCGCCGCGATCCCGAGAACATTGAAGACAGCGCTGAGCGTTTCGAGGATCGCGCGGGCGGATGGCTGGACGTAATGGCAGCCGCAGCCGATCTCCACCCAATCACGCGGGCTTGCATGGGCTTTCATCTCTGGAGCCCGGCGGGCCTCGGACAACACGGAGACCAGATCGAAGCCGCCGTCACCGCGTCCAGGATTGCGGCCAGCGACAGCAGCGGTGCCATATTTGCACCGCTCGCTATGGGCGGGGCAGGAGGGTTGCGCGCCTCTGGCTTTACACCGGAGCGTCTTGCCGGCTGGCTGGAAGGGATGGAGTCTGCCTGCCTGACCGCGATGCGGCACTTGGACGATATTGAGACATGGTCTGCGAGGACAGAAGCCGAGATGATCTCGATCTCGGGCAAAACTCCACCGGCTTTGCGTGAAATGCTGACCGAATGGCCACTGGTTTCCGCCCCCATGGCCGAGACTCTGACCGGAGCCAGCCGTGCGGCGGTCCAGCGCAACCTTACCTGGATGGAGGAAAGGGGTTTGGTCCGTGAGGTAACAGGGCAAGGACGGTTTCGAATGTGGCGGACAGCAATTTAGAATTTGCCCGAATGCGAACTGGAACACGCCTAAGCGCGCTTTCAGACATTCAGTTTCCAGAGAAATACCCGACCTTCAGGAGAGGCGTGAGCACCGCAAAGCCGCGCCGCGCCGGGTCGGGCGATGGATCTTGCGGTATCTCGCTGTGTGCACCTGTACGAGTTGATCAGCCTGCCCGGCAACAGCCTGATTCGTGGAGGTGGTTTCAAATGGCTGGTTGCCGGTTTGGGCGGGGTGTTTTCACTGCCGACGATATTGGTCACGGTGTCCCTGGCGCAGGAGCCACGGGCTAACCGGTTTGATTGCCGTAGGTTTCCTGAAGCACGCCTCTTAGGCCACCTCCGTCAGCGCATCGATGACGGGGCATTCGGGTACGCCGTCTCCGGTACATTGCGCCACGGTGGAAGACAGGACGTGTTCGATGCGTTTGAGATCCGCGATCTTGGCGCGGACCGAGGCGAGATGCGCTTTCGCAAGCACCTGCACCTCGCCGCAGGTTTGGGCCCCGCCATCGACCAATGCGAGCAGATCGCGCACCTCGTCGAGCGTGAACCCGAGCTCGCGCGCGCGCATGATGAAGCGCAGGCGTGCGACATGCCTGTCATCGTAGACGCGATAATTTTTGCTGGAGCGCGGCGGCTCGGGCATGACGCCGATGTTCTCGTAATAGCGAATGGTCTCGAGGTTGCATCCGGTCAGCTTGGCCAGATCGCCGCGCCTGAGGGCCTTCACTGATCTGTGATGATTTTTCACGCTGAACCCCCTTGAGCCTGTACCAGCTACAGACCTTAGATTGAGATCATCACTGAGGCAAGGATGATTCGAACCATGACTGAAACCACATCCGCCGGCCGCCAGACGGCAATGGGCGAAACGCCGGCAGCCGACAAAAAGGCATGGGCGACAACCGGGCTTGGTGTGCTGGGCGCGCTGGCCATGACCTCCTGCTGCATCCTGCCGCTGGTGCTGGTGAGTTTCGGCGTCACCGGCGTGTTCATCGCCCAGTTGGGTGCATTCTATCAATACAAGTGGATCACTTTCGCGCTGAGTGCCGCCTTCATCGGATACGGCTTTTACAGGGCGTATAGCCCGATCCCGGCCGAAGCTTGCGCCGACGGCACCTGCGCGCGACCGATGAACCGAACACTCATGCGGTCCATTCTCTGGGTTGCCACCGCGATCGTCGCCGTGGCGATGATCTTCCCCTACCTGACCCCCTACCTCCTGTCCTACTGAAAGGCGTAACCGATGAAAAATCTCCATCTCGCCATCGCGACCCTGGGAATTCTGGCCGCAATGCCTGCCAGTGCCGATGAACAGCGCATCAAAGTCGGTGTCGGCGAACTCACCTGCCCGACCTGTTCGTTCACCGTCGCGGCGGCGATGCGCGGCGTGCCCACGGTCGAAATCATCGACTTCCAGGACGGCGAGGAGTTTGGCACGGGCACTTACGTCGTGGCCTTCGACGATCAGGCAACCAGCCCCGACATGATCATCGAAGCCGTCCAGTCCAATGGCTATCCGGCCGAGGTGCTCCAGGCAGGGGACTCCTGAGCACGGAAGGACGGGTAGGGCCATGGATGACAAACATATGGGCGGGCTTCTGGCCTTCATCATTGCCGCGCCGATCATGGTGATCTGCTGTGGCGGTGGTGGCGTCATCCTTGCCGCCATTCTCGGCGGGATTGGCGGGTGGTTGATGGGGCTCGGCGGAATAGCCGCTGTCGTCGCGGCAATTGGCGCGGCGCTGGTTGTTCGCGAGATCAGGCGCAGAGGATCAGCAGGTATAGATGGCGCGCCGGACGAGACTTGTACCAAAACCAAAGCCACCGGCAAGAACATCCCCCGCCCGGCCGATGTCGCGGCCGAGTAGAGCAACGCACCGAGACAGGTCTTTTGGCTGTTCGGGACAATCCCGGATCCGGTGGCACCACGCAAATCATCTACCCGACATAAGGAAACAAATTCCAATGCCTTCAGACGACACATCTTCGAACGGCCTTTTGAAGGTGGGCATTATCGGCACGATCATTGTGGCGCTCTGCTGCCTTACACCAATTTTGGTGATCCTCTTCGGCGCGGTCGGCCTGGCCGCCGTTGTGGGATATCTGGACCTCGTGCTGTTTCCGGCACTGGGCATCTTTATCCTGCTGACCATCTACGCGCTCTGGCGGAAGAACGCGCGCAGTTCGGCATCCTGAGGGAAACTGAGCTGACATCCATGCAAATGACGCCTGAGACGCAGCATTGAAGAGAAAAACCTTATGACGAAGAGCTACGACCTTATCGTGATCGGCGGCGGAACCGGCGGCAATGGCGTCGCCCGGATGGCGGCGAATGCCGGCTGGAGCGTCGCCAGCATCGACAGCGAGCCCCATGGCGGCACCTGCGCCCTGCGCGGTTGTGATCCCAAGAAGATGCTGATCGCGGTCACCGAGGGCGTTGAATGGGCGGAAAACATGAAAGGTAAGGGCCTGGAGGCGGGCACGTCGGTCAACTGGTCCGACATGATCGCCTTCAAGCGCACGTTCACCGACGCGATGCCACCGCGCATCGAGGCCGGGCTGGAAAAGGCCGGGATCGACGTCTTGCTTGGGCAGGCGCGGTTCACTGGCCCCGATACCATCGAGTTGAACGGCGAGACCTTGACCGCCAAGCATTTCCACATCGCCACTGGTGCCCGGCCGATGACGCTGAACATCCCGGGCGAGGAGTATCTCGCCACCAGTACCGATTTCCTGGAACTGCGGGAGCGTCCCGACCGCATCGCCTTCGTCGGCGGCGGGTTCATCGCGATGGAATTCGCCCATGTGGCCAAACGTGCGGGTGCGCGCGAGGTGTCAGTGCTGGAGATGATGGACCGCCCCTTGGGTCCTTTCGATCCCGACTTGGTCGCAATACTGGTCGAGGCGACCGCAGAGTTGGGCATCGACCTGCGCACAAAGGCGAAGGTGGCGAAGATCGAAAAGCAGGGCGACGAATTCACCGTCACGGTGGAACGTCCCGACGGCACCGAAACCGTCACCTGCGATCTGGTGGTGCATGGCACGGGTAGGGTGCCCAATATCGACGGTCTGAACCTCGAGGCAGCCGGCGTCGAATACTCACGCCGTGGAACAAAGGTGAACGCCGCAATGCGTACAACCAACCCGGCCATTTTCGCGGCCGGCGATTGCGCTGATAGCGGCCTCAATCTCACCCCCGTTTCGGCGGCGGAGGGACGTATCGCAGGCAAAAATCTGCTCGCCGGAGAGGACGCTAGGGAGATCAAATACCCGCCGATCCCGTCAGTGGTCTTCACCCTGCCGATGGTGGCCACGGTCGGCTTGTCGGAAGCGGCGGCCAGGGAGCAGGGGCTGAAATTCGATGTGCATTTCGAGAAGACCGAGGGCTGGTATTCATCCATGCGCGTCGGCGCGAAACACACCGGATTCAAGGTTCTTGTCGAACAGGGCAGCGGGCAAATACTCGGAGCGCACCTGATCGGGCCAGGGGCCGAAGAGCAGATTAATCTCTTCGCCATGGCCATGGGTGCCGGGCAGACCGCAAATCAGATCAAGGCGATGATCTTCGCCTATCCCAGCTATGCCTCCGACATCGGGTCGATGGTGTGATTCAAAATTATTGATCGAGGCCGTGTCGCGATACTGATCGCAAGCTAAGGAAGAACCAATGGACCAAACTGTAACGAAAGACGATTGCTGTACTCCCAGTGAAACCGTCGATAACAACTACGATCTCATTGTCGTGGGTGCTGGCTCTGCCGGCTTCTCCGCCTCCATCACCGCCGCCGAGGCTGGCAAGCGGGTGGCACTTGTCGGGCATGGCACGATCGGCGGCACCTGCGTGAACGTTGGTTGCGTACCGTCCAAGGCAATGATCCGCGCCGCCGAAGCGGTGCACGGTGGCACGTCCGCTGCCCGATTCCCCGGCATCACGCCTTGCGCCCATGCCGTGGATTGGGGTGCTGTGGTGAAAGGCACCGCCGATCTGGTCGAGGAGATGCGGCACAAGAAGTATATCGACCTGCTGCCCGCCTATGAAAACATCACCTATATCGAGGAAGGCCCGGCGCGATTGGTCGAGGGTGGCGTCGCTGTCGGAGGACGGGTGATATCTGCCCCACGCGTCCTGATCGCCACCGGCTCGCGTCCGCACATGCCAGCAATCGAGGGTATCGACACCGTGGAGACCTTCGATTCCACCGATCTGCTGACTTTGCCCGACCGACCCCACAGCATCATCGTGCTGGGCGGCGGCTATATCGGCTGTGAGCTGGCACAGATGGCTTCAAGGCTGGGGGTTAAGGTTACGCTGGTGACCCGCTCGCGCCTTCTGCCCGGTGCCGAGCCGGAGGTGGCCGAGGCACTTACGCAAGCGCTGAAAGCCGAAGGCGTCGCGGTCGAGACCAGTCTTGCTTACGTCTCGGTCGCGAAAGCTGCGGGCGGCGTCACACTGACTGTCCAACGGGGCGGCAAGACCGAGGTTATGTCCGCAGAACGGCTGGTTGTGACCACCGGCCGGATCGCCAATTCCGAGAACCTCGGGTTGGAAGACCTCGGGATAGAGACCGACGCGCGCGGCTCGATCAAGGTCGGTCCTGACATGGCCACCACGCGGGCCGGCGTCTGGGCTGCGGGCGATGTCACTGACCGTGACCAGTTTGTCTACATGGCCGCCTATGGTGCCAAGGTGGCAATCAACAATGCCCTTGGACTGGAGCCGATGCGCTATGAAAATTCGGCGATGCCCTGGGTCGTGTTCACCGACCCGCAAGTGGCCGGTGTCGGCCTTTCGGAGGCTGGGGCCAAGGCGGCGGGGTACGAAGTCAAGACGAGCGTGATCACGCTCGACAACGTCCCGCGCGCCGCTGCGGCTCGCGACACCCGCGGCGTGATCAAGCTGGTGGCCGACGCCAAGACCGACCGTCTGCTGGGCGGCCAGATCGCGGCGCCCGAGGGATCGGACACGATTCAGACGCTGGCGATGGCGCTCAAGTTCGGCATGACCTCCAAGGCCCTCGGCGAGACCATCTTTCCATATCTGACCACGGTAGAGGGACTGAAACTGGCGGCCCAGACTTTCGACAAGGATGTTGCGAAACTCAGTTGCTGCGCGGGGTGACACCATGGCTTTAAGCGATAGATCGGACTTCTTGTCGACGCTTCCCGGTGTGCTGATCGGTTGGGGCTTGCCCATCGCCGCGATGCTCCTGGTGATCGGTGTGCCGCATCCGGTCAAGACCTAGGTCTGGGTCGCGGCGCTGATCTGGATGGGGACGGCCTGTCTGTGGAATGCCCGCCGGTGCAAACGGCGGCATTGCTTCTGGACCGGGCCGTTTTTCCTGGTCATGGCGTTGGTTGTGTTGGCCTACGGGTATGGCCTTGTGGATCTTGGCGGCCAAGGCTGGAAGTGGCTGGGTGCGGTGATCGGGATTGGCGCGTGGGCTATCGCGGCCATCACGGAGCGCGAGGGCAGGTATCGTTGATGGGCCGTGCGGAACGACGGATTTTGGCCGTCCCGGTCGGCGTCGCCTACGAATTTGCAGAACACCTGGTCAATCGACAGGAGAGCGCTGTATCTGCGCGATGGATTATTGGACCCCGGAGCTTGATGCAGGTCATAACCGGACCGTCCGCAACCTGAGCGCATTACCAATGACCGAGACCGACGAGAGGCTCATCGCAGCGGCCGCAAACATCGGAGAGATCAACAGCCCGAAGAATGGATACAGGATCCCCGCCGCGATCGGAACGCCGGCCGTATTGTAGATCATCGCGAAGAAGAGGTTCTGCCGGATGTTTCGCATCGTCGCCAGCGAAAGACGCCGCGCGCGGACAAGTCCATTCAAATCGCCCTTCAACAGCGTGAAGCCCGCACTCTCAATCGCCACATCTGCACCGGTTCCCATTGCGATCCCAACGTCCGCCTGCGCCAGGGCAGGCGCGTCATTTACGCCGTCGCCAGCCATCGCGACCTTGCGACCCTCGGCCTGAAGCTCGCGGATGATGCGCGCCTTGTCTTCGGGCAAAACATCGGCCCGGACATCATCGATGCCCAGCCGTGACGCGACGGCACGCGCCGTGCGTTCGTTGTCACCTGTCGCCATGACAATCCGGAAGCCCAGTTCGTGTAGCGCCTTCAATGCGGCGGGCGTCGTTTCCTTGACCGGATCCGCGACACTGACGAGGCCGGCGACGTCCCCGTCGATGATAATGAACATCACCGTTTCACCATCGTCGCGGCGGGCGTTCGCAACTTCGGTCGCGGCAGGCGCTTTGAGGCCAAGCTCGCCCAGCATCCGGGCGTTCCCGAGAGCGACGGACTTGCCGTCCACGCTTCCCCTAACCCCCATGCCCGTGACCGCCTCGAAGTCCTTTGCTTTGGCAAGGTCTATCCCGCGGGCCTCGGCCCCGCGAACCATGGCTTCGGCCAAGGGGTGCTCGGATCCGCGTTCAAGGCTTGCGGCCAGCCGCAGAACGTCTGCCTCGTCGTGCCCGTCCTCGGGAAGAACGGCGGCAAGCTCCGGCTTGCCCAGGGTCAATGTGCCGGTCTTGTCGACAATCAGGGTATCGACCTTTTCGAACGCTTCCAGCGCTTCGGCATTCTTGATCAGCACACCCGCCCGGGCGCCGCGTCCGGTCGCCGTCATGATCGACATCGGTGTCGCGAGCCCAAGCGCACAGGGACAGGCGATGATGAGCACCGCGATGGCAGAGACGAGACCATAGGCGAGGGCGGGTGAGGGGCCCCAGACTGACCAGGCAATGAACGAAACGATGGCCACGGCGATGACGGCAGGCACGAAATACCCCGCCACAGCGTCGGCGAGTTTCTGGATCGGCGCACGCGATCTTTGAGCGGCTGCCACCATCTCGACGATCTGCGCGAGCATTGTGTCCTCGCCGACGCGTTTCGCTTCGATGATAATGCTGCCAGTGCCGTTGATCGTGGCACCGGTAACGGCATCGCCTGTCACCTTTTCGACCGGCACGGGTTCGCCGGTGAGCATCGACTCGTCGACAGAGGACCGCCCGTCGATCACTTCGCCATCCACCGGCACTTTCTCGCCCGGTCGTACCCGGATGTGATCGCCGATCAGGACGTCCTCAATCGCTACTTCTTCCTCACTTCCATCGGCACGGATAATTCGAGCGCTCTTAGCGGTAAGGTCAAGCAGAGCTCGAATGGCGGAGCCGGTTCGCTCACGTGCGCGCAGTTCCAGGATTTGGCC
This sequence comes from Roseovarius sp., assembly GCA_029212365.1. GTDB lineage: Bacteria > Pseudomonadota > Alphaproteobacteria > Rhodobacterales > Rhodobacteraceae > Roseovarius. Next base: position 13,767 of record JARGOC010000027.1, read on the forward strand.
AAGGAGAACCAGCACGACAATCACTGCCCCTGCCTCGAAGTAGACGCCGACATTGCCGTCCGCGTCGCGAAATCCGCTCGGGAACAGGCCTGGAGCCAGCACAGCCACGGTGCTGAAAACCCAGGCGGCCGAGACGCCCATGGCGATCAGGCTGAACATGTTAAGGTTCATGGTGCGGAAACTCTTCCAACCTCGCACCAGAAATGGCCAGCCAGACCAGAGGATTACGGGGGTCGCCAGGACCAGTTCGAGCCAGTGCGCCACGCTTTCGCCAATCCAGGACCGTACCGGCACGCCTATGAAGCCTCCCATGGCCAGGATAAGGACCGGAACCGCCAAGACCGCGCCAAACCAGAAGCGGCGGGTGAAATCGACGAGCTCGGGATTCGGGCCTTCGTCACCTGTGGGCACGCCCTTGGATTCCAAAGCCATCCCGCAGATCGGGCAATCACCCGGTCCTACCTGCTCGATCTCGGGATGCATCGGGCACGTGAAAATCGTGCCCTCAGGCATCGGCTCCTGTGCTGGACCGTCTCCTAGATAAGTTTCTGGCTCGGCGTCGAACTTGTCCTTGCATCGTGACGAGCAGAACAGAAACTCTTCGTCCACGTGAGTTGATCGGTGTTTCGCCGTCGCGTGATCGACTTTCATCCCGCAGACGGGATCTGTAGCTTCGTGCGTCTCTGTTTTCACAGTGTCCATGTCAGGGTCCTTCACAAGGTTGTTGACAGTCCACGTAATGCTTCTAGTGACTGGAAGGTCAATAGATGACCCGCAAATTTTCAAACAGATCTACTGCCGACGGAAACTTCCAACCTTCCAGCGCTGGAAATTGAATTTCGATGACAATGCTTTAGCTAAAATCTTAACAGAACCAAATGGAAGGAATCGAGTGATGATGGATGGTGGAATGATGGGTGGCGGAATGATGCTTGGAATGGGGGTCGTCTGGCTTCTTGTCGTTGTGGTGCTGATTCTCGCGATCGTGGCGTTGGTGAAATACCTGCGCACATAATGTCGTCGGTAGCATTGTCAGGTTCGCTCTCACCACCTTCAACCTGTCAGGCAAGAACGGCAGCATTGCACTCGTTGAAGGTTTTGGGACAGGCCATCGTCTGACTCGCAGTTATTAAAGGGTGTAGAAGCGACCTATTCTGCGCGCCAGACATGCGTGAGCCGACGATCCAAGGAAAATGATCAACCTCCCTTGACCTTCCAGTAAGTGGAAGCCCTATATCTGGTCCTGATAAGAGGATTGTCAGCCATGAATATCGGAAATGTCTCGGAGAAGAGCGGTTTGCCCGCAAAAACGATTCGGTATTACGAGGATATCGGACTCGTGCAACCGTCGCGACGCGAGAACGGCTACCGCGATTTCGCTGTTCGGGATCTGCACAAGCTGGCGTTCCTCGGCCGGGCGCGGTCGTTGGGATTCAGCATCGAGGAATGTCGCACACTGTTATCGCTGTACGAGGATCACGAGCGTTCCAGCGCCGACGTCAAGGCGATCGCCCAAAGCCACCTCGCGCGGGTGGATCGGAAAATCGAGGAGTTGCAGGCGCTGAGCGCGACGCTTCGTGATCTTGTTGTTCGGTGTCATGGCGATGATCGTCCCGACTGCCCGATTATGGATGACCTGACGGGTTCCGACCTCGCGGAAAAGCGAAAACATCCCGCTGGAACAACCCTCTGAACAATGGTAAATTAGCCGCATGAAATTCTTCGCCCGCCTCATGATGATAGCCAGCCTTGCCGCTTTCGCAGCAAGCTCAGTTGCGCATGCGGCCGGTTCGGCCAAGATGGCATCGGAAATGATCGCAGAGGGGGTCGAGATGACCGCTCTCGCCGATTGTGAGGCATGTGATGATGATGCGACTGGCAGCTTGGGCATTGCATGTGACTTCGTTTGTAATTCGGCAGCCGCCGCTGCACTGGTAGAAGCGTCGGCGGAATTTGATCCTCTTGCAGTTTCGAGCGCGCATGGAATGCCGATCGCGCGTGATTTTCGCGGGCTGACCAGCCCGCCTGCCAAACAACCTCCACGACTCTTTCTCTGATCTGACACGCGGCCCGATTTAGGGGCCTCAGTGTCATGCCGTGACGCCGGAGCCATGCCGCTCTGCGTTGCGGGTATTCCCCAACCGCAGTTGCCGCTTTGGCTCCGGCGGAGGACCGAATTATCAGAGAGCCCCTGTCCGATGTCTTTGAAATACAAACCTACCGTCACACGCCGCGCCTTTGTCGCGTCGTCGCTCGCGGGTGTGATGTCCACCGCTCTGCCTTTTCCGGGGATGGCAGAAGCCGTGACCCGGAAATTCTCGCTCCGAGCCGCTCCGGGAAGGACACGGCTTGTTCCTGAGCCACATCCCGACACCGTGGCCTGGTGCTACAACGGTAAGGTTCCGGGCCCGGAGATCCGCATCCGGCAAGGTGATCGCCTGCAGGTCGAGGTTACCAACGACCTTGCGGAGGAAACCACCGTGCACTGGCATGGTGTCCGGCTTCCGAACGCAATGGACGGGGTGCCGCACCTTACGCAGGCACCAATTGGACCGAGCAACAGGTTCGTTTACGAATTCGATGCGGTCGATGCCGGCACCTTCTGGTATCACCCCCACCAGCGCAGTTTCGAGCAGGTTGGGCGCGGGCTCTACGGTCCCCTCATCATCGAGGAGGCCAATCCACCTCGGGTCGACCGCGACGTCACCTGGGTTCTGGACGACTGGCGTCTGGCCGAAGACGCATCGATTTCGGATGACTTCGGCAATACCCATGATTTGAGCCACGCAGGCCGCCTCGGCAACACCGTGACGATCAATGGTCATGTGCCGGAAACATTCGAGGTGGCATCGGGGGAACGGATCCGCCTCCGCCTGATTAACGCGGCGAATGCCAGAATATTCGCTCTCGATTTCGGGGACCATGCACCGCGCATCATCGCGCTGGATGGGCAACCCGTCATGCCACATGAACCACCGGACGGTGTTGTCGTTCTTGGGTCCGCCATGCGCGCCGATGTGATCCTGGATTTTTCAGGTGAGCCAGATGCACGATCCCGGCTTGTAGACCGTGCCTATCGCGGGAACGATTTTCGGGTCCTCGATTTCACCTACGCTGAAACTGCCCTGCGCGAGGCTACACCTGACTGGCCGATCGCATTGCCCGTCAATCCCATTCCCGAACCTGACCTGAAGTCCGCGCAGCGCCACGAGGTGACGTTCACCGGTGGAATGATGGGCATGATGGTGGAACGGGAGATGGGCCTTGAACCGCGTGACGGGATGATGGGCGGCGGAATGATGGGCATGATGCATGACGGGCGCGGCATCTGGTTCGTCAACGGAAAGGCCGCCGAGGGACATGTGCTTGACCCGTTCCTGACGCTGGAGCGAGGCGCGAGTCACGTCCTTGCAATGACCAACGCGACCGCCTTCGATCATCCGATCCATCTGCATGGCCATTCATTCCGCGTGATTAGTCGAAACGGTGCGCCGACCCAGCATCGGGAGTGGCAGGACACGGTGCTCATGGCCCCCCGAGAACGGGTCGAAATCGCCTTCGTCGCCGACAACCCCGGCGACTGGATGTTCCACTGCCACATTCTCGAACATCAAGCCGCGGGAATGATGGGCGTGATCCGCGTCGCATGAGCTCAGGAGGACCATACATGACAAACAGAACCGAACTCCCTCGGCAGACGAGACGCCATCTTCTGGCAACGGCATTTTGCGCAGGCGCAACCCTGACGCTGCCCGGCAAGCCGCAGGCGGCGGGCAGGCCGACGGACATTCGCCTGCTCGGCTTCGACGGCGACATATTGATGGCCGCAGGCGCTACATTGACGATCAGCCCCGACGGTGGTCGCAGCTGGTATGAGAGGCCAACGCCCACGCCGGTCGCCTCTGTCGCCACCCATCCTGCACGCCCAGGACGCATACTTGCAGGTTTGGCGCAGGGCGGGGTGGTCGTGTCCGACGATGGCGGAGCAACCTGGACGGCCCGAAGCGAGGGGCTTGTCTCGGGCGAGGTCACCGCGCTGACCGTGGCCGCCGGAAATCCCGATATGTTCTATGCCGCAATCCGCGGCGACGGCCTTTGGAAGAGCGAGGATGCAGGCGCAACCTGGGCCCTGGCGATGGACCGGCCCTGGCTTGACGAGGCCGAGCGTGACCCTCTGACGCTGGCGTCGGTCGATCTCGAAACCGGGATGGGTGGCATATGGATTTATGCCGGAACCGAGAAAGGCCTGACCCGCGTGCCGGACTGTTTCTGCCGCTGGCAGGATGTTCAGCCCGGCAACGCGATGGACGCTCTGGTGGCGGGCGATATACCGCCCGCTGAGGCACCACTGCCGACGGATGAGCCGGTCCTGTCGCTGGCCAGTGCCCTTACAGCACCGTCTACACTTTACGTGGCACTGCCTTCGGGGGTGTGGGCGTCGCAGGACGGCGGCGTGGTTTGGGCGCACAAAGCAGAAGGGCAGGGGAAGGCCATCGCGGTCCACCCAAGGGACGAAAATCACGTGGCCGCCATCCTCGACGGCACTCTGAAACTCAGCCGCGACGGCGGCGCAACCTGGACCGCAATCGCGGCCGCATGATGGAGAACCCCATGAACAGAAGAATTTTCCTCGCTGCGCTTGGCGTCGGCGGAACCCTCGCATTCACGACGCTGACCTCGGCGCAAAACACCGAAGACGCGACCGGTCCAACAGTTCCTGATGCGGCAGGCGGATCGAAACAGATCACGATCTGGCGCGATCCAGGCTGCGGCTGCTGTGACACCTACGCCGATTACCTGGAAGAAAACGGCTATGAAGTGACGCGTGTCGATGACCGGAACTTTGACAAGCGCTCAATCGAAGTCGGCGTTCCCGAGCAGGGGCTCGGCTGTCATCTGGCCGAGATCGAAGGCTATTACGTCAGTGGGCTGGTGCCCGTGGACATCCTGGAAAGGCTGGTCGCCGACAGGCCGGAGATCACCGGCATAACCCTGCCGGGTATGCCTGCGAACGCGCCGGGCATGGCAAGTGTAAAGACCGGCACGCTCAAGACCTACGCATTCGGCGAAGACGGCTTATCCGTCTACTCCGATGAGTGAAAGCATGGACATGATGACCGGCCCGATGATGGGGACGATAATGTTCAGCGGCGGGCTTTTGTTCCTGCTCGTCGCCGCAGTTATGGCGCTCAGCGTCGTCGCGCTCGTAAAATACCTCAGGAGTTCGAGATGAGACGGGCCGCACCAATCGGTGCCGTCTTCGTCGCACTATCCGCGGCCGGGTTTGCCGTCTTTGCGCAGTCGGAAAGTGACGAGGGATTTGTGGATGGGTTGTCCTTCCTCGGTGAGCCCGTGACCGCCGCGGACATCGCAGCAGGGCAGGCGCTTTATGCGGAGAATTGCGCATCCTGTCACGGTGCCGAACTGGAAGGGCAGCCCGACTGGCGTCGGCGTCTGGACACAGGGCGCATGCCCGCGCCGCCACATGACGACACCGGCCATACCTGGCACCATTCGGACCGGAACCTCTTTATCGTGACCAAGGGCGGCGTCGGTGCCGGCGTGCCCGGTTACGAAAGCGACATGCCGGCATTCGAAGGCGTCCTGACTGACGACGAGATTGCCGATGTGCTCGCTTACATAAAGAGCACCTGGCCGGATCGGCAACGCAAAGTCCAGGCGGAAGTCTCCGCTAACGACAAAGGTGACTTATGAACGCGATGGAGGAGCCACGTCGGAAGAAGTGTCGGTTTCTGACTATGTTGCCGGTGGCAATCTTCGCTTTCATCGGTGCGGGGTTTTACTGGGGTCTGCTCAACGGCGACGGTAGTTTGCCTTCACCGCTCATCGGCAAGCCGGTGCCCGAATTCGACCTGCCGCCGATAGAGGGGAGATCAGACGGTCTGTCGACTTCAGATCTGAAAGGGCAAGTATCCATTGTCAACGTCTGGGCGTCCTGGTGCGTGCCGTGCCGGGTTGAGATGCCCTTGCTGAACGAACTGGCCGGTCGGGATGAAGTTACGATTTTCGGCATTAACTACAAAGACCGTCCGGAGGAAGCATTGGGCTTTCTCAATGAGCTTGGTGACCCTTACACTCGCATCGGCGCCGACTGGAACGGGCGCGTGTCCATCGAATGGGGCGTCTACGGCTTGCCGGAGACCTTCGTGATCGATCCTGAGGGTAGGATCGCTTACAAGCATATCGGCCCTTTCAATCGCCGTTCTTTAGAGGAAGACATCCTTCCCGTTGTGCGGCGTCTTCAGGAAGGAGCAGGATCATGAAACGACGCGAATTGTTGGCAGGCATGGCGGCGCTAAGCGTCGCAGGGCCGGTTCAAGCTAGACCATTAATACCGCTTCACGACACGCCGCGGGAGATGCTGTCGCCACCCTTTGTGGACGGGGCGGGGCGCGATCTGACACTGGCGGATTTTCAAGGCAGGGTAGTGCTGCTGAATCTCTGGGCGACCTGGTGTGTTCCCTGTCGCGAAGAGATGCCGACGCTCGACGCATTGCAGGAAAAGCTGGGTGGGGACGAGTTCCATGTACTGGCATTGTCGATCGACCGCGCGGGAATGAAGGTGGTGCGCCGCTTCTACGAGGAAATCGGCATTCGCCATCTGGGAATGTACCTTGCCGACAGCACACGGGCGATGCTGGCATTCGGTGCTCTGGGCCTTCCCACCACGATCCTGATCGACCGCGACGGTTTCGAGCGCGGACGACTTGTAGGGCCGGCTGAATGGGACAGCCCCGAAGTCATGGCCCAAATCCAGACCATCATCAACGAAAGGAGTGAATAACCAATGTCTGAAACATCACCTCACACTGAAAAACCGGAGGTACGTCTGTGGCGGCCGCAATTGGGACAGCGCGGCCTAATTCTTACGTCAATGGCGATCATAGGTGCCGGGCTTTACCTGAACTGGGGCTGGGTGACGGCCATCGGAGCCGCCCCGCTGATCCTGGCGCTGGCACCTTGCGCCGTGATGTGCGGGCTTGGCGTCTGCGTGATGTGTAAATCCAAATCATGCGACAAAAAATAATAATTCGACCGAAGAGCCGATCGTGTCGAGGGACTGATCCCGACAACCTCAAGAAACCTTAAGGAGAATCTGAATGACACTTTTCAAGAAGCTGAGCATGGCGGCTGCCGTAACTACATTGGTGGCAACCGGCGTGGTTGCCCAGGACAACACCGGTTCGTCCGGCCAGATGATGGACGGTGGGAGTGGCATGGCCGGTAACATGATGAACGGCGATATGTCCGGTATGCAGGGCATGATGTCCATGATGCAAATGATGCAGCAAATGGGCCCGATGATGAAGGCCTGTACCGAGATGATGAAGGCGATGAACGGCTCCATGGATGAAACCGCCCCTTCGACCGACATGGGCTGAATAGCCATCGCCGGGGGCTGTTGTCCCCGGTGATAAGACGGGAAAAATAGAGATGACATTCAAATCTGCCCTTCACATGCTTGCAGTCTTGCTCTGGGCGCTGATTTCTGCGCCCACGACTTCGCTGGCCCAGCAATCGACACCACTCGACCAGGTTGAGCAAGAGGCCATCAAAGCCTTGATCCTGCAAACCATTCGCGAGAACCCGGAAGTTCTGGTGGATACGCTCCTGGCCTTCCAGGAAGAGGCTCAGGCACAAGCCCAGGCCGAACAACGTGCTGCTATCGCACGCGTGGGAGAACTCCTGCACGCAGACGTAAACACCGGCGTGATGGGCAATCCTGATGGCGACATCGTGCTTGTCGAATACTTCGACTACAACTGCCCCTACTGCCGAAGTGCGGCCCCGGTCCTTTTCGAATTAATCGAAGAGAACTCCGACCTGCGCATCATCATGCGGGAGTGGCCAATTCTCGGACCCGACTCCGAACTGGCGGCTCGAGCGTCGCTTGCCGCGATAAAACAGAACAAATTTGTGGCCTTCCACGAAGCATTGATGGCACAGCCACGGGCCAACGCCGTCTTGATAAGACGGGCTGCTGAGCAGGCGGGGTTGGATTATGACCTATTGCAGGCGGACATGGCCGCGCCTGAAGTCGATGCTCATATCGCAAAGTCTCACGATCTTGCACGGCAGCTTGGAATATCCGGCACACCGACGTTTCTGATCGGGGAGACGCTTATTCCTGGATTGTTGGAAAAGGCCGATCTTCAGGCTTTGATTGCGGAGGCCGGAGGTGTCGATTGAACCCAGTGAAACCCCTCCGAAAGTGCTGCTCCTGAGATCTATATTGTGGGGCAGTGTGTTTGTGGCCATTGCCGGGGTGGCGATCTTCTCCGCCTTGGAAATGTACCTCGGCAATGGATCGAAGACTGTCCGCTATTCGGGCGAGGCGGATATTCGATCCGAATTTTCACTCACGGATCACACCGGACAGGAGATGACCCAAGCCGATTACGCCGATCGTTGGCAGCTTGTTTTCTTCGGCTTCACCCACTGCCCTGACATCTGCCCCACCACACTCGCCTACATGTCGGGCGTTCTGGATTTGCTCGGTGATGATGCGGACCAGGTGGCACCGATCTTCATCACGGTCGACCCGGAACGCGACACTGTGCCAGTTATGGCTGAATATGTATCAGTCTTTCATCCGAGCCTGATTGGCCTGACCGGGACCGAAGCGCAGGTTGCTGAGGCGGCCAGAAACTTTCGCACATGGTACGAGCGGACGGAGAATGATAGCGCGCCGGACGGTTATTTCATGGCGCATGGCGGATACATCTACCTCATGCAGCCCAGTGGCGAATTTGAGGCGGTCTATCAGGAAGGCGGTCAACCGCCTGAGGTGCTGGCGCAGGAAATCCGCAAAAAACTATAAACAATGGAACTTACCGAATGAAAATCACGACACTTGCAACCGCGCTTACTTTCTGGCCGTTCTTCGCATCGGCCGATGTAACGATATCAGACGGTTGGGCCCGCGCGAGCATCCTCGCCTCCCGCCCAGCTGCGGCTTATCTCACGCTCACGAGCGATCAGGTTGATCAACTGGTCGCAATCACGACACCGATCGCTGGTAACGTTACGATTCATGCTGTCGAGACCAGTGATGATGGCGTTAGCCGAATGGTTGAAGTCGACGCCTTGGACCTGCCCGCGGGAGAACCGGTGACCCTGGCACCGGGCGGCATGCATCTGATGCTGATGGGCTTATCGGAAAAACTCGAAGAAGGCACCGAATTGCCATTGACCATGACTTTCGCATCGGGTGTCCGAATGGAAGTTAGCGTCCCGGTTCTAGGGCCGGGCGCAGTGGGGCCGCAGGAGTAACAGCCATGAAAAACATACTCCTGCTGATAGCCCTCGCCGCGGGCCTCCCGGCCCACGCAGATCATCCCGGCGACCGTCTTGACGAGGTGATGACACAGAAAGAACCTGCTTTCACTGCCGCTGATCTAAACGATTTGCCTGTGTTGGATCTGCTCGGTCCAGACGCAGAACCGTGGGATCTGTTAAGCCTCTCAGATCAGGTCGTCGTCCTTAGTTTTGTACAAGCCACTTGCGGAGAGCCTTGTGCTGATCAGCAGGCGCTTCTGGCAAAGGTGAGAGACGGTGTGAATGCGTCACCCATGCTGGACATGGTGACCTTTCTTGTGGTGAGTGACACCAATGATCCGTTTCCCGGATCGGTGCCCGAAAATTTGGTCATCGCCCGCTCACAAGAGCCGATAGAAGATCTGATCGAGCAGTATCGCGCGATTGCGCCAAACCTTCCCGAGGCTCCGTTGGTGCATGTAATAGCGCGCGGCAACCGCCATGCCGGAGTGTTTGCAGGTTCCACCTTCCGCCACATCAGCATGATCCTGTACGTCAACGGCCTGACCAACGCGCATTAGGCGAAGAACGGACCCCAGCATGACAGCGAACACAAAAATCTTTGAGACAAGCGACACCGGATGGCTGTCCGTCATCCGCCGATACGTCGTCTATTCCGCTGTCTGGCACCTGATCTGGGAAATGGCACATATCCCGCTCTACTCGATCTGGGTTGAAGGCACCTGGAGTGAAATTGGGTTCGCGATCGTGCATTGCACCGGCGGAGACCTGTTGATTGCCATGAGTACGCTCTTGCTCGCCCTGTTTCTCGTTGGGGGGCATGCATGGCCGTCAGAACGCGCAGGACGAGTTCTGCTTCTGACCGTGGCCTTAGGCGTCTCTTACACGATTTTCAGCGAGTGGCTGAACATCGTGATCCGGGCGGCCTGGGCCTATCGCGACTTCATGCCTGTGGTCCCCGTCATTGATGCCGGTCTCACGCCCCTGCTGCAATGGATCATCGTCCCGACCCTGGCGTACTGGGCCGCTGCCAAAGTACCTCTGCGCAAGCTATTGAGGGGTGAAGGTTATTCATGGTAGATATTTCGCTTTTGGGACTCACCGCCGCGCTTCTGGCCGGTACTATATCATTTCTGTCACCCTGCGTGCTGCCGCTTGTGCCAGGATATGTCTCGTACGTTGCCGGACGCACGACCGCTGAAAGCGGTGCGGCTTCGGCCTCCACTGCGCGCGCCGTGTGGTTGAGCCTGTGTTTCGTTCTTGGCTTCTCGACCATCTTTATCGGGCTTGGCGCGTCAGCGACTGCAATGGGTCAGGCCCTGCTTCGGTGGCGGTATGAACTCAACCTCGTTGGGGGCGGCATAGTCATTCTCTTCGGGCTCTTCATGATAGGAGCCGCGCGGCTCTCGGTCATGGAACGCGATTTCCGATTCAATCTCAACATTCCCGGGGGCCAACCCGCCGCGTCCTATGTCCTCGGTCTTGCCTTCGGTTTCGGCTGGACGCCTTGCATCGGCCCGATCCTCGGCGCGATCCTGACAGCCAGTGCGGCGAGTGCCACAATGGGCGAAGGCATCATGCTGCTTGCCGTCTATTCCGCAGGCCTCGGGATACCGTTTCTGATCGTGGCAGGTTTCACCGATCAGATCGCGGGCCGCCTCCGGGCCATCGGCCGGATCGGCCGTCGCCTCCACCAGATTGCGGGCGTCGTGATGATCCTGATGGGGTTGGCAATGATGACGGGGCAGTTGAGCGCGCTGTCATACTGGATGCTCGATGCATTTCCGGTTCTGGGACGAATCGGATAGCTTCATAAGCAGCGGCGTCACTCGATAACAGATATTTTTCTTGAACCTCTAGTAGCTTTAGGAGTTAAGCCGTCAAGACAGAACGGCACATGGGGCAGGTTACCAATGACGCCGCACCCCATACCGGGCGGACAGTATCGCGTTCGGGATAAGGTTCGGCCCGCGGTTCAATGCTTGAAGGGAGTAAGTAATATGCTGACACGGCGACATTTTGTTGTGACCGGCACGGCGCTGTTTTCAGCGCCGATCGCATCTCCGGCGTTTGCAAGCACTTGGCCGACAGCGTCGCAAAAAACGGCATGGGATGCACAGGTGACGCCTGCGAATTTCGAACTTGAGACCTCGAACCCCTGGGGTTTGCAACCGCGTTTCCTGCCGCGTCGGGTTGAAGCGCGGGCTGATTTGACGCCCGGGGATATCCATGTCGATGCGGTGGCGCGCTATCTCTATCATATCGAGGAGGGCGGGACCGCGATGCGTTATGGCGTGGCGATTGCACGCGGAAATCTTTATGAGCCGGGAACCTATACGATCCGTCGGAAGGTCGAGTGGCCGCATTGGACGCCAACCAAATCGATGATCGAACGCGATCCATCGCTCGAAAAATACGCAAATGGCCAGGAGCCCGGCACACAAAACCCACTGGGATCTCGTGCAATCTATTTGTTCGTGGGTCAGCGGGACACCTATCTGCGAATCCACGGATCACCGCAATCGAGGTCAATTGGCGGACGCGCGAGCTCTGGATGTGTCCGAATGGTCATGGCGCATATCAACGAGCTTTATCCCAGGGTCGCGATCGGTTCGACCGCATATCTCTACTCCGCTGAAGACAGCGTTACAGCGCGCAGCTAGCTTTCCGCCTAGATAATAGGCCTGTACAGCCGCCATAGTTACGCGGCGGGTTTGACGCAGATCGGACTGCCAGCAGCTGTCCTGAGCGGCAAAGGCGTTGTCTCAACCGGGCCTGCATGCATGTACCAATAGCAATTGTCCTCCGGCCGCAGATAGGCGGTCGCGAGGTCCTGATTTGGGGCTGCCAATTCGACGATATTTTCCGGCAAGGGCGGGCGTGATGACGCGCCTTGTGAATTTGACAGACCCTCTGAGCAGGCTCCGAGCGCCAGATAGATAAAGAGAAGAACTGCGTTCCGCGTGTACATAAACTGACTGTCCCGCTGGTGTGAATTCTTAGATGCGTCTTTCTCGCATCCGGCGACATGTGGTGCAATGCAAAGGCAGGGTCATAGATGATTTTCCTGAGAAAAGTGGCTGGAACTCAATGGTTTCGGCCCAAACCGGCTGCGGTCGTACCATAACGGCGCGACTGTCTCACAGCCGGAACTTTTTGCTTGAACCTCTAGTTGCTGTAGGGCGTATGCACTTTGCACCATTGCGAATCTGAGGACATTTCATGCCACATGACGGCGTTCCAACCGATCACAATCATCCACCTGCGACGGAGGACGCCTGCGGAAGCTGTGGCCGCGGCAAGGCCATTGAGGCGACGCAGCACTCAGCCTCGGATGGCCGAAGTTTCCATGTCAGTGGTCTGGACTGTGCCGAAGAGGTGTCCATTCTAAACCGGGTCGTGGGCCCCGAGGTCGGGGGCTCGGAGTATCTTGCGTTCGACGTCATCAACGCCCGGATGACAGTTCTGGATGGCGGAACGAATCCAAGTTCCGACAAAATCATTGATATCGTCGCGACAACGGGCATGACGGCCAAACCCTGGGATGCCGAAGATGCCAGCGCGGATCAGGCCGCACATCTGAAAAAACAAAAACTGTTCACGATGCTCAGTGGCGGCTTCTGGGCGGCAGGGTTCATCTACCACATCGTCGAAACAGGGTTTGGCAGCGCCATCGGATTGTTCTCGGGCCATGGTGAAGCGCCGATGCCCGTTGCCGAAGCAGGGTTGTTCGCAGTAGCGATCCTCTTAGGCGTGTGGCTGGTCGCACCCAAAGCGTGGTCGTCGGCGCGCCGGCTTTCTCCGGACATGAACCTGTTGATGGTCGTTGCAGTGGCCGGTGCCATCGGGCTTGGCGAGTTTTTCGAGGCCGCCACGGTGGCGTTTTTCTTTTCGCTCTCGTTGTATCTTGAAAGCTGGAGCGTAGGGCGGGCCCGCAATGCCGTGTCGGCGCTTCTTGACCTGGCGCCCCCGACAGCCCGGGTGCTCTATGACGATGGCTCTGAAGCCGACGTTCCCGCAGCGGCCGTGGTTGTTGGTGCACGGTTCGTCGTGCGCGGCGGGGATAGTATTCCACTCGACGGGGAAGTCGTAGACGGAGCAGGGGCCGTTGATCAGGCCCCCATTACGGGCGAGAGCGCCCTGGTGCCGAAAGAAACAGGCGATCACGTCTACGCCGGCACGATCAATGGTGAGGGCACGTTGACTGTGCGGGCAACGAAAGCCGCCTCCGACACGGTCTTGTCCAAGATTATCCGCATGGTGGGCGATGCACATTCGCGCCGTGCAGAGGTCGAGCAATGGGTGGCCAAGTTTGCCCGCATCTACACACCGGTGGTGATGGCGCTCGCCATTCTCATTGCCTTGGTCCCCCCGCTTGTCGCGGGCGGCGACTGGGGCTTCTGGTTCTATAACGCACTGGTTCTTCTGGTCATCGCCTGTCCCTGTGCCTTGGTGATCTCGACTCCGGTCTCTATCGTCGCCTCCCTTGCCGCCTCGGCGCGCAATGGTGTGCTGATCAAGGGCGGGGCATATGTCGAAGCGCCCGGTCGCACGACGGCCTTGGCCATGGACAAGACCGGCACGATTACCATGGGAGAACCTGAAGTTGCTGCCATTTATCCCTTTGGTGGCATATCTGAGCGAGAACTGATGGCGCGAGCCGTAGCTCTAGAGGCGCGCTCGTCGCATCCACTGGCACGGGCGATCCTTGGCCGGGCAGAGCGAGACGGAATAAAAACCGTCGCCGCCGACGGCACGCGGACGGTGCCCGGGCGCGGTCTTGAAGGCGAATTGGATGGCCAATCAATTTGGTTGGGTTCCGACCGGTTTGCCGAGGAGAAGGGCCTTGGCGGGGGCATCCCTACGGATCTTCGCGATCGGATCGAAGGCGCGGGGAGCACGCTGGTGGCGATCGGCGACGCCGATGGAGTGAGCGGGGTGCTGGAACTGCGCGACCGGATCCGGCCCGATGCGAAGGGCATCGTTGCCCGTCTGCATGCCCAGGGAGTCAAAAAGATCGTGATGCTTACCGGCGACAACGCGGCAACGGCAAGGGCGGTGGCCGCTGAAGTCGGGATCGACGAGGTGCGCGCCGAACTCCTTCCCGAAGACAAGGTAACAGCGATCGAGGAACTGGTGGCAAGCTACGGCACCGTGGCAATGATCGGGGATGGCGTGAACGATGCTCCGGCGATGGCCCGTGCGCATTACGGCATCGCCATGGGCGCCGTTGGGTCTGACGCCGCAATTGTAACGGCAGATATCGCTCTCATGACCGATGACATTGGCAAGGTTCCCTGGCTGATTGGTCATTCCCGCCGGACCATGTCGATCATCAAGCAGAACATCGGGTTGTCTCTTGCGACCAAGGTCGCATTCGTGGTGGCAACAGCCTTCGGCATGGCCTCGATGTGGGGCGCGATCGCGGCCGATGTCGGCGTATCCCTTCTCGTCGTCGCTAATGCGCTGCGACTCCTGCACGCACGGGAGAACGACGCCGGGCCGCGTGGCGGGAAGCAAATTGGAACCAATATGGCCAAAGACGCGCTGGCGCACGGTCACTGACAATGTGGCTGGCAAGAACCTGTGGGAGGAGGAGGCTTGCGGCTGATAGATTGGATTGACCGAGGCATTCGGGGCATTGGTGTCATTACTGCGTGGCTGACGGTCATCTCGATTGCCGCGTATGGCGCTCTCCAGATGCTAGATCGCAAGCTACAACTTGGTGTTTCGAGTTATCTGCCAGATTTGTCCACGTCGTTGCTGTTCATCCTGATCTTTTTGACCTTTGGGTATACCTATTTGCGGGACGGGCACGTCCGCGTGGATGTATTTCGCAGATATTGGTCAGGACGCCGCCTCGCTTGGATTGAGCTCATCGGTGGCGTTTTTGTCCTTCTGCCGCTCGCAGCCATCCTGACTTATTACGGTTGGGATGGTCTGATCCGCACGACGAAGTACGCAGAAACTCAAGTATGGGCGCAGCGCATCGCTGGGGTTATCGGCCCCATCTTGCTGGCACTTGCGGGTGTAATCGTGGCCTTGCGCAACATCGCCTTTCTGATTGGAAAGCGTGCACAGGGCGCGCCGGAGCCAACGAAAGGCCTCCACAATGGTGAATGAATTCCTCACGATTGCCATGCTGCTCATAATGGCCTTCGGGGTTTTCAGTGGCTTTCCTGTGGCTCTGGTCCTGGCGGGGACTGGCTTCCTGGGTTTTACAGCCGCGGTTTGGGTGGGAATCACGGATTTCCAGCACTTAGGTCTGATCTACCTGCGGGTCCGCGGTGTGCTGACCAATGAAGCCGTCCAATTCACCAGCGTTCCGATGCTCATCTTTCTCGGACTGATTCTGAACGCCAGCGGGGTTGCAGAAACCATGTTTCGCTTGCTGGGGCGTCTTTTGACAGGCGTTCCGGGTCGCTACGCCATTGCGACACTGCTGATCGGCCTCGTTCTTGCGCCCGCCGCCGGGGTTATCGGGGCGTCGGTCATCACGGTAGCACTGGTAGCCTATGCACCTATGATGGCTTCGGGCTACACCCCGAGAACCGCTGGGGCGGCTGTCGCAGCATCTGGCGCACTTGGTGTTGTGTTTCCCCCCGCCGTGCTGTTGTTCTTCGTTGCCAATGTCTTCCAACTCCGTATCGGTCTAATGTACGTCGCGCTTATTGTGCCCGTTCTCCTGATGGTCACGGCTTTCTCAGTTTTCTTTGCCACAACTCTGCGAAAGACCACGGAAGCACCCATCGTGCAGGCCGAGGGACATATGTGGGGAGATATTATATCCGTACTTGCTGCGGTTGCCGTCATTGCATCCATTCCTCTGAGCATCATATCTGGCCTGGCCACGTTATCGGAAGCAGCCGGGGTCGGCGTGTTCGGCGCTCTGCTGGTGGCAGTGTTCCGCCGGCGTCTCTCATTTTCGAACTTCAATACAGTCACCGTGCAAACGGCCTCGATGACGTCGATGGTGTTTTTTATTGTCGTGGGCGCAACAGTATTCTCCCTGAGTTTCAACCTTGTGGGCGGCCCAGATGTCATCTTTAGTTGGATCTCCGCCTTTGATCTCTCTCGGTGGGAATTGTTGGCGATCCTACTTGGCATCGTCATCATTCTCGGGTTTGTATTCGACTGGATCGAAGTTTTGCTGGTCTTTGTTCCCATCCTGATGCCGATCTTCGCGAGCCTAGATTTTGCCGACCACGTAGGTTCTGCATATTTTGCAAAAATGTGGATCGCTGGGTTGATCGCCTTGGCCCTGCAAACATCCTTTCTGACACCTCCGTTCGGCTATGCCTTGTTTTTTGCGAAGATGGCGGCCCCAAAGGAAATTGCTCTCGCCGATATCTATCGTGGTGCGGCGCCGCTCGTCGCGATCGAGATCGTGTTGATCACGTCCCTGATCTGGTTCCCGAAGCTTCTCACCTGGCTGCCTGAAATGGCTCTTTCTGCGGCCGATACGCCGCTCTTCGACTGAAACCAAGGGCTCCCGAGCTTTAGGTTCAGTCTGTGTTGATGCGATTGGGAAATCTTTCTCTTGAACTTCTAGTTGCTAGAGGTTGTAGAATTTTTGTTGAGCAGTGGAGGAGCAAGACTTGCGACAGCAATCTCGCCTGTTTCAAAGATCTTCTGATCGTGTCCTTGAAAGAGAGTGACAAAGGAAGAAGAGCATCGACGCACGGAGATCAGCGGCAGTATTTTGGTCGAGCAGAGAGCTTGGCCGGACAAGGTTTGGCCGGTTCATGAAAAGCGATGAGCAAATCGAACTGTTCGCGGGCGACGCCAGCCGTCAGAGGCTAGCGCGACCGATCAAGTGGTTGTATTTGCCGATTGCCTTGGCGCTGTCTGTCGGCGGCTTATATTTTGGAAGCCTTGCTCTAATTGCCATCGCTTTGCTCTACGTTTCGGACGTGGTCGAGGTGTTGATGAGATCAGTGGCGGGTAGGCTGACAAGACGTCAGAACAATGACTGCGTTGTCCTGGGGTATGGACGATTGGAAATCGCGACAGAGTTGGCAAGTTGTGTTGCTGTGGTGCTGCTATCTGCTTCGATCATTTACCATGGCGTCATGCGGCTAAACTTCCCCCATCAAATGCAAAGCTGGACCATAGTGGTGTTCGTCGTTGTCTTGATAGGGATCGAGTTATTAGCGTTCTCGAAACCGACACCAACATCGTGGAGCCGACGGAAAATCAGCATATCAGCGCCACGATGGCCAGGCCGTTTAGCGTTCTTGCTATCGGTTTTCGCGGGCGGCGTAGCCATTTTGTTGCTCGGTTCCGGACGAACTGACTCGATTATTGCAGTTTCATTGTCCAGTGCGCTTCTTTGGATCGCCCTTCGTGGTATTGGAGAGGCGCTTCGATCGTCGCTGCTTGGAGCGCCGTCAAACCTGGATGCGGCAGATGTTGTGCAACGAATATTGTCTGTCGAAGGGGTTCAAGATATTCATCACCTACACTTCTGGCGGCTCCCGGAACAGAGACTGGCCATCGACGCTCATATTGTTGTCACGGTACCGAATTGGCATAAAGCCGAAGCCATCAGGGATCACATCGAAGCAATTCTAATCCACAAGTTCGGAGTGAAACACAGCACGCTCGAAATGGAAACGCCAGACAGGGAGCGGGATTCTTGCCATGTCTACGGCAGCTGAGACTGACGACATTCATGCACTTCGGCAGCAATTGGAAGGACTTTCGCTGTTTCGCCATGGTTGATCCAAAATCAAATTTTGTATACTCTTTTCGCAACCAAATAGTCCAAAAAAGGGGCATCGAGCAGTGATGATTGACAGACTTCCGAGACGGTTCTTTCTCTTGGGTGGCGTGGCGGCCTTTCTCTCGGGATGCGCGAGTAAGTTCCGCTCTTACAAAGGTCCAGAAGTGACGCGCGTGCGCCTTTACAAGTCGGAAAGACAGTTGGTTCTCGATGGCGCAGAAGGTGTGCTTAAAACGTATCCGGTCGG
This sequence comes from Roseovarius sp., assembly GCA_029212365.1. Classification (GTDB taxonomy): domain Bacteria; phylum Pseudomonadota; class Alphaproteobacteria; order Rhodobacterales; family Rhodobacteraceae; genus Roseovarius. The sequence continues at coordinate 32,039 of JARGOC010000027.1, forward strand.
CCTTGGCTTCGCGCCGGAGGGACACAAACAGTTTGAGGGCGACGGACGCACGCCAGAGGGCGCGTATACAATCGATCGACGCAATCCCAACAGCAAATTCCATCTTTCCGTCGGAATATCCTATCCAAACGAGGCGGACGTTGCCTTCGCTAACGCGCAGGGCAAGTCTCCGGGTGGCGACATTTTCATCCATGGCGGCCCCCGAAAGGATATCGACCCGATGAACAAGCAGGATTGGACGGCTGGTTGTATCTCGGTCACCGACCGCCAGATCGAAAAGGTCTATGCGATGGTGCGTGATGGAACCCCGATAATGATCTATGCGTAGTTCTTGTGGCAGCCTTTGCGTCCGCGCATCTATTCCGCATTCCCGCCCACTGCGCCACACCATGAATTGAACCCGGGAATACCGCGCTAATTGCCGAGCATCCACTCGCCGTCTGGGAAGAAGGCGTGAAACGCAAATGCGAAGATCACGTCATGCGGGACATCATCGCCGTTCCGGCGCACGCGAATGGTTCCGACGTCCTTTCCGCTGCCGATCCGCGCGGAATCTAGTGCAGATGCCTGCCCCGAAGCCCATGAAATCGTGTAACCGGCTTCGGTCACTTCTCCGACCTCAGCCAGACGGGAAACGGGCCAGGCCTTGTCTTGGACACGGACGACACGTACAAGCGCTGGTATGTCGTGCGGTGGCAATTCGCCATTATATAGGAATGGCCGCGTTGCGCTGTCGTAACTGACGTAGGGATTGCGCCCATAAGTGCGCGGATACGCAGGCTCGGCCATGACCAGCCCCTCGGGGTTGCGTCGCTTGAACTCAACCCAGCTTTCCTGCCAGCTTGGAATCTGGGTCAGTTCGGCCCCGGTCATCTCGCCGACGATGCCGTCGCCGGTCGCCTGCTGCCACCAGCTTTCTGTCTCGCGATCGTACATGATCAAGTTGGAATCTCGCAGCTTTCCGGTGACGCCAAAGGTGAGTAGTTGTCCGTTAACTCTACGATCAAACACCGGGACGGAATTGCAGAGTGGGCAGTAGGTAACGGCATAGGCGACACCACCAACCTCATCATTGACGATCTCGTGCCACGTCAGATAGCGCAGCGGATAGGTGCGTGGAACTTCGCCATCGATTTCCACCGTGACGACCGGTTCACGATCTTCGATTGTCGTCTCATCATCGGCTCGAATGAATTGGGGATCGCTAAGGGCCGGAATGCCGTCTCTTGGCGGTCCACCCGAAAGAATGTCGCCCCAGCTGTCGACATTGGTTTTCTCGAAATTCGTATTCGGCCATTCGTGGCGCCAGAACTCCGGGCTCGCCACCGCTGGTAACGTTATCAGCAATGTTGAAAACAGTGCAGACAGAAGAATTATACGCATATCCCACCCTCCAATTTCTTGAGACAGAGTGACAGAACACCGACTTCGCGCATAGTCGGGCTCACGGTGTGTTGAGCGCGGGTGTCTGATGACACATGATAGAGACGCCGGAGGATTGAAGCGGACGCCACCCTATTTGGCCTTTGCCTTAGGAAATCTTGCGTCGTAGCGCGACATTCAGCGCCTCAATTGCGATGACCATGATGACCACTGCAATCGTCACGCTCGCCGCCTTATCGTATTGGAACGAGCGTACATAGGTCTGAATGTAGAACCCGATTCCACCCGCCCCGACGATGCCAAGGATTAGCGACTCGCGCAGGTTCAGCTCAAAGCGAAAGATCGTATCACGGGCCACAACCGGGGCCATTTGCGGCCAGATCGCATGGCGCAACCGCAGCAAGGGCCCGGCTCCGGCACTTTCCAAAGCGGAGATCGGAGCACGGGACACACCATCGATCGCTTCGGCGTAGAATTTGGCCAGCATGCCCGTCGCGTGGAAGGCAACTGCGATGATGCCGGGCAAGGGCCCCAGCCCGACCGCGCCCACCATCAGCATCGCCACAAGGATCAGCGGGATCGCGCGTATGAATGCCAGAACAGTGCGAACAGGTCGGTGCACCGTTGCCGAAACCATCGTCTCGGAGGCGAGTATGCCAAGCGGAACGGAAAGGATCACGGCACCGACGGTGCCGAGGATTGCGATCCGCAGCGTCTCGGCGCTCCCCTTCCAGATCTCGTCCATGACGGTGGCATCCGGCGGGAACATGCGGCCCAAGAAATCCGCAATCCGGGGGCCTGCAGACAGCAATCGAGACAGTTCGACATCGGTGGTGATCAACGACCATAGCACCGCGCCGGCAATCAGCATCCCGGCCCAGAACCCGCCCAGATCGCGCGACCGCATCAGCTTACGACCTTGAGCCGTGCGCCGGATGCCGGGTCTGTGTCGTCATAGAGCGCTGCGGTGGCGTCATCCGTCAGGTTGCGTGTCTCGACGTCAAAGACGATCCGACCGTTGCGCATACCGATGATACGGTCGGCAAAGCGTCGTGCCAGTTCCGGTTGATGCGACGAGAAGACCGTCGTTGCCCCGCGTGCCTGGGCGGCGCTGGTGAGAAGTGTCAGGATGTCCGCCGCTCTGGACGGATCAAGGCTGCTGACAGGCTCGTCCGCCAGGATCAATCGAGGCTCTTGAGCAAGACAACGGGCAATCGCCACCCGCTGCCGCTGCCCGCCGCTGAGCGAGTCCACGCGCCGGTCGGCGAGGTCCGCGATGCCACAATCGGAAAGTGCTAATCGGGCGATTTCCATGTCAGACGCCGACACGTTGCCAAGCAACGCCCGCCAGCCGGGCATTCGGCCCAGTCTGCCGTTCAATACGTTGCGCATGACTGTCGATCGTTCGACAAGCGCATACTCCTGAAAGATGAAACCCGTATCTGCGCGCTTTGCCAAGGGCAGGGCGCGGTTGGGTTCGAATGGCGTGCCAAGGATAGAGACCCGCCCCTGCCAATCGCGCAGCCTTCCGTCCAGCAACGTCAAGAGCGTCGTCTTTCCGGCTCCGGAAGGACCAAGAAGAGCCACGCACTCTCCGGACGCGATGTTCAGGGATACCTGTTCGATGGCGCGCGGCTCTGCGCCGGGATGGCCGAAGCTCAGATCGTCGATGTGAATAGCATTCTGCATCATAGCAATCCGAAGCTCTTCGCCATGTTCCGCACGCCGTCAAACACCGACGGATCAGCTTCGACATAGCCATCCGGGCCGTAGAGATATCGGAGCTTGTTGCGGTGTTCGGGCATATTGAGTTTCATCATGGCGGCGACAAAGCTCTCGCGAAGCCCCGCGTCCAGTTCGGGCCGCGCGATCACTACGTGGCTTGGAATGGCGTCGCTTTCCGCGATCCAAGTGACCTGTGATTGCTGCTCGGGCGTCAGAAGTAGGTCGGCGTATTGGCTTGCCCCGGCCGCATCGACCAGGCCTTCCGCCATCGCTTGCATCGCCTGTTGGTAGCCACCAGCGAAAAAGATGCGGCCAAAGAAGTCCTCTGCCGCATCCGAGCCGGAAATCAGGCCTGCGCGCTCAAACTCGGCGAGCGGATACATGTATCCCGATTCTGAAATCGGGTCGGCAAAGGCGATGTCGCGACCTTCCAGATCGGCCAGCGTCTTGAAGCCGCTGTCACGGCGCACAAAGACGCGGCCGGTATAGCTGGGCGCATCGCGGTAGATCTCTGACAGAAGCGGCACAGCACCGATTTCCTTTTCGGCCAGCACGAAGGGCAGGGCACCCATGAAGGAAATATCGGCATCGCCGTTGCGAAGTGCTTCGACCGCGGCCGCGTGGTCAATGGTCACGAACCCTTCGACTGGCACGCCGATTTCAGAGGACAGCCAGGCGGTGATCGCCTCGATATCACCCAAAAGCTTGTCGGGGTTTTCCTGTGGGATGAGGGCCAGGCGCAACGGGCCGGACTGCGCCAGCGCGGGAATCGACTGCGAGACCAGACCGGCTCCCGCGAGGACAAGAAGGTGACGGCGGTTCAAGCGAGATATCATCAGAACGCCCCTTCTTCGATGACGGCGGCATCCGTCTTGAACAGGGTCCAACTCGCTTCCGCGGCCGCCCAGTCTTCTGCCCGAACGGCTGTGCCCACCTCCGCCAGGCGCTCGGCCAGTCCGTAGACCTCGGGCCGCGCCGAAAGATTGGCCATCGTACCTGCATCGGCGGCCAGATCGGCGGCAACCGTATCGGTCAGGAGCAGGATATGTTGCGCATCCCGTTTCGGCAGAAGCGTGTCGAGCGTCGAGGCAAAGGTGGTGAGTTCTGCGAAAGCCAATCGGAAGGGCGTGTTCGCGGTATCGAATGCCTCATAAGGCGCATCCGCTGCGCCGACCGTTTCCAGATAGGCGGTCAAGTCCGAGCGCTCGGCATCGGTCAGGCCAAGGTTCTTTGTCTCGTCGAACCAATCCACCACGCTTGCCAGCGTCGGCAGAGAGCCGTCGTGGAAATATGGTGCCGTGTAGACGGTGCCAAGCAATGTTGGCGTGTCGAGTGCGCCCGCGTGCGACCCTTCGTAGGCCGCCGCCACCGATCCGATGTCGTGCGATTTGCGATCAAGAAAGTTGCCGGATGGCGTATGGCAGCTGGCACAGGATTGGTTGCCCATTCCTGCAAAGGGGCGGTTGAATATCTCTTCACCACGCCGCGCTGCATCCGGTGCCTTGTCTGCCAACTGACCATCACCGGTAAGCATGGAATTGGGCAGGAAATCGAACTCTGTCATGTAGGCGACCAGCGCGTCCAGCATGAAGGGTGTGGGTTCCTCGCCAGCGAATTCGTTGACGATCACGTTGCGGGAGAAATCCCGCAGGGACGCAAACCGGCCATCCCGGCCATACGGTCCGGTAAAGCGCAACCCGCGCAAGCTGGGTATATCGATCGGATCATCGCGGCGGTCGTTAAACATCGGGTTGAAGAAGGCACCATCCACGTCGACCGCGCCGGGCTGGTGGCTGGCGCCGGGAACGAAAAACCGTTGATTGATATCCGAGCGGTTGTGGCAAGTCGAGCAGGCAATGCCCAGATCGCGGGCAGGGCCACCGAAGATCTCGGCACTGTCGAACAGCATGTCACCATAGGCAATGAGCGGAAGGTCGGTTTCGTCGATCCCTTGTTCTTCAAAATTGAGAACGAGAAGTGGCAGGGGGTCTTGATCGAAGATGTCTGAGCCGGGGGGCAGGGCGGCGGGCAATTCAACCGGCTGCCCGGTTCGGGCGATCGTATCCGGCACCGCATTCAGCGTCTGGCGCAGGGTAAGATCCGCAACGAGGTAGTTTTCGGCCAGGTAGGCTGCAATCACCCCACGCGCGGTGGTCATTGCGGCCACATCCCTGTCCTTGGCTCCGGCACCAAGCACGCCCGCCGAGCCTGTGGCATTGCTCAGTTCCAGCCACGCCCGACCCAATGTCCGAGCCGCATCAGGGTCTGCGGCTTTGATATGGTCGGCGAACGCGCGGTAGAGTTCCTTGGCAGTTGCCACTGCCCGTTGCGATACCGCCGGGTTGTCTGAAGCAAGGGCCGCGTCCAGTTCTTCTTCGATTCTCAGCGCAATGAGGCGGGTGGCTGCCACATGAACAGCATGCCGATCCTGCCTGCCAATTGCGTTGGACAGATCACTGACATCAACGGCGCTTTCTCGGTCCAACCAGTCAAAGGCTCCGACGGGATAATCGGAACCGCGATAGGGTTCGGACCAGGCTTGTTCCAACTTTTCCCATGGGATCGGCGCGAGATTGCCCAGAAACAGCGTCAGGCGATACGCTGCCGCTTCGGGCAACCAAGGGGCTTCCTTGGCAGGTGTTGCCAAGGACGGACCCGCCATAGCGATGGCAGCGACAGTAACGGACAGGATCACGCGCAGGATGTGCAGAATCACAGATGGCTCCACTCAAAAAGTTAGACGCGTCTAACTTATCTACCCAAAGCCAACTTGTTGTCAATCCACAAACCATCGTGCAAAGTCGCAACATGTCGTCCGGCGCATCACAGACGCGTGAAGAATTCACGCCAGATACCCGAGATCCCGAAGCCCAGGCCGACGGGTTCGCCAACGTACGCAACGCGCATGAAAGCGAGATGGCGGAAGACTATGTGGAACTGATCGCGGAATTGATCGAAGCCCATGGCGAGGCGCGACCGGTCGACATCGCGGAACGATTGGGAGTCAAAGCACCGACGGTGACCAAAAATATTTCGCGCCTGAAGAATGTGGGCCTCGTGCGACGTGAGAAATATCGGGCGATCTTCCTGACCGAGAGGGGACAAGCGCTTGCAGAGGCGTGCCGCAGGCGCCACAGGATCGTTGTCGCGTTTCTGCAAAGCCTTGGGATTGACGAGGCAACAGCCGAGCGTGATGCGGAAGGTATCGAACACCATGTCAGCGAGGCAACGCTGTTGGCGTTCGAGAGCCGCATCGGGAAGTCCGATTGATCGTCGGTGCGATATAGTTGTGCAGTTTCTCCACCAACGTTCGTAAACGGGAGCTCTTTAAAAAGTCTGGGTAGGAATAAGTGGGAATGAACTGAAATACGCATCTGTGGAAGCGTTTGTGCATTGGCCTGCTATCCAAAAAACCGCGTGATCAGGATGCTCGCAAAAAGGCCGACTAGGCAAAATAGAATGGCAGTGCTGGCAGCGTATTGCGCGATATCCAGTCGATTACCTTTGCGTTTTTTTGCAAGGTGCGCACCCCAGACGGCCCCCATCAAAGTCATGACAAACACGATCAAACTAGGCTCCCTTCCGCATGCGCGATGCTGAACTTGTACGGGTTGCGATTGCAGATAGGCCGACGACAAGAAGCCAATATGTGGAAATCAGCGGCAACAACATCCAATCGCCGAAACGGGCGTAGAGTGTTGGTGTCAGCGGCGGGGTAAATGCGCATTCTGCCCGCCAGTTTCTTCGAGCACCGAGCAAAGCAACAAATCCGGTGCGTGCCAACCGAAGCAAAGAGACCAACTGTATATCTGTTCTCTTTTGCTGCCATGTGCACTCATCGCGCCGTCTTGGGCTTTTGCATCCAAGGCCAAGTGATCAATATGGCGACACCGACAAAGATGGCGGTATCGGCAAGGTTGAAGGCCGGCCAATGCAAGTCGCCAATACTAAAATCCAGAAAATCTGTGACGCCGCCCATTCTGATCCGGTCTATAACGTTCCCTAAGGCACCCCCGATGATGAGTCCGTAGGCAATAGCTTCAATCCGTTTCTTCGTCTTGACCAGCAAGACTGAGAGACAGACACAAATGATCGTGGCCAAGACGACAAGACCCCACCATGGGGTGGCATTCAGCAAGCCAAATGTCACGCCGTCATTTCGATGGTAGACGAGATTGAAGCCTGGAAGAACTGGAAGGCCGGAACTTAATGTGGATGCGTAGGCAACAACGATCATTTTACTCGTTTGATCCAACGCCAAGGCACTTACCACCCCGACCACTCCAAGGCTTGTCGTGTGTCTCATTCGCGGGTCCTCAGTCGGCGGGGTAGCTGGAAAACACTTCAGTCGATCCGTCGTTGTTGATGAGAAACACGTCATAGGCCTCACGCCAGCGACTCTGGTCCATGCCTGGTGAGCCAAGAGGCATATCCGGCACGGCGAGGCCTACAGCGTCCGGTCTTTCGCTGAGCAATCTGCGAATGTCTTCCGCTGGCACGTGGCCTTCGATCACGTAACCATCGATGAGACCCGTATGACAGGATACCATGCGTTGCGGTACACCGTTGTCGAGCTTGAAGCGGACGAGAAGCCCGGCAAACATGTCCTCGCCGGTGGGCGCAAAGCCGTTCTCTTCAAGGTGCTCCATCCACGCACGGCAGCAGCCGCAACCATTTGTCTTTTTGACGTCGATGGGTGTGGCTTGGGCGATTGCCTGTGCAGCGATACCAATTGAAAACAGGGTTGCGATTGCGAATCGTTTCACGATCTAGAGCCTTTCTGACATCGCTGTGGCGACATCCTGATCCAGCAATCCTGAAAACTGCGCGCGGCTGTCTTCAAGGCGTGCCAGAGCTTTGGGGTTGGTTTCTGCGGCACTTGCCGCTTCGGCAAGCCGTTCTTCCGACATCGGGTCTGTCGGACGACCATCCACGCGTACTTCGTAATGCAGGTTTGGACCGGTTGCGGTTCCAGTTGCCCCAACGCGGCCGATGGGGTCGCCTGCAGCAACTCTGTCTCCGACAGCGAGGGCTTCTGGCACTGAACTCAAATGCGCATAGCGGGTCATGGTGTCCGAGCCATGCGCAATTTCAACCACACGCCCATAGCCGCCGCGCCGCCCAATAAAGGAGATACGGCCCGGTGCTGTTGCATAAACTGGCGTTCCATGCGGCGCTGCGAAATCAACCCCGGTGTGCATGCGCACATCTCCAAAAACCGGATGCCTGCGATTGCCGTAAACGGAACTCAGTCGTGCGCCCTTAACGGGTTGTGCGAACACGCGTAACAGTTCCCCATCGACAAATATCGTCGCGTTTCCGGAGTTGTCGTCGGGCCAAACGATTTCATAGAGTGCCTCGTCTACAGTCAGCGCGGCGAAAGACAGGCGGGGCTGTCTGATAACCAGGTCGCCGAGCGTAGCCTCGCGCCACATTAGTTGCAGCCGTTCACCACCCTTCAAATCACGTCGGAAATCAACAGTGCCTCCCAACATCTCAGCCAAGTCTACGGCAAACCGCGCGGGCACGTCTGCCGATGCAAGGGTTACAAAGATTGAGGTTTCGACCGTCGTAGCCGCGGCACGCAGAACCAAATCAGGTTCGGGAACAATTTTGCGAGTGGCAACTTCGTCTGCAAACACGGCTTCGATTTGCACGCCTGCGTCGACGGACAATACAACCCGTCTGAGAGTTCCAGAAAAGGACGTTTCGACCTCAACGGCATACCCGGGTTTGAGCTTGCGCAGGTCAAATTCTGCGGCCAGAGCCAACGCTACTTCGGCGCGATCAGGTGCAGAGAGACCTGCCGTCGACAACAAGGAATCTAGTGTTTCGCCGGCGGAGAGGGTGCCCGACCACGTCTCAATCGGAAGAGCCGTCTTCAACAAAGCGAGGTCGAAGTCTGGACGTGCTGGCGGCTCTGCCATCCAGCCGGCTGTGTCCAGTCCAACAACTGTATGCGCGAAGACCGTGAGGGGTTGAACTGGCATTGCAGGCTTCTGCAGCGGAGCGGGCTGCCAATTAGACACCGCAGCAAGTGCTTCCGGAACAGGGGCTATTTTCCAGCTGGCCGGAAATCCCAGCAACAACGCGAGGGCAACGCCTGCTCCTGCGATACCGATGGCAGGGTATCTTAATTTCATGATGTTTCTTCTTCTGTTCTTGTCAGGACGCGGCGGATCTTTGGCACCGCGAATTCTCGTGGTTCATGGTAGTCGATGGTGCTGGCAAACTGTCCCTCAGCATCGAACAGAAAGACGCTCGCCGTATGGTTCATCGTGTAGTCTTCATCTTCGTTGGCGACTTTATCATAGCTCGCGCGGAAGCCCACCGCAGCTCGTGCCGTCTCTTCCAGCGTTCCGCTCCAACCTTGGATGGTTGGGTGAAAATAGCTGACATATTCAGCCATGGCATCCACGGTGTCGCGCTCCGGATCGACCGTGATGAACACGACATTCATGTCTGCAACGTCGTCTCCAAGATCGTCGAGCCAACCCGAGATATCTGACAGTGTGGTAGGGCACACATCCGGACAGTATGTGAAGCCGAAAAACACCATGGATGCATTGCCCAGAAGTGTTGAAGGTCCGACGATTGCGCCGTCTTGGTCGGTCATCTGAAATTCCATCAGGGCGAGCGGTAAGGGTCGTTGAGCCACCGGCTCAGGTGCACCCGGCCCGTCCACCCGCCACCAGCCGATGAACAGCGTGAGCGCAAGCACACCGCTTGCGGCAGCACTATAGGTAAGGAGCGATCGCCGGTTCATCAACTCTCCGGCCCACGCGCCGCGATGCCCAAAATGGGCACATCGACAGTGATTGCTCCCCCGTCTGCGAAGTTCAATGTCAGAGGAAAGGTTGCGCCCTCGATCATCTTGGTTTGCAACCGCATCAGCATGGCATGCAGACCACCCGGCTCAAGCGAGATACTTTCGCCCGGGGGAACGATGATTTCTCCGGCTGGCGCCATAGAACTCACGCCATCTGCACCGGTCTTGGTCTCATGAATATCCGGCATTATGGCGAGGGGCGTTTCCAGCCCCACCAGTGTCACTGGGTCGGTGCCCGTGTTGCGCAGGGTCATGTAGGCAGCGCCCGGACGGTTGATGCCGATGGACGCGCGAGACCAAGCGTCTTCGACCACAACGTCTTCCGAACCAGCAACAGAGGCTGTGGGCAACCCAACCAAAATGCTGAATGCAATGGCAATGGCGGTTGATGATTTCATGGGTTTGTTCCTGACAATTTTTTGGTCATGATCCACTCGTCGCGACTTCCGAGGCGACAAGGGCGCGCAGCTCGTCGGCGCCAAAAGGATCAAGAGGTTTGCCATTTACGAAGAAGGTAGGTGTCTGACGCACGCCGACCGCTTCCACGTCCGCGCGATCTTGATTGAGAACGCCAACAGTCTGAGGCGCCATCATTTGGTTTTTGGCGGCTTCTGCATCGAGGCCAACCTGCTCAGCAATCCCAAGGATCAGACCGGGGGCGGGCGCACCATGGGATGCCCAACGCGGCTGATACTCAAGGATTGATTCGAGGACCGGCTCGAAAACGCCCTGCATACGTGCCGCCTCAAGGACACGAATGGCTTCTTCGGAGCCTTCTCCGTGAAATGCCGTGTATCTCAACACGACACGCACAGCGCCGTCATGTTCTGCCAATATGTCCTTCACAATCGGATGGAAGGCACGGCAGGCTTCACAGGCGGGATCGAAGAACTCGACGATGGTGACCGGAGCCTTTTCTGGGCCGAGGATTGGAGAATAGGACCGGATAAGTTCTTCGGTGAATTCAGGCTGAACAGAATTGGGTTGCGCAACCGAAGGGGGACGGGTCTCGAACCATATCAATGCCGCGAACATCGCAAGGCCAAACGAGAGAACGGAAATGACGATTGATTTGTTTTTCATGTGCGCGGCTCCTTCAGGGAGAAGATTGACAGGATCGTGATCAGCACGAAGGCGATCAGCGACAGAAGTGGAATCGGGAGGCCGAGAAAGACCTGGTTGTCGTCTGTGCAGGACGGGCCGGTCGCCGTGCAAGGTTGGATCCGCTCAGGCAGTATCCCGGTGTACAGGCCAAGGTGCCACAGCGCGATCGCTGCGCCGCAAAGCGAAAGTGCTATCCCATAGCGGCCAACTCGGTCATCCTGCCACCAAATGCCCAGTCCGAGAACGACGGTCAATGGAAACATGAACGCGCGCTGGAACCAACACAGACTACACGGAGCCTGTCCCAAAACCTCGCCGATATAGAGTACGGCCAAAGAGCTTACCAAGGCGACAATCCAGGCACCGACCAATGCCGTGTCTTTCGAGGTCACACTGCTCATATCGACATCCGCGCCTTTAAATCGGAGAGGATCTCTTCCGCCGGTGTGCCGTATGTCCAGGCTCCGACATATCTGCCTTGCGGATCAAAGAGGAACAATTGAGACGAGTGCCCCATCGTGTATCCGTTGGGCGAAGCAGCTTCCTCGATCTTCTCAAAGTACACGCGGAACGTCTCTGATGTTCGCTTGATCTGATCGGCCGTACCGGTGAGCCCTATGATATTTGCGTCAAACGCCGGAACGAACTCTACCAGTTGTTCAGGCGTGTCACGTTCCGGATCAATCGATATAAATAGCGGCTGGACTTGTGCGGCATCTGAATCGAGCGCGTCCATGACGGCGGCAACCTCAGCTAAGGTCGTGGGGCAGACATCAGGGCAATTCGCAAACCCGAAGAAGACAAGCATCCAGCGCCCTGCGAAATCTTCGTCCGTGCGCACCATACCTTGGTGATCGGTCAGTTCGAAATCCGCTCGGAACGCGGGCTCATCAGCGCGCTGTTCGCCTCTGGGAGAAACTTGCAGCCAGACGAACCCCACGATCGCGGACGCGGCGAGTCCCCAAAGCACTTTTTGTAACGCAGATAATCTCATTGGTCGTATTGCGCCCGATTCCGCCCATTTTTCGTGCGTTATAGATGTTCTAGTTGCTAGAGGTTCAAGCTATTTCTTTGCGTAAGTGCGGTGTGTCACGGACCCGTGAACTGGCCAACGGCTTGCACATTCGAATAGCTATAGCTACCAACACTATAGTTATGGAGGCCGTATGCTGACAATTGGAAGCCTAGGAAAGAAGACTGGAACGAAGGTACAGACCATCCGGTACTATGAACAGATCGGGTTGATGCCCGAGCCGGGTCGTACCGAAGGCGGGCAGCGGCGCTACGGCGATGCCGAAGTCGACCGCTTGTCCTTTATTCGCCACTCACGTCAGTTGGGATTTCCGCTGGAAGCGATCCGCGAACTTCTTGATCTCAACGACAATCCAGACCGGTCTTGCGATGAGGCGGACTCCATAGCGCGTCGGCAACTCAAGCAGGTAGAATTAAGGATGGATCGATTGAAAGCGCTGCGCACCGAACTGAAGCGCATGATCCGTGAATGTAGCGGTGGCAATTCAGCAGACTGCAAGGTCCTCGAAGTATTGCGCGATCACTCGGAATGCCTGACCGATCACGAAGAGATTGGCGCTTAAACCCTACAACGCTGTGCATTCGCTGTTTGTCGGCTGTTGATCTGTGTCAATGCCAGAGATCAGTTTCGGTGTCAGCCTGGTTGCGAGGGATTCCCAACCATAGGAGCGACCCGCCATGAAGCAGAAAACCTTTCTTAGTCTCGCCGTCGCAGCAGTGTTTGGCGTCGCGGCGGCTGGTGCATTTGCGCAGCAGAATAATGGTGACTGGTGGGGCCACGGTCGGATGAGTTCCGGCCAAATGGGGTCCGATCACATGCAAAGTTGGGGTTGGGGCCATATGGGCCCTGGTCAACAAATGCGCATGCAGCGGCATTGGACGTACATGAACGAAGGAGTTCCCACAGCCTATCGCGGTGCCCGCAGCACGGTACGCGCGACACCTCAGGTCATCGCGGACGGTAAGGCGCTCTATACCAACAATTGTGCAAGTTGCCATGGCGCACGAGGCCTCGGAGATGGTGAAGCCGGACGCTCATTGGTTCCGTCCCCAGCTCTTCTCCAAAGATTTGTACAAATGCCTATGGCGGGAGACGAGTATCTTCTCTGGGCGATCTTTGAAGGTGGTGAGCGCTTTGGAACTGATATGCCAGCATTTGAAGGAGAGCTAAACGAGGAAGAGGTCTGGAAAACAATCGCATATATGCGCGCGGGATTTCCGTAAGCCACTGTTCGACATTGACGCTGGTTTAGCTAGCCAATTTAACACTTGAAGCTACAGTAACTGTAGCAATTAAAACTCTCCTAAATCGAATCAAGGAGAGCACCGTTGACGATCGCTGAACCGTTACTCGCAGCCACCCCAATCTTGAATTTCGACCATCCGATTATTGCGCGTTTGGTACAAGACAGGAAATGGCATTCCCTTCCGACCCATGAACGGATCGGGGCTGTCTACGATTTCGTGCGCAATGAAATTGCCTTTGGGTACAGCCGCTCAGACGACATCTCGGCCACCGATGTGCTCGCGGACGGTTTTGGTCAATGCAACACCAAGGGGACGCTTCTCATGGCGTTGCTGCGCGCGGTCGGCGTGCGGTGCCGCCTGCATGGATTCACCATTCACAAGGTACTGCAACGCGGTGTTATTCCGGAACTGGTCTATCCCATCACACCCGAGGAAATCATCCATTCCTGGGTTGAGGTGGAGACAGAGTCGGGTTGGGTGAACCTCGAAGGGTTTATTCTTGACGCTACGTTCCTGACGGCTCTGCAATCCTCTTTCTCCAGGACACCCAGTCTTTGCGGATACGGGGCAGGGACCGATTGCCTGCAAGCTCCACCTGTGGAGTGGACGGGTGGCGACACCTACATCCAAGAGACAGGCATTGTTCAGGATTTCGGGACCTTCGCGACGCCCGACGACTTTTACGCAAAACATCAGCAGTCGTTCAGCTTCGTAAAGGGCCTGTTGTACCGCCAATTCATCCGCCATTGGATGAATGCCCGTGTGCGCCGTATTCGGTCCGGTAGCGTGCCGCAAATTCCTGGCTTGGCATTACCCAATCATAAACATCAGGAATCGCGTCATGCCTCATGACCATGGTCACGCGCATATTGACCCCGCGTCCGGAGATCGCCGGGTCTCTATCGCGATCTGGGCCAATGCCCTCCTGACCGTCGCTCAGATCGTCGGCGGCATCTTTGCGGGAAGTCTGGCGCTTATTGCCGACGCGCTGCATAATTTCTCCGACATGGCATCCTTGGTGATCGCCTTTGCAGCGCGAAAGATCGCCAGACGTCCTGCCGACGAACGCATGACCTTCGGCTATAGCCGGATTGAAGTCGTCGCTGCATTGATCAACTACACCACCCTCATCCTCGTAGGTGTCTACCTCATTTACGAGGGGGGAATGCGCATGATCGAGCCGACCGAGGTGGCCGGTTGGACCGTGGTGATCTTGGGCTCAGTGGCGCTAGTCGTCGATACGCTAACAGCGCTTCTGACGTATTCGATGCAAAAGGGCAGTGTGAACATCCGGGCCCTCTTCCTGCACAACCTTTCGGACGCTCTAGCCTCCGTTGCTGTGATCATCGGCGGCTCACTCATCTTGCTCTATGATATGTGGTGGGTCGATCCTGCGATCACGATCGGCATTGCGCTCTACATCCTCTATCTCGCAGTCACCGAAATTGGCGGTCCGGTGCGCACATTAATGCTGGGCAGCCCGCCAAACATCGATGGCAAAGAAGTGGTCGAGGCCGTTCGAGCCATCGACGGAGTCGAGAATCTCCACCACGTGCATTTGTGGCAGATGCAGGAGCATCAGGCGGCACTGGATTGTCATGTGGTTCTAGAAGACGAACGTTTAGGAGATATCGAATTGATCAAGTCACAGATCAAGGCGGTCATAGCCGAAGCGTTTGATATCCAGCATTCAACACTAGAGTTTGAAACACATGGCAACGCACATGCCGATGCGGAGTTATTTGGGCATGAGTGATGACGGGGATTGAATCCACATTTGTGATGACTGGCTTGCTTGCAGGAACCGCGTTGCTTGCTGCGATGCTCTGGTCGATCCGCTATCCGGAGCGGCGCGTTTGGCCACCGCAGAAATTCAACATGAGAGCAACCGCCATCGCCTGTCTCCTGACAGTTACAGTCTTTGCATGCACCATTGGGCTCGGTGTATTAGGGTGGGGATCGCTGGAAGTATCCATGTGGGTACGCTGACTGCGCTTCAATTGTCACTTCAGCCATTCTGGTCCGCACGGGCAACACTGGGCAACATATTGCCCTACCTCACGACTTTGTGTGCCGGATCATTCATCCAAGTGCCGCATCATCGGTTCAGGCACAAACGATCGAGAAGGGACCTATGGCAGGTAGAATTGTGGGCAGACGAGAATTTCTTACGATGGTGAGTGCCGCGGCGCTGGTGCCGGTCAGAAGGGCATTTGCTCATCCCGTCAAGCTGCCAGATCACTTCCTTCCACAATTGGTAAACACCAGGCGCTCGGAATGGCTGGCTGGCGATATCCATGTGACACCCGACGATTTCTTTCTGTACTTCATGTTGGATGAAGGAATGGCGATACGATATGGCGTCGGCGTGGGACGCAAGCGCCTGTATACGCCAGGTAAGTTTATCGTGCATCGTAAAGCTGAGTGGCCCTGGTGGCGCCCGACAGACGCGATGATCCGTCGTGAGCCGCACAAATATGCACGATTCTCTGATGGTGTTCCGGGCGGCCCATCCAACCCGCTGGGCGCGCGCGCTCTCTATCTTTACAATGAAGAAGGGCATGACACGTACTTGCGCATTCACGGGACCAACGCACCCAGTACGATTGGCACCGCAGTGTCGAACGGCTGTGCCCGATTAACAAACGATCATATCAAGGATCTATATCCAAGGGTCGAAATCGGCGCGCGAGTCTTTCTTTATCCGAAATCTGCTGCGACCTGACCGAATAGCGCGTTGAGCTCCCGCAACCCTCAATACATGGCCGATATCGCGATTGTCGGTGGATTGGTAATCCTTACCTCTGCACCCTCTGCATTCATTTTGGGAGCAGCGGTCATCCTTGTTCTGGTTGTCGCACGATTCGCGGAAGAGCCGTGGCTTAAGGAACAGTACGGTTCTGAATTCGAAGCGTATCGGGCTTCTACCCGTCGTATTCTCTAAATTGCCTCACAAAAATGTCATTCACGGTTCTATTGACCCTCTAGCAGCTAGAGGTCTTAGGCTGTCAAAAAATGGAGATCGATTGTGAAAAGAGTCAAAACAAATCGGAGGCAGTTTTTGTCATCATCGGCTGCGGCCATCATCGGGCTTCCGGCTCTCGCCAGAGCGCAATACATTGAAGAACCGAACCAACCGGTTGTGCGCCGCAATATCTCATCCTTTCGAATCCAACCCTGGAAAGATCACTTCGACAATCTCGAGCACGGAGCCATCCTGTGCGATATTGATTCAAGGGTGGTTCAGTTTTGGTCCGAGGATGAAAGCACATACAAGCTCTACCCATCGAGCGTGCCTTTGTCCGAAGACCTCACCCGGCGAGGATATACCAAGGTAGTGCGAAAAGTAGAGGGTCCGGGCTGGAGGCCCACCCCGTCGATGAAAGAACGCAATCCTGACTGGCCCGACTACTGGCCACCGGGGCCTGACAACCCTCTTGGCACGCATGCTCTTTACCTGTCCTGGCAGTATTATCGCGTCCATGGAACAGGCGACACGCGTAAGATCGGACGCCGATCATCAAATGGTTGTATAGGGCTATACAATGAACATATCGCAGAATTGTTCGATCTGGCGGAAGTTGGCACCCAAGTCAGGATTTATTGATTTGCTAAAAAGAGCTTAATCAGATCATCAGGTAAAAAGAATTTTATTAACATAAGATTGATTATGCGATCAATATATTGTAGCGGGCGCGCGCTATCCCCAACTGCGACTCTTGTTAGAAAACAGTAGTTTATCTGA
>JARGOC010000028.1 GCA_029212365.1 Roseovarius sp.
GAGCCCACTTTGACCGATGCTGCGCGGCGCGCTAATGTCAGCTTCGCCATGTATCTTGCGCAATACCTACATTCATAGGTGCTTATTTTCAGTTATCTTTGCGTATCGAAGGCCAATCTCGCCGCTAGGCCAACAAAAACAATAGACAACAAGTAGCCGAGTTTGATTCTGTTCTGTCACAAGTGTTCGCGGAACTGCCGGGTATTTGATGGGACAACGGTCGAAATGGGCAATTACCGAGGCGCAGGGCAAAGAGCGTGTTCCAGCCGACAATCTAGAACATGACCGTCAGTCAAGTTCAGTCTTGTTATCAATCCGCCTATTGGCTATTCAAACCTCACGCAGGGGAGTCCCAATGAGGGACTGAGAGGCGAATAGCAGCAATGCTGCGGTGTCGCGACCCTTTGAACCTGACCCAGTTGATACTGGCGTAGGAAGCTAAGGGCGCACATCATTCCCTTATCCGATGTGCAATCTGAAATGGCGGCCAGCATCCGTACTGCCCGCCGGTTTCCCAAGCCGAAGCTCATCTGGTGTCTTTTTGAGTAACCGCTTGAGGAGCGCCAAAATGAATGTCCCTAATCCCAAGATCACATCGGGTGCCTTGCCCGCTTCAACCAAGATTTACGTAAATGGCACGCTGCACCCGGATGTGCGCGTCCCGATGCGGGAAATCTCTGTGCACCCAACTGCAGGCGAGCCGCCATTGCCGGTCTATGACAGCTCTGGCCCATACACCGACCCCCACATCGCGACCGACATCCGCAAAGGGCTTGCTCCCTTGCGCAAGTCATGGATCATGGCGCGGAGAGACGTGGAAGACTACGATGGCCGTGACATCAAACCTGCGGATAATGGCTTTGTCGAAGGCGACCGCCTGACACCGGCGTTTCCTGTCAAACCTCGCCCGTTGCGCGCAAAGGATGGCAAAGCGGTAACGCAACTGGCCTATGCGCGGGCCGGAATGATCACCCCCGAAATGGAATTCATCGCCATTCGCGAAAACCAGTTGCGCGAGCTTGCACCCTGTCATCGCGACGGCAATGACTGGGGCGCAAACATTCCCGACTATGTGACGCCTGAATTTGTCCGCGATGAAGTGGCCGCAGGTCGGGCCATCATCCCATCCAATATCAACCACCCAGAATCTGAGCCGATGGTCATTGGCCGCAACTTTCTGGTCAAGATCAACGCCAATATGGGTACCTCGGCTGTGACATCTTCAATGGAAGAAGAGGTCGACAAAATGGTGTGGTCCATTCGCTGGGGCGCGGATACGGTGATGGACCTGTCCACAGGCCGTAATATTCACAACACCCGCGAATGGATCATTCGCAACAGTCCGGTGCCCATCGGTACAGTACCAATGTATCAGGCCCTGGAAAAGGTGAATGGCGTTGCCGAGGAACTGACCTGGGAGGTGTTTCGCGATACGCTGATCGAACAGGCCGAACAGGGCGTGGATTACTTCACCATCCATGCCGGTGTCCGCCTGCACATGGTGCCGATGACGGTAAACCGCGTGACCGGAATTGTCAGCCGTGGCGGTTCGATCATGGCCAAATGGTGCCTGCACCACCACAAGGAATCTTTCCTCTACGAGCATTTCGATGAAATCTGCGACATTTGTCGCGCCTATGATGTGGCCTTTTCGCTGGGCGACGGGTTGCGTCCCGGCTCAATCGCGGACGCCAATGACGAGGCCCAGTTTGCCGAGTTGGAAACCCTTGGCGAACTGACCAAAATCGCATGGGCAAAGGACTGTCAGGTTATGATCGAAGGGCCGGGCCATGTCGCCATGCACAAGATTAAAGAGAACATGGACAAGCAGTTGGCATGCTGTGACGAAGCCCCTTTTTACACCCTTGGCCCGCTCACCACGGATATCGCGCCGGGGTATGACCATATCACCAGCGGCATCGGGGCTGCTATGATCGGTTGGTTTGGCTGTGCGATGCTGTGCTATGTGACACCCAAGGAACATCTGGGCCTCCCCGACCGGGATGACGTAAAAACCGGCGTGATCACCTACAAGATCGCTGCCCATGCCGCCGACCTAGCCAAAGGCCTGCCAGGGGCACAACGGCGCGATGATGCGCTATCGCGCGCCCGTTTCGAATTCCGCTGGGAAGATCAGTTCAACCTGTCGCTTGATCCCGATACTGCACGGGATTTCCACGACCAGACCTTGCCAAAACAGGCCCATAAGGTTGCCCATTTCTGTTCCATGTGCGGGCCTAAATTCTGCTCGATGCGGATCAGCCACGATATCCGTGCAGAAGCCCAGAAAGAGGGTATGGAGGCGATGGCCGAAAAGTATCGCACGTCGGGTGATCTTTACATGCCGGTGGATCAGAGCGTTACGGAGCCGGGTGAATGATCACTATTGCAGGGGCGGGGGTTGCCGGACTCGCCTGTGCTTGGGAGTTGGCCAGACGTGGCGCACCAGTGACGGTCTTCGAGGTCACAGCGGCCCCGTCCGACAACCCGTGTTCGTGGTTCGCGGGCGGTATGCTGGCACCTTGGTGCGAGGGCGAAACTGCCGATGCTGAGGTGGTTAGGCTAGGCGCGGGCGCAATTGACTGGTGGGAGCAAATCACACCAGTGGAGCGCCGAGGCACACTGGTCGTGACCCCGCCGCGCGATAACGCCGAGCTTGCCCGTTTTGCGCGGTGCACTCAAAAGCACAAGCTGATTGATGCTGCAGAAGTGGAGAAGTTGGAACCCGCATTGGCAGGTCGTTTCAATCAGGCGCTTTTCTTTGAGGACGAGGCACATCTTGACCCGCGCCGGGCTCTGGTCGACTTAACAGCGGCGGTTGAGGCGCTCGGTGTTGACATCCGCTATGAAACCCCGGCCCCGGAACATGTTGATGTGGATTGCCGGGGAATGGCATCTGGCCTATCTGGCCTGCGCCCCATTCGGGGCGAAATGGCGGTGATTGAGGCGCAGGATGTGACCCTCACCCGCCCCATCCGCCTTCTGCATCCGCGCATTCCGCTTTACCTCGTGCCGCGTGGACAGGGCATCTACATGATTGGCGCGACGATGATCGAAAGCAGTTCATGGCGGCCGATCACCGTGCGCTCGGCGCTCGAACTTCTGGGCGCGGCGTTCACCCTGCATCCGGGGCTGGGTGAGGCCAGTTTGGTGGAGACAGGCATCGGGCTGCGGCCCGCCTTTGCGGATAACATCCCCGGCCTGCGTCAGCACGGCGACACCACCCACGTGAATGGCCTTTACCGTCACGGATTTCTGTTGGCCCCCGCTCTGGCAGGCCAACTGGCAAAACAACTTATTCAGGAGCACACCCATGAAGATCATTGTGAACGCTGTCCCGCATGAGGTGACCGCTTCGATGCTGGCGGCCGCCTTAGACGAACTGGGTTTCACCTCTCGTGCCATGGCCACGGCATTGAACGGGCGTTTTGTTCCAGGCAAGGACCGCAAAACAACAGCTTTGAGCGAAGGCGACCAGCTGGAAGTGCTGGCACCCATGCAGGGGGGATAGACGATGAGACTCTATGACATCGAAATCACCTCGCCCTTGTTGCTGGGAACGGCACAGTATCCGTCGCCCGTAGTTCTGCTTGATGCCATCGCGGCCAGTGGTGCCGACATTGTAACAGTGTCATTACGCCGGGAAACTGCGGATGGGTCGGGGGCAGGGTTTTTTGATCTCTTGCAGCAGACCGGGTGCCGTATCCTGCCCAACACCGCCGGATGCCATTCGGCCCAAGAGGCCGTGACAACCGCACAGATGGCCCGTGAGGTGTTTGGAACAGATTGGATCAAGCTTGAGGTGATCGGGCATTCCGACACCCTTCAACCGGATGTCTTTGCCCTGGTCGAGGCCGCACGCATCCTGTCGAACGATGGTTTCAAGGTGTTCCCCTATACAACCGATGATCTGGTGGTGGGGGAAAAGCTGATCGCGGCAGGCTGTCAGGTTCTGATGCCATGGGGCGCACCGATCGGGTCCGGCCAAGGGCTGCGCAATCCCGGTGCTCTCAGGGCCATGCGGGCGCATTTTCCGAATGTTGCGATGATCGTGGATGCCGGGATCGGACGGCCCTCGGATGCCGCACAGGCGATGGAATTGGGAATGGATGCCGTTTTGCTAAACACTGCGGTGGCCAAGGCCGGAGACCCGGAGAAAATGGCGCAGGCCATGGCACAGGCGGTTGAGGCCGGACGCATGGGATATCGTGCCGATCCGATGGACCGGCGCGATATGGCCGTGCCCTCGACCCCGATCCTTGGGCTGGCGGAACTGGCATGATGGAACGATTTTATCTGATTGTCGGCCATGTCGGGCGGCTTGAACTGTTGGTACCCCATGGGGTCAAGCTGGTTCAACTGCGCGTCAAGGATCAACCCATGAGCGAGGTCCGCCGTCAGATCACGCGTGCGCGGGATTTCTGCGCAGTGCATGGTGCGCAACTTGTGGTCAATGATCATTGGCAATTGGCGCTGGATCTGCGCTGTAGCTTTGTTCATCTGGGTCAGGAAGATATGGCACAGGCGGATTTTCCGGCACTGCAGCGGGCAGGCATCCGGTTTGGCCTGTCCACCCATGACGAAACCGAGCTTGACCGCGCCTTGTCATATGATCTGGCCTATGTGGCCCTTGGGCCGGTCTATCCGACCCTTCTGAAGCAGATGAAATGGGGGCCGCAAGGGCTGGACAGGGTCAGCCGCTGGAAAAAGCTCGCGGGCAAAACCCCACTTGTTGCAATTGGCGGCTTGACCCCCGAGCGTTTGCCCGGTGTCTTTTTCGCCGGGGCAGACAGCGCCGCGGTGGTGACAGATATCCAACAAGCCGACGATCCGGAGGCGCAAACCCGCGCGTGGATCAGGGCCTGCGCGACATGAACAGATATGCACGCCAGATGATCCTGCCCGAGGTGGGCGCAGATGGGCAGGTGCGTCTGGCGCGCGCGCATGTTCTGGTGGTTGGGGCGGGTGGGCTGGCATGCCCAGTTTTGCAATATCTGGTGGGGGCGGGGCTCAGGCAGATCACCCTGATCGACCCCGATCATGTTGAAGAAAGCAACCTGCACCGCCAGCCGCTTTATCGTATGTCCGATCTGGGGTCTGCCAAGGTTCACGCAGCGCGCGCGCACCTGCGTGCAACCAATCCGACAGTAGAGATCAACGCCCACAATATGGCGCTGCATCCGGCCAATGCCCGGCAATACGTGGCGGGTGCCGATGTTGTCATTGACGCCGCCGATAGTTTTGCTGTGTCCTATATTCTCTCCGACGCCTGTCTGGTCAGCCGAACGCCGCTGATTTCGGCCAGCGCCTTGGGGCAGACCGGGTATGCGGGTGGGTTTTGTGGCACCGATGCGCCGTCACTGCGCGCGGTATTTCCCGATTTACCCGACAGGGGGGCGACCTGTGCCACTGCAGGTGTGCTTGGTCCGGTTGTTGGTATGATCGGAGCGTTGCAGGCCCAAATGGCATTGCAGGTTCTTTTGCGTCACTCCCCCTCACCATTGGGGCAAATGGTGACGCTGGACCTGCAACAGCTTCGGTTTGGCGGATTTGCCTTTCACGGCGCACCAGAGCCGCGAATTGCCATGCCGCTCCTGTCAAAATTGGACCTCTGTGCAGGAGATCAGGTAATCGAGCTGCGCGACATTAATGAAGCGCCTGACGCTGTTGTCCCCCATGCCCTACGGCTGACAGGTGATGCGGTTGACGTGTTTCAACATATGTCAGAGGGACGTGTGGTTTTATGCTGCGCAACCGGATTGCGCGCCTGGCGAGCCGCCACCGGTTTGAACCGCAGAGGTTACAAAAACCTTGCCATCTTGGCGGCGAAGGCTTGCGAATGAAACACGTATTGCTCATTGGAGGAACCGACAGCAGCGGCGGGGCGGGTCTCACTCGTGATACCGCTGTGACCCACGACCTTGGCTGCCTTGGCAAGCCGGTTGTAACTTGCGTCACAGCACAGACAAATATGGCAGTGCATTTGGTCCACCAAATGCCGGGCCTAGTGATTGTAGCCCAGATAGACGCGGCTTTTGCAGACACTCCGCCAGATGTCATCAAGATCGGAATGATCGGAGCCCGTCAGGCGGCCGATGCCATCGCCGACGCATTGATCCCACGAAATGTCCCTATCATTCTGGACCCTGTGCTGCGGGCTTCAACCGGCGGTACACTCAGCGAGGATGGGGTGTTGAAGCGCCTGATCTCCATGGCCGACCTTGTGACGCCCAATCTGGAGGAAGCATCCGCCCTCACCAACCGGCCATTTGCCGGTTCCGACAACGAAATTGCAACTCAGGCAGAAATACTGCGCAGACATGGCGCGCGCGCCGTGCTGATAACGGGTGGGCATGGCAGGGGTTACAATTGTTGCGACCATCTTTTTGATGAAATGGGGCACCTTCGATTCTGCCTGCCGCGGCTCAAGCGCAGCAAACGCGGAACCGGATGTTCGCTGGCAACCGCCGTGGGTTGCAAAATGGCCCAAGGGCAAGAAATTCGCGATGCATGCTGTGACGCGAAAAAGTACTTACACAGCTGGATCGCGATCTGAAAGGTATGGCTCGATGATAAAACAACCAAAACTGGCTGCGCTCGCGGTCGTGCTACGCAAAAATGAAGTGTTGCTCGTGCGTCGTAAACACGAACCCGATGCCGGTCTTTGGGGATTCCCCGGAGGCCATGTGGATTTTGGGGAAGGCGTTGGAGCGGCGGCATGTCGCGAGTTACTCGAAGAAACCACCATTTGCGCCGAACCAGGGCGAACTCTGATCGGCTTGGATACCATCATTCCTGACGATCAAGGCTCCCCTGCGTTTCATTTCTACTTGGTTGCAGTGGAGTGCACCTATGTTTCAGGCGAGCCTCAAGCCCGTGATGACGTGTTTGAGGCAGCTTGGATATCTCATCGAGATGTGCTCGACCGGCGGCTGCAGCTCAGCGAAGATATCGATACAGTTTTGAACCTGGCCCTCAAACCGGAAATGTAAGGAGTTCAACAATGAAAAAATCAGTGCTCATCAGCGGCGGCTCCAGAGGGATTGGTAAAGCGACTGCGACGATCATGGCGGCTGAGGGGTGGCGGGTTGCTTTCACCTATCGAAGTGACCGCGAGGCGGCAGACCGGACAGTTGAAGAAATTCGGGCGAAGGGCGGGGAAACCATAGCGATCCAGGGAGATACGGTGCGCGAAGAAGATGTGCTACGCGCGTTTGATGACACCATCAGGGCGTTTGGGGGGCTTGATGGGGTTGTGGTTAACGCTGGAATTGTTGCTCCCTCAATGCCTCTCGCTGATATGTCGCTTGAACGCCTGCGGACAATGTTTGACACAAACGTCCTTGGGTCTTTCCTATTTGCTCGCGAAGCCGCGCGACGCTTGCCGAGCCAAATGTCTGGGAATAATGGGGTGATTGTGCTGGTTTCTTCTGCTGCCGTGCGCCTTGGATCACCGCATGAATACGTCGATTATGCCGCCAGCAAAGGGGTAATGGACACTCTCACACTGGGTCTGTCAAAAGAACTTGCTGATCTTGGGATACGGGTAAATGCCGTCCGGCCCGGGCTTATCGAAACCGAAATCCATGCCAGCGGAGGACAACCAGACAGAGCTGTGCGACTGGGCCAAGCAGTGCCTATGGCGAGGCCGGGAACAGCAGAAGAAGTTGCGAAGGCTATCGCATGGCTCGCCAGCGCTGAAGCGTCCTATTGTACGGGGGCGATCCTTGATGTTGCTGGTGGCAGATAGGCGAAAACGGGCCTTTGCTCCGGTGACACAAACGGTCGGGTTTTGGCCTCAAGTGCCGCAAAAGCATCACTTCACATTGCAGAGTTTCTCTCACAATGTACAAAATTATGTCAGATGTCGTGGGCAATATACGCGGCAAGGAAGGTTAAGAACCAAATGTGGTCCAAAACGAAACTCACGTCCCTTTTGAATATCGCCGTACCAATCATCCAGGCACCGATGATCGTACAAAAACCACTTGTCCCACTTGCGGCAGCAGTTTCTAACGCGGGCGGTTTGGGTTCGTTGGGGTGTGCCGAGATGTCGGTTGCTGAACTTGAGCAGCGCATCAAGGAAATGCGCAAGGCGACCAACAACCCATTTAATCTCAACTTTTTCTTACATCAATCTCCCGTCTATGACGACGAAATTGATTCATCCGTTAAAGAACTGATTGAGCCATTCTATCGGAAGCTTAAACTGGAATTGCCTTCAGATACCGCTTCAAACGGGCTTGGAGCGTTTGATGATGAAAGGCTGGCACTGCTGGTGCAGCATAAACCAGCAATGGTTAGTTTCCACTTCGGATGCCCCACAACGAAAATTACCGAAGACCTAAAGGCAGCTGGAATCGTAGTGGCTGCCACGGCTACAAATGTTGATGAGGCTCTGGCGCTTCAAGCTGCAGGTGTCGATGTGGTCGTCGCGCAGGGTTGGGAAGCCGGTGGTCACCGCGGATCATTTGAACCCAACTTTGAAGATGTCGGGATTGGTACGATGGCGCTGGTTCCTCAGATAGCTGATGCGGTGAACGTCCCGGTTGTCGCAGCCGGTGGCATCGGTGACGGTCGTGGTATCACCGCCGCACTAGCCCTAGGTGCCGAGGGCGTCTGGATGGGCACAGCATTCCTATCCTGTGCTGAAACGCCCATCACGCCTGTCCATCGCCAGGCTCTCCTATCTTCCAAGGACGACGATACCCATCTGTCTCGGGCGTTTTCAGGCCGACCTTGTCGGGCGAGACGAACACCGTATTCTGAACAAATGGCCAACGGACGTCCGGCCCTCCAGGACTTCCCGCTAATGTATAATTACAGTGGCCCGCTTAAGAAAATCGGCATCGCTCGGGACGACCTAGACTATCAGTTCTTGCTGTACGGCCAGGCTGCAGCTCTGAATCGCGAAACGACGGCGGAAGAACTCATTGCAAGGCTGAAACAAGAAGCGACAGACATAATGCGCGGATTTAGCACATATGACAGCTGAACGCGCGGTTTCCGTTGATTGCATTGTCGCTATTGGCACTGCAATAGCCATTCTGAAGGTTGCTCTAGTAATGCAGCGCTAAGTTCTCGAGTAGATGCAAAGGAAAGGTTGGCATATGCCAAATATCTATGAACTCATCATTTGCGACATATCAGGTGAACACAAACCCATTGCGGTCTTTGAGTCGGAGCGCCCGTTCATGCCTCTTCAAGTTGGGGAACGCTTCGATGATCATGGCTGGGATCGCCTTGGCGGTATTGGCAAAATCGCCACGTCTGCCGAACCGATCCGATATCTTGTTTTCGCAACCAAACATGTGATTTTCGAGCGAAGCGGGAAGCTCATTTATCAGTTCTGCGTAGACTTACAGCCCTATAGCGGCCCGCGCTCACCCGCTTGGGGACAACACAATCCAGTTGGATAGGATCTCGCTCTTCCGGGTGGCAAGCTAGTGAGACGGCGGGGGCTCATACACAAGCTAATGAAGGCCTCCTCTGCATGTGAGCGGTTTGGAAAGAATAAATATTTCTTGAGCGCTATTGGCGTCAAACTCGCACAAACCCTCCGTGGTTCAGAATTTGCTCGGACGCCAATTTTCAAGCCACTTGGCCGAATTGGCGCACTGCGGACAGCCCCTTCGTTCGTTGCTGCTGGCTCAATAACCGCTATGAACGCGAGGGGTTTGGGCTAACGAGCAACAAAACACCGAAGATACACATTGCAACACCTGAGGCGCGCTGCATTAGGGGTAGCAATCCGGAGGCAAAATTTGACGCAAAATGACCAACCGAAGCGTAAGCGAAAATGGCGATCGCTTCCATGAATAGGAAGGCAGCGCCGAGCATTCCATAGCTCTGCCAGTAGCGCTCCAAATTGACAAACTGTGGGAAGAAAGCTGCAAATATGAGGATCGCTTTGGGATTGCTAAGTGCAACCATTGCTTCGGCTTTGAATGCTTTTCCGAGAGACAATGAATTTGAATTGAGTTTTGTTGCGTCCATTGTTTTCGCACTGCGCCATAGCGAAATTCCCACCCAAATCAGATATGCGGCACCAACGAATTTCACCAATCCGAACAACGTCGCTGATGCTGAAAGGATGACACCGAGCCCCAATGCACTTGCGGCAATCATCGGGATGAACACCAGGAGCCGTCCAATTGAAGCCTTCTGAGAAAATGTGACGCTGACCTTCGCCCCGTGTGTCATCGCAAGAAGGTTGTTTGGTCCGAATGCTAAGTTGAGGGCGAAGCACGAGGGTATGAAGACGATCCAATCCATCATATTGTTCCCTCCGTCTTGGTGCTGTTGGCACGGTCTATGTCTAAACCTTGCTGATCCACAAGGAATGGAGAATCATAAAAAGGAAATCCTGTACCCGCCAATCCCCTTTCGGCCACGCGCATAGATGCCCGAGGCAAAACAACACTTTCCACACAAGCTTCATCGGCTTGCACCACATCTGCGCCAAACAATTGACTCACTTCAACATGGTAACCAAGCCGAAAATCCGCACCGATTTCTGTAAGTGCCTGATCGAATATTGCTGGGCATTTTTCAGCGGTGTGTAGAAAGGCAAAGTCCATTTCTTAATCTCAATCCTCTAGGCTGACAATCGCGGCAAAACAGAACAATTGCAATATGGGTTCGTGCACCAAATAGAATTCAATTTTCATAGCCGAGGAACTCAGTTGTTTTATCTTTTGTCACTGAAGTTGGAGCCCTGACGCCAGTGTCAGGTCTGATTTGGCATTGCCCCGTAGCTGCCGTTCGCACAGCCGCAGCGAAATGGCGCTTTGTCCGCACTGTGTCAGTTCATGCGCTATGCAGCGAAGGGCAGGTCTTCCCAAATCTGCGATGGTGTTAAACTTGGGGAGGGGGCTGGCATTCCAGCTGCTTGTTGATCTAAATTTCCGGTATGGCTTCGAAAACAACATTGAATGCAAAGAACCTTGCAGCGCTCGGCGCTGAGCGGTTGGCCGACCTTCTTCTTGAGGTCACCAAAGGTAATGCTGGAGCTAAGCGGCGACTGAGGCTGGAGCTGGCAAAAGAAGCCGGCTCCGGGAATGTCGCTCGGGAGATCCGCAAGCGGCTTAGCACCATTGCGAGATCGCGTTCGTTTGTTGACTGGCAGGGCCGCAATGCCTTCGCGGCTGACTTAGACATGCAGAGACGCGCCATCGTTTCTCAAGTTGGGCCGGTCGATCCAACAGGGGCGTTTGATCTGATCTGGCGGTTCGTAGCTCTTGCGAATGGGGTCTATGAACGTTGCGATGACAGTACGGGCAAGGTGCAGTCGATTTTTTACGAAGCCTGTGAAGACCTGATCGATCTGGCCGAGGTTGCCGCGCCGGACCCGCTTGTCCTGGCAGACCAGTTGCTGGAGGCCTTGGCCGATGATGATTATGGGCATTATCCAACTTTGATATCAGGTCTTGCTTCAGTCTTGGGTTCAGAAGGATTGCAGCACCTTAAAGCTGGGATCACCACTTCGGGAATTGATCTGTCGAACAACTACGCGCTGCGCATGGCGCTCGAGCAGATTGCGGATGTCGAAGGTGATGTAGACGCCTACATTGACCAACAGAGTGATCTGGCGCGAAAGGCACCACAGGTTGCCGCTGAAATAGCTCGCCGTCTTCTTGAAGCAGGGCGGGTTGAGGACGCACGGGGCGCTATTAATGCGCCAGATGGAAAAGATCGCGGATGGATACCCTATGAGTGGGAAGCAATACGGATCAGCGTGATGCGAGCGATGGGGGAACCCGAAGCGGCGCGGGACTTTATGTGGGCGTGTTATGCTCGCAGCCTTAATCAAGACCATCTGCGCGCATGGCTTGGCGGGCTGCCAGATTTCGAAGATGTTGAAGCCGAGACCCGCGCCATGGAACACGCGCTAGGTTTTGAAAGTTTCACGACAGCTCTCCATTTTCTGATGACTTGGCCCGAGATTGAGCAGGCTGCAGTTCTTATCACAAACCGTGCCTCCGAGATTGATGGGCATCACTATGAGCTTTTGGGACCGGCGTCCGACGCCCTTGAGGACCGCCATCCACTGGCCGCCACACTTTTGAAACGCGGCCTGATCGATTTTGCGCTGCAGAATTCACGGGTCAAACGTTATCGCCATGCAGCGCGCCACTTGCGAGAGTGCAAGAACCTGGCGGTTCGAATTGATGACTTCGCACAATTTGAAACGCACGAGGCTTATCTCGACGGCTTGAAACAGTCTCATGGGAAGAAGACATCATTTTGGGGGGCGGTTGTTTAGTATTCAGCTCACGGTGAGGGTAAGAGGGGCTATGTTCATTATTTGTTCTTTTTCGCATAATGAAGTTTATGTTAAATTTAGAACGCATCAGGGGATATCTGCACCTCATAGACCACACGCAACACATTAAACCTTAAGCTAAGAAATTGATCTGAGATCGATAAAGCCTGCCATCTCGCAACTCTCCGCTTGAACCGTCAGAGTCACTTTCAATTTTGCCTCGGGCTAAATTTTCTTGAGCTTCATCAAGTACGTCATCTGGCAGTCCGTCGCTCTCAGCCTGCGCTTCCCAGTACTCAACTACGTCAGAGGCAACTTCAGTCTTCACCCGCGCGCGCGCAAATGTGCCTTTGGGGGTTTCAATCCTAAAGGGTAGCTCAAAAGTTGCTTCACGACCAAAGTATCCATCCTTCATATCCAACCGTTTGAGATCTTCGATCCCGGCAGCACGAAATCGCTCACTTCTATCGCGACTACCCGCGTAGAGGATAGTGTCAGCTCTATTTTCAGGATTGTCCCCAAATGGCGCGGCAACAAATCTTGACATGTTGGGAGCTCCGGCAAGGGTCAAACAGCGCGCGATCTTTCCGCGCGCCATAGTTTCGAGCGTTTGATCAACCTCGTCGTCTTCAATTTCTAATGGGGGAACCTCAGGTTCTGGATCGCGAATGACAAAACGACTGTTTGTAGCAAGGTCAGTCCGCGCTATTTCAAAGCCGGTAACGAGAGATTCTCCACAAATTGAGCTCGCAAATCGTATCGCATTTTTCTGCAAGACACCCCCGCTCAACTGTCTATTGCCATAGTCTGGCCCCGACTGGGTGCCCTTGCATTCAATAACATGCCACTTGCCGGCCCCGTCGACACCAACGAAGTCGGGCGATTTGCGAGGACCACTTTTCGCCTTAGACGCTGTAATGTTGCACCGAACACGGTGTGACAAACGATCAATAAAGTACTTTCCATCGCAGAACATTTGCAGGCCAAGAGCTCGTGACATCAAATGCATTGACATCCCCATCCCAAAATCATCGGAAAGAATAGTTTTTTGATGTGGATCAAGCTCTGAAAAATCATCACCTAATCTGAATTCGGAGTCAGGCGACAAAGCCCCAAAATAACGCATCCACGCCCAAGAAGCATTGATCGAATGACGCGCGGCATGCGACGGAACCGTGCAGTACCCAATCATCAACATGAAGGCGAAGATATCGATGTCTTGCTCTCCTTGTAGGTTCAGAAGGGACTGCGGGGGTGTATTATTAGGCCACGTTTTTGGTTTTAAACGTACGTTCAAAGATCGATGCATAGTCAAAAATATTCCATTTTATCCAAAGATTACCGTTAGCTGAAAATGTGACTTTATCGTTTTTTAACTTCGTCGCAACGAACCAGCACCGGAAACGCGAGAGGCCCTCCAAGCAATCGATCGCAGTAGCCATCGTCACAGCGCCCACGCAGGGAGCATACCAAGATCAGATAGTCTGCGGCGCACAAATGGATCCAGCGCTTCGGGAAAAAGCTCTTTAAGCAATGTCCACTCAGGCGAAGTTTCGTCAACTTGAACGATATCACCTTTGCGATGCCCCACAATTGATCGCTTGAGATGATCGCCAACAGAGCTTCTCAAGACTTTCTTAGCTGCGGTATTTTGGATCAAAGTCGTCAGCAGCGCAGCATAAGGAGCAAGCGAACCTGAATTTTGATAGGTGTTCATCATTCCTGCAGTGTTTGGATGATCGCTTGCGAAGTTTTCTGGCTTGCCAGCCGCGTCGGCGACAAGTGAAAATGCGGCCGCCACAAGCCGGTCAATACGCTGCCGTTCTGGAAACTGTTCAAGTTCATCAATATCAAGGTTTTTCATCCTATCGCCCCAACGCCGAAGTGCCTTAAAGTAAGGCAAGCGGCGCGCGTTGACCTCCTCCAGCATAGCACTGGCCTGACGATCTTCGTAGTAAGGCAGCTTCGTGTTTGGAATGGTCAGCGCATCAAATCGAACCAATATGGGAGGAGCATATCCCTCCCCTTCAGCGAGATAACAATTGAATACCAGCGTTTTCGTTTCTCGTGAGGCTTGCACCGCTTGCTGGTCCATAACGAAGGCGTTCCCGCGGTGACGGTGCACTACATCTGAAACAGCCTGTGGAATGTGGTTGGTATCGAACGAAGACAACACCCAGAGCAACGGAATGCCTTCACGTTCGTAATGAACACATCGTTGAGACACTTCGGTCTGAAACGTATGCGACATTTGGTATTCTATCGCGAACTCGCCAACCCCTTCCCACTCGATAAGCACGTCCGGATAGCGCCCAAAGTCTGCTTTTGTCGGGGGTAGATAAGCGTCTACAGCGGATTTTACGTACCTAGAATCAGCTTTGGCCAGCTCTTCGATAAGGTCGCACATTCGACGATGTGCTTCAGATTCTTGGCGTCCCTGATATTGCCCAGCCCGCACGTTGTCTGGTTTTTGATTGTCCCCAGTGAACCAAGGGCAGCTCGGGTTGGACCCGGCATAATGTGCAAAGAGCGGTTTGTTCTTTGCTGTTCGAATGTAAACATCCCCTTGGCAAAGTAAGCATCTCGCAATGAGGCCCGGTTTTCCACTGCGATGATCGGTAATACCCGCTCGCAGCGCTTCCCAACCTGCGCGAGGCATTTTTATCAAGTCCGATATCGAGAGCGGCCCAAGATCATCGAAGATGACCTCTTGGATAATCCGGCTTGGTTTCAGCATGTTTCTAGTAGGTTTTGGCTATCTTGGTTGCTGTTTGCTCGCACAGCAAAATGGTTTTTGTTCGTGGGCGATGCCCCTGTCCTATGCTTTGTCAAAGTCATCCAGCCATTCTCCCACACAAACCGGCTACGAACCGGATATTTAAAAACGTCTTCTGTCGCAGGTTGCATCCCGTTGCGACTAGTCGTGCCTGGGGCGCGCCTCGTGTCTCCAGAAAACTCAAAAAAAGCTTAGCACGGTCAACCAATATGTTTTCAGCTTCATAATCTCATGTGTGATGAGCCGACGCTCCGTTCGAAGATCTTCTTATTTGGAGTATCACTCACAATCTCAAAGCCAGCCCATTCGAGATGTTCTTGCAATCCATCAGAAGGGCAAACCATATGCTCTACTTTTGGCCAGAAACCAAACTGTCCCACTATCTGCCTCTTCAATCCCTGTTCGGCGTCTGGGCTCACTTTTTCGTTGGTGAAGCTGCCATCAAAGTCACCTAAACTCAAAATAACATAGGAGTTTGGCGTCAACGGCATCAATTGAGAAACTGGTTCCAGTCCGAGTTGTACGGAACGAAGCGCAGAATTTGTTGGAACTTTCATCGGATGAACGGGGGTGGTGCAGAGATACGTTGGTTCAGAAACTTGGCAAACAGCTATACCAGATGAGTAGAACTCATCAGTCGACCATCGAGCATTGGCTGCAGCTTCATTTACATAAGCCTCCATCAAAGTTCGATCAGAGCGAAGCAACGCATACATCTCCTTCTCTTCTTCGGAAAACTGCATTCCAGAGTTAGGTTGGCTGGCCAACTGCGCCAACTCCTGAATGGTACTGCGGTAATGCGGTGTGCGAACCTCAAAATTGCGAATTAGGCTGTAGAGAACGGATCGGTCCGATGCATCTAGGTCTGCAATGGCTCCATTAACTATCTTGTGCCAAGTTTTGCTCTTCGAAATTGGCGTCTCGATGTTTTTATTTATTGTTGTTTCTATCGAAATAGGTGCCCCATTCTCGGTGTGTACGTAAAAGTCTGTTTCGAAGGCAATCGACTTTATTGAAGTCTGTGCCCATACAGCTCTATTTCCATGTTTGCGAACCGCAGTTACTTTCTTTCGTTCCTCATCAACAGCAAAATTTCGAAGAAAAAACTGCGGCACGTAGTGATGTCTTCTGGGCTCTTCGTTTGGCATAGCTGTCACCTTTTAAATCGCTTTAGTTTCGATGAATGCCCTTGTGCCGCCTAGATCAGAAAATGCCCGAGTCCGACAACTCAGCACGATGATCTGTTGATCCTTCGCTGCGTGCGACAGCATGTCGAACATTGTTGAAATCCGCTCGTCATCTGTATGTACAAGTGCGTCATCAAGGATTAGGGGCACCTGCCTGCCCTGTTTCGCGAACAACTTTGCGAAAGCCAGCCGAGTCAAAATAGCGATCTGCTCATAGGCTCCGCCTGACAAAACGTTGATGTCGTCCTCAACACCATTGCGGATGATTTTGCCAACAAGCATCTTGTCAGGATCGAGTTCAAAATCAGCCCCGGCGTGCAACTGCGCCAGCAGCGGGCGTAGCTCGTTGCGGATCGGTTCGAAGTAGGTTTCTTGGGCATCTTTGCGTGCTTCATCAAGATGCGCGATGAGCATGTTCAAAGCCTTCGCTTGTAGCTCGTATCGCTTGGCGCGCTCCACTGCCTTCTCAAGTTGATCGGATACTTCTGCGAGTTTTTCCTCCACTGCGCCTTCAGACTGCGTCTCGATAGCCCCGTCCACGCGCGCAAGTTCGCGTTCCAGTTTGTTTACTTCATCGCGGTCTGCTTTATCAGCGCTGATCAGTCGTTCATGGGTGGATCTAGCTACGTTGAGATCGGGCGCGTTCAGCTTTAAGTCTGCAAGGGTCTGAGCAGCCTTCTCTTCCTTCGCAGCCTCATCGTCACGGGATGTTTGCAGTGAGACAAGGGCGGCATCTTCACCCTGAGGCTTTGCCAGAAATTTCTTTTCCACCAGAAGATGGTTCAGCACGCCGGTGGCTTCAGCAACATCATTTGCAGCTTGCGTGACCGCCGTCTGAAGCGCTTGGATGTTGGACCTGAGGTCCTCAAGATCATCATCAAGACCTATTATTTGTGCTTCGATCTGCTCAGCGGAAAGGTCCTCAGGTTGCGGGCTAGCTGAGTCTGGGAGCGGATCATCCTGCGAATGACCAAGCTCTTTGCAAAGCGCCTGCCATTCCTCATCCAGAGCCTCGACGCCATCAGGCGCCAACCCTCTGATTTCGGCTAAGGCGACAGTCTTGTCGTTCGCCGCGCCTTGACCCGCATTAAAAGCGTTGCGGGCATCTTGCACCGATGGAACGCCAAACGTCTGAAGAGCTGCTGCGTGTTCTGCTTCCAATGCATCTGGATCTTCGATACCCGCCCCTGCCCCAACCGCTGGGGAGAGATTGATAGCTCCAAACCCTGAGAGTTTCAGTGTGAGGGGTCGGTCAATCAGTGTTTCTTTTTTATGTTCGAGTGCGAATCCATCGCATTCGGCAGTGCCTGATTTCGACGGCTCGACTGAAAATTTGGCAAATTGCGCGCGCCGTTGCTCATGTGCGATGCTGATACGCCGCTCAAGATCAACAAGGTGATCGAGGTCAGTCTGCGTAATTTCGGTACGCTCCAAAATCACGTCCGCATCCCATAGCTTCTTCTGAGGTACTGAAAGCTGGAGGGTGAGATCAGCGAGCACACGCAACCTCTCCCACTTTTGGAGGGATTTTTCGGCCGCTCGGGCTGCGCTCAAAGATTGGACCAGATCGCGGCGCTCCGCTTCTTTTTGTGCAATGACCGCCTTTGCGTCCGCCAGCGCACTATCTGACTTACGTTGCACAGCTCGAAGATCGGACGTCTGCGCCTCTTTCAACGTGATCTCATCAACGAGCTTCTGACGGCGTTCTTGTGTGTCTGTGATGTCTTTGATTTGGCGGATGAGCTGGTTTTTTTCAGCTACGATCAATTGTAGCGCTTTATCGGCGTCCGTTACACTGCGATCGTGCTGCTGTGCCTTTTGATAGGCTTCTTCGGCCGAAGCGAGTTGGTGAACCCGTGCTTCCTGTTTTTGCGGATCATGCAATGCCTGCAAGCGCGATTTGGCCTGCCGTTTGACCGCTAAGGCCTGCGAGAGAACTTTAACATCTGCTTCCAACCGCTCCTTACGACCGAGCAATTCATCGACTTTATCCTCGATTGCTTTCCACGGGCTTCCAGCCTTTGCCTTGAGACCTTTGGTAGCCAAGGCATCCAATTCTTTGCGGCATTGTTCGACAATCTTGTCCATGCGCCGCCCGCCTGTGACCGCATCGATTTGACCTCGCACGCTGGACATCAAGTCGCGGCGCGCCGCGACGTTGCTGGCGTCCTTGTCCTTACCCTCTGGATCAACATGGGTCGCCCCTTGCCTCACCCAAAGCAACCCCGCAGGTCCTTTGTTCACCTTGTTGATGTTCTCTTCAATCCAAGCTTCAGCGTCACCTTGTTGCTTGATGACCTGCCCGCTTGAACAGTCGATGATTTTCGCTGATTTTTGGACTAAAAAAGATTTCTCAACCCGAAATTCCGTCCCATCAATCTCGACAACAGCTGCCACGGATGCGGCACCACCGGAATAGGGCTGTAGGCTCTTAACCTCTTGTGAGGATGACCCGTGCGGTACGAAGAATAATGCATGCAAAGCGTCAAAGAAGGTCGACTTTCCCGCCTCATTCTCTGCTGTGATGGTCGTCAAACCGTCGCCAAAAGGCCCAAGCTGCGCTTTCTGACCACCAAACCGACGAACATTCGTCAACTCAAGCTGGCGCAGCTTCATTGGGACGGCTCCTGTTGGGAAATGTGGAACAAATGTGTCAAAGCAATTTTGGCGATCTGGACATCCTCAGCTGTCCGGCCCTGAAGGTCAGTTGCTTCAAAAAGGCTGTCTGCGGCGGCCCGCAAAGCGCCACCTGTAGCAATCAGATCAAGATCATCGACGGCCTGCTCGATACCCAATCGGTCGAAGATGGCTTCGAAGTAATGAAAGTCATCAGCGATCTGTTTGCACGTATCTCGCAGCTGGCTTTGTTCAAGCAGTCCAAGCCTCCCAGATGCATCAAACCGAACCAATGTCTTGTCCCGATCCGAAGCTGGGAGTGCCTCGGTCAATTGCTCCACCGGATCCGCGCCCGCAAAGAATTCGAGCGCCAGTAGTCGCCACTCGAATTGTCCAATGGGGACAGGTGTCACCTGCGGGACATCACCCGGCGCTGCAATCTCGACGAGCAGCGCACCCGCTTCGGCATGCCCCTTGAAGCTGTCCGCCTCAGGACTGCCTGAATACCAAGTCCGTGATGTGATCGACTTTTGGCCGTGCCAATCGCCAAGGGCCAAATAGTCAAGATTGGATAGCTCTGCTCTATCCGGTCGAATGACCGCAACTGTCCCCTCTTCGCTGCCAAAATCCAGAATCCCGCCGTGTGCCAGGCCAAACCTGAAACGCTCGTCCGTCGATGCGTCCGTCATCCAATCCGTGAGGTCGACGCCTGGGTTCCGCACCGCTGGCGGGGCCGGTAGGATTGCTACCTGATCCCCGAGTTCGATAACGTCGGGTGTCAGCGCGAGCACAACGTTTTCTGGCTTGTCGCGCTCCATCCGCTCCCAAAGATCAACAGCTGCAAGGCTGTCGTGGTTTCCGGGCAGTAGGACCCATTGTAAGTCTGGGAATTCGCCCATGACGTCAAGCGCGCGTCGAACCACCTTAGAGGGCGGCGCTTCGGCGTCGAAGGTATCTCCGGCAATCAAGATGAACTCAGCATTGCTGGTCCGTGCCGCATCTCCAAGACGCCGCAATGCGTCAAGACGGGCCATGCGTAGCGCTGCCTGTGTATCAGCGTCGAACCGGCCGAAGGGCTTTGCAAGGTGAAGATCGGCTGTATGAATAAATCGCACCAGAAAAGCTCCCAAAATCTCTTAGTCACCACCGTAGGTCTTTGGTGATATGCCTGCAAACCAACAATCCCAATGAATAACGCAATGGGAACATGCAATTGCTGAATTTCGACGCCACACCATTCAAAGGCTGGTAGTCAAAAATGAAAGTTTCACTCACACAGCTTTAGTTGCCCGTGCGCAAACGTTTCAACAACCCGAAGCGCTTCAGTTGCAGCTTCTACGATCTCAGCCTCTTGATGAGGATGGTCGCTAAACTTGCCTCCATGGCAAAGGTCATTGAGCAATACACTTTTGATCTCAATCTGATGATCACTTATCAAGTATTTAACGAACGCCTCAAAATCTTGGATATCAGGTCGGCAAAACTTCCACATCCCCTCGATCACCGACCTGATAGAGTTAGGGGTAGTGTGATCCGGTGTTTTCTTACCTTTGCTTACTTCATAAACATCACGCAGTTGGAGAACATGTGGTGTGGCGAAAGCTTTTTGATTGCTTAACTGGTGCTTTGGTGCGCCCGCAACAAGTTGGTAGAGCCCATCCCCCCGAACCACATTATTGGAGCTGATCACGTTGTAAAAATAGTTATTGTGAGTGAGGATTATCATCTTGGGACGAGTCAGCTGAGGTTCCAGACTCATTAAGACTTCACCTTCACTTGAGATTCGAAGATACTTTAAGCACTGGGCTATGCCGTAAATGTAGTCAAACGACAAAGAAGAAACTGGATCATCTACGATAAAGAACAGCTTCTTGTAATCTTGGATGCTTTCGACCCGCAGGTGTATGCGAGCAATGTAGTAACAAAATGCTATAATAGATTTTTCGCCATCGCTTAGTGTTCTATCTGGCCCTCGCGTGATTTCATTATTTCTACGTCGAACAGAAAATGTCTCTTCATCGAACGTGTATGCGTCAGAAAAGAAGTACCTCAGCAAGAGCTGAAATGTTTCAACTACTCGT
Source organism: Roseovarius sp. (assembly GCA_029212365.1). GTDB lineage: Bacteria > Pseudomonadota > Alphaproteobacteria > Rhodobacterales > Rhodobacteraceae > Roseovarius. The sequence goes on from JARGOC010000028.1 coordinate 20,926, forward strand.
CCCTTTGCCGAAGCACCGTCACCATGTTTCTTTTGCAACGCTTCTATCTCTGACGATAGTTTGGATATTTCTGCATTCAAACGCCGAATTTCCCGAATTACCAATTCATTCTTTGTCAAAAAGTCGACCAAAAACGCGGCACAGCTACCAGTATGGATTGATAGGCGTTCGGCCTTAGAGTTCGCAACAAGCGCTGCAATTCGTTCGTAAACTTCGTTGTTTGAACCAATAGCCTCGGTGAGGTTTTTCTCAAGTTCTGCGTTGTTAGCGACCGGAAGATCGACATGAGCAGCAAGATTCTTGATCTTCGTCTCGATGAGGTTTTGAAGTTGTTCTAACCCCTCTTTGGCCAGATCTAGCGGGGCAGACAAGTCGATTGGCGATACATCCGACATGGATGGGAAGTACTTCTTTAGTTCGTCGAAGCAGACCTTTGCTTTAAGTGTTGCGAGCCGTTTTTGTTCTAAACTGTTGATCTGTTGCTGAAGTTGACTCAGCAGCCTGTTCAACAGACGGATGTGCACCGCTTCTTCGTCTTTGAAGTACTTAGTGTAAGCATCAATCGCCAGTGTAGCAGTATGGGTTAAGTGTTGGGTGCAGAAAGGGCAGTAAGAATCCTCGGTCCCCAAGAGTTGTAAACCATGTTCAAAAAACAGAGGGTCGCGTCGAATTTGATCCTTGAATTGCGCTGCGATGCTGGACGGGGACGTTATTCTTTTGAGTGCCGTTTCGATTTCTTTATAGTCAGGAAAAAGCCCAGCTACATCTACTTCTTTAGGCAAAAGTGGATCCGTGGGTAACGACTTGTAGAGGTTATATTGGCTTAAGAGCGTTGCGATGTCTTTGATATCTTCAGGTAACGAATGTTCCCCTTCGGTGAAGTAGGAGTCTGATGTTAACTGCTTAAACGCACCAAGTGAGCCAGTAATGTTAAAATCTGATTTTAGCTTTTCCTTACCGAGACGAAACGACGTATTGAGTGTCTCTCGCTTCTTTTGAGCTTCCTCACCCTTGTCGCTCAGCTCTTTGTTTTTCGCATCAATCTCGGTGTTTTCTTTCCCAACGACAATCTCATGCGTGATGTTGCCATCCAGCCCATGTAGACGGTTTCGCACGTGTGCTTCGATAAAGTCCTCAGAAAAGACGTGGTAGATGTATGACGGCGTTGAACGGTTTACTGTTCTGGCCTTTGCATTCAGACCAATGCTCCCGATGCACTGCGCACCCTCGAAGAGACCAAAAGTGCCTTGGTGGTTTGTTGCTTCTTCAGAAACCAAGATAGATGGAATGTCTTCTTCAATTTCGCTTTCGTTGGCAGCTGAATCTAGTAGGCGCAACGCTCGTGCTATGAACGATTTTCCCGTTCCATTACGTGCAAAAATGAGATGCTGAGAACGGTTGGAAAGCTCGGCTTCAAGCTCCATTATTGGGCCTATATGCTTGGCGCTTACGCGTAGCTTTGGCTTTTCGGCTTTTTGAGTGCTCATCTAATTTTCCCGATGAATTGCTTAAAATTAAATTGACCGTGATCGACTCACGTTAAGGTTGTCAATCGTCGTCAGACCGGTTTTATCAATCTCATGAATTTGTCCACCGGTTAAACAGTTCTCATTTGCTTTCGCTTCGGCCGGTGTAATTATCATGGGTTCAGCGACAGCAACCGCAGGACAGCCAAACAAGGCCGACATTTGTTTTTCAGACATAGGTCTGAAAGGTCTCCACTATTTTTACTATGCTCTGCGGTTCGAGCCTCGACGAAACAGCATCCAGTTCCAACAACTCGCGCGTCAGGTACGGATGAAACTTCTCCGTCAGCAGGTTGCCAGCGCCTGCAAATAGATCAACAACTTCGCCTTCCCCAATCCGCTTGAGAACCTCGGTTAATGACGGGGTTTCGTCCCCCTCTCCCACTTGAAGGAAGCCATCATATTGTTCGACAGCAAACCCAAAACTTCTAAGCGCTAGCGCTAGGGTCGTCGTTTTCATTGTCCCAACTCGTGTTGCGATGATTGTGGTTTCTTCGCCCAAATTGACTAGGGACGCGTCAGTAAACCCCATCCGCGAATAGTTGAGTCGCGCCTCTTCAAGCATTTCGAGCGAATGTGCATCCATGTAGAGGTGCTTGGTACTACCTTCTAACAAATCGAACATGCGCGCGATCACCCTGTCATGGATCTCACCTTGGTCCCCGCCGAACACTGGCGGCACACCTGCTTTGGCAGGTTTGACCAAAATTACCTTTTCCCGATCGTGGATTTCCTGAACTACCCAACGACGCCCGGAAAAGATGAGCATCATCCCAGGTGAGAGGATGTTGTCGATCGGCAACGTCCCAAGATCCCGCCCGTTTGAAACCAACCGGTATTCTTCGGGCGTCTTAAATACCGCGAAAAAGCTATAATGCTCGACGAGCCGCTCTCCGTTTTGGCCCAAGAGCAACAAACCCCCGTCCGTTTGCTCAATCAGGCCAGTTTCAGGATGGCCGAGCGCACGCAGCACATCAGTGAACATTGCTGTGGTGACCTGCCGAAACGGACCTTCGCGACAAAGCACGCTGTATAGAATAGTTGCGGGTGCCCCTCCGCGCTGTGCGATTACGGATAGGATCTGATGCACAAGTGTCGACAGATGCAGCGCTTGCGGTTTCGGTGGCTCGCACCAGCCCTCCAGCAACAGATCAATCATCGCAATAGACCGGATCAAGCTTAATCTCAGACGATCCACAAAGCTGCAATCCGATGAGAGCCTCGTTTCTACAGCGTATTGGCGCAGGATGGCTGGCTGGCCCTCCCTGCGTCCCGACCGTCCCAATCGCTGCCGCAGGGCTGCGACGGTGAAGGGTGCGCCAATTTGCGCGACACAGGTCACATCGCCGATGTCGATGCCAAGCTCTAGTGTGGACGTGCAGACAGCTGTGGTCGGTTTGCTGCTGTCTTTCAGGCGACGTTCAACAAAATCGCGGTGGTCGCGTGAAAGGCTGGCATGGTGCGGGTAAAACTCTTGGGGAAGATGCTCTTGCTCGCAAAGATTGCGCAATCGGTCAGCGTAAATTTCAACACGTTGTCGGGCGCCGGCAAACACTAGATTGTCGCTTCCCCTTAGATGCTCGAATAAATGCGCTGCGACAGCATCCGTGGCAGATGGGGTGTTGTCGTCTTCTCCACCGGAAAGATACCCACGCAGCTGGAGCTTCAGTTCCGCTTCTCCGCCCTCTGCTTCGATCAATGTGACGTGTTCCACATTGTCAGGCCGCAGATAAGCGCGGGCGAGATCCATATCGCCAAGCGTCGCAGATAATCCGATCCGGCGGATGGGCCTTTTGATTGCCAACTCGAGACGCGTCAGCAAAGACCGCAATTGCACTCCGCGCTCACTGTCGAGCACAGTGTGCAACTCATCGATCACCACAGCTCGGGTTGCACCGAACAGGCGCGCGATTTCCAAGCCCCGACGTACGAACAATGCCTCAAGCGACTCTGGCGTTATCAAGAGTATCCCTTTGGGCTTTTTCATCGCGCGCGTTTTGACTGATTGTGACACATCGCCGTGCCACGGTACCACTGGAAGCTCCGCCTCCTGGCAGATACCTTCCAATCGCCCCGCCTGGTCGGTGATAAGCGCCTTAAGTGGCCCAATGTAGAGCACGTCGAACCCGCCGCCCTCTGCCGGTTCGTCCAGTACCTGAGAGATCAACGGAAAAAATGCGGCCTCTGTTTTGCCACCGGCTGTCGATGCCGCGACGATGAGGTCGTTATCACTCTCGTAAATAGTCCGAATCGCCCGCGCCTGAATATCGCGCAGCTCACGCCACCCCTGCTGTCTGATCCACTTTTGGACAGGGCGTGCAAGTTGGTCAAAGGCGCTGCTCATGCTCAGGACTTAAAGTTTGAAGCTTATCAGATCATCGTCACCGCTCGGCTGTGCACCAGTCGTTTCCTCCACCTCACTCATGTCTTCGCCTAGGTCTTCTGAGACGTCGATCTGTTCAATCAGATCGCTCCACTCAACGCCTGGGTTTTGCTCCAGCACGGACAGCAAGTTCACAAAAGCCGTGACGGTATTACGCGGCGTCCTGAAATAGGCCTCCCCAATCCGGTCGGAACAATGGTTCATAAAGGCTTCCAGCGCTGTATCCGGCAAAGCCGTTTCATCGTCTTGCATCACGCGTCTGACATTGGCTAACAGAACAAACAGATCTTCCGGTGTCAGACTTGCAAGCCGCACAACCGGCCCCGACAAATCAACAAGTCCATCACGGGCGAAGGTGTTTTCTGCCAGCCGCGATTGCAAGGCCTCATAACTATAAAGCCCACGGCGGGTGTTCATCAAAAATTCTGGCGTGCCCCCCATGAGAAACCCAAGGTTCTCGGCGCTGCCCTGAAGCACGTCGTTCAAAATACGTAGGATCTGCTCATAGTTCGCATTGCGCGCTTGAGACGATGTCAGCTTGAACAGGTTCACCATTTCATCGAGGCCGACAAGCAGCCCTTTGTAACCGGCCTCGCACACAAAAGCAGACATCAGTTTGAGATGATCGTAAACGCTCGCATCATCGACAATCGTGCGCACGCCGAGGGCTTTGCGCGCATCCGTGCGGGTTGCAAATTCTCCCCTGAGCCAACGCAGAGCAGCCGACTTGAGCTCGTCATCCCCGTTCTCATGGCCTTCCCAATACCGGCGAATGACCTCCGCAAATTCAAAACCGCCAGTGAGTTCTTCGAAATGGCTCAGACGCTCGCGGATGATGGTGCCGGTAGGTACATTTTTTCCCTCGGCATCTCGGTGCGCTTGGCTGACAAACCGCTCAACCACGCTGGCCAAAGCGCCACCGTCCGGCTTTGTGCGCGTCGACAGGTTGCGCGCCATCTCGGCATAAAGTCCACGTGCCTGTCCTCCAGTCGCATGAATGCGCCTGTCAGGGGCAAGATCGGCGAACATCACCACCAGCCCTTTTTCCAATGCCACCAAGCGGATCAGGTTCATAAAGAAGGTTTTACCAGATCCATACTCGCCGATAACGAAACGGATAGCCGAGCCACCATCCGCAATGCGTTCCATGTCCTTTACAAGTTCTTCGATCTCGCGAACGCGGCCGACCTGAATGTGACGTAGGCCCAGCTTTGGCACGACCCCTGCCCGCAACGCCTGAACAATTGCATCGCGCTCACGTGGCTTCAATTTAGACATGACGCCCCTCCCCTTTTAATTTTTGTTTTACCGCGTCCGCAATCTCGGGAGACACGTCATATCCATCATACTCGTCAAGTAAGGCTTCGTCATAGGTCTCAAAAGCCCATTCGTTGACGGCTTCCAATGCACCTGACGGCATCAATCCATGCTTTCTGCAAAGCTGCTCGAATGCGTCTTCGGTCCAGTTCTCTTGACCCACCAAATCCGACAGCAGTGCCCCATGTTTTGCATCGAGCCCAGCAAACAGCGTTACATCCTTGGGGTCCTCGTCCTCTACTGTTTCTTCCTCGGCGTCAAATATCTGCCCAAGGACAGAAGACACCCGCGCCGTATCTGATCTAATGGCTGCAATCCGCGACGCATCCAGCACTGGCGCAGTGTCCTTTGGCAGTTCAGGAATGGCCTCCCCAGAATTACCAGGCTGGGCCGCACGAACAGTGCGTGGCGCGTCGGCAATCTCTCCAGCGTGAAGGTCGGAATAAGCGAGTGATGGATCAAGGCCCAATGCCTTGTACACCTTTTCGATGCTAGCGACTTCTTCGGATTGAATAACACCATCGGCGTGTGCCGCACCCACCAAGGCCGCGCGCATCGCCGTTTGGTCTTCTACACCAACATCTTTGAGTTTACGGCGCAGCAGTGTCATGTCAGGCGGCACTGCAAGGAACCATACCATATTTGCCTGAAGCCGGCGCCGCTCTTGTTCACTCAGCCCCGAAACAGATGCGATTTGAGCCTCCAGTGCTTTGCGTTCAGCATCGGCGATACGCCCGTCTGCATGGGCAACAAACGAGGCAAGAGCCAACTCCATCAAAGCTGTCTGGTAGCTTGACGAAACATCTTCCAGCTTTTCGATCTGCTCGCCGAGATCAAACAAAACTACAGGTTCTTCCGGCTTCGGGGAACGCAGTGCAAAGCGTGGGTCAGGCGCCAGCCCAAATCCAAGACGCGCCAAAGCATCTGCCGCTCCCGTTAGCTGTCGCTTGCCAATCTTAGCGCTGCGTTGTCCTTCGAGCTTTTCAATCACATCGGCCAGCGGGATAAGACCGCCGCTCTGCATGATCCCCCGCGCCCAATCTTTGAGCGCTTCCATTTCTGTCGACGGGAACATGCTCCACAGATCTAGTGGCAAGAGGGCGTGCGCTTCGATGCTTCCCCTGCCCTCGGGGTTCCGACCAAGATAGCGGCTCAGCTTATCAAGATCGTCTATGACTTCATCAGCGACTTCCTGTGCGATCTCGACCGGCTTTCGCAATCCTGAGATATCAGGAATGGGTTTGCCGTCGGCCGTCGGGTTGATAGTTCCTTCGAACTCGCTTGAGGCTGCGCGATACGTTGCTTTGAGGTGTTTGCGCGGTTTGCTGACCTTCAGCCCGTTTGGAAAGCGATCTTCAAACCGGATCTTGAAGAGTGCGAGAAATTCATCACGGCAACGCGATGCAGGCGTGCGTAAATGGCTCTCAGGATGGCACATCAACCAGCTCAGAACCCAGTCTGCACGTAGGGTTTCTCCCTTATCAAGACGAGCGCCAATCGCATATTTCAGCGAAAAAGGAAGCTCCCAACCCTGGCGTTCAAACGTCGGTTCCAGCGCCTCAGACTCAGTTTCGGCAAGTGTCGCGATATCAAGAAATTCACCCAAGTATCGCCTCACCGAATGATTCTCAGGATAGAGAGAAATCAATCGCCGAACTTCGGCGATGATATCCTTGGCATCCGCGTTGGATTGGTCGACGAAAAATCTTCGTTCCAACCCATAGAAGTACAAGAACATGTAGCCCGGATCGTAGGATGGGTCGGAACGGCCATTCGCCAACCATTCAAGATAGGTTGCCCTGCTTCGTGCTGAAATATCGGAGTACCCAGGCCAGTACGACATGCCCTCCCCTGCCCTATCGTCTCCTGTCCTAGCGACAGAAAGTGACGGGTCGATGTAGGCCCTGCATTTGTCGCGATAGCCATGATGATTGAGTAATAGCGGCGTGCCGACATAGACCATTCCACCAATGTCTCGTCCAGCAACAGTCGCAGTCTCTGCTGCAGGTATCCAGCCGCTTTTACGTGAATTCGATTGCTTCATTTGAGACGTGGGTCGCGCGTTTTCGTACCGTGTAGCAATGGCGGAAAGTGCTGGCGCGGCAGACTGACCAGCACGCACGATTTCTGCATAGTCTTGTTTAGGTGGTTTGGGCGGCGTTCTCGAAGATGATTCAATCGCATTCGCTTCACGAGTTTTCTCTCGCTCACGCTCGATGCGTTTGTCGTGTGCACTTACGCGGGCCACTGGCTCAGATTGAGGGACACTTGTGTCGGAACTTTCAGCAGAAAGCGCGATTATTTCTAACTTGCGGGATCGTCTCTTTTCTTGCCACCAGACCAGAAAGATAGGCAATCCAAAGGCAAAAAGCATCTGCCCACCAACGGCCCATCCCTCCAAGACGGTTACAACGATTACCATGCAAATCAAAAAGTATACTGCATAGAAAAAGACTACTCGAAAAAACTTTAGAATTAATGCCATTAACAAAACCCTCTTACCAACTACTCTAGTTTGCGGGATTTTCGGCGCAATCACTATCGCTAAGGTAGCAGTTAAAAAATTTGCGCTACCAATTTCAGTTCGTTCGCAAAACCTTGCTAGAGCCAGAGAAAGGGAAGCCCGATTGCCGGGCTTGAAAGGATAGAGAGAGTCTCATCCGGGCCGGTCCAAAAGGACGAAACCCATGGCAAAATCCCAAACCAAAACGAAGACTACGAAGCCGCCGGTGGCCGCGAAAACTGCTGACGCCGCCACGAACGCGATTGCAATGACGCAAGACCTCCGCATGATCCCACTCGATCAATTGGAGCTCAGCCCACTCAATGTGCGCAAGGTCGCTGCAAGCGCGGCCGATGACGCGGAACTGCTCGCCAGCATTCGCGAAAACGGCATCAAACAAAACCTGGTCGTCCATGCTTTGTCTGACGCTAAATTCGCAGTGGATGCAGGTGGTCGTCGCCTGAAGGCGCTCAAGCAACTTGCCAGTGATGGTATCATCCCGAACGATCACCCTGTCTCATGTTTGGTCGAGGATCAGCAAAACGCAACCGTCACCTCGGCGACGGAAAATCTCCAGCGCGCTGCGATGCATCCAGCTGATCAGTTCGAAGCATTTGCCCAGATGATTGCCGAGGGGCGCAAAGAAGACAATATTGCCCTCAAGTTTGGGGTCAGCGTCGATCTCGTACGCCGTCGTCTCAAACTCGCCCGCATCGCCCCCGAGCTCATAGAGCAGTTCCGCGCAGGTGAGATGACACTTGAATGCGTCATGGCGTTCACGTTGACCGATGATCACGATCGCCAGATGACCGTTTGGAACGCGGTGAAGGACAGCTATCACATCCATCCGCAGTCCATCAAACGGCAGCTGACCGAGACGGCACATTCTGCCAGTTCCAGCATCGGGCGCTTTGTCGGCATTGAGGCCTATGAAGCGGCAGGCGGTGTTCTGTTGCGCGACCTTTTCGATGACAATGCCGCAGCGCATATGGAGAATCCTGAGTTGCTGGAACGTCTTGCGGTAGAGAAGCTTCAAGACACGGCAAAGGTATTTGAGGCCGATTGGAAGTGGGTCGAAGTGCACCTTTCCGTCGACTATGGTGCCTTCCGCAGTTTTGGGCGCGTCTATCCACAAGACATCGAACCTGATGCCGACCTGTTTGCCGAAGAGAATGCGCTGATGGCACGTGAAGAAGAACTGGCAGCGGCCAATGACGGTGCAGATTGGACGGATGCCGAAGCAGACGAATATTACGCTATTGAGCCACGGCTTCGTGAAATCGAAGCGCAGCAGAAGGCGCGTCAGCCCTACGCGGCTGCGGATCAAGCGATCGCAGGGTGTGTCGTCACAATTGGTCATGATGGAGCATTGCGGGTCGAGAAAGGGCTGGTGCGTCCCGAGGACATTCCTGTCGCGGCGGAAAAACCGGAAGATCCGGCAGATGGTGAGATTGCTGTTACCCGCCCGAATGTCTCCCCTCCTACGTCTTCTGCACCCGTTCCGGTCTCTGATCCGGCGACAACGCTGCGCAAAGCAGATGGTATCTCAGCAAGCCTTGCAGATGATTTGCGTGCTTCTCGCCAGCATATTCTGCGCGCGCATTTGGCTGCAGATTATGACGTGGCCTTTGATGCGATGCTGTATGCGTTGTGTGAACAGGCTTTGTCACGTTCCTATGGCACAGAGGCGCTCAATATCTCAATCAGTCCGTTCCTGGCTCAAAATCGTGAGATCTTGCACGCCGACACGGTTGCACAAAAAATGCTTGATGCACTGGAACAGGGTCTTGCGGTAGATTGGATGGCGCTGGAAAAACCTGATGATTTTCGAGCGATGTCAGCACTCCCCCTGCCCCAGAAGCAATCCCTGTTCGCTTGGGCCGTGGGTCTTGCGATCAAGCCGCAGCTTCTCTCCGACAACCACCCTACCCCGATCATCGAAGAAATTGGATCGCGGTTGGACGTTGATGTCGCAGCCTGTTGGCGCCCGACGGCTTCAACATATTGGGGTCGCGTTAACAAAGGTCATGCAGTTTCAATGGCGCGCAAGCTTGTCGGCGATGATTATGCAGAAGAGCGCAGCAGAGAACGCAAAGGCGATATTGCGGCCGCGATGGAACGTGCATTCGCTGAGAGTGCCGCCGAAACGGAAGGCTTTGACGCAGTGGTTGCCTCCAAAACGGCTCGCTGGCTTCCAGAGGGTTTGGCATTCAAGGGTGTCGATGATCTGATGGAGACCTCCAGTTCGCCAAGTCCGTCAGACGTTGATGAAGCGGAAGATGACGGTGAAACAGACTCAGATGTTGAAGATACTGCGCCGAATGCTTTGCCAGCTTTCTTGAGCGAAACAGCAGCTTAGTCCAGCACTTTCAGACAGCAGTGTCTATTTTGGGCCGTCCTTGCAAAAAGGGCGGTCTTTTCCGTCTTGCAGGTGCCTTAAGCTGGAATTGGTTCAGCTCGCCTGCACGGAGACGAACCATGACCACAATATTGCAAAACAACCCGACGACCGAAGCAGCAACGATCGCAGCCCAAAACGACGCATTCCGTAAATCGATCATGTTCTTCAATGATGCTGAAGATACGCCCAAAGGTCAGTTTGTGATGACTTCCGGTGTCGCAGCCTTGGGTCCGGACGCGCGTCTAGCCGCCACGCGCCAAGTGGCAGCGTTTGAGGCGTTCACGCCGAACAACGACCCCCACGGTTGGCATGAGTTTGGCGCGGTTGAGGTCTTTGGCACAACGATCTGGTTCAAGGTGGACCTGTATGACGTCAATTATGAAATGGGCTCAGATGAGCCGACTGATCCGGAGCAAACGCGCCGCGTTCTGACGTTGCTTCTGCCATCAGAATACTAACGTCCCTTCCCTCCTGTTGATCGAATTCTAGGCCGCTCTCTGATTGAGGGCGGCCTTTTCCTACTGGCGGATTTCAAGGCTCGAGATTGTCTCAGCAGCCGTCACTGGAGGCCACAACATGGCACAAACACGCGACTACAAGATCACCCTCTATCCAGCGCATCGCGAAGGCGCATTTGTCGTGACCAAGTTCACGATGATGGACAGCTACCCCGAAAAGCAGCTGCAAGCCGCGGGAATGGACGACCTCATCGCTCAGGTCACCCATTTTGCGATGGAGCATGGCGAAGGCTGCCGTGCATCCGTGCGGTGTCTCGCAGCCCGAAAGCCGCCGGGCTTCAAGAAGGCGACCGAGGATCTCTATTTCAACCTCGAGGATCGCACTGCTGAAAAGTTCAGTCGTCCAGCCGCCTGACACCCTCAAACCCGCAAGTACAGGCGATCCGCATATGCTGGATCGCCTCCTTTTCCTGCTTTCAGACATTGGAGATACGACATGAATGCACATCCAAAAACGGCTGCGCTTATCGAGACCATCCCCGCAGATTTGCCCTCATCTGAGACGGTGCATCGCCTAGTTGCCGCTGCAAACAGCCTTCTGCCGCAATTTGAAGCTGGCAAACCTATCGACGCCAAAAGGCTTCGAGCAGCGATGGAGGGCGCTTTTAATGCCAGTGACACAAGCGGTGCATGGGTCTGGAAGGACGCCTATGATGCCGTCGAAATCGCCCAAATCATGATGATCTCACGATACGGCGCGTTAATGCGAAAGCAGGCCGCATCGCCTGCCCAATTTCTCAGCATGATCGAACGCCTGTCCGCGCTTGCGCCCTCACACACGCGACGCTCGGAAGACAGCGTTCGATTGCAACAGTTCTCGACCCCCCTACCCCTCGCAGCAATTGTTGCTGAGGCCGCAGGGGTTCGCGCATCTGACCTAGTTCTCGAGCCGTCGGCGGGCACAGGCATGCTTGCCATATTCGGGCAGATTGCTGGCGCAGACATCACCCTCAACGAACTGGCTGACACACGGCGTGGGGTGCTGAAGGCGCTCTTTGCGGCTGCTCCAGTTTCTGGACACGATGCTGCATCCATCGACGACAGGCTTGATCGCGCGATTACACCTTCTGTCATCGTCATGAACCCACCCTTCTCTGCCGCCCAACATGTCGACGGCAAGTTCCGCAAAGCAACCAGTCAACACGTTCTGTCAGCCTTAGCACGGCTTGCGCCTTCTGGACGTCTCGTTGTGATCACAGGCGAAAGCTTCGCACCAAAAACCAAGAGCCACCAGTCGACCTTCAGAAGTATTGGCGAGGTTGCGGACGTCGTCTTTTCGGCCGCCATTTCGGGCAAGGTTTTCGCGCGGCACGGCACAAGCATCGATACGCGCCTGACTGTCATCGACAAACGAAGCGCTGACGATAATGCGGTAAAAACCGACTTTGAAGACGTCTACCATCCTCTGTGCGAAACCACCGATGATCTGTTGGCGGCCGTTATGGCCCATTGCCCGGAACGGCCCAATGCGGTGCCCCGCTGCCCTACTGGCGCGCGTCAGACCGCTCCAAAACCAACGACACGGCTTAATCTGCATGCACTGCGCGATGCTGCCCGCCAAGAAACCCGTGACCTCGCCGCAGAGCGCGCCAAACACCCCTTCGACAGCGTTGAGGCCTGTCCGCTTGTGTATCAGCCAAAGGACTGGACCGACCCCCAAGGTGCTTTGCAGGACGCAGTCTACGAGGATTATACGCTGCAGGCCCTCGAGATCGAGGGTGCAGCCACACATCCAACATCACTGGTGCAGTCCGCAGCCATGGCGTCTGTGCCGCCGCCGCTACCCACCTATCAGCCTATTTTGCCCACTGCGCTGAAACGTGACGGCGTATTGTCGGCTCCGCAGCTTGAGAGCGTCATTTATGCTGGCCACGCCCACGCCTGTCATCTGAAGGGCTGGTTCAAGCCAAGTGAGGTTGCCGGTCAGCTAGTTGCCGCGGCAGAGACCGACGAAAGGGCCTTTCGTCTGCGCAAGGGCTGGTTCCTCGGGGATGGGACTGGATGCGGCAAAGGACGGCAAGTCGCTGGCATTATCGTCGACAACTGGCTGCACGGCCGTAAGCGTGCTGTCTGGGTTTCCAAGAGCGATAAGCTGATTGAGGACGCCAAGCGCGACTGGATGGCGTTGGGTGGGCGGGAGAGCGATATTGTCCCGCTGTCCAAGTTTCGCCAAGGCAGTGATATCCGACTGGCCGAGGGCATCTTGTTTGTCACCTATGCGACGCTGCGTTCCGCAGAGCGTGAAGGCAAGGCCTCTCGTCTTGATCAGGTTATCGCGTGGCTCGGTGACGGGTTTGACGGTGTCATCGCCTTCGATGAAAGCCACGCCATGGCGAATGCCGCCGGTGAGAAATCAGCACGCGGTGACAAGAAGGTATCACAGCAAGGTCTTGCGGGGCTGGCATTGCAGAACGCCGTTCCTGACGCGCGCATCCTCTACGTTTCAGCCACTGGTGCGACCGTTGTCGGCAATCTCGCCTATGCATCCCGTCTTGGCCTGTGGGGCACGGGCGATTTTCCCTTCGTGACCCAAGCCGAATTCGTGTCCTCCATGGAAGCAGGTGGCATTGCGGCCATGGAAATGATTTCGCGCGACCTCAAAGCCTTGGGGCTCTATCTCGCGCGGTCGCTCTCCTATGCTGGTGTGGAATACGACATGCTGGTTCATGACCTGACGCCCGCACAGGTCGCAATCTATGACAGCTATGCGGACGCGTTTCAGATTATTCACAACAATCTTGAAGCAGCGCTAGAAGCATCAGGTATTTCGTCTGAGGGCGGGACACTGAACCCGCAAGCGAAATCTGCAGCGCGGTCAGCTTTTGAGAGCAATAAGCAACGCTTTTTCAATCACTTAATCACAGCCATGAAATGTCCGTCTCTGATCAAAGCCATTGAAGGAGACCTCGCGGCGGGTCACGCCGCCGTCGTGCAGGTGGTTTCAACCAGCGAAGCACTGATGGAACGTCGTCTCGACGGGATCCCACCATCTGAGTGGCACGATTTGCAAGTCGACATCACGCCGAGGGAATATGTGATGGATTATCTGGCGCATTCTTTCCCGACACAGCTGTTTGAGCCCTACACCGATGAAAACGGGGATCTGCGATCCCGTCCCGCGGTGGATGCGAGGGGCACGCCAATCATATGCCGTGAGGCCGAACAGTGGCGGGATGATCTGATCGAGCATCTTGGCGCATTGGCACCTGTGCAAGGAGCGCTGGATCAGATCCTCTGGCATTTCAGCGGGGATGTGGTGGCTGAGGTCACGGGACGCAAGCGCCGGATTGTGCGGACGTCTGAGGGGCGCCTGAAGGTGGAGAACCGGCCCGCCTCCTCCAACCTTGGCGAAACCCAAGCCTTCATGGATGATACCAAGCGCATTTTGGTCTTCTCAGACGCGGGTGGCACGGGGCGTTCGTACCACGCGGATCTTGGCGCGAAGAACCAGCGCCTCCGGGTGCACTATCTGCTGGAGCCGGGCTGGAAGGCGGATAACGCTATTCAAGGTCTTGGACGCACCAACAGGACCAACCAAGCGCAGCCGCCGCTGTTTCGTCCCGTTGCCACCAACGTTAGAGGCGAGAAACGGTTCTTGTCCACGATCGCGCGTCGTCTGGATACGCTCGGTGCGATCACCAAGGGCCAACGCGAAACCGGCGGACAGAATATGTTCCGCGCGGAAGACAATCTTGAAAGCCCCTATGCCCGCGCAGCACTGCGCCAATTCTTCTACAAGCTGCGGGCAGGAAAGATCGATGCCTGCTCTTATGCGCGGTTTCAGGAGATGACGGGCTTGACCCTTGATGATGCCGATGGTTGCATGAAAGAGGTCCTTCCGCCCATCCAGCAATTTCTCAATCGGTGTCTTGCGTTGAAGATTGGCATGCAGGACGCAATCTTTGATGCCTTTGGCGAACTGCTCTCCGCGATCATCGAAGATGCGCGGCAGGCAGGCACGCTTGATGTCGGACTTGAGACGCTACGCGCAGAGCGGTTTAAGATCATCGACCGCAAGGTCATTTTCGAGCATGAAGCGACCGGGGCGACGGCAACAGCGCTAACGGTGGAACGGACGGACCGAAACGAGCCCCTGACGCTTGCCAAGGCGAAGTCCATTTGCGCCAGAACGCCAGATGCAAAACTCTGTTGGAACGCCGCGTCCAAGCGTGCGGGTCTGATGACCAATGCACCTGCTTATATGGACGAGGACGGTGTTCCAATTCGTCGCGTCAAACTGCTGCGTCCAATGACCTATGATTTGTTCGAGTTGGGTGAGTTCGCCAAGTCAAACTGGCAGGAAGTTGATGATGCGACGTTTGAACAGCTCTGGCAGGCCGAGGTCGATGCCGTGCCGGAGTTCACCAAATCCAAAATCACGCTGATCTGCGGCCTTCTCCTGCCGATCTGGGATCGTCTGCCTGCCGACAATATGCGGATTTACCGTCTGCAGGTCGAGGATGGTGAACGCGCAATCGGGCGATTGGTCTCGCAAGAACAGCTGATCAACGTCTATGCACGGCTTGGGCTCGACAATGATATACAGATGGATCCCGACGACGTGCTGCGCACCGTGATGGAGACCCGTGCCACGCTGAGCCTCGTAAACGGGTTTCAGCTGCGCCGCTCGCCTGTCATGGGCCAGCCCAGATTGGAAGTCATCGGTGCCACGGGCGCGATCCTGCCCGAGTTGAAAACCATGGGCTGCTTTACCGAAGTGATCCAATGGAAGACACGGGTGTTTCTGCCGTCAGAAAACATTGATGCATTGGCGGCTCTGTTGGCGCGCTTTCCTGTTGGCATCGCTGTTGCTGATACAGCGTAATGAGGGTGGGTGTCTCGGTTGCTGAGATTTCAGCAGACCTTGGGGCGCGTGCGGAGTGTTTTTGCCGCGCCTATTTTCCTCAAGGCTATCGCCAAGGCGATTATTGGCAAGTTGGTGACACATCTGGTGCGGTGGGACGCAGTCTCGTGATCCGTCTGCACGCCCAAGACGGTCGTAAGGCGGGTGGATGGACAGATTACGCCACGGGTGAGTTTGGAGACCTCATCGACCTACTACACGCCAAGCTTGGATCACAGTCTTTGCGAGAGACTCTCCATGAGGCGCAACATTTTCTGGGCACTGCACCGCTTCCCGTATCGAAGGTGCCCAAGAAGGTGTCTCGGGATGCAGGCGCGGCCAACACCAAGCGCATCGCGTCAGCGCGCCGGCTCTTTGCTGATGGCAGGCCCGTGTTGGGGACTGCGGCTGCGGCCTATCTGCACCGTCGCGGCATCGCGCGCTTCGGGCCCGCCTTGCGCTTTCATCCGAGGGTCTACCTGCGAGGTGATGACAGGACGTCAGATCATCCGCGCAACTCCCCTGCCCTTCTGGCGAAGATCACCGACAATCAGGGCAACATTACGGGATGTGCTCGGACATATCTCGACCCGACGACTGGCGGGATTGCAGATCTGCGCAATCCGAAACGGATACTGGGCCAGCTTCATGGCAACGCTGTTCGGTTTTGGTCAGGGTCTAACCCGGCTGATTTGATTGTCGGCGAAGGTCTTGAGAACACGCTGTCAGTTGGCACCGCCCTGCCCGAGTTCAATCTCGCGTCTTGTCTGACAGCTACGCATCTTGGCCTCTTTATTCCACCGTCAGGCATCAAGCGCATCTGGATTGCACGAGACAATGATGCAGCGGGTGAGCGCGCAGCGCATGGTCTTACAGGCAGACTGCCATCCCTTGGCATTGAGTGTCGGCACCTCGTCCCACAGCTTGGTGATTTCAACGAAGACCTGCCGGCATTTGGCAAAGGCGGGCTTCGCAACGTGCTTCTGGCAGCCATGAAGGGATAAGTTATTGAGAATATGAAGTAAAGCGTAGTCTTTGGGGTGTGTATTGCCAGCGGCAGGCGTTCCAAGACGTTCAATCTGATCCCGTTTGGATAAGGGGAGCGATGGGCCAACGGGTCGGAGCTGAGTGCTCCTCGCCCAAACCGCAATGCGCCCCCGTCAGAAAACCCCCCTGCCCCGCCAAAGAAAGAAGGCGGGGCATTCCTCGCGGAACAATTTTCTGCCGTGGCCGCATTCTCCGCTGCGCTGCGATCCCAAAAGGATGCGGTTCGGTCGCCGCCGGCCCTGTTATCGCCCCATCCAAATCGGGTCAGATTAAACAGAGGAACAAGACCATGCCCCTTCAAGACAAAACCAACCCCGAAGATCACGGCCTGACATCCGCAATCCTCGATCACCTCGCACTTCATGGCGCAAAGCCGGGACCAGATGAAACTGATCATCGCCCCCTGCCCCAGCCAGATCAGGTCGAACTCGCCATGGCGACACTCTTTGACACGACCATCAGTCTGCTCGATGACAGCCAGTTGGAAGACAACCTCGAAGAAATGCTCTGGTCCCTCACCTCCCTGTTTCATCGCCGTTTGACCCATCTGCAAAGACGCCTTGATGACAATGAATGCGAGGTCCGCGAAAGCATGAGCACACAGGACGGTTCCGAGGTTGCCTCCGTTGAGCTGGAGCGGCTGCAAATGATCGGGTTAAAGCTCTGGGACCACCGCGACGCCTTCGAGCAAATGCGCGATCTGGCTTGTGACCACTTCTCAGCAGCGACAGGCTCGCCTTGGATGCCCCGTACTGGCTCGAAAGTATCGCACAGAGGTCTGACATCCGCAGTCGTAGACAGTCGGGCTTTTCTGTCAGCCAAGCGACGCAAAGAAGCCGAAGTGCATTGCCCCGATGGCACCCGCATCGCGTTCTCAGGCGGGGACTATCAAGCTTATGATCTCATCTGGTCTGTTCTTGATGCCACGCATCAAAAATATCCCGACATGGTGTTGCTGCATGGTGGTACGCCCAAAGGCGCCGAGATGATCGCAGCGCGTTGGGCAGATGCACGGGGTGTGACGCAAGTGGTGTTCAAGCCGGACTGGAAAAGCCACGGCAAAGCAGCCCCCTTCAAGCGCAACGACAAGATGTTGGAAATCCTGCCTCAGGGATTGATTGCAACGCCAGGGTCAGGGATCACCGAGAATATCGTAGACAAAGCGCGCAAGCTCGGGATCCGCGTGAAGAGGGTTGGGGTGTAAGCCCCGGTTCACGCGCCGCGCAACAAGTCCTGAACGACTGACGGTTTTTTGGCGATGAGTGCTAACAGGACCTGTGCCGGTCCTGTCGGATGCCGACGTCCGTGTTCCCAATTTAGCAAAGTTCCTTTTGCCACACCGATGCTTTTGGCGAATGCGGCCTGTGATAAGCCGGTTTGCTGTCGGACTTCTGCGACATTGACGCTGGTTACAGTAACCTCATGCACCATCGCATCAGTGGCATCACCGTTGGCAAAGGCCAGAGCCTCTCCAAGGCCATTTTTTACGCTCTCAAATGCACTCATGTTCCATCTCCATATCTTGAGACAATCGCTTTGCTCATCTCGACAGCCGCAGCTTGTTCTGTCTTTGACAGATTGGCCTTCTCATTCTTGGCAAAAACCGTAATCAGAAAAATAGGCATCTGAGTTCCACCAAATACATAAATCGTCCTGAATCCACCGCTCTTACCGCTGCCGTCCCGAGGGATACACCCGCCTCAGGATTGGCCGCGACAAAGTTTATTGCAGCCTCGCGTTCATGGTCAGACATGATTGCCTTGGCGCGCCTCTGAAATTCTGGAAGCTCAACAACAGTCTGCAATCGTTTCATCATTTCAAGTCATATATGCTTCAATGACTTATATGTCAACGGCGTATGGCACCCTGCTTGCGCATGCAAGTCCCAAGATGGTTGACCTCGCCACTCTCTTGCCGGTTGTGAAAAATCGTCCTTTTTGCAGTTCGGATTCCGAGCCTTTAATCAGCAGTATTGCGATGCCCTATTTCATCCGTCACCACAAAATCGGAAAGCCACCCGATTCGAAATATGGATGCCGATGCTATTGGTTGGGCTTGGCGAGGCAAACACCACCAGATCTTGCAAAACCAGCCACTAGATGAAATATCTTAAGTATTATCAAATTGTTATGCGCAAAATCTGCCTTTTTTGGGCAATGTTCGGAAAGCTCCAGAAACAAGCAATGCGCAAAAAAATGTTGCCTGGGGATAACTTGCGTGTCATGAGTTCAATTGTCGCTAACCAACGCAAATCACGTTATTTAGCGACGAAACAGAAATGACCCGGTAAGAGGTCGTGAGGGCAACATGAATTCAGACTCTAATAACGCACAAACCAGCACAATCGCCGCATCGATTGCAGCGAATGCCGCCCGCCTGTCAGAAGCGTTGAATCATCATATGCGCAACAGCTTCCAGCCCGATAGTCGAAAAGCGCTGCGCAAGTTTCATCCTGCTGAAGTTTCTGAGCTGACAGGTATCAGCATGTCTAATCTTAGGACACGTCATCAAGAAGGCGATTTCCCTGACGTAGAGACTGATTCCAGAGGTCGCAGGCTATACACTGCACAGGAGATTGATCAAATCCGTCATGTCATGGCGAAAACTGGTCGAAATGGTGAGGCATACCTTCCTGGACGTCGTGATAACGACGCTCTTCAGATCATTTCCATCGTCAACTTCAAAGGCGGGTCCAGCAAAACGACAACTGCGATCCACTTGGCCCAACGCTACGCCTTGCGAGGCTATCGCGTTCTTGCAATCGACATGGATCCGCAAGCCAGCTTGACCACAATGTTCGGATACCGTCCTGAAATCGAGTTCGCCGAGAACGGTACGATCTATGACGCGCTTAAGTATGAAGATCCGCTACCATTGAGCCAGATCATTCGAAAGACCTACTTTCATAATCTTGATCTCGCACCTGCGGGCCTCTTATTATCCGAATACGAGACTGAGACGGCCTATGCACTTCAGCACAAGATTGATCCTCCTTTTACACAACGCCTTGCAATCGCCCTCGACGAAATTGAGGCCGAATATGATTTAGTAATCATAGATTGTCCGCCTCAGCTTGGCTTTACAACGATGACGGCCCTGTTGGCGTCAACTGGCCTTCTGATCACGGTTGTTCCCAGCATGTTGGATGTTGCCTCAATGGCGCAATTCCTTGAAATGGCTGGAGAAACTGTCCAAACTCTAGAAGAGGCCGCAGGGCCAATCGATTGGAATTTCCTAAAGTTCTTAGTCGCTCGATATGAACCGACCGACGTACCCCAATCACAAATGGCGGGCTTCTTACGGTCCATTCTTCTTGATCAGGTGTTAACCACGCCAATGCTCAAATCCACAGCGATCTCCGACGCTGGGATGACGCAGCAAACCATCTATGAGCTGGATCCCTCACAAATCGTAAAGAAGACACTAAACCGCATATTAGAGTCTGTTAACGGCGTTGCGGATGAGTTCGAGAAGACGATCCAGAAAGCTTGGGGAAGGGATACTGACTGATGGCCCGTAGAAACCTATTCCAGCCGCCTCCTCCACCTGATGCGGACAGCACGGCGGCACCATCTAGCGAGCAAAAAGCGCGTTTTCCAAATACTGGTGCAATGAGCGGCGTGAAGTCTACTTTGAAAGATGTTGCGAGCAACGCGGTGCGGGAAATCTCTGTTGATGTCATCGAAGAGAGCGGCCCCAAGGATCGACTCTCGTTCACCGATTCGGATATCTTAACGCTGGCGGAAAGCATCAAGGCGCACGGCCAGCAAGTCCCGATTATGGTGCGGCCGATCTCGGACAAACCGGGGCACTACAAGATCGTCTATGGCCGCCGCAGATTGCGGGCTTTGCGGTCGCTCGGCATTCCCGCGAAAGCACTTGTCAGGTCTCTTTCTGATGAAGAGGCTATACTTGCTCAGGGCCAAGAGAACACCCAGCGTTTAGACCCAAGCTTCATTGAAAAAGCGCTTTTCGCCACCGAACTGGCTACAAGTGGCTACGAGCAAGCAATCATTCTGGATGCCCTCGCTGTGGACAAGCCAATGTTATCGCGCATGACCAAAGTTGCACGGTCTATTCCAAAGTCAGTCATCGAGAAGATCGGCTCCGCGCACGGCATTGGACGCAGACGTTGGGAAGAGCTGGCAGACCAGTCGCGCAGCGATAGCATCGATCTTGAACAGGTCACCGCAACGCTTCAGTTTAATGCAGCCAAAAGCTCCGACGACCGCTTTGGCATGGTCAGTGATGCCATTACTCAAGCGCTAAAATCTAAAGCCCCAGACAAACCAGCTGCCCCCCCTACCCTATCGATCAAACTTAGCGATGGGACGGCTTTGGCAGAAGTAAAAGAGACGGCCCGTGCTTTGACATTCAAGCTGTCGAAGTCTGATGCCCCGGAATTTGCCCAGTGGATGCGTAACAACGCAGAAGCTGAGCTTACGCGCCTCTATGAGGCGTGGCAGTCAGAGCAAAAGCCTGACTGATGTCGACCGAGCAGTAAAACTTAAAAAAAGGAGCACGACCAACAACCCAAAAAAGAAAGAGCCCCCCAAGGTTTCCCTAGGAGAGCCCAATCTGTTCTTTGCACTTTCAGATTTACCAGCTTCTCCGCGCCAGTCAATAACAACCGATTCGGTTGCTGAAGATTTGCGGCCTTTTTTCTGATTTTCAGAGATATAGGAGCCTTTCACATCAGGTTGTCGTGAAAAAACATGGCATTTACAAAAGCAACTGCACCCACTGGGCTGCGGACCAATGAACTATTGTCCGCGGACAATTCCCTTCCAGAGCGTCACATCGTCATAGCAACGCTCCGCAACGCCGCTCCGCGTCTCGGCCTGAGCGCGTCCGTAATTTCAACATTAGATGCGATGCTTTCGTGCCTCGCACCCAAACGCAATCACCACACTGTGTTTGCATCAAACTCGACGCTCACGTTTCGACGCAATGGCATTTCAGACAGAACGATCAGACGTCATGCTGCAACATTGCAGGAAACTGGGCTACTCGTTCGCCGTGACAGCCCAAACCGGAAGCGCTTCACTAAGCACAACCGCATTGAAGGTAAAGCTCTACGGTTTGGCTTCGACCTTACACCGCTCTTTGACCGACTTCACGAAATTTCAGCTTTGGCAGCAGAAGTCCTGAGGGAACGGGAACAGATCGATTACCTGCGCGCTAAGATACGTACTGCCGCCAATGCAAGCCTCGTCGAAAACCCTGACGACGACAGGGCCCTCAACATATTCCGTATTCTTCGACGCAAGTTATCGCTCCAAGACTGCGAACAAATCCTCGCAAACCTACCAGTTACTGAAGTTGAAGCTGAGGGACCAGACGATCAAACTCCTAATTTGACGACTACTCTGACCGCCAGTAACGGTCAATTTGTCCGGCACCATCATAAGTCAAATAAAGAACATATTGATAAAGAGAATGTTGCTTTAAAAAAAGAAACTCCTCTTACAAGTTCCGATGCTCCGATCACGATCCCAGAATTGTTATCAGCTTGCCCACAGGCTGCCGAATTTTCACTGAGAAAGATTGAAACAATTCATGATGTCGTAGCTCACGCTCGAACGCTTGCACCGATGATAGGGATCACGACCCAAAACTATGATGCAGCACATGCCCGACTTGGTGCACTAAGAGCTGCAGCCACAGTATGGGCGATTATGCAGTTCCATGACAAAATCAAAGCCGTTGGTGCCTACTTTCGTTCAATTACGACGGGATCGAAGAGTGACAATTTCAGCCCAGAAAGATTGGTAAGGCGTCTTGCTAAGGCTCAGAGTTATGCCGCGTGAACCAAAAATTGTCCGCGGACAATTTTCTCAAAGTGATGTCATTGCCAAAGCCTTTGTCGTCAGGGCAGGGGACAACGACACTTAAAACAGACGGCTGCTCGCGGTAAATTCCGAACGAAGAAACGGCGTCGTTGATAGAAAGAAGGCAGGGGGCTCAAAATCAGGCACTTCACAGCTCGAATTATAAAGCTCTATCAGTTTCAGGTGTGTAAGAAGTACCTGGGATAGGACTGCCGACGCTTTTGCAAGATGATCTGTTGCAAGCGGAAAGAGGCACTACGCTCAAACGTGACAGCGTCGAGCTTCTTGCTGATGATCGAGATAGACAGCTCACGTGACCTGACCGCGCGCAGAGAGCGAGTGAATGTGAACTCTACGAAATTCCCAGCAAACCTGTGTTCTAGGCAAACTGTAGATGCACTAATGAACAAATGGTGAGGCATCTAATAGACAAATGGTGGAGCCTCTAATATGCATTCTGTGAAAAGGAAGCGGACCTCTTTTTCGGTTTGGGCTTCATCAGGCGAGGGAGAGACAAAAGGTTCATGACTGATACAGAAGAATATCTGCCAAGGCACCTCATCCCAGAGCTTGAAGATGCACTTGCATCAGCACGTGTGGTCAACCTCATTGGTCCAAGGCAAGTTGGCAAGACAACACTTGTGCGGGACTTGTTTGGCAATGGCCGTTTCATCACATTGGATGACGCAGCTGTCTTGGCGGCCATTGAAGCGGACCCGGAGGGCCAGCTTACCAGCTTAACGGAAAATCTGAATGGCGATCCGCTTATCATTGATGAGGCCCAGCGATCCAAAAAACTAGCTCTCGCGATCAAGAGGGTCGTCGATACCAATCGGCGTAAGGGGCAATTTGTACTTACCGGCTCCTCCAACGTATTCACAACCACTGATGTGGCTGACTCGCTTGCGGGTAGAATGCGAACACTTAAGCTCTGGCCCCTATCCGTCGCTGAAGTCAAAAAGGCACCCGTCAATCGCATCATGGATTGGGCGATTCAAAACGAACCGAAACTAGGGCAGGCGGGTGATCCAGAGCAGGTTAGTCGACGTGACTACATAGATCTCATCCTAGAAGGTGGTTTTCCAGAAGTGAGAGAGCTACCGATAAGATCCCGCCAGCGGCAATATCGGGATTACATCGACGCAGTGGTGGAGCGCGATGTCGCTGATATCATACCGGTTCGAAAACCGGATGCGTTGCGTATCCTGATAGATCAGATGGCGGCGCGCTCCGCGCAGGAAATCAACACGTCCGAGCTTTCTAAACTGACGAAACTGCAACGGGTTACCGTCGATCAATACCTTGATATCCTGCTACGGCTGTCGATGCTGACGAAACTGGGTGCCTGGACATCAGGCGAGGGCAGGCGGGAGATCAAGAACCCGAAATACCATTTTGCAGATACTGGCATCGCCTGTGCCCTTCGGCGTTTCACCCAAGATACCTTTACTATCGACAACAACCCGCAGGCGCTTGGCGGCCTGCTAGAGAGCTTTGTTCTGAACGAAATCCGGCGTGCCGTCCCAATGCAGGCCGCTGACTACCGGCTCTATCACTGGCGCAGCGCAGACCAGCGGGAAATTGACATCCTGATCGACGGTGGCAGCCACTTGGTCTGCGTTGAGATAAAGGCATCTGCATCAGTTAATGGAGATGATTTCAAACACCTCAAATGGTTCTCAAAAGACGGGCCTGGCCGCAATAAAACATGCACGGGGATCGTGTTCTACCTAGGCCAAGAAAAGCTCACCTTTGGCGACAGGAACTTCGCCCTTCCGGTGAGCGCGCTTTGGAGCACGATCAATTTTTGATTGTGTTTCAATTGCCCTGATCCCCGGCTTGATCTGTTGGCTTCGTGTCATCGAGATTGCAAATGATCACTGGTCTGCCGCAAAAATAGATGATGCGAAGACGCTTACGCAAAGCAAGGAGGGCAGGGGGCTCAACTTTTATGCCGACAGCTTGAGTGAAGCCTTAGTGGCGATGTGGTACGTCGACCATACCGTCGGTTTCCAGTTGCAGACACGCCCGCCACAATGGCGTTTTCCAGTAGGTGCAATCTGACAGTCTGCCACCGTCGGATGTTTCTGCCAGAAAACCAAGCCAGCTGAGTGGTTGCAGAACATGCGTGAAGATGAACCCGGCGTGGTCATAGTATTCCCGATCAATCACATGCGCACGTTTTTCGAGACCATAGAGCGTCTTGACGAGATGCGCTTCTGTGAGGCCTTGTTCTGCCTCGACGTTGATGATGTTGAGGAAGATGTCCCAGTTTCCGGGTGCCATGAACTCTGATCGGGCATTTCGCGCGTGATTATATTCAAACAGGTATGTTTCAGCGATCTTGGCGAAGAACGCACCGCGCTGGCTGGCAAGGTCTTGCGCCTTTTTTGAAATCTGAAACTTACCCTTAGTATGACGCCCGAACTTGGCGAGGATGATTAAATCATGGACGACCATGGCATGTGGCACGTCCCATTCGTTCAGAACCTTGTTGAGCCTCATTAATTCATCGGTGTGGTATCGCGGCCAAGGTGAATGATCTGCCATCCAATGGGCAAACTTGCGATTGAAGGCTTTGGTCTGCGTGAGCCCGATCCCACCATGAGCAGTGGCACACTCAAATGCGTTTTCCATCGCCTTCAGAAGGCGGGAGTGATCGAGTACTGGATCACCATCAGCAATGTCTTGGTACTTAATCATGCAGTCGCCTACCACTTTCGCCGCGGTCGCAACGAAGGGGAAGGAAGCGGACAAAGGGAACTTTCGCTGCACTTGCGCCAATATCCGCATTCATCTCAGAAGTCTCTGCCCGAGGTTTGGCCGCAATGAGGTTCTTCCTATCAAGTTTTTCAACCGCGACCAGTTGCAATTTGCAACTCGACCCAAGATATCGCGACATCCTGAACCGCTTGAGCGAGTTGCACCTGTGAATCCAACGTCGATCGCTCAGTTTCGAGAAGGTCGATAAGATCAAGATCGCCATCCGTGAAGACAGATCGAGAAAGGTTTAGGGTCGTTTCCTGTGCGGCAACAGAACCTCGTAAGAGTTGGACCCTACGACGGGACTGAGCCAGATTTGACGAAGCGGCCTCAACACTTTCGACTGCGGTAAGAACGGCAGATCTCCAAAGAAGCTCAGCTTCCTTGGCGGCAGCGATGGCTTGGTCTCTCGTGGCGCGTCGAAGACCGTGGCTCAACACAGGAAACGAAAGCAGCGGGCCAAAACTCCAACTCTCGGTGTCGCCCACGGAGACGTTGCCGGATAGTGTCAGAGATGGATACAGTTCGGCTTCGGCGACGCCGGCGCTTGCAACTGCTGCCGCAAAGGAGCGCTCTGCAGTGCGTATTGAAGGAACGTTACGCAATAGATTTGCGGGTGTTCCCGTTGACGGTGTTCTGCCAGGCCACGGCAGTGGAGCCCCACGTTGCATGTCTGCGAAGATACTCTGAGCGCGCACATCAATCAGAGTTGCGATGGCAAAAACCGCCGCGTTGAAGCCAGCAATGAAATTAGGAAGCTCGGCAGTTGTGGCCTGGAGGTCCGCATCCGCCCGTGCCAGATCAAGCTGAGATGCCGCGCCTTCGTTGACTTGAAACTTAACGAGATCGAGCGTTTCTTCACGGGTCTTGATAGACCTCCGCGTTAATTCTGCGGCTTGCTGATTGAAGCGTGCGGAAATGTAATTTCCAACGATGCTGCTCAGAAACGCGAGCCTGGCATCACCCACAGAGAAACCTGCTGCTTCCAACTCGGCAAGTGCCTGCTCCCGTCCACGCCTAATACCCCCGAATAGATCAATGACCACTGATCCCGACAGCGCCGACGACCTGTCTTCGGTCGTCGGCAGGCCCTCCCCGCCGCTTCTGGTCAGACTTGCAGATAGACTCCCATCCAACTGCGCATTCAGTCCGGTCTGACGTACCCCGGCTTCGGCTTGCTCGATGCGCGAAAGGGCAGTGCGCACATCCAAGTTTGCAGAAAGACCGCGATCAATGAATGTACTGAGTCTGCCGTCGCGCAGGTCAGTCCACCACTTGTCAGCGCTGACATCTCCATTACGGTTGTTCCTCCACTTAGGAACCGCGCGCCTAGGTCAGCATCGGGAGTTCTGAAATCTGCTCCAACGGGCGCACAGCCAGCAGTCGCCAACAAAGACAAAAGAGTTTTCCCACGTGTCCACATGATAGCGTCCCCCATCCATTTGTTTTCTAAGATTGTGCCGCAGGTGAAGCTTCAACTGCGACCTGTAGTTCCACCACGCCGCCAAGTAAATCTCGGCAATAGAGTTCGCGTACTAGAACGGTGAGTGTCACGAGCATGGGTACTGCTAGAAAAACCCCAATGATCCCAAAAATCTGAGCGGCAATTATCTGCGATATGAGAATGCCAGCAGGTAGGATGCTGAGGTTCGCCTTCATCATCGCGGGCGTGATGAAGTTTCCTTCGACAAACTGGATCAGCAGATAGATCGGCAATGCGACCAAGATGATCCATGGGTCTGCGGCGGTAAGTCCAAAAACGACAATTGGGATAATGGGCAAGATCACACCAATTGTCGGAATGACGGTCGCGACGCCAACAAAGATTGCAATCTCAAAGGCGAACGGAAATTCGAGAAGCTCGAAGCTGACGAAGACGAGTCCTACAGTGACCGCAATCGAGAGGCTCAGGGTACGTAGCCAAGCGCGTAATTCCCGAACAATCATGTCAATCACCGAACCAATGCGCTCACGATTAGCTTCAGGCAACAAGGCAAGGATTACGCTTCGATACTCGTTGGGAGTCGCGAGAAAAAAGATGGCCAGGACAAAGGCCAAGATGGCCTTGCCGATCGAACTTCCTAGATTTTGAAGCCGTCCGAGTATGTCTTGCATGAAGCCGCCAGCATCTCCTGCGGCAAACGTCGTTTGCAAGCCAGCAATGTCTGGCAGGAACGGAAATTCTGTGCGCCAGCTATCATATCGACCGGCAAGAACTGTTACGGCGTCACCGTACCTATTTGCGATCTGTGAGGCACTTTCCACGACCGCTGGTACAACTACTGCAAAGACAACAAGCAGCCCCAGAAAGCAGAGAAAAACTCCAACTATCAACGATAGCCAGCGGGAAGCACCTCGGCCTTGTAGGAATTGCGCCGGAATCGCCATGACCATCGCGAGAAGCATAGCCAGGAACAGGAGCATCACCGTTGTTCGGAAGTACCAAAGAGCCAAAACCAACCCGATAATGGCCAAAACTCTGAGAATTTGTCCCGAAAACGCTGTCATGGCCTCGCATCCTCAAGTTGGCGGATGCGCTTTTCGATGGCAGAACGCAGCGTAAGGTTTTCCTCAAATTGGC
Organism: Roseovarius sp.; assembly: GCA_029212365.1. GTDB lineage: Bacteria > Pseudomonadota > Alphaproteobacteria > Rhodobacterales > Rhodobacteraceae > Roseovarius. Next base: position 48,639 of record JARGOC010000028.1, read on the forward strand.
GTTTCTGTTGGAACTCAATGAAAATCACGGTTGCGACGGATCCAATAAGAGCCGCGCCCATTTCAAACACGAGGTCAACAACCACGTTGTTGAGGAACTGTGACATCTGATCTGCATAGGTCTCTGCGATGAACTTGGAACCGGCCACAAACACCATGGCCAACGCAAGCGCCACCCAAAGACTCTTGAGTTTCAACGTTTCCCGATTGGTGATGAGGTCAAGCCGATCAGGGTTTTCACTAAAAGGGGTCGATTCTGGCTGGGGGCGGAATCGTATCATAAGGTATTTTCGACTCT
>JARGOC010000055.1 GCA_029212365.1 Roseovarius sp.
GACGTTCTCGCAGTTCAGGACGGCTATTGGAATGTGGGATCGGCGCACCGCTTACTGTGATTCACTGCTCCAAAGCGTTGATTTGGAGGGTGTGATGAAGCCTCGGGACGTCGTGGAAACCGGTCAGAGCGACATGTTTCGCTCCAGGCTCGATCAGATCATCGACATGGGCCATGAGAAGGTGGTGCTTGCGCAGCAGATCGACTGGCAATTCCTGTCGGAAAAATGCGGTGGCAATTATAGTGACAAGCCCGGTCATCCAGCCCTGCCCATCAGACTGATGGCCGGACTTCACATTCTCAAATATGCAGATAATCTATCCGACGAGGAGGTATGTCTCCGCTGGGTCGAGAACCCCTATTGCCAGTATTTTTGCGGCGAAGAGTTCTTCTCCCACACCTTGCCGCTGGATCGCTCCTCGATGACCCGCTGGCGTCAGCGGATGGGCGAGGAAAGCATTCAGGCGCTGCTGATGGAAAGCCTTGCAGTAGCGGTGAAAGTGGAATTACGGTGACGCCTTACTAAATCCATTATTTTTCGAGAGTGTCCTATCTTCCGTGTATCTGTGATTTGGCCCATGCTTCCTGAGAGGAGCAGCGACGATGACGATTTCCAAGGAATTACTGGACGAGCTTTTGAAGGGCTGCGAGCGACCTAAGGGATTACGGTGACGCTTTGCTAAATCCCTTTTTATTTCGTGGGTATCGAAGCTGCGCTGACTGCTTTGCTGCTCAAAGCCAAAGAATTGGAAGGAGTCAGAAAAACATCACCGCAATTTTTCTGGTCGCCAACCATGATAGGGTTCACAGGCAATGCCATCATTATCGGCATCATGCCTGTTCCAATATCCTGGCTGCCCCACGCTCGCTGGTGCAAGGCCAACCATTCTGGCGAAGTCACAGTTCGGTGCAGCTCCGTAGTGCCTTAGGGTGGTCTTCAATGGCCAAGGGCTTGTCCCCAGCAACCAGCCTATGGCGAGCCCGATCACACAGACCATAAGGACCTTTCTCAAGAAACCCCAGGACCGCCATTTGGAAGCACTTGAAGGGTAAGACTTCGCAAAACGCTTGCGCAGGGCAAGTGCCCTGTCATCGGCGCTCGGCCGACCCAAGCGCCTGGGTGTTAGCTTGTGTACTTTGTTGGTGGTCACCTGGCCGCTCACTCGGTTCAGCCTTTAACATTACGCGCCCAGCGTACCCATCAGGGGCAAACATGGGATTAAGCACTTGCAGTCAATTTGAAGGAACTCGGAAAATTGCGGCAACGCATTGCTGAATTTGCGCGTTCTAGCGAAACTTTCGTCAGATCAATTCCAATTCAGCCAGTGTGACGCTTCTGATGGAAAACTTGCCGGGCGCGTAACTGTTGTCACGCAGCAGGTTGAGACCCTGAGAGATAGCGGGATTTGGTGAAGCGTCACCGTAATAGAAAATCAGTGGCGCTTTTTGCACTCAAGCAATTGTTGTCAGTTCAAACGCAGGTCCAGCTTTTGTAAACCTGCTGACAGAAATGTTGCCGGGCGTTTGATTGTTCCCATGATGCAGATTGAAAGCTGAAGAAAAAGGGTTTTAGTATCCACGCTTTGGTTCAAACCCCCCGTCTTCCAGACGGGTTCGCTTCAGCGCGAAGACAGCGCGAGTACCGAATCGTGGCGCAGGGTGTCGTGATCGTCAACGTCCTCGTATCCCAATGCGATTGCCGAGATGCGCTGTGCAACCAACGTGTGCCCGCAATGAACGCTAAGATCTGGATTGCGGTGATCGACAAAGCAGAAAGCCACCCGGTCGAACAGGTTCATCGCCTTGTCGACGTGGCGCAGCAGCAAGGCGCCGGCGTCCGAGGTTATCGCTCCGCCATCAAAACCGGCGGCAACTTTGTGGCCGTCAAAGCCTTCAAATTCGATCTGATTGGAGTTGCAATGTGCTTGAACCGGACCTCATCCTGAATTCTGACAAGCCATTGTTGCAAAAAAACTTTAACAGAATTCTGGGGCCGATGCACCTCCTTCGGTGAGATATGCGGGTAACCCCATAGAAGCGTTGTTTCAGGGTGTGGGGGCTGACTGACGCGGTTGGTCAGCTGGTGGCGCATCTATTCATAGGCCTTTGGCCAGTCAGCGGCCTGGTGCTGGCGGGTAGCCTGTAGGCAACTATGCTCGCTAAGTCAGTCTAACTGCGGGTTTTGGCGTTTTTGCGGGAAATACGGCGTGTACTGCGTATCTGCGGGATATCTTGGTTTTCAGGAATCTTACCCTATAAGTATTGTTTTTCATGAAATATGTTCTGTGTTATAATTTTTCATGAAAAGGAATCGTTTTTCACAGAGATGCTGAGCTAGGGCTTGCCTCGATGCCGTGGGAACGAGTTTGTCATCGATATGAGCACTCAGAATCGTTTTTCAGGGCCGGTTACGGTCTTTCACGAGCAGCGGCTCCCGGAAAGGGGAACGCCGGCGGGATATGCTGCGCTTATCGATGCCTACGCTCTGCAGGTGCCCCTGCCGCGCACGCTAAGCGCCACCGGAGAACATCACAGGATCACCGACGAAGGCGGCTGGCGTATCTACACACCGCGCCATGCGCCGGAGGCCACGCTCGACGATCATCTCACATTTGCGCTCAAGTACGAGGGACTCGACCTTGCCGTCCTGAAGCGCCTGTTCCTGACAACCGGTGCGAAGCGGATCGAGGATCTCGTCAAGGCGACCCCGACCGGAAGCTATGCCCGTCGCGTTTGGTTTCTTTATGAGTGGCTCACCGGACAGCAGCTCGATCTTCCCGATGCCGAGCGCGGCGCATATGTTGAAATCGTCAATCGCAAACAGCAATATGCCGGCAGTAGCGAGACATCATCGCGTCACCGCGTGAAGAACAATCTTCCGGGGAAACCGGACTTCTGCCCGCTGGTGTTTCGTACCGAAGCGCTGGAGCGCTTCATTGCATTGGATTTGCAGGCGCGGGCGCAGGAAGTGGTCGCAGCCGTGCCGCGCGATCTGCTCGCCCGAATGGCGGCTTTTTTGCTGCTCAAGGACTCGAAGTCCAGTTTTGCCATCGAGGGCGAGCGCCCGCCGCAGGATCGTATCCAGCGATGGGGGCGTGCCATCGGCGAAGCCGGCAGGCAGCCGATCGATCTCGATGAGTTGCTCCGATTGCAGCGCATCGTCATCGGCGATGCCCGTTTCGTGCATCTCGGGCTGCGCACCGAAGGCGGCTTTGTCGGGGAGCATGACCGTGACACCCGCATGCCAATCCCGGATCATATCAGCGCCTGCCATGAAGACCTGGGCGGGCTGCTTGACGGACTGATTGCGTTCGATCGGCAGATCGCGCAGCAGCTCGATCCGGTTCTGGCAGCATCGGTGCTCGCCTTCGGCTTTGTCTATATCCATCCGTTCGAAGACGGTAACGGCAGGCTGCACCGCTACCTGATCCACCACGTTTTGACCCAACGCGGGTTCAACCCGACCGGCGTGGTGTTTCCTGTTTCTGCCGCCATCTTCGAGCGCATTGATGATTATCGCTGCGTTCTTGAGGACTATTCGGCGCGGCTGTTGCCCTTCATCGCGTGGCAGGCCACCGACAATGGCAATGTCCGCGTCTTGAACGAAACCGGCGATTTCTACCGGTATTTCGACGCCACACGGCAGACTGAATTTCTGTTCGCGTGCGTCCAGAAGACCATCGAGAACGACCTGCCCGAGGAAGCAGAATTCCTGCGACGCTATGATGCGTTCCGCACCAGACTCGCTTTGCTGGTCGATATGCCGGATCGCTTGTCTGACCTGCTATTCCGCTTCCTGGTTCAGAATAATGGCAAGTTCTCGGATCGTGCACGGGAGAAAGAACTTGCTGCACTGACCGACGAAGAAGCCCGCCGCATCGAAGACATCTATGACGAGATATTTTGAGCGGCGGACTGATGAGCAATGCGTGGCGAAATGACGAGAGAGTTCAAGATGCGCAGAGTCAACCAAAGCAGTTGCGTGCCCCCGCAACCAATATTCCTGCAAAAATTTGGATATTAGCGCGGAATGGACCTTGGTGGGCCTTCTGCCATTTAGGGTCCGTGCGCCACCTTTGCGCCCGGTTTCAGGGCGCGTATTCGAGCATCATTTAGCGGCATATGTTTGGTTTCTGACTCGCGAGTATTATGGCATGGGAGCAGAATGCCATCACATGTCGCTGGACGGTAAAGGACGTAAATTCGTCAAAATCCATAAAAAAACCCGCTCTCGCGGGGTTTCTTGGATGTTCTCGGACTATCCGGAACAAAGATTTGGTGCCAGAAGAGGACCGAAATCACTATATTAAGATATTGATATTATTGGAATAATTTTCCAATGAAGACAGCGATGCCATCAAAAATGCCATCAATTCGTATCGGTGGCTGAGTGACAGAGCACAAGATGGCAGGAACTTGTGGAAAACTTGCGACAGAGAGCCTGTCCAGTGAAATACAGAGTTTTCTATTGAAGTCCGAAATCGTTTGGTTTC
>JARGOC010000029.1 GCA_029212365.1 Roseovarius sp.
AATCAGGCTTTTGATGGGGCAGCGCGGCATAATCAAAAGCGCGGCATTATGGGCATTATGCCGACATCGGCATAAGACACACTGGACAGGGGCGACGAAGCGGCTGGACCGCTTGGGTAGGTTTAACGACCGCAAGGCCTACGCCTTTGAAGAGCTGGTCGCGGAAATCGGAAACTGTATGCTGTGCGCCCAGATCGGGGTGGAGCCTGAATTTGACCAGAGCGCGGCCTATGTCGAAGGATGGCTTGAGGCAATGAAGGAAGACAGCCGTACGATCTTCCGAGCCGCGTCCGAGGCGCAGAAGGCCGTGGATTACATCATGGAGCGTACCGCACAGGCCGAGCGGATGGCCGCCGAGTAACAGCCCGCACCGCCAGAAGATTGAGGCCCCCGTCAGCAGGCGGGGGCCTTTTGCGTTGTGGTCTGATCCTGGGCGTGGGCGGTTTCAGAGTGACCTGTCGGCAGGCAACTTGAAGGCCGCCCGCCGACAGGCCCGGCGTTTCGCGCGGATGCCCCCTAATATGGGGGCTGATGCCCACTCACCTCAAAGCTAAGTACATGTTCTTTGCGCGTCCAACCTCTTGAGTGCAAGAGTGTTGGGAGAAGGTCGTGAATTCGATAGCCGTCATTCTGCGCTAAAGTGATAGGCTCTCGGAGAGAAGGTCGAACACAAGCCTTATACGACGACTTGTATGCAGCTCCCGGTGAGCAACGAGCCAGGTCGGTATTGAGAAAGGCTCGATCTCCGTCAGCACTGGCCCAAATTCCGGAAATTTGGAAGCGATGCGGTCAGACATGATCGCAATTCCATGACCGTTTCGCGCTATTTCCCATTCAACAATTTGAGATTGAGACACGTATCGAAAGTTCCTTGTGGTCAGATCAAGACCGGCTGGCCGCAGATATCCCAACATGCGTTCAACATCACCAAAACTGACAAACTGATGTTGTGAGAGACTGTCGCCTAGTTTCGGAAAGCCATAGGTATCCGTGTATTTACGCACCGCGTAGAACCGAGTTGCGTCTTCACACACGAGCTTAGTGGTGAGGTTTGACTGTTCAGGACGCACGTGTCGAACGGCAATATCCGCTTCTCGAAGAAGCAGATCACGGACATTGCTGTCAGCAACAATATCAACCTCCAAATTCGGCGCTGACATTTTCAACTGCGCTAGCATCGGTGGCAAAAGATAGGCGGCAGTCATGTCAGACGCGGTAATCCGAACCTGGCCTTCGATAGTTTGCGATTTGCCTGACGCCGTAAGCGACATCATGTTTGCGCCCATCGCCATTGTTCGGACATGATCGAGGAGGTCCAAGCCAGCTTGTGTAAGCGCGACCGACCTTCCGGTCCGCTCAAACAATATTACACCCAGATCTTCTTCTAGAGCAGCAATCTGTCGGGTTATTGTCGGTTGTGTCACCCCAAGAGCGGCGGCGGCAGCCGACAGCGATCTTTCTTCTGCGACCGCAAGAAATGAGCGTGCTTGGTTCCAGTCAAACGATATCGAATTCCAGTTCATCGGATCTCTATACCACGCTTTTTTACATACTAAACCAAAATATTTCGTCAGTTTACTTGCGAAAAACGTATAGCTTAAGGTGCTTATTAGAAGAAACGAGCAGCAACCCTAAGGATCATGCCTATGAAAGTCATCGTGCTTGGAGCAAATGGGCGAACTGGACAGCATGTGCTTCAGGTTGCGCTTGAGCGAGGTCTTGATGTCACCGCTGTCGTGCGTTCACACGACAAGCAGCCGAGCATCAAACATGAGAAACTGACTGCAACGATTGGCGATCCATGTGATCCAGAATTTCTGACCAAAGTTTTTCGTGGGCAAGATGTGGTCATTTCCACGTTGGGTGGTCGAAGACCGACAAAGGCAGCAACATCAGTCTACTTTCAATCAGCAGATGCCATTGTAGCAGCGGCATGCGATACAGGTCTCAAGAGGGTGCTTGTCACGTCCACCGCGCTGTTGTTTCCCCCGCGTACACTGATTGAAAAAATTCTTCCTTTGATCGTTCGCCATATCGTGCGCAGCGCTGCACGTATGGAACAAGTCTTGAAAGCTTCCGATCTCGACTGGACGGTTGCGAGGTGCGGGTTTCTGACGAGTGAAGACGAACCGAAGTATCGTTCTGAGCAGGGGCGGTCGCCGTTGAACGGATCGTCGGTTTCACGCCTCGGGTTGGCCCACTTCCTGGTTGATGCGATCGAAGAAACAGATTCGAGCTGCCAAGTTTTCGGCGTTTCGAGTCCAGAGAAGCAACCTAAGCCCAAATAAAATGGATATGTTTGAAGACGCAAAACAACAAATGATCCTGTTGCCACGCCCCGTTCAATTGTGGATGCGCTGGCTCAATATCGTATTCTTGATTGGGATATTTTTTGCTTTTACTCATGTGACAGCACGTTTGTCGTTACTCGCATATATTGTATGTTTCCCGGTTGCGGTTGTAATTTTTTACTACACGAGGAACATCCGCCTCACCGGAATTTCTCACATCGTCTTTTGGACACCCTTGATGATCTACTTACCCTATGCCGTCAGCAACGACCCTGATTTCAACCTTCTTAGCATCTACGGGATATGGGTACTGCTCCTTTGTCTAACAGTAGCGATCTCTGTGATGTTTGACGTTCGGGCGTTCTTCGCAATACTTGCTCAGAAGCGTGAAAGTTGATGGTTTGCCAATGGAATCCAGATTGAAACATGAGATCATCTTTGCTCGGTTGCCCGAGATAGACCCAAACCAAATTATTGCTCACATGTCGGATCCTCGTGTTGCAGAACACATGCCGCTTCTGACATTCGAATGGGACGAGGTTGCTGTGGCCAAGTTCGTTGCCGCAAAGGAAGAGTGCTGGAGCCGCGACGGACTTGGGCATTGGGCTGTATTGGCAAATAATAACTATGTCGGGTGGGGCGGTTTCCAAAAGGAAGGGGACGAATGGGACTACGGTTTGGTCCTAAAGCCAGCCTCCTTTGGATTGGGAACACAGATTTCAAGAAAAGCAATCAAGTTTGCTGTTGCGGATGAGCGCATTCCTTACGTTACTTTTCTTTTGCCGCCCTCACGTAAAAATTTAAGTGCGCTTGATAGGTTTGGAGCAAGACTCGTCGGTGAGATAGAATATGATGGTGCAACTTTTTTCAAATATCGACTAGAGACAGATTGACCGGTTTGTCCCGCACTGCGGTCGTCCAGCAAGCGCAAATTCAACGTCAGCTTCAACTAGAAACTCGGCCAAAACCCAACGTTTTGGAACATCTCTACTTAAGCTCCGTCAGTTTCTTGGGTGCGCTGACGCCGTGAGATTATCTTGCAGCAGAACGAAGGGCATATTGCCCTATCAAGACACTTGCGAGCACTACGACCATTCCAAGGGCTTGCATCCAGTTCAGCGTCTCATTCAGAATTAGCCAACCCAGCAGTGTTGCGCTCAACGGGCTGAGAAAACCGAGGATTGAGACGGCAGATGGCTGTAACAGCCTGATCCCTCTGAGCCAGATGACATATGTGAGCCCTGCGCCAATCAGGCCCAAATAGACTAATCCGATGACATTCAGTCCGGTGATGCTGGAAAGCTCCGTCGTTGCGATCGGGATAAACGGAACCAACAACAACCCGCCTGCCGTCAATTGCCATGCAGTGAAAGTCAGGGCTGAGACGGGCGGTTGCCATTTGCGACTTAGGACAGTGCCAAACGCCATTGATGATGACCCTAGGACGCCAGCAACAACCCCAAGCATGTCGATCTCCGCATCAGGTGTCAGGATCAATAAGCCCACGCCAAGTACGCCCATGAATACGGCAAAAACTGAAAGTGCTTTGATGGGCGTTCCAAGAAGACCACGAGCGGCAAAAATGACAACAAAGGGTTGGAGGGCTCCCATGATCGCGGCTACTCCGCCGGGCAAACGGAAAGCTGCAAAGAACAGTAGCGACCAGAAGACTGCGAAATTTAGAGCTCCCAGAACAAACATCTTGGGGATCCAATGTCCATTGGGAAGTTGGCGGACTAAGCAAAGTAAAAACAGTCCGGCAGGCAATGCGCGCAGGAACGAAATTGTCAGTGGATCGAGATTTGCAAGGAGCTGCGTCGTAACAATGTAGCTGCTGCCCCAGATTATAGGTGCAATTGCGGTGAGTGCGAGGTCGAGGGGACGAGACATAGTGAAGCTCCTTTTTATCTTGATGTCGAGATAAACATATATACCTTGACGTCAAGATAAATATCCGATGTGGTCCTAGCATGTATGATATGGACAAGATTAGGGCCCAGTGGGCCGCGCAGAGACCTGATCTCGACACTGAACCAATGGCCCTTATCGGGCGGATCATTCGGCTATCTGCCCAACTGACGGATGAGATGGGGAGGACGTTTGCCCGACACGGGTTGAACGGCGCAAGCTTTGATATGCTTGCCACGCTGCTACGGTCCGGCCCACCACATGCACTGTCCCCCAATCAACTGCTTGAGACGATGATGGTTACGTCAGGGACGATGACCAACCGTATCGACCAGCTTGAGAAGGATGACCTTGTTGCTCGCGTTAGAAATCCAAACGACAAACGCAGTGTGCTTGTTCAGCTCACGACCAAGGGGCATCGGATCGTTGACGCAGCTGTGACGGACCATGTTGAAACCCAGAAAGTACTTGTTGGCGGAATGACTGAGGCGGAACGGGCGGCGTTGAATGGGCAACTCCAGACGTATTTGACTGCCCTTGAGGTTGATAAATTGGCGTAAAACTTGGCCCGCACGCGCGAATATGAACAGCCTGTCAAAGAAGGGCGGCCCTAGAAGCGAGCAGCCAAGAACCTACTGGCTGGTTGGCTTTTTGGGGATCATACTAACCCTACCTATTCCAAGTCGGGCGCGAAATTCAGTAGCCTCTGAACAAAGTCCATTCCTTCATCTCCAACCTCTGCAACAATCAGTGCGTCTAGCTCAAAGAAAAAGCGTCTAGCGAGAGACATCATTCGCTCCCCCTCGTTTGTGAAATGAATAGTTTTCTGGTTTTGCAGGTCTGGGTTTGGGGCTGTTTCCAGCCAACCAATCGCCTCAAGTTCGCGAACGGCCTTGTGAACAGCCTGACGGGATATGCGTAAATTGCGCGCAATGTTTGCCGCATGATTAGCATCGCAATCCAAGGCAGCAAGAAAACTGACCTGGCTCCTCTTAACATCCGAAAAACCCTGCCCGCGAAGGCTTTCGACCAGCTGATCTATTACTCTGGCTTGAAACGTATCCATCCCGAACAACAAGGAAAGCGAACGACTTTCAAGCAGCTCATATCCTGCTCGCGGCGACATTCTTGTTAACTTAGTTGACAACCATGTCTCCATCTGATGTTGTAATCTAAGTTAACAACATTGAAAGACTAAACACCATGTTAAAATCCGTCCTCGTCGCGAATGCCACATCATGTGCGGTCTTCGGGGTGATATTTGTTTTGATGGCCCCGACCATCGCTAGCATTCTGGGATCACCGCCAATTCTATTGCTCTATCTTCTTGGTGCTGGCCTATTGGTGAATGCAGCGCTGTTGTTATTCGAAGTCAGGCAAGCCTCGCCGAGGCGATACAGCGTTCTTTTCTTTGTCATCGGAGACGCAATTTGGGTTTTGACATCTGTCGGACTTGTTGCGGCCGGGCTCTGGATAACGACACCGGCAGGCATAATTTGGGCGCTATGTATTGCAGTTTTTGTTGGCGGATGTGGCGTCTTGCAAGTCGCCCTCGCTCCCAAGCCTAGTCAGGAGTGATTTCCATGCCAAAATCTGAAAGCATAAAACCGCATCGACCATTTATCGATATGAGCCTGGCAAAACGGGTAAGTCTTCTCGCTGTTTGGGTCATCATGTTGCTCGCCTTGGTGGCGATGGCAGCCCTCACGTTTCAATCTCTGCGCAACAAGCGCTTTGTCGAAGCACTCACCCTTCCGGGGCAGATGATCACCCTTGAAGGCGGAAATATCTACCTGAATTGCCAAGGCGACAAACAAGACCCAACACTCATCTTTGAAAATGGAATGGGCCTCGCATCAGAAAACTGGGACTGGGTGCAGCGCGCCCTTTCCAGCGAGTATTATGCCTGCACTTATGACAGGGCTAGTATCGGGTTCAGCGATAGTTTTGCGGGGCCTGTAGGCGCGGGGCACAGCGCCGATGTTCTCAGTCAATTGTTAGACAAGATCGGGATAACCGAACCGGTCCTCATTGTCGGCCACTCTTATGGCGCTTTGATTGCACGCGTCTTCGCTGACCGGTTCCCTGAACGAGTTGCCGGGCTGGTTCTGGTTGATTCCTCGCATGAAGATATGGCAGACAGGTTTCCGGCTGAGGCTCAGGAGGGATTCAAAGATATGCTTGCGGGGTTTTCCATCTTAAGCATAGCAAACCACTTTGGTGGCGCGCAGCTACTGGGAGTGCCCGATATGTTTGCCAATGGGCTTGAGGGTGACGCAAAAGCCCGTGCTGACCATCTCTATGGATCAGTTTCACACATGGTGGGTTCAGCGGCAGAAGCAAGTGAATGGGAGCAGTCAGCGGTTCTGGCGCGTGGCGTTGCCGAACGGCAGCTTGGGGATTTACCTTTAAGCGTTGTCATGGTTGATGGCTGGCCTGATGTCATGATGCCATCATGGACAGCCATGCAGCAGGGTCTCGCAGCCCTTTCTTCGACAGGGACGTTTACAGTCGTTGAGACTGCGGACCACTTTGAAATTTTGACCAAAGAGATGTTTGCGAGCCAAATTGCCGACACTGTTCGTTCGTTGGCAGTTGAGGTCTTCTAAGCCCAAGAGAGTAAGGGCAATCGTACCAAACCGGTTAGAAAGCGCCGTCGTCATTGTAGAAGGGCCATTTCGGTTCTTTCGAGTTCGTGATCCAGATAACAACGTTCTAGAATTTTTCGCTATCGATGCAGTACCACCTCAATAATAAATGAAAGTTGGGACCCGCAAATGAATCCGAAATACTCCGGGCGCTGCCTTTGCGGCGCTGTTACCTATCTGGCGACCGGGAAGCCAATCGTTGTTGCACAATGTCATTGTGAAGAGTGCCGCCGATTGAGCGGAACAGGCCATACCGTGGGTGCCATGTTCAGCTCAAATGCGGTGACCGTGAACGGGAAGTTAGGCGAATTCAGATATTCATCAGGCAAGGATTCAGAAGTCACGAAGGCATTCTGTGCAAACTGCGGCAGCCCGATTTATGGAAAGAACACCCGGTTACCCGGTCATCTAACACTGACGCTTGGCACAATGGATGATGCCGATGGTTTAAACGTTGAAGTCGTCATTTTTGAACGCGAAAAGCCACACTGGGATCAGCTTGGACGAGATGTGACGTCATTTGCAGCGCAGCCTGATTGGAAACCTGACGACTGAGTGAATTAGCTTGCTCCGACAAAATATGATTGCTTCCAGAAGATCACAGCAAGCATCACCATACTGACAAGGTTTGGCACCAAGATTTGCACAAGGCCAAGCTGTTCGCTCACTGTGAACAGCGCAACAGCGCCATTGAGGATGAATAGCCCAATATAGAAAAAAGCCCACTTTGCGGTCCAAGGTCTTCTGTTCCAAAGGGCATATAGGAAAATCGCTGGTCCGATGAAGTCGAAAAACAGGACCACAAGAAATGCCGTGAGGCCATAGACAAAAAAGCCCGCTAACGGCAAACCGCTGTCCAACAAATTTGGCAAATTCATCGCTGAGCCGACAGCCCACAAAACCATAACCGCAGACAGTACTTTCAGCGCTAAGGGGATAGGTTTCCAACCCGCGTGAGGTGTCTGTTCTCCGTTCACTTGGATTGCCCGATAAGCTTTTCGAGACTGTCGAATGCTTGGTTCCATCCACCATCACCAGCGGAGCCTTCAGGAACACCAACGTGCACCATCGTCATTGTTGTTCTGCCATCCACTTCGCTCAGCTCGACGATGACTTCAGTTATGTCCGGGTGGCCCTCTGGCATACCCATGCTCTGGGGCGAAATGATCGTTCCGCCTTCATCGCACATGCTTTCAGTGTAAACGAGGCGTGACGGGCGGCTGACCTCTCTATAAACGCCTGTGAACCACATAGACATCGTGCGCTCGGGCGATTTCATCTCCATACAAACCTTGCGGATCCCGCCGACAACGACATCCATTTCGGCAATCGGAACAGACATGCCCATCGGTCCGTACCATTGTTTGAACAGCTCTGGATCGGTCCACATGTTCCAGACATTTTCAATTGGTGCATCGAATTCGCGCTGTATCTTTACCCAAGTTTGCTGATCACTCATCGTTTGATTCCTTCTTTGTTTGGAGAATATTGCTCATGACGTCGAACCGAGCATCCCAGATGTGGCGGTATTGGTCGGTCCAGCTGGCGACATCCTGTAGTGGTTGTGTATTCAGGGTGCAGGGTCGAAACTGCGCATCACGCCCCCTCGTGATCAGACCCGCATTCTCAAGCACGCGGATATGTTTGGAGATGGCAGGCAGGGTCATATCGAAGGGCTCCGCCAGTGTGTTTACGGTCGCTTCGCCTTGTGCCAGATGCGCAAGGATCGCTCTTCGGGTCGGGTTGGCGAGCGCGGCAAAGGCCGCATCAAGTTGGTCAGATGTATTCATCGGTACAGTTAATATACCAAGTGGTTAATTAATCAAGTGGTATAATGCAGTGACCCGCCTAACTCGCTCACCGGTTTTCACAGAAGGGAGGATGCCGGGTGTCTTGTTATCGGCAGTTTCATTGGCAGTCTGTGAGATTGTCAGCAGCGCTCCTATCCTAACTGTAGTTTGATAAACAACACTCAGAAGTAGGCCAAAGGCACTAAACTGTTTGAGGCTGATGGCGCACAAAACTATCAGCTCGGGTGTCTAACGGTTGACCTAGCCGATCAGCGTTGGAAAGGCCCCCTCTCAGACTGGCAAGTCGATCAAGAAGTGCCTCTCGACGCGCGTCTAAGTCACTCCGGAGCCGTTCGATGTGCTCGAGCTTTTCTGTTAATTTCTCGATACCGCCTTCGCACGGGCCAGACCCTTCGTCCGATAAGCACGAACTCATAGCGCGGATTTCACGGGTGGAAAAACCGGTCGCTATAAAGTCGCGGATACGACCTGCGCGACGAAGATCCGCCTCTCGGTAATGCCGGTAGCCGTTGAGCGTACGACCCACCGCCATCAAGCCTTGTTTCTCATAGTGGCGCAGCATGCGTTGCGTGATCCCAAGCCGTTCGGCGGCTTCCTTGGCCTGCATTTCAAACCCTTTCTGGCTAACCTTGACATAAATGGAAGTGTTTCAACCGCCAAACAAGAGCGGCGTTGAGAGATGATAGGCATCCCCCAGCGCCAATTCCCTCTTAGTTTCGCAGCGACCAGCCGCCGTCCACTGTAAGAACTTGACCGGTGAGCCATGCGTTGTCGGATCGACCTAGTCGTAGAATCCATGGGACAATATCATCTGTCACACCGCGCCGCCCCAGTGGCACCTGCGTAGCCTCTTGGTCTTCAATCTGCTGCGCCATTTCGTCAGGCAAACCCATCATTCCAGTGAGTGCACTGGTTTTGACCGGGCCAGGTGCTACCGCATTCACGCGAATTCCGTCACCAGCCAATTCTATGGCCCATGACTTGGTCAAATGGTCGAGTGCAGCTTTGGTTGCTGCATAGTGTGCTAACATCGGCGCAGCGTTCTGAGTCACGGCTGTGCCGATATTCACAATGGCACCTTTGCTTTCGCGCAAAGCAGCGTGGCTTGCCATTACCAACAAGGACGGTGCCGCGATATTCACAGCGGACATGTTGGCAATGACACTTGCATCATACGCAGCGATGGGAAGCGGTTGACCAGCTCCCGAGTTGTTGACGACAAGATCGAGACGTCCCCATTTCCTTGTTGCTGCCGCGACGCTTTGCGTGCCGCTATCCGCATCGGCACTATCCGCTCGCAATGTTGCGATCGCGTCGCTCATCGCCGCTACCTCGGCAAGCTTTTCATCACTGCGTCCCGTGATCAGGACCTTTGCGCCCTGTGCAACAAGCGCCAAGGCCGTCGCTCTGCCGATGCCAGAGCTTCCGCCGGTCACGATCGCGACCTTGTTTCGCCAATGGCCATTCTGCGTCATTTCATGTTTCCCTGTCTGCAAATTATCTATCTTGATGATGCACAGACAGCTTTAGCGGATTGACACTAGTGTCAGGGTCAAGCTCATTTTCTTTGGATTCGACCAAAGTTTTCGCCCTTTGTAAAAGCCCCTTCGTTAGGTGAAAGCAGGTTTTGCACGCATAGAGTATCGGGACACAACGACGATGCAGGACGCAGCGATCACCAATTCCAGAACTGCTATCGAGACCAAGGCCGTGTTAGGTATACCGTCAACCAAAAAACTCAACACACGACCAAGGCCGTAAGACCCATAAACCAACGCGCTGACAATCAGAGCCGTCGCACGCAGTCGCACCAGCGCGATTGCAGTTAACGCTAATATGCCTGTCATCAGTACGGTGCTCCCCGCAGCCTTGAGTTCGTTGGTCAAAGCGGTTTGGCTTCCAACGTCGATACCCGCGCTGACATGAAAAGCAACAGGATCAATAAGAATGAGGCCCCCGATCATGGTGGCGATCAGTCCGGAAACGGCAAGCGTTACAAATTGTGAAATGGGATGAAACATAAGAGGTTAACTCCTGATAATTGAACAGCACCTAGGGCTTTGCCGGTGCCTATTTCGGGTTTGTAATTAGGGTTGTGCCAATATGACCGTAGCAATCAGCAGGCATAGCGAAGCAAGGGCTGCGGCGATTGCCCGAACCCAGTTCCAAAAGCGCCAATTCGGAACGTAGTGAAGCCAATAGGCTGCCGCTTCGTTGCTATCGAATTGCATACGATCAAGCCGGTTGTTCATGGGCACGTTGAAGACCAGCGTCACGATAAACGTTCCGGCAAAGTAGAGCGCACCAGCCGCCATGATCCAGTTCTGTGCGCCTCCGATATCAGTGCCGATCGCGTAGAGAACAATCATCGGTGACACGGCAGACATGCCAAGTAAGAGCACCATGAAGATCGTTTGAAAGACTTCTCGATTTATGATCTGCATGGATTGGATTGCGCCAGCAGGTTCAGCCTTTGCCAATGACGTCATAACGAAATCAGAAAACGCGAGAAAAACACCAGCAACCAATGCGTAAACCACAACAGAAACCTGGATGAGAACGAGATTAAATTCTGGGGACATCGATGTGCTCCTTGTTTAGGTTGAGATCGCAACGGCGCGCTGGTGGTAGGTTCTGTCGGTCAATTGCTTGGTCAGAAAGCTGGCGACATCACTCCGCGTAATTTTGAGGCGTAGGCCTTTCAGCGTCGGCGCAAATGCTTCTTTGAAGGTTTTCGTTTCTGGGCCGTCGGTGAACCCGCTCGGGCGCACGATGGTCCAATCCAGACCGCTGGCTTCAACAAGACACTCTTGAAGTTCATGGTCGCGGAAAACGACCCGCAGGATACCGCCGAACATGATCCGTTTCCAAAAGAAGTTCAGGTTGGACCAGCTTTCACGTGCACCAAGTGTTGACTGACAAATCAGACGCGAAACCCCTGCCTTTTGCATAGCTTGGATTACGGTGAGCGTGCCTTTGGACCTAATGAGTGAACGCAAGGATTTGCTGCCCAAGGTGATGACCACGGCATCATGCCCCGCGACCGCTGTATTAACCTCTAACTGATTTAGGACGTCGCCTGACACCAATGAAAGTTCTGCATGGTTGATCCCGATCCTATCTGGGGTGCGCGAAAACGCGGTGACTGTATGCCCTTCGGCAAGCATCTGTTGGACAGCAAGGCTGCCTATGGTGCCAGTTGCACCGATAACTATGACTTTCATGACGTTTCCTATCCGAGCGGTTCACTTGACACGGTGTCAAGTTGACAGCTGTGATCTATCGATTTACTTTACACTATGTCAAGTAAAAATGCTTCCACGCGTGATCGCATTCTCAAAAGCTGCCAAGCCCTTCTGGAAACAAAAGGCGCAAGCGATGTGCGCATGTCCGATATCGCCAAGCGTGCCGGGATCAGCCGTCAAGCTTTGTATCTGCACTTTCCCAACCGGGCAGAGTTGCTGATTGCGACGACCCGCTATCTTGATGAAATTAACGGCATTGGCAAAGTGGTGGATGAGCAGATCCTCGCCGCTGAAGGTGTCGCGCGGTTAGAAGGATTCATTGACGTCTGGTGCAACTACATCCCAAAAATATATGGGGTTGGAAAAGCGTTGATGGCTATCAAGGATTTCGACGAAGAAGCACGTTTAGCTTGGGAGGATCGGATGTCCGCTGTGCACGATCTGTGTGATCATACGATACAATCGCTGAACGACCATGACATGTTGTCATCGGATCTGAAAACGAAAGAGGCCGTAGACCTTTTGTGGACGCTGGTTTCTGTTCGGAATTGGGAACATCTTACACGAGACTGCGGCTGGTCTCAGATAGATTACTTAATGCACATGCATCGCTCAGCGCTCAAACTGTTCACCGTTTAAGGTCGGGATGTTGGGCTCGTTTGATAGCTTCGCCGAGCAATATGTGGTTGACAGTTTAATCAAGGATATGACGAAAACTGTACTTTTCGCCGGTGAATTGCCGCCCGTGACAATCGCTGCCTTGCAACACATCCACATCTTTCATTTCAACTCACTTCCTATCTTATGATTCAAGTGATCACCTCTCGGGGCTGAGCATAGCGCCGAGAGGTGTCCGTCGACTGAAATCATCCAGAGATTAAGCAGCTTCAAGGTCAGGGCGGACGAAGTTAACTTCGCGTGTCACCTGCCAGCGACTATCCTCGAAGGTGAAGTCAATGCTGAGGTCAATGTGCATCTGTGGCCCGCCAATGGGCAGCTTGCGCGAAATTAGAACGTGTCCGCGATCTCCATCTACAGAGATGCTATGAATCTTCGACCACATGTACGCACTTCCGCTCAGTCCCGCGAACACCTCTGTTAACATTCCCAGAACATCTTGTTTCGAGAGCGTCACAAACTGACCGTCAATGGTAAGGTTCATGACAACAAGGTCGTCATGATAGATCTGATCCAATTCCTCGACATTTGCTGCGACCCCGTATTTCATCAAGTCTTCTACCTTGGCTCGCAGTTCATCTGTATTTTCGTTTGCCATTCCAGTGGTCTCCTATCTTCGAATCTTTCGATGTTGATAAGAGATATGCTTAGCACCCTGACACTAGCGTCAGGGTCAAGAGCATATCAGCGGTGTGTATAGCTTTTTTTCCGGGAGACGACATTCGTTCACTGCGCAGCATCGGTCAAAAGGGCCCTTTTGCTCTTTCGCCGCGTGATCGACGAAGGATAGCAATTCAGGTTGGAGCGGCGAAAACGGTCTTTTTTGTCCAAGCGTCCCGCCCCACACTAGATCAACCGCTTAGGCTGGACAAAAACCCGTGGCAAAACCTTTACGGTTTTAGCAGATTTTTGGCCACTACCGCCGTCCTAATCTTCCCAACCGCGCGAGCTGAGCCAGCATTTGCGATCCAGTCCCTGTGGACGGTTTGCCTGTCGCAGGTGCGACTTGTGACATCCCAGGCCGCTGAGGCATTTGTTGTACTCCAAACATCTGACGCGCTCTAAGTGCTGCATATTCTGCTCCACTGGCACCCCCAACGAGATAGCGATTGTAGGCTTGCTGATTACCCATGGCTGCACGGGCAAATCCATAGCTTCCGGCCAAACCACCTGACAAAGCTGGCATCATGATGTTCCCGGAAATCGCCCGTACAATGAACGGCGTCGCGACGATGAACCCCTTGGCCATCAACACCATCATAAAGAACGGGATAAGCGCACCGATGTTTGTCGCTCCTTCAGGATCGCCAAGCTCTCCCATCAGTGCTGACGCCACCCCTGTGATGGTCGCGAAGACGCCTGCCACAACGATAGGATAAATGGCAAAGGAGATCAGCGCCGATAGCCACCGCGCAAAGTAGTCTTTGGTCACTTCAAACAGCGTCAGAAAAATCATCACCGGCGCAATCCCGATGAGCAGGGCGATCATCAGACGCGACGCGACCAAGATAAACGCCGCCAAGCCGCCCAGAATTGACAGCATCAGCACCCCAACAATGTCGAGCATTGCGCCAGCCATCCAGTTGAGCTCTGACCCCGCAGCATTGAGATACTCGCCTAGTTCGGCGATTAACCGGTCAAACTCTTCGGCGAATGTGCCAGAAGGGCCGGGCACGCCGCCGCCCACAGATGCGACAAGCGCGCCTGCAATACTATCGATCCCCGCAAGGATCGCGGATGATAGCGCGTTGAACTGGACCCAATTGGTCGCAAATATCCCGATGAGCCCGATCTTGATCGCGAGCCAGAACGCCGTTCGCCCGTCCATCGCTTTGTACTGATAGATCATGTTCAGGAACACGAAGATCACGACGAGCGTTGTTCCAAGAACGAGAAGCGTTCCCACCGTCGCAGCAACAGACCCGAACTGTGTTTCGGCGGCGGTGTCGAGATAGCCTTGGGAGGTTTCGACAAAGTAGGTAACAACGCTCATTTCAGGATGGCCCTACCAATTGCCCACGGTTTCGCAGATCGTTTTGGCTTGAGGCCGAAGATCATTTGCGCGGCGGTTGTAGATGTCCGAGGCTTGCAGCATTTCTGAACGGTTCGCTCTGGCATGGTTTTCTCGGAAGGTAACTTCGGCTGAATCCCACGTTGGGAAGCGCGTGGCGCAGTCGCAGGATCCCGTCTCAACGACCCGCTCCATGCTCTGTGCTCGATAGATGTCCTGGACCAAGACACGCTGGTAGGCGTCTCGCAGCGCGATGTTTTCCGTCCAATCGGGCTCGTTAGGGCGATCGGGGCAGACATCCGGAATGCTCTCGAGGCTGGGGATTAGATTGCGCTCCGCCATCAACGGCGATGCATTCAGTCCCAAAACGATCGTAAGCCAAGTGAGACTGTCTACACGATACTTCATCGGGTGCTCCCAACATCGGTGCCTTTGGAGGCTTCCCGCTTCAGGAATGCCGTGTGGCCAATATTGGCAAATTCGGACGAGCTGATTGAGACCACCTCCCATCCGATCCGGCCTTTCGCATTCAACGCAGCCTGCATTTCGATCAGACTGTTTTTGCGATCCATCGGGAACGACAGGATCTCGTATTCATAGGTTGTCATGCGGATGCTCCAATCTGTTCCATGCCAGGGAGGTAAAATTCGGTGATGCCGCGCGCGCCGTTGTGACGCCCGGTTTGGATAATCACGTCGATGGAATTCTCGATGTATCGAACCATGTCCGCATAGGTCATCGGGATCTCCGTCTTGAGGGCGGCGATTGCCAATCGCTGCACCGCCAGTTGCGGGGTTTCGGCATGGAGCGTGGTCATTGATCCGCCGTGACCCGTGTTGATGGCCTCCAGGAAGGTCATGGCCTCTTTGCCGCGCACCTCGCCGAGAATGATACGATCCGGCCGCATGCGCAGGGTCGCGGTGAGAAGAACGTCTGCGGTCTGGTACGCTGCATCACGGTTGGCGATAAGCGTCACCACGTTTGGTTGAGCGGGCAGAAGCTCGGCGGCCTCCTCGATAGTAATGATCCGCTCTTGCGCGCCGACATGGGAAAGAATTTTGCGGGCTGCCACGGTTTTGCCTGTCGACGTACCACCCGAGACGATCATGTTGAGCCTATTCTCAACGCAAAATGCCAGTGCATCGTCGATCACGCCGGCTTCCACGACTGTGCGTAACTCTCGAGTCTTTTCCTGCCGCAACTCTTCTAGCTTGCGCTCTTTGCCAAACAGAAACGACAGTTCGATGTTTTCGAGGGAGAGGCTTGAGAAGAACCGCAAGCTGATCGACATGGCCGACATGACAGCAGGTGGCGTGATGACCTGCGCGCGGATTGGGCGATCTTTGTAGGCAATCGAGACCGACACAATGGGCCTGTCCTTACTCATGGTGGTGTTTGCGCTGGAGGCAATCTGATTGCCCAGATCTTTAACCGTAGTCTCCGACAGCCGCTGATCCAGCAAGCGCATGAAGTGATCGCCGTGGAATTCACCCCAGCAGGTACCGTCGGGGTTGATGCAAATCTCGATGACATCGTCGCGGGACGCGGCGTCCAGCTTATCAAGTGAGGTTTGAAGATAGCTCAGCGACATGGGATCAAAATATCTCCAGATCGCGGTCAACCATGACGGTGACGCGAGCACCTTGATCGACGTAGATGACGGGGCCTATGGAGAGATAGTCGCTGATTACGCTGTCAGTCGCATCGGCCAGATCATCGCCAACATCCTCAAGAACGCCTGCAGTAGTTTCATCCTCTACGGATGCCGCGGCCGCACTTGGGGCCGCCGAGATGAGCGAAATCAAAGCTGCAGAGCCGAAGCGTTCCGCCAAGCGTGTATCGACAAACCCGGTCACGCCGGAGCGTCCCAATTCATCCCCACCAAAGGAACTGATCTGAATGGTTTGATTGTCCGGCAGGATGATGCGGTCCCAAGCGATGGTGACGCGCTGCTGTGCAATATCGACACCTGAGCGATAGCGCCCGATCAGCCGTGACCCGCGCGGGATAAGAAGGCGCGATCCGTCAAAGCTGAAGACATCTTCGGAGACAACGGCGCGGGTTTGGCCGGGGAGGGAGCTGTCGAGTGCGATTTCCATGACAGCCTGAATCACCGTGCCTTGAATGATGGTGTTGGAAGGGTTGGCGATGACTTCGGCTTGAGTGACGGAGGTCGGAAGCGCGCCGTTCAAGACAAAATCCGTCACCTCGCCGAATGTGCGCTCTGCAAGCGGGGTTTCATTCGCGCCTGACGTTCCGCCAAATGCAATTGTAGGCGATGCGATGCGGCGCCCCTGAAAAGCGCGTTCTTCTGCTGCGCGGCGCTCAAGATCAGCCATGCGGCGTGCTTCTTCTTCGCGGCGCAACCGTTCTGCCTCTCGCGCAAGAAGGTCTTCCTCGGATGGTCCGATAGGTACTGGCGCAGGCACTGGCCGATTGGCTTCAAGTTGGGCCAACTCCAAGTCCATACGTATTTGTTCCAGCTCGCGATCACGCGCCGCCAATTCGTCCTGAAACAGCTGTTGGGCTGCCACCGATGCAGTTTGCAAAGCCGCGATTTGAGCTGTTAGTCCATCAATGGCGTCCGCAGCCGCCGTGTCTTCTTCTACCACCGGTTCCGGCGCGTTGCGCAATTCCTCGATCTGGGCCTGAAGGGCAGCCAATTGCGCAAGGAGCTCCGCGTTGGGCTCAGAAGGTGCGGCGGGGGCTATGACAATTTGCGTTTCCGGGGCAGGGGGCGGAGGTATGGCTTCGATCGCCCCAAAGCCGTCACCCTCATTTTGAAACACATCAGGTGTGGCTGTTGGCAGAGCCGTTTCTTCATCTGATCCGGAGACCATGTAGAGAACGGCGCCACCTGCACCAACGAGTGTGACGACGATGAGGGCCAGAAGGGGCGAGCGTCTAGCCTTAGGTGAACCCCCGCGATGTCCGCCCTTTTCTAGTGCGGCGAGGCGTTTTTCGAGCTCTGCGTCTCCTGTATTGCTCATGATAACGCCCCGGCTGGTGAGGTTGCCTGAATGCAAACCACGTCATCACCGAGCCGCAACACCCACTGCGTGTTCACGCCTGAGACGCGGATCACACCGTCCTCGACGGCTTGCGTGTTTACCGTGCGCTCGCGGCCGCTGGAGTATCGGAAGATGGCTGGCACAGGCGCGTTTCGGGGAAACGCGAAATACGTAAACGTCCCATCATCCCAAACGCGTGTCGGGGTGAATTCCGTTTGTGTGCTGGCCCCGTAATTATAGTTGGGGGCTTGGCTAGCAATTGCGCGGGTTGGCCGCGCCTCATCATCAGGATAGCGGAACTGGACCACATAGAATGTGGGGCTTTGAGTCTCTTGAACGTTAAAATAATAACTGCGCCGGTTGGTATAGACGGTCACATTGGTATGGACGCCGCGCGCGACAGGTTTGATCGCGAAGGCTTGTCCGCCGGGAACACCGTCGATCTCAAAGCCTTCTGTGTCGCCTGCAATGATCGAGCGGATGCTTTCGCCTTCACCGAACTCCACTGTTGTCACGTGAGTGAGTGACACGCTGAGACGATAGACTTGTGCTTCTTGGTATGTAGCCAATCGAACGCGACTGTCATTGGGTCCGCCCCGCGGAATGGCTTCAGCAATGGCCAAACCCGGCAACACGGCAAGCATAAGAATACTGAGCAACTTTGTAAGCAAACATGCGTTGTCGGAATGAGTTGTGTCGCCAATACCCTGCCGCGCTACGCGCTCTCGAGACATTGGCGACAGGTTATTTTGTTGTGAATTCCTGAAACGCATTAGTTCTCCAATCTGTCGGAGCGGATGGAATATTCCAGCACCGTGAAGCCAAAGGGATTGGACCAGACCTGATCAATGGACCGACTGGCCTCGGGTCGGAACTCAAATAGCAGCGTGGCGGTGAACAGGCCGGTCTGAACGCCGTTAATCGAGTTCAGGCGCTTGCGCAGACGGACCGTGGCGCGATTGATGCCGATCCGGTTGATGCTGAGGACTTCGACATCCAACCGGCCGCTTGTGCCATAAAGCGTGGGCGGATAATCCGCATTTGCACTGTTCCAGATTTGGCGCAGGGAGGCTTCGGCCGCGCCATCGGAACGGCGCAGTACACTTCTGACCCGCACATCATTGTCGAGTTGGTTATAGACCTCGCGGTCACTGATATAGCGGAAGACTTCCGCCTCAATGATGGCCTGGTTTTCCGTGACGGTCGTTGCCCCAACAGAGGCCTCCGGCAGGGCAAAGCCGGTCGCGGGATCATAAGGCACCACGACAGGCGGCGGATCGACATCGAGGATTGCGACGGCGGCGGCACTCAGACACCCGAGAATGCCAAAGATGAGGCCAATCAAACCAAGCCGTTGCCAAAGACGTTCGCGCCGCAGGGCGCCGTACACCAGCTCTTCTTGAATAATGTCTTGTTCACTCACCACGCTTTACACCCCGGACTCGGCGTTTCGAAATAAGCTGAATCGGTTCTTCGCTGCCTCTCGCTTCGTATGAGCGCGAAAACCGATATTTGATTTTGTGGGTCAATTTCGAAACGCCTTAATCAGCACTGAGATCAGGCAAGGTGAAATCCATGAACCGCTGCTCTTCAGCGATGGTTGCGGCATCGATCACACCACCTGTGCCATCACCGACGGTCTGAATGGCTTCAAGCTGCCACATGGCAACAAGCGCAATCGCAAGCTCTGCCGTCACACGCGTGTTGAGATCGACGCTTTCCTTCAACTCATCCATGTCATCGATAAGTCCGACGAGTCGATCCACGCGCTCAAGCGATTGGCCTGCGTCGCCGTAGCTGTTTTGTGCCGCGGCCGAGACCAGCGCGCCAGTTGTGGCTTGGGTCGCAATCCGGTTGGCGCTTGCGTTCCCACTGCTGGCCATTTCTGAGAGCGTATCGTCATCAAACCCAAGATCAGCCAAGACGCGGTCCATCTGGGTTTCGATCTCGCCTGCGCCCGACCCGGACAGGCCAGAAAAGTCCCCCGTCTTGATGGCTTCGATGGTCGCGAGGATGTCCCCGAACTCTTGGTCGAGCAATCCATTCAATTCCTCTTCCATCTCAGTGCGGATGATCTCTGGCAGCTCGGCAAGGCGTGTCAGGGCCTCATAGGTGCGTTGCAGCTCTGCAAGTTGGTCCGTGAGTGTGGCAAGCTGTTCGCGCAGCTGGGTCAGCTGTTCGTTTTGCAGGATTTCATCTTCGATCATCTGCCGGAGTTGCTGGATGTTTTGGGCAATGTTTTGGGTGTCGACGACGGGTACGCCTTGGGCGAGGGCAGGGTGCGCGAAGTGGAGCCCTGCGACTAATGTGCCAACCAATGCAGTCTTTAGTGCCCATTTTGATTTTCGCATCAGTCTATCTCCTCGATTGTGAAATCCATGAAATCCCCTTCGGCCATCCGAGCTGAGGCTTGGGCCAGTTCTTCCGCACTCAAGACGCGGGTCCTTGTTGCTTGCAGGCGAATGCGGGCCGCGACGAGGCGCACGAGTTCAGCCCGCGCATAGGTGTTGAGCGCAACACTTTCTTGCACGTCCTCGGTCGTAGATATCCGCTCAACGATATCGCGAATGCGCAGGGCGGCCTGGCGGATCGCAGCAGGGGAGTTGTTTCCATAGAAAGCAGCGCCATGCCCCGTGATCGAAAGATTGGCATTGGCCAGTAGAGCTGGATCAATCGTGCCGAGGGCTTCGATACCGCCGATGCGGCTGAGATAGAGATTGTAGCGTTCAGGGATGACAGTGACGTAGTGCTGGGTTTCTCGGAAAGGGGGCACGCCGCTGTATTCGAACACGCGACCCGGCCCTGCATTGTAGGCGGCAAGCGCGTTGATGATGTTGCCGTCAAAGGTGTTGAGTTGCGTGGCCAAGTATCGCGCGCCGCCATGCACCTGCAGGTAAGGGCTATCGTAGTATTCCGGATTGATACCGAGATCGCTGGCGGTACCGGGCATGATCTGAGTGAGACCAAAAGCACCAACAGGAGAACGCGCACCGATGGTAAAACGACTTTCCTGCCAAATAAGGGCTTGAAGAAGGGCGCGCCATTGGACGGGAGAGAGTCCGGCACGCCCTACGCCTGCAAAGCCGCTGGTCTCTTGAGCTACGCGGATAATGAGTTGTTCGATATTCTGGGCTGCATCGCCAAACATCTGCGTGCCCGCGGGATTGGGATCAACCTCGCCTGAGCCGTATACGGCCTCCACCGACTGGGCAGGATCGCCGCTGCCAGAGTCCAAATCGGACACCATTGCGGGCAGGCCTTGGCCTCCAAAGCTGGTTTGCGCATCGAGAATACGCGCCAGGGTTTCCAATTGCTCGCGCTCGATCTCGGAAATCAGTTCGCGCACCGTTAGCTTATCGGCTTGGGTCGCAAGATCGACTTCACGATCACCGGTTTCCACGATGTCGCGTGCAGTCAAGCCGTTGTCGACCGTTGGCACGCCTTGAGCAAAGGCGAGACCGGGCAGCAAAGACACGCAGAGGATATGGGCGAGCCTAGACTTCAATGTCACCCTCCAGAGTGCCAAGGGGCGTGAAGGTGCAATTGGGATCAACCGGTGCAACTGCCGCAAGGAACGTGAAGCAGTTCGCTTGAGGTTCTTGGTATTGTGCGCAGGAGGTGAGGAAGCCGAGCGCGGTGAGAAGGATCAAAGTGCGTTTCATAGCAGTCTCCAGAAATCAGGACGGTCGCGGTAGTCGGGACCAACAAGCGCCTCGCCTTTTTCCATGCCACCAAGAATAGTGAGGTTGGGGCCGAGTGCGCTGAGATCGGCATCAACGACGATGGAGCCCTGATCGTCGCGAATAAGGGCCAGCCGCGAATTGCTGCCCGTATTCAAAAGTACGTCGAGTTCTTTCTCAAAGAGGTTCAACATCGCGTAGTCGGACGCATGGGCGCGGATATTGGGCAGCAGGATTTGCGTCGGAACAGCCTCGACAATGGTCTTGCCGGTGCGTGTGCGTTCGAGCTGGCTGGCATATTGCGTCATCATCACGGCAACGGTGTTCTGTTTTCGCGCTGTCACCAGCCAGTTTGACAGGCGTTCGGCAAAGTAGGCGTTGTCGAGGGCCTTCCAGGCTTCATCAATGACGATGATCGTAGGACGGCGGTCTTCAATCTCACGTTCAACGCGGCGGAACAGGTAGCTGAGGACGGCCATCCGTTCTTTCTCAGACTCAGAGTCGAGAATGCCAGTAAGATCAAACCCGACCACATCGCCCTCAAGAGAAAACGTGTCTTTGAAAGATTGGCCAAATATCCAGCCATAGCGCCCATCTTCGGTCCACTCGAGCAATCGCTGGTGCAAGTCACCGCCATCATCGGTGGAGACAAAGAGCGAGGCAAAGTCTTTCCAATTACGCAACGCTGGATCCGTGGCGTTCGCGTTCTGGCGCACGACCTCTTGGATGCGGTTGGTTTGAACGGGCGTCAGCGGCTTGTCCGCGCGGTAGAGCAGGGTGGCCAGCCAGTCCGAGAGCCAAGCGGTGCCGCGATCGTCCACTTCGGTCCAAAGCGGATTGAGGCCGGTGGCTTGTCCAGCCTTCAATGCTGCATAGCTGCCCCCATTGGCGCGGACCGCCATCTCCATACCAAGTCGGTAATCAAAGACGAAGATCCGCGCGCCTGCTCGACGGGCTTGGGTCATGAGGAAGGCGGAAAGGACGGACTTACCAGATCCGGGTCGTCCCATGATCAGTGTGTGCCCGCTGGTAGGTTCACTGGAAGGGCTGCCTTGTTCGTGATAGGAGAACCGATAGGCACTTTGCTCGGGCGTGGGGAACATGGTGATCACCTTGCTCCATGGCAGCTCACCCGCCTTCTTGCCGAGTTGGGTTCGGTGAAATGCGGCGAAATCTGCGAAATTGCGATTGGTGATGGCACTGGCCCGCACGCGCTTGGGCTGGTTGCCCGGATGTTGGCTGAGGTAATGCGCTTTCGCCGCAACCCGCTCGCCGATCATCTTCACGCCTTCAGCAGCGGCCGCGTTGACGATTTCAGCGCTCAACGTCTGCAGTTCATCAAGCGTGTCGCAGAAGATCGTCACGACCATATGGTGTTCACCAAAGCTCTGGCGTTTCGCCTCGAGATCATCCGCGGCAATATCCAGCGCTTCCATCAGTGACAGGGCGGCATCTTGCGACGCCTGCATCTGCCGCTTCTGTCGCTTGATACGACCGGCCATGAGGTTGGAATTGATCGGTGTGAAGGAGTGGGTGACGATCATGTCGACCGGCAGGTTCAGCATGTCGAACATGGTGCAGGAGGTCGCCTCGGAGTATTCCCCGATGGTGAAGCTCTTGCCAAAGCGGTGACCGACGACGCCCTCTGACAGCTCGAAGTGATCCTCAAAGAAAGTCACGCGCGTATTGGCGACGTTGAAGGAGAGGAAGCCGTAGGTGTTGGCCGGGTAGAGTGGCAGTTCTTGGCCGGTGTTCAATGCCCCCAGAAACCCAACGAGTTCGCCTGCCTTTGCGGAAAGAACGCGCGGCTTCAGGTCCGTCAGGCCTGACAGAAACACATTCACAGCCTCGCCAAGCCGACGTAGGCGTTTTTGGGTCTCTTCTTTGAACCGTTCCGGCGCGCTGTGGTTCAGGAACGGCAGAAAGCTCTTCGAAGGCGGGCGGTGAATGACCGTCAATGTCAGCGTCTTGTCCCGCAGCCCGCTGGTGGCAAGCTTCTCGCGCCACTGGCGATCCACTTCACCTGCAAAACTGTCCTCACCAATGGGCTCAAGCTCCGGCGCAATCGCCTTGGAGACCTTGTGCACATAATAGCTGAACTCCGGACCAAGCTGCGCGACGATGCGGGCAAACAGTGCCGTGACCTTATCGAGATAGGCATCATCAGTCGTGTAACTGTTGACCCCATCGAGGCGGATGCATTGGAACAATTCGTTCACCCGCGTGCGCACCGTTTGATCATCGACCAAACTGACATAAGGCAGCATATGCGCGAGGCGCGTTTCTCGCGCGTACCAGGTGGGAGCCAAAGTGCGGGTATCGACGGCTTCGTCGTTAGTTTCATCACGGGGCATAGCTGTCGCCGCCATGAACTTGCCGGTTTCGGGTGGGCGGTGTTTCTCGGAGCGCCGTCATCATCACGTCGATAAAGCGAGGATCCCAATCGGCGGCTTTCCAAAGCACGGGATAGAGAACGATCGCAACCCCAAGGATCGCGATGTGCTGGACCCATACGAACAGCAGCACCGAGCCAAAGAGCCAGACCATCGCGTACATGATGGGCAGGCCCAAAAGCTTCGGCGGGCGCACAAGGCCGAGGAAGAGTGGCGAGCGCTCAGCCACCAGCAAAGACCGCTGCAACGATCGTGGGTGCAGCTGCAACACCGGCGATGCCGACGAGCACCCAGAGTGCTTGGCGCAGATCGATGATGTTGAAAAACCAGCTGAGAAAAACGCCTAAGACAGCCAGCGTGGCGATGACGACGCCAAGTGGCCCGGTCAGCGCATCTACGATGCCTTGTAGCAGACTTTGAATTGGGGAGAGGTCGATGCTTTGGGCGAGGGCGGGTTCTGCGATCAGCAAGAACAACGTCAATGATGCCGCGAAAGCGCGTGTAAAATGTCTCATGGGTTTGTTCCTTCCAGTCGAGCGACCACCGCCATGACGCGGGCCA
Organism: Roseovarius sp.; assembly: GCA_029212365.1. Classification (GTDB taxonomy): domain Bacteria; phylum Pseudomonadota; class Alphaproteobacteria; order Rhodobacterales; family Rhodobacteraceae; genus Roseovarius. The sequence goes on from JARGOC010000029.1 coordinate 24,238, forward strand.
CATGATTTTGGGTTTCTCGGTAAGGGGGGATGCCGTTGTACTGCTTCACGGCGTCGGGGCCAGCGTTGTAGGCTGCCAACGCAAGACGCGGATCGCCGAACAACTCCAGCATCGTTGCAAGATAGCGTGCCGAACCGTCAAGGTTTTGAAGGGGATCGCGGGGATCGACGCCAAGATCGCGGGCCGTGGCTGGCATCAACTGACCTAGGCCAATGGCACCAGCGCTGGAAACTGCATTCTGGCGGTACGCGCTTTCAATTTCAATGTTGGCGCGGAAGAGGACGAGCCAGTCTGAAACCGAAAGTCCCGCGCTGCGCAAACCGGCATGGCTGCCATAACGTAGCGCTGTGGTCTCAATCGCCAAAAGAACGTCTGCGCGGGGCAGGGGAGCACGCGCCGCGATGGCCGCAATGCGGGTTTCTTCTGTTGCGGCGGCAGCATTAGGTTCGTCAAAGATTGCGAGCGCATCGGTCGCCGAGCCTTGACCCAAGCCGTCGTTGTAGTTCCGAGCAAAGCTATTTTGGGATTGGGTGGCGGTCAGCGAGCCGTCGCTCTCCATGACCAGAACCATTTGGGCTGCTGCGGGTAGAGCAAACAGCCAAAAGAAGAGAAGGCTAGTCGCTGCTGCCTTCGTTGCGGCTAGCGAGTTTGTGAGTTGTTCGCTGGCCCTCTTCGAGCGGAACATCGGCGTGGGAGAAGCCGATGCCAACGAGGAAAGACACAACACCCGTGATGGTTTTGAATTCGCGGATTTTGATATCGTTGTGTGTTGTGCGGGTTCGAGCCGTGACCAGTAGCTTTTCCACGCCCTCGTCACTGACGGCGCGCATGATCCAGACCCCATAATAGCTGGGGCCTTTCTTGTGCGCAGATTCCTGGCACAAGATCTCGGTGCTATAGCCGCTTTCCACGAGTTCGCGGAATCTAGCCTCGGTGACCACATTTGGTGCTTCTATTTCCCAGTTCATGGCCCGGATCACGCTTTCTTTAGAGACGCAACGCTAGGCATTCCTACTTGAAGCCCAGAGATACGATAGTATATAATTGTCCGCAAGGTATATTTATGCGCTGCGGCTGTACTGTGGTTGCGCACCCATTAGGCATGTGAAGTGAGTATATTCAAGGTTTCATGGGGTTTGAGAAACCTCCGGTTGTGCGACTCTACCGTTGCGTGGGGCGTCGTCTTGGCTGTCGCTCTGTTTATCAAGGCAGGGGCCGAAACTTGCCTTGCGCCCATACGCCCCTATGTTCCGAGTGACCCAAATGTGGCGCGGGAGTTTCGAGACATCGTTCGTCAAGATTTCGAGTTCTACGTACACAACGTTCAGAAATACTTTCGTTGTTTGGATGGAGAACGTGCCAGGGCGTTTGACGAGCATGTGATGTCAGTCAGCAATATCAGATTTTCTTGGAGCGCGACTTGCAATGATGGTCCTCGAAACTTCAGCCTAGGTGGGAGCATCGGAGTCAAGCTCTTAGAATATCTAAATTTTAGATAATCTATATTCTAGATTAACGCAGTCACAAGAGGTTTGTGACGCGTGGCAAAAACAATCAGAAGTCCTGGACATGAAGCCTTGCGCGACGCATTGATTGTTGCGAGGAAAACTGCTGGCTTGACGCAGGCTGAGCTTGCCGAGAAGCTAAAATGCCATCAGTCGTTCGTTGCGCGGATCGAAAGTGGAGAGCGAAGGATCGATGTCATCGAGTTGATCGTACTGGCGCGCGCTAAGAATGCTAACGCGGCCAAACTGCTAGTCAGGGCAGAAGGTGCTACCGAACAAGATCACAGGATCTGATGCCGTGACTGCCGTGAGTATGCAGAACAGTGCGGAAGGGTTGTAAGAGCCAGCAGTCTTCATCTCAATGACCGAGGTTCTCATCAGAGAATTCCAGTATGAAGCGCCAAGTTCGTACCGCTTTGTTTAATAGTTCACCTGTTCAAACCCATAGTTGCCCGCATAATCCCGCCACTCGACGAAAACTGACCGGTGGTAAATGCTAGGGCAATTCTGACCCCATCTATCGAGACCGATATGCGCTTCAGGTAAGGCCGTTGGCGAAGATCGCGCCCAGGAAAAGTCGCCTTGCATCCCGTAGGTCCCCAACCTGATATTCGCACTTCGATTGCAATCGTCATCACGCCCAGATTCATGCTGGCGGGCATAGCGTACGTCATAAACGCGGATTGAGCGGACAAAATTGAACTCAGGCCCACTGATATCAATGTCGGCCCGATCTTGAACCAGACGCCATGCAAGATCAGTTGGCGGAAGAAGAGGTTCAACAGCGCCGCGGCGGAGCAACGCGGGCAAAGTCATGTTGCCTTCGCTCGGCGATACTTTGGGAAAGCTTTGGGGCAGGAGACTTGGGTCATCGAACAGAATGTCGAAGAAGCGAGGCCTGATGTCAGTTCCATGTTGATGTGAAGCGCCGATCGGACAGCGCCAGATTTGAAGTGGTGGTTCGACGGGCCAAGGTGTGATCCGGCGGATGAACTCAGCCCGCGCGCGCGTGCAGGGAACGGAAGCCGGCCATCCGCCGGAAAGACAGAGCAGTATGGCGCAATCGATCTGGTAAGTTTGAGCAGTAGCCTTGCTGGTTGTTAGGATGACTGACATGGCTGCGACAATGGCTGTGAATGCGAGACGGGCAAATAGATGGGGCATGATAGGTATCCAGTGGAAAGCAAGCTCTCGCCGATCTTGCGTCAATAATATATTATTGTCACGCAAAATAAATATGAAAATGCATATAGGTGGGAGTGAGACCTCATGATGAGTCTTTGTCGCGGTTGGTAGATAGCGCTTCCAGAAGAGCCGTAACATGGCTTACGGTCACTGCCTTGGCTCTTGCCAAGATGTCGGGGCGAAGCGGCGGATCGATCTGTGTGGCTTCGCGATGCCCATCAATCCATAGGATAGATACCTCGGAATTATTCCAAAAGTAGACCCACCCGATGGTTCTTCCGTCAGCACTCAGTAACCGGGCGACCGGCTCCGCTTCTTCCTTAACTTGTTTCACTATCTACACGTCTTCCAGGCTCGTTGATGAAGCATTATTACGACAATTTCGGGTGGCTAGTTCCTCGTTGAGTCTCCAAAAGGACCCGCCGCTAAAATGTGAACTAGGCTTGAAAATACAGGTAAGAATCCGTTTGGGTCAAAGGCTGATTCGTTGCGAACGTCTATATACTAGGAAAGATGCGGCGCCGAGCTGGTGGTGCCGCGAGGATGCTTGTTTGAAAGGAGGTAACATGCGTTTCCTACCAACCGTTGACACGAGGCCATCTCGCCGTGACTCGCTGATTATTGAGAATTATGTAGTGATCGTGTGCAGAAGATGTCGGGCAAGCGTGGTTTGGCAAGACCCGAACCATGGAGCCAACCGGCAAGCGCTCAAACCATGACTCGTCCGAAATTGGCACCGTCCCGTGTTCTTGGTGTACCGTTGAAACATTCAATCCGCCAAGTCGTTCCATGGTCGCTGCATCACAAATGTACCCATAACCGACGTCAGGTCGGTAGGTGTTAGCACTTTGATCCTTTGACAAAGCAAATGCGCCGGCGTCGATTGTTAGAACACCGGCGCGACGATTGTGCCCAACCACAGTTGCCAAAACTGAAATTGCGATGTCCTCAATGCGGCAAATGCCGCGGGAATATTGTGCAAGGTCAAAGAATACATAAACACCGCACCGCATTTCAGTCAGGCCCTCAAAACTTTGACCGTGAAGAAACGTTGGTGTCGACCCGGCACTGACAATCTCGCACGGGATACCTACTTCCCTCAGAACCTGGGAAGCCCCGACCACTGACGTCCTTTCGTCTTCCGCTATTTCTATGATCCGATCAATCTTATCGGTACCGTAGGAATGTCCGGCATGGGTCATGACTCCCCTAAGCTGAATATTGGGTGCGTCGACAAGAATGCGCGCAATTTCCAACACCTTCGGATCATCACTGGCAATCCCGCCTCGGTGCTCGCCGCAGTCAATCTCAATAAGAAAGTCGAATGCACAGCCAGTTCGTTTGGAGTACTCAACGGCGGTTTCTGCGACACTCAGGCAATCCAAGATTAGCAAAATGTTCTGCTTCACGTCGTCCTGAATCTGACGAACGTAGTCGAACTTGTTTGGGGTGATACCGACGGCATAAAGTACGTCTGAAAACCCTTCCTTAGCAAAATATTCCGCCTCCTTTAGCGTGGAGACCGTGACTGACGACATGCGCCCGCCCGTTGCCACGCGCGCGACCTCGGCAGATTTAGAGGTTTTTAGATGTGGCCGAAGAAGGATTCCTTGTTGCTGCGCGCGCTGGCGAAACCGACTTGCATTTTGTTCCAAACGGTCAAGGTCGAGGATAAGTTTCGGTGTTTCCAGTGATGCAATCATAATGATGTCATTCCAGGCCTTTTGTGGGTCACAATGCATGGCAGCAGGTTAGATATTTTTGTCAAGCTCCTGCAGCGCCAGAGGCCAAAAGTCTTGTCTTTCAACACGTTGGAAAATACAGGAATGGTTCACCGCATTCGACTTTGAATCATTCCACAGTCAGATTGTTGACACTCAGAAACTTTTTTACGCCAGCATTGGCACACTCAAGGTCTTGAGCCGGGGTACCTGAGCTCAACCCAATAGCACCAACGACTTCGCCGTTGACCGAGATTGGCAACCCGCCTCCGACCACCACCAAGCGACCGCCTATGGTCGAATTGATCCCATAAGCAGGCTTTCCGGGTTGACTGACTTCGCCATATTCATGTGTGGCTTTGCGTGCTCCTGCGGCGGTGTACGCTTTGTCGACCGCAATATGACAGGACGTAATCTTACCACCATCCATTCGCTCAAACGCGACCAAGTTACCGCTTTCATCGGCAATGGCGATGCACATTGGAACTCCGATTTCACGCGCTTTCTCGCGGGCTCCGTCGATCAACACGAGGGCGTCTGCATGATCGATTCTTGTCAATTTCATCATAGTAGCTGTCTTTCTTAATTGCGCGCGGATTTGGCTAGTTTTCTGTAGTGGTGCAAAATCGGTTCAGTGTAGCCGCTGGGTTGATCCACACCTTTGAAGATAAGCTCGCTGGCCGCTCGAAATGCCAAGTTTTCTTCTAGGTTGTCTGTCATTGCGACGTAGTTTGGATCATGGCTGTTCTGCAGATCCACTTTCGCGGCCATCGATTGAAGCGCGTCACGCACATCTTTTTCTGTACATATTCCGTGATGAAGCCAATTCGCGACGTGCTGTGCAGAAATTCGCAAAGTCGCCCGGTCTTCCATCAATGGTGTGTTGTTGATGTCGGGAACTTTCGAACAGCCGACACCGGAATCAATCCATCTCACGACATACCCCAATATCGATTGGCAATTGTTGTGCAACTCCCGCGTCACGTCCGATTCTGAAAGATTTCTATCTTTGAGCACCGGAGGCGTCAGGATCTCATCCAATGACGCGGAAGTACGTTTGGAAATCTGCGTTTGATTGGCCGCCACATTTTCTGCGTGATAATGCAATGCATGAAGTACGGCAGCCGTCGGGGACGGAACCCAAGCGGTGCTCGCTCCTGCTTGTGGGTGGTTCACTTTCTCCTGAAGCATTGCAGCCATGTCATCTGGCTGTGCCCACATGCCCTTGCCGATTTGAGCGCCCCCAGACATGCCAGTCGCCAAACCAACATCTACATTGTTGTTTTCGTAGGCGGCCAACCACCTTTGTTGTTTCATTTGGGCTTTCAACACCATCGGGCCTAAGCGCATTGAAGTATGTATCTCATCTCCCGTGCGATCCAAAAATCCTGTATTTATGAAAACAACCCTGTCTTTCACGGCTCGAATTGTCTCGCTCAAGTTCACACTTGTTCGACGTTCTTCGTCCATGATGCCAATTTTTACCGTATGACGCTCAAGTCCAAATGCATCCTCCACGAAGTTGAAGAGATCATCGCTCAACGCGGCTTCTTCCGGTCCATGCATTTTGGGTTTGACGATGTAGATGCTGCCGGTGCGACTGTTTCGCGGTCCTTGTGTCTTCTCTACGTCGTGCAATGCACAGAGTATTGTTATCATCGCGTCGAGAAACCCCTCGGGTGTTTCGGCGCCCTTTGCGCTAAGCACCGCATCTGTGGTCATCAAGTGGCCGACATTTCGAACCAACATCATACTGCGCCCAGTGAGTGAAATCGGCTCCGAACCAGTGTACGTTCGGTCTGCAGCGAGACGGCGCGAGAATGGCTTGCCGTTTTTGATGACTTCCTGAACAAGATCCCCTTTCATTAGGCCCAACCAATTTCTGTAGGCCTGCACCTTGTCCTCGGCATCCACCGTAGCAACGGAGTCTTCTAGGTCTTGAATTGTGCTGAGGGCTGATTCGAGTACGACATCTTTCACGCCGGCTGCTGAAGTAGTCCCTATTGGATGCGTGCGATCAATCTCAATTTCGATATGCAAGCCATTGTGAATAAACAGAAGGGTTGTCTGAGACATAGCCTTCGAATAGCCAAGATACTGGCCTTGATCAGCAAGTGCCGTATTGGATCCGTTTGCCAGGTGAACGACAAGGCGGTTTTCGCTTACACTGTAGTCAGTGACTTCGGTATGCTTGCCCGTGGCCAAGGGGATGGCTTGATCGAGAAACTCCGCGACACGAGCCACAACGGCCACACCACGCAATGGATTATACTCATCCCGAGGTGCAAGAACAGCGTTTCGCGGTATTGCATCAGTCCCATAAAATGCATCATAGAGACTGCCCCATCGCGCATTGGCAGCGTTGATGGCAAAGCGTGCATTTGTGACAGGAACGACCAACTGAGGGCCAGCCGTTTTACCGAGCTCAGCGTCCACGTTTTTAGTTGCGATTTTGAAATCTTCTCCGACTGGGACAAGATATCCAATCTGCAGAAGAAACGACTTGTAACTCTCAAGATTAAAGGGTGTATCGCCCGCGTCTTCGTGCCACCTGTCGATCTTAGTTTGCAACATGTATCGCTTTTTCAGAAGCCTCCGGTTTTCAGGCTCGAGCGCGCTGATGAGGCTGGAATAGGATCTCCAGAACTGATCAATCGACACGGACAGGCCCACGAGAACCTCCCCTTCTATGAAATCCGCGAGGCTTTCTGCGACCATGAGGTCGCTTCTTTTGACGTAGTTTTCCAGCATCATTGCCCTACTTTTCTTGGATTAAGGTGGCGCTGTTGATCAGGCGGTTTGAAACTGGGTGTTTTGCAGTCGCGAGAGCAAGATCGCCTGCTGCTCACTCTGAAGTTCAACGAGCGGTGGCCGCATCCGACGCCAACCTTCATCGCCAGTAAGTAGGGAAACACTATGTTTGACGGCAGATACGAGCGGCAGCCCATCAAAAACCCCACGAATTGCTACAGCGGCCTCAAGAATGCTCTCGTCGCCTGTTTCGAGTGCACGCGCACAAATAGCGGCATTCAGATTTGTGGTTGCCGAGATACAGCCTGCATACCCCGCTTCTTTCCCGATAAATAAGGAAGCTTCATTGCTCGGACACACTCTGAAACCTTCAGAGAGTGCAGCCGCCGCATTACAATATTCAAGGTCACTTGAGGAATCTTTTAACCCCACAATTCGACCGGGGTGCTGCTCAATAATACCCTTCAATAGCTCGATCCCATACGGAACGGCTGACATTGCTGGAAAGTGATAGAGTGAGATGGGGATGCCGCTGTCTGATGTCGCTTCAACGATTTGGCCGACATAGGCCATAACGCCTTCGTCTGAGACGTTCTTATAATAGAACGGCGGCAACACCAGCGCGCCAGCAAAACCAAGCGAGCCGGCTTGGCGCGTTAGAGCGATTGCGTCAGTTACAGCACTCGCTCCGGTACCAACAATCATGCGCTCCAATGGCAAACCCGACGACGCGATGCATTCCATAAGGGTCAGCCGCTCTTCGGTAGATAACGAAGTAGCTTCGCCCGTCGTGCCCATAATGTTGAGACCGTCGCACCCATTGGCCAGCAGATTTTCGGCAAATTCGAGATAGGCAGTAGTATTAATTGAACCGTCATCAGAAAATGGGGTTGGGATGGCTGCGATGATGCCTGAAGGCATTTGAGTTTGTTCCATATCGGTGTCTTTCTGAGTTTAGTGTGTAAGGATGCGCGACAAGAATTCCTTAGTGCGCTGGTCTTTTGGGGATTTGAAGAATTCAGTTTTGGGCAAATCCTCGAGGATGTGCCCTTCGTCCATAAAGACCACACGATCAGCGACCTTCTTGGCAAAACCCATTTCGTGGGTGACAACCATCATGGTCATTCCGTCGCTCGCAAGTTCGACCATCACGTCCAAAACTTCATTGATCATTTCAGGATCAAGAGCTGAAGTTGGCTCGTCAAACAGCATTGCAATTGGATCCATTGCCAACGCGCGAGCAATCGCGACCCGCTGCTGCTGTCCACCTGAAAGTTGCGCCGGGTATTTTTCGGCCTGCTCAGACAGCCCAACGCGCTTCAGCAGTTCCATGCTCCGCGCGTCAGCTTCTTCGGCGCTTCGATTTAGCACCTTCTTTTGTGCCAATCCGATATTCTCCAAGATGGAGATATGTGGAAATAGCTCATAGTTCTGGAACACCATTCCGATCTTTGATCGTAGCTTGGGCAAGTCGGTCTTCTTTTCACCAACTGAAGTCCCATCAACATGAATATTGCCATCTTGGAAGGGTTCCAGACCGTTGACGCACTTAATGAGCGTGCTTTTGCCCGACCCTGATGGGCCACAGACAACGACAACCTCCCCTTTTAAGACCTGTGTAGTGCAATTTTTCAAAACCTGGAACGCGCCATAGTTTTTGCCGAGGTTTTCTATCTGGATCATGTTGCCAGCCTTTTCTGAAGTATTCGCACAGCAAGAGAACCCATTGTGCACATTAGGAAATATACGACCGCCACAGCCATATACATTTCGATCAACCGGTTATCTCGGTTTGCAATTATGTCGGCGCTGACAAGGAAATCATGGACACCGACAACATAGACCAATGAGGTATCTTGGAACAAAACTATGCCCTGAGTGAGCAGGACCGGCACCATGTTGTGAAAGGCCTGGGGCAACACGACGAACTGCATGCTCTGCGCGTAAGTTAGTCCGAGAGCTTTGCCCGCCATTGCCTGGCCCTTACTCACACTTTGAATGCCCGCGCGAATGATTTCGCAATAGTAGGCGGATTCGAACATCACGAAGGCAATCAGGACTGAGTAGAAACCGCCGATCGGCCGACCTACGATCAACGGAACCAAGAAGTAGAACCAGAAGATCACCAGAATGAGCGGCATGGAGCGCAGGAAGTTTACGTAGCCGCCCGCCAAATATGACAGCGGTTTGAACGAGGAAAGACGAGCCAGGGCGAGCAATGTCCCGCCAATCACGCCACCAATTATCGCGGTAACGGTAAGGATTAAGGTGACCTTCAATCCACTAAGGAGAAACGGAATGGCCGTAATGATGACGTCGAAATCGAAATCGCCCATGATGTTACTTGTCCTCCAATGAAATCAGACCAGGAATCGCAGTCCGTCGCTCGACCACAGCCATGATTTTCATGACAATGAATGTGATGGATACGTAGAGAGCGGTTGCTGCGGCAAAGGCTTCGAAGCTCTGAAAGGTGTACTCGCTGACTTGGCGTGTTTGTGCGGTGAGTTCCAAAAGACCGATGGTCAGGCCCAAAGAGGAATTCTTAAAAATACCCAAAAAATCGCTTGTGAGCGGAGGGATTATGATCCGATACGCAACCGGTAAAAGCACATGTTGATAGACCTGATTTGGCCGCAATCCCACGGCGAGCGCAGCATGTCTTTGACCCATTGAGATTGAATTGATGCCAGATCGAACCTGCTCAGCAACACGTGCACCTGTATAGGTTCCTAAACAAAAGACGGCTGTCCACATCTCGGGGAGCGGCATACCTCGCTTCAACCAAGCGCCAAATGCCTCTGGGACAACTTCTGGCAAAATAAAATACCAAAGAAACATCTGGACCAGCAGTGGGATGTTTCTGAACATTTCAACATAGACTGTCGCAACGCCTCGAACGACCCCATTACTTGAGGTGCGGGCGACACCAACAATCGATCCGATCGTAAACGCTATGATCCAAGCCGCGATCGAAACAACTATCGTCCAGTAGAGCCCCGAAAAGATCCAGCCTAGATAGGGAGCCTCGATCAGGATGCCCCAATCCCAATTGTATTGCATGACTTACCGCACTTCTTGTTATTAAAACTGATCTTGGAATATGCTCCGGGGCAGGGCCCCGGAGCTAATTGCTTATTCCGGCAGAGCCTGGATTTCGAATGCAGTGCTAAGCGTATCGCTCAACGGCATATTGATGTTGGTTGGGCCAGGAGCGAACCACTTGTTGTAGATTTCCTGTGCTTCACCAGACCGCATCAGATTTGCTAAAACCGTGTTACCAATGAGTCGGAAAGTTGAGTCATTCCGCGGCACCATGATCCCATATGGGTCGTAGCTCAGAAAGCGCCCTACGACTTCAAAGTCGTTTGGTGATTTCGCTTTGCTTCTGAGGCCGAACAGTAAGACGCTATCGGTCGCAAAGGCGTCCGCACGGCCGGTTTCAAGCGCCAGCCAACCCTGAGACATGTCTTTGACACTCATGACCCTCAAACCCAAGGAAGCCTCCTCGGACACACGATTCACAGCGCGTTCATTGGTGGTGCCTTGGGCGACCGCAATTGTCATTCCGGCCATGTCTTCGATTTCATTAATCCCGGCATCTGCGCGCACGGCAAGCTTGGTTCCTGTAATGAAAGTAACCGCCAGATAGTCGACCTGCTGTGAACGAGTCAGGTTGTTGGTGGTTGAACCGCATTCCAAATCAATCGTACCGTTGGCCATCAATGGAATCCGCGTCTGTCCAGTCACAGGAACGTAGTTCACCTCAAGATCAGAGACTTCGACTGTCTCTTTGATCTGGTCGATGATCTCCATACACAAATCAAGTGAATAGCCGATGGGGCTGCCGTCGGGGCCGATATACGAAAACGGGATAGAAGATTCCCTGTGACCCACATTGATGACGCCGCGTTCTTTGATGCGGTCGAGCACGAAGGACCCAGTATCTTGGGCCGAAACGCTCGAGGCGCTCAATACAGCTGTCGCGCATGCGACAACCATCGAGATGAGTTTGGTTTTCATGATATTCTCCATAGTTGTGGGCGCTTTGTTGATTTCCGAACTGGTGGCCAAGCGCATGCCCTTCCGTCCGGTTTTCGATTGAATTTCATCGCAGAGCTCCGGCCAAACCTCTGGCGGGCTGACTACCTCCAAGTACAATTGACCCAAAGAGGCGGGGATCGACGTTTCCACCGGAAATCACGATGGCGGTCGTCTTGTCTTTGGTTGGCAGTCTTCCCGATAGCACCGCTGCAAGGGCTACGGCGCCTCCGGGCTCGACAACCAGTTTGAGCCGGTTAAACGCAAACGTCATCGCCTGCCGCACCTGCTCATCGCTCACGGCGAGGGCGCCGTTGAGAGATTTCCTGTTGATTTCGAATGTCAGCTCCCCGGGCGGAGACATGAGAAGCGCGTCGCAAATGCTTCTAGCTTTGGGATCATTTTTGAGTCGCTTTCCGGCTTTCAATGACTTGGCCGTGTCGTCAAAATCCTCCGGTTCGACCGTATAAAGGGCGGTATCCGGGCTCAGGGCGTCTCTGGCCAACCCGCATCCAGCTGCCAAACCACCGCCCGAACAAGGGACCAAAAGAGCATCAATTGGTGCACCTAGCTCTTTGGAAGTTTCGAATAGTTCCAGTCCGACCGTCCCCTGACCAGAGATCACGTCGAAGTCGTCATAAGAGGGAATGACGGCGGCCTGCATTTCCCGCGCGATTTTCATTGCCCGTTCAGTTCGCAAATGCGCTTCTTCGGGCGGGTAAAAAGTCACGGTTGCACCAAGCGCTCGCGTTGCGTCGACCTTCGACTGCACGGCATTTGCGGGCATCATAACCACGGCAGGAAACCGCATCAGCGTGGCCGAGGCCGCCGCACCTTGCGCGTGATTACCTCCCGAGTAAGCAATTATGCCGCCGGGGTGACCTGCCGCATCAAGTCTGGAAATCTTGTTATATGCACCTCGGAACTTGAAGGATCCGGTTCTCTGGAGCGTTTCAAGTTTCAACAGAACGCGTCCACCGACGCGTTCATTCAGTTCAGGAGACTCAATCACAGGCGTCTGATGCGCCGCGCCATTAATCTGTAGTGCTGCGCTTAAGACGTCGTCAAAAACTGGAAGATCTAGGTTGACCACGATCTCACTCCGTCACGCCAGTGGCTGCGATGACATCTATCTCGACAAGAACACCATTTAGATCGCTGCCGACAACAGTTCGCACCGGCTTCACGCCAGGGAAAAAGCGCGCGTATACTTCATTGAAACCGGGAACATCGGACAGGTCCCGCAAGTGTACCGTTGCCTTGACGATGTCTTCTAAACTGGCATCAAATTCACCCAACACAGCTTCAAGATTTCGAAATGTTGCTTCGGTCTGTTCAACGATATTGTCGCCAACTACGTTGCGCTGCGCATCACGGGGTACCTGGCCGGCCGTGAAAACCATATTGCCGACCCGCCGTCCGGAAGAGTAATGGCCACCACTTGGGAGAAGATCTGGTTTGTGCAACGGAGCGCCCCTTTTTGTACAGCTTTGCAAATAGCTGACCTAATGTACTAGACTATTAACGAATCATTTCGCATAATGTATTTATATGTACCACATCATGACTGAACTGAAATGGCGAAAAAAATAAATGTGTACTATTAATGTGCTATTTTAGGGCTTGGGACGCCTGATGGACAGCCTTTCGGCTGTGCTTCGGGAAGGGGGTAATCCGCCGGAGCCAAATGGGCCCGGCGGATAGTTAGCAAGAGACGTTAAACGGGCAATGGCCGTTCGTGCAAATCTACGTCTTGCGGACGTATTTGATCGATATACTTCACCAAGTTGCGCACCAGCGCTGCTATGATCAGATCGCCTTTTTCTTTTGTCGCGAGAAGGGCGTCACCCATGACCCCCGTTGGTTCAGAGGCCTTCAAGAAAGCGTCCGGCAAATTGGGCTCACTGATGCTTGGACCATCGGTCAAAGGATCAATGATTACATTCCCGGCGAACTGCTTGCGATGAGGAATGACTTTGACTGCCTTGCTCATATCAACGAGATCAGGATGGCGGGCCAACATCAATGCAGTTTCGGATTCTCCGGCATGCCCCAAACCTCCAGGCTCGGACTCGCAGATGTCCCTGATTTCGTGCTTTGCCAGAAGCCCAACATCCGCAATAGCGACTTTGGCCCCGGTTTTCAGACGAAGTTGGTTCGCTGCTATTTCCATAGGGGGCAGATTGGCGTTTCGATTGCCATTGATATAGATAATTTTGCTGAAGCCGTGATGCACGAGGCTCATCCCGATATCCAAGCAAACAGCGGTCAGAGTTTCTGGGCGCAGCGTTATCCCGCCCGGATAAGACATGTGATGGACAGACCATCCAAAATGCACCGGAGGAGCAACAACAACGCCTGCTTCCATTGCAGCTTCTTCGGCCAACGTTGTCGCCCAACAGGTGTCAACCATCAGTGGCAAATGGAACCCATGCTGCTCGGTCGCACCAATGGGAATGAGGGCGATGCTCTCGGATTCAAGATAGTCTTCAATCTCAGGCCATTTCAATTCTTGCAGCCAAACGCTGCTCATTTTCCCACTCATGATCTTCTCCTTTGTTTTTGCGTGTGGAGGACAGCCGGTTCATGCATTGACAGTGGACCGACGGCGTAAGTGCTGTGTCAAAAACACCAACAATATGAGCAAGAATCCCGGAATATAGACCCACTCTTTAGCTGGCCGTATCGTCTGGACCTCGATGCTCTCGATTTGCCATCCGTAATCCAAGCCTTCGCCAGATGCCGCGCCGCCAAACCTGGCGGAGTCGACTACGACGTTGCCTTCATCGATGATCAAACTGAGGCCCGTCTGGGCGTCGAGGCGATCGGGGCCGAGTTGGCCACTTTCTCCAAGTGGTAGAACAACAACCTTGCTGATTTCATCGCCGCTAAAGTTTTCGCCGTGCACCCAAATTCGCATAACTGACCCATCTGGCTGGCTCTCTGCAAACGAGTAAATCTCAACTGGGTCAATTTTCTCAAACGGACTTTGTAGCTTGTCGATCCAAAACCCCGGCACCAATAAAGTAAATGCTGCCAGCAAAAGAAGGACAACTTCGAACGCCTTCGCGCGAACAAGTAGAAATGCTTGTGTCGCTGCAACGAAGGCCATCATAGCAACGACCGCCACACCGAAGACGTAGAGCAAGTGCCAAATGCTTTCGACACCGATCAATAGCAACTCGGTATTGAAGATGAAGATAAACGGCAAAACCATTGTGCGGCCGCTGTAGTAAAATGCCTGAATACAGGTCTCCATCGGTTTGGCATTGGCAAGTGCGGCCGCGGCATAGGCGTCAACAGCGACAGGAGGTGTATTTCCTGACATGAGGCCAGCGTAAAAAACGAAAAGATGGACCGCAATCAGTGGTAGAACCAAGCCATTCTGCGCGCCGAGCGCGACAACGACCGGAGCCATCAGCGTTGCCACAACAACGTAGTTGGCGGTGGTCGGAAGACCCATCCCCAAAATAATACTTACTATTGCTGTTAAGATGAGCATGACGACCAAGCTGTCACCGGAGAATGCGCCGATAAGGTTCACCATCATTAGAGCCAGACCAGTAAGCGATACGATTCCAACGACGACCCCTGCGGCCGCCAATGCGATTGCAACCCCAATCATATTCTGGGCGCCCGAAATCATTCCCCCAATAATATCCGAAGCTGTGGCTTTCAGCGCGGCTCCATAGTCCTTGTCGTTTTTTAGGAACGCCATCAAAGGGCGCTGTGTGATCATGACTGCCAACAAGCTTATGATTGCCCAAAAAACTGACAAGCTGGGTGAATACCGTTCGACCACCAGCAACCAGATTAGAACGACGACCGGCAAAAGGTGATAAAGGCCGGACCGAATTGTCGGCCCAATTTCCGGTATCACCTCGAAGGATGAACCTTCACCAGCGTCTTCCGGATTGACGCGAGATGCCACAAACAACAAGCCAACATAAACGAGCCCCGACAGCAACAGCATTACAATTAATCCGCTGTCTTCGAACACCTGCCTAACAAGAAGCACCGTGACATAGATGGACAACCCAAACAGAACGGCACCAGTCATCACAGCGAGCAGGTAAACAAGCCAGATGGTGTGCGAGAGTGGCTTGACCCTTTTGAGGGCCTGCAACTGCATTTTTTCTGCTTCAAGGTGAACGATGTAGAGCAGGCCCATGTAGGACAAGACCGCCGGAAGAAACGCGTGTTTAATGACTTCCGCATATCCGATGCCAACAAATTCAGTCATTATGAACGCAGCCGCTCCCATGACAGGGGGCATTAGCTGACCGTTGATGGACGACGACGATTCTATCGCCGCGGCTTTTTCCGACGAGAACCCAACTTTCTTCATCAAGGGGATCGTGAATGTTCCCGTCGTCACGATATTTGCGAGCGCCGATCCGGAGATAATTCCGGTCAAGGCAGAGGAGATCACTGCGGCCTTGGCCGGTCCTCCCTTTAAGTGGCCCAGAAGGGAAAATGAGACCCTGATAAAGTACGAGCCTGCACCAGCTTTCTCCAGCAACGCTCCGAAGAGAACGAAAAGGAATATCAAACTCGACGAGACACTAAGCGCTAGCCCAAAAACCCCTTCGGTAGAGAGCCAAAGGTGATCGGCCATTCGGCCGAAGCTATTACCCCTGTGAGCAATGATATCTGATAAATAGGGACCCGCGAAACCATAGGTTATAAAAACGCCAGCGACTAACGCCAGAGGAGTTCCGATCATTCGTCGAGTAGCCTCGAGCAGGATTAGGACACCAACCCCTGAAACAAAGATGTCGACAGGCTTTGGAGCGCCGGACCGTTGCGCAAGACTGTCGTAAAAGAAAAAGATGTACAAAGCGCTTGATGCCGCCACGACAGCAAGAAGCCAATTCAACCCTGTTACGTATCTACCTTGGCTGGGCTTGCGCGGCGACATCAGACTAAATGTCAAAAATGCAGCAAAGGCATAGTGAATCAGCCTGGCTTTAGTCGAGCCAATAATGAAACCTGAACCGAACTTCTCAGCGAGCATGTAGGGCAGGGGTGACGCAATATAAAGATGGTAGAAGGACCATATAAGGCAAACTCCTAACAAAATCTTGTGGGTTCTTCCTAAAACTGGATTGCTGGCCGTGCCCGTTAATTCCCCCAGGTCGCTTATGTTTGCGGGTTCCGCTTGTTGGTTCATTGTTCTCTCGATCTGTTGGAGGTTATTTCTGATTGGAGGGTAACGTGCGAGCGAAATGCGGGAGAAACATTCCGCTCGCAATCTGGTCGATCTACTCGATCAGACCGACTTCACGGTAAAAGTTCTCAGCCCCAGCATGGTATGGTGCCATTGCACCAAAGGTTGCCGAGCTTTCTCGCGTCATCGTCCCATAAGCAGGGTGCTGTCTTGTGAAGTCTTCGAAGTTGTCAAATACAGATTTCACCAAATGGTAAACGAATTCATCAGGAACTGACTGGCTCGCCATTAGAACCACTGGGTAACCAAATGTTTCAACGGCCTCCTCAGTTCCTACATAGGTACCACCGGTGATCTCGGTTCGACCATAGTAGGGATGTTCTGCTAAGAGTCGTTCAAGCGGTTCGCCATCTACGGGAACCACGACAACATCACAGGTGTTGGACGTTTCGAGACCCACAGCGAATCCAACTGCCGTTGGCTGAAGGAACGCATCGATCCTGCCATCGCAGAGAGCCTGACCTTGCTCTTTCAGAGTGAGCTTTGAATCTAGCGCCAAATCTGTAGCAGGATCAATCCCATAGTAAGGTAGAACTCTGTAAGCTGTAGCTTCTGTTCCTGAACCAACGTTGCCGGTGTTGACTCTCATGCCCGCAAGGTCTGCAACACCTTCAATGCCAGCCTCTGCACGTGCCATGACATGTAACATATTTTGATTGAACGACATCACAAAGCGCAAATCTTCATCTGCACCGTCTTCGGCGAATTTTCCGCCGCCCGTTGAGGCAAGGAAAAGCAAGTCTGCTTGGGCCAATCCAAGGTCCAGGTCATTGCGGCGCACGCCCCGTAGGTTGCTGACCGAACCGCCGGTGCTTTCGACAACGCAACGAAAGTTGTGGGCGCCGTCGTTACGTGATCTATTCATCAGATCGCAAACTTTACCACCGGTTGGCCAGAAGATGCCTCCAAGACCACCCGTGCCGATGTTGAAAATCGTTTGTTCAGACTCACTCATTGCCGTTGTTGGCACGAGCGCCATCGCGGTTAAGGACATAGTTGTCGCAACCGCTAGTTTCTTTAAGATCATTTTTATCTCCATTTGTTGGTTGATCGCGCCGATGGTTTTCCACCGATCATTTTTCTTGATCTCTAAGTAGGATTTCTCGGTACAGCTCGGGATCGACATTCCCCCCGGAAGCAACCGCAATGATTATCTTGTTTTTTGTTTCAATTCGCCCGTTGAGGGCTGCCGCAAGGGCAACGGCGCCACCTGGTTCGATTACAAGCTTGAATTCGCGGAATGCGAGCGCCATTGCAGCCATGACTTCGTCGTCATCAACAACCAATCCACTGGTGGCGATTTCCTTGTTAATCGAAAAGGTGAGGTCGCCGAGTCGTGATTGGAGCGCATCGCAAATTGACTGAGCGTCGGGTGCGTTCGGCTCTTGCCTACCCGTTTCAAATGACCGAGCGGTGTCATCGAACCCTGCAGGTTCGACTGTATATACATCAGTGTCGGAATTCATCTGTTTGACAGCGGTAGCAATGCCTGCTGTCAGGCCACCTCCACCGCAGCAAACCAGTACTGCATCAGGGACAAGTCCCATTTCAGAGGCTTGATCCATGAGCTCAAGCCCAACAGTTCCTTGTCCCGCTATGATTTGCGGATCGTCGTATGGAGGAATGAAACATTCGCCGGTCTCTGCCACGATCTCGAGCATAATCTTGTGGCGGTCATCATTTTGACGATCATAGGTTATGACGTCTGCGCCAGCTGCCTGAGATCTTTTCATCTTGATGCGTGGCGCATCGGCAGGCATCAAGATCTTCGCTGATGTATCGAAAAGACGTGCGGCGGCGGCGACACCTTGTGCATGGTTGCCAGAGGAGTAGGCGATGACACCTTTTTGCCGTTCCGAAGCATCAAGGCTGTAGAGCTTGTTATATGCTCCGCGGAATTTGAAAGAACCGGTCTTTTGCAGAGTCTCAGCTTTTATCAGAAGCCTACCACCAAGAAGAGCGTTGACGCTTTCTGACTCCAGCAGCGGCGTTTTTACACTTTTCCCTAACAGCCTGTCTGCGGCTGCCTCGATATCCGAAAGGTTTGGAAAATCAACCGCAGCCATTAGTTGTCATCCGTGGCGACTGCGATGACATCGATTTCGACCAAGATACCATTTAGGTTGCTCCCGACAACGGTCCGCACTGGCTTCACCCCAGGGAAGAACCGCGCATAAACCTCGTTGAATCCCGTCACATCTGACAGATCCTGTAAGTGAACGGTTGCCTTGACTATATCTTCAAGCCCGGCACCATAGCTGCTCAGAACAGATTGAAGGTTATGGAAAGTTGCCTCCGTTTGTTCGATGATGCATTTCCCAATCACAGAGCGCTTCTCGTCCCTCGGCACTTGCCCGGCCGTGAAAATTAGATTGCCAACACGCCGCCCTGCGGAATAGTGGCCGCCACTCGGCAGAAGATCCTCGGTATTCAATGCAAAACTCCCCGTCGCGCTATCATGCGCTGTTCTTGACTTTCATTTTGTCCTGTGACATTAGCCGGGATACGCTGGAACATAGCGCCCACAGAATAATGGGACATACCATCCCAATCAGATATTTTTGTATCAGTCAATTTCTTTATTGTTCTAATACATAAAAACAATAAACAACCGGAGAGCAGCATGTGGCAACCTCAGCTTCACGATCTTAAAGGGCCAATTTACGAACAAATCAGGACTGCATTTCTCTCGGACATTAAGAGAGGTGCGCTGAAACCAGGGGACCCACTTCCTCCGCACCGCGATTTAGCAGACCAACTTGGTGTGTCTGTTGGGACGGTCTCTAGGGCGTACAAGGATCTTGTTGATCAGGGCCTGATCGATGCTGGCGCGCGGCGTGGGTCCCGGGTCAGAGAAATTGACACAAATGCGCGTTCCTCGTTGAAAAAGATCGCCAATGTTGATTCTCAAGTCGTAGATTTGCGCGGTCATCGTGCGGCGTTTGAAGACTGGGACACGGATATCCAACAAGCCTTGTTGGATATTGGGCTTCAGTCTGACCTTGGGAGTTTGTTGGACTATCAGCCTAGCCCTGGTCTTAAACACCACAGGGAAGCCGGTGCCAAATGGCTTGAGCTAACATCTGGCAAGCCGTGCAAAGCTGAAGAAGTCGTCGTTTGCAATGGGGCTCAGCACGCACTTGTTTGCGCTCTCTTAGCTTCTTGTAGCGCAGGCGATATCATAGCGACCGAAAGGTTGACCTATGCAGGTCTTCGGGCTGCGGCTCCGTCGCTTAGTCTAAAACTTGTTCCGGTTGATACCGATGAAGATGGGATAATCCCAGCTTCCTTCCAATCTGTGTGTGACGAGCATTCTGTGAAGGCATTGGTTTGCGTGCCCAACATACACAACCCAACGACCAGAACTCTCCCGCTGAAGCGTCGCAAGGAAATTGCAAAAATTGCTTTAGCACATTCGGCTACGATCATCGAAGACGACGTTTACGGCGGCCTGTCCGACCCTAAGATACCACCTTTCTATTCCATTACCCCGGACAACGTCATCCGGCTTACAGGGCTTTCCAAAACCCTCGGTCCGGGACTTCGCATTGGTTACATTCAGGCCCAACCATCAAGAATTCCGGCACTTTCAACTGCCTTGCGGGCTACGAGCTGGATGGCCTCGCCGCTCATGGCAGAGATATCAGCAAATCTGATATCGAGCGGAAAGGCACAGGAAATCTTGAGCAAGAACAAATTGGAATTGGGATTGAGAAATAAGGTCCTAGCGGAAGAACTGGGTTCTAGGATCACCACGTCGCCTTTCAGTCCGCACGCGTGGCTTGAATTGCCTGAGAGTTGGACAAGGGACGAGTTTTTAAACTGGGCCCAGGTCAACGGTATCAAACTCTTAGCGGCCGAGTCTTTTCTTGTAGGTCCACCCTCAGCGGACAAGGCGGTTCGGCTATCTGTAAGTGCAGCGCCAAATGCCGAGACACTTCGTTCTGTAGCTAGCCGAATCTCAAATGCTTTGAGGCAGCCGCCTGAAGACAGCAATATCCTGGCATAGGAATCGCGATGTCGGCCAATATGCCGTGTGAGAGAGGTGCGACAGACGCATCAAACAATATGGTTTAACAGAGAATATTGGAAACATTGGTTGCCGCATCTTTCAATCGAATTTTCTAAAGGACTTGAGCGAACGAACGACTTCCAACTGCTCTGCAGTGATCTGTGTTCAGCTTTAGCCTCGCTAGATGCATTTGATGATCCTGCTTCGATTAAAGTTCGCGTGAAACCGATCGAGTTCTTCAGCATCGGCAGTGAACCTCAGACGTTTGTTCACGCCACTCTCATGCTGATGGCAGGCTGTGACGAATTGATGCGGAAACACCTAAACGAAGCAATCCTTGAAATATTGGATAGAGCTCTACCGGAAGTTGGCAGCATTACAGTGTGAACTCACGGCGAAGCGCAAATTCTGTTTGTTCAATGTATCTCGCTCATGGCTCACCCTCCATCAGTTTTGCTCGGAAGACTTCAGCGGGTGCACATTCCGGGACATCCGGCCGGTCATTCCGATAGCATCCGGCCACCTAAACCGGGGTATCCGGCCACCCATGTTTAGCGGCTGCGAGGCCTGAGGTTTTGGTATCAGCTTTGGGTGCTTTCGTCACCTGTTTTGAGTTTGGTTTTCCGCATGCTTTGCCCGTCGAGTTCGACGCGGTAGGCCCAGTCGGGTTGGGGCATGTCGCGGCGCACCTCTCCGGGGAAATGAGGAAACAGGCGCTGCTCAAGGTCTGCATCCGACAAGTCGGCTGGTAGAGGCCAGCTCAGACCTTCAACATCAGCACGCCGAAAATAATCCGATATCGTCGCGCGGCCCAACGACAGGCTCTGCGCCACACGGCGTCCCGAAAATCCATCTGCACGAAGCCTCAAAGCTTCTCGTATCTTCCGCATTGGCAATCTCTTCATAAAGGCGCTCTCCCGTTCAAATGAACGGCAGAGTATCCATCGGCCTGAGGAACTTCCTCATCATGTCACCAGTTGCGTTTGATCTCGCGGTGAATTGTCGAACGGTCTCGACCAAGCGTCTCGGCGATCTTTGTCTTCGTGGCTTTTGCCTGAAGCATCGTCGCCAAGATTCTACGTTCATCTAGGTTCAATTTGCGGTAGGGTCGTCTCATCACATCCTCCTGATCTGCATCAGAAATTTATCTAGTGATGCAATCCAAAATGGAATGTGCCCAGCTACACGGTGTGTTGCAACCAAGTTGAAATGTCCGCCTCTGTGCAAAGTAGAAATGTCCCACTGGGTGGTGCTGGAGCATGGCTGGGCAGGGCGTAGACCTCACACATCGCAGCCCTGAACAGCCATGCGGGCGTCGCTATTCTGCGGCGTGTGATGCGGATTTCTCGGCCTTTTCTTTAGCACGTTTCGCCAGCTTTGAGTTCCAGCCGTTGTTGCGTTTTCCGGTTGGCTGATAGCGCGTCGCTTGCTTGCCGGCGCGGCGTTTTTTTGGAGGCGCTTTGTCCTGTTCGGTCTTGATGTGCTCCAGGACCGCGCTGAGATGTTTGTTCTCGGTGATGGCCGCATGGGTCACGCGCTGGTCTTTGTCGAAGATGGAGTAGGGGATCGACACACCCTTCCAGCGGACCTCAACTCGCCCGTCGGGGAAAGCAAACGTGTCGACGTATTTGCCAGGCAGACCGCGCGTGATCTCATTCTCGGCCAGGATGATCCGTTGGCGTTCGTAAGAGAAGGCAAGCTGCGCCCCGACAAGCCGTTCGTCTTGGAGCGCGAACACGTCTCGTAGTCGATCGGGCTCAATGTTCATCGGCCTGTGCAGGTTGTCAGCGCGGCGCGGAACCTTTGCAAACTTGGCGTTATAGCGGCCCGTGAAGGCAGGCAGGAACGCATTGGCAGCGTCCATATCCGAAACGCCTGCAAGCCTGAGTTCTTTGACCAAACGGTCCTGTAACGTGCGATTGGCGCGTTCGACACGGCCTTTGGCCTGAGAGCTGTTTGCACAAAGAATCTCGATGTTTAGTGTGTTCAAAGCCCGTCCGAACTGGGTCATGCCGTGCCCCGATTTGGCGGCTTGTTTGGCCACGCGGAACACCGTGTGCTTGTCGGAATAGAACGCAACCGGTCGGCCATGCGCTGCGAGATACAAATCCAGCGCCTCAAAGTAACTGAACGTGCTCTCGGACGTGACAAACCGCAGCTGCATCAACGTACTGGTCGCATCATCAATGAAGACAAGCAGGGTGCATCGTGGGCCACGATCCTCAAACCAATGGTGATCCGAGCCATCGATCTGGATAAGTTCGCCAAAGCATTCTCGCCGCAATCGCGGCTGATGAAATGTGCGGCGCTGTTTGCGAGACAGCCAGATCCCGGCGTCCTGCATCCACTTGCGCAGTGTCTCGCGTGAGACCTTCAGGTCATGATCTTCTGATAACTTCTCAGCCGCAAACGTGGGCCCAAAATCGATGTAGTTCTCGCGCACCAGCGTCACAGCAAACTCGCGTATCGCTGGATCAATCCGGTTGTTCGACCGGCGACCGCGCGCTTTGTGCCGGATCGCAGTAGGACCATCGGTCTGGAAATCCTTCAGCAATCGATGCACTTGTCGTCGGCTCAGCCCCAACACGTTGGCCGCTGTCACAGCCGTCATCTGTGAGCGCTACGTGAACTGCGACTCTTGTTGGTGTCAGGGTAGGGCGGTCATCG
>JARGOC010000030.1 GCA_029212365.1 Roseovarius sp.
TCAGATAAACTACTGTTTTCTAACAAGAGTCGCAGTTGGGGATAGCGCGCGCCCGGGAACACGGTGTAAACGCATAAGGTTTATTATGTAATAATTATGGGATCTTAACTCATCAGGCGCCAGCCCCGCAGTCTGTCGGTAACGATAACTAGGAAGTATTGTAACCGCTCGAGCTGGGCTCAAAAGGCAGATCTCATCCTGCGATAGCTGGACCCAACGCAATGCCTACAGTCGCCCATACCGGGAAGTGTTATAGGCTTTGAGAGCGTTCCTGATCTGACTGCGCTCCTGTTGCGAGGCTGCTTGAAGGATCGATTGCAGTTCCCGATCAATTACATTTTGGCTGGCACCACGTGCTTCAGCTTTTTCATACCAGGCTGCTCCCACCCCGTAATCTCCCATTTCGATGTGAACGGCCCCAAGCAGCGTGCAAGGGCGGAAATCCTTTTCGGTCAGAGCGTGGGCCTCAGTTCCAAACGCCACAGCATCTTCTCGACGCCCAAGATCACGCAGGGCACCACCCGCTGTTGTCAAAAGGGCTGATCGGGTCTTTCCGCTTGCCTTTTTGCGCTTGAGCGCTTCTTCCACCAGCGTCAGTCCCTTCTGGGGCAACCCGCCTTTGCGCCAATGACCGCAAGCGTTGACAGCCTTCCATAGATCGCCTGTTTGGTGCCATGCGGCGGTAAAGATGGTCGCCATGTTCGCATGATGCGCTTGGCGCAACTCAGCGGTCCAATAGTCTGCACCATCTCTGCCAAGCCAAACAAGATCATCTTTTTCAACGGGCCGCCCGGCGACGACGGATCGCAGGATGTGATTGACCCGCCCAAGATCTTCGCGCTCAACAAAAGGCAAATGAAAACGGTCTAGGAGCTCCCGCAGCTTGCGACGCCGGTCCTGCTTTCGCGCATGCTCCGCAAAAAGGGTCGCGTTCTTCCGATGGGTAACCTCTGCCTGACGGGCGCGTTCTGCTGCAACTCTCTCTTTGCTGGCAGCAGCCGCGTCACGCCGAAGCCGTTGCTCCTTTACAGAGCACTCAACGAAGGCCGCCCAATCCAATGCGCCACACGTCAATTGCGCGAGTGCGTTGTAGCCTTGCTGGCACAGGAAGGCCTCTTGCAGAGAGGTCAAAGGTCGGTCTACCTGCACATTTTCGAGTATACCACGCAGCCGACTGGCAGGGATACGCGCGCCTGCGACATCATCAAGGAAATAGGTGGTAGCAATGTCGGATTTGGATGGGGGCAAATTGCTTTAGACTCCGAAAATTGCTCTGTTAGGCGGCCCAAGAGACCGTCAAGGCGCTCACCGGTTACTTCACAACATCCCTTACAAAGTTGGCACAAGTTTGGCATCAGGAAACGATGGATTACAGCACCCAGCTTAGGCAAATTGAGACATCTCTCCTCGGTATTATGTCCGCTATCACGCAAGCACCGAGTAAGAACGTGCAGCGTGCACGTTTGGCGTCGTCCATTGCGACAGCCAAGGTGACGGGTGTCGCGACCACCGCAGGCCTCTTCGGATTGGTATCGACGTTGGGCACGGCCGGCACCGGCACGGCAATCGGCACACTGAGTGGTGCGGCGTCGACAAGTGCGACCCTCGCGTGGATCGGCAGCCTTGTGGGTGGTGGGATGGCGGCGGGTGCCGTCGTGCTGCCCCTGACCGGGATCGCTGCCGGGGCAACGGCAACGATTTACCTCCGCCGAAAGCTGCATGGGCGTCCGCGAAAACTGGAAGAACTACACCCTTTTGAAGACAAGATTCTGTTCAGTGCGGACACGCTCATCCAACCCCTGGATTCAATTTCAAAAGAAGATCAACCGCGTCCTACGGTTGATGAGCTTCGCATCTACGCACATGACGGCCTCAAACCATTCCTTGCCGAAATCGACCAATATCTTATCCCAAAAGGGGCGCTTTCTGAGGCATCAGACGGGCCAGTCCATTTCGGCAAGACCCTTAAGCCAAAGTACCAAAAGCAGCTTCAGCAGCACTGCCGCACCCTTCGAAAACATGCCAGCGTCCTGTCTCGAGCAAGACAAAAATCACATTCAGAGCGGTTTGGTCTTTGGTTGGCACGCCTGACATTTCCCCTCCGACAAAAACCGACCCCACGGCGTCAAGTTTCGCATCTGGCCTCCATTTTGCTCGCCGTCACATTCCAGCGCCTGCTGGAAGACAAATTATCAGCGCTGAGTCTCGAGAGTGCTCTTGTCTTGGACGCGTTGCGGCGATCAACCAACATCCTTGAAAATGCGTCCGTCCAAGAGCTGTCAGACTACGTCCAAAGCCTGTCGCCTGCGCAGTTGAACGGCGTGGTTTCAAACACCAAAGGCATTTATCACGAGATGCTGTTCGTGGAGATGCACAATGCGAGTGGCGACGCCGTAACCGCGGAAATTATGGAGGCGACTAACTTCCCCGGCGCGGACGTGCAGTTCTTTTTGGATGGTGATGTCGTGCGGGAAGTTCAGCTTAAGGCGGTGACCGCGCCAACGTTGGTTTACGAACATCTGAAGCGCTACCCTGACATTGAGATATTGGTCACGGAAGAAACCGCCTCAATTCTGGATGGTATTGGAAGTTCCGGTCTGAGCAATGCCGTTTTGACTCGCGATGTCTCGGAGCGCATGCAGGAGCTTCAAGGAGAGGGCTTGCTCGACGATGTAACCGATGGGATCCTGACATCAGCGTTTGTGACATCGGGGTTTGTCGTGTGGAACGTTCTGTCAAAGCGCGATGCACATTCGATTGATTTCAAGCAATACTTGGCGAACGCTGGTATTGCCGTGGGAACGGCATCAGCGATTGAAAGCGCAATCGTCCTGTCCGGCAACTGACGGCGAAGAGAATCGAGTATTATTGTAACTTCTCCTTTGCAGGAGAACGGTCGTTCGCTGTTCAAGTCAAACATTGTTATTCTTCCCGCAAGTTGAGCCTCAAGGGGCGCAATCATCCAACGTAAGAAAGCAATATGATGATTTTTTCTGGTGGCTGCCAATGCGGCAATATCCGATATTCGATTAGTAGCAAGCCAACCACGGCCTATTGCTGCCACTGCACCGACTGCCAGCAACAATCAAGTAGCGCTTTTGGTATGTCCGTTTGGTTTCCAGCAAACAAATTTGAACTGCGAAACGGCAAGCTTTCAGCCTGGAAAACGCAGTCTGCTAGCGGAAATGAAAAAATATGCAGCTTTTGCCAAGAATGCGGCACGCGCGTTTATCACGGAAATTCTGACCAATCTGAAACACTCAGCGTAAAGGGTGGATCGCTGGACAGCATTCGAGACATAGCTCCTGTCGCACATATTTGGACTATCAGTGCACAACCGTGGCTTCGCCAACGCTTGAGTAACGAACGCTGCTATGAGACCGAACCAGATAGTTTTGATACGCTTGTTGAATTATACCAACGGGCGCCAGAACTTAGGAACTAAGTCTACCTCCTGCGGCCGGGACGCTGAGTTAATGCAGATCCCGCTGCAGACTTTGCAGCTTTTGATGCATTGGGATTCCGAAGCGTCTTAGAAGCCGCACTCGCGGCTTTCTTGCTCGTGACCTCGTTGGCTCCGCTTTTGCTTCGTACCTGCGTTAGCGCCGACCCAGCAGCACTTTTTGCGGCTTTGCTGGCAGTTGGGCTTCGCAGCGTCTTTGAGGCTGCAGATGCAGCTCGTTTGCCGGTCACCTCAGTGTTACGTTTAGTCGCCATTGTCAGTTTCCTTACATTTGATTGAAAATTGGATTCGAGTCGCTGGTTGGAACCAGCAAAGTTCATGCCGGATCAAAGTTGTCATTTTGAGAAGTACTTAGTTGCGTCTTTGTGATCCTTGAGCTGTTCGGGTCTGTACTGCTTCATCTCTCCCAAATGCGATACGGCACCGGCTTCCAAACGTTCAACCACTGAAGGATGGAGTGGAAAGTTTTCGCCAACCATTCTGGGCTTGGCAGGCCAGCGCTTCTCGATTGGGCCCAGCTTAAACATGAATGTCTCTTCATGTTGCATTCCCTTGTGGTCCGGGGACGTCACCAACAGACTATTATTGATTTGAACGCTAGGAACGCATTCGCGCAATTCATTGACCATCCAATCGATAGTGATGTCGCTCAATCGAGATTCCGGTTCGAGATAGCTTCCGCCAATATCACTGTGACACCCAGCAAACCAAACTTGCTTCAGCCATTGGGGGTCACGCCCAGCTGTCTTCTTCTCTTCAGCGTGCATTGCCCATTTCACCCGTGGGAAATCTCGACGATGCTCGTCGATGGCGAGAGCATGCCGCGCGTATCCTACATCCGAATCCAACCATTTGTCGTAGTTCTCGCGGTTCCAAACAGAGCGATGTCCATATTTCCAGATCTGAGGCCAGTCCCTCAAGTTGCTCAGCTTAAGCGGCTTTTTCTCATCGGGTGAGAAGTACTTGAATTGCGACCACCTCAGCTTGACGTACCAGAAAAGGACAACCGCAGACAAAACAGCCGGGGGCATCCACAAAAGCCAATCAGCTGAGGCGTAGATTAGTCCTGCGACAAGTACCAAAAGAGCTGCGAAGGCAAACGCGGCTAGATAACCGACAAGAGCGTTTCCAAGTGCGGCAACTGTATCAAACACACCAATAAATGTTGGCTGCACATTCCCTTGTACGTCTTGGTCAGCACCTGGGACAAAACTTACATATTTCTGGCGGAACCGCCTTCCAAGCTCCTCGCGCCGCTCAAAATACGGTTGTTGGCCTCGTGAGTATCCGTTGCCATGGTTATAAACATAATTGACTGCATCGCTGGCAATTTTGCGCAACCGCTCACCATGCCGCGGAACTGCGGTACCGTCGGGCATCTGCGTGGGAATGCCACAAAGGTTCATTACATTGGCCACAGCCCGCACAGTGTAAGCCCCACGCGAAAATCCAAACAGCAGAATTCGATCACCAGGTTCATAATAGGAAATGATTTTTTCATAGCAGTCGATGACATTTTCATCGATGCCGGTACCCACTGCAGATGAGAGGACATTTCTGATCCGCTGGAGCGTCAGGCCTCCAATTTCACCGGCTCCAAGCCCTGCGTCGTAGAAACACACCTGATCAGAAGGCTTGATTGGCGATGAAGGGCCAGGCCGCATGGCGCGGTACATCTTATAGACGTTGGATAACCGTTGGTCAGGACGAAGCCCACCTACCTGTCCCGTTCCGTCGGAAAAAATCATAATATTCTTTGGCATAACGGCTCCAAGATGTTGTGTAATAAATTAGTGAATTTAGCGTGTTTGTTTTGTGGAGCTACGCGACCGAGTGTTAGCCGCGTAGCACCGTTTTACGACGGGGTGCATGTCATCCCGTTGCGGTTCGCGTTCGAGATACAATCACTCTTGTTTTTGTAACCCTCGGCAGCAGCGCCAACAATGTTGCCGTTCGAAGCAGTACGCCGCCAACGCCACTCACCAGCGTTGTCTTTGTAGATTTCCCACCTATCGCCGTTCGAGGCGGTGCATGTTTCAGTCATTGCAAAATCCTTTTTCATAACGTTTGCACCCCCTTATTACTTCGCGTTATGATTCGAAGTCAATCTTTTTCATAACAATGCTTGTTACTTTTTTTATTTTGACACTCTCAAACTTATTCGATACCCTCAGCGTTATGAAAATAAGGTGGTCAACCACCTAAGCGCTTCGAGGGTACTGCATGCAGGTAGGATTTGAGTCTCCATCCGTTGGGGATTTGTGTAACTCTGGTCGAAAGCTTGTACAGACATTGGGCAATGATGCTGCAGCTAAGGTGAAAGCACTTCTCTTTGTTCTGGATGCAGCTCCAACACTCGCCGATATCAGTAAGTCACCACCGATCCTAAGGGACCAAGTCCCTGCAAGGCAGACGCCTCAGTTCACGGTTGGACGGGCAGGAAGCGGGCAGGTGCTGTTCCAACCAGATGGCTATGTCGAAGGACAAAAGTTGAATGATATTGAAAGCGTGAACGTCATATCCGTAGGAGGATCGGTTTGATGGCCGAAAAAAGGATCAGTTTCAATCCAGACTATAGCCCGGAAGCACCAGGTGAATACCTCCGTTGGTTCTTAGACGCTCGGGGAATAAAAATTGTTGATTTTGCTCGACGAACTGGAAGACCGACAAAGACGATTAGTGAAATCATTTCCGGCAAGGTCTCTATAACAACCGAAACTGCGCTTCAGTTTGAGAGAGTACTCGGTGAGGGAGCCGGTTTTTGGCTAGCACTTGAAGCGAAACATCAGCTTGCGCAGGCTAGGTCTCGAGAGAGCGAACTGTCGAGCGGAGAGGAAGCACGCACATGGGCCAAGAACTTTCCTGTTTCGGAAATGGTGAGACTTAAGTTCTTCGACAAAAAACCAAAAGTTTCGGAACTCGCTGACAGCGTTCTGCGCGCGTTCGGAGTGAGTAGCATTTCTGCGTGGCACGAGCACTGGCAAAAGCGCGTAGATCTCTCGCTTTTTAAACAGCAAGGTCACAATAAGATTGACCCGTTTGCTGTTGCGGTATGGCTGCGTCGAGCTGAGATTTCTGCGGACAATATCGATACCGCTCCCTACTCTGAAGCGGACTTTAGGGATATCCTTCCACATCTAAAGAAGTTGGCTCTTAAGCCATGGAATGAAGTTTCAGGAATACTTATCGACGAATGCGCGAAGGTAGGCGTTGCGGTAGTTTTGGTTCCAATGGTTCCAAATACTGGCTTGAGAGGCGCTGCCTACTGGGCAACGAAAGACAAAGCTGTGATCGTCATCAGTGACCGACTTAAGAGCGAGGCAAACGTCTGGTTTTCGTTCTTTCACGAGGCGTGCCATATTCTTGAACATAGCAAAAAGGCTATATTTATAGACCAAGCTGAGAAAGGAACTGGCGAACGGGATATCGAAAAGGAAGCTGATGAGTTCTCAGCAGAGACGCTGATTCCGAAATCTGTCCTTGAAAGCTTCATGGCCCGTTTTGGCGTGAGACCGAACCGGTTAGTAAGCCCTAGTGCATTTCGGAGTTTTGCCACTGAACACAATGTGGCCCCCGGCTTGCTGCTGGTTAGGCTACAACACGAGAAGATAATTCCCCATGGGACGCCTCTCGCAAAGCTCAAGCGCGCGGTAGTCTTCTCAGTCTAGGCTGTTATTTTTCTAACGTAAAAGACAAAAGATTGCCATGTTCAGCGCAAGATCAAACGCCTTGTCACTAAAATCGGTGTGAACGGCCGAGCAATACTCGGCCATTCACTTGGTAGAAATCGGGAAATGACCAGAGTAGCGCCAAGCCCGCACAAAACGGTTATGACCCATCAGCGTTTGATCCTTCACATGCTCAGACCACAGAGACAACAAAACACCCTTCATCCCGTCGCCTTTTGGCATTTGAATCTCCACAAGCTTTCCGCTGTCATCTTTCCACAGGGCAATGGACCGATTTTCGTCGAAATGCCCCTGTTTATTGCATCGGTCGATCAGCCCAAATGACGTGAAGGTCAAAACGGCGGAACCGGGATCATCAGCGAGATTTGCAGCATACTGCGCCGGCCACCGTGACTTGATCTGCGGACCGTCCAACAACAAGGCAAAAATCAAGTTCGGCGCTACGGCCCGCAATATCTCATGGCAGGGATCAGAGCGCGCCAACTCCTCGCAGATCAAAACGGATAAGACAGAGGCCTTACGAAACCTTTGGAAATGCAGCTCCCGACGTCCCAGCGGAGTGTCTTCCCACCAGTTCTTGATCTTCGGGTTCAATGTAGCGCCAAGTGCGTAATTCTCAATCTGACTGCGATCCATGCGCCAACGGTGGTGCTTAGCACGACTTTGGGTCAAGCTGTGGCCTTCTTCCTGATACCAGATCCGGGTTAGAACGTGATTGCCGACTTCGTCATAGCAATTAGCGGAAGCACCAGAAATCACAAATTCTAGGGCGGGCTCATTGTCTTTTAACCGTTCACACAGCTCGTCGAAAATTTCGTAATCTAGCGCATATTCCGGCAATACGATCCCATTCACGGTTCGTGATTGCTTCTTGGCTGACAACAGGAGTTTGACGCAACTTTCGACGAACTCATCGCGTTTTTCCTTACCTTCGATCCAAGTCTGGTCAATTTCAAAGGTTTCCCAGTCGGTTTTGTCCCTGTGCGCCTCCTCGTCCGTGATGCCGCTGGCCCCAGAAGCTGTGAAATTTGTTGCGTCCAGTTTGGCCGGCTCCGGGATCAGCAAAATATCCAGCGTTGCAGCATTTTCGTTCGGAACCGCATCCATCGGAGTTTCCCAATAGCAACGCACCTCGCCGCGGCCAGGCAACAAGCACAGATTTCTTGTCACATTGCGCAGCGTGGCGCCAACGGCAGCCGCGCGTGCTTTTGGCATGACACAAGCAATAGTGGAATCTGCCTGCATTGCAATCGATGCCGGAGGTCTAAAAGGTTCATCATCTTCCGAAGATTTACGATAGTTTGCTTGGTAAAGAACCTCCAGCCACGCCTCCATGGCAGTTCTTTTTGCGCTGTCAGCTTTCCGAAATTGTCCGTCAAAGACGCCGTCACATGCCAAATCCGACAACACGACCAATTTGAACGCCGCTGACCACCAATCCGGAGGGCCCTCCCCGTTCGTCGCATGGCGTCCAGGTGTGACGGTTTCATCCCAGTTGTCGATTAGGACACCCCAGAGCTCCAAAACGGCATCAGGAAACGGGTATTCTCCATCAAACTCCGGATCACACCACTTCTTTGCCTCTTGGGTCAGAGTTTCTCTGGTTTCTGGAGTAATTGTAAATCGGCCCCCTCTAGTATCGACACCGTGTGGGCTTGGGTCAAAGAAAGGCACCACACCCCCAATTTTGCAAAGGTAGCCAGCAGCGGCAAATGTATCTGTCGGCAGAATCGGAGGAATGACCCACGAGGCCTGAGTGGTGTCTATCGGTTCGCCCGCGACCGTAGCCGGTAGTCCCACAGGTTGGGTTCCCAGCGGCAAAATTGTGCTTAGCGCATGGCCAACGGTGTGCCGAAAGGCGCTACTATCGCTATTGTCATTCATTTTTATTGGAAACTGCCCGTTTGTGATGCACTTAATATAATAGCGAAGCATACAACCCTTGTTGTGTTGGCACAACAAACGGCATGTGCTACTAAAGGAGATTGTTTTGAAAGTGAAATTTACCTGTGTGCACCGTTGTCATACCTGCTATGTGTAGGAAATTCCACAAAAGGCCTTACTTTTGAACGCCCTGCGCCTTATGTGTTGGGTAGGATTTAGCGTGCTACAAAGGCAGTATACGTTGACGATTCTCTGTGCTAGTGTCCCTGAAAAGAACAATGTAGGGCAATGGCTTACGATGAGGAACTCGTCCAATGAGCCAAGGAACTGAATATGCCAAGACGTGAATCAACAGCGCTTCGTGCAACTGAAAGTGCATGGGCCAATCGAACTTCCCAGAATTCGGAAGAAACGCTTGTGGCGACCTTTGCCAAGCTTACTGCTGCCGTATCGCGGCAGAATACCGGGGAAACCAGACAGCTATCAGCTCAAGAACGCTCCGCTGTGAGAACGGCTGTTTCCGGATTGGCAGAAGCCTCAAGCTAAGTTTTTCTAGGATCTAGCCCGTTTTTGAATAAACGATAGTGCCAAGGTAAAACTGCGGCAATCGCTCTTTCGCTCTGCCTTCGCAGGATACGCTATCCATGCAAGGTAACTTGATGCGCACAGTCCGTCGTCAAAGCTTTCGGAGCGCGTCTGTTGCTTTGCAGCTGAGCTTCTGGGTCGCTTCACTCTTGAGTTGAGGTCGCAGCGAATAGGTATTGTAATCGGCCTTCTGGATTCTGTTGACCTTCATCTCCTCTCATTTTCAGGACCTTAGCAACACCTTCGTGATAGGATGCGCCGTTATCTGATTGCTCTAGCTTGTGTGGTATTTGTAGTTACGACCCTCGCCCTACTCACCGTCTACAACCGTCCGTACTCATTAAGACGGGCACATATCTAGGCACAAAACCAACACGCAGGCACCGCTCGACTGAGAAGTTATTTGCCCTCTTTCACCAAACCAAAATATGTTTCGTGACGTCCAAGTCAAACTCGTCGTATAGAGCAGGCAAGGGATAGGGGGATTCCATGAATTACTATCAAGACGAAGAGCTCAAAGAAGGTGCCAACCAGAGTTCTATAGCCGAACAAACCCTAATCTGTTGGACACGTATGCAAACTGAAGCAGGACAGCCATTAGCTAAGATTGTACATCGCAAAAATTTGGAACGGCAAGGCAACGGAGGGTTATTCTTCTGGGGAGTTGGAAATCCTCCCGCACAAGCAACAAGGTCAATTGCCGCCATCAGAGACAGTATCAAAGTTGTGTTCTCAAAGATGAAGTCCAAACCGAAGAAGGTCGATACGCAACCTTCTCAAACGTTTGTTTGGAGGACATATATTGATACATCTGGAGCTGAGCGACACCTGCCAGACAACACACTTGTCACAAGCCGTGGAAGCCAACGTGGAAAACCAAAAAAGGTACATTATGCGCTCATGTGTCATTCTGAGAGCTCGTTAGAACTCGGCGCAGGAAAACCATTTGTTCCTTCCAACTACCGAAATTTCACCCCGACGGCCGGACAGGTTGGAAACAGTCAAGTAACAGCGCTTCTGCAACAGGTTGCAGATAAAACTGAGCCAGAAGGGTACTATGAGGACATTACGGCAAACCTGACAGGAAGTTTCTGGGTTAAACTTTCTGATCCAAGACGCTTAGATCAGGACGAAATTGATGAGTGTAACCAGTTCGACTCTAATCATTTGAGTGATTGGTCCGAACTAGTCACCCGGTTGCGCCAAGGCCCCACAGTAGATTTCTCTGAGACTAGTGCTCAAAAAACGTTGGTGTTCTAGCGAATATTCCAGTTAATCGACCTGATGCAAACCCATTTCGGTTCCAAGGTGGATAACGACACAAAGAAACTCTTTCAACGCCTCCGGGATTCCGGGCTCAGTGATGCCGCTATTAAGGCGGCATGGCCAGCTTGGTGGACGGATGAGGCCAAAGATGATCGTTCAGCACAAGCCGACTTGAGATTCACGCTTTCCCGCCGGTTAGGTGTAGCGCCAGAACCTCTTCTAGGTGACCGCGTTGAATTTGTTTGGCATGATGAGGCTCGTTTCAAGAGCCTCGGACATGATGGCGACATCGAACGCTCAATACTCACGTCTTTTGGGATTTCGATTGGACGGCTACTCATTCGTGCGACACCTAGCAATCCTGACTTCAGAGCTTTTGCTGCATCGGAGGTGCGATTAGCCATTCTTTCAAGTCAGCCATTCGTAGACCTACCAAGCTTACTGTCGTTTTGCTGGGGTTTAGGGATACCAGTAGTACATCTTCGTGTATTTCCCCTAGCCGCAAAGTACATGCATGCGATGGTTGTCCAAGACGGTGATAGGTTCGCGGTATTGCTAGGAAAAGACGCGAAATTCCCGTCACCTGTAGCATTTACTTTGGCTCACGAACTTGGCCACATCGCGCTTGGTCACTTTGCCGATGCTCCAGCGATTGTTGACATGGACGACCACGGCCAGGCGGTGGATGACCCTGACGAACTGGAAGCAGACGCTTATGCTTTGGAATTATTGACTGGAAGCAGCGAGCTGAGTGTCACTACAAACATTGATAATTTCAGCGCACGGAGCCTTGCAGCAGCGGTGCTTGAAGCTGGGCCACCAAGGGGGATAGAGCCAGGAACGCTTGCCCTTTGCTTGGCACACCGAACAGGGAAATGGCCCGTAGCCATGGCCGCTCTAAACCATATCTATAATAAGCAACGAGACGTTTGGTCGTTTGTAAATGGGTTGGCACTCAAGCAGATCCAAGAAGAACGTATTTCGTCAGATTCTTGGTCGTACTTGATGAATGTATTGCACGATGAATGAGCGAAGTCTCGTCCTTTTAGACAACGATCTCCTACTTAAGGCAGCTGCTTACTCGCTTTCGGGTTCGTCTAAGAGCATCTTTGATACCAATACCCTTGATTGCCAAATCTTAAGCTCAGCTAAATATGTTCTGCCGCAGTTGTTAGCAACAAAACGCGCGTTTACAGAACTAAACAAGGTAAAATCCGAGCTAGAAGTGTTGCTTAGCAGTTTTGTTGAGCTTGATTTGAGTGATGCTGAACTTCAAGCTGCCGCGGCCTTAGAACAACTTGCAATTCGCAACAGCTTAGAGCTCGATGCCGGCGAAAGCCAGTTACTGGCGGTGAGAATAACGAGGGGCCAAGGGCTTCTAGTGACCGGTGACAAGCGTGCAATATCAGCAATCGAACTTCTTTTTGACCATGTGGAAATTCCAGAACAGTTTGTGGCGTGCCTTGAGCAATTTATGATCTCCATTCTTCAACAGGAGGAGTTTCAAGAAGTGCGGGCGAAGGTCTGCGCCAATGCGACAGCTGACAAAGCTGTCGCAATCTGTTTCTTATGCAACAGCTCCCACACAGGTGAAGCTGATGTTGTTGAGGCTCTAAACAGCTACATTGCGCATTTGCGAAAATCCGCGGCAAGAGTTCTTACTGAAGATACCAGCATATTAGCCGCTGTTCCTTAAGAAAACAGCGTAGGGCTTCTCCATCTCTGCCACCAGATTTATGTCCACTTCCTTGATGTCTTCCTCGTTGGACAATTCGGGGTGCTCGAGCACTTCTAAGCAAGCTTTATCAACCTGCCCCCGAATATACCTACTGCCAAGTCGACCGGCATTCGGGCCAACGGGAACACGAGTTTGGTTCAGAGACAGCTTATGCTCTTCTGTCGAAAGCGACTTAAGTACCAGCGCGAAGCGCGAACCTAGAACATTGATCTCATCAGGAATTTTTTTCCATACTATACCATCTGACGAGTACTCCTCAGCTCTCACTTGCTCAGCAAAGTGCCGCGAGTTCATTTCTTCCATCACCAGGTGAATGGGCTTGTCCTGCTGTTCAAAAATATCCGCGAACGGCTGGACCATGGTGCGTGGATGGCAGGTATTGCCACCATACCCCCATAGCGAAAAACCTGCGTCATCGATTTCCTTCGACTTGCGACTAATTATATCCGCGAGGCCTTCTTTTGCGTGTGTGCCCACTTTCATAAACAGGACGCCCGATCCGGGCCGGATAATCTTTGTCATGGCATCTTCTCCAGCAATTCATATTCATATTCATCGTCATGAGCGCGGCCATAGTCGACCCGTTTTCGTTCACGCACATATCTTACCCGAGGAGAGTTCGACCTGCCGTAGAAGTTCTCAAGTCTAGTCACGTCGGTGATAGCTTCGCTCGGAAATATTGGGACTTCAGCCCCAGGAACTGAAGTTACAACAAGGTTGCACGATAGCAATTCTGGATTATCATCCAAATGGTATTGGTGAAGTTTTGGCATCATTCGCGACACGAAAAAGTTTCGTTCCGAAGCATACTTTTGGACACTTGCCAGCACTTGCTTCGGCCAAGCCAACTCATCATCGTCAGCGATAACAATCATCCCATCCCCTTCATAAGCAACTGCCTCAATGCCTCGTTGGACAAATATATTAACGCTTTCGCCGTTGTTAGATGCCCCCCAAGGGGGGTTTGTGTAAAAGCAGTCAAACTTCGAAGTATCTGGAAAACTGTCCAAACAATTATAGAGCTGAGCATCCAAGTTCTCGAGGCGCTCCTTGTCTGCGAACCTCTTTACAGCCTTAACCACCCGCTCATCGAAATCGAATACAGTAATCTTTGATGGGCCATAATCCACTATTCCTCGATGCTTCAAGTAAGCCACACAAACACTGATTGCGTCGCCATCGCCGACAAATGCAAGCCTCTTACCATCTGCCCAGTTTGATACGATTTCACTCTGCAAAACCATGTCTCCGGCCTTCATATGGATCTGATCAAACTCTCGTAGTGGTCGCGGGCGATTCTGAATTACGTCTGAAATAGCGTTAATTGCTTCTCTTAAATCAACTTGGGTTCTCAAAATTCCACCTCACAACACGTGCAACTACAACCTAGGCAGGATTCACTCTTTTCGCTAGTACCCGAGTGATTGTTTCGGTCGGAACACCAGTGTCAAAGTGGTAAACTGGACAATCACTAACCAGGCCGTACGTAAACCCAGCAGAACTTTGGCGATTTGTCTTGTGTTCTGCTTCTTGCACGGTGACGTGTTTACGTCCCCCGCTATGATCTAGCGGCATTAATCATCTATGCTGCTCACCCCCGCATCGTCCAGCTGCTCTCGATCTGGCAGATCGCGCAAGCTTTGCAGATCAAACGCTACGAGGAACTTCTCCGTTGTCACAAACGTATAGGGCGCACCACGACGCGGACTGCGCGGGCCGGTCGCGATGAGATCCCGCGCATGCAGCCGCCCTATCAAGTCACGGCTGATCTCTTTACCAAAAATGTCCTTCAGCCCATCGCGGGTAATCGGCTGGTTGTAGGCCACGGCCGCCAGAACGGCGACATCGAACTCGCGTAAATCCAAATCCTGTCCGCCCACATCCGCCGCAGCGCGGATCACAGCGGCATAGGCCGGGCGCGTCCGCAGCATCCACCCCCCAGCAACGGCCGCAACCTCATAGGGTCGGTCGGCCACATCCGCGATGAGATCTTCAATCAACAGATCAACTGAAGCCCCCCGCCCCACGACACGGGCCAAGTCTTCGCGCGGGACCGGCGAAGCACTTGCAAACAGCACCACCTCGATCCGGCGCATCCATTCGCGCCAACGCAGTTCAGGCGGCAGGTCTTCCAGCTCGCGGTCGATATCTGCATCAGGCCGGTCCTTTGCCATATATCAGACCCCGTAAAGCCGGAACGTGTCGCGCCCGGTCAATTCCCGCACCACGCCCAGATCTACCAACCGATCACAGAACCGACGCGCGGCGCGGTCAGACATGCCGGTGCGACCAGTGCGAGCGACACCGGCGGTCGGGTCGGTCAAAGTGATTGCAGGCGACAGCGCATCTTTCGACAGGAATAGCGCGACCGCGTCCGCTGCCCCCTTCGCCCGCAGTTTTGGAATGACGGCCTGCAGGCGCGCTGCGCGACGGGTCAGATCAGCCGCGATCGGAAGTGTCGCACCGATCGAAGAGATAAGCGCTTTGTGGCAGGACAGTTGCAGATCCCTGCCTTGCACGCGCAGATCGCGCGATTTCAACTCGGTCGCCAGAAGCGGCAGAACGTGGGTCCATCCCAAAGACTGTGCC
This sequence comes from Roseovarius sp., assembly GCA_029212365.1. Classification (GTDB taxonomy): domain Bacteria; phylum Pseudomonadota; class Alphaproteobacteria; order Rhodobacterales; family Rhodobacteraceae; genus Roseovarius. The sequence goes on from JARGOC010000030.1 coordinate 15,215, forward strand.
AAGACGGCATCGGCAACGATCAAGGCCATGACCTCCTCACGCGGATGCGCCGCCAGAACCACTTCCATAATAGTCGCGGCGCGCATGACCGGCCCACCCCGCCCCGTATCCAACCACGTGGCAATCTGTTCAGCGGTTACGGAAGGCAAAACGCGCTGCAGCGCCTTCACCGAGATGGGTCGTGCGGCCGCCCGCTGCCATTGCAGAAAGATCGCCCCCGCAGGACCTGGCTGATCGCCCGGTCGCAACAGATGCACTGCGTCCCGAAGCTCCCCGGCCCTTACGGGTCGACCCAACAGACGCATGCAGGCCTCTGACGCGGTCAGGCTCAGCCTGTCGCGCAACAAGGCGTGGGGGACATCCGCGCGACCCACCACAAGTGTCACTGTACCCTAATTAATCAGATTCTGCGGTTTCAGGGCATTTTGGAGCAATTCTGTACCCTTAATTGCAATATATCCACAGGCTGCTCGCTTCAGGATTTGACCCCTTTTGAGCGTTTCCAGATTTCATCGGCGCGCATCAGAAGCGCTTGACGATTTGCGTCGTGTCCGAGCTCGGAGATGGCCTTACGAGCTGCCTGCAAAGCGCTCTCCGATGCATTTGGGCGACACGATCCATGCGTTTCCTGCCTAGTCGGATGCCCTGTTTCACTCAGTCTAGGAAGCCGTCGATCGAGGTCCTGCGACAATCCACGGATCCTCTCGATCACCCGACGATGCTGAGGAAAGACGCGGCGCAACTCCCGAGCCGCCCGGTCGTTTCCTCGCAGGACGACGGCGGCACCTAACAAGGGACGGGTCGTGCCGACATTGACTGCGGCAAGAGCAAGTAGCCTTTCGTGCTCGTTCCTGGAGGTGAGTGAACCCAAATGCCCGGTCCCCAGCACTGTCATGAGATGCAGGGTCAAATCTATCCGACGCAATCGTCTGTAATCGTTGCTCGCCACAGCTGCTTTTAGAGTTGCCGAGCCGCGTACAGCTTGAGCACGAAGTCTGCCTGATACGTATTTGGCTGGTTTTTTGGCTGCGAGGGTCCGACCGCAGGCTTCGCATGTCAGCGACCAGACAAAGCGCCAATGGCGAAGAACCAGATTTGGCGTTTTCTCAACACACCCCAAGCAATACTGGAAGTCATCCAGCGACATGTATCGCGCGGAATGATACATCGTACTAGGAAAAGTCATGGCAGCGATCTCAATCTGGGGTCGCTGAAGTGCCGCACAAGTCCGCGACCAGTTCACGACCCCTAGGTCGCTCGTACATTCCGGCACCCTGCCCTGCCCCAAACCCAGATAGCCACAAAACTCTTCAACTGAACAATGGTTGGCGTTCGCCAATCGACTGATCCAGCTAGACAAAAGCTCATCATGAATGGGTGGAGGTCGAAACGGTAGTGGTCTGACCGTCATCCGAATGCAGCGGCGGGCTGGCGAGGAATGTTCCAGGCGTGCTTCGTCCAAACCGGTTGCCAGGCCTGAACTGCTTCGTCCGTGACCCGCTCTTCTCCGGTTTCGATCGCATCGATAGCCAGAGACTTGATCATAATGAACACACGCGAAGTCACTCCCCCGGTAACCTTCAGGATCGTCCGAAGCGACGCGACCGTCAGGCCTGAACGCTGTTCGAGCGCCATCGCGGCGATTAACGTTTGGATTAGCCGGGAGAACTCTACGTCATCTTCCCAAAGCGGCAGGTAGTGTTCGTCCAGACGTCGGGCCAGTTGGTCGTCTCCACGAACGGCCTCCAGAGCTTCGTTCACTCCGAAGACGACGAGCGAGGCACGGAGATCGTTGGCAAGGAACCGGAGCATGTTCAGGAACCGGCGTTGCTCCCGATAGCTGCCAGCAAGCAGATTGTGCACCTCGTCGATCATCAACATCCTAAGGTCCATGTCCCGAAGATGACTAAGCGCGCGGACCTCGAGCTCGGACACGGTATGCCGGCCCCACATCGGCGCCCCGATCGTCGCCAGGATGTGCTGATAGAACCGTCTTTCGTCCGGCGCGGGCGGAGCCTGAACCAGTAGTATGGGTGTCTTCGTGGCACCCAGCTGGGCGTTGTACTGCGTTGGATATTTGCTCGCCATGCGCTTGGCGATCATCGTCTTTCCGATGCCAGAGCTGCCATAGACCATCAGCCCTGGCATCCGGCTTTGCTGTGGCATTTCCATCAGGGATGTCAATCGGTTGAGTACGATGGTGGCACGGTCAAACGCGATCCAATGGTCGCCACGGATACGGTCAATTCTTTCGTCTGGGGTCATTAAACTCATCAATCTCATAGGTTGGCAGATCAGGATTCCCCGTGTCGATCGCGAACATCTCGCGCGACGGATCGCGGCGCGCTTTATGGCGGGGAAGTCGCGCGTCTCTTTCGTTTTCCAACCGGGCAGTCTTTGTCTTTTGACGCGCCGCTTCGGCTAGCCGCCGTTGCGCGTCAATCAATTGGAATAGGACCCGCTCGTTGATCCGGCCACCATGTTTATCCTGCCATTCTTTCCTGGCCCGCCGACTTTCCCAAAGCGATATCCGCGGGTGGCTGAGATCCCGGTAGCGTGCCGGGATCACGCGGCCATCACCGGTGATGACCCAGACCTGCGACAAGTCTCGCGGATCGTATTTCACCTGTACCTTGCCATGCCTGCGCCCGACCAACGACGCAAAGACATCACTCCAGTAATGGACCCCGAAGAGCGTGATCCCGGTGCGCCCGAGCTGACGCCACTCAAATGGCAGGAAGCTTGTCCGAAAGGCATCGACATCGACAACCTGCCGTCCCGCAGTATCGCCGCCCATGTCCGCCCATGCTGCAAGCGGCGTTCGCCCGAGGGCTTCGTGAACTGTGTTGTGGTAGCGGCATATTTCCAGGTGAAGCCAGTCCTCAAACTCGACCAGGGTCAAGGCTGCATGCTTCTCACTGTCATAGTCGCCCTTCTCGACGATTGAAGACTGCGTAGTCCCCGGCAGCACATGAACGGCCCCCATGGTCGTTCCGATCAGCCGTTCGACATGGCCGCCATAGTGTTTGCCGCCAAGCGGACGATACTCGACAGCAATGCCCCAATCTTCGCAGGCCATGCTGAAGGCATCGCTGTGGAACTCCTGCGCATTGTCGACGTGGATCGCCTTCGGGATGCCGGCCGTTGGCCAAACCACCTCTTCTAGTGTTTCTGGGAGGTGCACCGATTTCCGGCGCACGCAGTGATCAAGACATAGGGCGATCGACAAGACAGATGGCTCGTCGAAAGTGACATAGGCCCCGAGAACGATCCGGGTCGCGACATCAATGGCAACCGTCAGATAGGGGCGCGCAAGCGGCCGTCTATTGACGTGGTCGACCAACGTGATGTCCGAAGTTGTATGATCGATCTGAACGACTTCCAGCGGGACTGAAACTTCAAGGCGGCCAGGACGCGCAGCAAAGACCTTGTCAGCCTCCTCTGCCCCACGCCGTTTCCGGAAGACCTCTCGCTGATCCATAGCGTCTAGACGGGCTTTCACCGTTCTCCGGGTCGGCCGCTGAAACCCCTTCGCCTCGCACTCGGCACGGATCTCACGCCAGATGCGAAGAAAGCTCGAACGCTCGCGGACCAGATAGTATTTTCGCAGACTCTCATCGATGATGATTTCGACGTCTTGGGCAATCCGTTTCGAACCACGTTTCGGCCCGCGACGGTCCAACTCCAACGCCGTGGCGCGTGCATCGTTCTCTCTCAGACGCCGGTAGAGCGACCATGTGTGGCTTTTCGCCAAGCCCAGTTCCCAAGCTGCATCTCCGATAGCAGTGCTGATCGGCTCACCTCTCTTCTCAAGCTCCAAGATCGGCCGAAGAACCGCTGCTCGGTGTTTCGCAAGACGCTCGTTTACCACACACTCCCCCGCCCAATAGTCCGACATTTATCCACAGCTCCGACCGTACTGCAATTAAGGGTACAGTATGGTAATTAACGGTACAATATGAAAATTAAGGGTACATGCGGCCATTGATAATACGGGATAATTTCAGACCCAATTCTGATTAATTAGGGTACAGTGACAACTACCCCTTTAATGCAGTCACGTGCCAATTCGACCAGATGGGCGTGATGTGTGAAGAGGATTGCCTGTCCGTTCGCTCCGATTTCGGAGCAAAGTTGCAGGGCAGCCCGAGCGCGGGTGTCGTCAAAGGTTTCCATGATATCGTCGAGGATCATTGGCAGCGGCCCCGGATCGCGGGCAAAGCTGCGGTATCCAGCGAGCCGCAGAGCAAAATACAGCTGGCCCATCGTGCCCGTCGACATCTGTTCAACAGGAACCGTACTGCCATCGGGCTGGATACCGACGAGCTTATCGCCTTCGGCCTGGCTCCAGACATCGACGCCGGTCCAGGCGGGGGTGGTCATGGTTACAAAGGCCTCTTCGACGTCACGCAGCATGCTGCTGCGCCGTTCCGCCGCAAGCCGACGTAGCGCCCCACGCGCCGCCAGCACCCCCAGCCGAGCCACCGCCGCCTGACGCGCGCCGCTACGGAGTTCTTCGCGCAGGGTTGCCTGTTCGGTGGCAAGATCGCTTCGGTCAGCGGCCTCAAACGCTTCTCTGTACAGACGTTCAGCCTCACGCTGCGCATCGCGGGCAGTGTCGCGGGTGTCCTGTGAATCTTTCAAGACCAACTCCAGTTCTGCCGCGCGTGTGGCGTCCGGCATCCGGTCCAATTCCTCGTCAAAGAGATCGGCATCTACACCGTCACGAGCCTTCTGACGGTCGCGGTTCGCGCTTGCCATATCGGCACGCAGATGATCACGTTCAACCAGCTTTCCCACCCGGTCGCGAGGCGGAAAGTCTGCCCCGCTTTGCCCCTCGAAACAGGCCGCGAGGTCCTCCTGTGCGGTGCGCAGATTGGCATCTGCACGACGTTTTGCGCGATCTGTGTCATCGCGGCGGATCGCGGCATCACCCCGTTTTTCATCGGCGCGCGTCGCAGTCAACACGCGCGCACGGGCGCGGTCGATGACCTGAACAGGATCGGCACGAACCTCGCCCTCAGGATGATCCATAATCCGAGCCAAACGCTGCGCTCCCTCTGTCAGCGCAGCAATCGCCTGTTTCAGATCCTCAATCCGAGTGGCGAGCTTCTGATGATCGGTGTGCACCTGCTGCAAACTGCGCAGATGCGGCAGGGCGATACGGATCCCTTCGAGCGAGCGATCCGGCAGAGGCAGAACAGCCGTCAACCGATCAAGCCTGCCTTGCGCCTCTTCGCTGGTGCTCCTGCATAGCTCAGACTTGCTTTCCAGCTTAGCAATGGCCTTCTCTCCATCCTGCCATCTGGTCCAAGCCTTGCGGTCACTGTCCTCTAGCGTCAAGGCTCGCTGCACCTGGACGGGCAAGTCGCCCTGATCGGGGTCAAGGCCAAGAGGCCGTGCAGCATCTGCCAGCGCAGAACGGCCCGCTCGCTGCCGGGCAGTCCGGACCTTCAGTGACTCTTGCGCGTTGGAATAGTCTGCGGCGGCTTCGCCTGCTGCGTTTAGGGCTTGTAGCCGTGCTCCGAAGGCTGAGGGTGTCGCGTCTTCGCCTAATCCCAATGCAATGGCCAGTCTTGAACAGCGCTCCTCCAGGCCGTCTCGGCGAGCGCTTAAGTCATCATGATGCGCCTTTGCTGTCTCGTACCGGGCCTCGGCAGTCCGCTCCCGACCGTGCGCCGCAAGCAACCTTTGCCGCGCTTCGGCACCGGTTAGGTAATGCGCGCGGGTTCCGTCATCGGCATACATCGCGGCTCTGTTGCAAATTTTCCCGGGCGGCGTCATTTTATTCCCTGTTGGTGTGTGAAGGGGTGTGGTGTGAGTGATTTCAAGGGGCGTCACTTCCGTGGTGAGATCGTGCTCTGGGCGGTGCGCTGGTATTGCCGCTATGGGGTCAGCTATCGTGACCTCGAAGAGATGATGGCGGAGCGCGGTCACCGGGTCGATCACTCGACGATTTACCGCTGGGTTCAACACTACGCCCCCGAAATCGAAAGGCGGATGCGGTGGCAGTGGCGGCGCCCCAGATCCGATAGCTGGCGGATGGATGAAACCTATATCAAGGTGCGCGGGAAATGGGCCTATCTGTACCGGGTTGTGGACAAATTTGGCGATACGATTGATTTCTACCTCTCGCCAACCCGAGATACCAAGGCGGCAAAGCGCTTTCTGGGCAAGGCCCTGAAAAACTTGAAAAGTTGGGAACAGCCGCGCGTGATCAACACTGACAAGGCCCCGACCTATGCCGCCGCGCTGGCTGAACTCAAGCAAGAAGGCAAATGCCCGAAGGATGTGCAGCACCTCCAGGTCAAATATCTGAACAACGTCGTGGAGGCGGACCACGGCAAGCTGAAGCAACTGATCAAACCGGTGCGTGGGTTCAAGACGATGAAATCGGCCTATGCCACGATCAAGGGTTTTGAAGTGATGCGGGCGCTGCGCAAGGGGCAATCACGCAGCTTCAACCTGACGGGTGACATAAATGGTGAAACCCGCATGATTGAGCGCGCTTTCCACTTGGGCCCCTGCGCACTCTCCGAGGCGATGTCCCTGCTCGAAGACCGCATGGTCGCATGAAAGAAGCGAGAAAGAGAACCTATCCGGGCCTCGAGAAATGTTTGCAACAGAGCCGTTTTGACATCATGCTCGCGCTTGAAAGCCTCTGTCTCGTCCTTTGTTGTCAGGGGATGGTCTTCGACGTCGTAGCCGTTGCGCTTGAGCAGATCCTTGGATTTCAGGCCAAAGGGGCAAGTATGCTCCGGCATGACCATGCGATAGAGGACGGCGGTTTTCGTGGTATCCTTTGCCATGATTGTCTCCTTCAATTCGTGCAGATATCGTCGAGGCCTACGGTTTCAACCTGTCGCCGCGTTCGGCTCGCCGTCCTGGTGCTCCCCGGCTTTGGTGGAGTGACGGAGGAATGTACCGTCGCTCTCTGGATCCTGACGCATCCTGACCTGACCATCGCGCCGTCGTGCGCCGCAGACAGGTCCGTATCGTCGAACACCACGAAAGGCGCGTTGCAGCCCAGCTCCATGGAACAATCGACCACCGTTTTCGCCGCCTCGGCCAACAGAATGCGCCCGACGCCAATGGAGCCGGTGAAGGACAATTTCCGAACCCTGGAATGGTCAGACACTGACATTTGCAGAGCTGATTGTCGCTCCAACAGTTACGCCGTCCAGCCGGTTACCGCTCTCGCCCGCGTCTCAGAAAAAATATCTTTCGCCAGCCGGTTGATCTTGGCTTCGTCGCAAAGCTCGTCAGGAATCTTCTGAAGGACCTCAAGTTGTTGTGCCCCGTCTAGGGAGGGAACCCCGGCTCAACACGGGAAAGGGCGGGTTGAACCGGGCCGCGCTATCAGATCTTGCAGCCGTTGCGGAACTTGTTAAAAACCTTCATAAAGATTGAATTGATCTCTACTACCGCCAGTTTTACATCGCTGTGCATCGAGACGCACATTGCCGTGGCCTGCTCCTCGGAAATGCCGCTGTTCTTGACCTTGAGATAGCGGTTCATCTCTTCGCCGGATTTGCAAATCGACTTGCGCAAGCTGCTTGAGATATTGATCTCGCGTGGGGCTCCGGGGCGGATGCGCTTGAAATACAGCTCATCCATTTTCTTGATCTGCTTGGAGCCGACCTTCGGCGCGGCAGCCAGAAATTCGAGGTTTTCTTCGGCAAATTCTTTCTTGGCCTCGCGTTGCAGACCTTTCTTGAGCGCCGGGAACGCGCCGAAATCCTTGATCGACAGCCCCCCAATGAAACTGTTCCAAGAGGCTTTTAACTTGGCCTGCTCGTCCGACATCTTCTTCAGATGCGCCAGGATGGATTTACACGGCTCGATAGTCTTGTTGACGCTGAGAACTGCGGTGAGGGCGGAGAGCGACTTCTTGGTATCGACATCTGCATGGGCGAGTGATTTGGCGGTGGCAGGCGTCATTTCCGACAGTGCGTTGAAAAGCGCGGTATCCAACGTATCCAGCGTTTTGGCCATCTTTTCCACGTCCTTTTTCGGCACCAGCTTGTGCTTGGCCGCAGGCACGACGTTTTTCTTGAAATCCTTGGGGTCAAGATAGGTAAGCTTGGGCAGTTTAGCCATGCAGATGTCCTTGTTGATGCTGGGGTAGGATCTCGCGTTTCATATGAGGCCAGAATCCTTAGCGCGCTCTCCCTTTGAGTCAATCCCGCGTCGAGCCACGGGTCATGGCTCCCGGTTCGACGTTCACAAAAAGCTCTGGAAAGTCGGTTTGTCCCAGCCATTTGCTGTAATGGGAAACGATCTTGTGAACGCTTTCAGGCGCGCCGCCGACGCCCAACATTGCCGTGGCCACGACAATGTCGGGCGTCGGCTTTCTCCTGCTGTTTCAAAGGGACGCCGATATTCCAGCATCTCCTCGTCGACCAGTCCCCCTGATGACCGACCCGGGCAGTACCTGCTCAACGATGGCGTTGTGCTTGAGGATCACGTCCTCCCCTTCGGAAGAACGGAATTTCTGGAATGTTTCCCGCGCCCGTTCGGGAAACATGTCCCAGCCCGCAAAGGGGGAGACAAATGCTTCCATGAACGCGATGCCCTTCACGGCACCCGGAAATGAGAAGGCCGAGTCAAACCCCAGAGCTGATCCCCAATCGTGAAGCACCAGCGTCACATTCTTTTCAACCCCTAGCACACTGAGTAACTCAAACAGATACTTGCGATGCTCTTGAAAGGAGTAGCTATCGTGTCCGCTGTTTTCCAACGTTTCGGATTCGCCCATGCCGATGAGGTCAGGCGCAATCAAACGGCCCTGACCTTCAAGATGAGGCATGATATTTCGCCAAAGATATGACGAAGTTGGATTTCCATGTAGGAAAATGATCGGATCGCCACGACCGACGTCAACATATGCCATTCGCTTCCCAAATACCTCGAGAAACGATTTCTCGTAACGTGATCGGTTCGATACCGATGTCACAATAGTGCCCCCACTTTCCGGTTCTGGCGGCACTTGTTTTTTGTTGAGGGGGTCCGGATCATCCGATCATATCCAGCCCGGGAAATGGGAAGAATCCGTTGATGTTCTTCAGACGACCTTCGGCGTCGTGGCTGGCGAAGCTCGCACCATAATGCAGCGTGGACTCGTTGGCGCCGTACTGCGTCCAGCGCGCAAGCGAGCCGCCATCATGGGAGATGACATCGACGATAGTGAAGCCGTTTCCAGGGAAGTTATCCTGAAAACCGCCCATGTAATCGGATAGCGCATGGCGTCCAGCCAGAAGGCCGTTCGGGTCGCAATAGGTGGCATCGTCTGCCAGACAGGCCTGCAGTTCCCGTTCTCTCGTTGACTGATCGGACGACCAGATTTTTGCATAGCGCCGCCAAAGTTGTGCAACATCCATAACGTTACCCCTTTTCCGTTGTTTGAGTAAAAGTCTCGAAGAATCTGGAAATCATGCGTTCAAGCGCCGACCTATCGTGTCCGGCGCGCACGAGGACCAGAATGCCCTGATAGAAGGCGAGCAACGCATCAGCACCAGTGTCGTCACCGTCCAGGCGATCCAGAAAAACCGCCCTCAAGGTCTCAAGCCCCTGTGCGACGAAATCTGGCGCCCCCACCTGGCCAAACTCGACGGCGCTGTTTGTTATAAGACAGCCGAACGCTTCTTCGGCGGGCTCATCGAGGGTTGACAAAAAGAGAGCCCGGAGCCCTTCAATGCCTGACCCTTGTGGTGCGAAGGCGCGAATGCGCTGGCGGACCACCGTGTGCAGATAGTGGTCGGAGGCGGCCTGAAACAGGCCTCGCTTGTCATCATACGCATTGTAGAGACTGCCTGAGGTGAGACCGCTTGCTCGCTCAAGATCGCGCACGGAACATGCTGCAAATCCCTTGCGGCGAAAAACATTCATTACATCCGTCAGCACAGCGTCTGGATCAAACATGCGTGGGCGGGCCATATTTTCAAATTCCATTTTAGATCACTTGTTTTAAAACACGCATTCTAAAAATAGTCAAGCGTTTCCTGGTGGCGCTACGCCGTTGTCGTCAAAAGACTATTCCTGCGTGCCGTGGGAATCGTCCCAAATAAGGGCGCGCGCATTCCCAGCCAGCATTGCTGACGTAAATTCCAAGATCAGCGTATCGTTGGAATTTCAGTTCACCCTGCATCGGGAGACACGCGACACTCTGACTGTGATCGATCAGAGTGGGCCCGCCTTGACAAATTGATGGGTTAGGACGCTTTTCCGCGTCCCTTGCGTGCACGGTGAGCGGCGACTTTCTCACGGTTTCCGCACATGGCAGCACTGCACCATCGCCTCCGATGGCTCTTGGTGCGGTCGTAATACCATAGAGTGCAATCTTGGCTTTCGCAGAGCCGTATCAGGGCAAGGTTCCCCTCGCACAAGAGCTCGGCGATCCATCCGGCAACCACGCCCGTAAGGTCACCCGGCGCACCCAAGATCTTCTCACTCTTCAGAACAAGCCTGCCGCCTGTCTCGTCGATCCGCAAGATGTCGGGCGCTCTTGACAGCTCCCTGTTGAGGCGCAGACGCTGCTTTGCTGAAAGTCGCGCTTCGGGCTGCGCCTTCACGTCCATGAGAAGGTCGCGAAACCATTCGCGCAACGTGACAACCTCCACCACCGTCGCATCCAATTTTTCCCGACAGGCTGGTCGGGAAAACCGTGCCGCAGTCGTGTCGTCGATCGACTGCATGGCCATCAGCCATTTTAGCAGATCGTCGCCGGTTTCAAGCCAATCGACCCGACGACCGCTCACGGTCGCCGTGGTGTTCAGGAAATCGAGCGCAGGGTGATCGCCGACCTGAAAGGTGAGCGCAGGGCGGTCGCCACGCGCGGGTGCGAGTTCTAGGGTGTCTGTCTTCATTCGCAGGAATGTAACCTGTAAAAGCCCGCTTGACAAGTTATCAAGCCACGCAGTAATGGTTAAAACAATGTTTTACAGGTTACCGATGGAGCAAGAAATGATGACAACCTACAAAACCGTGGACGTCGACGGACTGAACGTTTTCTATCGGGAAGCAGGAGACGCAAGCGCACCGACAATCCTGCTGCTGCATGGGTTCCCGACCGCAAGCCACATGTTCCGGGATCTGATCCCTCAATTGGCGGACCGCTTCCATCTTGTCGCGCCGGATCTGCCCGGATTCGGCCAGACCGATCAGCCGTCGCGGGATGAGTTCGAATACACATTCAAAAACCTGGCCAAGGTAATCGAGCGGTTTGTGGAGGCTCTGGGGCTGGGCCGTTTCGCCCTTTATGTGTTCGACTACGGCGCGCCGGTCGGTTTCAGGCTCGCAGCCGACAACGCGCACCGCATCACCGCCGTCATCACGCAAAACGGCAACGCTTACGAAGAGGGGCTATCCGAGGGCTGGACGCCCATTCGGGCCTACTGGAAAGAGCCCAATGATCCCAATCGCGACGCCTTGCGCGATTTGCTGACACCCCAAACCACGTTGTTTCAGTACACGCACGGAACACCGATCCCCTCCCTCGTCTCGCCGGACGGGCGGTTTCTGGACGACTACTATCTTGCGCGCCCCGGGAATGACGACATCCAGCTCGATCTGTTTCTCAACTACCAGGAAAACGTCGAAGCTTACCCCAAGTTTCACGACTACTTCAGGACACACCGGCCGCCACTGCTGGCAGTGTGGGGCAAGAACGACCCGTTCTTTCTTCCGGCGGGCGCCGAGGCCTTCCGGCGCGATCTTCCAGACGCGGATGTTCGGTTCTTCGATACCGGGCATTTCGCCCTGGAAACTCACGCTGTGGAGATCGGCGCCGCCATCGGCGCGTTTCTTTCAGCGAACCAACCGGAGGCGGTGTAATGCGTGCGATCGTTATCAAGCAACCAGGTGGGCCGGAAGAGCTGCAGATCGAAACGCGGCCAGACCCGGAACCGATGCCCGGTCATGTGCTGATCGAAGTGAAGGCGTTCGGCATCAATCAGGCGGAGGTCTACTTCAGAAAAGGCGTGTGGGGCGATGTCGCCGAGATCACCGGCATTGAATGTGTGGGAACGGTCAAAGCCGATCCCGACGGCCGCTTTCAACCTGGTGAAAAGGTCATAGCGATTGTCGGCGGTCTGGGTCGAACGCTGAACGGCAGCTATGCGGAGCTGGTAAATGCACCGGCAAGCAACGTTGCGTCGGTAAAGACGGATCTGTCCTGGACTGACCTTGCCGCCCTGCCTGAATCCTATGCAACGGCTTGGACGGCCCTGATCGGTATTCTCAACCTCCGGGCCGGTCAAACCGTTCTCATTCGCGGCGCGACGTCCGCGTTAGGGCAAGCGGCGGTTAATATCGCAGCGCATGCTGGGGCGCATGTTATTGCAACCACACGGCGTGACGCACGTCTCGCCACTTTGCGCGCGCTGGGTGCGCGCGAGGTGGTCCTCGAACATCCGAACTTGTCCTCGGAAATTCGAACAAGCCATCCAGAGGGGCTGGACTGCGCGCTCGACATCGTCGGAACCGCGACCGTTCTCGATTCCGCCGCCGCGCTAAAGCGCGCTGGTCACGTTTGCGTCGTGGGCTTCTTGGGTGGCGGAGCGCCGTTGGAGCTCGATCCCGTGTTTCAACTGCAGGGCGGCCGTGCGCTCAGCGCTTTTGCAAGCGCCATCTCCACCGGAACAGCGGAATTTCCGCTATCCGAAATTCCTTTCCAGGCCATCGTGGATCGGGCTGCCGAGGGCCTTTATCAGGCGAAGCCTGCGCGCGTGTTCGCCTTCTCTGAAATTCAGGAGGCTCATCGCCTGCTGGAATCCACCGGGGCTGGCGGAAAAATCGTCGTCGCCGTCGCGCCCTAGCACATCCTGTTGTACGGTTCGAGGGTTCCGTCGCAAACATCACCAGGATCAACGATCTGACCACCTGATTTGTAGGTGAGGTTGGACCGAAGATTTCCTTCAAAGGAGCACAACTCCCCAAGCACGACATTCTACATGCAGTGTGTTTCTACGTCAGATACGGCGTATCCAACCGCGACCTGGAGGAATTTCATTCCGAGCGTGGCGTACAGGTTGACCACGCGACGCTGAATCGTTGGGTCGTCATGTATGCCACGTCGATCGCGTCAGCTGCCCAGAAAAGCAAAGCGGCGACGAAACCTGCGTGAAGGACGACTGGGCGAAGGAGGCCCGGTCAAGATCTTCGCAAGTTTGGCGGCCTGAACATGGCCAACTTTGGTTTCTTCTCAGCCGCCCCAAATGTTTGCAAAAGAACCCTTTTCACTGCGTTGTCAGCAAGAGATCGAACGAGACCCGCTTCCAGAAAGGAGATGACAATAGTGTGAAAGACGGGCGCTGTTATTTAATAACAGACTGGTCTATTAAAAATATGAAAGCAGCCGGAGACAAAAAATTGGCACGTCCAAGAGATAAAGACAAACACCTGATAAATCGTGAGAGGCTCCTGGATGCGGGTGAGCATGCCTTTCGGAGAACGAGTTTTTCCGAATGCGGGATCAATGATATCTTATCAAATTCAGGAGTCCCAAAGGGGTCTTTCTATCACCACTTCGAATCCAAAGAAGCGTTCGGGATCGCGGTGGCCGATCGTTACAATGAAACGCAGATCATGGCGGCACGTGCGTGCCTAGAGGATCCATCACTCCCTCATATTGACCGCGTGCGCCTTTTTTTTGAACAAGCGCGCGAGGACATGGGGAGCCGCAATTTCCAGCAGGGATGCCTGATGTGCAACCTCTCGACGGAACTTGCTGACGAACGACCCGCATTTCAGGCTGCTTTGGACACCCACTGGCTGGGAATGGTTGCTGTGCTGGCCGAGTGCCTGAACGAGGTCGAACTGTCCGAAATCGGGCTGGAACATCTCACTCCTACGCAGGCCGCTGACTGGCTGATGAACGCCTGGAGTGGTGCCTTAACGCGCATGAAAGCCAGCGGAAATGACGAATCACTCGCGCTCTTCATGCGGACAATTTTCAAAACCAAGGAACTGCAACAATGACACCTTCGAAAACAATTCTCATCACTGGTGCCAGCCGGGGAATCGGCCTGCGCACAGCCAAATCACTCGCCTCACGGGGTCACACCGTTTACGCGGGGATGCGCAATGTGGATGGGCGCAACAAAGAAGCCTCAGCTGAGTTGCTAGCCTTTGCGAGCGAAGTAAGCGGTCGCATTCTTCCTATCGAGCTGGATGTAACGGATGAAGACGCGTGCAACGCAGCAGCAGCCAAAATCGAAGCGGAAGCCCCAATAGATGTGCTGATCAACAACGCAGGCATAATGCCAGTTGGCTTGACCGAAGCATACACGCTGGAACAGGCCCAAGATCTGTTTGACGTGAACGTGTATGGCATCATGCGGATGAGCCGCGCGGTTCTTGGGCAGATGCGTTCCAGAAAGTTCGGCCTTATCATCAGTCTAAGCTCCGCTGCGGGCCGCTTTGGGATGCCGTTTTTCGGGCTATACTGCGCCAGCAAGTGGGCAATGGAAGCCTATTGTGAATCGCTGCACTTTGAGCTGGAATCCCTTGGCATCGAGTCAATTCTGGTCGAGCCTAGCGGCCACGGAACCGACCTGGTTACAACGGCCCCAGCACCCGCCGATACGGCACGCGTTCAGGACTATGGAGACTTGGCCCAAGGTCGCGACCGACTTCTTGGAATGTTCCAAGGCATGTTTGACCAAGGGGACGCCAGCACAGACGCCAGCAACGTCGCAAACCGGATCGCGGATCTTGTGGACATGAAAGCGCCGCGTCCGATCCGTACCCAGGTTGGCCACGATATGGGTGTTTCCGCCGTGAACGATGCTGTTTCGCCAATTCAGGCCGAGCTGATCAAAGGGCTGAAGCCTGTTTATATGGGCGAAATGTGAATGAGCGACGGTCAGCCAAAGTTTTCTGTTCGCAGCAACCCAGATCAAGCTCGACTGTGTCAACGAGGCCAAAATCTCGGTTGGGGCGGACATCGAAGATGGGCCAACGCGACATCCGAAAATTATTGATTATTGGAGCAATGGCGGTGGTTCGCGCAGCTGTGCGACATGGCACTCCAGAGGACACCTGGCTGGCAAAGATGCTGGAGCGCAAACCGCGAATATTGGTCGAAATTGCCTTGGCCAACAAAATGGCGCGAACGGTTTGGGCAATGCTGACGAAAGAGGAAAATTACCGGAACCCGGCGGTGACGGCATGAGTGACGTGAACACGGCTCACTGTGCTGACGCCGTCGGCATGTGAGGAGATCGCAAAGGATCTCGATCTATCCACTCAAAGCATCACTATTGAGCCTGACCAAATCCCGGAGGAAATCTGCCACGGCGCGGACGCGGCGGGACTGGGCAAGATCGGACTGTGTGACGAGCCAGATTGTCTGGTCGATCCCGAGGTCGGATGCGAGACAGGTCAGATCATGGGGCCGAGCCAAAAAATGCGGCAGGACTGCCAACCCGAGGCCGCTCGCGCAAGCGGTGAACTGAGTGGCAAGCGAAGATGTCGTAATTGCGGGCGCACGGCCCTTCAACACGCGTTCGATCCATTGAGCAGCAGGAAGGCTCGCATAGGCGTCGGACCAGCCGATGAAATCGTCGGCGTCGAAGGCGTTCGCATCTGCTATCGTACGTTGCGTGGCGACATAGTCGGGCGCAGCGTATAGTCCGTAACCCAGTGTGCCCAACCTTTGCAGTGAGACGTTGCCGCGCTCGGGCTTCACCATGCGAAGCGCGATGTCGGCATCGCGGCGGTGCAGGTTGGCCGTTGCGATGTCCGTCACGATCTCCAGCGTCAATTGTGGATGCTCTGCCCTGAGCCGTGCAAGCTCAGGCAGGATCAAGCCGGTCGCGAGATTTTCCGCTGTGGCCAGGCGCACGGTGCCCGAAACGGTCGCGTCCTGCCGCAGCCTGGAGGTGAGCGACAGGGCCGCCGCCTCCATCTCTTCGGCCCATTCGACCAATGCGGCGCCATCTTCAGTCAGACGGTAGCCCGATTGTTGCCGAAGGAAGAGTGGCTGGCCGACGGTTGCCTCCAATCGTTCGATCCGGCGCGATACGGTGGCAAGTCCTAACCCTATATGCCCTGCCGCGCCGCTCAGCGTTCCAGCGCGAGCGACGGCCAGAAACGCGCGGAGATCATCCCAGACAAGGGTATCTGCCGGCCTTTTTCCGATTTCGGAAAACCTCTTTCCATTATCGACGGTGTTTATCATTACCAGGAAATGCCAGTTTTCTCGACAACGGACAAGGAAATTTGCAAAGGAGAGCGGCATGAAACCTCGAACATTAGGGAACGACTTTGAAGTATCGGCCATCGGTCTCGGCTGCATGGGGATGAGCGAATTCTACGGCCCGCGCAACGATGAGACGTCGATGCGGGTGCTGTATGAGGGGATGGATCTGGGGATCGACCTTCTCGACACTGCCGACATGTATGGGCCGCACCATAACGAAGAGTTGATCGGCGCGTTCCTGGCGCAGTCGAAGGCCCGTCCGAAGATCGCGACCAAGTTCGGCATCGTTCGGAACCCCGGCGAATACCGGCGTAGCCTCGACAACAGCCCGGACTACGCAAGGACGGCCTGCGAAGGATCGCTGAAGCGCCTCGGGGTGGAGCGCATCGACCTCTACTATGTCCACCGGATCAACCGGGACCAGGACATCGAGGAGACGATGGGCGGTCTCTCCCGGCTGGTCGAGGAAGGCAAGATCGGCCGGATCGGGCTGTGCGAGGTAAGCGCCGCAACCCTGCGCCGCGCCCATGCTGTGCATCCGGTAACGGCTGTGCAGACGGAATATTCGCTCTGGTCTCGCGGAGTCGAAGCCGAAATTTTGCCCACCTGCCGCGAGTTGGGCATCGGGTTCGTGCCGTATTCACCGCTCGGTCGCGGTTTTCTCACCGGACGATTCCAGGATGGAGCCGAGTTCGAGGATGGAGATTTCCGCGCCTCGCTGCCGCGATTCCAGACAAAAGCCGTAGCCTCGAACAAACGCATCGCGGACTTGGTAGGCAGGATCGCCGCACGTAAGGGCTGCACGTCGGCCCAGCTTTCACTGGCATGGCTGCTGGCGCAGGGCGACGACATCGTTCCGATCCCCGGCACGAAGCGGGTCGCCTATCTGCGTGACAATGCCGCTGCCACGGACGTGACCTTGAGCGACGCGGACCTTCAGGAGTTCGAACAGGGTCTCGCTGCCCTCCCGGTCGTCGGTGCCCGCTATACCGAAGAAGGCATGAAGGGAGTAAATGCATGAGCCGGACTGTTGAACCGTTGTCGCAGGCGATGGCCTTGCTGGAAAAGCTGGAGCCGGGCGCGCCCGCCACAGTGCAAGCCAATCTCGACGTCTTTCCACCGGACGTGGCCGAACTGGTGCTGGGATACGCCTTTGCGGACATCGTGGGGCGCGATGGAATCGACCTGCGCACCCGCGAAATGTTGACCGTGGCGATGCTGGCTGCGATGGGCACCGCGCCGGGCCAGCTGGAGTTTCACATGCGGGCAGCGATGAACACGGGCGTGACACGAGAGAAAATTGTCGAGATCGTCCTTCAGGTTTCCGTCTATGCGGGCGTTCCCGCCTGCATGAACGCGATTTCGGCGGCGAAAAAAGCGTTTCAAGCGGTGGAGGAAAGCTGACCTGTTTGAGGCAGTGTGGCTAAGTGAACGGCTGGTTTGGCGCATGGTTTGTTACGCTGCTTGAGCAGCGCAACGCCTGGGGAGGAGCTCGTCGAGGCGTGTGATCTTGTTGTTTGCGATTTGGACAAGGACCCATGTGAGCCAGGTTTAAGGATCGACGTTGTTGAGCTTTGCGGTCTCGATGAGGGTAGGCGTTGGCATGATCGGCCCAGCTCTCGCGCCATTCCCCAGCAGTTCCTTGCTGTTCCATGAGCGCTCTTTGCCTTCAAAGCGGTCTGCGCCAATGAAACGGGTGGTCAGCATGATATGGGCGTGATGGTTGCGCTCGTCCCCCTCGCTTCCGGGAGCATGCAAAGCCATGATTTCCTCAAGATCTCGGTATGAGGCCCCGTAGCGGATATAGAAAAATACCGCGTACAAGAGCATCGATTTGGATAATGGC
This sequence comes from Roseovarius sp., assembly GCA_029212365.1. Taxonomy (GTDB): domain Bacteria; phylum Pseudomonadota; class Alphaproteobacteria; order Rhodobacterales; family Rhodobacteraceae; genus Roseovarius. Next base: position 33,262 of record JARGOC010000030.1, read on the forward strand.
GGCCCTTGAAATCAGTTTTCATGTTTTAGCACCCGCCTTTGAAATCAGAGACAAGCTGCTTACACAACACGGTCAACCTGCCCAATATCCAAAAGCTTGCGACAGAACCACTGCCTTTCAAACGCCCACCCCCGCATCCTGCAGCTGTTCCCTGTCGGGCAAGTCCTCCAGTCTCTCCAACCCGAAGGCGACAAGGAACGTTTCCGTCGTCACGAAGGTGTAAGGCGCGCCGCGTCGGGGCGACCTCGGCCCGGTGCCGATCAGGTCGCGCGCATGCAGCCGCCCGATCAAATCGCGGCTGATTTCCTTGCCGAAGATGTCCTTCAGCCCGTCGCGGGTGATCGGCTGATGGTAGGCGATGGCGGCCAGCACCGCGACGTCGAATTCACTCAGGTCCAGCAGTTGATCGCCGACATCGGCCGCGGCGCGGATCGCGGGGGCATAGACAGGCCGCGTCCGGAACATCCAGCCGCCGGCCACCTGCGCGATCTCAAAGGCGCGCCCCTCCAGATCGGCCATCAGATCCTCGATCAGCAGATCAACCGACACCCCCTGCCCCACCACCCGCGCCAGTCCCGCGCGCGGCACCGGTGCGGCGCTGGCAAAGAGCACCGCTTCGATCCGGCGCATCCATTCGCGCCAGCGTAACTCTGGCGGCAGGTCGGGCAGCTCGCGGTCCAACTCCGGTTCAGATCTGTCCTTCGCCATCGCTACACCCCGTACAGCCGGAATGTGTCGCGGCCGGTCAGCTCGCGCACCGCGCCGAGGTCAACCAGCCGGTCGCAAAGCCGCCGCGCCGCCCGGTCCGGCAGGGGTAGCGCCGAGGGAGCAACAGCATCACGGGTCAGGAACATCTCGACCGCGTTGCCCGCCCCTTTGGCGCGCAGCTTGGGCGCGACAGCTTTGAGGTGCATCACCCGACGCGTGAGGTCGGCGGCCTGCCGCACGGCCTCGACGGCAGATGAGACGAGCGCGCGATGGCAGGCCAGACGAAGGTCGTCCCCGTGCTTACGCAGGTCAGCGCGTTTCAGACCCGCGGCCAGCAGTGGCGCGACATGATCCCAGCCGAGGGCTTGCGCGAGGGCCGCATCGGCGAGGATCAGCCCTGCTACATCTGCGCGCGGCCTCTCCCGCAGCACCGCCTCCAGCACCCTCGCGGCACGCGTGACCGGCGCCCCCTGCCCTGCCACGAGCCAGCTGGCAATCTGCTCCGGTTCGAGCGTCGGAAAGGCCCGGTCCAGAGCCCTGGCCGACACCGGCCGCGCCACGGCGCGACGCCAGCTCTGGTAGGTCTCGCCCGCCGGTCCGGGTCGGTCGCCGGGGCGCAGCAGATGCACCGTATCGCGCAATTCCCCGGCCCTCTCGGGACGCCCCGAAAACGCGACACACGCCTCTGCGGCCCGCAGCGCCAGACGGTCCCGCAACAAGGCGTGGGGGACGTCCGCGCGTTCCAACACAAGATGCAGGTGGTTCAGCGCCGCGCCTGACAAAAACGCAACATCTTCAGGGGGTTCAGCGCGTGCAGAGGTGACCCAGGCGGGCATCCGGGGTAGGGTGTCTAGGTCGCTGATGTGATCCGCTCGGGCATAGCTCATGCCAGAAGCCTACCGCGAGGCGGCGCTTTTCTCCAGCTTTTCCCGTTCAAACCGCCATGCCCTGTCGTTTGACATGATGTCCAATAAGTTTGCCTTATCGGACGTAAAAAGATAGGGTGTAGGAATGCAAACTGTCGGTTTAGTTTCATGACCGGACTCGCCCTAAATCAGCCCTCTCGCCCTCGAAGTTTCCATTCCATCGGTGGACTGGGCTCTTGCGCAATCTCTGGACTCGTCTTGTGACGATGTCGATCGGGTCTTCTCCCTTGCAGATTGCTCCCCTGCGTCCATTGGGAGCTCGCGGAATCGGCGCAGCACGCCTGAACAACCGCGCGGCGGCCTCAGGCATTGTCCCCATTGGAACCATTGCTTCGCCAAAAAGATCGCCAAGGATTGCCAGCGTCAGGACACGCCATCGCACGGGAAGGTGTTGGAGTGGGGCCGGGGCGCCTACGGCGGCGCGGGCTTCAAAGGGACAGTTCCACCCCTCGTGGTCGAACCATAGTGCCAAGACAGGACGCGCAGCACCAACCCGATCAAGCGGTGCCCATAGCATCCGAATTGTCCATTCCAAGTGAGCCAATTGATCCTCGCCACCACTGATGATCCCTTCAGCCGGGCTCTGATACGCAAAAATACCCTTGGCAAATGCCGCGTCCATGCGATCCGCTCGCGACGCTCTCCTGCCTGTGAGAAGACACTCGCATTTGGCGCAGAACACCCGAAGCAGATCCATGCGCAACTTGAACGAAGCCCGCAGATGGGCACCGCATTCAAGGCAGCGGTCCCGCAGTATCTCGTTGTGAACCGGGCACACAACCCGCTCGACCAACCTCCAACCGGCCCGAATGTAGGCGTCCCGGCCCGCCGCGACATCGGCATCAAAGCAGGCCAAACATACGGAACCGCCGCCCCCTCCCCTACTCGAAACCCAATCACGCGAACGGTTGCGATATCGCGCTTCCAACGACAGGCGCTCCAGGCGCGCAGGATCGATCCTACAGCCCCGCGCCCAAATCTTCAGTAGTTCTGGTTCAGGCGTTGTGTCAGCAATCTGGCACAGCGTTGGCAGGGTGCCCTCCTGCCCTGCCAGATACGCCGTCATATCCGGAACCTCCAAACCATACCGCGTGGCGACCCGCGCCATCCAAGACGAGAGTAATTCGTCACGGAATGGACGAGGTGCCACCGGAAGCCGGATCACCCCCGTCATGCTGACACCCGGGACTGGATGTTTTTCCGCGACTGGCGGCGAACGGTCTGCGTCATCGACACCAGCGGAAGGATCAGATCGTCCCCAAAACTTTCGACATCGAGCCTTTCCCGGCCTGACAGAACGGCCGCCTCCGTCGCGGTCTCAATCAAGCGAAATATGCGGGCCGTCACACCGGAGGTCAGCATAAGGATCCGCGCCCTGGTTTTGGCGCTGGTCAGATCGGATGGTTCACGCAGTGGCAGAATGTGCCCGAGGCTTTTCAAAAGCCCGGCAAAGACCGCATCATTCTTCCAGGGCTTGAGGTGAAACGCTTCGAACCGCTCCGCCAGTTGGGCATCCGTCAACAGCGCCTGACGGGCAAGATCAGTCCCTGCGCAGACCAGCGGGATCCGCAAATCATTGGCTAGAAACCTTATGGCGTTGAGAAATATCCGTTGTTGGCGAAACGTACCGGCCAGCATGCCGTTCACTTCGTCAAGAATGATCATCTTCGCACCGACGGTGCGCAGCAAGGAGCGGCAAACATCTTTTTCGCGGGCCATCGTCCCACCGGCGATTGCTGGCGCACCCATGCTGGCCAGCAGTTCGCGGTAAAGATCCCGTTCGATCGGCTCGGATGGTACTTGTGCAACCACCACAGGACGATGATCAACACCGGTGACCTGACAGAACTTTGGCGGGTGATCGCGTTCGAATTTGCGCACGATCTTGGTCTTACCCATGCCGGTATCGCCATAGATCAGTAGACAGGGCATCCGGTCGCGGGCTGGGTAGGTCAGCAAGCTTTCAAGGCGTCTAAGCGCCAATCCAGCCTGATCGAAGCCGATCCAGCGGTCCGCCCTAATCCAGGCAATACGCTCTTCATCCGGTAGGGCTGCGAACCGTCGATAGTTCGGATCGAGATGTGCGAACTCCCCTGCCCCGCTCACGACCATTCCTCCACTTCGAACGTCGGCACATCGAGGATGTCCCCAGATTCTGCATGTTCAGGGTCGTTTTCTTCGATCGCAGCGGTCTCGACACCAGCCAGTGCCCGATCTCGCCGTTCCGCAAATCGTCTGGCTTCCCGCGTCTTGCTTGAGGCTGTATCAACCAAGGCCCTTTGCTCTTCGATCACTGCGAAAATGAGGTTTTCATCCTCAAGCGACCGGCCCCGTTCCCGCAGAAGGGTCTGTGCGCGACGATGCTCCGCCAATGTGATCGGGGGATGCCGCAGATCGGCAAACCGCACAGGGTATCGCTGACCATCCGGTCCCCGCACAAATACCGTAGATAAGTCACGCGGATCGTAGGACACGCGCAACTGCCGCCCCTGCCTGCCAGCCCAAATACTCAGGACATCGTCCCAGTATCTCAACCCGAACAGATGGATACCATCGCGGCGCACCATACGTTCGACAGCGGGCAGAAAGTCGATCCGGAACCCGTCGGGATCATAGGGATGTCGTAAGGCCGTATCGCGCCTCTGAACGGCCTCCTGCCAGGCCGCAATCGGTGGAATACCGAGGGATCGATGCCGTTCAGCATGATAGCGGGTGATTTCGAGCGCAAACCACTGTTCCAGCTCGTCCAGCGTCATCGACGAATTTGTCGCAGAGTCATAATCACCGCGGTCTTTGATGTTGCTAAAGGTCGACCCAGGCAGCAAATGGGCCGCTCCCATCATAGTTCCGATCAGCCGCTCGATATGGCCCCCATAATGCGGCGACCCGATCGGGCGGTACTGCAGGGAAACCCCATGTTCTTCAGCGCCCCGCCTCATGGCTTTTGAGCGGAACTCCTTGGCGTTATCGACATGGATGGTCTCAGGTAGCCCTGCCGTCGGCCAGTTTGCATCAATGCCCAAACCGTCCAGCCAATCCAATTTGGGCTGCACGAGATGTTGGACGGCCAAAGAAACCGACAAGGCGGATGGCGGTTCCAGCGTCAGGTAGAAGCCCGCCACCATGCGGCTGGCAACGTCGATGGCCAGCGTCACCCAAGGCCTCTGCAATGGCTGGCGATGCGCACGATCTACAACGATGACATCCACCAGTGTGTGATCTATCTGGACGACCTCAAAGGCCCGCTCGATCCGATAGGTTCCGGGGACAGGATGATAGCGGCTACGGGCTGCTTTGGCCCCCTCGCGGGCTGCCACCAACTCGGCAGGGTCTCTCACCGCTACACGGTCGCGTATTGAGGTCCAGCACGGGGGGCGTAAGCCCTGTTGAACACAACGCCTGCGCACCTCCTTGTGCAACGCATTGATGCTCGGCTTCTGACGGGACTTGAAGAAATCCTCAATCGCCTGCGAAATCACACCCTCGATCACTTCCGGCAGCCGCCGGCTGCCTGTTTGGGTCCCCGCCGAGCCTGTCAGGAGGGAACTGGTGATCGGTCGCGCCTTGTACGCTTTGATCAGATCGTAAAGGCGGGATCGCTTCAGCCCTAACTGCCGGCAAGCGACGAGGAATTTAGCGCGATCCGGGTTGGCCATGCTCGCCAAACGCCTGATCACCGCCTCCCGCGTAACCGCCTGTTCCCATGCCGCATCGTCTGCGGCGTTGATGTCTGAGCGATCCATCATAGTCAAAACCTACAAAAGAGTGTCTTATGTCCGATAATGAAACTATAATCCGGAAATGAAACAGAAACATGAATACAATTGAATCAATGAGTTAGAGTCCAGTAATGGAACAAGAACGACAGTCAGAAAACCGCCAAAAATCGACCTCAGAGCCAGTAAACACGCCCCCGCCCGATGGGGACGACGAGAACGGCCCGTCTGCAGGTGAGGCCTTAAGCCTCCCCACCTTTGTGGCTGGTTCCGGCACGCTCGATCGGCTGGTCGAGACCGCGCGAGACTACGCAAAACAAGCAGCCTCGGAGAACACGCTAAAGGCCTATGCGAAAGACTGGGCACATTTTACGCGCTGGTGCCGGATGAAAGGTGCGGAGTCGATGCCGCCGTCTCCAGAGATGATCGGCCTTTATCTTGCCGATCTTGCGGCGCCAACGAACGGGGTCCCTGCCCTTTCAGTGTCGACGATCGACCGCAGACTATCAGGCCTTGCTTGGAACTATGCGCAACGCGGTTTCACCCTCGATCGCAAGAACCGACACATCGCCACGGTGCTGGCCGGAATAAAACGTAAGCATGCGCGTCCCCCAGTGCAGAAAGAGGCGATCCTACCTGAAGACATACTCGCGATGGTGGCCACCCTGCCCTTCGATCTGCTCGGGTTGCGCGACCGGGCGATCCTGCTGCTGGGGTACGCGGGTGGTCTGCGCCGCTCGGAAATCGTCAGCCTTGACGTCGGTAAGGACGACACACCCGACAGTGGTGGCTGGATCGAGATCCTCGAGGATGGCGCCCTGCTCACGCTGAACGCCAAAACCGGCTGGCGTGAGGTCGAAATCGGTCGCGGCTCTTCTGACCAGACCTGCCCGGTGCATACGCTTGAACAATGGCTGCACTTCGCCAAGATCGATTTTGGCGCAATCTTTGTGCGGACGTCACGCGATGGAAAGAAGGCGCTCGAGGCTCGGCTTTCAGACAAACATGTCGCGCGCCTAATTAAGCAAACCGTACTGGACGCAGGGATTCGAAGCGAGCTGCCGGAAAAAGAGCGACTCGCTCTATTCTCGGGCCATTCCCTGCGCGCCGGTCTCGCCAGCTCGGCCGAAGTCGACGAGCGCTATGTCCAGAAACACCTTGGTCATGCCTCCGCAGAGATGACCCGGCGGTATCAGCGGCGGCGGGACCGGTTCCGAGTTAACCTGACCAAAGCCGCCGGGCTTTGACGCGGCTTAAAGCTTTTTAGGCTTCAGCGCCGCAGGGACGGCTAAGCTGGCAGTTCTCTTCTGTTAGAGCGAGATAGGCGCTTTGGATTGCTCGAAAATGGCAATACGATGAACGAATAGGCAACGGGCTCTATTGGCAGGAGCAAGCCATGTTACAGTTCGCCACAGTTAGGTAGGCGAGGTTCAAATGTGAAACCCACTTGTGTTTAGGCAACCCTCGTCCACCAGATGATGTGGATAATACTTGCGCGAATCTCATTCTTACGTCATTAGTCACGGAAAAGAGGCTAATAACGTCAATTACCGTGAACACGCCAAAGATGCGTGGCGCGGGATGAGAGGGCAGATGAACAAGACCTTCGTGCAGCAGGACCTGAACGCGGTGATTCGCCAGCATTCCGACTGGCTGGCCAACCAGTTGCATTCGCAACGCGAGAGCCTGTTTCCGCCTGACGCCAGCAAGACGATGCGCAAATTCACCTCAGGTGAGGCAGCCGCACTTCTTGGTGTGAACGATTCCTATCTTCGCAAACTTAACCTCGATGGCAAGGGCCCCTCGCCCGAGCTGACCGCAGGCAACCGCAGACACTATTCCGCTGAGGATATTCAAGACTTGCGTGTGCTCCTGGAAAAGACTGCTCGCAAACCCGGCGACTACATCCCAGGGAGGCGTGACGGTGACCACCTGCAAGTCATCGGCGTGATGAACTTCAAGGGCGGCTCGGGCAAGACAACGACCTCGGCCCACCTTGCCCAGCGTCTCGCCCTGCGCGGCTACCGTGTGTTGGGCATCGACCTTGATCCGCAGGCTTCCTTTACCGCGCTGCATGGCGTTCAGCCCGAATTCGACCTGGAAGATGGCGGCACGCTCTATGATGCCATCCGCTATGACGACCCCGAGCCGATCCGCGCGGTTATCCGCAAGACCTATATCCCGAACCTCGACCTGATCCCGGGCAATCTGGAACTCATGGAGTTCGAACACGAAACGCCACGTGCTTTGTCGCAAGGCAATGCAGGCCTTTTCTTTTTCCGCGTGAAAGAGGCGCTAGCACAAGTCGATAGCGATTATGACGTCGTGGTTATTGACTGCCCGCCACAACTAGGCTTTCTCACCATGTCTGCGCTGTCCGCCGCCACTGGCGTGTTAGTCACGATCCACCCAGAAATGCTTGATGTGATGTCGATGTCGCAGTTTTTGCGTATGACAGCTGACTTGATGGATGTGATCGCTGAAAGCGGCGCGGATATGTCCCATGATTGGATGCGTTATGCGCTCACCCGTTATGAGCCGCAGGATGCACCGCAGAACCGTATCGTCGCCTTTCTGCGCACCATGTATGGCGATGCGGTGCTGAATTCCCCGATGCTCAAATCCACCGCGATTTCTGATGCGGGCCTGACCAAGCAAACCCTCTATGAGGTTGAACGTAGTGCCTTTACCCGCACCACTTATGACCGCGCACTCGAAAGCCTGAATGCGCTTAACGACGAAGTCGCAGACCTGATTCAGAAAACCTGGGGGCGTTCATGACCAGCGGCAAGAAAAAAAGGATGTCTATGCTCGACAGCCTCGCGGCGTCCGGAGGCCCCTCCCCTGCCCCGCAGATTGGCGCCGCGACCCCGATGATGACCTCGAATCGCGCCCTGCGCTCGGCCCGTGATGCGGTCGATTCACATCATGTCTGGGAGTTGGACCCGTCCAGCATTGTCGATGACCGTTTGGCCGACCGGCTTGATCCGGCGGATGTTATGGATCTGCGTGACGCGATCGAGGCCAACGGCCAGACCGTGCCGATCCTCGTGCGCCGCCACCCGAGTGAGGCAGATCGCTATCTGCTGGTCTATGGTCGTCGTCGGCTTGAGGCGATCCGCCAGTCGGACAAGGTCACGAAGGTGCGCGCACTGGTTGCCAATCTGGATGACGACAGCGCCCTGCGCGCCCAGATTTCCGAAAATATGGCGCGCCGTGATCTGTCGTTCATCGAAAAGGCGATTTTTGCGCAAGAGCTCGTGTCCTCTGGCTTCGGGAATCAATCACAGGTTGCAGAGATTCTGACCGTGACCAAGTCCTCGGTCTCTATGGCGATTGCCATCGCCGATATGGTTGGCGCGGGCCTTGTGCGCGCCATAGGTGCCGCTCACGGCATCGGCCGCCCGCGGTGGGAGGCCATGGGCCGTGCCATCGCGGACAACGGGTTGGATCGGGACGGCCTGATCCATATTGCCGAAGAGGCCCATGACAAGGCCGACGTGGCCATGGTGATCGACGAGGCGACCACCACCGACGATCCCTCGGTTCAGGCGTTCGAGGCCGTGTCAAAGGCCGTTGCCAAGGCGGTCAAACCCGCCAAGGCCTCCTCCCCTTCTGTGGCTTCCAGCGTGCCACTCAAGATCGGTGGCAAGCGTAGCGGCATCGTCAAACGCACCTCTAAGGGTGTCGCAATCGAACTGGCAAACAGTGATTTTGCCAACTGGGTTGAGGTGGAGGCCCATGATTTTATTGAAGAACTTCACGAACGTTGGCAACAGCGCTCGGAAGACTGAGGAAGAGCAGAAACCAACACAGGAGGCACGATAAGGCCAAAGAAAAGGTCCCGCAAAGCGACCGCCCCACGAGACCCAGACTTGTTCTTAGCACTCTCAAGTTAGTCTCTGACGCTGTTTTTCGCAAGTCTTTAGTGATTCGCGGGCCGCAATTTCTTTGTCTTCGTGAATGATAAATGGACTACACCCCCGTAACGCCTTTCCGGCGACCGGTAAATGCTGCCATCTTGAAACATCAGGCTGCGGCGCAACTGGAAGTTCCGCCATCAGGCGTCAACAAATGGGAGGCCCTGAGAGAGCTCGGCGCCGCCCGCGTCGCCTTTGGCCTTACTGACCGTGATCTGAGCGTTCTCCAGGCGCTGGTGAGCTTCCATCAGGCCACGATTCTTGGCGGCAATAACAGTGAACTTGTCGTGCATCCATCCAACAAGGCTATTTGCGAGCGTCTGAACGGCATGCCCTGCTCGACCATGCGTCGGCATCTGGCGAATCTGGTTCAAACTGGCTTCGTCGTGCGGCGCGACAGCCCCAACGGCAAGCGCTACGCCCGTCGTTACGGCGATGAAAAAATCGCCTTCGGCTTTGATCTGGCACCCCTCGCCCAACGCTTTCCCGAAGTTTGCGAGGCCGCTGAAGCTGTCCGGGCCGCCGAGGAGCGTTACAGGCGCCTAAGGTCCACTGTGAGCCTCATGCGACGCGATCTGGTGGGTCTGGTCGAATACGGCCGCTCTCTGCGCCCTGACCTCGCTGTCTGGGACCAGGCGTCGGATCTCGCGGTGCTGACAGCGCGAGACCTGCGCCGCAAACTCGACTTTGCCGAGCTACAGCAGATAGAAGCCGGTCTTTCTGAAGCACTGAATGCCACACGTGGTGTAATAGAAGGTGACCAAACAGAAGATATGAGCAGCAATGATGCCTCATATGAGCAGCACTATCAGAATTCAAATATAGACTCTTATGATTCTGAACCACGCTTAGAAAAAGCGCAGGGCGGCGAGGTCACGACAAACCAAACTGAGGCTCGGGTTGCGAACGACCAAACCGATAAAGCGGATGACACAATCCCTAAGGAAAATCACTTACCAAGGATTCCGCTTGGCCTCGTCCTTGCCGCCTGCAGCGAATACCAAACATATGCCGACCCGCCCGTGCGGCACTGGCATGATTTGGTAAGGGTCGCAGACATCATCAGGCCAATGATGGGCATTTCCCCATCCGCTTGGGACGAAGCCAAACGCTACATGGGCCCGGAAGAGGCGGCTGTGGTCATCGTCGCCATGCTCGAACGCTTCGGAGATATCCGCTCACCCGGTGGTTACTTGCGGGCATTGTCCGCCAAAGCGGCGCTTGGAGAATTCTCGTGCGGACCCATGATCATGGCACTTATGCGAAAGGAGGCCGCATGAAGAGTTCACAGCTGTGAACTTAGTATCTGGGCGGCAAAGCCAAGCCGGGTTCACAGCTGTGAACTTTCGGCGGTGACGATCTCCGGCTGACTTCCTAACAGCATCTTCCCGATGGGATGAGAATCACAACTATCGCGGTTTACCCAGGCAGTTCAGCATCGCCGAACAGATTGGGGAAGAGCCGTTCCCGATAGTCCAAGGGAAATGCCAGTCTCACAGGCGTCTTAGGCGACGCCGACGCCAGGTATCCGGCCGCGGTGAGCTTGCTGAGTGTATTGCGCGCTGTGCGCTCAGATGTCTTGAGCACAATCTGCGCGTCTCCGCGCTCAAGTGCGCCATGTCGCAGGACAGCGGAGACCAGATCAGGTGCGCGTTTGTCCTCGATAGTGTCTGCAACGAGGCGACGGAAGCGCTTGTCCAAACCGCCGAGGTCAAACAGCTTTGCGGAAAACGTGATCTGGTCGAGCGTCACTTTCAGGAACCATTCGCTGTACGACTTCAACGCAATCTCGGACAAGTTACCGCGCCCGTCGCGATCACCTTGTCGGGGACTGTCAGCAAGATCCATCATCCGTTTGTACTCGCCGCGATCGTTCAGGCCGCGAGCCAGCCCACGAGATACTGACCACAAGCCTTGGCCGCCAATCCCAGCAGTAAGCGCCATGGCGTGCGACATCAATCTGCTGACGCGTCCGTTCCCATCGGGGAAAGGGTGGATGTAGTTCAGTCGATGGTGGGCCGAGGCTATTGCTATAATCCGTCCGCTAGATGATCGTGCTGCGACCTGAAACCGTTTGTCGAAGTGCTCCATGAACGCCGCAATTCGTGACGAAGCGGGGGGCAGGTGGCGCCCCACGGATACTTCACGATCGTCGTCTTGGCGCATGCGTCCCGGAACGATCGGTTCTACTGTGCCGTCGGGATGTTCGATGACCCGAAACTCATCGGGCATCTCATCGTAGAAGCTCTTGTGAACCCAGGTCAGGAATTCGACTGACGTGGGGCGGGGCAGGGTGCCTTTATGGTGCATCTCGTCTATGGCGCGTTGAACGATGACGTGCGACCGTGCTTCTAACGCTAGGGGGCGTGTTTCTTCTTCGAGTTCCGCACCTTCTAGGGCCCGTTCGATGTCACGAGGGCGGGTGTTGTGGCCCTCGATAAGGTTCGAGTAATAGCAGTTCATTACGCGGACGAGATCGGCCAACTCGGCAGCGCTGTCCGGATGCAATCCTTGCCCCAGCCGAGTGGCTTCCCTCTGGATGTCGACCGAAAGGTCTGCCAATTTCGCCGGAATATGCTCCTCGAAGAAGCACGGTTCAATTCTCGAAGGTGTTTCCAGCATTTTTGCCGATCCCTCATGGTTGCGAAGTAATTGAAAAATAACCACATTTAAGAAATTTAAGCAAGGTTTTGCCGATATACATTGCCGATCTTGAGTACCGACCTGGATTTGTTGCGCCAAATCAAGGGCTTCGGCAGAGGTGCCGGCAATGAGCTGCGTGGTGAGGACCGTTGGATTTAAGAAGGGCAGGGTCCGGACCTAAGGAAAGTGAAAGTTTCCTTCTTGTTTTAGGACCGTCTGATGGACCCTTGTGGGGTGTTCCTGACGGGTCTGGACCGGATTCCGGTCTGTCTGTCCTGACAAGGAACCTCGCATGCAAACAGAAGTATTGCGCATCCTGCGCGCAGAGGCACGGTCGTGGTGGCGACATCGAGAGCTAAGAAGAACTGGTGACCTTGATGCGGCGCATCGGCTGGAACGCCAAACAATCAGCCGCGATATTGGCTGCCTGCGGGCGGCGATCAACAACCCCAATGCCTATGTCAGCTGCGGCGGGGGAGGGACCATCCTTCACCTCGGCCTGACAACAGTCTCGCTTTACGCCCCCGTTGAACGCTTCCCACTCGCCGACTTGGCTGTCCGGCTTGGAACGCCTCTGATCGACTGCCGCACCGTTCGCGACATCATCGCCTTCGCAAACCTGCCAAAAGTCACAATGGATGGCACGGTTGATCCAGAACCTTGGAAGTCCTCCAGCCGGATACCGCTTCTAACATATCTGGATCTTGTCGAACGCCTTGGCGCTCGTATCGTCAATGACCCGCGCATCAATCACGCGACCTAACCTAACTCCCCCAATCAAGTTCAACATCGAAAGGAGGCCAGCCATGGCCCGTTCCCGCACGTCTAAATTCGACGCATCAGAAGCCATCACCAATGAACTCATCCGCATCATAGAACGCGGGGTTCTTCCTTGGCGCAAACCTTGGACCGCTGGCGGCAGTGCGCGTCCGTTGCGCCACAACTCTGAACCCTATCAGGGCGTTAACAACTTCCTGCTCACCATGCGCACGTTGATGGCCGGATATACCTCTCCGTTCTGGATGACTGTGCCGCAGGCGAATACTCTCGGAGCAAAGATCCGGAAAGGCGAACGATCGTCTGTCGTTGTTTATTATGGCCAGAGTCGAACGCAGTCGGACGATGAGCAAGACACCAATGATGGCGATACCGAAGAAGCCCGCGTCTTTCGTTTCCAGAAGTCATATCGCGTGTTCAACGCAGACCAGATTGACGGCTTGCCGGAGGCATTCCACCCGGATGCCTGTCCGGTCCCCGATCATGCGCCGTCCGCGCCAATCGAGCACATGCAGACGTTCTTTGATGCCATCGATATTACGACAGTCTTTGGTGGAACCGAAGCACGCTACAATCCGCCCGTCGACAAGGTGTTCATGCCAAGCATCGAGCGTTTCAAGGACCCGCTGAACTTTTACGGGGTCTGGGCGCACGAACTTGCCCATAATGCCGCGCTTTTGATTATGCCGCGCTGCCCCATCAAAAGCCTGATT
>JARGOC010000031.1 GCA_029212365.1 Roseovarius sp.
CGCCACCCCAGGGGCTGACGTTGACCTTCTGTTGCCAGGTCTATGCAAATGACCGGTCTGTCCGCACACCAGACCTTTGAAAGTGAAATTCAGGTCTTGCCGCTAACTCCGCCCACCCCGGCGCGGTTGTGGCCGCGTCGGGATTTCTTTCAACAGGCCACCGACCCCCATGGCGGCAAAATCAGCATCACTAATGGGCACACCGCACGCCACCCGTGCGAGCACCCAATCCGCTCCATGCAGCACAGGGCTGCGCGCACTTCCCGGCAGGCCGATCACCGGCCTCTCGCCGATCTGGCCCAAGAACAGCAGATTGCCCGGATCAACAGGAATGCCAAACCGCACCATCCGCCCACCGGCGCGGATCAAAGCCCTCGGCACGGTATCGCCAATATCCGACGTGGCCGATCCCGTCAGGACCAAGATAATCTGCCCCGTTGCCTGCGCAATTGCCTGCGCCAAGGCAGCTTCCTCATGCGCCACGGTTATCACTTCGCTCAGGTGACCGCCCAATCCGGTGACGCGGTTCTCGATGGCCTCAACCCCTTTGGTGCCCAGCCCATCGGTGATTTCGCTCACGATCAGGCTGGCCGAGGTATGCACCGGTGTGGCCAGCCGTATCGCCGCGCGTGCCAGATCACAGGCCTCGGTAAGGGCCGCCTCAGCCACACCATAAGCGATGATCTTGATCGTCGCGGCCATCCCCCCCGTGGCAATCTGGTACATGGGCGGCACGGTGGCCACGGTGATCATCGGGTCAACGGCATTGGCGGCCGTGATCCCTGCGCCGTCCAGCAATACAACACCGGGGCTGTCGGCCAACAGGTTCACCCGCCCGGTGAAGGGCTGGCTCACGCGCAGATGTGGCGCATCCCCCAACAGGGCTTGGGCCAGAGTTTGAGCGGCGATATCTTCGTGCACATCATCCGGATCAAGCCGTGCAACAGTGACGTCGTGCATTCCCATGCTGTGCAACTGCGCAAGATGGCCCTGCGTCAGCACGACCCCTTTGCGCAGCCGCCCGTCAGCCAAGCGGATGGAGTGGGCCAATATGGCACCCTGCGCATCGGCCAGAGGCACGGGGCCAAATTTCATGCGCCTTGCCTTAACACACGGGTCATTTCTGCCAGAATACTCAGCGCAATCTCAGACGGGCCCGCGGCACCAATATCCAGCCCCACAGGGCCATGGATGCGGGCGATCTGCGCGCCCGAAAATCCGGCGGCCTGCAACCGTTCCACCCGTTTGGCGTGGGTGCGGGTTGAGCCCAGCGCCCCAATATAGAAACACTCCGACACCAAAGCCTGCTCCAACGCAGGATCATCCAGCTTGGGGTCATGGGTCAACAACACCAATGCTGTGCGGCTGTCCAACCCATAGGCCTGCACGCCCTCATCCGGCCAATCATGCAAAATGACCTCGCCGGGAAACCGTGCCGCGCTGCCAAAGCTTTCACGCGGATCAATCAACAGCGGATCATATCCTGCAATCCGCGCCATCGGCACCAATGCCTGCGCAATGTGCACAGCCCCCACGATGATCAATCGCAATGGGGGATTGTGAATAACCACGAAAACCTCGCCATCGGCCTCAAAGCCCGAGCGATCCATACGAAACCGCTCTTGATGGCCGCTGTGCTCCAGCCGCCCACCACCATGCGGGGTGGTGATATAGGCCACAGGTTCGCGTGCCGCGCGGGCGGCGACCAGATTAGTCAGCACCGCCTCAGGCATGACACTGCCCACCGGCTCAACCAGCACACGGATCGTGCCGCCACAGGCCAACCCGACGGCAAAGGCATCGCCGTCACTGATGCCATATTCCAGCATAACCGGCGCGCCTGCCTCGATGGCGTCCAGTGCCTCGGCCACCACAGCGCCCTCAACACATCCCCCCGAGACCGAGCCGGCAATTTCGCCTGCGCCCGAGATCGCCAGTTGACTGCCCACCCGACGTGGCGCGCTGCCCCAGGTTTGCACCACAGTGGCGATGGCCGCCCCTTTGCCTGCGTGATGCCAGCGCAGGGCGGTTTCGGGAATGTCGTCAAATCGGTCCATTCTTGGCCTCCCTTGCGCGCAGTATGAGCCGCGCCAAAGGGCAGTACAAACCAAAAAGCGCCCGCCCGGTGAGGGGCGAGCGCTCTTGGCGTTTATCAGCGCCGCTTACTCGGCGGGTGCCAGATGTGCACCCTGCCCGCGCAGCCTGTCTGGCAAGGCGAAGGCAATTGCCATAATGACCAGCCCCATAACCAGGCCCAGCACATCACCGGGAAGCGTGGTCAGGCTGTCATAGTTGGCGCCCGGCACCGCACCCAATGTCAGCTTTTCGCCGCTCAAAAGCCCCGTGCCCTTCCAGAATGGATAGCTGAGCATATAAGCCGCAGCGCCCAGAAGGCCGCCTGCGATAAAGAACCACGCATCTTTGCGCCCCGATGCCGCGGCTCCCAATCCGGTGCCCGGGCAATACCCGGCAGCGGCCCAGCCAGCCCCCAGCAATAGTCCGCCGATGAACACCCCCGCATAGGCCGTCTTCACGCTCATGTGGCCCACGTCAACAAAGCCCAGCATCTGCCCGCTAAACATGAGCACCGACCCCACACCAATCGCCAACATGATGGCTTTCATCAAGTGCAGGTTGGTCAGGCTCAGCATTTTGCCGATCCAGTTGGGATCAGTGGCGCCAATCCGGTCAAGCACCGCGCCAAACGCGGCCCCAATGACAATGGCAAGAATAATCGTTGTCATGGCTCAGGCCTCCTTTTTGTACATCATGATGGATACCGGTATGGCCGCCGCAAAAGCACCAGCCGCAAAGATATAGCCCGATACCGCAGTTTGCATCATGCCCGACATCATATGCCCCGAGGTGCAGCCCCCCGCCAGCCGCGCGCCATAGAGCACGATAAAGCCGCCCAGAAAGGTCACCGCATAGCGTTTGATCGGCGTGTCCCCATAGTTGGCGTACCATATTGCGGGCAATTTCCGCTCATCAGCCCTCACGCCACCACGCAGCCTAGCCGAGCCAAATGCCCCCACCATCATCGCAAGGACAAAAACAAAGCTATAGTTCAGCGGATTGGCAGCGTTCTTTGCGTATTTACCGCCGGATTTTGCCAGATAGGCATTGCTGGATGTGTAGCCATCCTCGGTTTGGGTGATCAGATCAGGGGTGGCGATGTCCCCCAGGATGGCATCAAAGATAACAAATTGCGTGCTGACCCCGATCGGCTTGACCAGCAGCACCGCCGCAAAAAAGACCAAACCCAGCAAAAGCCCGCCAGTTTTCCAGTTTAGGGTCATGGATTGCTCCTCCAATTCATATTCACGTACTTGAATATATAATTAGGCCAAATGGCTTTGCATTGATCCAAGACAAACTGTCGCAGGTCAGTGTGCAAATAAACGCAGCAACGCCAGGTTTTTAAGAAGGCTGTTTAAAGCGCCGCCATCAGGCGGGCTTTTTCGCCAGTGTCATCCGGGCGCGAGATCGCAGCGGCCAGATCTTCCAGCGTGGCAATAGAATGGCCCGCCCGGAAGGTATCCACATGAGGCAGCATCGCGCGGATGCCGGTGGCCTTGGGGGCAAACCCATCCCACCTGAGCAGCGGATTCACCCAGATCAACCGCCGCGATGACAAGTGCAGGCGCTGCATTTCATGGGCCAGAGCCTCGGGGGCGCCCCGGTCCAACCCGTCTGAGATAAGCAAGACCACGGCCCCTTGCCCCATCACCCGGCGTGACCAGTCCCGGTTGAAGGCGTGCAGGCACTCGCCGATGCGCGTGCCGCCTTCCCAATCCTGCGCTTCGTGGCCTGCCGCAGTGAGGGCGGCATCCACATCCCGCGTGATCAGATGGCGGGTGATATTGGTTAACCGTGTCCCAAAGGTGAAGGCCTGAACCCTGGCCCATCCTGCGCCTTTTTGGTTTGAGACACTGTGCACAAAGTGCAAAACCATCCGGCTGTAGTGGCTCATCGAGCCTGAAATATCACACAGCACCACCAGATTGGGCCAGCGTGGTTTGGGCGTTTGCAACTGTAGCTTTTGCATCTCCCCGCCCCGGCGCATTGCCGCTCTGAGCGTCTTGCGGGCATCAATCCGCTGGCCTGTGTGGCTGGCCATTCCCCTGCGCGAGGCAAAGGGTTTCACCGGCAGTTCCAGGCGGGCCAGCATACGTTTGGCCTGCGCCACTTCGTCCACGCTCATCTGTTCAAAATCGAGGGATCGCAGGCGTTCCTCGGCGGACATGGTCAGTGAGGCATCAACCTCTATCTGCGTCTCCTCGTCCGGCTCTGACATGCCGGTCTCGGGTTGGTCGGGCGTGATCCCGTCCAACAGCGCCTCAGACGCGCGTTTTTCGGCAGGTTTGGCGGCATGGTCTTCTTGGACACCGCGGATGGCGGGCAGCATCATCGCCATCATATGTTCCATATAGCGCGGATCACGCCAATAAAGCCGGAAGATCTGGGCAAATACGGCGCGATGTTCGGGCCGGGTCACAAAACACGCCCGCAGCGTATAGAAAAAGTCACGCTGCGAGGTGAAGCCTGCGGCCTCGACCGCGCGGATTGCATCCACCACCCGCCCCGGCCCAACCGGCAGGCCTGCCTTGCGCAGGGCACGGGCAAAATGGGTGATGTTATGGGTGAGCTTCGGGTGGTCCGGCAGGTCTAGGTCAGGGTATTCAACCATACGCGCGATTGGGGGCCTGCCCCCAAGCCCCCGGGATATTTATAGCAAGAAGATGGGTCATGCAGGGTCCAGGCTGGCTTTGGCCTCGTCCAAGATGCGTTTGGCCTCGGACCCTTGTAGTTTTTGGATGTCGTCCTGATATTTCAAAATGGCGCCAAGCGTGTCGGCAATCACCTCGGGGCTGAGGGATATCACATCCAGGGCAAGCAGGCATTTGGCCCAGTCAATCGTTTCGGCCACGCCCGGTTTCTTGAACAAATCCTCTGTGCGCAGCTGTTGAACAAAGGCCACCACTTCGCGGCTCAGCGCATCGGCGGTCTCAGGGGCGCGGACCTGCAATATTTCGATCTCGCGCTCAAAGCTGGGGTAATCCACCCAATGATACAGGCACCGGCGTTTCAGGGCGTCATGTACTTCGCGGGTGCGATTTGACGTGAGGATCACGATGGGCGGCTCGGGCGCGGCGATTGTGCCCAGCTCAGGGATGGTGATTTGGAAATCCGAAAGCGCCTCCAGTAGATACGCCTCAAAAGGCTCATCGGTGCGGTCCAGCTCATCAATCAGCAGCACCGGCGCGCCGCCCGGTTGTGGGCGCATTGCCTCAAGCAAGGGGCGCTCAATCAGGAAATCCTCGGTGAACAGATCAGATGTGAGGGCAGCGCGATCCACCCCGCCTGACGCCTCAGCCGCACGAATGGCAATCATCTGTTGGGTGAAATTCCACTCATAGACCGCACTGGACGCATCGAGGCCTTCATAGCATTGCAACCGGATCAACCGGCGATCCAGCCCAGCCGCCAAGGCTTTGGCGATTTCGGTCTTGCCGACGCCCGCCTCGCCTTCCAGAAACAGTGGTCGGCCCAGCTTTAACGCCAGATACACCACCGTCGACAGATCACGCCCGCAGATATAATCCTGCCCGGCCAGCAGCGCGGATGTCTCATCAATGGAATTCAAGTGCATATAGACGCGCCTTTTTATCTGTCCGGCCCAGCACTGCACAGCCACCAGCCCATCGTCAAGAGCCGCGCGCCACGGCACATCCGCGCAGAAACCCCTTGGATTTTACAAAGTTTTGCCCAGATTGCGATCTATGTCCAATTCCGAGGCGCCGCCAAGCGGCACGAGATAGAGTAAGGAACGAGTTGAATGCACAACGCATCACAGGCGTTTGACGCAAACCTGGATGGTTTGGACTGGACAGAGTGGCTGACCCGGATTTCTGGCTCGATTGATCAGGCCGGATTTTTGGAACATCTGGGCGATGACCACGCAGCTGCGTTCCGCTCAAAGGGGCCCACCTTGCTGGTCAGCTTTGAAAACCACAGCCTGATCGAGGAGCAATCCCAACGCGCACATCCCATGGGGTGGCAATTGGTTGAGGCCCTCGGCTGGTCGCATCTGAACCTATTGTGCAAGGATGACACTTGGTTCCGCGCGCCGCGCGTTTACGGGTTTTTTGATCGGATGATTGATGACGGGTTCTTTGAGGAATTCGAACAGGTGGTGTTTTATGGTGCGGGTGCTTGCGGTTATGCAGCAGCTGCATTCTCCGTGGCCGCCCCAGGTGCTCGCGTGTTGGCCATTCAACCACAAGCTACGCTGGACCCCCGTGTTACTGAATGGGATGATCGGTTTTTGGCTCAACGGCGCACTGCGTTTGATGATCGTTATGGGTTTGCCCCTGATATGCTGGACGCCGCCGAGCAGGCTGTTGTGCTTTATGATCCTGAGATCGAGCTGGACGCCATGCACGCCGCATTGTTCACCCGCACAAATGTGACCAAATTCCGCATGCGCCATATGGGGCCACGCCTGGAAGAAGGGCTGGAGCGGATGCAAATCCTGCTGCGTGTTCTGGCGCAACTTAACGCCGGTAAATTGGACCGGCTTGCACTGGCAAAACTGTTCCGTGCTCGCCGTACCAATGGGGCCTATCAGTTCAACCTGTTGAAAAAGGTCACCCGCGAGGAACGCCACCTGCTCACCATTCATCTGGCCCGCAAGGTGCTGGAACAACGCGATGCCCCCCCCTTTCGAAAAGCACTGGCGCGTTCTGAGTTGATTTTGGCCAAACAGAGCAACGTGGAACAACGCACCGACGGGTGATACAGGCGTATGTCGTTTGGCAGTGTTCGGACGTATCCCCGGATCGCGCAAACAGACTGGGCAGAATGGCCCTCATCACTGGCACAATCAACAAAGCCTTGCTTGTGCTCTATTGCCATTGTTCTGGTGCGCTCAGCACGACCGTGCTTTATGATGGCTCAGACATAAATCATAGGTAGACAGAACCAATGGCCGAACGTTACGAACGCCACCGCCAAGCCTGGACAGGTGAAGAAATTCAAAAGCTGCATTTGATGGCCACCAAGGGGATGGGGTTAAAGGCGATTGCCAAAGCTCTGATGCGTTCTGAGGAATCAACCAAAACCCGTGCAAAACTAGACAAGCTGAAAATTCGCAAACTACGCTAATTGCCGTTGCTCGGCTCACCAGTCGCATAGCTGGTGCGCCCGCGCGCGCCTGTGTCTCATCTCACGCCGACCTCAGGTTTTGACGGCGAACTCGATACCAAAAGCAGAATAACCGGACGGAAAGGTTTTTCGCTGTGATCGCGCCAATAGCTGCTTGTGGCCTTATGGCTGGGGTGGTGTCACCGAAAGAGAAATGACAGCTGTCGCCCTTCCTCAATTTAGACGAACAAAACGGGCATTATGATCCCAAAGGAATGGTTGGCTAGATGTTCCTGTCCGAAAATCCTTGGGAAACGTCGTAGCTCCCCTTACAGTGATCCAAAACCAGGGGGGAATAATGCTAACTTCAATCATCTCATTCGGGGTCATTCTCGCGTTTGCGCTCGTGATCCTTAGCGTCATCAAGTGGTGGAACCTTCCACTAACTGGCGTCACGCCTGTGCCGCTTTTTACCTTCATCGCAATCTTGTTCACATCGGGTTTGGATGTCGGCCTGATCATGTTTCCGCTGGCGTTTGACTATCCACTTTACGCAGACACGGTGAGCGAACCCGCCTATGCATTCACCAACCCACTCGCACTTGAGTTTGGGTTTTGGGGCTTTTTGATCTGGGCGTTCTATTTCCTGACGACGTTCTATTTCTGCGCGATTGAACCGCGCATCGGATTCTTCAATATCCCGGCAGTCAAACTTCTCAATAACATCGTGATCATAACCACATGCGCCTTCACCGGGGCGTTGTTCCTGATCTACATGCCTTATTACATTGCAGAAGTCGGCGATGGTGAGACCATTTTGCCAGTGTTTTACCTGATCTGTTTCCTCGTCATTTTGGTCGCTGCATTCAGCTCAACCGACTTGAAATTCGTGAAGGTTCTATCGGTCAGCTCTACGATCTTGTTCTTGCTGTTGATCCTCTACATGTTCTTGAACGCAGGGATGGGCGTGGGTGATTTGGCATCGACATCCAGTAACATCGGCAGCTATTTCCTGAACCTTCACAAGTTCATCATTCCGCTGACGGACTATCATGAATTCTATCTGTTTTGGTGGTTTGCATGGTCAATCATGATTGGGCAGTTTGTCAGCCGCTTTGTCGGAGGTCTAAAAACATGGCAACTGCTGGCTGCTTTGCTGGTCTTCCCATCCATCCCTTTGGCGCTGTGGTTTTCAGTTTTGTACTTCTACCACCTCAACGGGATCGGCACGGCTGGCTTGCCAAACTGGGCGATGACAATCGTGGGGATCGTGTTTGTGATCAACTCGTTTGATTCACTCATCCGCCTCTACACTGACAACATGAACCTAACCACAGAGCGCTTTGGCACTGTGTCATACGTGCTCGCCAATACGATTGGCCTGTTTGTGCTGACACTGCTTTTCCAAAGCCAATGGCTGCAAATCCAATGGGTCGGCACAATTGTCATCGTCATCTATCTATTGGCGCTGGCGTATATGTTCTTTGCCAAACGGGAAAAACTGTCCAACCTGGACGGCAATCCTAAGGTCGCGGCAGAATAAAGCCGTCAAACAATATGGACCTGCCCAGCAAGCGGGCAGGTCCACCAAATGCGTTTTGGCGGGCAAATCAGGCTTTCACCATTGCCGGGTAAACCGAATTTAATGTTACGCGTAGCATCGCTCAAAATGACCGACACCTGACATTCCCCCCGCTCAAATGCTCCTTTTCTCCCCGACAACCCTCTGGCATGGCGCGCGATGATTGTGTAAGCCCCTCGCATGAGCCAATCCCTGACCATCCGCCGCCCCGATGACTGGCACTTGCATCTGCGCGATGGCGCAATGTTGCGTGCTGTGTTGCCCGAAACCTCGCGTGATTTTGCCCGTGCGATCATCATGCCCAACCTCGTCCCGCCCGTGGTGACAGGGGCCGAGGCCGCCGCCTACCGAGACCGCATTTTGGCCGCCCTGCCCGCAGGCGATGCGTTCACGCCCCTGATGACCCTCTATCTGACCGAAGACACGGATGCGGATGATCTGGCTGCGGCCCATGCCTCGGGCCTGATCACCGCCGTCAAGCTGTACCCGGCAGGCGCCACCACCAATTCGGCCAGCGGCGTGCAGGATTTTGACCGAGTGCGCCCGGTGCTGGAGCGGATGGCCGAAATCGGCTGCCCCTTATGTGTGCACGGCGAGGTGACTGACCCCGCAGTAGACATTTTTGACCGCGAAGCCGTGTTCATCGAGCGTGTACTAGACCCGATCCGGCGCGCCACGCCCGGCCTGCGGGTGGTAATGGAACATATCACCACCTCAAACGGCGTTGATTATGTGCTTGCAGGTGATGACACGCTGGGGGCGACAATCACCACGCATCATCTGGTGATCAACCGCAACCACATCCTGGTGGGGGGCATCAAACCGCACTACTATTGCCTGCCCGTTGCCAAACGCGAGGAACACCGCCTTGCCCTGCGCCGTGCGGCGACTTCAGGCAAGTCGCGCTTCTTTTTGGGCACCGACTCGGCACCACATACAGATGCATTGAAAGAAAACAGCTGCGGCTGTGCGGGGTGCTTCACGGCGACCAACACAATGTCCATTTTGGCCCAAGTGTTTGAACAGGACAACGCGCTGGACCAGCTGGAGGCCTTCACCTCGCTCAATGGCCCTGCATTTTATGGCCTGCCCGCCAATGACGCCATGATCACCCTCACCAAAGGCGCGCCCGCCGATTACCCCAGCAAACTCGACACCACGGATGGCCCCGTCACCCTGTTTGACCCCGGCTATGCGCTGCATTGGCGCGCAAGCTGACCATCTTCTTGCTATAAATATCCCCACCGGAGGCCTAAATCTCTTCTGGTAAACGCCCCGCCACAAGGACAAACCGCATGATCCCCACATCCTTCCCCCCGCGCGAGGAAATCGCCCGCCTGAGCGCCCGCATGCTGTTGGAAATCCAGGCTGTGCATTTCAACGCCGCCGAGCCATTCACCCTGGCGTCCGGTCTGCCCTCGCCCACATATATCGACTGTCGCAAGCTGATCAGCTATCCGCGCATTCGCTCCACCTTGATGGATTTTCTGAGTGTCACCGTGATGCGTGATGCCGGATTTGAGGCATTTGACAATATCGCTGGTGGCGAAACGGCAGGCATCCCCTTTGCCGCATTGGTCGCCGAGCGCATGGCCCTGCCGATGACCTATGTGCGCAAAAAACCCAAAGGGTACGGGCGCAACGCCCGCATTGAGGGCGCAATGTCCGAGGGCGAACGTGTGCTGCTGGTCGAAGATCTGACCACCGATGGCGGCTCCAAGCTCAGCTTTGTGGATGCCATCCGCGAGACCGGCGCCACCTGCGGTCATACGGCTGTGATCTTCTACTATGGTATCTTTCCGGAAACGGAAAAGACCCTCGGCGATCATGGCATCACCCTGCATCACCTGTGCACATGGTGGGATGTTTTGGCCGAAGCCCGCGCGCAAGGCAGCTTTGATGCCGCCACCCTGGACGGGGTCGAGGCCTTCCTGAAGGATCCGCGTAAGTGGCAGGAAGAGAACAAGAAATAAACTTGTTCACAAAGACCGGTGGAGAAGGCCCGCGCGAATCGAAGCACCGCACCACACTTGGTGTTTTTGCCCGGGTCTGCTACTGTATCTGCGGGCACCTCTTGTGCAAACGAGTTATCCACCGGTTTATCCCGGCCAAAGTCCACAGTTTTATGCAGATGGATTTTGCACACCACTTCCCCTAAAACACATGGGCAGTGCAGAAACATAAAAACAAAAAAACGGGGCAGATGTGAACGAGATCAGTACCTTTAACGCCACTGGCACCGATGCCACTGACGCCGAACCCATGCCGCATTCCATTGAGGCTGAACAACAGCTTCTGGGGGCGATCCTGACTAACAATGATGTCTATGACCGGGTCGCGGCCATCATCGGTCCGCAGCATTTTTATGACCCCGTACATTCGCGCATATTTGATGTGGCCTCAGCCCGTATCGCCAAAAACAATCTCGCCTCTCCGGTGACGCTCAAGGCGTTTCTGGAAGAAGACGAAGGCCTCAAGGAACTGGGCGGCCCCGCCTATCTGGCGCGCCTTGCGGGCGCTGCCATCAGCTCGTTTGCGGTGCGGGATTACGCCCAGATGATCTATGACATGGCCATCCGTCGTGAGCTCATCGGCCTGGGGCATGACATCGTTGGCAAAGCCCAGCGTGCCGATGTGGATCTGGAACCAAAGGACCAGATTGTTGAGGCAGAGCAACAGCTCTACAAACTCTCAGAGCAAGGCACATCAGAAAGCGGTTTTCAAAGCTTTCTCAAAGCCGTAACCGACGCAGTTAATGTGGCAAATGCCGCCTATCAGCGTGATGGCGGCCTGTCGGGCGTGTCCACTGGCCTGATCGACATGGATCAGATGTTGGGCGGCTTGCACAAATCAGATCTGCTGATCCTTGCCGGGCGCCCGTCGATGGGCAAGACCTCTCTGGCGACCAATATCGCGTTCAACGTGGCCAAGGCCTATAAAAAGGGCAAACTGCCCAACGGTCAGGACGGCACCACCGATGGCGGTGTTGTGGGGTTCTACTCGCTTGAAATGAGCGCCGAACAGCTTGCCGCGCGCATCCTGTCAGAAGCGGCTGAAATCCCCAGCCAGAAAATCCGCTCGGGTGATATGGAAGAAACCGAGTTTCGCCGCTTTGTCGATGCGGCCAAGACGCTTGAATCCTGTCCTTTGTTTATTGATGACACGCCTGCCCTGCCCATTTCCCAGCTGGCCGCCCGCGCGCGCCGCCTGAAACGGATGCATGGGCTGGATGTGCTGATCATCGACTATTTGCAACTGGTGCGTGGCACCGGGCGGACAGAAAACCGCGTGAACGAAATTTCCGAGATCACCATGGGCCTCAAGGCCATTGCCAAAGAGCTGGATATCCCGGTGATTGCCCTGTCGCAGCTGTCGCGCCAGGTTGAAAGCCGCGAGGATAAACGCCCGCAGCTTTCCGACCTGCGTGAATCCGGCTCGATCGAACAAGACGCCGATGTGGTCATGTTCGTGTTCCGAGAAGAATATTATGTCGAGCGTGAAAAGCCATCGGACGAAAAACTGGATGAGATTGCCGCCTGGCAAGACCGCATGGGCAACCTGCACGGCAAGGCCGAAGTGATCATCGGCAAGCAACGCCACGGCCCTATCGGCACGATCGAACTCAGCTTTGAAGGTCAGTTCACGCGCTTTGGCAACCTCGTCAAGAAATGGCAACAAGGCGGCGATCAGGAATTTTGACCACCACCGATCCCTGAGGTTTCCTCAATGAACCGCCCGACTTTATAAATCAGACACGCGGGCTGGACCTCAGCCCGCCTTCTTTCGCTCGCTGAATGAGCCCTGCCCTCCACGCCACACTCCCAATCCAACACGCGACCAGTTCGCAACCTGCACCCCCGCCCGAGCGTTTCCCCCTTGACCCTTGCGCCCAGCCTGTCAAAACCAGAGCCTATGAGCACCGCAACCCTCACCGTTGATCTTGATGCGATCACCGCCAATTGGCGCAGCCTGAATGCTATGACGCGCTCGGAAACCGGCGCTGTGGTTAAGGCCGATGCCTATGGTTTGGGGGCCACGCGTGTGGGGCGCGCGCTTGTACATGCCGGGGTGCGCAGCTTTTTCGTGGCCGTCGCCGAAGAAGGTGCCGCCCTGCGTCAGGCCTTGGGGCCGGCGCCCGCGATCTATATCTTTTCGGGCCATATGCCGGGTGACACGGATATGATCGGTGATCTGGATCTCATCCCGATGATCAACTCACTGGAACAAATGATTCGCCAGATTGAGGCCCTGCCCGGCCATCCCTTTGGCCTGCAACTTGATACCGGCATGAACCGTCTGGGGATGGAGCCCAATGAATGGGCCGCCCTGCGTGACATTGCCTTGGGTCAGGCCCCGCGCCTGATCATGAGCCACCTTGCCTGTGCCGACGAGCCGGATCACCCGATGAACGCCCAGCAATTGCAAACCTTCCTTGATATGACTGCAGGGATCAACGCCCCCCGTAGCCTGTCCAATACTGGCGGCGTTTTGCTGGGCGAGGACTATCATTTTGAGATGACCCGCCCTGGCATTGGCCTTTATGGCGGGTTGCCCTTTGAGCACGCCCACCCCGTGGCCGCCATTGAGGTGCCCGTGATCCAGTGCCGCACTATTGAGCCGGGCGAAAGCGTGGGCTACTCCCAAACTTTCATCACTGATGAGCCACGCCGCATTGCCACCATTTCCGCCGGTTACGCTGATGGTATAATCCGTGCCTTGGGGCCACAGATGCACGCCTTTGCAGATGATGTGGCCTGCCCGCTGGCTGGGCGTATTTCAATGGATTTGATCGGCGTGGACATCACAGCACTGAAATCAGACCCCAAAACACTTGATCTGCTGGGACCACAGCAAACCATTGATATGCTTGCCGATATGGCGGGTACGATTGGCTATGAAATCCTCACCTCACTGGGCGCACGCTATGCCCGGCGCTATGTAGGCGGATGAGCATGATCACATCATTCCTTGCCGTTATCGGGCGCAATGTGCTGGCGGCTTTGGCCATGCTGGGGCGGATATCGCTGTTTGGTATGCGCAGCTTTAGCCACATGTTCCGCCCGCCGTTCTACCCGCGCGAGCTGGCCTCGGCTCTCTTGCAAATCGGCTGGCTGTCCCTGCCTGTCGTTGGCCTGACTGCAGTATTCACGGGCGGCGCTTTGGCGTTGCAAATCTATTCCGGCGGGGCGCGCTTCAATGCCGAGGCCGTGGTGCCACAGATCGTTGCCATCGGTATTGTGCGTGAACTTGGCCCGGTGCTGGTGGGGCTGATGATCGCGGCGCGTGTGACCTCGTCCATTGCGGCCGAAATCGCCACAATGAAAGTCACCGAACAGATCGACGCCCTTGTCACCCTGTCGACAAACCCGATGAAATATCTGGTGGTGCCACGCGTGCTGGCGGCCTTGTTGACGGTGCCATTGCTGGTCTCCATCGGGGATATTATTGGCATTGCTGGTGGCTATACCGTCGCAGTTGAATCCCTGGGCTTCAATGCGGCCACCTATCTGCACAACACAATCAACTTCCTAGAGACCCGTGACATCGTGTCGTCCCTTGTCAAAGGCGCAGCCTTTGGGGTGATCGCCGCCGTCATGGGCTGCTATTACGGCATG
The DNA here is from genome assembly GCA_029212365.1 of Roseovarius sp. Lineage (GTDB taxonomy): Bacteria > Pseudomonadota > Alphaproteobacteria > Rhodobacterales > Rhodobacteraceae > Roseovarius. The sequence continues at coordinate 14,344 of JARGOC010000031.1, forward strand.
CACTCGGGGCGCGGCGCACAGGGTGTGGGCGGCGCCACCAAGGGCTCGGTTCAGGCGGCAGCCATATTGATTCTGGCGGCGAACTTCGTGCTGACGGGGGTGTTTTTCTCACTATGATCGAGCTTAATAACGTCCACAAAGCCTTTGGAAACAATAAGGTCTTGCAAGGTGTAAACCTGACCATCGCCTCGGGCACATCTATGGTCATCATTGGCGGCTCGGGCACCGGCAAATCGGTGGCATTGAAGTGTATCCTTGGGCTGATCCAGCCCGACAGCGGCATGATCACATTGGATGGTCAGGACGTCACCAAGGGCGACCGCGATGCGTTTTTGGCCCGTTTTGGCATGTTGTTTCAAGGCGGTGCCTTGTTTGACAGCCTGCCGGTCTGGCAAAATGTCGCCTTTCGCCTGTTGCGCGGCTCTCTGGCCCGGCCCCGCGATGAGGCCCGCGAGATCGCCATCGAAAAGCTGCGCCGCGTGGGTCTGAAGCCTGAACAAGCCGATAAATTCCCCGCCGAACTGTCGGGGGGCATGCAAAAGCGCGTGGGCCTTGCGCGCGCCATCTGCGCCGAGCCTGAGATCATCTTCTTTGACGAACCCACCACCGGCCTTGATCCTATTATGGCTGGTGTTATCAATGACTTGATCCGTGAAATTGTTGTGGAAATGGGCGCAACCGCAATGACCATCACCCATGATATGACCTCGGTTCGCGCCATCGCTGACAACGTTGCAATGCTGCATGACGGCGTGATCCAATGGACCGGGCCGGTGGCAGATATGGACGCCTCGGATGATCCCTATTTGGAACAGTTCATTCACGGCAGGGCTGAGGGGCCGATTGAATCGGTGCGCTAAACGGCGCTCCCTCCTGAGGTCAGGCCTGCGCCTTGCCCTACGCCCTGTCAGCCTCTCGCTGAAGGGGGCCAAAAACAAACGGATGTGACCCAATGTTGCGCTATGCCAATCTTGCCCTTCTGGTGCTGTTTCCCATCGCATGGTTTGCGCCTTTGATGCGCGCAGGGCTGTTGCCACTGTTTGGACTATCAGAGATCAGTGTCATCTCTGGCCTGCAAAGCCTGTGGGGGACAGATGTGTTTCTGGCCTTGCTTGTCACTTTCTTTGCGCTGTTTGCGCCCTATATGAAGACCCTCGGCCTGGCGCTGATCCACTTTGGCATGATGCGCCGCAAAACTTTGCCTGTGCTGCAAATCCTCGGCAAGCTGGCCATGGCCGACATTTTCCTGATCGCGCTTTACATCACGCTGACCAAAGGCATCGGTGTGGGCAAGATTGAGACCGCTTGGGGCCTTTATATGTTCACCGCCTGCATCATCGCATCCATCGTGATTGGCTACCTGACCGAGAAATCATCGAAAAACAGCAAGAGTGTTTCCGAAAGTGAAACAATCACAGGTTAACCAAGCGTGAAAAATCACACTTGACCGTGATTTATTGAAATTCCCCTTCGCTTGGCGCGATATATCGGCATAAACTTGCTTATCGATATTGGTTTTGTTTGCTTTCTGGGGGGAAAGTCATGACCGGGCAGTTACGCTCACTCCTTTTTCTAGGTCAATTCCTGATGCAGCGGCTGGCTGTCGCGCTGATAGCTGTGGCCGCTTTGGCGCTGCTGACGGTTACTGTGATGGCTGCCTTTGGCTATGCACCCTGGCTGGAATTTTCCGTCACCTTTGGCGGAGTGGTCTATGATCAGGCCGGTATGATCGCCCAAATCGGCATCACGGTTCTGGCCGTGCTCATGTGTTTTTACCTGCCCTCCAACACGCGCATTATGCGGCTGGAGAACTCGCATCGCAGATTCGAGCTGGGCATGCAGGACGTGGCCCGCGCCTATGCCATTGCCCATTCCGCTGACCGTGACAACCTGTTCACCCTCACCTCAGAATTTGATGCCGTGCGTGAACGGCTGGCCTATTTGCGTGAACACCCTGAGTTGGAAAGCTTGGAACCTGCCCTGTTGGAAATGGCGGCACAGATGTCGCATATCAGCCGCGAGTTGGCCGATGTTTACGCCACCGAGAAGGTTGAGCGCGCGCGCACCTTCCTGAAACAACGTCAGGAAGAAGTGGCACAATTCAACCTGCGTCTGGACAATGCCAAGCAGCTGACCTCTGAGATGAAACACTGGGTGCACGATGTCGAGCTGGAAGAAAGCGTAGCCGCCAGCCAATTGCAACGCCTTCAGGACGAGTTGCGTGACATCATGCCAGAGCTGGGCCACGAAGAAATCCTGCGCGCCGATGGCACAGTCATCGACATGACCAAAAAAGCGGCTGAATAACACCACATGACATTTCTGGATCCGCTCCTTGCTGACGGTATCCCGCTCTGGCTGATTTTTGCGCTGCTATTTGCCTCCATCGCGTTTCTCGCACTTGCGCTGGCACAGGCCATTCGCGCCCTGCGTCGCCCCGGCCTGCCCGGCCTGCTTTATGCCGCGCAAATCATCCTCGGGTTCTGGGCCATTATTCTGGGGGGCCTCCTGCCCTGGACCGCGCCGATTGTGGCCATGGCAAGCCTCTGGGTCACCTGGAAGCTGCGCCGTGAAGACCCTGACAGCACCTGGTTGCCCACGCTTTCAGGCCTCCTCACGGTGGCGATGTGCCTTGGGGTGATGGGGCTGGCCTGAAACGGGCCAACACACACACCGTGCATCCTCGCGCGTCAAAGACTATAACCTCAGGAAACGAATCCAAAGAGCCGAGCAGCCAATGGCCAAATCCACCACGACCTTTACCTGCAACGCGTGCGGGGCCAGCCATACCAAATGGTCAGGCCGGTGTGATGCCTGTGGCGAATGGAACTCCATCACCGAAGACACGCCGCTGTCTGCCGGGCCCGGCGCCAAATCCATCGGCTCCAAACGCGGCAATGCCCTGCACCTTACTGACCTGTCGACCCAAGAAGCCGAGCCACTGCGCACCCAGTCAGGTGTGGCTGAGCTGGACCGCGTATTGGGTGGCGGGCTTGTGCCTGCCAGTGCCATTCTTGTGGGGGGCGATCCCGGCATCGGGAAATCCACGCTTTTGCTGCAAGCGGCCGCAAAGTTTGCCCAATCGGGGCTGAAAACGCTCTATGTGACGGGCGAAGAGGCCCCGGCCCAGGTGCGCATGCGCGCCCAACGTCTGGGTCTTGGCGAGGCCCCGGTGAAACTGGCCGCTGCCACTGCGCTGCGCGATATCCTGACCACGATGGACACGGAAAAACCCCAACTGGTGATTATCGATTCGATCCAGACCATGTGGGTCGACACCGTCGAGAGCGCGCCCGGCTCTGTCTCTCAGGTCCGCGCTGCGGCGCATGAGCTGACCAGCTTTGCCAAGCGCAAAGGCGTGTCGGTGATCCTTGTTGGCCATGTCACCAAAGACGGCCAGATTGCCGGCCCCCGCGTGGTGGAACATATGGTTGATACGGTGCTCTATTTTGAGGGCGAGCGCGGTCACCAGTTCCGCATTCTGCGCAGTGTCAAAAACCGCTTTGGCCCCGCGGATGAAATCGGCGTGTTTGAAATGACCGGCGCGGGGCTGGCCGAAGTTGCCAACCCCTCGGCCTTGTTTCTGTCGGGCCGCGGCGATCCATCGCCCGGTTCTGTCGTCTTTGCCGGAGTTGAGGGCACCCGCCCCGTGCTGGTGGAAATGCAGGCCCTGGTCGCGCCCTCGCCGCATTCTCAGGCGCGCCGCGCTGTGGTGGGCTGGGACAGTGCGCGCCTTGCCATGGTGCTTGCGGTACTTGAGGCACGTTGTGGCATCCCCTTCACCGGGCTGGACGTCTATCTGAACGTGGCAGGCGGGCTGAAAATCAGCGAACCGGCTGCTGATTTTGCCGTCGCCGCCGCACTGCTCAGCGCACGAGAAGACACCGCCTTGCCCGCTGAAACCGTAATTTTTGGGGAAATAAGCCTCTCAGGGGCCCTCAGACCAGTGGGACAGACGGAAAATAGGTTGAAAGAAGCGCAAAAACTTGGTTTCACCTCCGCAATCTCTCCATCAGGTGGTAAAACCCCAGGAGTGGCCGGAATTACGTTGAACCAATTCAGCGATTTGACCGGCTTTGTGGGTGACACATTCGGCGCGGGATAAGCGCCCAAACGGGACAGGAAGACTATTATGGACGGCTTTACCATCATTGACGGCATTGTGGCCGTGGTCATCGTTCTGTCGGCTTTGCTGGCGTATTCGCGTGGGTTCGTGCGCGAATCGCTGGCAATTGCGGGCTGGATCGTGGCAGGCATCCTGGCGTTTTTGTTTGCGCCTCAGGTGGAACCATTGGTCAAGGAAATCCCGGTTGTGGGGGATTTCATCGCCGACAGTTGCGAGTTGAGCATGATTGGCGCCTTCACCATCGTCTTTGCGATTGCCCTGATTGTGGCCTCGCTGATCACACCGCTGTTTTCGTCACTGGTGCAACGTTCGGCCCTTGGGGGCCTGGATCAAGGTATTGGGTTCTTGTTTGGCGTCGCGCGCGGTGTTCTGCTCGTGGCCATTGCCTATTTCGTCTATGAAACGGTTATCACCTCGCAAAACATTCAGATCATTGATGACAGCCGCTCGGCGCGCGTGTTCTCACGTCTGACTGATGGGATCGAGAGCCAAGACCCCGAAGCGGCCCTGGGCTGGATCACCCGTCAGTATGAACAGCTGGTCGGTGCCTGCGAAGAAGCGCCGCAGTAAGCCAATGCAGCCATCAGCGCTCTTCGCCATGATGATCGTCGCCGCTGCCGGGGTGACACTTGCGGTACAAGCGCCCTTGAATGCCGCTTTGGGGCGGGCCGTGTCCAGCCCCATCGCAGCGGCCACCATCTCGTTTGCGGTCGGGTTTGCGGTGCTGCTGGTGTGCACCTTCCTGTTGGGTGAAGCGCGCGCCTTTTTAGTGCTTCCCAGCGCCCCGCTTTGGCTATTGATGGGGGGCGCATTGGGTGCGTTCTATGTGTTTAGCGCATTGTGGAGCGTGCCAATCCTGGGCGTGCTGACCACCACCAGCCTGCTGATTCTGGGGCAAATCATCGCCGCATTGATCATCGATCATTTTGGTGCCTTTGGTTTGGCCAGCCGTGACATTTCAACCTGGCGGATACTGTCGGGTGTCTTTGTGGCCATTGGGGTTGTATTGTCGCGCTTTTGAAGCCACGTGAAACACTCCGATAGGGCCAAACAACACCTCTTACAGGCCTTAACCCTGCTTAACCCCGGTTTTCAGCATTTCGATTGTGATCGGTTCGTGACAATGGCACGCTGACCCCCTATGTAGAGGTCACTTTTGCCAGCGTTGGATTCTCGGAGTTGCCCCTTGTCCAAACAGATGCCTGCCTCTCACCCTTTTGACGATGATAAACTGCGAGAGGAGTGCGGCATTTTTGGCGTTATCGGCGTGACCGATGCAGCCAATTTCGTAGCCCTCGGCCTGCACGCCCTGCAACACCGCGGGCAAGAAGCGGGCGGCATTGTCTGTCATCATCCCGAACATGGGTTCAACTCGGCGCGCCGGTTTGGCTATGTGCGTGACAATTTCACCAAACAATCGCTGATGGAAACCCTGCCAGGCCCGCTGTCTATTGGTCATGTGCGTTATTCCACCGCCGGAACAAAAGGCCCCGCGCAAATCCGCGATGTGCAGCCCTTCTTTGGCGAGTTCTCAATGGGGGGCGCAGCGATTGCGCATAACGGCAATATCACCAATGCCGATGCCCTGCGCAAAGAGCTGATCGAGCGCGGCTCGATCTTCCAGTCCGGCTCGGACAGCGAATGCATCATCCACCTGATGGCGCGGTCTTTGCAGCGCAACATCCCCGAACGCATGGAAGATGCCTTGCGCCGGGTTGAAGGAGCGTTTTCGATTGTCGCCATGACCCGCACCAAACTGATCGGCGTGCGTGATCCTTTGGGCGTGCGCCCGCTTGTGCTGGGCCAATTGGGCGATGGCTGGGTGCTCAGCTCGGAAACCTGTGCTTTGGATATCATCGGCGCGGCCTACATCCGCGAGATTGAGCCGGGCGAGATGGTAGTCATCACCGACAAAGGTGTCGAAAGCCATCACCCCTTCCGCAAAGTCAGCTCTCGGTTCTGCATCTTTGAACATGTCTATTTCTCGCGCCCTGACAGCATCATCGGCACTCAATCCGTCTATGAAACCCGCCGTCAGATCGGAATAGAACTGGCCAAGGAAAGCCCGGTAGATGCCGATCTGGTCTGCCCTGTGCCCGATTCGGGCACCCCGGCCGCGATTGGGTTCAGCCACGAATCCGGCATTCCCTATGCCATGGGAATCATCCGCAATCAGTACATGGGCCGCACGTTCATTGAGCCGACCGAGCAAATCCGCAACATGGGTGTCCGCCTGAAGCTGAACGTCAACCGCCCGTTGATCAAAGGCAAACGGGTGATCCTGGTGGATGACAGTGTTGTGCGTGGCACGACGTCCCGCAAGATCAAGGAAATGATCCTTGATGCCGGTGCCTCTGAGGTGCATTTCCGTATCGCATCACCGCCCACAGCATGGCCCTGCTTTTATGGGGTGGACACGCCCAACCGTGAAAAACTGCTGGCCGCGACCATGACCGAAGAAGAAATGCGTGAGCACCTTCAAGTGGATAGCCTGAAGTTCATCTCGCTTGATGGTCTCTACCGCGCCGTGGGACAGGCCAAAGGCCGCAACGCCAAATGCCCCCAATACTGCGATGCCTGCTTCTCAGGTGAATACCCGGTGGCCCCCTCAGATCAGATCGAAAAAGGGTTTGAACTGAAAGCGGCCGAGTAAGCGCTCTTTCTCCTTATAGCAGGTCTCACCAATGCGAGGCGCGCATGCAAAAGCGCGACGAGCAACGCCATATGCTGCATTGCAGCATAAATCCGCCGATCCGGGCGACACTGGCCTTTCCTTTCCCTGTTCACAGGCGTATCTGCCCCGTCGGCCTGCCAACACGGCGGGCCGTTACCCTTTGGACACCAGCAGACATGGCACAAAACACTCAAACCCCGCCCGAAACACTTGAGGCCGCAACCGATAAGGCAGCCCTGCCCAACCGGCGGCTGACGCTTATTGGGACGTATGAAAAAGCAGGCGGTGACACGGCCCTGATCCGTATGGCTGACGGCAATTTCTCCATGGTGGCCACGGGTGACACCATCGGCGCAGCCACGATCACGGCAATTGAAACGGGTATGGTGCGGCTGACCTTAGGGGCGCACTCCGCACGGTTGACCCTGCCCGAGGGTTGACCGCCAAAGCGCGCGCAATCATCATGCCCCCATGGCCGACACCCCGATCAAATACCGCCCGCATCATTTCCTGTGCTCGCTTGGATTTCAGGGCAAGGGCTATTCCGACGGGTTCACCGCCAACATGAGCGCGATCGTCATGGGCCAGCTGCGCGCGCCCGGCGGTGATGCGGCAATAATTGAGGTGGTCGGGGCCACTGATGACATCTGCACCCCCTGCCCCAAACGCCGTGGCACCCTGTGCGAAAGCCAGGATAAGATCGCCACGCTGGACGCCCGCCATGCCCGCGCTCTCAAGCTGTTTGTTGGCTCGCAACTGACGTGGGGCGAGGCAAAAAAGCGGATGATCAAACATGTGCCACCCGGCGCCCTAAGCCATATCTGCTTGGGCTGTCAGTGGTTGGATCTGGGGCTGTGCGAACACGCTCTTTCAGATCTGCATGGCAAAGACTAACAACGCCCCGGCCCAAACAAAAACGTCGGCCCAAACAAAAAAACGCCGCCCCAACCAAGGAGCGGCGTTTCGCATTACATATGCCTAGAACTTAGCTTTTGCGTGCTGCGGTGGCCTTCCAGCCGCCCCAGACAACCATGGCCGCGATCACGGCCTTAACCGCATCACCCAGCAAGAAAGGGGCGACCCAGTAGGTCCAGATCACGTCTGCCGATGATCCAACCCATTTGCCTGACATGCCGGCCACTTCGGCCAGAGCCATCGGCCAGGCCACGCCCGGTACATACAGCAACGCCGAGATGGCAATGCCACAAACAGCTGTTGAAACAACTCCGCGTGCCAGACCCTTTTCAACCACCAAACCGGCCAACCAGGCCATGGCGACAAAGCCAAAAAGGAAGCCCGCAGTTGGGCCAACCAGGGCCACACCGTTCATGCCTTGGGCAAAAACCGGCAATCCCATCGCGCCTTCAGCCAAGTAAGCCACCAGCGTCACCGCCCCAAGGCGCGACCCAAAGGTCAGCCCAACAATCAAAATGGCCAGCGTTTGCAATGTCACTGGCACTGGGTAAAACGGCACAGCAACCTGCGCGGCCAGCGCGATGAACATCGTGCCTCCCAAAACAAGTGCGGCCTTTTGCAACAGTGTATCTTGGCCAATCACAGCCTTTGTCAAAACTTGGGCACGCATATCGCGGTCCTCCCCGTAAAAATCTATCATCCGTGCTTTTTTTCTCTGCATTGCCGCAAAAGTCAAGCAAAGGCCTTGATTTATTCGCGCTCGGATGGGATTTCCCAGCTTATGATCGAAAAAACTCCTCAAAAGATTGCCCTGGTCACCGGCGCCTCGCGCGGTTTGGGCACCGCCCTGGCCGAGGCCTTGAGCCCCACCCATCATATTGTGGCTCTTGGCCGTACCACCGGCGCACTTGAAGAGTTGGATGATCGCATCCAGGCCAAAGGCGGCAGCACCACGCTGGCCCCAATGGACATCACAAATATGGATGCCATGGCCCAATTGTGCCGCTCTATTTATGATCGCTGGGGCGGGCTTGATCTGTGGTTGCACACGGCCGTACATGCCGCCCCACTGACGCCAGTGGCCTTTCTTGATAACAAGGACTGGACAAAATCCGTGGCGTCCAACGTTACCGCCACGGGCCATTTGATCCCGTTTATTGCCCCCCTGTTGGGCGCTACTGGCCGTGCTGTTTTCTTTGATGACCCCCATAGCGGAGAAAAGTTTTTTGGGGCTTACGGCGCCACAAAAACCGCGCAGATTGCGCTGGCCCGATCCTGGGCGGCTGAGACTGTCAAAACCGGCCCGAAGGTGCATATCCTGACACCAGCGCCCATGCCCACCGCCACCCGTGCGCGCTTCTTCCCTGGCGAGGATCGCTCGGCCTTGGCCGACATTCACGCAGAAGCCGCGCGGCTGTTGGCGATGATCTGAGAACTGCGGCCCGGAACGGACCATCCGTCGGTCGGCAAGGTAGTCCCGAGAGATGTCAGCCCCGCCGTGTGAGCCGCTTTACCTTGCCCCACGCCTAAGCCCTCGTTAGTAAGGCCCAAGCGGGATTAAAGGGGTACAAAATTGCGCATTCTCATCACCAATGACGACGGCATCAACGCCCCCGGCTTGGCCGTTTTGCACGACATAGCCACCGAACTGGCCGGCCCCTCTGGCGAAGTATGGACCGTGGCCCCCGCGTTTGAACAATCAGGCGTCGGCCATTGCATTTCCTACACCCGACCCACGATGATCTCACAACTGGATACATATCGCTTCATGATCGAAGGCAGCCCGGCTGATTGTGTTCTTGCCGGCCTGCATGATGTGATGAAAGATGCGCGCCCTGATTTGGTCTTGTCGGGTGTGAACCGTGGCAATAATTCAGCTGAAAATGCGTTGTATTCCGGCACCTTAGGGGCCGCAATGGAGGCCGCCCTTCAAGGCGTTCCCGCCATCGCGCTCAGCCAGTACTATGGGCCTGACAACCGCGATCTGGATGACACATTTGAAGCCGCGCGCCATCACGGCACAGCCACCGTGCGCCGCCTGTTGGACAAAGGCGTCTGGACCAAAGACGACTACGGCATCTTTTATAACGTCAATTTCCCACCTGTGTCGGGTGCGCAAGTTAAAGGTCTCAAAGCGGCGCATCAGGGCTTTCGCCGCGATATGGGCTTTGGGGTGCAGCCGCACCTGGCCCCCTCGGGTCGCAAATTTCTTTGGGTCACGGGTGCGCCCCAACAACAGCCCACCTCGCCGGGATCGGACGCCGATGTGAACCTTGCCGGCTATATCTCAGTCACGCCGATGCGCGCCGATCTGACAGCCTATGATGCGCTGGACGCCTTGAAAGCCATCGAATGAACGACGAGCACGACATTGCTGAACGCAAAATGCAGTTCCTTTTTGCTCTGCGCTCGCGCGGGGTGACGGATGCGCGTGTGCTGACAGCAATGGAGAAGATCGACCGCGGCGCGTTCATCCGTGGCACTTTCGCCGACCGCGCCTATGAGGACATGCCGCTGCCCATCGCCTGTGGTCAGACCATCAGCCAGCCCTCGGTTGTCGGGTTGATGACGCAAGCCCTGCGCCTGACGGGGCGCGAAAAGGTGCTGGAGGTAGGCACCGGCTCGGGCTATCAGGCCGCGATCCTCAGCCAGTTGGCGCGCCGGGTCTATACCGTCGATCGCCACCGCCGCCTTGTGCGCGAAGCCATGGACCTGTTTCGGGATCTTGACCTGACAAATATCACGGCCCTGTCAGCCGACGGCAGCTTTGGCCTGCCCGATCAGGCCCCGTTTGATCGCATCATCGTCACTGCCGCCGCCGAAGACCCGCCCGGCCCTCTTTTGGCACAGCTGAAAACCGGGGGGATCATGGTGGTGCCCGTGGGCCAGTCGGACACCGTGCAAAGCCTGATCCGGGTGGAACGCACCGAAGATGGCTTTGATTATAATGAACTGCTGCCCGTGCGCTTTGTCCCACTTGTCGAGGGGCTTGGCCGCGACGTTTAGCCGATGTAAAACAAGGCCAAGACAGATCGCCATTTAACCAGTATACTGATGTCAAAGCCCCGGCAAACAAGGGGCAAAGCCCGAGGACATGATCGAGATGAGTAACCATAATTCACGTACCAAACCCCTGATGGCCAAACCCATTATGGCCGGTGTCGCGGTTCTGGCGCTCAGCGCCTGTGATGAGCCGATGGACCTGGACCTGCGCGGTGTCTTTGGTGACGCCCCCAGCACCGCCGAAGCCGCACGCAATGCCAGTGCCGAGCGCCCCAGCCCCGACAACCGCGGAATCATTTCTTATCCGGGCTATCAGGTGGCGGTGGCCAGACGTGGTGACACGCTGCAAAGTCTGGCCAACCGGATTGGCGCCGATGCAGGCGCCTTGGCCAAATACAATGGCATCCAGCCGGGCGACAGCCTGCGCAAAGGCGAAGTTATCGCTCTGCCCAGCCGTGTTGCCGAACCATCGGGCGGGCCTATTCAGCCGCCTGCACAGGTGGATATAACATCGCTGGCGGATGGCGCTATTGCCAAAGCCGACAGCACGCAAGTTGACAGCACCGCTCTGTCACCGGCACCACAAGTGGGCGTGGAACCAACGCGCCACAAAGTGGAACGCGGCGAAAGCGCCTATACGATTGCGCGGCTTTACAATGTTTCAATCCGCTCACTTGCCGAATGGAATGGGCTGGGCAGTGATTTTGCCGTGCGCGAAGGCCAGTATTTGCTGATCCCCGTCGCTCGCAACGGCAAATCGCCCGCCCCCTTTGATCCGGCCGAAGCCGCACGCACTGAACCACCAGGGGCCGGCACACCGACACCTTTGCCGCCCTCGGCCTCCAAACCTTTGCCCGCTGAAACCACTTTGCCCGCCGCCACACCGACCAAAGCCGAAGCGGCACCGGATTTGAGCACATCGCAAACCAAATCCACCAGTTCCGCGCGCATGGGCTTTCCTGTCAAAGGCGATATCATCCGCGAGTATTCCAAAGGCAAAAATGATGGGATCGACATTTCAGCCAACCCTGGAACCCCGGTCAAATCTGCGGCCTCTGGCGTGGTTGCGGCCATCACCAAAGACACCAACGGCGTGCCTATCATCGTGGTGAAACACGCCGATAACCTGCTGACAGTCTATTCCAACGTCGGCAATGTCGCGGTCAAAAAGGGCGACAGTGTCTCGCGTGGTCAAAAGCTGGCTGAAATCCGTCGTGACGGCACAGCCGCCGTGCATTTTGAAGTGCGCGAGGGCTTTGACAGTGTAGACCCCGTACCGTATCTGAGCTGATCCAATTGGAACACCCAGCCGGTTAACAGCCGCTTTGGCGGCCCCCTGAGGGCCCGCCGGATAAAGAACTGTCTGCGCGATATCGCTAGGCTCACCGTCATCACGCAGGGCCACGGCCTCGTACCGGCGCAGCCGGTGATCAGTGCAACCTAGCGGTCAAGGCTCACAGTTCCACGCCCTGCCTGCCAGCCAGATCGGTAAAATATTGCCATGCCACCCGGCCCGAGCGGGAGCCACGCGTGGCTTGCCACTCAATCGCTTCGGCGCGCAGGGTGTCATCGTCAATCGCCACGCCGTGAGCATCACAATAGCCACGGATCATTGCAAGATACTGATCCTGATCACAGGCATGAAACCCCAGCCACAGCCCAAACCGGTCCGACAAAGACACCTTCTCCTCAACCGCCTCAGACGGGTTGATGGCCGAACCGCGCTCGTTTTCGATCATGTCGCGCGGCATCAGGTGGCGACGGTTTGAGGTGGCATAAAACACCACATTATCGGGCCGCCCCTCGATCCCGCCATCCAGCACAGCCTTCAGTGATTTGTAATGTTGGTCATCATGAGAAAAGCTGAGATCATCGCAAAACAGCACAAAGCGTGCATCCGAATCGCGCAACAGGCCCAAAAGCCGCCCCACTGTGGGCAGGTCTTCGCGGTGCAGCTCGATCAGCTTTAGCGCCAGATCCTCGGCCAGAACAGCCGCATGCACCGCCTTGACCAATGAGGATTTCCCCATCCCGCGCGAACCCCACAACAGCGCGTTGTTGGCCGGCAGGCCACGCGCGAATTGGCGGGTGTTGTCCATCAACGTATCGCGTGAACGATCAATGCCAACAAGCAATGACATATCAACCCGGTTGACCTGCTCCACCGGCACAAGACGGTCCGGCTCCACCTGCCAGACAAAAGCATCGGCCAGTGCAATATCAGGGACCGCAGCTTCGGGCGGGCTTATCCGCTCAAGGGCCGCGGCAATACGCTCCAAAGGGTCACTCACGCCTTATCTCCCTTGTCGTCGTCATCCTCATCAAACTCAGACAACAGCTCATCGTCCAGCTCTTCGTCCTCGACGTCATCCTCGTCGTCGTCATCAAACCAAAGACCTTGCGCACGCAAATCAGCTTCGCGCTTTTTCTCAACCCGGCCCACAAGAAAGATCGACACTTCGTACAGGCCATAAACCACCACAAAAAGGATCACTTGGGTGATCACATCCGGTGGGGTCACTAGGGCCGCCAAAACCAGAATGCCCACCATCGCATATTTGCGCACCGAGCGCAGACCAGCCGCGCTGACCAGCCCGGCCTTGCCCATCAAAGTCAACAGCACAGGCAGCTGAAAACACAGGCCAAAGGCGACAATGAATTTGATCGTCAGGCTGAGATATTCTTGTGCTGAGCCCTGAAAGGCGATGGCCGCAATGCCGCCACCTTCGCCCCCGCCTTCACCCACAAGCGTGCCCGCTTGCTGGAAGCCAAGGAAGAAGTTGAACGCCAATGGCGTCACCACATAAAATGCAAAGGTCGCCCCCAGGAAAAACATGAACGGCGAGGCGATCATGAATGGCAGAAACGCGCCCTTTTCATTCTTGTAAAGTCCGGGCGCCACAAAGCGCCACATCTGCAATGAAATATAGGGAAAAGACAGGATCAACCCGCCCAAAAGCGAGATCGAAACCGCAACAAAGAAGCCTTCCTGCAGTTTGATCAGGATCAGCCCGCAGTCATCCTGGCCACGATCCGCCATCGCCGAACACAGCGGGCTGGTCAGGAAGTTAAACACCGGGTTCCACACGGTAAAACAGATCACCATGCCAATGATAAAGGCCACCACACAGTGGATCAGCCGGTTGCGCAGCTCGGTCAGATGTTCGATCAGCGGGGCTGAGCTATCTTCAATTTCGTCGGTCTGGCTCATGCCGATTCCTCAGCTTGGCGTGCGCGGTGCATACGCCGTGATTTGTTTATCAAGATCACCACCACGGGCAATTGCAGCACCACGCCATAGCCGCCAGCCATGATCGTGGCGGCCCGTGCATAGTTGCTGGCAAGGCCTGTTGAGGCAACAGCATCTGTCATTGTGCCCAAGGCTTCTATGGCCGGGGCAAAAGTGATGGGTGCTCTGTAAAATAGGCCGAGCATCACCCCCAAAACAGCCATGACGCCCGACGCCAGTGCAAAGAGCGGAATTTTGTCATGCGCTTCTCGCCACAACGTCGGAGCCACAAGACGCGCCAGTTGATAGAACAACCAAGGGCTGGCCACTACCAAACCCGCCAGCAGAGATTGACGTATCAACGTCAGAAACGCCTCTTGAGAGGACAGGAAAACCAATTGACAACTGTCTTGCCCAAGCTCGGCCAGCATTGTGCACAACGGCGCAATAATCGCCTGTGTTACGGTGTGACCCAAAAAAAATGTCACCCCTGCCCCCAGACCAAAAGCGATCAACCCCTGTAGCGGGTTCTTCAACCATCCGCTTAACGCGGAGATCATGCTTTGCCCTCAGCAGGCTTCGGTTTGGATTTTGACGCAGGTGTCTTGGTGGCAGGTTTCTTGGCTGCGGGTGTCTTGGGTGCCGCCTTTTTTGCAGCTCCGGCTTTGGCAGGGCTGGTTTTGGCAGTGCCGGTTTTTGCGGGTGCCGCTTTCGCCGCAGGTTTTTTTACCGCTGGCTTCTTGGCTGCTGGTTTCTTGGCTGACGTTTTCTTCGCCGCAGCGGGCTTGGGCTTGTCCGCTTTGGCCGCAGCCTCGGCCGCTTTGCGTTCAGTGGCTACCTGCGCCGTTTTCTGGCGGATTTTCTCGGCCTGTTCGGCGCGATCAGGGTCCAGTTTGGGCTTGCCCGAATTCATCGTGGCCTGCGTAAAGCTCTCGGTCGATTTCTTGACCTCGTCCATTGCAGTGCTCATCGGCTTGGCCGCCGCATTCAGTGTCTTTTGCAGATCGCTGACCCCGGCATCATCCGCCGCGTCATTCATCGCCTGACTGAACTCGCGTGCCATCCGCTTGGCCTTGCCCACAAAATTGCCCACAGTTCGGAACATTCCGGGCAGGTCTTTGGGGCCCACCACGATGAGGGCCACAATGCCAATCAGCAGCAGCTCGGTCCAGCCAAGGTCGAACATCTAAGCGCTCAGGCCTTGTCTTTTTCGGCGTCTGGGGTCACGTCCTTGGCCGCATCAGCAGCGTCCTCGCCAGCCTCTTCAATCTCTTTGGTGCCGTCAGCCACGCCCTTTTTGAACGAGGTGATGCCCTTGCCCACTTCGCCCATCAGCGACGAAATTTTGCCACGGCCAAAAAGCACCAACACCACAACGGCGATCAGCAGAATGCCCGGAAGGCCAATATTGTTCAGCATGTTCTTTTCTCCCTTGTCCGGGTGCCAATTTCAAAGAACCCGGGATTTTCACCAACTATATCTAGGCGCTTGCAGCCAGGGTTGGAAGATGGAATGCACCATATTTGTTCAGATTTGGAGAAATACCATGGTGTTTTTCTAATCAACACCGCCCCGAGGGGCCCGCGGCTCAGTTTTTGGCTGGAAACACAAAGCATTTGTCGCGCCGGATCATCAGCCACATCTTTGTGCCCGGTTTGGGTAAAAACACGTTTGGCACCGTGGCACGAATAACTGAAAGATCGTGATTCATGCGAAATTCAACCAGGCTTTCGTTGCCTATAAATCGCGCGCGCAGCACTTCGCCGCGCACGGCGGTGCCATTTTCTATGGTGGCATCCGGGCCACGCCCCTTGCGATCAAAATCCAGTTTGATGTGCTGAGGGCGGATGACGATTTCCATTTCTTGACCGTCTTCCACCCCCGGCGTCAAAAACTTGCCAAAGGGGGTTTGCGTCAACGCACCTTCAGATGTGCCGCGTATCACATTGACATCGCTAAAAAATGCCATGGTTTCGCGGTCCTGAGGCGCATTGTAAATATTGTATGGCGCTCCTTTCTGAACGATCCGCCCCCCCCGCATCAGCGCAATCTCATCGGCCATCCGCATGGCTTCTTCCGGCTCGTGGGTCACCAGTAGTACGGCGGTGTCCTCGTCGCGCAGGATTTCCAGAGTTTCATCTCGGATACCATCACGCAGGCGGTTATCAAGGCCCGAAAACGGCTCGTCCATCAGCATGATGCGTGGCCGGGGCGCCAGTGCGCGCGCCAAAGCCACCCGTTGCTGCTCGCCCCCGGACAGCTCGTGAGGAAAGGCATTGGCAAAGCCAATAAGCCCAACCCGCTCCAGCAGTTCCACCACGCGCCGGGCGGCCTTGGGTTTGTCGCCCGTCAGGCCAAAGGCGATGTTTTCGCCCACGCTCAGATGTGGAAACAGTGCAAAATCCTGAAACATCAACCCAATATGACGCCGTTCAGGCGGGATTCGAAACTGCGTGTCACAAACCAGATGGCCATCCACCCAGATCTCACCTTCGCTTTGCATCTCAACGCCAGCGATACAGCGCAACGTAGTGGACTTGCCGCACCCCGACGGCCCCAACAGGCACGTCACCTGCCCCGGTGCCACGCTGAGCGAAACATTGTCCACCACCACACGCCCGTCATACCGGCGCGTCAGGTTCTTGATCTGCAATCTGGGGGGCGTGTCGTGCAAGTGGAACCTCATCTGATCCCGATCACTTTAGTCGGGCATAGCACGCTCGCAATAGCAACCCCGTCTGTCAGGTGCAAGCATCGGGCCGCAATGCAATGCCTTGGCCATTGGGTGTCGCGCACGATCACAGGCCAAATAGGCGCCTTTGAACGAGGCCAGACAAATACGACAGCAGCACCCTTCAACGCTGGCACGTTGGGGGATCACGAGCAGGGTAGCGCTAAAAAAATTACCGGAAAATAGTGCAATAACAGCATGAACCTTGCGACCAACACAATGTGATTGCATCGTGTTTCAGGCGATCACATCAAATGCCATTTCAGCGCGGATACACCCATTGATCTGCACCGCCACCGATTGTGGGCCGGGGTGCAACCGATAAGAGCTCAGCCCGGTTTGCAGGCGTTGCGATTTGCGCAGGTGGAGATGCCCATTTGCGTCCAGTTTACCTTGCTTCAGCTTAAACACCTTGCGGCCCGGCGCGCCTTTGGGGCGATGCAGGCGCAGGACATAGTCCACCATCACGGGTAGGTTTGCAGGGCCTGCGATATCAATCTCCAACGTCAAAATCTGGCCAACCTGCAATGGATCGGGGCCAGCCCTGAGCGTAGCCGTGACCTCAGCATCTGGGTTATACCCCAACATCCCAAGCGCATCCGGGTGCCCCGCTTTGATCAGCCCGCGCAAGGCGTGCCGGGTCATCCAGTCAAGCTCACCCTGTGATTGGCGCGCATCTGATGCCCAGCTCCCCAAACACGACACAACCAGATCGGGATCAGTTTTCGATATATCATTCAAATGGTTGGCGACCGATCTTGTCACGAATCTGGTCTTGTCTGCATGCAGGTGGGTTAACAATGCGATGGTATGTTCCGGCGTCAGCCCTATTCCAATGCCCCACGGCAGTTTGGGGCGTGTACCTTCGCTCACCAAACGTCGGACGTGATAGCTGGGATGGTACATCCACCTTTCAAGCCGGGCCAGTGTTTTATCGGGGTGTTCATTCAAAAAGGGCCGCAGCGCCCATTCCATGGAAAACCTCTGGGTTAAATCCTCTAACAGATCCAGCGCCAGATCAGGGTGAAATTCCAGCCCCTGTTTGACCGCAAATTCACCCAAAGGCGCAATGATGAAAGTACCGAAATCATCATCTGTCAGCGCCGGGTCCAGAGCCGGTGGCAGACTGGCGCGGATCGCAGTCACCGCCGCCACAAAATCGCCCGGCAAATGCCGGACCAGACACTCGGCAATCCAGTCGATGCGCGCCTTCAGCTCAAGATCATGCAACTTAGACATGACATCGCCCTGAAAACCAACCCGGTCAAACGGTGCTGCGAACTGCGCGGCAAGCCACGCGGTTTTCTCAGCATTAAACAACTGATCCGCCAGAGAAACGCCCTTGTTTGACAAAGGCTTACAGCGTGGCGTTCACGCCACCTCCATCCAGCAAAAGGTTCTGACCCACGATAAACCCGGCATGCTGCGAACACAGAAATGCGCAGGCCGCACCAAACTCATCCGCCGTGCCATAGCGCCCCGCCGGAATGCCCTCACAGCGCTGCGCCTTGGCGTCCTCCATCGAAATGCCTTGGGCTTGGGTGACACCAGTATCCAGCGCAACGGCGCGGTCGGTGGCATGGATGCCCGGCAACAGGTTGTTGATTGTCACGCCACTGCCCGCCACCTGCCGAGCAGTGCCTGCAACATAGCCAGTCAGCCCGGCGCGTGCCGAATTGGACAGACCCAGCACAGCAATCGGTGCTTTCACAGATTGCGAGGTGATGTTGACCACCCTGCCCCAGCCACGATCCATCATGCCGGGCAAAAGCGCCTTCATCAAAGCAATCGGCGTCAGCATATTGGCGTCCAGCGCGGCAATAAAATCTTCGCGCTCCCAATCGCTCCACAGTCCCGGAGGCGGGCCACCTGCGTTGGTCACCAGAATATCCACGTCTTTTGCCGCCTCAAGCACCCGAGCACGACCCTCTTCTGAGGTAATATCGGCGGCCACAGTGACCACGTTGACCCCAAACTCAGACCGGATTGCCGCCGCCGAGGCCTCAAGCGCGTCGCGGCCTCGGGCGTTCATCACCAGATCAACACCGGCCTCGGCCAATGAACGGGCACAGCCCAACCCCAGTCCTTTGCTTGACGCACAGACCAATGCGCGTTTTCCTTTGATGCCAAGATCCATGTTTTATCTCCCTTAATTCGCTGTCAGATGCCTAACATCGTTGCGCGCCCATATGCCAGTAAAACACCCGGTCGTTGACCACATGCTGACACAATCCTACGTTAGAAATTATATGACTGCCCATTGGGTGGCTCGCTTATCAGGCAAAACAGTAAGATCTATGTCCAAAAACACATCCAAACCTGCACAGTCCATTCGCGTCTATCAGGCGTTGGATTTCACTGTTGTGAACGGGGCCAATCTGGGTGATCCGATTTCATTTGCCGATGAACTGGACCTTGATGACACCTACGAGCTGCGTCGCAACGCCAAACCTTATCGCCTGTCGCTGATTGCGGGGGCGTCTGGGCATTTCACCATCGCCAAGGAGACCGATCTTGGCCGCGTGGGGGCCACGATACATCTGGACAGCTGCCTGACACTGATGTCCGCCAATGGCTCTACCACCGAAATGCTCGTTCTGGTCGAAGTGGATGGCAATGGCAATGTGGCCGATATCTATGTCCTGCCTCTGGCCCCGATTGTGCCGCGCACCGGTTATTCTCTGGTTGGATTTGATCACGACACCGCGCGTCAAAAATATGCCGAGGTGGCTTGCGTATCCTTCACCCGAGGCACCCAGATTACCATGTCCTCAGGGGCACAGAAACCTGTTGAAAACCTGGAAATCGGCGATCAGATCCTGACCCGCGATGATGGCATTCAGCAACTGCGCTGGATTGGCCAATCAACCCACCGTGCGGTCGGCGAGTTTGCCCCAATCTGTATTCGCGCCGGCGCGTTGCACAATGAAAACGATCTGCTGGTCAGTGCCGACCACCGCCTGTTCATTTATCAACGTTCCGATAAGTTGGGCGCCGGGCGAAACGAAGTTCTGGTGCGTGCGCGCCACCTGATTAACGGCGATAGCGTGGTGCTGCGCGAAGGTGGTTTTGTCGACTATTTCCAACTGTTGTTTGACGAGCATCAGATCATCTATGCCGAAGGGATCGCTGCCGAAACGCTGCTGATAGACACCCGCACCCGGCAAGCCTTGCCCGAGGATATGTCCAAATCCCTGACCACATCCCTTCCCGATCACGAAGCCCGTCCGCATATGGATTATGAAGTGGGTGAAAACTTGTTGAAAAACCTCGACGCAGCCGAACTGTTGCGCCGCGCATCAACACGCTAAGCTCCCCCGCGCTCTGGCTGACAACCGTCCCCCTTCCGTGAAGGTTTCACGCAGCAACAGACATTTCCTGAAAATCCCTTGCCTTAACGTCATGTTAAACTCTAATCTTAGGGTCTATTAAACTTGGGGATTAAAAATGACGTATTATTCCAAACTGGCCACCCCACTGGCCGGACTTACCATTCTCACACTTGGCAGTGCCGCTAGCGCGCAAGACCTGTCGCAGCTTAGCGCCGTAGATGTGCTGAAACTTCAGGTGGCCGCGGGCCAAACTGCTGAACAGCTCGAAGAGCAACTGTCCGACAAGCTGGTGTTTGACGCCGAAGATCAACCCGCCAATCGCGCCAAGATCAAGACATATGTGCAAACACTGGTCGCCGCGGCCCCCGGCAACCCAGGCAGCCATACTGTCAGCCTGCCCATCCGCGAGATCACGTATGATTTCGATCAGAGCACCTACAAGATCTGCCTGCCCAGTTCAGTCCTGACCAAAACCCAGGTTGACGGTGGTACAATTGAAACGCTGATCAGCTTTACCTTCACCGATCTGGCCGAAAAAAATGCCGACGCCTGCCCGTTTTACAAAGACGGCTTCAAGCCGGGTGGCGCGCTTGGGGTCTCCAATTACATGGAGATCAAAGCCGACATGAACACGGCCCAGAAGCTGCATGACGCGATCGTAGCCGAAAGCTCCATGGCCAGCTTCACCTGTGATCAGATAACCTATGTGCAGGGCCGCTTTGATACCGGGCCGACTCAGCTTAAATGCACCACTGCCAAAGTTGACATTTCCACGGCTGGCGGTGCGATACTCAGCTATCCGGCGAACGATGATAACTGGATTTCCAAATCAGCCAAGGCAGATGCCCCAGCCGATGCCTCCAGCACAGATGAGGGCGATGCAACTGCCGCCGCTGTGGCAGCCGCAGCCCTTGCAGCCACCGCCCAGGCAGAAGCGGCCGCCGCTGCAGCCCTCGCTGAAGCCGAAGCCGCCGTTGCCGAAGCCGAAGCCATTGCCGCCGCCGCTGTAGCCGAAGCCGAAGCCGCCACCGCCGAGGCAAAAGCCACTGCCGCAGCCGCTGAAGCAAAAGCCGCTGCCGAGGCAGAAGCCGCAGCTGCAGCCGCCGAAGCAAAAGCCGCTGCCGAGGCAGAAGCTGTAGCTGCAGCCGAGGCCGCTGCCCCGCCGCCCATGACCGAAGGCACAATCCTGACCGAAACCGCACTAGAACTTGATAAAGCCGGGCGCATCTCGGTTCAGCGGCGATTGAACTTGCTGGGGCATGACACCCGTGGCGTAGACGGTGTTTTTGGCCCCGGCACACGCTCAGGCCTTACCCAGTGGCAATATAAGAATGGTTTGCCCGTCACCGGCTATCTGGCCGCCGATCAACTGGCCGTGCTGAACACCACGTCCGAATCACTTTACATGAGCTGGCTGGCCGCAAACGCCAATTCCTCATCGACAACAAGCACGTCAAAGAAGGCCACGAAGAAACGCAAAGTGTATCGTGGACGCGATGGCTGTCTGCGCCGCCAGCCAGGCAATGCACGCCGCACGATCATCAAAGGTCAGTCGCGGTTCTGTAACCGCCGCCGTGCAGGCAAAATCTAAACCTCTCTGAATACCCCAAGACGCAGGCCCTTCGGGGCCTGTTGTCGTTTCAGGGCATATTGCGCGTGTGCGCCCCTGCGGCTATAGGCGGTCACATGTTGGATACCACTTCAAATCGCCCTGCACTGCCGCCGGAAATTGCCCGACGGCGCACCTTTGCTATCATCTCACATCCTGATGCGGGCAAAACGACGCTGACCGAGAAGTTTCTCCTGTTCGGGGGCGCCATCCAGATGGCCGGTCAGGTGCGCGCCAAAGGCGAAGCGCGGCGCACCCGCTCGGATTTCATGCAGATGGAAAAAGACCGTGGGATTTCCGTGTCCGCCTCGGCCATGTCGTTTGATTTCAAAACCTTCCGTTTCAATCTGGTGGATACACCCGGCCACTCAGATTTTTCCGAAGACACCTATCGCACGCTGACCGCAGTGGATGCCGCGGTGATGGTGATCGACGGCGCAAAAGGCGTGGAAAGCCAGACCCAGAAACTGTTCGAAGTTTGCCGCCTGCGTGATCTGCCGATCCTGACCTTCTGTAACAAAATGGACCGCGAAAGCCGCGACACATTTGAAATAATTGACGAAATTCAGGAAAACCTGGCGATTGACGTCACCCCGGCCAGTTGGCCCATCGGTGTGGGCCGTGATTTTCTTGGGTGTTACGATCTGCTAAATGACCGGCTTGAACTGATGGACCGCGCTGATCGCAACAAAGTCGCGCAAAGCGTTGAAATTGCCGGCCTTGACGACCCCAAGCTGGCCGAGCATGTGCCCGCCAATATGATTGACCAGCTGCGCGAAGAGGTCGAAATGGCCCGCGAATTGCTGCCCAAATTGGACCCACAGGCGGTTCTTGAGGGGCACATGACGCCAATTTGGTTCGGCTCCGCCATCAACTCGTTCGGGGTCAAGGAATTGATGAACGGCATCGCCCAATACGGGCCCGAGCCTCAGCCTCAATCGGCCCTGCCACGCCAGATTTTACCCGAAGAAACAAAGGTTTCCGGCTTTGTCTTCAAGGTGCAGGCCAATATGGACCCCAAGCACCGTGACCGCGTGGCCTTTGTGCGTCTTGCCTCGGGCCATTTCAAACGCGGCATGAAACTGACCCATGTGCGCACGAAAAAGCCGATGTCAATTTCCAATCCCGTGCTGTTTTTGGCCTCTGACCGTGAGCTCGCCGAAGAAGGATGGGCGGGTGATATCATTGGCATCCCAAACCATGGCCAACTGCGCATCGGTGACACGCTGACCGAAGGCGAAGCCCTGCGCGTGTCCGGCATTCCATCCTTCGCGCCAGAGCTTTTGCAATCCGTGCGTGCCGGGGACCCGATGAAAGCCAAGCATCTGGAAAAGGCCCTGATGCAATTTGCGGAAGAAGGGGCCGCCAAGGTCTTCAAGCCGTCGTTCGGATCAGGCTTTATCGTGGGTGTTGTCGGCCCATTGCAATTTGAAGTTCTGGGCAGCCGAATTGAGATGGAATACGGTCTGCCAGTCAGGTTTGAACAATCGCAGTTCACCTCTGCACGTTGGGTGAAGGGTGACACGCAAGCCGTTGATAAATTTATCGCATCCAACAAACAGCATATCGCATATGACCACGATGGGGATGTTGTCTACCTGACTCGGCTACAATGGGATATTGACCGTGTTGACCGGGATTATCCTGACATCTCACTCACCGCGACCAAGGAAATGATGGCCTGAACATCAACACCAGAATTGTAAGTATTTTGGGAAAGATGAAGATCAAAGAGATGCATCTTCATCTTTCCCAAAATACTTCCGCCGGAGGCTGTCACATCTGCCTCTTGCGCCCCGGCTCAACAGCTTACACACTCGGCCTATGACTGATCCAAAATGGGGCCTCGTCTCCACCATCAAGGCGCCAGCGCGCGATATTCTGACCTTCGCGGCCCATCACCTCGATCTGGGCGCGCATCGCATCCATATCTATCTGGATGATGATAACCCCGCCGCATTTGCGGCCTTAAAGGCGCATCCCAAATGTCGTGTCATCGCCACCGATGACGCCTATTGGAAGCGCCGCAAGGGACGGCCTGAAAAACATCAGGCGCGCCAGACTGCCAATGCCACGCATTGCTATCGCCGCGAGCCACAACTGGATTGGCTGGCGCATATTGATGTGGACGAATTCCTTTGGCCACAAAGTCCCCTGCCCGGGCAACTGGCCAACATCGCGCCAGATGCAATAAGTGCCCGTGTCCGCGCGGTTGAGGCGCTGGCCCCCGACCCGGACGCGCCCGTCAAACCGGGCCATACCTGGTTCAAGGGGTTTTCCCGGTTGCAAAAACCCCGTCGGGCGCAAACTGCTGAAATTTATCCCAATTACGGCCAGTTTCTGAATGGTGGGTTTCTCAGCCATGTGGCTGGCAAGATCTTTGTACGCACCGGCATTGAGAAGCTGAGTTTACGTATCCACAATGCTTTCATCCAAGGAAATATGGACGAAAATTCAGCCGAGCTGACCGGTACGCTGCTGTGTCATATGCACGCCGCCACCTGGGAGGAGTTCCTCGCCTCGTATCAGTTCCGCCTTGCGCGCGGATCCTACCGGGCCGAACTGAAACCGGTGCCCACCGCCGATGCGGCCGGGGTAAACATGAATGACCTGTTTTCGATGATTGAGGGCGAAGGGGGCGAGTCGGCCCTCTATGAGTTCTACAAAGAGGTCTGCACCGCCACACCGGAGCTGCGTGAAAGGTTGATGGCGCATAATCTGCTTCACGGCTTTGCCCTTGATCTGGAGTCGAAACTGGCGCGGCATTTCCCGGAATTCGCCTGATTTGTTGCCGTATTAGCAACAGTTCAGCGTAGTTAGGTCAGATTGTCACCGTTGAGCGACTGTGCATTGACCCGGCCCCCAATTGCGCTGTAAATGCGGGCGCGCAGATCATTAATGCGGATGTCCGCTGGGCCATAGGGGCCTGACCTGCCAGATATGCACGGGCCGCGATTGTGTCCGTAAACCACGGATACACATGACCAAATTCTCAGACCTGAGCCTGAACCCCAAAGTCCTCAAAGCCATCGCAGATGCCGGCTATGAAACGCCCACGCCCATTCAAGAGGGTGCCATTCCACCCGCATTGGAAGGCCGTGATGTTCTGGGGATCGCCCAGACAGGTACCGGCAAGACGGCCGGTTTCACATTGCCGATGTTATCGCTTCTGGCACGCGGGCGCGCACGCGCACGGATGCCACGCTCGCTGGTGCTCTGCCCGACACGCGAATTGGCCGCCCAAGTGGCTGAAAACTTTGACACCTATTCAAAATACCTGAAGCTAAGCAAAGCCCTGCTCATTGGCGGTGTCTCATTCAAAGAACAAGACCAGCTGATCGACAAAGGCGTTGACGTGCTGATCTGTACCCCCGGCCGCCTGCTTGATCATTTTGAGCGCGGCAAGCTGATCTTGTCGGACGTAAAAATCATGGTCGTGGACGAAGCAGATCGGATGCTTGATATGGGGTTCATCCCTGATATTGAACGCATCTTTGGTCTCACCCCATTTACGCGCCAAACGCTGTTCTTCTCGGCCACCATGGCCAGCGAGATAGAGCGCATCACCAACACATTCCTCAGCAATCCGGCCCGGATCGAAGTGGCGCGCCAAGCCACCGCATCTGAAACGATTGAACAGGTTGTAGCCATGTTCAAACCGTCGCGCCGCGAACGTGCCGATAGTGAAAAGCGCAAATTGCTGCGTTCGATCATCGACGCAGAGGGTGAAAAATGCACCAACGCGATCATCTTCTGCAACCGCAAGATGGATGTGGACATTGTTGCTAAGTCATTGAAAAAATACGGCTATGATGCCGCGCCCATTCACGGTGATCTGGACCAATCACAGCGCACGCGCACGCTGGATGGTTTCCGAAACAACGAGCTGCGCTTCCTGGTGGCCTCGGATGTGGCAGCGCGTGGGCTGGATGTGCCTTCTGTGAGCCATGTGTTCAACTATGATGTTCCCGGCCACCCCGAAGACTATGTGCACCGCATTGGGCGCACCGGTCGTGCGGGTCGTGAAGGTAAGGCAATTACCCTGTGCAATCCTCGCGATACCAAAGCGCTGGCCGCGGTTGAGGCGCTGATACAGAAAGAGATACCGCGGCTTGACACGGGTTTGGGTACGACGGCTGAGGAGACCCCTGCGCCTGAGGCCAGCCCCAAGGACGATGCGCCCAAAAAGCCGCGCCGCAGCCGGTCACGCAAGTCTGACAATGCGCCCAAAACCGACGATGCACCTCAGGCCGAAGAGGCCAAGGCTGAAGCCCAACCCGATCCCGCGCCCACCCCCACGCCAGCAAAAGACGATCAACCGCGCGAGAAATCTCGTGGTAAACGTGGTGGCCGTGGCCGCTCGGGCGGAGGTGATGGTGGCAACAAAACCGTCGGCATGGGCGAGCATATGCCCAGCTTCATCGCGCTTAGCTTTGACGACCGCCGTACAGATTGACACAAAACCTAGGGCAGGATTTGCGTCTTGCCCAAAAGCAACACCGCCCCCTGGCGCCGCTATCGAAGCATCGATAGCAGCGCCAAAGCGAAACGCCCTGATGTGCATTTCAGCGGTGTAACGTACGGAAATCTAACCAGTTTTCTTAGGTGGACAGACGGCTAATCACCACTGTCACTTCGGGTTTCTTGCCAATCTCTGTCTGGGTGGATTGCCGTGCGATTTTTCGCAGGCCGTCTTCCAGCTTATCGTCATCCACCAGCGTCTTGTTCCCGGCCCGGCCCAAGAACTGGCTCAGGTCCTCTTCCAGCACATCCACCAGTGGCGCGCGACTGTTGCCCATCTCGGCCAACCCGCGGATTTCGCACCAGGGCTCGCCCAGAGGGTCATCGTTTTCATCCAGAATGATGTTGATCATCACATGGCCATTCAAGGCCATACGGATGCGGTCCCGCACGATCCCGTCCATCGCCCCGATCTTGCTGGAGCCATCCAAATACGTGCGGCCCGTATCCACATAATCCACCACCGAAGGCGTGTTGGCCGACAGATCAACCATTGTGCCATTTGGGGCAAGAACGCCTTTTAACCTATTGGATTTACTCAGCTTAATATGCTCACGCAAGTGGCGGTGCTCGCCGTGCATAGGCACAACCATTTGCGGTTGGATCAGCTTGTGCATCGCACTCAGATCAGGGCGGTTGGCGTGGCCCGATACATGATATAGCCCGTCATAATCCTCAACGACATCCACGCCCATTTCGCTGAAATTGTTCATGATACGACCAACGCCGCGTTCATTGCCCGGAATGGTTTTGGAACTGAACAAAAAGGTATCGCCCTCCTTCAAGGTGATTCCCTGATACTTGCCGTTTGACAACTGGGCCGAGGCCGCGCGCCTTTCACCCTGGCTACCGGTGACAATCAGCATCACGTTTTCGCGTGGTAGGCTTTTGACATCCTCAGGGCTGATCGTGCGCGGAAATCCGGTCAGCACGCCGGTTTCCACCGCCGCTTCGACCATACGGCGCATTGCACGCCCCAACAGGCAAACTGATCGGCCCGCCGCCTGCCCCGCTTCGGCCAGGGTTTTCAGGCGGGCCACGTTGCTGGCAAATGTCGTGGCAACAAACATGCCTTTTGAACCGGCCACCAGTTTTTCGATCTCAGGCGCCAGTGTGTTTTCTGAACGCCCCTGTACAGGGCTGAAAACATTGGTTGAATCGCACATCAAAGCCAACACACCAGGGCTGGCCAGGTCTTGCCAAACCGCCTCGTCAAACGGCTCGCCCACCACCGGAGTGTGGTCAATTTTGAAGTCACCGGTATGCACCAGCCGCCCCTTTGGCGTGTCGATCACCAAACCAGAGCTTTCGGGAATGGAATGCGAAATGGGTACAAAACCGACCGAAAATGGCCCGGCGTCAACTGTTTCAGGCCACGGCAGCACCGTTGTCACTGCTTTGTCAGGATGGCCATGCTCATCCATTTTGCGACGGGCAATATTGGCGGTGAACGCGCGGGCATAGACCGGCGCGCCCAAATCACCCCAGAAATGCGCCAGAGCACCAACATGATCTTCGTGGGCGTGCGTGATAAAAATCGCCTCAAGCTGGTTACGGCGCTCTTTTAGCCAGGCGATATCCGGCAGGATCAGATCCACCCCGGGAGAGCCGTCCATATCGGGAAACGTCACCCCCAGATCGATCAGAATCAGCCGTTCTTTTCCAGGTTTGCCATAGCCATAAACATAGGCGTTCATCCCAATTTCACCGGCCCCGCCCAGGGGCAGATAGATCACACGTTCATTGCTCATCGATTATCCGTTCGCTTTGTTATAGTCGTGAATGACGGTCAGACCATGCACGGTCAGATCCTCTTCAAGCACGTCAAATAGATCTTCTGTTTCGGCAAAAAGCGGGGCAAGCCCACCAGTGCCGATCACTTTCATTTCGCGGCCACGCTCGGATTTGATCCGGGTGCAGATTTCCTTGACCAATCCGATGTAGCCCCAGAACACGCCGGATTGCATACACGCCACTGTGTTTGATCCAATCACTTGTTGTGGCTTGGAAATATCTACATGCGGCAATGCCGCGGCTGACATATGCAGTGCTTCAAGGCTTAGGTTCACACCCGGAGCAATGACACCGCCAATGTAAGCCCCGTCATTGGACACCACATCAAAAGTTGTCGCCGTGCCAAAATCAACCACGATCAGATCGCCCCCATGACGATCAAACGCACCGGCCGCATTGACCAGCCGGTCAGGCCCAACAATCGTGCCGGCATCCACACGCGCTTCGTGGGGCAGCAGGCAATCAGGTTTGCCCACCACAAACGGGCGACAGCCAAAGAACCGGTCAGCAAAAACCCGCAGATTGTAAACCACACGCGGAACCGTTGAGGAAATGATGACCTCATCTATCTCCACATCAATTCCGTAATGTTTGATCAGCGTCGTGTACCAGGTAAAATACGCATCCGCCGTGCGGGCATGGTGGGTTGAGGTTCTCAGAGTGCACAAAAACTCCGATCCATCCCAGATCGCAAAAACCGTATTGGTGTTGCCGCAGTCGATAGCCAGAAGCATGATGTGCCTGCCTTCAGAAAAATATCTCGGCCGCCGGAATGGCATGCCGTGTGTGGGCGGTAGATAAAACAAGATTACCCGCCGCGTCTACTGTCTCAAACGTGCCGGTGAATTCATCACGCGATGTACGCGCCGTGATCACCTGCCCCAATTTGGCCGCCCGGTCCAACCAGGCAGTGCGAATAGGCGCAAATCCGAGGCTGCGAAACTGCTCTTCGTACCGCGCAAAAGCCTCAGCCAGCGCGTCCAAAAACTCCTCAGGTGTCACCCTCGCGCCGGTTTCCGACAGCAAGGACACAGGGCACACTGCTCTGCGTTCAACGTCCCCCGGATCAGGCGCTTCCACCAGATTGACCCCAACACCAATGGAAAAATGCATTAGCCCCGCTGCATTGCCCGCACTTTCCAACAAGATGCCCGCCAGTTTACCACCGTTCAGCAACACATCATTGGGCCACTTGAGAGCCAGGCCATCGGCCCGCCCGGTGACCGCAACACAGGCATCAAACACCGCAAGCGAAGTCACAAACGATCGCAACGCAAGTTGATCTGCTGTGCCTTCGGGGGGCATGACCAAAGTCGCGGCAAAGTTCCCCTCAGGGTTCAGCCATTGGCGCCCACGTCGGCCGCGTGCCGCTGTCTGACGCAATGCCAATATCCACTCTGGACCGGCCAATTCAGACGCAATGCGCGCAGCCTCGGCATTGGTGCTGTCCACCTCTGCCAGCACGCGTCGCCCATATCCTGATGGCCACCCCGTATTCATCTTTCCACAAATACTTCCGCCGGAGGCATCCAACAAACAAGCGACGCGCCCTGAGGCGCGTCACAATTTAACAGGGTTTCGTACAGATAAGTCAGATCAGTTCACCAAAGTGGCAGCAGCAGCCTGGGCCATACCTTCGACCCCGAACATGTTGATGATCCCCAGCAACATCAGCGCAGCCGAGGCCATCAGGAACCCCCAGATCACCGGTGAGCGGCCTGCTTCAAGTGCGTCGCCTTCTTCGCCGAAGTACATGTAAAACACGATGCGCAAGTAATAGAATGCCCCAATAACCGAGGCGATCACACCCGCAACCGCCAGCCAGGCCAGGCCACCTTCATAGGCGGCACGCAGCACATAAAACTTGCCAAAGAAGCCCAACATCGGTGGCACACCTGCAAGGCTGAACAAAAGGATCAGCATCGCCAGGGCGCGGCCCGGATGCGCACGGGAATACATGTTCAGGCTTTTGATATCTGTCACCGGTTGGCCATCACGCTCCATCGACAGGATGAAGGCGAATGTACCGATGTTCATGGTCACATAGATCGCCATGTAAATCAGCATCGCCTGCACACCAAAGACAGTCCCCGACGCCAGCCCCATCAACGCAAAGCCCATATGGGCGATGGACGAATAGGCCATCAGACGCTTGATATCTGTCTGGCCAATGGCGGCCACGGCACCAAGGAACATCGACAACACCGCCAATAGCGCCACGATTTGCTGCCAGTCATTGACGATGTTGCCAAAGGCATCATGCATCACACGGGCAAACAGGGCCATCGCGGCCATCTTGGGGGCGGTGGCAAAAAAGGCGGTGATCGGCGTTGGAGCGCCCTCATACACGTCTGGTGTCCACATATGGAACGGCACGGCAGAAACCTTGAACGCCAGCCCCGACAGCACAAACACCAGCCCCAACAGCATTCCCACAGGTGCGTGGTCCTGCACCGATGTAATGATCCCGGAAAACAGCGTGGTGCCCGCATAGCCATAGACCAGCGACGCCCCATAAAGCAAAAGGCCCGAGCTGAGCGCGCCCAGCACGAAGTATTTCAGACCGGCCTCTGTGGACTTGACACTGTCGCGGCGCATCGAGGCCACCACATACAAAGCCAGCGATTGCAGCTCCAGCCCCATATAAAGCGCCATCAGATCACCAGCGCTGACCATAACCATCATGCCGACCACCGACAGGGTAATCAGCAGAGGATATTCGAACTTCAGGATATGACGCCGGGCCATATACTCCTGCCCCAAGACCAGTACAGCGGCGGCCGAGATCAGGATCGTAACCTTGGCAAATCGGGCGAAACCATCGTCCTGAAACATGCCGTCAAAGGCCACGCGCGTGCCATTGCCAGTGGATGCGATCCACAGGGCTACAGCCACAAACAAGGCGGCTGTGATCCAGACCAGCATGCTCGCCATTCGGTCCTTGCCTGTATAGGCAACCGCTAAAAGCGCTACGATCGCATAGACCGAGAGAATGATCTCGGGCAGAATGATATTTAGATCGGCCTGCATTTTATCGGCCCTCCCTTAATGCGACGCAGCGGCGGTTTGGCTGGCGGTATGCGCCTCGGCCAAAGCACCGTCGTAATTTTCGATCAAGGCCGCAACTGAGGGGCCAATGATATCGGTGACAAGGCTGGGATAGACCCCCAGCAACAAGGTCATAACCACCAGCGGCGCAAAGATCGCCCGCTCGCGTGTGCTCATATCCTTGATGGTTTTCAGGCTTTCCTTGATCAGATCACCCAAAACAACGCGGCGATACAGCCACAGCGCATAGGACGCCGACAAGATAACACCAGACGCGGCCACCATCGCCACCCAGGTGTTGACCTGGAAGATGCCCACCAACGTCAGGAATTCACCTACAAAGCCCGATGTGCCCGGCAAGCCCACGTTGGCCATGGTAAAGAACATGAAGATCAGCGCATAGGCAGGCATCCGGTTCACCAGACCGCCATAGGCATCAATCTCACGCGTGTGCATGCGGTCATAAATCACGCCGACACACAAGAAGAGAGCACCGGAGATAAAGCCGTGGCTGAGCATCTGGAAAATCGCACCATCAATGCCCTGCTGATTGGCAGCAAAGATCCCCATGGTGACATAACCCATATGCGCGACTGAACTATAGGCAATCAGCTTTTTCATATCTTCCTGCGCCAGTGCGACCAAAGAGGTATAGACGATGGCAATGGCGCTCATCCACAGGACCAGCGGCGTCAACACATCAGCCCCAACCGGGAACATTGGCAAGCTAAAGCGCAAGAAGCCGTAGCCGCCCATCTTCAACAGGATCGCCGCCAGAACGACTGACCCGGCTGTGGGCGCCTGAACATGTGCATCAGGCAACCAGGTATGCACCGGCCACATCGGCATTTTCACAGCAAAGCTGGCAAAGAACGCTAGGAACATGAGCGTTTGCATCCCCCCCACCACATGGACGCCAAGGATACTAAAGCTCTCGGAGGCAAAGGTATGG
The DNA here is from genome assembly GCA_029212365.1 of Roseovarius sp. GTDB lineage: Bacteria > Pseudomonadota > Alphaproteobacteria > Rhodobacterales > Rhodobacteraceae > Roseovarius. Next base: position 46,278 of record JARGOC010000031.1, read on the forward strand.
TGCATCAGCGTCGGGATGTCAGTGGTGCCCGCCTCAGAAAACATGGCAACCATCGCCACCAGCATCAAAACCGATCCGAGGAAGGTATAAAGGAAGAACTTGAACGACGCATAGAT
>JARGOC010000056.1 GCA_029212365.1 Roseovarius sp.
CAAAGGTATGGGATACACCTTAGCCGACTGTCCAGTTTTCGGGGACCACTTCAATTCTCGTAGACATAAATATTAGTGCCGCTGCTGATGGCAAAGATGAGGATGTGCCTGATGTTGGAGCACAGCTTCGCAAAGCGCTCGACCGTGACAGCGACGGACGTCTGTTTGTCGATGCATTCTTGCTGACGCATCCGGACATGGATCACTGCTCTGGACTGCAGAACCATTTTCATCTCGGCAAAATTGAGGATTGGTCGCCCGAAGACGACAAGATCGTAATTCGCGAGATGTGGTCTTCCCCAATTGTTTTTAGACGTGCCAGCAGTACCAACAAGCTTTGCGCTGACGCAAAGGCTTGGGCGACAGAAGCGCGTCGGCGCATTGAAATGTTCCGCCAGGACGAAAATATCGAAGACGGTAGCCGAATTTTGATCCTGAGCGAGGATGCGGACGGTAAGACGGATGATTTGGCCGACATTCTGATCAAGACGGGCGAGACATTTTCCGAAATTTGCGGTGTGGCAGATGACAGCTTCAAGGCGATCTTGCTGGCTCCCCTGCCGGTCACGGACGATGAAGATGAAGAGGAGTTGCTCAGCAAAAATAACTCTAGTGTCATCACTCAGTTTACGCTTGCGAAAGATGATACAGAAAACGCTGCCCAGTACCTGTTTGGTGGTGACGCCGAAGTGGCGATTTGGGAGAAAATTTGGGCGGAATACTCTGAAACTCCCGAGGTTCTTGCATATGATGTCTTGATCGCGCCCCATCATTGTTCTTGGCGGTCACTGTCGCACGACAGCTGGTCCAAAAAGGGAAAAGATGCAGTAGTTTCTGATGATGCGCGGTCAGCTCTTTCGCAAGCAAACGGTGGTGCAATAATCCTTGCGAGCAGTAAGACTATTGTCGACGACGACAACGACCCGCCCTGTGTCCGTGCAAAGGATGAATATGAAGACATTCTGAGCAAAGCAGATATCAATGGGGAATTCCGGTGTTTAGAGGACGAAAAAGGTGACAAGCCGCTAAAGATGGAGATCACCGAACATGGTCCAAAAGTTGCCTCCTTAAAAATGGCGGCCGCTATCTCTTCGTCGTCCGCTCTTGGAGTCGAGGCACATGCTCATGGTTGTAGGTCAGACAAGGCATGAGTCAGTTTCATGGTAACCGTCGATGATCTTCTGGCTGTTCCCGTTGCCATTGCCCGTGCAATTCGCACACTGGACAAGCACCCTCAAGTCATTGGAATAGATATTGCGTCGCGGGCCGATGACGAAAGTCCGGTGGACGTGACACTGCAAATCAAATCGGAACTTCCATCTCGGTTTCGAGGCGAAAGCCCGTCGGGAGTACGACGTGTCGAACCCGTCAAACTGTCGTTTCCCGCCTCCTACCCTCTGTTTGCACCGCGCCCGAGTTTACGGGACGACTTTGATCGGTCCCATCCTCACTTACAGCCAAGTGCAGCCGGTTCAGCGCCCGAACCCTGCCTCGTTTTCGGATCTCCACGTGAGCTAATTCAGTCCGGGGGAGGTATTCTTGCGCTCCTCCAGCAACTTCTGGACTGGCTCGATCGAGCAGCGATGCTGAAACTGAATGATCCAAAACATGGCTGGGAATTTGTTCGACGTGACCACTTGAACGACCTCATTGTTGGAGATGCCTCGCAGATCCGGAGTGTAGTTAAACGTAGATCCGGCGGGACTTGGCACCGTACTTGGGTTTTTGCGCAGATGGGTCAGTCCGACCCCTACTATCGAATCTGTCTAAAGGGCGATGAGCAGGTTAAAATTGATGAAAAGACACTGAAATCCCTTGGACAGGTCCCGAAAGATGAGGACGAATGGACGGGGTTTAGCCTCGGACTGATTGTTTGGCCCGGCAAGCATCCAAACGGTAAGCCAATCATCTGTGACCGCTATCTTCCAGAGACAGTAGGCAACGTTGCAGAGCTATACGAACGTGCTGAACTCTACGGCTGCGGCAAAATGCTGGCAGAGAGGATGAAGTGGCTGCGTTCGAAGCTCGACGGCTATACCATCAAAAAGGCGTTGCCAGTCACGGTCATTTTGATCGCCCGCCGACCGTTCAATCTCATTGGCCAGGCCTCACCTCTTGAAATCTGCCCATATGTGATCGAATTCCAATCTGTGGATGATCTCAAGCCGACATCAAGTGCGATTGTCCGTTTGGCGGGCCACAGAGATTCGATCTCGATCGATGTCTTAAGAAGAACCTCGCATGGTGATCCCAGCTCGCAATGGCTTTCATGGTCCATGCTAGGTTGTGGAAGCTTAGGTTCGAAAATTGCGATGCATCTCGCGCGGTCCGGCCGTGCCCCGATATCGGTCATAGACAACGACACCATGGAACCGCACAACTACGCGCGACATTCCTGCTTGCCGTATTCTGCTGATTTGGATTCGATGTTCTACTCTTCCAAGGCTGGGGAATTTGCGCATGACGTCAGCAAACTTGCGCAGGAGACGGATGGGTATCGGATTGATGCCAACACCGTGCTGCGTACCAAAGAGCTTCGCAGAAAGCTGAATCTCGAAAAATCCAAAGCAATATTGAACACTACCGCCTCTGCGGTTTTGCGGGAAACCCTGAGCTATACAGATTGGGCGAAGGGCAAGACACCACGGGTGATGGAAGCAAGCCTAATGGGTGATAGTGACATTGGTTTCTTCTCGGTGTCAGGCCAGAGCGCCAACCCAAGTAGCAGCGACCTGATGACCGAGTTTTATCACCATTTACGGAGCGACGACGCACTCCGATCTAAAGTGATGGGCCAAAGCGCTGACGAGATCATCATTGGTCAAGGGTGCTCGAGCTTTTCGATGATCGCGTCAGACGCTCGGCTTTCTATGATGGCGGCTCCGCTCGCGAAGCTGACAAGCGACGTGCTTTCCGGGAGGTATGTAGATGAAAGTGGGCAATTCAACATTGGGCACCTGCAGGCCGATGGTCTTTCCCAGAATTGGGAAAGCCATAACGTTGAACCCTATACCATCGTAAAAGGACCCAAGATGGGCGCGCTTGAAACGCGGCTTGCCCGCCGGGTTACGATAGAAATTGACGCTGAAATTGCGCGCAAACCGGGATCTGAAACCGGCGGTGTTTTGGTCGGGCGCTTCTCGGCCATCGGTAACGTCTTTCAAGTTGTAGATACGATTCCAGCTCCGCCCGATAGCAGATTTTCTGAAACGGAGTTTATTCTGGGTACCGAAGGTTTGAGTGATCAGCTCGCACAATTATCCAAGTCCTCGGGAAACACTCTCTACGCGTTAGGAACGTGGCACAATCACCTTGCGTCCACTGGTCCCTCTGCAACTGATTTCAGTACAGCGGCCAAGCTTGCGATTGGACAGTTGTTTCCCGTTCTGATGATTATCAGAACCCCAACTGGGTACCGTCAGCTTATCGCAGAGGCGGTGGGCTTGTCCTCCGAACTCGGAGGAGACGAAAATGCCTAATATTCAGCGAAGGGTTCATGCAGATGGATAAGATGTTCGGTATGGACCGCTACGATAGGATTGCCCGACTCAATCCGGCGCTTTTGACGCTGTTGCCCGCGCTCCTTTTTGTCTTTGTTTGGTTTCCAGCTGTTTGGACCCAATTGGGTGCCATAGCTGCATTTGTCGTCACTTGCGGGGTCCTGTTCGCGTTGACGCGGTTGGCTCGTAAGTCTGGTCAAAATATTGAGCGCAAAATGGGCAGCCGAGTTGGACGTCTGCATACTGCGTCTTTGCTTTCCCTTTCCGATGATCGTTTACCCAAGAACATGAAGACGAGGTGTCGCTCATACATTGAGAAACATAGCAAGATTATCTTGCCGAGTTTAGTTGATGAGAACCAGGACCCAAAGAATGCTCAGGATGACCGCTTGCTAGCAGTACGTTGGTTGCTTGAGCACACCCGTCCGCAATCAGAAGCAAGCCTTCTGTTGAATGAGAACATTGCGTATGGGTTCGCGCGCAATTTGCTCGGGTTGAAACCATTGGGCATTGCAATCACCACCACGGTGGCTCTTGGAAGTGCATATTTCTTATATGATCTCGAGATCGGGTCGACTGCGTTCGTTCTCGGGGCACTACTTTGCGGTGCCGCAATTATTGGGCTTTTGATGTGGGTATTTTTGGTGACGAAGAGCTCTGTAGAACACGCGTCTCGAGACTGTGCCGAATTTTGTGCCTGACGCGTTTTGTTAGGCCATCGGGAAGC
>JARGOC010000032.1 GCA_029212365.1 Roseovarius sp.
CATAGAGGGGGGCTGACGATGGCCCGGGGCCTGCGGCCTGTTAACCGGGCTGGGGTGGTCTATTTCACCAATGCCATAAACGCAGGCCACGCTGCCGGATCGGCCACAGTTTTGTCACGGCAGAACGGGTTGCAAAAGCCATAGATTTTGCCGTCCATTTCCAGCAGGTCGGTGATCGGATCACCAGAATAAGGGCAGGCGTCATTCAGCGGCGTGCCGGTGTCAACCGGCTTGGCAGCCAAAGGCGCAGGGCCGGGCCAGGTGCCTGTATCATAGGGTTGGGCATAGCGGTTCAGGATCTCGCCGTGCACCAGCCCCATCGCGCGCCAACGCCGGAACGCGCCATCGGCCAGATGCGCATCGACATAGGCCTGTGCAGATTCCGATACCTGCAAGCCATACCCGGCTATCCGTGCCGCCACAGGGGCATAAAACGCATCCGCCGCCGAATACTCCCCGCACAACCACGGCCCCTCGGGGCGGCATGTTTCGCGGGCATGATCCCAGATCAGCTCCAGCCGGCGCAGGTCTTTTTGCAAGGCTGCATCCGATTCCACGTCCAGATAGGCTTTGCGCACATTCATCGGACATGTGCTGCGCAACGCACCAAAGCCCGTTGCCATTTCTGAGGCCAATGCCCGTGCTGTGGCCCGTGCTTTGGGATCGCTCGGCCAGATACCCGCCTCGGGATGACGGCTTGCCAACTCCTCGGCCATGGCCAGAGATTCGCCGATGATCGCGCCCTCCGGGGTGCGCATGGCAGGCACTGTTTTGGCCGGGGCCCAATCGGGCATCTGTTCGGGCACGCCGCCTTGTTTGAAATCCACACGTTGAAGGGTGCGTTTGATGCCAAACTTTTCAAACAGCAACCAGCCGCGCAGCGACCAGCTGGAATAGGCGTAATCGCCGATAATGAGTTCATATGTCATGGTGATATCCTAGCGGCGCGTGGGCATGGCTCCTAACCAAAGATTGTGCGCGTGCTTATCACGGACAGTGATTGATGCGCTCCACTTGCCAGCCGGTGCCCGCATTATGCAGCGTGGTGACGGACAGATTGTCAATCTTATGGGCAATCGCCTGTTGAGGGGTCGCCCCATGCGCCCGTTGCACCTGCGTCAGGATCACGCCGATATGCGCAACCGCGATGATATGTGCGCCTTTGTGGGCTTGGGTGATGGCATCCACAACACGCGCCACACGGGCAGCTGCCGTGTTCCAGCTTTCGCCATTTGGCGGGGTCACATCACCTGGTGTCTCCCAATAGGCGCGGCTCAGCTCGGGGTGGGTTTCGGCCACTTCGCTAAAGTGTTTCCCGTCCCAATCGCCAAAATTGAACTCACGCAGATCGCGGTGATGGGGCAGGCGGGTGCGCCCCTGAGCCAATGCATCAGCGGTGGCCGTTGCGCGTTGTAAATCGGATGAAACAAGCACCGCTTGGGCCGGCAGAAACCCGTGCAACCGGGCAATTTGTGCCGTGTCAGATAAATCCGCAGGCACATCGCGCCAGCCAACAAAGGTTTTTTCGTGGGTCGGCCCGTGGCGCACCCAATGCCAGGTGGTCATGGCATGTCGCCTTTCAACACTTGTGGCAATCCGGCAATCACATGCACAACCAGACCCGCTTTGGCAGCCAGTTTCTGGTTCAGGCGGCCCTGTTCTTCGCGAAAGCGCCGCGCGAGCGCATTTTCGGGCACCACACTTGCGCCCACTTCATTGCTGACAATCACAACCGGGGCCGCACACAGCGCCAGCCCTGTCATCAACCCGGCCTGTGCCTCGGCCATGTCAGCCTCGGCCAGCAAGTGATTGCTCAGCCACATGGTGGCACAATCCAGCAAAACGCAGCTATCCCCGCCGATCGTCGCCAAGGCGCGCCCCGCATAAAGGGGTTCCTCAATCGTGTGCCAGCCGGGCCCGCGCGCCTCACGGTGACGCGCCAGCTTTGTGCGCATCTCATCATCATGGGCCTGCGCCGTCGCCAGATAGACCATCGGGCGCCCGGTGCCCTTCACCAGGTCTTCACCAACCGCGGATTTCCCCGAGGCAGCGCCACCCAACACCAATGATAATCCTGGTAACATTACGACGATCACACCTCTGATTGATCCTGTTCGATTGGCCACTGCGTATCACCCTGTGGGACACTGAAAAAGGCACAAAACTGCCAACAGCCCGACAGGACAGGCCCATGCCTCTGGATGGACCGCAAAAATTTCGCAGCCCTGCACGGCATTCAGCGCGTTTTCCACCGACGTCTGACAGCGTCGGCACTTGTTTCTTGACAGGTCAGCCCATACTCTCAGCCTGATTAATCAGGGCAGGGCCTCATGCTTGCATCCAAGAATATCCTTTTGGTCATCGGCGGCGGTATCGCGGCGTTTAAATCGCTTGATCTGATCCGCCGACTGCGCGAACGCGGGGCCTCGGTCACGCCGGTCCTGACACGCGCGGGCGAGGAATTTGTCACGCCATTGTCGGTGTCTGCGCTGGCGGGTACCAAAGTGTTCCGCGATCTGTTTGATCTGACGGATGAGGCCGAGATGGGCCATATTGAGCTCAGCCGTTCTGCGGATCTGATCATCGTAGCGCCAGCCACCGCTGATCTGATGGCCAAGATGGCGCAGGGCCACGCGAATGATCTGGCCTCGACGCTTCTTTTGGCCACGGACACGCCGGTTTTGGTGGCCCCGGCAATGAATGTGCGCATGTGGGACCATGCTGCGACCCAGCGCAATATTTCCACGCTCAAGACTGATGGCATCCACTTTGCTGGCCCCAACGAGGGCGATATGGCCTGTGGTGAATACGGCCCAGGGCGCATGTCTGAACCGTTGGAAATTGTGGCGGCGGCTGAGGCCATGTTGGCCGATGGCCCACTTAAGGGCAAACGGGTGCTGGTCACCTCCGGCCCCACACACGAGCCGATTGACCCGGTGCGCTATATCGCCAACCGCTCATCCGGGGCGCAAGGCACGGCGATTGCCCGTGCATTGGCCGCTTTGGGCGCGCATGTGATTTTTGTCACCGGGCCCGCCGATGTGCCCGCGCCGAGCGGGGTTGAGGTGGTGCAGGTCGAGACCGCACAACAGATGCTTGCGGCGGTTGAAACGGCCCTTCCTGCCGATGCGGCCGTATTTGCCGCAGCTGTGGCCGATTGGCGTGTGGCCAGCGCCTCAAACAGCAAAATGAAGAAGACAAAAGGCGGCCTGCCAGATCTAAAATTCGCCGAGAACCCTGATATTCTGGCCAGCGTGGCACAGATGAAAACGGGACGCCCTGCGTTGGTGGTGGGCTTTGCTGCCGAAACTGACGATGTGATCGCCAACGCCACGGCCAAGCGTGCGCGCAAGGGCTGTGACTGGATCATCGCCAATGACGTCAGCGCCGAAACCGGCATCATGGGCGGGTCTGAAAACGATGTGACCCTGATTTCCGATACAGGGTCCGAGGATTGGCCTCGCATGTCGAAAGCTCAGGTTGCAGACAAATTGGCACATCGGATCGCGCAGGCTCTGGCCTGAGGATTTACGAAATTCGCCAAGATAAAGAGGGCAGGGGATGGTCACACTTAAGTGCGTTTGGGAGGATGAGGCAGACCAATCCTTGGGGCTGCCAACCTATGAAAGTGCCGGGGCTGCAGGCGCGGACCTGCGCGCGAATTTTCCCAAAATGCAGCGCAACGGCGTGACCATTGAACCGGGCGCACGCGTGCTGGTGCCCACAGGGCTGCGGCTGGCCATTCCGATGGGCTATGAGGTGCAGCTGCGGCCACGCTCGGGACTTGCGCTGAAACATGGGATTACCCTGCCCAACAGCCCCGGTACGATTGACAGCGATTATCGCGGACCTTTGGGGGTGATCGTGATGAATGCAGGCGCGCAAGCCTTTCATATTGATCACGGAATGCGGATTGCACAGATGGTCATAGCGCCGGTGATACAGGGCGAATTAACCTTGGTCGACGCGCTGGATGATACCGCGCGCGGGGCGGGTGGCTTTGGCTCGACCGGGCAGGGCTGATGGCGCTGGTTTTGATCCTTGCGGCGGGTCTTTGGGGCATCGGTACGGTGATGGGCACCCCAACCCGGCTGCGCTGGGCGATGATCGGGCTGCTGTGGCTGGCGGTCATTGGGCTGCATCTGGTTTTGCCTGACGGGCACTCCCTGCGCATGGCCACCGGTGAAAGCGCAGCTTTGTGGCTGCTGTTGGGCGGTTTTGCCTCGCTTGTGCTGGCCTATCGTGCAGGGCTGCGCCGATTGCGGGCCAAAGCCCAAGCGCGCTCCGTCACCCCCGAATCTGGCGCTGCGTTTTCCACTGTCGAGCTTGAGCGCTATGCCCGCCATATCATCCTGCGTGAAATCGGCGGGCCGGGGCAAAAAGCCCTGAAACAAGCCCGTGTTCTGGTGGTCGGCGCCGGGGGGCTTGGCTCGCCTGCGCTGATGTATCTGGCAGCGGCTGGCGTGGGCAAAATTGGCGTGATTGATGATGATTATGTCGATGCCTCTAACCTGCAACGCCAGATTATCCATACCTATAGCCGTGTCTCTCTGCCCAAGGTGCAATCCGCTGTTGAGGCGATGCAAGACCTGAACCCATTTGTTAAGGTGCACCCCCTGCAACGCCGCTTAACACCCGATATGGCCAAAGCCCTGTTTGCCGATTACGATTTGATCCTTGATGGGACCGATAATTTTGACACCCGTTATCTGGTCAATGCGACGGCTGTTTCTTTGGGCAAGCCATTGATATCAGGGGCACTATCGCAATGGGAAGGGCAGCTTAGTGTGTTTGATCCCGCCACCGGAACCCCCTGTTACCAGTGTATTTTCCCTCAGGCCCCGGCTGATGGTCTGGCCCCGTCATGTGCCGAGGCAGGCGTGCTGGGCCCCTTGCCCGGTGTGATCGGATCAATGATGGCGGTTGAGGCGATCAAGCTGATCACGCATGCGGGAACACCGCTGAAAGGTGAAATGCTGATCTATGACGCGCTTTATGGCGAAAGCCGCAAGCTGGCCGTGAAACCGCGCGCTGATTGTCCGATCTGCGGCACAAATTCCTGACACTCGGTGAGGCGCAATTGCAGGCCCTCACAAAAGCCCCTACCTAAAGGGCAAAGGAGATATCCATGACAAATCCGCTGCTGAAAAATTGGGATACGCCGTTTGAACTGGCGCCGTTTGACCTGGTTGAAGATGCCCACTTTGCCCCGGCCTTTGAGGCGGCTCTATCTGCGGCACAGGCCGAGGTCGCGCAGATTGCAGAGGCTTCAAATGATCCAACATTCGCCAACACAATCGAGGCGCTGGAAGCATCCGGCAAGGATTTGGACAAGGTGCTTTCGGTGTTCTTTGCCATGGCAGGCGCCGACAGCAACCCCGCACGACAGAAATTGCAGCGGGAATTTGGCCCGAAACTGGCGCAGTTTTCCTCGGATATTCATTCAAACAAGGCGCTGTTTTCACGGATAGACGCGCTGTGGGCGGCGCGTGACACATTGGGCCTGACGTCCGAGCAATTGCGCCTGCTTATGCTGACGCACCGCCGGTTCCGCCGGGCCGGGGTGGCGCTGGTGGGCGCTGAGGAGGCGCGCATGCGTGCCATCATGGCGCGATTGGCCGAGTTGGGCACAAGTTTCACCCAAAACCTGCTGGCCGACGAAGCTGGCTGGCATATGGCATTGGCCGAGGAAGACCTAGAAGGTCTGCCGCAGTTTGTCATTGATACCGCCCGTGCGGCGGGCGAGGAGTTGGGCCAATCAGGCCCGGTAATCACGTTATCGCGTTCTCTAATTGTGCCGTTTTTGCAATTTTCGCCCCGCCGTGCCCTGCGAGAAAAAGCATTCCGCGCTTGGGAAGCGCGCGGCGCCAATGGCGGCGAATCTGACAATCGCGCTATCGCTGCTGAAACGCTGGCCCTGCGCGAAGAACGCAGTCATTTGCTGGGCTATGATAGCTTTGCTGCGTTCAAGCTGGAAACTGAAATGGCCAAAACACCCCAAGCCGTGCGAGATTTGCTGATGGATGTGTGGGCACCTGCCAAAACCCGCGCCGAGGCGGATGCCGATATCCTGACCGGAATGATGCAGGCCGACGGCGTGAACGATGATCTGGCCCCGTGGGACTGGCGCTATTACTCCGAAAAACGCCGCCGCGCTGAATTTGACCTCGATGAGGCCGAGCTGAAACCCTACCTGCAACTTGATCGGATGATCGAGGCTGTTTTTGCCTGTGCGAACCGGCTTTTTGGATTGGAATTCAAACCCTTGGAGGTGCCGCTGTATCACCGAGATTGCCGCGCGTGGGAGGTCACGCGCCAGGGTCGCCATGTGGCGGTGTTCATCGGGGATTATTTTGCACGATCCTCCAAACGCTCGGGGGCGTGGTGTTCTTCTATGCGTGGTCAGGCGAAAACACCCAAAGCCCAAGGCCCGGTGGTGATGAACGTCTGTAACTTTGCCAAAGGTACGCCCGCGTTGCTGAGCTATGATGACGCGCGCACATTGTTCCATGAATTTGGCCATGCCCTGCATCATCTGCTGTCAAATGTGACTTACGAGAGCCTGTCGGGTACCTCAGTGGCGCGTGATTTTGTGGAACTGCCCAGCCAACTGTTTGAGCATTGGTTGGAGGTGCCCGAAGTGTTGGCCGAATTTGCCACACATTCCGAAACCGGCGAGGCGATGCCAGATGCGCTGCTGCGCAAAGTGCTGGATGCGGCGAATTTTGATATGGGATTTCAAACGGTGGAGTATGTCGCCTCGGCGCTTGTGGATCTGGCGTTTCACGATGGCGCAGCCCCGGCGGATCCGATGGCGGAACAGGCGCGTGTGCTGGGTGAAATCGGCATGCCTGCGGCCATACGCATGCGTCACGCCACACCACAATTTGCGCATGTGTTTTCGGGGGATGGTTATTCGTCGGGGTACTACAGCTACATGTGGTCCGAAGTGATGGACGCCGATGCTTTCGCAGCATTTGAGGACGCGGGCGATGCGTTTGACCCCGCCACAGCCGCCCGGCTGGAGGAGCATATCCTCTCGACCGGCGGCACGGTTGAGGCCGATGAATTGTACACCGCATTTCGTGGTCGGCTGCCGGGGGTTGAGGCCTTGCTGCAGGGGCGTGGCTTGGTGGCTTGATCCTATGGTGCGCTTGCGCGCGCCGGTTGGTTTGCGTTCAGGCCACGCAGGCCTTGGGGGCGTGGCCCCCAAACCCCCCAAAGTATTTTTTGAAAGATGAAGGGGGCCATAACCCACCTTCATTTTTTGACCTGAGTTTAGATCGTCTGGTCGTATTCGCCGACCAATGGCTCGGTGCGGATCACGGCATCAATGTCGGCGAAGATGGCGCGCATTTCAGCGTCACTTTGCGAGCTTTCACAGACCACCACCAGATTGGGTGTGTTTGACGAGGCGCGCACCAGGCCCCAACTGCCGTTGTCCAGAATAACCCGCGCGCCGTTGACGGTGACCACCTCTTTGATCGCCCGCCCTGCGACTGTTTCACCGGCATCATGTTTGGCAACCAATTTGGCGACAAGTCGTTCCAGGACATCGTATTTTTCGGTATCGGCACACCAGGGGGACATGGTGGGGGTGGCCCATGTCTGGGGCAAGGCTTTGCGCAGGTCTGACATCGACTTGTCGGGATTACGGTCCATCAGCTTGCAGATTTCTACCGCCACGCGCATGCCACAGTCATAGCCACGGCCCACAGGTTCGGCCAGAAAATAGTGGCCGGATTTTTCAAATCCTGCCAAGGCACCGATTTCTTTGACCCGGCGTTTCATGTGGCTGTGGCCGGTTTTCCAATAGTCGGCCTTTACGCCATTGGCTTGCAACTCAGGGTCTGAGGCAAACAGCCCGGTGGATTTTACATCGGCCACGAAGGTAGCGCCGGGGTGCAGTTTGCTCAGGTCCCGTGCCATGATTACGCCGACCTTATCGGCAAATATTTCTTCGCCTTCATCATCAACAACGCCGCAACGATCGCCATCACCATCAAACCCCAGCGCGAAATCCGCACCCGAAGCTGTGACGGACGCGCTCATGTCGTGCAGCATTTCCATGGCTTCGGGATTGGGATTGTAATGGGGGAAGGTGTAATCCAGCTCATTATGCGAAGGCACGACCTCAACGCCGATGCGTTCAAACAATTCGGGCGCAAAGGCGCAGGCGGTGCCGTTGCCGGTGGCGCATACCACCTTGAGTTTGCGGGACATTTTGAAATCACCCACCAGATCATCCAGATAGGCGTCGCGCACGCCGTCGACAAACTCATAAGCGCCGCCGGGGCGGGTTACGCCCTTGCCGGACAGTACGATGTCGCGCAGCTCGTTCATCTCATCGGGGCCGTGGGTCAGGGGGCGTTCAAAGCCCATTTTCACCCCGGTCCAGCCATTGGGATTATGTGATGCCGTGACCATCGCCACCGCTGGCACATCCAGATAGAACTGACTGAAATAGGCCATAGGGCTGACGGCCGGGCCGATATCCTTGACCTGAATGCCTGCTTGCATCAGCCCGATGATCAGGGCGTTTTTGATGCTCAGAGAATAATCGCGGTAATCATTGGCCACAGCAATCACCGGGTCTATGCCGCGTGCCTGCATCTGGGTACCCAGCCCCAAGCCCAGTGCGGTAATGCCGGGCAGATTAATCTCATCCGGGTATTTCCAGCGCGCGTCATATTCACGAAACCCCGTGGGGGTGATCATCGCATCACGCAGAAAATCCCAGGTGTTGGGGGTGGATTGGGGCAGAGGTTTTTTCACTGTCAGGTCTTTCTTGTATTTGGGTCACACAACCACGGGGTTGGCTTTGGCCAGCCGATCAAACTGCATCAAGGTATCAATCAATCCGGGCATGTCATCCAAGCGGATCATATTAGGGCCATCGCAGGGCGCATTGTCGGGGTCTTGGTGGGTTTCGCTAAATACCGCCGCCACGCCGACCGCCACCGCAGCGCGGGCCAGAACCGGGGCAAACTCACGTTGGCCACCTGATGCACCGCCCAATCCACCGGGCTGGGCCACAGCATGGGTTGCATCCATCACCACCGGATACCCGGTTTTGGCCATTTCGGGCAGGGCTTGCATATCAACCACCAACCGATTGTAGCCAAAGCTGGCGCCACGTTCCGTCAACAGAATGTTGTGGTTGCCGGTGCTTTCGATTTTGGCCACCACATGCGCCATATCCCATGGGGCAAGGAACTGGCCCTTCTTGACGTTGATCACGGCCCCTGTGGCCCCTGCCGCCAACAGTAAAGATGTCTGGCGGCACAAAAACGCGGGGATTTGCAGCACATCGCAAACCTCGGCCACGGGCGCGCATTGCTCTTTCTCGTGGATATCGCTCAGCACGGGCACACCGATGGTATCCTTCACCGATTGCAGCACTTTCAGGCCGTCATCCAGGCCCAATGCGGGCTGGGCATTCAGCGACGTGCGGTTGGCCTTGTCGAACGACCCTTTGAAAACATATTGCGCCCCTGCCGCATCACAAGCCTCTTTCATCTGGCCTGCGATCATCTGCGCATGATCAGCACTTTCCAGCTGGCAAGGGCCTGCGATCAGGGTCAGGGGGTGGGTATTGCCAACGGTTAACCCGCCAAATTCAACCTGTTTCATCTTACGAGGACACCTGTTCACGAAGGATCGATGCGGTCAGCGACACCATCAGATAGATGCCGGCAAAGATCAGGAAGGCAAGGATCGTATTCTCAAACGAGCGAGGATAAGACGGATCTTGCGATGCCAGGGGCTTTACGCTGACGGTCAGATAGCGCACCTGCTTGTTGGCTTCGATTTCGCTCTGACGTTTGGCTTCCAATGCGGCCTGAAGCACCAGATCAGCGGTGGCGATATCGGCTTGGGCGACCTGAATTTCGGCGGTTTGCGAGGCCAGCGAGTTGGCGCCTTCGGTTGCTTCGGTCAACCGTGCATTCTGGCGTTCATACTCGGCCTGATACACTTCGATTTGATCGTTCAGTTGTTGAATCTTGGATTTGTTGGGGCGCGAATTGTTCAACTGTATATTCAGCGTCAGCTGAGCCTCCTGCAACTGCAGTTCCACTGTTGAGATCAGCTGCCGGATGGCGGCTATCTGGCCCGTAGGGTCAAGGATCGACCCTTCCTGCAATTCAACCAATCTGCGCACTGAGGCACGGCGCTCGGCACGGGCATCTTCCAGGCTGGAAATGGCGGTTTTCACCGCATCGAGACGTTTTTCCTGGCTCAGCTCGTCGACACGTTCTTCGGCATAGGCGATCAGCCGTTGTGAGAACAGCTCGCTCATTGCAGGATCGGCGGTGGCCAGATCCATGCGGATCACGCCCTCGGTGGGATCATAGCCCAGTTTGACGTATTTCTTATACAGTTTGTGCGCGCTTTCATTGCTGGCATCCGGTGACAGGCGTTGCAGCGCATCAATGTTGTCCTGGCTGAAATGCGCACGAAAGCCCACATCACGGTCCAGGCGCAACATGGCATCTTTGGATTCAAGATAGCTTTGAGTAGCAATCGCGTCCTGCCCGGTGGCAAACTGACTGGGCAGAAGGCCACCCAGACCACCAGCGCCGCCACCTGACCCATCAGCGGTCAGGATCAGGAACTCAGATTTGGTGGAATACATCGGTGTGGCGATTTTGTAGTAATAAAAGCCCACGATAAAGGTTGGCAGCAACACAAACGCCAGCAAGCGCGATAACAGCAGCATGGATTTGCGACGACGGCGACGGCTGATATCACGCTGAATGTCCATGATTTCAGCGGCACGGCGGTCGGCGGGGCTCAATTCGGTCGACGGTAAATTGGCCTGATCCACAGCTACAGTTTGCGGCAGCTGAATTTTGGATTGTTGCACAGATTTTGACTGTGAATCGGCAACCGGTGCTTCCAATCCATCGTCGGGGTCATTGGCCACCAGTTCCAGAATGCTGGCGCGCTGGAACGGGTCAATCCCTTTGGCGCGCAACAGGCGCACAGCATCAAAATCCGAAGTCGGGGCCATTCCCTGTTTCTGGGCCATACGGCGCGCCATGCGCAATTGCCGGCCTGTCAGGCCTTCTTTGCGAATGTCATCAATACTTTGCGACGCACTAACTTCGCGCGCTGAACTGACCTGTCCTTCACGCGGGGCAGATGGGGGCGGGGCGCTGTCAGCGGCGGCGTCCTGCGGTTCAGGGCGCGTGGCTGCGGCCCCTGCTGCGGCGGTAGAACCGGACGAAGGGGTGGTGCGCCGAATGCGGAACTTTTTAGCCTTGGGTTTCGTAGTCATAGAGTTGTTTCGCCTCTTCCAAGGTATCAAACATATACAGTTTGCCGCCCATCAACACAGCAGCCTCCCGCGCGAATTTTTCTAAAGTGGCCGCCTGATGCGACACAATGATCACAGTGGTGGTGCGCAGCCGCTCACGCAGGATTTCACCGGCTTTGCGGTTGAACTCCACATCTGTCGATCCCGGCATGCCTTCGTCGATCAGATACATATCAAAATCAAGCGCCAGCATCAGAGCGAAGGTGAACCGCGCCTTCATGCCCGATGAATATGTGCCCAAGGGTTGATCGAAATACTCGCCAAGGTTGCACATCCAGCGGCAGTAGGATTCAACATAATCAGGATCAAGCCCATAGAGCCGTGCAATATAGCGCGCGTTTTCCATAGCTGAAATTTTACTGATGACCCCGCCCATAAACCCCAATGGGAATGAGATGCGGCAGCCACGGCGGATTTCACCCTCATCGGGCTTTTCCAGGCCTGCCATCATGTTTATCAAAGTAGTTTTACCGGTGCCATTGGGGGCCAGAATGCCCAGACTGCGGCCAAGTTCCACGCGAAACGACACCTGCTCAAGGATCACCTTACGCTGGGTACCTGTCCAAAAGGACTTACTCACATTTTCAAACTCGAGCATTTACGGCTCCGGAACTGCTCTTTCACCCTCTTTAACGGGGTTTAGTTAAGGCTAGATTAGCCTTGTTAGTTGGCATCATGCCCGATCATACGCACTTATGCCATCAAATCGGGGCAATTTTATGCCAACTCAAGAAAAAACAGAATTTGTGATGCGCCAAAGCCCGATTGGCAGGAGCGCCCTATAGTTCTTGTTTCTCAACCTTGGTCAGTTTGCCCACAATGATCGAAATGACAGCCGCAAAGAAGCTGAACAAGGCGCCCATCTTGGCTGCGTCCTGAATTGGACCTGCGTCAAAGGCAACGGAGGCCACAAACAGCGATACGGTAAAGCCAATAGCCGCGACACAGCCGATGACCACCAGATCAATGATGCGCATGCCCTGCGGCAGGCCCAATCCCAAGGGTTTTGCCGCGATCCAGCCAAACAGCAAAATGCCCACGGGTTTGCCGATGATCAACCCGGCCAGCACCAGCCAAGTGGCGTCACCTATGGCCCCGAACTCAACCCCGGCGTTCAGCAAGCCAAAGAAAAAGAGCACGATTTCTACCGGGTGTTTCAACGCATGTTCCATGACGTTCAGCAGGTCATGCAGATATTTCTCAGCTTCGCTAAACAGACCAAACGCCCTGTCCGCATGTGGAATGGTTGGCACAATCGGCAACAGCCCCAGCGCCGGATGCAGACCCGACCGCATGAAGCCATACCAACTGATGCACCCAGCCAATACATAAGGCAGGCCACCTAGCGACTTGCGCAAACGTGTGGTGTTGGGGCGGTGTTGTTTGCCCTTGTCCAGGAACCGTGGGAACCAGTTGAACAAAACATAGACCGCAATCGCCACACCAAAGGACAGCAATAACCATTCAGGCGCCAGATCCCCGCTGGGATAAAAGATCGCCAGAATGATCAGGCCGGCAGCATCATCCGCAATGGCCAAGAGCAGTAAAAACCGCACCGCAGGGTGGCCCGCACCAAACACCAATCGCCCAACCAAATAGCTGAATGCAATGTCAGTGGCCGTCGGAATAGCCCAGCCATTGGCCACGGCATTATAAGTGTCCGAGCCCATCAACATCGCCATGCACAGATACACAGCGATTGGGCCAAACATACCACCCGCCGTTGCAAACAAGGGGGTTGCAGCCTTTTTACCGCGCAATGATCCGTTCTTGAGGATCACAGCCTCCCAGACTTCTTTGGCGGCGATGGCAAAAAACAAGGCCATCAAAAGATCATTCACCAGATAATGCAGCGTCAGCGTGCGATGCCCGTCATGCAAATGCCCGATGGGCGCATGATCCCAGATCACAAACTCAACAAAATGGTGATAGCTATCCGCATCGATATTCGCCCAAATCAGGGCGGTGATCGCCCCAAGGATCAATAATAGCGAGTATTCCGCCACAAAATTCCAGACGCGATACATGACAGCCCTTTCCCGAATATCCTGTTGCGATCAGAATTAGGCCATTTCATCATATGGGGCAACCGCATCGCGGCTTGATTTGCCGAATGAAATCAACTTTGCTGTGATCGGGGTCTTTAAGCTATCATTTGCCAGATCAGCCCCGCCAAAATGGCGCCCACCATCGCATACCCGATGTAGGCCGCAAAGACGCGCGGCTTGACCAATGCCCAGACCGCCACTGCAGCAGGGATACAGCTGACACCGCCCGCAATGACAAAGCTCATCGCCGCCCCTTGGGTCATGCCCTGCGCCAGTAGCGCATCCACCAGCGGGACCGCCGCATAGCCGTTCAGATAGGCCGGTGCGCCCACAAGTGCGCCCAAAATGATCGGGACAATCCCATCCCCGCCCAGCACCGCTGCCACAGCTTCGGCCGGGACATAATGCAACATCAGCGCTTCAAGCACATAGGCCAATGCCAGCCATTTCAGCAAGAACACCCCGTTTTCAAGGGCCGACGCTTTGAAGGCTTCACGGCGGGGTGCCTCACCCCAAAAGGTCCATAGAGGCTTGCCTTCAAAAGGTTTTTTGACACCACAACAGCCGCCCACCTGTGGTTTTTCACGCAAAGGATCAGCAAAGACCGGTGATTTGGCGGCCAACATGGTGGCAAAACCACCCATCAGGCCAATGCTGATTGCAGCGATGGTTTTTGCGGTGGCAAATTCCCACCCCAAGGTGCCGCTGGTGATCAAAAACATTGCCGGGTCCATCAATGGCGAGGCCAGCCAAAAGGCCATGACCGCCGCCAAAGGCGCGCCAAGGGCCAGCATGGCGGCAATAAAGGGGATGACTTCGCAGCTGCAAAAGGGAGACAGGCCACCAAGGGCCGCGGCCATGATAATCATCCGTGTCTGGCGCCCCTCAAAGGCCTTGGCCAGCAAGGTTTCTGCGCCTGTGGCCTTTAGGTATGCCACGGCCAGCACCGCAAAAACGATGAAGGGGGCCGTATGTAACAGCGCCACACTGGCAAAGCTGACGGTTGGCCAGAATTGTGCCCAATCCAGCACGGCAACGGCGATCAGGATCACAATCAGCGCGGCCCAGGCCTTGTCTATTTTCCAACCGGGTTTTGGTGAATGGGACTGGGTCAGGTCAGCCATGATCGTGCTCCGTTTCTGGGCAATCAGCGCAGCATTCACGCAGCAGAAAAGTGGACAGCTGGTGCAGCTCGTCATAAGCGACCGCCGCACAGATAATCGAGCGGCCCTTGCGCTCTTGGCGGACCAGCCCGGCCTGCGCCAGGATTTTCATATGATGGGTTAAAGTCGAGCCGGTAACACCGCTGCGGGTGCCCAACTCGCCAATGCTTAGCCCGTGTTCGCCAGCGCGCACCAGAACGCGTAGCACGCCCAGGCGTTGCTCACTGCCAAGGGCGGCAAAGGTTGAGGCGGTCACTGCCAAATCGAGATCAGGAATCGATGTTTGTTTCATATTTCTAGAATTGTCGAAATGTACTGGGCGCGCAAGTGTTATTTCGATGTTTGTCGAAATGAGCTGTGGCCTATCGGGAAAATCTGAGTAAATGCAGCGCAATCCTGTACATTTCGGGGGGGCAGAATGTACAAGATACCCATAAATCCGATGTCTGATCTGATCCAACATATCCGGGCGTGTCGTCTGTGTGCTGATCGTTTTGCCACGACCCACACCTCCCATGAGCCGCGCCCCGTGGCGTGGTTTCGCCCGTCGGCGCGGGTGTTGATCGCCGGGCAGGCGCCGGGGATGCGGGTGCATCAATCCGGCGTGCCGTTTGATGATCCTTCTGGCGATAGGTTGCGTGATTGGTTGGGGCTAACCCCCTCTGATTTCTATGATAAATCTCGTGTGGCTGTGGTACCTATGGCGTTTTGTTTTCCGGGCTACAACGCCAAAGGCGCCGATTTGCCGCCGCCGTCGATCTGTGGCAAGACATGGCATCGCGATGTTATGCGCGCCCTTGATAAGGTAGAGTTAACCGTGCTGGTCGGCGGGTATGCCCAGAAATACCACATGGGTGTTAAAACCGGCGTCACCGATACGGTTCTGGCCTGGCGCGATTATGCGCCGCAGGTTTTTCCCTTGCCGCACCCGTCGTGGCGCAATACCGGTTGGTTGAAGAAAAATCCGTGGTTCGAGGCCGAATTGATACCCGAATTACGCAAGCACGTTCAAAAGGTTATGCATGAGTGATCGCACCCGCCTAGATACCGCCTTTATGGCGATGGAAGCCGCGCCCGATGATGACGCCGCCCGCCTGCGGTTTTTTGAGCAGTTGGCCGCGACCGAGTTGTTTTTGTTGCTGAGCGCTGAGGCTGATGGTGACAAAGTCATCCCGGAAACATTTGAAATGTATGACGAAAAATTTGTCATGGCGTTTGATCTGGAAAGCCGGATGAGCGATCTCACCCAAGGGGAAGCCCCCTATGCGGCGGTTTCAGGCCGGGTACTTGCGCAGATGTTGGGGCCGGAAAACCTCGGGATTGCCCTCAATATTGACGTGGCGCCTTCCTCGACCTTCCTGATCGCAGATGAGATCACCTGGTTAAATGAAACCCTCGCCCAAGCACCTCAGGAGGTGGAGAAGCAGATTGAAAAACTGTTTGCACCCAAAGGCTTGCCAGAGAGTTTTCTGAGGTCTCTGGATGAACGGCTGGCCGCAGCAACTGGGCTTGCGCATTCTGCTTATCTGGTTGGCGTGGCTTACCGCGATGGCGGGCAGGGGCATTTGCTGGGCGTCGTTGATGCCATCCCCGATGCGCAGCCTGCGCTGGCCCGTGCGGTTGGGGATGTTCTGATATTTTCTGGGCTTGAGGCCGCGGCAGTTGATGTTGCCTTTTTTGGGGCCAATGACCCGGCCACGCCGCGTCTGGCGAAGGTTGGATTGCGGTTTGATCTGCCTCAACCCATAGAGCCGATAAAAACACCACCTCCCGGATCTGATCCCAAAAAACCACCTATTCTGAGATAGTTAATACCCAGCACCTCGATCAACGAGATACAGCAGGGCCTCGCCTGCTTCGTTGCGCCGAATGTTTTCTGCGATCACTTTAGCCGCTGTCGAAGGGCGCGTGTCGGCGGCGATATGCGGGGTTACGGTGATGTTG
This sequence comes from Roseovarius sp., assembly GCA_029212365.1. GTDB lineage: Bacteria > Pseudomonadota > Alphaproteobacteria > Rhodobacterales > Rhodobacteraceae > Roseovarius. The sequence continues at coordinate 16,476 of JARGOC010000032.1, forward strand.
GGGTGTGCCCAAAAGGGATGATCCCTGGGCAAAGGCTCCACCCGGAATACATCCAGCGTGGCATGGGAAATATGGCCGCTATCAAGCGACGCCAGCAATGCATCATCATCTATCAACGGCCCGCGTCCGGGGTTTATCACTACTGCGCCACGCGGCAACAATGCCAAGGTTTCGGCGTTTAGGATGTTTTCCGTCTGGGGTGTAAATGGCAGTAACAAAACAATAATTTCGGCACTGGCCAGCGCCTCCCGCAGCCCTGTATCTCCCGACAAGCATTTGATACCCGGCACTGTTTTCGCAGTGCGGCTCCAGCCGGTGACGTCAAATCCCAGATCAGCGAGCGTGGTGGCGCAGGCCTGCCCCAAAGCACCAAGCCCAAGCACCGTCACGGGGCGTTCGTGTGCCAACGGGGGAATATGTTGCTCCCAACTGCCATCGCTGTTGATGATATCGGCGTCCATCCCCAAATGATGGCGCAGCACATGTCCCGCAACCCATTCTTTCATGCCTTGGCTTAGCCCGTCATCCACCATTCGGGTCAGCGGTATGCGAAGCGTTTGATTACCCACGATCTTTTCCACGCCAGCCCAAAGGCTCAGCACGGCTTTGGCGCGGGTATAGGGGGTGAAATCCTGCACCGGGCCATTGGGGGCATAGATGATATAATCTACCTCATCTGGTGCGATCGCGTCAGACAGATGTGCGGTGATCCCAGCCTTGGCAATGGCCGCGTTCAAGGATGTTTCATATCTGGGCCAATTGTCAGGCGTCCCTGCAAAAAGGATATTCATCACAACATGTTACCTCGGTTTGTGGACATGTGCACTCTGCACCAGGCCAAAGCCGAGCAACAGCACCAGCATCGCCGACCCGCCATAGCTGACCAGCGGCAGCGGCACGCCCACAACAGGGGCCAAGCCCATGACCATTGACATGTTGACGGCAAAGAACAGGAAGAATGTGACAGCAATGCCAAGGGTCAGCAGTGATGAAAACCTATCTTTGTTGGTCAGTGCTGAGGAAATACAGAACACCAAAATCAGGATATATAGCCCCAGCAAGGAGATAGCCCCGATAAAGCCAAACTCTTCGGCCAAGGTGGTAAAGATGAAATCGGTGTGTTTTTCGGGCAGGAAGTTTAGCCGTGATTGCGTGCCTTGCATAAACCCGCGCCCTGTCCAGCCCCCCGATCCCAATGCGATTTTGGATTGGGTAATGTGATAGCCCGCGCCCAGAGGATCACTGGAGGGATCAAGGAAGGTGTCAATCCGGCGAAACTGATAATCCGCCAACATCTGCCAGTCGGTTCCACGACTTTGGAAGACGGCCGTGATCAGCCCGATGATTGCGGCGATAACGGCGGCAAAATAGGCCCAATGCACCCCCGCCAGAAACATCATGCCCCCGCCGGCGGCAATCAGCAGGATCGAGGTGCCAAGATCGGGCTGGCGCAGCACCAGTGCAACGGGCAACAAGATCAGCACGACGGGCGCCAGCACCCATAAAGGCCGCGATGTTTTGGCCATCGGCAACCAGTCGTAATAGGCCGCCAGCAACAACACGAGCGCGATTTTGGACAGTTCCGAGGGTTGCAGGCGCATGAAGCCTAGATCAATCCAGCGCTGTGCACCCATGCCAACGGAGCCGAACAACTCCACCAATATCAACAGGGCAATCGCCCCAAGATATGCCAGCACCGCCATATTGCGCCAAAACCAGATGGGTACCATGGCGACCAGAACCATCAAAATCATGCCCATCCCAAAGCGTTTCATTTGCGGTTCAGCCCAGGGGCTGAACGAGCCACCCGCCACCGAATAGAGCATAAGAAAGCCGACCGATGCGACGGCACACAGCAAAATGGCCAAGGGCCAGTTCAGGAACAGGATTTTGCGCAACCCGGTGGGTGTGTGCTGGACGGTGTACTCAAGATAGCTCATGCGCGGTCGCTCGTGTTGGCTTCGGCCTCAAGGCGTTCGCGGCGCAGGCGCTCTTGTTGGGCACGAATGCGGCCGCGGTCCTTGGAGGGATAAGCCGACAGGGGCGGGTCTTCGCCATATAGCGCCTGAAGCGTGATGTCGCGGGCGATGGGGGCTGCCACCTTGGAGCCGCCTCCACCATGTTCGACCACCACGGCCACGGCAATTTTGGGGTTATCGAACGGGGCAAAGTTCACGAACAGGGCATGGTCGCGCTGTTCCCATGGCACGCTGGAATTGTTCACCACAGCCGAGCGCACCTGAGCTGTACCGGTCTTGCCTGCCATCTGCATTGATTCAACCGCGACACGGCTGCCATAGGCGGTGCCCCGGCGGCTGTTTGAAACGGCAAACATAGCTTTGCGTACCTGACGCAGATGATTTTCATTGATGTCCATGCTCGTGCCATAGCCGGTGGGTTGTTCAACCCCGTCAATGGATTTGATCAGTCTGGGTGTGACCGACCGCCCAGTGGCAATCCGCGCCGTCATAACGGCCAGTTGCAAGGGCGACGCCAGCACAAAACCTTGCCCGATGGAGGCATTCACACTGTCACCAATCACCCATTCAGCACCTTTGACCTCGGCCTTCCAGGCTTTGGTGGGGGCCAGCCCTTTGGCCACGCTGGTCATCGCCAGATCGTGTTTTACCCCAAGGCCCAGCTTGCGCGCCATGGCCGAGATATTCTCAATGCCGGTGCGCAGTGCCATTTCATAAAAATAGACATCGCAACTTTCCCGCAGCGAGGTGTGCAGGTTCATATTGCCATGGCCACTGCGCTTCCAGCAATGGAATTTACGATCTGATACTTCCAAAAACCCTGGACAATGCACGGTGTCTTCTGCCTGGGCCTGGTCGGCCTCAAGCGCGGCCAATGCGGTGACCATCTTGAACGTAGATCCGGGCGGATACACCCCCTGCACCGCTTTGTTGGGAAGGGGGCGATATTTGTTTTCCAGCAAGGCGCTATAGTCGGTCTGGCTAATGCCACGCACAAACAGGTTGGGATCAAAGCTGGGGGTCGAAACACAGGCCAGCAGATCGCCTGTTTCGCAGTTCATCACCACGGCGGCGGCACTTTCAGTTTTCAGGCGGGCATGCACATAAGATTGCAGCGCGCTTTCAATTGATATCTGAAAATCCGAGCCTGCGTTGCCCTCGACCCTGTCCAGTTCTCGCATGATGCGCCCGGCCGCGTTGACCTCAACCCGCTTGGTGCCCGCCTTGCCACGCAGGGGGTCTTCGCGGCGGGCTTCAAGCCCGATTTTGCCAACCTGAAAGCGCGGGATACGCAAGAGCTGATCGGGGGCGTCGATGCGCGCCAGATCCTTGTCCGACACCGGGCCGACATAGCCAACGATATGGGCATAGTTCGCCCCTTGAGGGTAACGCCGCGAAAGGCCCACTTCTGGGGTGATACCGGGTAGCGCCGGGGCGTTGACGGCCACACGGCTCAGATCATCCCAGGTTATCCGATCCGCAATGGTGACAGGTGTGTCGCCGCGCAAATCATGCAGGTCGCGCATGGCACGATCCAGTTCATCTGGGTCCAGCTCAACCAGTTGTGCCAGACGGGCGATCACCTGTTGCACGTCACCTGCTTGTTCACGCACCATTGTGATGCGGTAGCTGGGTATGTTTTCGGCCACCACACGGCCTTCACGGTCAAAGATGCGGCCACGCGATGGCGGGATAAGACGTATATTGATGCGGTTTTCGTCAGCCAGCAGGCGGAACTCATCGGCCTGATCAACCTGCATGAAGTGCATGCGCCAGGCCAATAACCCCCCAAACCCCGCCTGAGCCCCGCCCAATATCAGGGCGCGGCGGGTGATGCGGCGCTGGCTTTCTGCGTTATCACGGGTTGGGCGTCTCATCGGCGGCTCGCCAATGTGTCCAGATCACCGGGGGCGTGTTTGCGCACACCCAGCAAGAATTGCGAGGCAATAACCACCACGGGATAGGCCGCCAACGTCATGAACACCTGCATCAGGTTCAGGGCCAGTGGCGGGCGATCCACCAGCAGCACAGCCAGCACCACTTGATTGGCCAGCGTCATCAACATCAGTGTTATCGCCACAGTGACCCATTCCGCAGCAAAGGTCAGATCCCGCAGGCCCGACGCGCGTGCCCGCAGGGTTTCTGTGCCAATCACCACCAAAGCGGCCCACAGGCCCGGTGGCATCTGAAACAACAACCCGGTCAGCAAAAACACCAGGGCGATCAATGGGGCGGGCACAAATTCGGGGCGGCGCAGCACCCAGGCACAGCTTAGCGCCAGGATCAGATCAGGCCCGGCCCAGTTGCGCGGGGCGGTTTCCAACGGCAGCAGGCTGAGAAAGGTCAAAAAGGTACAAATGAGCAGATAAACGATGCGCATCAGCCCAATGTGGGATCCTGGAGTGTCACCCATCATTGGCCTCCGATGTGGTCTCAAGCAGGGTGTCGGCCTCTGCGCCTATTGGATCAGAGGCAATCAGATGGCCCGGATCGGTGATCGCACGGTGGCCATAGTTGCGCAGCACACGCAAGAACTCGAGCCTCTCATAGTCCGCCGCCAGCCGCACACGAACACGCCCGCCGGGGTCTTTGGCAATGTGGCCAATGGCCAGACCGGGCGGGAACACACCGCCATCGCCCGATGTCAGTACGCGGTCCCCGGCGCGCAATTGATCCGCATCTTCGATGAAATCCACCGGCGGGGCGGCGGTGTTATCGCCCACAACCAGCGCTTTTTGGCCTGAGGGCTGGATCGTGACAGGAATGCGCGAAGACGTATCAGTGAGCAGCACAACACGCGCGGTGCGCTCACCTACACCCGAGGTACGCCCCACAAGGCCCAAGCCGTCCATCGCGGCCCAGCCATCTACAATGCCATCGCGTGTGCCCACATTGATCAACACCGATTGCCGGAAAGGCGAGCCACTGTCAGCCATCACAACACCGGTGATAAAGGTCAGGCGCGGGTCCAGCTGTACGTTGTTGAGGTCCAGCAAGCGGGCGTTTTCCTGTTCCAACTGTAGGGCGGCTTCTTTCCAGGCCTTCATCTGTTGGAGTTCGCGGCGAAGCTCTTGGTTTTGTTGGTAAATACGCTGGTAACTTTGAAAGTCACGGACAATATTGATGGTGCCGGTGACAGGCGCCATGGCCCATTCAAAATTGGGCATCACACGGTCCACGACCTGCGCACGAAATCGCTCGACCCGTGGGCTGTCGATCCGCCAGACAAGAAACAGGCCAATGAGGCACAACACCAGAACCCCTGCCAGCAACCGCTTCAGGGGTCCGGTGTAGTCACTGCTGTGGTTTCTCTCATTGGCCAATCGGGTCCCCTTTCACTTAAGGGTCGACGCTTTAGCTGTCGTAGTCAATCGCGTGGCGCAATTGTTTCTCAAATTCCAGCGCCTTACCGGTGCCAAGCGCCACGCAGTTCAGGCTGTCATCCGCAATCGACACCGCCAGCCCGGTTTGCTCACGCAGGGCCAGATCCAGATCGCCCAGCAACGCGCCGCCACCTGTCAGCATAACACCACGGTCCACGATATCAGCGGCCAGATCGGGTGGGGTGGTTTCCAGTGCAGTCATCACCGCTTCGCAAATTTGCTGAACGGGTTCGGCCAATGCCTCGGCCACCTGAGCCTGGCTGATCTCGGTTTCCTTGGGGACGCCGTTCAACAGGTCGCGCCCCCGGATTTGCATGGATGTGCCACGGCCATCATCGGGCATACGCGCGGTGCCGATGGATGTTTTGATGCGCTCTGCTGTGCTTTCACCGACCAGAAGGTTTTGCTGGCGGCGCAGATAGTTGATGATCGCTTCATCCATGCGGTCACCGCCGACACGAACCGAGCGGGCATAAACGATGTCACCAAGGCTGAGAACCGCCACTTCGGTGGTCCCGCCGCCGATATCCACAACCATGTTGCCGGTGGGGTCGGTGATCGGCATGCCCGCACCAATGGCGGCGGCGATAGGCTCGGCAATCAGGCCCGCGCGGCGTGCACCGGCTGCCAGAACCGACGAGCGAATGGCACGTTTTTCGACCGGTGTCGCGCCATGGGGCACACAGACGATGATCTTGGGCTTGGAAAAGGTTGTGCGTTTATGCACCTTGCGGATGAAGTGTTTGATCATCGCCTCGGCAGTGTCAAAATCGGCAATCACGCCCTCACGCATGGGTCGTATCGCCTCGATACTGCCGGGCGTGCGGCCCAGCATCAGCTTGGCATCTTCGCCCACGGCCAGCACTTTTTTGACGCCATCCTTGACGTGATAAGCCACCACCGATGGCTCTGACAGGATAATGCCGCGCCCTTTTACATAGACCAGGGTGTTAGCTGTTCCCAGATCAATGGCCATATCTTGTGAAAGCAGGCCGGGAATTTTGTGCAAGATCGACATGTGGTACGGCGTCCCGTGGATTTATAGGTTAAGTGGCCAGCGACTCTCAGGCTGACGAACCGTCGCCCTTATAGTGGGCAGGCTCGTGCGGTGAAAGAGGCGTTTTCACGCACATCAGCATCAAACTGCCTGTTTGTGAGAGGGGCAGGGGCCGGGCGCTCACGCGTTAACGATGTGTTTACCTATTTGTTGAGCAGCGGCAGGGGCGGCTTTACACTTTGATGCGGCGGGCGAGGTTAGGAGTTACAAGATGATTATGGGACGTTTATTCATGGGGTCCGTCATTTTGGCTGTCGGGGCCTGTTCTGCGCCCTCACAGCAGAGCGCGCCGCGTGGGTATGATCTGGCGCTGTCGCACCCGTCGCCCTACGCGAATTACATTCAGGTCACCCCCGCAACACGCAGCGCTGATCTGCCTGACCCAAAGGAAATCGTCAGTCGGGATTTTTCTCTCTACCTTCGAAAATCAACGGGATGCGTGTTAGATGCCTCGCGCCCAGCGTCGGTGTTGGGCAGCAAACAAGTGCCAGCCGGGTATATGGTACCGATCGTTTGCCCCTAAAGACATGGCACGGATGTGCTGCGGTCGCTGGCGTTTTAGGTTGCCTTGCCCCGGTTGTCGGTAACGTCTGGTGAAATGGTGCTGTTGGGGAGGATTGAACTCCCGACCTCGTCATTACCAATGACGCGCTCTACCACTGAGCTACAACAGCACATTGTGGCGCGCTGAGTAGACCCAATCGCGTATCAGTGCAAGGGTTATCTGGACCCTTTTTCAGACCTGCTGTAGAGAGGGGGCATGACAAAAAACACCAAGCCCAAATCGCCCGGGCCCAAGGCCACGACGCGTGAAGATCGCCTGAAGGCGGCGTTAAAAGCAAACATGGCGCGGCGTAAGGCGCAAGCCAAGGCCAGAACGGGCGAAAACAAGGGTGCGGGCGAGGATAAAAGGTAGAGCAGATGGACAGTATTATTGTAACAGGCAACGGGCCGCTGAGCGGGCAGATTCCAATTGCGGGGGCCAAGAACGCGTGTTTGACGCTGATGCCTGCCACCTTGCTGAGCGAAGAGCCGTTGACGCTGACCAATGCGCCACGCCTGTCGGACATCAAAACCATGACCGAGCTGCTGCAATCACTGGGGACTGAAGTGACCTCGATGTCAGATGGTCAGGTGCTGGCCATGTCGAGCCACGATGTAAACAACCATATTGCCGATTATGACATTGTACGCAAAATGCGTGCCTCTAACCTTGTGTTGGGGCCGATGTTGGCGCGGCTGGGTCATGCGGTGGTATCGCTGCCCGGTGGCTGTGCCATTGGGGCACGTCCGATGGATTTGCATATTGATGCGCTAACGGCGCTGGGTGCAGAAATTGAGCTAAAGGATGGCTATCTGCACGCTCAGGCTCCGGGGGGCCTCAAGGGGGCTGTGCATGAAATGCGCTTTGCGTCCGTGGGTGCCACTGAAAACGTGCTGATGGCGGCCACCTTGGCCAAGGGCACTACAGTGCTGAAAAACGCCGCACGCGAGCCCGAGATTGTCGATCTGGCGGATTGTCTGCGGGCGATGGGGGCACAAATCGAAGGCGACGGCACCAGCACGATCACCATTCAGGGCGTGGACAGGCTGCACGGCGCCACCCACCAGGTGGTGACCGATCGCATTGAGCTGGGAACCTATATGCTGGCCCCCGCTATCTGTGGTGGCGAGGTGGAATGCCTGGGCGGGCGTATTGAGCTGGTCGGCGCATTTTGTGAAAAACTGGATGAGGCTGGCATCAGTGTGGAAGAAACAGCCAACGGGCTGAAAGTGTCTTGCAAGAATGGCCGCGCCAAGGCCGTTAACGTCACGACCGAGCCGTTCCCGGGGTTCCCCACCGACTTGCAAGCGCAGATGATGGCCCTGATGTGCACCGCCGAAGGTAACTGTGTGCTTGAGGAAAAGATCTTTGAAAACAGGTTCATGCATGCCCCCGAACTGATGCGCATGGGCGCGCAGATTGAGGTGCACGGCGGGACCGCGTCGGTGACGGGTGTCGAAAAGCTCAAAGGGGCGCAGGTGATGGCCACGGATCTGCGCGCCAGTATTTCGCTGATCCTTGCTGGTCTGGCTGCCGAGGGTGAAACCATCGTGAACCGTGTTTATCACCTTGATCGCGGCTACGAGAGGGTCGTGGCGAAGCTGAGCAATCTGGGCGCAAAAATTGAACGGGTATCCGGCTCATGAGCGATGACGCGCGGTTTGAAGATGGCGCTGAGCGCCCCTTGAATTTGGGTGCAATGGACGCTGAGGATTTGCAGGTGATTTCATCACTGGTGCAGGATGCGGTGTTTCCAATCACTGAAATGACCTGGCGTGCGGCTGAGCGACGTTTTGGCTTGTTGCTCAACCGGTTTCGTTGGGAGGACGCAGGGCAGGGGCGCCATTCCCCTGAACGCGTTCAAGCCGTTCTGGCGGTTGATAATGTGCTGAAAGTGGCCAGTCAGGGGATTGATCGCACTGATCCGGATATGATCCTGTCTGTGCTGAGTATCACCTTTGAGCCGGGTGAAGATGGCGCAGGGCATGTGTTGGTGACACTTGCCGGTGATGGCGCTATCCGCCTGGAAACTGAAGCGCTGGACGTGACCCTAAAAGATGTCACCCGGCCTTATCGCGCAACGTCTGGCAAGGTGCCGATGCACAAGGACTGAGTTGCCGGATAATTGTCAGGCCCTTGAGACCTTCCCTCCACAACGCTATGTCCGCGCTCAACCAAGGAGCCTGCTATGCCCGTATACCTTAACGCCAGCGACGCTGAGTTCGAGGCGCAGTTCACCGCCCTGTTAGGGGCCAAGCGCGAAGATGCGCCGGATGTGGATGCAGCCGTGACCGCGATTATCGCAGATGTGCAGGCGCGTGGTGACGAGGCCGTCATAGAGCTGACCGAGAAGTTTGACCGACTGAAGCTAACGGCTCAAACCTTGCGGTTTTCCGAGGCTGAAATTGACGCGCTGATTGCCCAGGTGCCTGATGATGAACGCGCCGCACTTGAACTGGCCGCAGAGCGCATCCGTGCCTATCACGCCCGCCAGATGCCCGAAGATGCCAGTTGGCAGGACGGGGCAGGCGCCACTTTGGGGTGGCGTTGGACCCCTGTATCGGCGGCGGGTTTGTATGTGCCGGGGGGGCTGGCGTCTTATCCATCATCTGTTCTGATGAACGCGATTCCGGCCAAAGTGGCGGGTGTGCCGCGCTTGGCCATCACTGTGCCCACGCCCGATGGGCAGGCCAATCCGCTGGTTTTGCTGGCCGCGCGCCTGTCAGGCGTGGATGAGGTGTACCGCATTGGTGGTGCACAGGCGATTGCAGCACTGGCCTATGGCACCAAAACGATCCCCCCAGTGGACAAGATCACCGGGCCGGGCAACGCCTTTGTTGCCGCTGCCAAGCGCCGGGTTTTTGGCAAAGTGGGCATTGACATGATCGCCGGGCCATCGGAAATTCTGGTGATTGCCGATGCGGATAACCATCCCGATTGGATCGCCCTTGATCTGCTGAGCCAGGCCGAACACGACGAAAGTGCGCAATCTATCCTGATCACGGACAGTCCGGAATTCGCCAGGGCGGTTGAGGCCTCGGTTGATAAGTTTTTGGAAACGCTTGAGCGGCGCGCGATTGCCGGGGCCAGTTGGCGGGACAATGGCGCAATAATTATTGTGCCCGATCTGGATGTGGCAGCTGCCTTGTCCAACCGGGTCGCACCCGAGCATCTGGAGCTGTGTGTGGCAGACGACGAGGCGCTATCACAAAAGATCACCCATGCCGGTGCTATTTTCCTCGGGGCGTGGACCCCCGAGGCCATCGGCGACTATGTCGGCGGTCCCAACCATGTGTTGCCCACGGCACGTTCAGCGCGCTTCAGTAGTGGCCTGAATGTGATGGAGTTCCTTAAACGCACCACGCTGGCCCGGATGACCCCGGATGCCTTGCGTGCCATTGGCCCCGCCGCCGAGGTGCTGGCGCGCTCAGAGAGCCTTGAGGCGCATGGGCTGTCGGTGACGGCCCGGCTGAAACATCTGAACGACTGATTTCTGATCCGCAAAAAGCCGTGGCCGCAGGGTCACGCAACATATCAGCGCAGGGCTTGCTGCATTGCCCCCCCTGCGCTGCTGCGCTAGGCATTGCGTATACTTCAAGTGCAAGAGACATCAACGATGACCAGCATCTGCCACATCGAGTTGGATGACGCCAACCTGCCGCCGCCCACGCCAGAGATCGAACAAGAGCGCAAGGTCGCCATGTTTGATCTGATCGAGGATAACAGCTTTGATTTGCCACAACGGGACGATCGGGATGTTCCCGGTGGGCCATATCGCTTGGGCCTGTCGATCCGTGAAAAACGGCTGGTCTTTGACATCAAAACCCAATCCGATGATCCGGCGGCCGAGTTTCATCTGTCACTCAGCCCGTTTCGTCAGGTGGTCAAAGACTACTGGACCATCTGCGAAAGCTATTTTGATGCGGTCAAAAACATGCCGCCCAGCCAAATCGAAACCATTGATATGGCGCGGCGCGGTATCCACAATGAAGGCGCGCGTATTCTGGAGGAGCGGCTTGAAGGCAAGGCCGATATCGACAATGACACCGCGCGCCGCCTGTTCACCCTGATTTGCGTATTGCATTTCGGGGGCTAGGGCATGGTGGCAGAGCTTCCTCAATCCATTCTGTTTTGCTGTGATCACAACGCTGTGCGCTCGCCTATGGCCGAGGGGATCATGAAGAAGTTTTATGGCGCCGACACATATGTGCAGTCAGCCGGTGTCAAAGGTGAGATGGACATTGATGGGTTCAGCGTGACTGTTTGCCGTGAAATCGGTGTTGAACTGGAACGCCACCGCACCCGCAGTTTTGACGAAATGGAACAATGGGGCGATGACCTCAGCTCGTTTGATCTGGTGGTCGCCCTAAGCCCTGCCAGCCAACGCCGTGCGCTGGAGCTGACGCGGGTGTTTCATCTTGACGTGCTGTATTGGCCGATTATGGACCCCACGGGACTGGGCGAAACCCGCGAGGCCAAGCTGGCGTCCTATCGACAAACCCGTGACCAGATTATCAGCCATTTGACAGACAGATGGGGCATGCCGGTACAGGCCGACTGATCGGGCGTTGCATGCAGGCCGTAAGGTAAGGCGGGCGGATCTTTGAAATTGGCCCACGTCCAGCACATCTAAGCACACCAGATATAGCCGCTACACCGCTGCGGACATCTATATGAAGTCCTGTTCCGGAGGTTGATGTCCCTTTTGTGGGATCAATGTGACGTGTTGATTCATATAGAGAAAAAACAAATTTCAGGGCTTCCCAGGGTGATTCGCATTTGTTAACCTTTCAGTAATAAAAAAACTAAAAGACGATAAGAGGCAGGCATACAGGCATGAAAACGGGCTTTCGAGGCACGTTTGTCATCTCCTGGTCGCAGACGGAAGTGGATGGTTTAGATGCCGCCCCGATCCAATCTTTGGATGTGGGTACGGCGTGGTCCTGGCACGGTGAGCTCGTGCGGGTGGATGGGCCAAGTGAGTTTTTGCGACTTGAGAATGCAAACGGTGAAGAAAATAGTCGCAAACGCGCGGCTCGCATGGTGCGCCGATTGGTTGGCGCAGCTAAAACCAACACCAAAAACCTGAACAATATCGAAATTGATGAGCCCCTGACAGACAGCGGATTTGTCGTCACCGATGGTGCGCAAAGCTATACTGTTACGCTGATCGAAGTGGGGGGCAATGCCCCGCCCCTTTTGATGTTCATGAACGATATCCCGCCTCGGAACACCGAGATGTGGGTGGTGCATCACACGTTACAGGCCTCACATGACAATTCCACCGGGCCAGAAACCGGCGGTGTCATTTGCTTTACACCTGGCACGCGGATCGAAACCCCGGACGGGCCAAGGCTGGTCGAGGAATTGCGCGAAGGCGATTATGTGCAATCCAAAGACAACGGCGCGCAGGAAATCCAGTGGATTGGCAGCCGTCGGATGACGGGCGCGCGATTGTTTGCGATGCCCAAACTGCGGCCCATCCGTATCAAGGCCGGCGCCTTGGGGATCGAGCGACCAGACGAAGAGCTTCTGGTGTCGCCCGAGCATCGCATGCTGATCAAAGGCGATGTCGCAATGGCGCTGTTTAATACGCCCGAGGTGTTGGTGTCAGCAAAGGACCTGATCAATTCAGGCTCGATCAATATTGATATGGCGGCACGCGAAGTGACCTATATTCATATCCTGTTGCCGCAGCATCAGATCCTGTGGGCCAATGGGGTTGAGACTGAGAGTTTCCACCCGGCGAGCACATCCTTGTCAACGCTGGACGCAGATGATCGCAAGCGGTTGATTGGCCTGCATCCGCAACTGGAATACGAACCACATATCTATGGCGGGTTCTCGCGGCGCTCTCTGAGTGCCTCCGAAGCAGCAATTTTGACCCATGAGGCGGCATAGACCAGATCGGGTGCGTCCTCACATCTATCTCACCTTTTTGCCTGCCTCAGGTTAAAGGTGATACGCTTTAGCCCGGTTAACAGGCCGTAGGCCCCGGGCCATCGTCAGCCCCCCTCTTTGGGCTGGCGATAGGGTGATGTCCGCGCGCCGATCATTCTGCCTGCGGATTTGCGGGGATAAAACGCTCGGGAGCGCTCGTCTGTTCGCCACCCCGGGGGCAGACAATGCCCCGGAGCATATGTGATGTTGACACCCCTCAAATCCCCTGTATAAGCGCGCTTTCATTGGTGTTGGTGGCCCCCGCAAGGGGATGCCTGTCGGGCTTCGGCCAGAGGACAACGCCCTTCGTAACCAAATGAAGGAGACCAGCCGTGACCAAACGCACGTCTGCCAAGTATAAAATTGACCGCCGGATGGGTGAAAACATCTGGGGTCGTCCGAAATCCCCCGTCAATCGCCGCGAAAACCCGCCCGGACAACACGGCCAGCGCCGCAAGGGCAAGCTGTCTGACTTTGGTTTGCAGCTTCGCGCCAAGCAGAAGCTGAAAGGCTACTACGGCGATCTGACCGAGAAACAATTCAAGCGCATCTTCTCTGAAGCGGCTCGTGTTAAAGGCGACACAGGTGAAAACCTGGTGGGTCTGCTGGAGCGTCGTCTGGACGCGGTTGTTTACCGTGCCAAATTCGTTGCAACCATGTTTGCCGCACGCCAGTTCGTGAACCACGGCCATGTCCGTGTGAATGGCAACAAGGTCAACATCGCCTCTTACCGTGTAAAAGAAGGTGACGTGATCGAAGTGCGCGAGCGCTCCAAACAGATTGCTGTGCTGATCGAAGCCACTCAACTGGCCGAGCGTGATGTGCCCGATTACATCGAAGCCGATCATTCCAAGATGACTGCAAAATTCGTCCGCACACCGGGCTTGGGCGATGTGCCTTATCCGGTGATGATGGAACCGAACCTCGTCATCGAATTCTACGCGCAGAATTAACAAAAGCGTTTCTCAAATCGCCTGCTGAATGCGCATTTGAGAAACGCAGCACCATCGGTGCTATGGTGGGACGTTTTTCTTTCAATCTGTTCAGATCGAACGAAAACTGCTCTTGCTGTTACATTTCTGCCAAGGGCCGCGACGGGAAACCGCCGCGGCCTTTTGTTTTATTGCCGATCATGCGCATATGCCACTGCTACAAGGCCGCCTGGGGAGGATTGGGTTATGACAAAGATTACACCACAGCCCGGAATTATGGATATTCGGCCCTATGAAGGTGGGGCGGCCCATGTGGCGGGTGTGGCCAATGTGACCAAGCTCAGCTCAAACGAGAACCCGTTTGGCCCCAGTGACACCGCCAAAGATGCGTATCGCAAGCTGGCGTTCGAATTGCACCGCTACCCTTCAGCGGATCATGCTCCGCTGCGCCTGGCCATTGGGGACATCCACGGCGTGGACCCGGAGCGTGTGATCTGCGGCGCGGGCAGTGATGAGATTATCGCCTTTTTGTGCCAGGCCTATGCCGGCCCTGGCAATGAGGTGGTCTTTACTGAACACGGCTTTGCCATGTACCGCATTTCTGCTCTGGCGGCAGGTGCCACACCTGTCGAAGTGCCTGAGCGTGAGCGTGTGACAGATGTGGATGCCATTTTGGCTGCGTGCAATGAGCGCACAAAACTGGTGTTTGTCGCCAATCCCAACAACCCCACCGGCACGATGGTCGGCGAAAGCGAGCTGGCCCGTCTGGCGCGCGGTTTGCCGGAGCAGGTGCTCTTGGTGATTGACGGGGCCTATGCCGAATACGTTGAGGGCTATGACGGCGGCGCCGGGTTGGTCGAGTCGCGTGACAACGTGGTGATGACCCGCACGTTTTCAAAGATCTACGGGTTGGGTGCGCTGCGTATCGGCTGGGGCTATGGCCCTGCGCATGTGATTGACGTGCTGAACCGTATTCGCGGGCCATTCAACGTGAGCCAATCCGCATTGGCGGCAGCCGAGGCGGCTGTGCGCGATGTGAACTGGACCAACAAATGCCGCGATGACAACACCCGTCTACGCGCCTGGCTGGCCGAGGCATTGGCCGAACATGGTGTGCCCTCTGATACCTCGACTGCTAATTTCATTCTGGCCCGGTTTGCCAGTCAGGATGAGGCCGAAGCCTGTGATGAATTCCTGAAGGAACAAGGCCTTATTGTACGCCGTGTGGCCGGGTACAAACTGCCGCATTGTTTGCGCATCACAGTCGGGGATGAGGCCAGCTGCCGTCAGGTGGCCCATGCTGTTGGCAAGTTTATGGAGCAAGCCAGATGAGCCAGATTTACAACCGCGTTGCGTTGATCGGGCTTGGCCTGATCGCGTCGTCGATGTTTCACGCAATCAAGCGCGCCGGGCTGGCGGGCGAGGTCACCGGCTATGCGCGGTCCGAAGAAACCCGTGATACCGCCCGTGAAATTGGCCTGTGTGACCGTGTTTGTGACAGCGCTGTCGAGGCCGTAGAAGGGGCTGATCTGGTGGTGCTGTGTGTCCCTGTTGGGGTTATGGGCGCGGTTGCCGCTGAGATTGCACCGGCATTGAAACCGGGGGCGACGGTTTCGGATGTCGGCTCGGTAAAGGCGCAGGTGATTGCGGCTGTTGCCCCGCATCTGCCAGACGGCGTGCATTTTGTGCCCGCCCATCCGGTGGCCGGCACCGAGCATTCCGGGCCCCGCTCGGGCTTTGCTGAGTTGTTTGACAATCGCTGGACTTTGATCGTTCCGCCACCTGGCAGTGATCGTTCAGCAGTGGAGCGGGTCGAAGCGCTTTGGCAGGGTATGGGCGCGCTTACTGACGAAATGGATGCGGAACATCATGATCTGGTCTTGGCTGTCACCTCACATGCGCCGCATCTGATCGCTTATACGATGGTTGGTGTCGCCGATGATCTGCGCCGCGTGACGGATACTGAGGTGATCAAATACTCCGCTGCCGGTTTTCGTGATTTCACCCGGATAGCGGCCAGTGATCCTACCATGTGGCGTGATGTGTTTTTGAACAACAAAGAAGCAACGCTGGAAATTCTTGGCCGATTCACCGAAGAACTGTTCGCGCTGCAGCGCGCCATTCGCACGGGCGACGGTGATCATCTGCATGCGTATTTCACCCGGACGCGCGCCATTCGCCGTGGTATCATTGAGGCCGGGCAAGACACTGATGCGCCGAATTTCGGGCGCTCGAATAGGGGCTGATGTATATGCGGTTGTTACTGGTTATCCCTTTGATTTTTATGGGATGTTCGATGATTGGCGGGGGCAAGGACCAGCCTCAGATTTCCTCCAAAGGGTCGGTGTGCGGTGATCCGCAAATTCAGGGTGAAGTGGTGGGCGATGTCCCCGGAAATGGGGCGTGCGGGATATCAAATGCTGTGCGGGTACGCTCTGTCGGCGGCATCACGCTGAGTCAGCAATCCTTGATGAATTGCACCACGGCACAAACACTAAATAGCTGGGTCAGCAATGAGGCCGTGCCGAGCGTTGGCAAACGTGGTGGCGGGCTGACCTCATTGCGCGTCGTGGCGCATTATGCGTGTCGGACACGCAATTCCAAACGCGGTGCACGCCTGTCGGAACACGCCAAAGGCAATGCAATTGATATTGCCGGGTTTGGGCTGGCCAATGGCAAGGAAATCACCGTGCTGGGCGATTGGGGCGGTGGCAAGGACGGCCGAATCCTACGCAAGTTGCACAGCTCGGCTTGTGGGCCATTTGGCACCGTGCTGGGGCCAAAATCAGACCGGCATCACCGCGATCATTTCCATTTTGACACAGCCAGCTATCGCAGCGGACCATATTGTAAATAGTCGTTTCTTTCAGGTTTGACTGCCCGAAATGCAGGTTAGCGGATGCGCAGCACTGGGGCTGGGCCAATTGGGATCGGCCCCAAAAACACCCGGCCATTTGAAAACTCCAGCGCGACATCCAGCGTTGAGGGCTTGCCCGCCATATACGCCAGCATGCCCAATCCCTCTTCCAGAGATCCGGCCAAGACGTCGGGGATCGCCCCGGATTTAACGCCAAGCTCCAAAATCTCACGCCAGTTGCGCGCCTTGATGGCCAATGTTCCGCTGGGCAGCCCTGCCTCGTCGACAATCAGATCACCAGCCATCTGAAGCTCAAGCTGGCCCCATTTTGCCTCGGCGAGGCGCAGTTTGATCACTCGTGGTTGCGGGCGTGCGGTCTCAATGGCAAAGCGATCCCAAGGCGCGTCAAACGTCACCAGGACATCCGCGTGCAACGCCTTTAGTCGGACAGGCAACATTCCTGTTGGATCAAGCTGCACTTTCCAGGGTACAGAGGGTGCAAACCCATCGGCCAAAAAACCGAAGCGGTACGCGGGGGCCGGGTTGCCCTCAACCCGCTCTGCGGCGAGGGTCAGCGCAGTAAGACTGCTGCGATCAACCGCACTGTTCAGCACGATGGTCTGGTTTTCAACTTCCAGGTTTTCAGCTGTCAGGGTCAGGCGTTTCAAAGCCAGATCAGTTGTTGCCTCTACAATGAGGCTGGCGCGCATGTCTGTGCTGATCACATCGTATTTATCGTAAGGTGTGGCGATGCGCTGTTCATGCGGCCAAACGGCAATCAGGTGATTGGGCTTATAGCTGAGCGCCAGAATTTGAAACAACGGCGCTTCCCATGCCAGCCCGGTGCCCGGATCAGCAAGCGCCAGATCGCTAAACGTGGTGTCGATCCGGTTTGGGAAACCTGCCACAGACAGGTCCGAGGTTTCTGCCACCCAACCTTCTGCCCGCCGATCGGCCAGCCAAGCTGACAGGCCTTCTTGCATGGCGGTGGAGGTGACATACCAATAGCCCGACCACAATGCCGCACAAAGAATGACCAGAGTAAGTAGCAGCCGCATGGTGATGATCGCCTCTTTCACGCCCCAACCACATGGTGTTTATAGATGGTGCAGGACAAGGAACAGTAAAATGACAATGTGGGTGTTTGGCTATGGCTCTTTGGTGTGGAACCCCGGTTTTGATGTGTCCGAACGGGTGCTTGGCACGCTAACGGGCTATGCACGCAGCTTTTGTATGCGTTCCATTCATCACCGTGGCACCGATGAAAACCCCGGATTGGTGCTGGCGCTGGATGAATGTGTGAAATCCCGTTGTGAAGGCGTGGCTTTGGGTGTGGCCGATGACATCCGCGATGAAGTGCTTGAATATCTGCGCGAACGAGAGTTGATCTCTTCGGCCTATCTGGAGAAGTTTTTGACCATTACCCTTGCAGATGGGCGACAAGTTGAGGCGGTGACCTATGTGGTGGACACCGAGCATGTGCAATATTGCGGCGGTCTGGACCTCGAAGAGCAAGCCCAAATCATTGCGCGTGCGCATGGCGGCATGGGGCCAAACACCGAATATCTGTTTAATACCTCCACACATCTGGCCGAACTGCGCATCCATGACCCTGATCTTGTGTGGCTGGCAAAACGGGTGAAATCGCTGAGCGCATAAATCCTTGGCTTGAGGAGGCAGACCGACTAGGGTCAGCCCAACAAAAACAGTGCCGGGAGTTGTCCCAAATGGACCAGCCGGACCGCGAGGTCGAGCCGCAGTTTTCCCATCCTGTCCGCCAGATCATCTTGATGTTGATGACACTGGGGCTGACGGGTGCCGGGGCTTTTTTGGCCCTGCCAAGCGTATTGCCCGTGTTCGAGGCAAACCCGTGGTTTAACGGGTTCATCATGTTTGTTTTTGTGATCGGTGTTCTGGCCTGTTTCTGGCAGGTGTTTCAGCTGTTTGCGTCGGTCAAATGGATTGAGGGCTTTGCGGCTCAAAACCCTGGCCACGAACATATCATAGCCCCACAATTACTGGCGCCTTTGGCCACATTGCTCAGGCAGCGTGGTAAGCGGATGCAGATCGCATCGACGTCAGCACGCTCCATATTGGATTCCGTGGCGCAGCGGGTTGATGAGGCCCGTGAAATCACGCGCTACATTGTCAACCTACTGATTTTCCTGGGGCTTTTGGGTACATTCTATGGGCTGGCCACAACTGTACCAGCGGTTGTTGATACGATCCGAAGCCTGGCTCCACAAGACGGCGAAGGCGGTGTCGAAGTATTCAACCGCCTGATGACCGGGCTTGAGGCGCAGTTGGGCGGCATGGGCGTGGCCTTTGCCTCATCTCTTTTGGGGCTTGCCGGATCACTGGTTGTGGGCCTGCTGGAGTTGTTTGCGGGTCACGGTCAAAACCGATTCTACCGCGAGTTGGAAGAATGGATGTCGACCATTACCCGCGTTGGGTTTTCGTCAGGCGATACCGAAGGCACCGGCGAAGGCCCCGTTGTTGTGGGCGTGCTTGATCACATGGCCGAGCAGATGGAAAGCCTGCAAATGATGCTGACCCAATCGGATGTCAGCCGCTCTATGGTGGATGAAAAGCTGGGCGTTCTGGCGGATTCGGTGGAACGGCTCACCCACCGTATGGGCGAAGCAAACCCTTTGAACGTCACTATGATGCGTGTCGCCGAGGGGCAGGAAAGGCTGCTGCATAAACTGGAACACCCCGAACCGGGGGGTGATGCGGGCCTAGATGCCGAAAGCCGGATGCGGCTGCGATCAATTGATGTGCAAATGCTGCGGATACTGGAAGAAATCAGTGCCGGACGGCAGGAAACCATGACAGAAATTCGCACCGATCTGGCCGCACTCAGCAAGATATTCAACCAGATCAGCAACCAACAAAAGGCACGGGTCGCACGCCGGGAAAAAAACCGGGGCGAGGGCAGCTAAGCCATGGCCCTATCCCGACGCACTGGCGCACGGTTTCAATCCTCGATCTGGCCCGGATTTGTGGATGCAATGACCGGGCTGTTGCTGGTGCTGATGTTTGTGCTGACCATTTTTATGGTGGTGCAATTTGTGCTGAGCGAGACAATCAGCGGACAAGAAAGTGAACTCAATGAATTGTCTGCCGAAGTGGCGGCCTTGGCGCAAGCGTTGGGGTTGGAACAGGATCGCTCCGCCAGTCTGAGCGAACGGGTCGGCACGTTGACAACCACTTTGGGTGATGCCCGCACGCTGCAAAATCAACAGGCGGCCTTGATCGCCACACTGTCCAGCGAGCGTGATGCGCAAGCCTCCCGCATTGCCAGTTTTGAAGAACAGGTTGCCAGCCTTCTGGCCGAGCGCGACACGGCCTTGGGCACAGTTGCCGATCTGGAAGGGCAAAACACCACGCTGATGACTGAGCAAGAGGCGCTGAACCTGGCATTGGCAGGGTTGCGCGATGAGATCGACGTGCAGGTCGAAGCCGCCCGACTGGCCGCTGCCAAGCGCGAGGCATTGCAGGCCCTGATCGCCGATCTGGAGGTGCAAAACGCTGAAGGGCTGACAGCGCAGGCGCTGTTGGAAAGCCAGCTGAGCGATGAGGAAGCGGGCCGTCTTGCAGAAGCGGCCGCCGCCGAGGCCCTGCGTGAACGTCTTGAAAATGCCGATGCCGAGCTGACAGCCATGACTTTGGCGCTGGAGGAAGAGCGGCGCAAAGCAGAAGAAACGCTTGCGATGTTGGCGGCAGCGCAAACCGCAGGGGATGATCTGGATGTGCAATTGGCCGCCGCTTTGTTGGCCGGTGATCAATCATCCACCACCATCGCGGTGCTGCGCGCAGAGCTGGCAGCTGCCAGGGCAGGGCAAGAGCTCACGTCTGTCCAATTGAGTGATGTGCAAACCGCACTGGCAGGGGCGATTGCCGATCTGGCGGCGGCTGAGCAACAGATCGCCCGGCTTTTGGCGGAACGGCAATCTTTGGAAACTGTCGCGTTGTCGGCTGGTGAGGTGCGCCAACAATTGGCTGCGGCCCTTGCTGCCAAGTTGACCGCTGAGCAAGACGCCGCAACCGAGCTGACCAAAGCACAGGAACGCGCCGCCCTTTTGGCACAAGCGCAAACAGCATTGGCCAATCAAAAGGCGATCAGCACCGAGGCGCAAGCCCAGCAGGTATTGCTCAATCAGCAGGTGGCGGCGCTTCGCCAACAATTGGCCGGGCTTCAGGCGGTGTTGGACGAGGCCAAAGTGCGCGAGGCGGCCTCGGAAGTGCAGTTGCAATCACTTGGCAATGACCTGAACACCGCATTGGCCCGTGTGGCTGCTGAGCAGCGCCGCCGGGCCGAATTGGAGGAAGAAAAGCGCAAGCTTTTGCAGGCTGAGAAAGAAAACCTGGAGAAATACCGCTCTGAGTTCTTTGGGCGTCTGCGGGATGTTCTGGGCACGCAAGAGGGCGTGCGGATTGTGGGCGATCGCTTTGTGTTTTCCTCAGAAGTGTTGTTTCCCCCTGGCAAGGCGCGCCTTTCAGCGGAAGGTCAGAGCGAGATCGCCAAAATCGCGGGCATCCTGCGCAATATTACAGATGATATCCCAAGCGAGATCGACTGGGTTCTTCAGGTTGATGGCCATACTGATGATGTGCCGGTTATACGCGGTGCGGAATTTGCCGATAATTGGGAGCTGAGCCAGGCGCGCGCCTTGTCTGTGGTACGCTATATGGTTGAATTTCTTGGGCTTCCGCCAAGCCGTTTGTCGGCCAATGGGTTTGGCCAATATCAGCCAATAAACCCTGGTGACAGCGTGGAAGCGCGCGCTCAAAACCGGCGGATTGAACTGAAATTCACTGAGAAGTGACCGTGATATCTGCGTGGCGCCAGGCAATCAACGTGCCTTTGCGTTCCAAGCGGACAACGCCGCGATATGTGCCTGTCGGCCATCCATTGGGTGGGGCTTTGCGACCATAAGCGCGGAACAGTTGTTTTTTTGGGTCTTTCAACAGGATCTGTTTGCTAAAGATCACGCCCTGCGGGCCAATGGTGGTCAGGGTGAGTATATCGCCGCTTTCAGCATAAAAGACATGGCCATAGAGCACCAATGGCTGGTCAGGTCGGGTGGTATCCGCGCGGGCGGCACCTGATTTTATATCCGCAAAATCAGGCACCTGCGTTGTCATCCCAGCGGTGAACAATCCTGCGCGATTGTGTGCGGGTAGGGTCGCCCAGAGGGTATCGCCGAGCGCACCACATGTGGCCCCGCTGGGTGGGTTGGGTTGAAACGGGTCGACCATCTTTCCATCCTTTAGAACGGATATGTGTAAATGGGGGATATTCGTCAGCCCGCTGAGGCCGACAAGGCCCAGTGTATCACCCGCCGCAACCTGATCACCGCTGCGCACGGTGACTGATCCCTGCCGCATATGGCAATACAGCGTTTGCCAGCCATCGCCATGATCAATGCGCACTGCATTGCCACATTCACGGCCTTTGGTTACCTCGCGTGTCGTGGCGGTAACGGCCATATCCTCAACCCCGTCACGTGTGGCGGCCACTGTTCCGGGGGCCGCGGCGAGGACATCCACGCCGCGATCCATCATGGCGAAATCCTGCAAAACGATATCGGTGCCGCGATGCCCATCCCGGGTTTTCAAACCACAGGTGAAATCGGTTTTATCGGGGCCGGGGTCGCTATCGACATAGTCTTCGATGTAGCAGGTTTTGCCCTGTTCACAGTCCAGAGGCCAAACGAGTTCAGGCGGCCCGCTGTGGGCCGCCTGTGCAAAAAGTATCATGGCTGCTGCAACACGGGTTGCCAGCTGCATCAGTCTGCCGTCAGCAGAGGGGGTTTTTTCTTGCCGGAGATGCGAGGGCGCTCGGGGCCTTCCATCTTCAGGTCGATCTTGCCATCCTTGATGCCAACCTTGACCAGCCCACCCTTGGTCAGTTTGCCAAACAGCAGTTCTTCGGCCAGAGGTTTCTTGATATATTCCTGGATCACACGGCCCAGCGGGCGCGCGCCCATCTTATCATCATAGCCCTTGTCAGCCAGCCATTCGGCGGCGGGTTTGGTCAGTTCGATCACCACGTTGCGATCCATCAATTGCGCTTCAAGTTGCAGCACAAATTTCTCAACCACTTGCAGGATCACATCCTTGGGCAGAGGAGAGAAGCTGATCACAGCATCCAGACGGTTGCGGAATTCGGGTGTAAATGTGCGTTCAATCGCAGCGGTGTCTTCACCTTCACGGCGGTCCCGGCCAAAGCCGATGGCCGATTTGGCCTGTTCTGCCGCGCCCGCGTTTGAGGTCATGATCAGCACGACATTGCGGAAATTCACGGTGCGCCCGTTGTGATCGGTCAGATTGCCGTGATCCATCACCTGCAACAGAATGTTGAACACATCAGGGTGCGCTTTTTCGATCTCATCCAGTAGCAGAACACAATGGGGGTGTTGATCGACACCATCCGTCAGCAATCCGCCTTGATCAAAGCCAACATACCCGGGAGGCGCCCCAATCAGGCGTGAAACCGCGTGTTTTTCCATGTATTCGGACATATCGAACCGCAAAAGCTCCACACCCAGCGAATCCGCCAGTTGTTTGGCCACTTCGGTTTTGCCCACACCTGTTGGCCCGGCAAACAAGTAGTTGCCGATTGGTTTTTCAGGCTCGCGCAGGCCAGCCCGCGACAGTTTGATCGCACTGGACAGCGCATCAATTGCCTTGTCCTGACCAAAGACCACCCGCTTGAGCGATTTTTCCAGATCCTTGAGCACTTGCGCATCATCTTTGGTGACGTTCTTGGGCGGAATGCGGGCGATTTTGGCGACCACATCCTCGATTTCCTTGACGCCAATGGATTTTCGACGCTTGGAGGCCGCCACCAGATGTTGTGCGGCACCGGCTTCGTCAATCACATCAATCGCCTTGTCGGGCAGTTTGCGGTCATTGATATACCGCGCCGACAGGTCCACCGCTGATTTTATGGCGTCATTGGTGTATTTGACTGAATGGTGGTCTTCAAAATAGGGTTTCAGCCCCTTGAGAATTTTCACCGCATCATCAACCGTGGGTTCGGACACGTCGATTTTCTGGAACCGGCGGCTGAGCGCGCGGTCCTTTTCGAAATGCTGGCGGAATTCCTTGTAGGTGGTCGATCCCATGCAACGCAGCTTGCCACCCTGCAACGCAGGTTTTAGCAGGTTTGACGCATCCATCGCCCCGCCTGACGTGGCCCCGGCACCAATGACAGTGTGAATTTCATCAATGAACAGAACCGCATCGGGATGATCTTCCAATTCGGTGACCACGGCTTTCAAACGCTCTTCAAAATCACCGCGATAGCGGGTACCTGCCAGCAATGCGCCCATATCAAGTGAGAAGATTGTGGTGCGCGACAGTACCTCAGGCGTTTCACCAAGAATAACTTTATTGGCAAGGCCCTCGGCAATGGCCGTTTTACCAACACCGGGATCGCCCACAAGCAACGGATTGTTCTTGCGGCGACGACACAGCACCTGAATGCAGCGTTCAACCTCCTGATCGCGGCCGATCAACGGATCAATATCGCCAGCGCGGGCCTTCTCGTTCAGGTCTACGCAGTATTTGGCCAGGGCGGATTCGCCTGCTTCTATGGCATCGCTTTCCTGATCTGGGCGGCCGAAATTCTCATCCGGATCGTCCGAGCCTGAAACTGGGCGGCTTTCGCCAAATGCAGGGTTTTTGGCCACGCCGTGGGCAATGAAATTCACCGCATCATAGCGGGTCATATTCTGTTCCTGCAGGAAATAGGCGGCGTTTGATTCACGCTCGGCAAAGATCGCGACCAGCACGTTGGCGCCAGTCACTTCGGTGCGCCCCGAGGATTGCACATGAATCGCGGCACGTTGAATGACGCGCTGGAAGGCAGCGGTGGGCACGGCTTCGGAGCCTTCGATATCGGTGACCAGGCTGGCCAGATCATCATCAATGAAGTCGACCAGGCTGGCGCGTAAATCTTCGGTATCGACGTTGCAGGCCTTCATGACGCGGGACGCGTCGGGCTCATCAATCAGCGCCAGAAGCAGATGTTCCAACGTTGCGAATTCGTGTTGGCGGGCGTTGGCCAGCGCCAAAGCTGCATGGATTGCCTGCTCGAGTGTCGTTGAGAATGATGGCACGTTTGGTGCTCCTTGCCAAATCTTGCTGCTCTGTGTCAGGCCGATGTTGGCCTGATACTATTAAAGTTTGGTCGATATCGGCCCTGCTTCAAGGCCTTTTTGGGTTTTTGTGTTCACATTTTTTGGCAATTGTGCCGTTTTCGTTGTTTATACGGGTCAAAACCTGTCTTTTCGGGCGCGGATTTCAGCAAATACGTCAACTGGCTCAGCATTATGCATCCCCAGGTGGGCTTGAATTGCCGGGTCAGAGGCGCGCAAAAAAGGATTTGTCGCCAATTCTTCGGACAAAAGAGTGGGCACCGTGGGCTGGTTATTGGCTCGGGCCGCCGTCACCGCCTCTGCCCTTGAGATAAGGGCCTGATTGTCGGGGTCAATGGTTAGGGCAAATTTAGCATTGCTTTGGGTGTATTCATGGCCGGAACATACGGTGGTGTCACCGGGCAGGGCGGCCAGTTTTGCAAGGCTTGAATGCATTTGCGAGGGCGTGCCCTCAAACAGCCGCCCGCAGCCCAACGCCATCAGGCTGTCGGCGGTGAAAACAAGTTTGCTGTCGGGGAAATGGATGGCAATGTGGCCCAGAGTGTGGCCCGAGACATCTATCACTTGGCCCGATTCAGTGCCGATGGATATGGTGTCGCCTTCCGCCACCGCACGATCAAGCGGGGGCAAACGATGTGCATCGGCTGCGGCCCCAATCACCTGGGCGGGGGCTTTGGCCAATAAGTCTTCTACGCCATCAATATGATCGTAATGGTGGTGGGTCAGCAGGATGTGGCTCAGGGTCCAGCCCTGTTGATCAAGGGCGTCCAGGATCGGGCGGGCTTCGGGCACATCCACCACGGCGGTTTGACCTGTCGTGGGATCATGGATCAGATAGGCATAATTGTCGGACAGACAGGGAATGGTCATCAGGTGTAAGGACATGGTGCTTTCCCTTTCATCAATTTCAGCTAGGGTCGACAGTGACCCAACTGCGCAGGCTGTGCAATGTATCTTGATGTGCAAGATCTGAGGAACTTCTATTATCGCAGCGCGCTGGGCCGTGCGGCGCAGAAAACCGTGCGCGAAGAAGTGCTGAAGCTTTGGCCCGAAGCCAAGGGGCAGACTGTTGCGGGCTTTGGCTTTGCCGTGCCGTTTTTGCGGCCTTATCTGACCGATGCGCGGCGGGTGATTGGGTTAATGCCGGGGCCACAGGGCGTGATCAGCTGGCCGCAGGGCATGCCCAATGTCTCGGTGTTGGTCGAGGAAACCATGTGGCCGCTGGAAACCGGCCATGTGGACAAGCTGTTGCTTATGCATGGGCTTGAAACGTCCGAGCAGCCTTCGGCCTTGCTGGAGGAATGCTGGCGGGTGCTGGGGCCGGGTGGGTCGGTGCTGTTTGTGGTGCCAAACCGGGGGGGGCTGTGGTCACGCTCGGACAAAACGCCTTTTGGGCATGGACGGCCCTACACGCAATCGCAGTTGGAAAATCAGCTAAAGGCCCATAACTTTCTGCCAGAGCGGCATCGCACGACATTGTATCAACCGCCTTCAGACAGGCGGTTCTGGCGCAAGACAGCCGGCATGTGGGAGAGCCTCGGAGGGCGCCTCAGCGTGGTGGCTGCGGGGGGGGTGTTGCTGGTTGAGGCCTCAAAGCGGGTTCAGGCGCCAAGCGGTCCGGGATTGCGGGAAACTGTGCGCAAACCACTTGAGGTGCTCCGACCCAAGCCCGAAGCAAAGCCGGTTTAACCCCGGCGCGCGCGCAACTGCCCCGGCACAAGCCCGATGGCAATACCAACCGCATCGGCCAGCAAATCCGCCCATTCAGCTGAGCGGCTGACGATGGGCTGCAAAAGCTCGATCATGCCACCATAACCCAGCGCCGCAATGGCCAAAACCGCCCACCAACCGGGCCGCACCCAGCCCAAGGGCAGCACCAACAAGGCAAAAGAGATGGCATGCAGCAGTTTGTCGCTCACTGGCAAGGGCGGGCCATCACCGGGAGGCGACAAAGTGCCAAGCGCAATGACGCAGGCCACAACAAGGGTCAGCAATATAGCTGGGGTGGATTTCATTTTGATACGCTTTATTCAGGGCAACATTCGCTGCGCGGTACAGCAAGATCTGACCCGAGAAAAGCCCAACTGTGATTCAGGTGCTGACCGAGGGGAATATACTGATTGCGCTAACGAAAGGGGGTGGAATCCGCTAAAAACGCACTCAAACGTGAACTTTTTCGGTGTACAGAATCGGTGCATTCGGTCGCAGTGCAATTAAGCGATTGAAAACAAGTAATTTTACTTAGAAAGGATGTGCGCCCAAGCGGCTTGCTAGGTTGTGAAGGCTCTGCTACACCCCGCTCGAAATTGGGTGTTTTGTGTATCTTAATGCCTCCAAACGCTCTCGGATCCGTGAAAATTCATGGCCAGCCGAGACCAAAAATCGGAAGGGTGGACGTGTCCGAACCAGCTTCGATCTCATCCGGCATCGCCTCGCGCTATGCCACCGCCATTTTCGAGATTTCGAAAGAGAGCAAATCTCTGCCGAAACTTGAAGCAAATATCACCGATCTTGTCTCTGCTCTGGCTGACAGCGCCGATTTGAACGAGCTGATTTCCAGCCCGGTCATTTCTCGTGCTGATCAAGGTGCAGGGATTGCCGCCATTGGCAAAAAGATGAAGCTTGAGACCGTTTTGCAGAACGGTCTGGCCTTGATGGCCGAAAAGCGCCGCCTGTTTGTGCTGCCTCAGCTGTTGGATCAGCTGCGCAGCAAGATAGCCGAAGACAAAGGCGAAGTGACCGCCGATGTGATCAGCGCGCAAAAGCTGAACAAAACACAGGCTGACAAGCTGGCGAAAACGCTGAAGGCGCGCGTCGGAAAAGATGTGAAAATCAACGCGACCGTCGATGAAAGTCTCATTGGTGGTCTTATCGTAAAAGTGGGCTCGAAGATGATCGACACATCGATCCGCTCCAAGCTCTCTTCCCTCCAGAATGTAATGAAAGAGGTCGGATAAATGGGTATCCAAGCAGCAGAGATTTCTGCAATCCTAAAAGACCAGATCAAGAACTTTGGTCAAGATGCAGAAGTGGCCGAAGTAGGCCGGGTTCTGTCCGTGGGTGACGGGATTGCCCGTGTGCACGGTCTGGACAATGTCCAAGCCGGTGAGCTGGTGGAATTCCCCGGCAAAATCATGGGTATGGCGCTGAACCTTGAAGCCGACAACGTAGGTGTTGTTATCTTCGGGTCTGACCGTGACATCAAAGAAGGCGACACCGTTAAGCGGACGCAATCCATCGTGGACGTGCCAATCGGCGACGGTCTGCTGGGGCGTGTTGTTGATGGTCTGGGTAACCCGCTGGACGGCAAGGGCCCGATCAAAACCAAAACGCGCGGCATTGCTGACGTCAAGGCGCCGGGCATTATCCCGCGCAAATCGGTTCATGAGCCGATGGCAACCGGCCTGAAATCGGTTGACGCGATGATCCCGATTGGCCGTGGCCAGCG
>JARGOC010000057.1 GCA_029212365.1 Roseovarius sp.
GAAACCAAACGATTTCGGACTTCAATAGAAAACTCTGTATTTCACTGGACAGGCTTTCTGTAGCAAGTTTTCCACAAGTTTCTGTCGTCTTGCGTGCCGTCACTCAGACACCGATACGGATTGATGGCATTGCTGTCTTTATTGAAAATAATAAATGAACAAATTCAATAATATAATTGTGCTATTTCGGTCCATATCCGGAATCCATGCGCGGTATGTACTGCGGGCCGCTTCGTTTAAGATTGAGTACCTGGAGCCCGGCGCATGAAGCGCGGAGCAATCAGGTTGCAAACGGCGTCCCCTTCGGCGGGCACTGCTATACAACAACGCAAGCATGACAAACGGAAAGCGGCTGAAAACGCTAAAAGCGCCACCTCCGAAAAACTCGACTGGCTGGATGCGCTTTGTATGGACCCGCGTCTTCGCCCATCGGATTTCAAAGTCGCAGTTAAGTTAATGCAATTCCGCAATGCCCGCACTGGGCTTTGCAATCCATCCTATCAAACGCTTGCAGATGAAACCTGCCTCAAATCGGCGACAGTGCGTGTCTGTGTAAAAAAGTTGTGCGATAGTGGATGGATAGAGGTCAAACGGCCAAACTACCCCAAGCCGAATTTTTACCAGTTCATCCATGTCCACGTTAACCCGATGCTTGACCGTCGCATCATGTTGCGGGAAGTGTGGGCCGACCTACGCAAAGAGCGGGCGGAAAAGACCGCGTTGGCAACATTCGACCGTGATGAGGATAACGGTCCCCTGTTGCTGGACCGTGATGAGAATAACGCTCGGGACCGTGAGCCACATCACGGTAAACACGTTAGTGACCACGTTGGTTTATTGGCTTTGAGTAAGAGCCCATAACACAATTGGGCGATTTGGGTAAAAGGCCGGGGCTTAGATAACGTCCCGGTCTTTGAAACAAAAAACCACCACACGGGAACAATACCAAAACTGGAAAGTGCTTTCTTGAAGCGAACAATTTCCCACATGATTTCGACAAAATCGGAGACTGGCGATGGGTGGAATAGGCTCTGGAAATATGTGGCGAAGCGGGAACCGCGATACATGCGAAAGCTATACCCACATTGAGCTTCCCTTCCTCAGAAAGCGTGGAATGCTGCAACCGGGGTATTATGGCACACTGTCGTGGAAAAGGGGCGGGCAGCCTTCAGGCAACATCCGTTTCCCAATGCACAAAGACGCCATGGAACTGATCTACAAATTCCGGGTGCAAGGTGCCAATGAATGGCAGGATGTAAACGAGGCGGTTTCTTTTGCCTATACGCAACAGCATATCGGCGGTCGGCGGCGATGGTTCGTCTGTCTGTCGTGTGGCTGTAAATGCTCCGTCCTACACGGAGGGACGCACTACCGGTGCCGCAAGTGCTGGAACCTGGCCTATCAATCGCAGCATGGATCCCCTTTTCAGCGGGCGCTTTCGCAGGCCCAGAATTTCAGACGGCGGTTTGGCGGCTCGCCTTGCACGGATGATCCATTGCCGGACAAGCCAAAGGGGATGCACTGGCGCACTTATGAAAGGCATGTGGAGCGCGGGGAGGTTCTAAACCAGCGATCGGACCGGGCGGTAATTGCAATGTTCGGGCGATGGCTACAATTCTGGCAGAAGTGCAAGGATAGGATAGGAAGTGGCGAAAAGAAGCACTCATCCACCCCTATATTCCGTACTCATTCCATACACAGCAGGTTACTTTAGTCTAAGTAGTTGATTTTATGGTGCACCCGACAGAATTCGAATCTGTGACCTCTGCCTTCGGAGGGCAGCGCTCTATCCAGCTGAGCTACGGGTGCCCGGTGCGCGGCTTTGGTGCCGCACACGGTTCTTATGCTGGATAACCGATGTATGGCGTCACTTCAATTGGAAAGTGCGTTGCGGGGGAAATTTCCGTCTGACCGGTGGCACCTCACCGGATAATACGATTGGTGCAATCCGGAGAACGCGGGAGTTGCGCTGCGGGGCTGGGATCTTTTCCGCTCACGGCGAGCGGCGCTGAAGCGCCTGCCTGCGCGGGGCGCGGCCAAACGGTTGGCCGGGCCACGGTCGTGGCCTGTTGAGTGCCCTAAAGTAAGGCACCGAGTGCTGCCGGCACTGCCTACCTGACAGGCACGCATCCGCCAACGGCGGCAAGGGCGCCGACTACGGAAAATGGGCGTCGGGGCTCATGCCCCGCCCCGTCTGGAGCCAGCGCCGCAGGCGCGTGCGGCGTGAAGACAAAACCAGAGCCCTCCGCATCCTCCCCACATCTCGCCGGTGCCCAAATCAGGCACCAGCGGTCGCAGAAGCTCTCTACTCCCCCTTCGCCTTGTGCATCAGGCTGAGGCCCTTGGCGGTGCGGGCGGGGAAGCCTTGCCAATAGGTATGTTCGGGCTTGGCTGTCTTGCCGTCCTCTTCCATTGCAAAAACGCCGTCGTCGGAGTTTTCGATCAGGTCGAGATAGGGGGCCATTTCATTGTCGCCTTTGACATATTGGCCGAGGAAGGCGGTGACGAAATGCTGGGCGATGTTGTTCATGCGCACATTGTCCCACACGGCATCGGCATAATGATCAAAGGGGATGAAATCGAGATGTTCGGAGGCGACCCATGTTTCGGCCGGGGCGGGCATCGGCGCGCCGGCGTTGTGGTTGGCGTGGTCATAGGTCAGCAGATAACGCTCGGTGTTGACGCTGCCCTCAAAGATCGCCTTGGTGCCCTTTTCATAACCGGCGACATCGTCGTCGCTGCCGGCAATGAAGAACATCGGAATGCGCAGCCCGGCAAGGCCCGCGGCATCCCAGAAGCCGGTGTTCATGCCCCAGGGCGCAAAGGCGACCGCCGCCTTGATGCGCGAGTCGATCAGTGCCTCATGGGTGTCGGATCCGGCCAGATGCACCTGCAATGTGCCGGCGGGCGCCCCCCAGGCATATTCCGTGCTGCCCTGTGTCACGCCGCCACCGGCGGTTATGACAGCGCCATAACCGCCCATGGAATAGCCGATCAGGCCCGTCGTTGAGGCATCCACCAGGCCGCTGAGAAAGTTGCCGTCCTCCTTCGACATGCGGTCGATCTCGTTCAGAACGAAGGTCTGGTCGAGGGAGCGGTTGACGAGCGTCGAGCCGAAGGCAAGCTTGCTGTCATAGGTGCTGTCGGTGTGGTCGATGGAGACGGTCACATAGCCCTTGG
Source organism: Roseovarius sp. (assembly GCA_029212365.1). GTDB lineage: Bacteria > Pseudomonadota > Alphaproteobacteria > Rhodobacterales > Rhodobacteraceae > Roseovarius. Next base: position 3,181 of record JARGOC010000057.1, read on the forward strand.
TGGCGAGGTTTTCGCCGAGATGGCTCAAGAGGTATCGATTGCCGGGATACCCATGGGAAATGATCACCAGCGGATAGGCCTTGGCAGGTTTGGCCGGCGCGGCATCGCGCACCGCCCTGCCCTTCAGTTCCACTTCCTGCACGCCATCACGCTGCAGAACGCCCGTATAGGTGCCCTCGGTGCCGGTGCCATCGGCCGCCGGATACCAGACTTCCAGCGTCAGTGGCCGATCATAGCGTGGCAGCGGCTTGTCGGCCTCGATCTTGACGATGTCGATCTGGTCCGGATTGCTGACCTCAAGGGTGCGCACGCCAATGGCGGCCTCCCCGTGGGCGGCCAGCGCCGGGGCGTCGGGCCGGATCTGGTCAATACGATTCTGCGCCATGGCGCCTCCACACATCAGTCCCGAAAGGACTGCAATTCCCATCAGATGCTTCATGTTCTCTCTCCCTTTGTCACACGAATGTCAGCGACATACTACTCGGTATGTTTGAAGGGGGCAAGGTTGGGCGGGGGCCGGGAAGCGGAGCCTGGAGTGAGGCACGAGTGTGCTGCCCTCAGTGGAGTGGTACGGAGAACGCGGGAGCTGCGCTGCAGCTTCGTGAATCTTTTCTGTTCACGGCGAGCGGCGCTAAAGCGCCTGCCTACACAGGGTGCGGCCAAAAAGTTGGCCGGGCTGCGGTCGCAGCCTGTTGAGTGCCTTGCTGGCAGGCACCGGGTGCGGCAAGCACTGCATTACTGCTTGGCACGCATCCGCCGAAGGCGGCAAGCGCGACTGCGCGTCGGCGCCCATGCCCCGCCCCGTCTGGAGCCAGCGCCGAAGGCGCGTACGGCGTGAAGACAGAA
>JARGOC010000005.1 GCA_029212365.1 Roseovarius sp.
AAAGGTTGAGCAAACTCTACATCAAAGTGAGGGAAGTTTCGGGGGGCAGGTCAGAGGTGATACCGGCGTCAATTGCGAAGCTTTAGTTTTACCCCTTAGTCAATGACACGACACGCTCCACCATGACGCGCTGAGGTAAACAACGGTGAACTTTCTCAGGTGCTAACTACTTATCCCCCCACAACCCCTTACCAACAAACACCTTTCCCAACTTATCCACAGATAAAAACCCAGACTTATCAACAGTTTAATCCCCAAGAAATGTCACCCTTCCGCAAGATTTCTCTTGCCAGACGCCCCGCCAAACGCCAACCTGATCCTACCTGCAAGACGATCCTAGATCAGACGGTAGGTCGCGCTGGCCGGGGGGCCGGGGCAGGGATACGGGGCCAGTTCGCTGGTTAACGACCTCGCAAACCACCTCCCTAAGGATGTGTCGGAACCCATCGCTTTTCGGAGCGTTGAAGGAAGATGCAACCCGATGTGTCAGAGTGGTTGATCGCGGTTTTCGGACCAGGTCAACACGTCTTGATCTCCTTCGGGGGTGACAGACAGCTGCGTGTCTTCGGGCACAAAGCACGCCAACGCCCTTCGGGGTTAAGGCAGCTGCGCCCCTTCGGGGATGCAGTGGCAGCGAGCCCTTCGGGGATCAATGCCTTGATCAGAACAACCCTTCGGGGCGGTTTTGTTCAGTGAGGCGTCAGAAGAATGCAAAGACCGCGTCTGCGCACCTTTTGACGCCTTTTCTGATTCCAGACTTTCAGAGTTTCAAGCCGGTTAACAGCCGCGTAGCGGCCCGGCCATTGCCAGCCCCTCCCTTGGGCTGGCGATATGTCAGATGCACGCGCGTCTTTCGTTCTGTAGATGTATTTGGCTGCCATAAAACGCTTTGGATTTTCAGTCGGACCGCCACCCCAGGGGCTGGCAATGGCCTCCAAAATGAACAAGGCCCGCCGCAATGAAACGCCGGGCCTTGCCGTCAGAAAAATACATACCGCGTCTATGCACCTGTGGCTCAACTCCTACAGGGGCGGCGGGCCGGGATCAACCATATCTCGTGCGCATGGGCAAAGTTCACACCACAGGTGGGCAGATAGGTCACATATTGCGTTTTCTGCGCGCTGCATTTTGTTCAAAGCAGGTGAGATTCGGTACACAGCTCAGCGGTTCAGCCAGGCGCGCACAGCGGCCTCAAATTCGCGGGGTTTCTCGGCGTGCAGCCAATGGCCTGCCCCCGGAATTTTCAGAAACCCGGCCTGAGGGAAAAGCGCCTTGATCCGGGGGCGATCCTCGCGTTTCACATAGTCCGAGTTTGCCCCCGACAAGAACAGGGTTGGCCCATTATATGTCCCGTCCACCTCGGGAAAGGACAGGATATGCGGCATCTGATCGGCCAAAACATCCAGATTTAGCCGCCACTTCTTTTCTTTTATATCAAGTGATTGCGTGAAAAAACTTGTAAGTGATGGGTCGTCAATCAGGGTTTTGAGCTGATCCTCGGCATCCGAGCGTTTGTGCACGTTGGACAGATCCACCGCGCGCATCGCTTGGATGAACTGAATTTGTGTGTGGGTATAGGCAACCGGCGCAATATCGGCAACGATCAGCCGGTGCACCTGTTCACTATGGGCCAGCGCCAAGACCATGGCCGCCTTACCGCCCATGGAGTGCCCCAACACGTCAAACGGGCCGTCCAGCGCAGCAAGAACCTCCGACAGATCATCTGCAAGATCATGATATGTATGGGTTTCTTTCCATTCGCTAAAGCCGTGATTGCGCATGTCCACGGTGACAACCTGGCGTTCGTCTGACAGGCGTTTGGCAATCACCCCCCAATTGCGCCCCGAGCCATAAAGCCCATGAGCGATCAACAGGCCGGGTTTATCCGTGCGCATCCCATGTTTGATCAAGTTCAACATACAGTCATTTTTAACCGGCCAGAGGGCGAGGGACCAGCCCTATTGAGACTGCATCATTGCTGCGTTAGTCTGCCCCGCGGGGGACAGGCAAGTGATTGATCCACAGGACATAAATCAAAAGGCTGAGGCACTGAAAAGCGCATTGAAGGCCAAATACGGGGTGCGTGGCAAAACGCTTGCAGCGCGATTGAGCAAGGCCGGGCGGCTGTTGCCAAAGCGCGTCCACCATGAGGGTCTTGTGATAGAAGAGGCGTTGGACAAAATGCATCACCCCCGGCTGGCTGCCACGGTTGATCCCATGCGGCTCGAGGCCGCATTTTCCTATATTACCAACCACTTAGATGGTGTGAACCCCAGCGACAGGCGCAAAGGTAAGGTGTTAGCCTGGCTCGGCGGTCAGATGTTCAACCTGATTTTGGTCGCTGCCCTGCTGGTTGCCCTCATGTGGTGGCGAGGCTTGATTGGCCAATAAAAACCCCGCGCAGCTTGAGGGCTGCACGGGGGGGTAATTCCTGTGACTTCAATGAATTCAGAGGTCTGGATACAGCGGAAAGCGCGCGCAGAGTTCGGCCACTTCACTGCGAACCTTGGCTTCGACATCGCCATTATTTTCCGGGCCATTGGCGGCCAAACCATCAACCACTTCGACAATCCAGTCCGCGATCTGGCGGAACTCGGCCTCACCAAACCCACGGGTGGTGCCGGCCGGCGTGCCAAGGCGTATGCCACTGGTAACAGTCGGTTTTTCGGGGTCAAACGGAATGCCGTTTTTGTTGGTCGTGATATGAGCCCGGCCTAAAGCCGCGTCAGTGATGTTGCCTGTCACCTTCTTGGGGCGCAAATCCACCAGCATCACATGGGTGTCGGTTCCGCCGGTGACGATGTCCAATCCACCTTTGATCAACTGATCCGACAGGGCCACAGCGTTGGCACGCACCTGTTGGATGTAGGTCTTGAATTCGGGGCGCAAGGCCTCACCAAAGGCCACGGCTTTGGCGGCGATCACATGCATCAGGGGGCCGCCCTGAATGCCGGGGAAGATCGCGGAATTCACTTTCTTTGCAATGGCTTCGTCATTGGTGAGGATCATGCCTCCACGTGGGCCACGCAGGGTTTTATGGGTGGTGGTGGTGGCCACATGCGCATGCGGGAATGGCGAGGGGTGCTCGTCCGCGGCAACCAGACCGGCAAAATGCGCCATGTCCACATGCAGGTATGCGCCAACGCTATCGGCAATTTCGCGCATTTTGGCAAAATCAATTACACGAGGAATAGCAGAGCCACCAGCGATCAGCATCTTGGGCTGGTGTTCGGTCGCAAGCTCCTGAATTTGATCATAGTCGATCAGATTGTCCTGCTCGCGCACACCGTATTGCACGGCGTTGAACCATTTGCCTGATTGGTTGGGGGCCGCACCGTGGGTCAGGTGACCACCCGACGCCAGATTCATGCCCAGAATGGTATCGCCCGGCTTCAGCAGCGCCTGAAACACACCCTGGTTGGCCTGAGAGCCGGAGTTGGGCTGCACATTGGCAAACCCGCAGCCAAACAACTGCTTGGCGCGATCAATGGCTAGATTCTCAGCAACATCAACATATTGGCACCCGCCATAATAGCGCCGTCCCGGATACCCTTCGGCGTATTTATTGGTCATAACAGACCCTTGCGCTTCCATGACAGCAGCCGAGACGATGTTCTCGGAGGCGATCAGCTCGATCTCGTCGCGCTGGCGGCCTAGTTCCTGGGTGATGGATGCGTAAAGTTCTGGATCGCGCGTGGCGAGGGATTCAGTGAAGAAACCGGAATCAGGCATGAGAAGAAGCTCCGTCGGGGTTACGTTTTGCAAATTTCCTATCGGAAACGCACGTCGCGTGGAAGCCGAATATGCGACATTTCCTCCGTATTGATCGTCACCACTGGTCAGAGGCGGCAACTTGTGCTTCGATCAGAGAGATAAGTCTCTCATTGGAAACAGGATCACCGCCCCATGGCCAAAAATATTGCCTTTGTCGCCAGTGATGAACCCATCGCACAAACCGCGCGTGATGTGTTGATTGCGCGCTTTGGTGACGTGCCCGAGGCCAAAGCAGATGTGATCGTGGCCCTGGGGGGGGATGGCTTCATGCTCGGCACGCTGCACCGCACCCAAAGCCTGAGCGTGCCAGTCTATGGGATGAACCGTGGCACGGTCGGTTTTCTGATGAATGAATACAGTGAAAGTGATCTGTTGGAACGGCTGGATGCCGCTGTGGAAGAGGTGATAAATCCGCTGTCGATGACCTCAGAAAGCGTGGATGGCACCACCCATTCTGCCCTTGCTATCAACGAAGTTTCGCTTTTGCGGGCGGGGCCACAGGCCGCCAAGTTGCGCATCACCATTGATGGGCGCTTGCGGCTTGAGGAATTGGTCTGTGACGGGGCCCTGGTGGCCACGCCCGCTGGATCCACGGCTTACAATTATTCGGCCCATGGCCCGATCCTGCCGATTGGCTCTGATGTGCTTGCCCTAACAGCGGTTGCGCCGTTCCGGCCCCGGCGTTGGCGCGGCGCTTTGCTGCGCAAATCAGCAAAGGTGCGTTTTGATGTGATCGACCCCGATAAACGCCCGGTCAGCGCTGATGCAGACAGCCGTTGGGTGCAAAATGTCCTTTGGGTGGAAATCGAATCCTGCCCCGATGTGACGCACCGAATTCTGTTTGATCCCGGACACGGATTGGAAGAACGGTTGATCCGCGAGCAATTCGTGTAATGTGACGGCCCAGACCGGCACTGCCATATCAAGCAGAAACTCGCGTATGTTATGCGAAGACATTGCCTTGTTATTGCCTGTCCCGGAGGATCGGCCGAGGATTGTATGGGGTGCTGTTTGTGTTTCGCGCGCCCAAAATGCGCTACCCCGCCGGGCGATCGCCAGCCCTGAGGAGAGGGCCAGCGATGGTCCAAAGGATTCGCTTAACTGCGGATCAGGCCGCCAAACAGCCCGCTTCAGCCGCCCGCATAGCCTATTGACTGCAAGGCCGTTTTGATCTCATCCAAAATCGCCGGATCATCAATGGTCGCTGGCATCTTATAGTCTTTGCCATCGGCAATGCTGACCATCGTTGCGCGCAGGATTTTGCCCGACCGGGTCTTGGGCAAGCGATCCACCACAATGGCCAGTTTGAATGCAGCCACCGGACCGATTTTCTCGCGCACCAGTTGGATGACTTCCTTGACCACCTCGGCGTTATCGCGGCCTGCACCGGAATTCAGGCATAAGAACCCGACAGGCAACTGGCCCTTCAGTTGGTCCGACACGCCAATCACCGCGCATTCTGCCACGTCCGGATGGGCGGCCAGAACTTCTTCCATCCCGCCAGTGGACAGGCGGTGGCCAGCGACATTGATCACATCATCGGTGCGCGCCATGATATAAAGATAGCCGTCGTCATCAATCATCCCCGCGTCACCTGTTTCGTAATATCCCGGGAAAGTGTTGAGATAGCTTTTCTTGTACCGGTCCTCCGCATTCCACAAGGTGGGCAATGTGCCGGGGGGCAAAGGCAGTTTGATCGCAATTGCGCCCAATTCATTTGCTGCCATTGGATGGCCGGCATCATCAAGGATTTGCACGTCATACCCCGGCATAGGCACGGTGGGTGATCCGATCTTGACTGGCAGCGCTTCAATCCCGGTTGGATTGCCAACGATGGTATAGCCGGTCTCGGTCTGCCACCAGTGATCATAGACCGGCACGCCCATAACGCGCTGCGCCCATTCGATGGTATCGGGATCCGCGCGTTCACCCGCCAGATAGAGCGCTCGCAGACAGGAAATGTCGTAATCCTTGATCAGCTCGCCCTTGGGGTCTTCGCGTTTGATTGCGCGGAACGCTGTGGGGGCGGTAAAGAAACTGCGCACATTATGTTCGGAAATCACCCGCCAGAAAGTGCCCGCATCTGGGGTGCCCACCGGCTTGCCCTCAAACACAATGGTGGTGTTGCCATGGATCAGCGGCGCATAGCAAATATAGCTGTGCCCCACGACCCAACCCACATCAGAGGCCGCCCAGAACACATCGCCGGGATCAACGTTGTAGATGTTCTTCATGGTCCAGTTCATCGCCACCAGATGCCCCGCAGTCGGGCGCACTACGCCTTTGGGCGCGCCGGTGGTGCCGGATGTATACAAAATATAGGCCGGGTGGTCGCCTTCAACCGCAACACATTCAGCAGGCGCAACCCCTGCCTGAAATCCATGCCAGTCGTAGTCACGGCCATCCTCGAGTTTGGCAACTTCTTGTTCACGCTGGAAAATCACACAAAATTCGGGCTTATGTGTCGCCAGTTCAATCGCACCATCCAGCAGCGGCTTATAGTGGATCACGCGGCCCGGCTCTAACCCGCAAGAGGCAGCGATGATCGCCTTGGGCGTGGCATCATCAATCCGTACGGCCAGTTCGTTGGCAGCAAACCCGCCAAACACCACCGAGTGGATCGCCCCCAACCGGGCGCAGGCCAGCATGGCCTCAAGCGCCTCGGGCACCATCGGCATATAGATGATGACGCGGTCGCCCTTCTCAATCCCTTTGGCGCGCAAAGCACCGGCCAGCAGGGACACTCGGGTTTGCAATTCACCGTAGGTGATCTCATGTTTGGTGCCAGTGATCGGGCTGTCGTGGATTATGGCGATCTGTTCACCGCGCCCGGCTTCTACGTGGCGGTCAACGGCGTTATAGCAGGTGTTTACCTTGCTATCGCAGAACCATTCATACAGCGGCGCATTGTCGTCAAACAGCGCCTTTGTTGGGGCCTTAACCCAATCAATCGCCTGCGCGGCCTGCATCCAGAACGCCTCGGGGTCTTGTTTCCAGCCGTCGTAAACCTCTTGATATCCCATCACGCATCTCCTCCTCTGCTTGGCAATGTGTTAGGGGCCACATGCCATTGCGGCAAGCCTGTTGGCGCTCACGCGCGACACAATGGCGCAAGAGTTTGCAATCCCTGCAGGCAATACCGTGCAAATTTTTGCAAATAGGCTGATTGGCGGAAAATTTCGACTATCAAACCAAATTTTTGCAAATTTGCAAATGTAGCAATGCAAATACCCCTGCCACCTACTTAACCGTAATGCTTTACTGGCGTGCCGGCAATTGCCGCCATATTCAGCAGCCCGCGCGCCGTCACGCCGGGGGTGACAATATGCACCCGGTTGCCCATCCCCATCAGGATTGGGCCAACCTCCAGCCCGCCGGCTTTCATCTTCAGAATGTTGCGCACAGCCGAGGCCGCGTCAGCGTTTGAGAAGATCAGCACATTCGCCGCCCCCTCCATCCGGTTGCCGGGCAATGAGCGCTCTCTCAGATCGGCATCCAAAGCGGCATCAAGGTTCATCTCGCCCTCATAGCAAAAATCACGCGGCTCTGCGTCCAACAGTTGGATGGCAGCGCGCATGCGCTTGCCTGACTCTGCGCCCTGATTGCCAAACTGCGATTGCGAGCAAAAGGCGACCTTCGGCTCAACCCCAAAACGGCGCACATGGCGCGCAGCACCGATGGCGGTTTCGGCCAGGTTTTCGGGGTTGGGAAAGACCCGTACATGGGTGTCGGCAATAAACAGTGGCCCATCTTCCAGGATCATCATCGACAATGCACCATGAGGGCGCAGGGTTTCAGACCCTAAAACCTGTGAGACATAATTCAGATGCCAGCGATACTCTCCGAATGTGCCACAAAGCAACGAATCCGCTTCGCCGCGATGCACCATGACGGCCCCGATGGCCGTGGTGTTGGTGCGCATGATCGCGCGGGCCAGATCAGGCGTGACGCCGCGCCGCTGCATGATCTCGTGATAGCTGCCCCAATAATCGCGGTAACGCGGGTCATTCTCGGGGTTCACAAGGCGAAAATCCCTGTCCGGGCGAATATCCAGCCCCAGCTTTTCACAGCGCTGTTCCACCACCGACGGGCGGCCAATTAATATGGGTTGTTCGCTGGTTTCTTCCAGAATGGCCTGTGCTGCGCGCAGCACGCGCTCATCTTCACCTTCGGCAAAGACGATGCGGCGCGAGACCTGTGCTGCGGCCTCAAACACGGGGCGCATCAACAGGGCGGATTTGTAAACCGAGGCATCCAGTTTGGCGCGGTATGCGTCCAGATCCTCTAGCGGTTTGGTGGCCACGCCGGTTTCCATCGCGGCCTTGGCCACGGCGCTGGACACCACACCGGACAAGCGCGGATCAAATGGTTTGGGGATCAGGTAATCCGCTCCAAATGTCAGCTGCTCACCTTTGTATGCGGCGGCGGCTTCTGCGCTGGTTGTGGCGCGCGCCATTGCGGCGATACCCTCCACACAGGCGATTTCCATAGCGTCATTTATTTCGGTTGCGCCCACATCCAATGCCCCCCGAAAAATGAAGGGAAAACACAGCACGTTATTGACTTGATTGGGAAAATCAGACCGCCCTGTTGCAATGATTGCATCGGGGGCCACGTCGCGGGCCAGGTCTGGCATGATTTCGGGTGTGGGATTGGCCAGCGCAAAAATAACTGGCCGGTCGGCCATTTTGGACACCATTTCAGGCTTCAGCACACCAGGGCCAGACAGCCCAAGAAACAGATCCGCGCCCTCAATCACCTCGTCCAGGGTGCGCTTGTCAGTCTTTTGGGCAAAGGCGGCTTTTTGCGGGTTCATATCCTCAGTGCGGCCTTCGTAAACCACACCGTGGATATCACACAGCCAGATATTTTCGCGTTTTACACCCAGTTTTACCAACAGATTCAAGCAGGCAATCCCCGCCGCCCCGCCGCCGGTTGAAGCGATCTTGATGTCTTCAAACTTTTTGCCTGCCACATGCAGCGCATTGGTGGCCGCAGCCCCCACAACGATGGCGGTGCCATGCTGGTCATCGTGGAACACAGGGATGCCCATACGCTCACGACACAGTTTTTCAACGATGAAACAGTCAGGCGCTTTGATGTCTTCCAGATTGATCGCGCCAAACGTCGGTTCAAGAGCGCAGACAATATCAGCAAGTTTTTCAGGGTCTTGTTCATCCACCTCGATGTCAAAGCAATCAATATTGGCGAACTTCTTGAACAGAACAGCCTTGCCCTCCATCACAGGTTTTGAGGCGAGCGCGCCAATGTTGCCCAGCCCCAATACGGCCGTGCCATTGGTGACCACCGCCACCAGATTGCCCCGCGCGGTATAGCGGCTGGCATCGGCGGGGGCTTCCTTGATTTCAAGGCACGCCTCGGCCACGCCGGGGGAATAGGCCCGCGCCAGATCACGGCCATTGGCCAGCGGCTTGGTCGCGCGGATTTCCAGTTTTCCGGGCTTGGGAAACTCGTGATAATGCAAGGCGGCCTGACGTAGGGATTCATTTTGACTGTCGCTCATGGCATCCTCATTAATGATGTAGTTTAACGTTAAACTAATTTTATTTCACGGGCATATGGCATTGCTTTGCAACCGATTTGCACAGGCTTGCATATTGGCTGGGCAAGGCGCAATCTTTAAGCTCAATAAATTACGGACTGATAAAGAGGCAAGTATGACGCAGGATTTGCTTGGCGTTGCGCGAAGGGTGCGAAATAACGCCTATGCGCCCTATTCTGGATTCAAGGTGGGTGCGGCCGTGCAAGCGGCATCCGGGCAGGTCTACCCCGGTTGCAATGTAGAGAATGTGGCCTATCCACAAGGCACCTGTGCCGAGGCCGGTGCCGTGGCGGCCATGATCGCTGCGGGTGAGACAAAGATCGTTGGCGTGGCTGTGATTGCCGACAGCCCCAGCCCGATCACACCCTGTGGCGGATGTCGTCAGAAACTGGCCGAATTTGGCAGCGCTGATGTGGTCGTGACCATGGCCACCATGGGGGGCGATATCATCAAAACAACTTTGGGTGAGCTGTTGCCCGGCGCGTTCGCGCGCACCCATATGGACCTTGACTGAGCAATGGGTGTTGGCTTGAATTCCCGTGCGATCATTGCTGCGATCCGTGATCGGCGCCCGTTGGATGCCGACCAGTATTCGTGGTTTTCCAATGGCTTGGCAGATGGCGGGGTCAGTGATGCTCAGGCCGGTGCCTTTGCTATGGCGGTGCTGCTGAATGGCTTGCAGGGCGATGGCCGGGTGGATCTGACCCTTGCCATGTGCGACAGCGGCGAGCGGTTGACCTGGGATTTGCCAGGTCCTGTGATCGACAAACATTCCACCGGCGGCATTGGCGATTGTGTCAGCCTTGTTCTGGCCCCCGCGTTAGCGGCTTGCGGGGCCTATGTGCCGATGATCTCGGGCCGTGGACTGGGCCATACCGGTGGCACGCTGGACAAGCTTGAGGCCATCCCCGGTGTGAAAACCCAACTGGAAACACCGCAACTGCGCCTCGTGCTGGAGCGTGCGGGCTGTGCCATCATAAGCGCCACGGGCCAGATCGCCCCGGCGGACAAACGGCTGTATGCCATCCGCGATGTGACAGGCACGGTCGAAAGCCTTGATCTGATCACCGCGTCGATCCTGTCCAAAAAGCTGGCCGCCGGGCTGGAAGGTCTGGTGCTGGACGTAAAAACCGGCAGTGGCGCGTTCATGAAAACCCCTGAGCAGGCGCGCGCATTGGCGCAGGCATTGGTCGAAACGGCCAATGCTGCCGGGTGTCGCACCTCGGCTGTGATCTCGGATATGAACCAACCACTTGCGCCTAGCCTGGGCAATGCGCTGGAAATGGCCGAGGCCATGCGTGTGCTGACTGGGCAGACGGGGGGCAATCTGGCGCGCCTGACGACGGCACTCGGGGGGGTGGCCTTGGCAGGGGCGGGATTGGCAAAAGATGTTGCCGCAGGCGCCGCCTACATTAACGATGCCCTGACAAGCGGCAAAGCGGCAAACCACATGGGCCAGATGATTGCCGCCATGGGCGGGCCTGTGGGATTTGTTGAGCAGTGGCAGCGCTTCCTGCCCGAGGCGACGGTGATCCGTGAAGTCACGGCAGCACACTCTGGGTTTGTCAGCGCCATTGATGGAGAAGCAATGGGGCTGGCTGTTATCAAGCTGGGTGGCGGTCGGCAGGTCGAGGCGGACCAGATTGATCCGTCGGTGGGGTTAAGTGACGTACTGGGGCTGGGGACATGGGTGGAAAAGGGCGATCCGTTGCTGCGCATCCATGCCGCGCGTGTTGATCATGCACATCAGGTGGAAGCCACGCTACGCAGGGCAATCACCCTGTCCCCGGACCGCCCCGAATTGCCGCCACTGATTTATGAACAAATGGGGTAATATACGCGTCAGGCACGCAGGTTTTCACCTAACGCACATTGCTCTTCACGGCGCTTTCTGAAAAGACAGAAGAGTTTAGCGCACGACCGCATAAAGGAGCGACCATGACCGAGCACCTGACAATTGTTGAGCACCCTTTGGTACAGCACAAACTGTCCTTGATGCGTGAAAAAGGCACCTCGACCGCTGTGTTTCGCCAGCTTCTGCGCGAGATCAGCCAATTGCTGGCCTATGAGGTCACGCGGAACCTGCCGATGACCACCAAGCGCATCGAAACGCCGATGGTGGACATGGACGCCCCCGTGCTGGATGGGCGCAAACTGGCGTTGATTTCAATCCTGCGTGCGGGCAACGGATTGCTGGACGGCATGTTGGAATTGATTCCCTCTGCGCGGGTTGGATTTGTTGGTCTGTACCGCGATGAAGAGACTTTGCAGCCGGTTCAATACTATTTCAAAGTGCCCGACCAGTTGAACGAACGTCTGGTGATTGTTGTGGATCCAATGTTGGCCACTGGCAATTCGTCTTCGGCGGCCGTCGATCTGATCAAGCAGGCAGGGGCCACTGACATCCGTTTCCTGTGCCTTCTGGCCGCTCCAGAAGGGGTTGAAACGATGAAGAAAAATCACCCCGATGTGCCCATTGTAACCGCTTCTTTGGATGAGCGGCTGAACGACACCGGGTATATCATTCCGGGACTAGGTGATGCGGGTGACAGAATGTTTGGTACTAAATAAGCCAAAATTGTTGCCATTTTTCACATAATTTGTTCCCAAAACGGCGATAGACTGTTTACTCAAATGCCGATTTGAGGCACTGTTTTCCTCACACTTGTGGGGAAATAAAGTGAAGTTAACCAGAGTAATTGCGATTGTTGTGATCGCCGCATCGTCGGGACTGGGTATTGCTCAGGCTCAGAGTATCTCAAGCGTGCAAGCCCCGGCGGAATTTCCGCCTGCCTCATTCAAGGGCCGACAGTACGTTGACAGCAAGGGCTGTGTCTTTGTGCGTGCCGGGATTGATGGCAATGTGTCCTGGATTCCGCGGGTCAGCCGCAAACGCACAGTCATATGTGGTTTCCAGCCCAGCATCGCGGGTGGTGGCACGACGATTGCTGCCGCGCCCAAGCAGGCTGCAGAGCCGGTTCAGATCACAGTTGCCAAACCCGCGTTCGTCAAGCCAGCGCCGAAACCTGCCGCAAAACCTGTTGTGGCGAAACCGGCCGCAAAACCTGTTGTGGCCAAGCCGGTCGTGAAACCCGTCGCCATACAGCCGGTGCAAAAACCTATCATTATTGCGCAACCCCCAGCCAAGGTGGTTCAGCCCAAGGTGGCCCAACCCAAGGTGGTTCAGGTGCCCAAGCGCACGGTGGTTGTGGCCCGGCCCACAACCGTTCTGGTCAAACCAATGGCGCAGCCGACGCATACAACCACATCAAAAACAGTGACCTCCAAAACAGTGGCCCCCCAAACAGTGACCATTGTCACGGCCAAAGCGGCCCCCCAACCCAAAACACTGGCACCACGCCAAAGCGCCTGCCGTGGCGCCAGTGCCTTGTCCAGCCAATATCTGACCAGCGCCGATGGCCTGGCGGTGCGTTGCGGGCCACAAGATACCTCACATGTGGCCACGATCAACGGCGGCAATGGGCGCAGCGTGGTCAAGACTGCGCCTGTGATCACTCCGGTGATGACCAGCACCACCTATGCGCAAACCTCGGTCTATACACAGCCTGTTCCGCTAAAGCGTGCCAGCCCCACCACCGTGGTCAAAGTGCCATCGGGAAGCACGCGGTTTGTGCGCGAAAACATCTATAACAACCAGGTGGCCAGCACGACGGGCGTCTACATTCCCTCAGGCTACAAAGCCGCCTGGGAGGATGACCGCCTGAATACAAAACGCGCGCATCAGACACATAATGGTAAGGCCCAGATGGAACTGCGCTGGACCAACACTGTACCACGCCGTTTGATTGTGGCCGATACAGGCCAGGATGCGGCATACCTGTTTCCCGGATTGCAATATCCCAACACCAGCTATGATCAGCAAATGATTGCAGGGGTGTCGGCCTCCGCCAAAGGTGCCGCAAACGCGCAGCCTGTGGGGCGGGGCAATGCCAACAAAACCCGCGAAACGATGCAGGCCAAATCGGCCAAGCGCGCCACGACACAGGCCACGATCTCTACCCGGTCTGCTGCAGCGCAACCCCAGACCAAGGTGACCACGCAAACCCGTGCGCGCACCGTAAGCCATCGTTATGTGCAGGCCGGGATGTTTGGCGATATGGGCAATGCGCAGCGCGCCGCACAACGGCTTGCCAACGCAGGCCTGCCGACCAAACTGGGCAAGCGCAAGCAAAACGGCAAAATCCACGGTGTTGTTGTGACAGGGCCATTCACCTCCCAAGGGCAGTTGAACGCGGCTTTGCAAAAAGTGCGCGGCATGGGATTTGGCGACGCTTTCCTGCGCAAGTAAGCACTGCTTAACTGATACTGACGGGCGGGCCATGTGCCTGCCCGTTTGCGTTTGTGGCCCTTGCACTTCATCCGGCGATGACCCAGAATTTGGGAACAAGCCGGGCAAGGAGGGGCACTTTTGAAAGCGCTATTTGACGACCGCCAATGGAAACATGACCCACAGTATTTCATGGCTACGGGCGTGCAAAGCTCCAGCCCCGAACAGCCCGAGCGTATCGCCCGCCTGAAGGCCGGAGCGCAGGCCGCCGGATGCCAGTTTGAAGCGCCATCAGATGCTGGCCTTGGCCCCATCGCGGCGGTACACACGCCTGAGTATTTGGCGTTTCTGCAAACCATTCATGCCCGTTGGCAGCTACAGGACGGGGCCAGCGCCGAAGTGGTGCCCAATATCCATCCGCGCAGCCGCGCTGACAGCTATCCCAGATCTGCCGTGGGGCAGGCGGGGTATCATCAGGCCGATACCGCCTGCCCAATCGGAGAACACACCTGGGAGGCCGCCTATTGGTCGGCCCAATGCGCCATTTCCGGGGCGGATTGCCTGAGAGCGGGGGCGCGTGCGGCTTATGTTTTGTCGCGCCCGCCGGGGCATCATGCCTATCAGGATATGGCGGGTGGGTTTTGCTTTCTCAACAACGCAGGCATCGCTGCTGAACGGTTGCGATCTCAGGGGTTTCGCCCGGCGATACTGGATGTGGATGTGCACCACGGGAACGGCACGCAAGGCATGTTCTATGAACGCGGCGATGTTTTGACGGTTTCACTACACGCCGACACCGAACGGTTTTATCCGTTTTTCTGGGGGCAGCCGCAGGAACGTGGCAAAGGGGCGGGCCTGGGCGCGAACCTGAACTTGCCGCTGGCGCGTGGCACTGGCGATGACACCTATCTGCAAACGCTTTCGCAGGCGATAGAGCGCATCCGCGCCTTTGGGTGTGATGCGCTGGTAATGGCGCTGGGCCTGGATGCTTCTGAGGAGGATCCGTTTCAGGGAATGGCGATCACAACGCCGGGATTTGCCCGTATCGGTGCTGCCATTGCCGGCATGGGCTTGCCCACGCTTTTGGTGCAGGAAGGGGGATATCTGAGCGATGCGCTGCAACACAACCTGACCAGCACATTGACAGGGTTCATGACGGCATGACGCAAATCGCCGACCTCATCATCATTGGCGGTGGTATCGCCGGGATCAGTGCTGCGGCCCGGCTGGCACCCCACGCCAAAATCGTGGTGTTAGAGGGCGAGCCCCATCTGGCCTATCACTCCACGGGCCGCTCGGCAGCGATCTTTATTCGCAACTATGGCAATGCGATCCTGCGCGCATTGAATGGCGTGTCCTATGCCCAACTGGCCGGTGATATGATCGGTGACAACACGTTGTCGCCGCGCGGCGAATTGTTGCTGGTGCGTGCACAGGATCATGCCCACCTTGAGACCTATATGTTGGGCGCCGACGGGGTGGATCAACTGACCCCCGCCGAGGCCTGCGCGATGGTACCTGCGTTGAAACGGGACCAGTTCATCAGTGCCGTTTACGAGGCCGATGCCCAGGATATCGACGTGGATCTTTTGGTGCAGGGCTGTGCACGAATGGCGCGCGGCGCAGGGGCGCAGATTGTGACATCTGCCCCCGTTACAGCGTTGCGCCGTGACGCGCAGACATGGCAGATCAGCACTCCGAATGAGATCTATGAAGCCCCCATTGTGATCAACGCTGCCGGCGCCTGGGCCGACCGGATCGCTGATATGGCAGGCGTGCCGCAGGTGGGATTGCAACCCATGCGCCGCTCGGCGGTGATGATGGGGGTGCCTGCGGGGATGGATGTGCGCAACTGGCCCCTGTTTGGGGGCATCGCCGAAGATTGGTACGCCAAGCCCGATGGGGATCGCCTGATGATCTCGCCCGCTGACGCCGACCCGGTCGAGCCGCAAGATGCCTGGCCCGACGATATGGTGCTGGCCGAAGGGCTGTTCCGGTTTGAGCAGATGGTGGATATATCGGTGATCAAGCCAAGCCACAGCTGGGCCGGGCTGCGCAGCTTTGTGCCCGATGACACGCCGGTTTGCGGCTTTGATTCAGAGCACGAGGGCTTCTTTTGGCTGGCAGGGCAGGGCGGGTACGGTGTGCAAACCTCGCCTGCGCTATCCCGGCTGACGGCGGATTTGGTTTTGCAACGTGAGTCTGAATTGTCGGGGGATGTATTGGCCGGGCTTTCGCCTGCGCGGTTTCGATGACGTCAGGCCATCAGGCCTCCCAGGTCATACGTCCACCACACAGGGTAAAGGCGGCGCGCGTCTTGCCCAGATGACCCGGTTCCACCGTTTCCAGATCATGCGACATCACCACCACATCGGCCATCATACCCGATTTCAGCTGGCCTTTGCGCCCCTCATTGAATTCAACCCAGGCATTGTCCGCGGTATAGCTTTGCAATGTGTCCATCAGGCTTTGACTCTGATCCCGAAAACCGTCCAGCTTGAGGGGGGCCACAGCGCCTTTGATATTGGGCATCACATCCACCGGGATCACTGGCCAATCTGTGGAAAACACCACTTTCGCACCAGAGCGGCGAATGTCCCCCCAGGCAAAAGACAGCGGGATCTGGTGATCATGCATCACCTCATCCATGCCCTCGGGGTTGAAATACCCGCCAAAGGGCGCATGGCCCGGCTGGATGGAGGCCACAACATCCAAGTCAGCAAAGCGCGGTAAATCATCTGGATGCAGCACTTCGATATGTTCGACCCGGTGGCGGGCATCACGTTTGCCGTTTGACTTTTGCGCGGCTGCATACCCATCGAGCGTGCGCCTGATTGCCAAATCCCCGATGGCGTGGGTGGCAATTTGCAGCCCCATCGCATCGGCGCGGATACAGGCGGCGTTGAAATGATCGGGCTCAAACACAGCATCGCCAACGTGATCGGTGCCGGGATAGGGCGCGATCATCAAAGCGGTTTTGCTTTCCACAACCCCGTCCATGAACATCTTGGCCATGCCGGACCAGACCATGTCTGAGGTGAACCGCGCACGCATTTCACCGGCTTCTTCAAACCGGTCCAGCGGATCAAAGCTCTTGTAATGAAACGGCACCTGGGCGCGGCACGCACTTCGGCCTTCGGCGGCCATTTCATCCAGCAATTCGGCCTGATAGATATTGCCATCCATCAGATGCAGGCCAGTGATCCCGTGGCTGGCACAGTGTTTCATTCCGCGTTCAATGGCGTCTTTGTCCACGCCGCGATCAGCCTCTGTTGGGGCAGGCACTGGGTTGGCACCGGTGATCAGCCCGGCCATGTCGCGGCCCGAATGGCGGGTGTGACGCAGCACTGGCGCATAGGCCGATGGCTCTTGCAACTCGCCCATAGCCAGCCCGTCATCGCCCATGACGATTTGCGCGCCGGCGTCCACTGTTCCGCCGTGCAGCACGCCGCCCAATTCCAGTGCTTTGGTGTTGGCCCAAATGGTGTGATGACAGGGCGAGTACACGGCAAATGGCCGATCCGGCAGCATGGCATCCAGATCGTGGCGCGTGGTTTTGCGACCCGGCCCCATCAGGGAATAATCGGCCTGCACAGCAAACAGCAACGCCTCATCCGGGTTCTGGGCAGAATAGTCGCGCACAACAGGCGTCAACTGATCGGCCCCCTGAATGCCATAAAGATCAAGGTAGCCCATCTCGACCGAGCCGCCAAAAAGATGCACATGGCTGTCAATGAAGCCCGGCAATACCGTGGCGCCTTGCGCATCAATCACATGGGTCTTTTGGCCGGCCAGTTCACGGATGTCTGCGGTGGTGCCAACAGCACAAATCAAACCACCGCAAATGGCCAAGGCCTCTGCCCGAGGGTGGGCCGTATCAAAGGTGATCAGCGTGCCGTTCAGGATAACGATGTCAGGGGCCTGGGCCATGCGGATGCTCCATCAGTATTCAACAGAAAATCGCGGCCACCCTAAAACAGGCTGCCGCGATCATTGGTTTATTTGGTCAGTTCAGTCCAGATCTGGCTATAGATTTCTTGTGTTGCCGGTTCGCATGTTTTGGCAATATACCCCGCCGCCTTTAATGCACTGGGGATCACCACCTCGGGGGCGGTGGCCATATCCTCGGCCATGAATTCCTCAGAGCCGGCGATGCCATTGGCGTAGCGTGCGAAGTTGGAAATCATCGCGGCATTTTCAGGGGCCATGATGAAGTTCAAAAACGCCTTTGCATTGTCTGGGTTGCCCGCATCCGCCAACACCGCAGCGTTGTCCATCCAGATGGGGAAGCCTTCCTGAGGATAGCCGAAGGCGATGTCGTCATTTTGCAGGCGCGCCCGGAAGCTGGCGCCGTTCCAGTAAATACCGGCCGAAATGTCATTCTTGGCGAAAGCCTCGATATTGCCGTATGACAGCGACAGCCAATGTGATTTCGCGTCGACCAGCTTGTCGCGCACTTTCTTGAGGACCGCCTTGTCGTTGGTGCATTGCTCGCCGCCCATATAGTGGATGGCCAGACCCATTACATCATTCATTTCCGGCACGACATTGATCTTGCCCTTCAGCTCTTCGGGAGGATCAAAAATCAGCGCAGCGGTATTGATGTCGCCACCATAAACCGAGGTGTTCACAGTGATCCCCACAGTGCCCCATTGCCAAGGCACGGTGTAGTTGCGCCCGGGATCAAACTCCACATCAACCCAGGTCGGGTCCATATGGCTGAAGTTCTCCATCTCGTTTGGCTTGGATTCCATCAGCAAGCCTTCATTGATGAAGATCGGCACATAAGTGCCCGACGGCACAACGATATCAAATCCGTGCCCGCCTGCTTTGATCTTGGCCAAGGCGGTATCGTTGCTGTCATAATCGGTGACCGTCACTTTGATGCCGGTATCCGCCTCAAATTTCTCGATCAATTCGGGGCTGGTGTAATTGCCCCAGTTGTAAATGTTCAGCTCACCTTCGGCGAAGGCGGCTGTCGCAGTCAGGCCCAATGCCGCTGCGGTTCCCAACAGGTATTTCATATCTATCTCCTTGTTGATTTGGTTGGTTTTAAGCACCGGATCATTTGCGCGTCCGGTTTAGAAAGAAAAAGGCCGTTACCATCACCACCGAAACAGCCAGCAGGGCCGTCGAAATGGCGTTGATTTCAGGAGAGATCACCCGGCGTAACTGGCCCAGCATATAGGTGGGCAGTGTGTCTTGCCCGGCGGATTTGACAAATTCGGTGATCACCACGTCATCCAGCGAAATCACAAACGCCAACATGGAACCCGCCAAAATACCCGGCCACAGCTGGGGCAGGGTGATATGGCAAAACACCTTGACGGGCGTGCCATAAAGATCGGCACCTGCCTGTTCGAGGTTCATATCCATGCCCTGAAGCCGCGCACGAATAGGCATATAGGCAAACGGAATGCAAAAGGCCGAATGCGCCACAATCAGATACCCGATCCCGGTATAACCGGTGGCCACTTTGATCATCGCAAAGAAGATCAACAGTGCCACGGCGGTCACAATTTCGGGCACCATCAACGGTTGGTTGACCAGGGCAAAGGCGATTGTCTGGCCTTTCCAGGGTTTGACCCGAGTGGTTGCCAGTGCTGCCAAAACCGCCGCTGATGTGGCCACAAGCGATGCGGACGCGGCAATGATCAACGACAAGATCGTAGCATCCTGTACCTTTTCATTGGCCCAGGCCGAGACATACCACCGCCACGAAAACCCTTCCCAAACGGCGATGCTTTCGCCTGCGTTGAAGGAAAAAATCACCAACAGCAGGATCGGCAGATAGAGCAGCGCAAAGCACAAGGCCGCGACGGTGGTAAAGCCGGTTTGCTTGCGGACGTTGAACCCTGCGTTAGCCATGTGGGCTCTCCTCTTGGCCCACAGCGCGGACATAGAAGATCAGCGCGATCATCACGACAGCCAGCAACGTCAGCGACAGCGCCGCCCCCAAGGGCCAGTTGCGCAGCTGCCCAAATTGCAATTCAATCAGATTGCCCAGCATCAGTTGCTTGCCCCCACCCAGCACCCGCGGGATCACATAGGCCCCCAGACAGGGCACGAAAACCAGGATTGACCCGGCGACAACCCCCGGCTTTACCAGCGGAAAGATCACCCGGCGCAACACCTGAAATCGCGTGGCGTAGAGGTCATAGCCGGCCTCGACCAGATTGAAATCAAACCGTTCCATCGAGGCGTAAATCGGCAAAATCATTAGCGGCAGATAAACGTATGTCATGCCAATCAGCACGGCAAATTCGGTGAACAGCATTTGAATCGGCTGATCAATAATGCCCACACCCATCAGGATGGTGTTCACGGTGCCTTCGTTGCGGATCAGCTCCATGATCGCAAAGGTGCGAATAAGCAGGTTGGTCCAGAACGGAATCATGATCAGCAGCATCCACATATCGCGGCTGCGCTTGGGGCGTGTGGCGATGAAATATGCAGTGGGAAAGCCAAACACAAAGGTCAGAATGGCAGTGAACACAGACAGTTTGAACGACCGCCAGAACACGCTGAGATGCGCATCGGCAAAGGTCAACTCATCGGTGAAGAAATCAATCTTCGCCACCACGTTAAACCAGGCTTGAACAGAAAAATTCCATTCAACGCCACCATAACTGCCCGGCGTCAAAAAGGAATAGATCAGCACGATCACCAAAGGGCCGCTGGCTGCAAAAAGCAGCAGCACCATGGCCGGTGTCAGCAGTAAAAACCTGGTGCGACGTTCATTGCGGGCGCGCAGTGCGGCGGCGGCATTCATGGCATCAATCCCTCAGAACCTGGCCGACATTAGCAGGAAAGGTCACACCCACCCGCGCGCCTGTCTGGCGTGATTGGGCCATGTCCGGCTGGTTTTGGCGCCGCACAACAAAATCGCCACCACCACCATCCAGCGCCACATGGTAATGTGTGTCGGTCCCGAAATAGACCACGTCGGACAGGGTGCCGGGCAACAAAGCCTCGCCCTCATCGACCAATGTTGCGTGTTCGGGCCGCACAGCCAATGTCACCTTGCTGCCCGCCTTGGGGCCATCGGGGTTGGCACGCGCGTCTATTTCCTTGCCTGAAATCAGGCGAATACGGGCAGTGTCGGCACTGGTATTCACCAGCTCAACCTCAATAAAATTGGTGTCGCCAATGAAGTCAGCCACAAAGCGCTCGGCCGGGTGATCATAAATATCGCGTGGTCCGCCGATTTGACGAATAGTGCCCGCATTCATCACCGCGATGCGATCAGACATAGTCAGCGCTTCTTCCTGATCATGCGTGACAAAGATGAAGGTGATCCCGGTTTCATGTTGCAGGCGTTTCAGCTCCAGCTGCATTTCCTTGCGCAGCTTGAAATCCAGTGCCGACAGCGGCTCATCCAGCAACAACACCTTGGGGCGGGGGGCCAGCGCGCGCGCCAATGCGACACGTTGCTGCTGCCCGCCGCTGATTTCGGATGTTTTGCGATCGGCCATCGGGGCCATCTGCACAAGGGTGAGCATCTCATCAACGGTTGAGGATATCTCAGATTTGGGCCGCCCCAGCATTTGCAATCCAAAGGCAATGTTCTGTGCCACTGTTAGGTGCGGAAACAGGGCATAGGATTGAAATACAGTGTTCACGGGGCGTTTATAGGGGGGCTGTTCCACCAGGTTTTCGCCATCCAGTTGGACGGTGCCCTGTGTCGGGTCAATAAAGCCGGCGATCACCCGCAATAGGGTGGTTTTGCCACAGCCCGAAGGGCCGAGGAGGGTGAAAAACTCATTGGAATCAATCGTAACCGATAGGTTGTCCAACGCTGTGAACGCATCAGATCCGCCGCCGAATATCTTGGTCACGCCATTGATTTCAATCATCGTTGCCCCAATTTTGACCACCCTGATATTTTGATCAAAAGCCGCATTGGGGTGCGAGTCAAGAGTCGTCTAAGAATAGCAATTGCGCATATCACTTCAAAAAAACGAATGCAGAGTTTCAGGCATTACTTGCTGGACAAGGGATGATTCCGGCGCATGAATAGGGGGTGAGCTGGACGGAACTCTCAGAAAGAATGTCATGAAAAGCAAGTACCACACGCCGCAAGGCGGGCTACCCCCGCAAACGCAGATGTTGACAGACAGAGCTGTGTTCACCGACGCGTATGCGGTTATTCCAAAGGGCACATTCAGTGACATTGTCACCAGCTTTTTGCCGTTCTGGGAAGGCGCGCGGTTTTGGGTGCTGTCGCGGCCCTTGTCGGGGTTTGCCGAGACGTTTTCGCAATATATCGCAGACCTGCAGCCCGGAGGGGGCAGCACGCGCCCCGAGACCGAAGCGGGTGTGCAGGCGGCGTTGTTTGTGGTTGAGGGCAGCATCAGCGTTGTGATCAACGGTGAGACCCATCAACTGGAGGAGGGAGGGTTTGCCTATATCCCGCCCGATACCGCGTGGAGCCTTCGCAATACCAGCGACAGCCCGGCGCGGTTCCATTGGTTTCGCAAGTTATATCAAAAGGTTGAAGGATTGGATGCGCCTGATCCGCTGGTGCTGAACGAGAATGACCTGTCCCCGACGCCGATGCCGGATACCGCCGGGGTGTGGGCCACCACCCGTTTCATGGACCCTGAGGATATGCGTCACGACATGCATATCACCATCGTGACGTTCCAACCCGGCGGGGTGATCCCTTTTGCCGAAACCCATGTGATGGAACATGGGATTTATGTGCTTGAAGGTAAGGCGGTATATCGGCTCAATCAGGATTGGGTTGAGGTCGAGGCCGGCGATTACATGTGGCTGCGCGCCTTTTGTCCGCAGGCCTGTTATGCGGGGGGGCCGGGCCCGTTTCGCTATCTTTTGTACAAGGATGTAAACCGGCATATGCCGTTGGGGTTGCGGTAATCAGGGCCGCCGCGCTGGCGAAGCCAGTCGTCTGGTTCGGGCATTATCCTATTGTTTCAACGACATATGGTGCACCAAACCAGTATTCCTCCAGGTTCGCCCCATCGCCGATCCGATCCACCACCGCGAATTGCCCCGGCGCGCCAATCGGGCACAGCACCCCGTGCCAAACCCCGCGATGCAGGTTGATGGATTGTCCCGGTGAGGTGATAAAGGCCTGCACGTTCACGGGCATGCCCTCCGCGTCATCTGCCACAACCACCAAAAATGGCACACCGTTGAGCGGGATAAACGCCTGACTGCCCTGGGGGTGGCGCTCGACCATATCCACCAGATGGGGCAGGGTGCGCGCTTGGGCATCAAACAGGCTGATCCCGGCGCGGCCATCATCAAAATCCAGCTGTGCCAGATCGTGATAGCGGCCACATTTGCCCTGATTGATCAACTTTGTGGGGTCCCCAACCACCTCGATCACATCGCCATAGGCTGCAAAGATAGCCGCGCTCATTGGTCTCACGGCCAAATTTCGGCTCATGGCAACAGGTCCATCAACCGCCATTTGGCAATGCGCTCCACTTGCTTGCAGGCCTCGGCAAATTCGGTCTCCGTGTCATTGCCAATGCGCCGCTCAAACGCCGCTTGGATCGAGGCTTTGGTATTGTCGCGCACGGCGATGATAAACGGAAAGCCATGTTTTTTGACATAATCGGCATTCAGGTTCTGGAAGGCCGCGCGTTCATCGTCGCTCAACAGATCAAGGCCAGCGCCGGCCTGCTCTGCGCTGCTCTCAGCCGTCAGTTTGCCAGCCGATGCCAGTTTGCCTGCCAGATCTGGATGCGCGCTTACAACACTTAGGCGTTCATCGTGGCTGGCAGACCGAAACATGCGGCACAGCGCGTGGTGCAGGCCAGTGGCACTGTCATGCGCAGCGCCCAGTTCCAGATCAAAGGCGCGTTCGGCAATCCAGGGCGAATGCTCAAAAATACCGCCATATGTCGAAATAAACGCCGCTTTGTTCATTTGTGAAGGGCGATCAAATCGCATGGGGCGATGATGCGCCTTCCAATGCTGGGCAATGTCTATGCGCCGGGCAAACCAGACGTCTGCGTGGCCTTGGGCATACTCCATGAACCGCCGCAAAGCCATGATGCGACCGGGGCGCCCAATCAGGCGGCAATGCAGCCCGATAGACATCATCTTGGCGCGGCCTGCCTCGCCTTCGGCGTAAAGCGCATCAAAGCTGTCTTTCAGATAGGTAAAAAACTGATCGCCCGAATTGAACCCCTGGGGCGTGGCAAACCGCATGTCGTTGCAATCCAGTGTATAGGGCACGATCAGCTGTTCACCGTACCAATACGGCAGATCATCGGCATAGCTGTCAGCAACATAATCAAACCCGACCTCGGCGGCCAGATCAACCGTGTGAACCGAACAGCGCCCGGTGTACCAACCGCGCGGGCGTTCTCCGGTGACTTCGGTGTGCAGGCGAATGGCCTCGTGCATATCGGCGCGTTCATCTTCGGGCGTATGGTCCTTGTAGTCGATCCACTTAAGCCCGTGGCTGGCGACCTCCCATTGGGCGGTCTGCATGGCACACAGCTGTTCAGGGCTGCGCGCCAGTGCGCTGGCCACGCCATAAACCGTTGCTGGAATGTTCAGCTCAGTGAACAAACGGTGCACCCGCCAGAACCCGGCACGCGCACCATATTCATAGACTGATTCCATGTTCCAGTGACGCTGATCGGGCCAGGCTGCGGCCCCCACAATTTCGGATAAAAACGCTTCAGACGCCGCATCCCCATGTAGCACACAGTTTTCGCCACCCTCTTCGTAGTTGATTACGAATTGCACGGCGATTTTCGCGCCATTCGGCCATTTCGGATCAAGGGCGTCAGGGCCATGGCCGCGCATGTCACGTTGGTAACGGGTCATTCAGGTGGTCTCCGGGTGGGCAGGTCACTGTCTTATATCACGAAGTAGTGGGGGTATCTTCCAGCAAATGATTGAAACAGTTCAAAGTGATCGCCCCTGTCAAAGAGATGCAATTCGCGCCATACTTAGCGCGCAATGCGATCAGCGAGGCACGATATGAGCGGATATCTGACAACCCATGTTCTGGATACGGCGCGCGGCTGCCCTGCCGCCGGGATGAAGATTGAACTTTGGCGGATCAAAAGCGACATGCGCAGTCTGCTCACGACGCTGGTGACCAATGCAGACGGTCGTACAGATGATCAGATTTTGCCAGCCGAGGGCTTTCAAACCGGCACTTACGAATTGGTGTTTTACGCAGGTGACTATCTGCGTGCCGGTGGCATCACCACCAAAGGCCCTTTGTTCCTTGATGTCATACCCCTGCGCTTTGGCATGAGTGAACACAGCCACTATCATGTACCGCTGTTGCTTTCGCCCTATGGCTACAGCACCTATCGCGGCAGCTGAGCCTCAGGCGGATTTGGGCAAAGAGGCCTGAATATGCGCGACCATGAAATCAATCAGCAGCCGCGTCTTGGGGTCCTGACGGCGACGGTGGCTGTATAGGCATCCCATCTGTATGGGGATGGGGGGATAATCAAGCAACACAGGCAGCAGACGGCCTGCGTTCAGGTGCTCGGCCACCTCAAAGATCGGTTTCAGGACAATACCATGCCCATCCAATGCCCATGAGGTCAGGACATCCGCGTGATCGGTTTCAAACGGGCCTTTCACATTGATGCGCTTTACGCCCTCAGCCATTTGCAAAGGCCACTGAAACTCGGGCGCGCCGGGATAGCGCAGGTTCAGGCAATCATGCGTGCCGTCCTTTAGCTCATCCGTGGATCTGGGTTGACCCTTGCGGGCGATATAGGCCGGGGAAGCACACAGCACACGAGGGCAATCTGCGATCTTGCGCACGCGCAGGGTGCTATCCTTGGGCAGGCCGACAAAAAACGCCGCATCCAGTCCTTCGGCGGCCAGGTCCAGTTTGCGATCCGACAGCCGCAGGCGGATGTTGATCAGCGGATAGGCCTCGTTGAATTTGGGCACCACAGGGGCGATCAACCGCTGGCCCATCCCCAAGGGGGCCGCAACATGCAGTGATCCGCGCGGAGATGCGGTGATATTGGTGATATCGGCTTCGGCTTCGTCCACCGCCTCAAGGATTTTGCAGGCTCCGTGATAAAAGGTAACCCCCTGTTCGGTGGGGTTGAGCACACGCGTGGTGCGCTGAAACAGGCGAATATTCAGGTGTTCTTCGAGATTGGCAATCCGCGCCGAGGCCACAGCCGCCGAGATACGTTGATCCCGTGCCGCGGCGGACATATTGCCCAATTCATACACCCGAACAAAGGTTCTGACGTTATCCAGATAAGCCATGGGCAAAACATTATTAGCTTTACTTTGAAGCTGCTAGGATTTTTCCTGCAATTCAGGAAAGAACCCGGCTGAGTTACACATGACACGGGCCTTGCGAAGGAGAATACCATGCACGATCTGGCAATCATGTGGGACTGGCTGGCCTTTGGCGTGCGTTGGCTGCATGTCATCACGGCCATTGCCTGGATCGGATCGTCCTTTTATTTCATTGCGCTTGATCTGGGGCTGCGAAAAGGGCCGCATCTGCCCGCAGGGGCCCACGGCGAAGAATGGCAGGTGCATGGCGGTGGGTTTTACCACATCCAGAAATACCTGGTCGCCCCCGAAAACATGCCCGAGCATCTGACCTGGTTCAAATGGGAAAGCTATGCAACGTGGCTATCTGGTGCCGCCCTTTTGATGGTGGTCTACTGGGCGGGTGCGCAGTTGTATCTGATCGACACGGCCAAGGCTGATCTGGCGATTTGGCAGGGAATTCTGATTTCCGCCGGATCTCTGAGCATCGGCTGGCTGGTCTATGATGCCTTGTGCAAATCCCGTTTGGGCGAAAGGCCCACAGCTTTGATGGTGCTGTTGTTTGTGCTGCTGGTGATTATGGCCTGGGGGTATACTCAGGTGTTCACCGGGCGTGCGGCATTGCTGCATCTGGGTGCGTTCACCGCCACGATCATGACCGCCAATGTGTTTTTCATCATCATGCCCAACCAGCGCATCGTGGTGAGTGATCTGCAGGCGGGGCGCGCGCCTGATCCCAAGTATGGCAAGATCGCCAAGCTGCGATCAACGCATAACAACTATCTGACGCTGCCAGTGGTGTTTCTGATGCTGTCCAACCACTATCCGCTGGCCTTTGCGACTGAATACAACTGGTTGATAGCGGCATTGGTGTTTTTGATGGGGGTCACCATCCGGCATTATTTCAACAGCTTACATGCGCGCACCGGCAACCCCACCTGGACATGGGCGGTCACGGTGCTGTTGTTCATTGCCATCATGTGGCTGAGCACGGCGCCTCTGCGCCAGGACAGCCTGGACGAGAGCGAGACACGCGCCCTGACGGCAACAGAACATATCTATGCCGCTGCCGATGGGTTTGACGCCGTGATGCAGATCGTGCCCGGGCGATGTGGGATGTGTCATGCGCGCGAGCCCTATTTCGAGGGTATCCACCGCGCGCCCAAAAACATTCTTCTGGAAACCCCCGCAGATGTGGCCCGCGCAGCGCAACTGATTTATATTCAGGCCGGGGTCAGCACCGCGATGCCGCCTGCGAATGTGACATTCATGGAGCCCCAAGAGCGCAGAGCCATCATCCGCTGGTATAAAAACGCCCGCAAGAATTTGCCATTCTATGTCGCACAGCAGTGATCTGGGCGTTCTCCCCCTTGACCTTCATTTCTGCCTGAAATAGGACCACAGACGTCTGATCGCGGGCGTTGTGTAGTGGTAAGACCTTAGCCTTCCAAGCTAATGACGCGGGTTCGATTCCCGCCGCCCGCTCCAGACCCACCTTTGCCTGACAATCTGACCACTTGACCCTGCTCGTGCGGGCATTCAAGAAGCGCGCAAGCAACATGTCGGGAATGACCATGGCTCGAAGATCACAAGACGCGTCAGATATACGGGACCGTGACACCTCAAAACGTGTCGGAGCCCTGGCCGAACTCTGGCCCTTTGTGAAACCCTATCGTCTGTTGATGACGGGGGCCCTTCTGGCATTGATCCTTACGGCTGGTGTCTCACTGGTGCTGCCCCTGGCGGTGCGCCGGGTGGTGGATAATTTTGGCACTCAGGATGGTGCTATTCTGGACCTCTATTTTGGGGCCGCTGTTGGCGTTGCCGCCCTTTTGGCGCTGGGCACGGGGCTGCGTTATATGCTGGTCACCCGGCTGGGTGAACGGGTGGTGGCCGACATTCGCAAGGCCGTGTTTGACCGTGTCATCGGGATGAGCCCGGCATTTTTCGAAAATATCATGACCGGCGAAGTGCTGAGCCGGATCACCACCGATACTACGCTTATTCTCAGTGTGATCGGCTCGTCCGTGTCGATTGCCCTGCGGAACCTGCTGATATTCCTTGGCGGATTGGTGTTGATGCTGTTCACCTCGGCCAAACTGGCGGGGCTGGTTTTGCTGATCGTACCGCTGATCATCGTGCCCATCCTGACACTTGGGCGCCGGTTGCGCGGCCTCAGCCGGGAAAACCAGGATTGGATCGCCGCCAGTTCGGGCAACGCATCCGAGGCATTGCTAAGCGTGCAAACCGTGCAGGCCTTTACCCATGAAACCGCCAGTCGCGCGCAGTTCAGCGAAGTGACCGAGCACAGCTATGACGCCGCCCGCCGCCGCATTTGGGTGCGCGCCTTCATGACTGTGATTGTGATTTTTCTGGTCTTTACCGGGGTTGTCGGCGTGCTGTGGATGGGCGCGCGCGGGGTGCGGGCAGGAGATATGAGTGCCGGCAGCCTTGTGCAGTTTGTGATTTATTCGATCATGGTCGCGGGGGCTGTCGCGGCCCTGTCTGAAATCTGGGGTGAATTGCAGCGCGCGGCCGGTGCCACTGAACGGCTGGTGGAGTTGTTGCAGGCCAATGACTCCGTCAGCGACCCGGCCCAACCTGTTGCCGTGCCACAGCCAACGCGCGGGGCAATCGGGTTTGACGGGGTGACGTTCAGCTATCCATCGCGGCCCAATATCTCGGCGCTGGATGATATGACGTTGACGATTGCACCGGGGGAAACTGTTGCCATTGTTGGCCCTTCGGGGGCGGGTAAAACCACCATTATTCAACTGATCCAGCGCTTTTATGACCCTGATGCGGGGCAGGTGACGCTGGACGGCGTGCCGCTCAGCAAAATGCGCCGGGCCGAGTTCCGTCAGGCCATGGCACTGGTGCCGCAAGACCCGGTAATTTTTGCCGCCTCCGCGCGTGACAATATCCGTTTTGGCAGGCTTGATGCCAGCGACGCCGAGGTAGAGGCCGCCGCGCAGGCCGCAGCTGCACATACGTTTATTGCCGCCTTGCCCGACGGGTACGACACTTATGTCGGTGAACGGGGTGTGATGTTGTCGGGCGGGCAGAAACAACGCATTGCCATTGCCCGCGCCATTTTGCGCGACGCGCCTGTGTTGTTGCTGGATGAGGCAACATCGGCCCTGGATGCAGAAAGTGAACGCGCAGTGCAACAGGCGGTGGATGCCATGGCGCGCAGCCGCACCACGGTGATTGTGGCGCATCGGCTGGCGACAGTGAAAAAGGCCGACCGGATTGTGGTCATGGACGAGGGCCGCGTTGTGGCCACCGGAACGCACGACAGTCTGGTGGCCGAAGGTGGGCTATATGCCCGTCTGGCACGGCTTCAGTTCGCCGGGGATGAGGCCGCCTAAACGCCGCTGACTGGATGCGCGTGTTGGCCCGCTTGGACATTTGTGCCGGGGTATAGTCCTGTTTTGCAAAGGCCTGCGAAAGTTCGCTGGTTGAGATCAAGGGGGGGAATCTTCGATCTTTTCCCCTTGCCCCGCATGGTGCAATCGCAATGATGTCCTTATCTGCATGTTGATCAGGAGAGGTATGACTCATGGGTTTGTTTAATTTTTGGAAGAAAGAAGAAGATCCGGCACCCGAGCCCGAAGCTCTGAAAAAGGAAATTGCAGAGATGGGGTTGAACACCGCCGGTCTGGATATTTCCGTGGTGGGTGACGTTGTCAAAGTGTCGGGCAACGCGGTGAGCCAGGAAATCAAAGAAAAGGTCATCATGGCCGTTGGCAACTCGGCCGGAGTGGCCGCGGTTGAGGATGAAGTGAGCGGCAATGCTCCGGTATTTCATGAAGTCCAAAAGGGCGACACGCTGTGGAAAGTGGCCGAAAAGGCCATGGGAAATGGCGCGAAATACACTGAAATCTTCGAGGCCAACCGCCCGATGCTGAGCGACCCGGACAAGATCTACCCAGGTCAAATGCTGCGTATTCCGCAGGACGACAGCAAGACAGCCTGACGCGAAACGCTTTGAAAGTTGGATTGGCCGGCCGGGGAAACCGGGCCGGCCTTTTTTGTGCAATCCTGGCACAGATACACAGGCTTGGGGGGCTGAATGGTGCGGCATGAAAACGGTTCCATGGCGCGTGACCATTCGTAACAGTCAGAAAACAAACCATAAATAACCCAGATGCAGAGCTTGCATGGTTCATTCACTTTAAGCATTTGCACCTTTCAGGGCATCTGGATAGCCTTTGCCCCATAACAAAAATAGGGAGACACCCAAATGACTTACTTGAAACACGCCTTTGGTGCGTGCGCTGTTGGTTTGCTGGTCGCCGGTGGCGCTTATGCAGAAACGACAGTGCGTGTGGCCTATGATGCCGATCCGGTATCGCTTGACCCGCATGAGCAGCTTTCGGGCGGCACATTGCAAATGTCGCACATGGTCTTTGACCCTCTGGTGCGCTGGACACAGGACCTGCAGTTTGAGCCACGCCTGGCCGAAAGCTGGGAACAGATTGACGCCACCACCACACGCTTTAACCTGCGTGATGGTGTGACATTCCACTCCGGCAACGAAATGACTTCGGCCGATGTGAAATGGACGTTTGACCGCCTGAAAGAAAGCCCAGATTTCAAGGGTATTTTCAGCCTGTTCACTGCCGTCAATGTGATCGACGATGACACATTTGATCTGGTGACATCCGAGCCCTATCCACTGGTGTTACACACCGCGACGTATATCTTTCCGATGGACAGCGCGTTTTACACCGGTGAAACCGACGACGGTAAAAACAAGGCCGAGCTGGTCAAGCACGGTGACAGCTTTGCGTCGCGCAATGTGTCCGGCACAGGCCCCTTCGTGGTGTCCGAGCGTGAACAGGGCGTGAAAGTTGTCTTTGACCGTTTCGCTGATTACTGGGATACGGCAAGCCCCGGCAATGTTGATCAGATCGTTCTGACCCCCATCAAAGAAGACCCGACCCGCGTGGCGGCCCTTCTGGCGGGTGATGTTGATTTCATCGCCCCCGTGCCACCCACCGATCTGGCGCGCGTTGATGAAAACGACGGCACCACATTGATCACCATGCCCGGCACCCGCATCATCACATTCCAGATGAACCAGGACCGTGTTGAAGCGTTCAAAGATCCCAAAGTCCGTCAAGCGATCGACTATGCGGTGAACAACGCCGGTATCGTTGAGCGCATCATGCGCGGCTTCGGCACCGTTGGTGCACAGGCGAGCCCAGCGGGTTACCTGGGTCACGATCCCAGCCTGACCCCACGTTTCGATGTGGAAAAAGCCAAGGCCCTGATGGCCGAAGCCGGGTATGCGGATGGGTTCTCGATCACGATGATGGCGCCCAACAACCGCTATGTGAACGACGACAAAATCGCTCAGGCTGTGGCCTCGATGCTGTCGAAGATCAACATCACGGTTGACCTGCAAACCATGCCCAAAGCCCAATACTGGCCCAAGTTTGACGAGCGCGCTGCTGACATGATGATGATCGGCTGGCACTCTGACACCGAAGACAGTGCAAACTTCCACCAGTTCCTGACGGCGTGCTTTGATGAGGCCACCGGTAATGGTCAATATAACTCGGGTGCCTATTGCAACCCGATGACTGATGACCTGATGAACGCGGCAAATGCCGAGACAGATGCGGCCAAACGTGGCGAGATGCTGCAAAAGCTCGAAGGTATCCTCTATGAAGAGGCCGCCTTTATCCCACTGCACTGGCAGAACCTGGCTTGGGGTGCCCGTGATGGAGTGCACGCTGAAAAAATCGTCAACGCGCTGAACTTCCCTTACTTCGGCGATCTGGTCGTCGACTAAGCGCATCCAGACATCGGGGCGGGCCAATGGCTCGCCCCTTTTTTCATCTGCTCAGCCTCTTCTTCATGGACATGCCGCCTGCCAACGCAGGGTTTGCGCGTGCCCATCACCAAGCGACTAAGTAAGCAAGGTATCGAAATATGCTCGCCTATCTGGTGAAACGTCTTTTTCAGGCCATCGCGGTGATGCTTGTCATCTCGCTGGTGGGCTTTGCCATTCAGGACAATCTGGGTGATCCCCTGCGCGAGCTGGTGGGGCAATCCGTCTCTGAGGACGTCCGCCAGCAATTGCGCGATGAACTGGGGCTGAACGACAGCTTTGTCACTCAGTACATCCGCTTTCTGGGCAACGCCTTGCAGGGCGATCTGGGCACCAGTTATTTCTTCAAGGAACCCGCCCTCGACGTGATCCTGAAAAAGCTGCCCGCAACGCTTGAGCTGGTGTTGGGCGCCACGATCATCATCGTTGGACTGTCGGTGCCGCTGGGCGTTTACACGGCGATCAAACCCAACACGATCCTTAGCAAAGTGATCATGGGCATCTCAATCGTCGGCATTTCAATCCCGGTGTTTTTGACTGCGATCCTGATGATATTTGTCTTCTCGGTTGAATTGGGCTGGCTACCCTCCTACGGGCGTGGCGATGTGGTGCATGTGTTTGGCTATTGGGATACGAACCTTGCCAGCTGGGATGGCTGGGCCCATATCCTGCTGCCTTCACTGGCGCTGGCGTCCATCATGCTGCCGCTGTTTATCCGCCTGATCCGGTCCGAGATGATGGAAGTACTGCAATCGGAATATGTTAAATACGCCCGTGCCAAGGGCATCAATCCGCGCCGCATCTATTTTCTGCATGCGTTGAAAAACACGCTGTTGCCGGTGATCACGGTGGGGGGCGTGCAGATTGGCACCATGGTGGCCTATACCATCCTGACCGAAACCGTATTTCAGTGGCCCGGCATGGGCTTCATGTTTCTTGAGGCGGTGAACCGTGTGGATACGCCGCTGATCGTGGCTTACCTGATTGTTGTGGGCTTCATCTTCGTGGTCACGAACACGATTGTTGATCTGATCTATGGGTTGGTCAATCCCACCGTTAACCTGGCGAGGATGGGCGCATGAGCAGTATCACCACCAATCAGGATCCCTCGCGCTGGGAAAAGATCTGGCAATCGAACATGGCCTACAGCTTTCGGCGCAATCCGGTGGCGATGGTGTCGTTTGCGATCTTTGCCATCATTGTGCTGGCGGCGGTGTTTGCACCGGTGTTTGCCCCGTTTGATCCCTATGATCCCAATCAGATCGACATCATGAATTCTGAATACCCACCTGTCTGGGTGGAGGGGGCTGACCCGCAATTCATGTTTGGCACCGATGATCAGGGCCGTGATCTGTGGTCGACGATCCTCTATGGCACACGCCTGTCGTTGTTGATTGGCCTTTGTGCGGTGGCTTTGCAGGCGTTTCTGGGCATCACCATCGGGCTGACGGCCGGCTACGTCGGGGGCCGGGTGGACAACCTTTTGATGCGCATGGCGGATATTCAACTGTCGTTTTCCACACTGATGGTTGCCATCATCTTCCTTGCGATCACCCAAGCGGTGTTTGGCTCGCAAACCTTCAACCGCTTTGCGATCTATTTCCTGATTGCTGTCATTGGCATTGCCGAATGGCCGCAATATGCACGCACCGTGCGGGCCACGGTGTTGGCCGAGAAAAAGAAGGAATATGTGGACAGTGCCCGTGTGCTGGGCTTTGGCCCGCTGCGCATCATGTTCCGGCATATCCTGCCCAATTCGCTGTCGCCTATCTTTGTGATCTCAACGGTGCAGGTGGCCAACGC
The DNA here is from genome assembly GCA_029212365.1 of Roseovarius sp. GTDB lineage: Bacteria > Pseudomonadota > Alphaproteobacteria > Rhodobacterales > Rhodobacteraceae > Roseovarius. Next base: position 33,523 of record JARGOC010000005.1, read on the forward strand.
GATCATCTCTGAGGCCTCGCTCAGCTTTCTGGGCCTTGGCATGCCACCCAGCCAACCGTCACTTGGCTCGCTGATTTCGTCTGGCTTTGACTATATCTTCTCGGGCAGTTGGTGGATCACTGTGATCCCCGGCGTCATTCTGGTGGTGCTGGTGCTGGTCATCAACCTGTTGGGGGATTGGATGCGCGATGTCCTGAACCCCAAACTGTATAAGGGGTGAGTGCGATGTCTTTGCTGTCAGTTCGTGATCTGTCCGTCAAATTTGCCATGCGTGACCAGACGGTCACTGCACTCAGAAACATCAGCTTTGATCTGGCACGCGGGGAACGCCTCGGGATTGTGGGCGAATCCGGCGCCGGGAAATCCATCACCGGCTTTGCCTTGATGAACCTGCTCAGCCGTCCGGGGTATATTGCGGGCGGCAAAATCCTGTTTGAGGACCGTGACATCACCGGCCTTGAGGATGAGGCCATGCGCGATATTCGCGGCAATCACATGGCGATGATCTTTCAGGATCCCATGGTCACGCTGAACCCGGTGCTGACCATTGGCCAGCAGATGTTGGAAACGCTGTATGCACATCGCAAACTGTCCAAAGCCGAAGCCACACAAATCGCCATTCTGAAGCTGCGCGAGGTATATATTCCTTCGCCCGAAGAACGGCTGGATCAATACCCGCATGAGCTGTCAGGTGGGATGCGTCAGCGGATCATCATTGCGATGGCCCTGTTGTTGGATCCCAAGCTGATCATCGCGGACGAGCCGACAACGGCGCTGGATGTGACCATTCAGGCCGACATCATGGAACTGCTGCTGGAGCTGTGCCACTCCAACAAAGTCGGGCTGATCCTGATCACCCATGATCTGGGCGTCGTCAGCCAGATGACGGAACGCACGCTGGTCATGTACGCCGGGCGCATCATCGAGGCCGGGCCCACGCGCGAGATCATCAACGACCCACAACACCCCTATACCCAAGGGCTGATCAATGCTCTGCCACAGCAAACACCGCCAGGGCACCGGTTGAAACAAATTCCCGGCAATATGCCGCCACTCACGGCCATTCCACCTGGTTGCCCCTTTGCGCCGCGCTGTGGTTTTGCGGTTGATCATTGCCGCACAACATTGCCCGAAGTGGTCAGCTACGGCGGCGTCGAAGTGGCTTGCCACGAGGTGAACCGCCTGCACAATGCTCCAGCCAAGGAGAAAAGCGCATGAAGGATATGCCCGACACCGCGCCCCTGCTTGAGCTGCGCAACCTGGAAAAACAGTTCGATCTGGACCGGGGCTTTCTTGAGACGATCAAATTCAAGGGCGGAAAAATATACCGTGAAAAGCGGGCCGTGCACGCGGTCAACAATGTCTCATTAAGTGCCAATCGAGGCGAAGCACTGTGTGTGGTGGGCGAGTCGGGATGTGGCAAATCCACCGTTGCCCGTCTGGTGGCTGGCCTGCTGACACCCACATCCGGTGAAGTCCATTACGCAGGTGAGCGTATCGACAATCGCTCGCGCCATGACATGATGCCGCTGCGCAAGAAGATGCAGATGATCTTCCAAAATCCATACGCCTCCCTTAACCCACGGATGACAATCCAACAGGCGCTTGAGGAACCGGTGAGGTTTCACAACCCGTCGATGAATGGCTCTGAGGTGACGGACCGGGTGGTCGAGGTGATGAAATCCGTGGGCGTCGATCCCAGCTGGTCGCGCCGCTATCCACATGAGTTTTCGGGCGGTCAGCGCCAACGTATCGCCATCGCGCGTGCCCTGACGGTGGACCCCGAATTTGTCATCGCCGATGAACCGATTAGCGCTTTGGATGTCTCGATTCAGGCGCAGGTGTTGAACCTGATGCTGGAAGCCAAAGAAGAGCGTGGCCTGACCTATCTGTTTATCACCCACGATCTGAGCGTGGTGCAGCATTTTGGCACCCGTGTTGTGGTTCTGTATCTGGGGACTGTCTGTGAAGTGGCTGAAACCGATACGCTTTTTTCCAATCCGAAACACCCCTACACCAAGGCGCTGCTGAGTGCTGTCCCACAGCTATCGGATGCAAAACCCGATCACATTCGCTTGAAGGGTGAGATTCCAACGCCAATTAACATGCCCAAGGGTTGCCCGTTTCATTCGCGGTGTTCATACTCAGATGCGCGGTGTCTGGAAGAACAACCCCAGCCCCTGCACCAGCCGGACGGAAGTGTTGTTGCATGCCATGCTGTTGAAGAAAACCGGCTGGACGGCTAAAAGAACGCGATCACAACCGGAAGATTCCGTTGGATATTGTCTGGCTCAAAGATTTTGAGGCGCTGGTCGCCCAAAAGAACTTTTCCCGTGCTGCGGAAGAGCGCAATGTCTCGCAGCCAGCGTTTTCGCGCCGTATGCGCGCCCTTGAGGATGATATCGGCGTCAAGCTGATCAACCGCCAAACGTTGCCACTGTCACTCACCCCGGCGGGCGAGGTGTTTCTCAGTCAGGCGCGGATGATGTTGCGCACCTATCAGGAAACGCTGGACCGCTGTCAAAAGATCGACGCAGCCGGGGGGGAAGTGCTGCGCTTTGCCACTTCTGAATCGCTGTATCTCACGCATTTCAAAACCCATATCGCACCTTTGGTCGAAGAATGTGGGCTGGATATTGACCTCAATTCCACCTCTTGGGGCGCAGATCAATTTGTCAGCGCCTTGCAGCAGAGCTATTGCGATGTGATCTTGACCTATTGGCACCCGTCGATGGATTTTCTGGCGCCTTTAGAGGTGTCGACATGTGATTATGTCACCCTCACCAAAGATCAGATCGTACCTGTGGTGCGCGCCGGTTCTGAATATGCCCTCAGCGGTGGCAAACGCAATCCAGTGCCGTTGTTGTCGTACGGTATGGCCTCGGCGCTGCGGTCTGTTCAGGATGATCTGGTGCATCAACAGATGGGTAAGATCAACATTTTCACCGTCAATCAGAACGCGCTGGCAATCAGTATCAAGGCGATGATCCTCGAAGGGTTTGGCATGGGCTGGTTGCCGCGCCGCCTGTGTCAGGACGAACTGGATAGAGGGCAATTGGTGATCGTTGACGAAACCATGAGCAGCGAGCTGGAAATTCGGCTGTATCGCGGCACCGAAACGTTGAAACCCACGCTTGAGAAGTTCTGGGCGCTGTTGCAGGCACGCACGGCGATGACATCAAAAATCTGATGGGGCAGGGCGAGCGATACGCCCGCACGCTCAATCATCAGGATGAGGGTCGTGTCGGGGATGGCGATCTCAAAAATCAGGCCCAGTGTGGCGGCAATCAACCCCCGTTTATGGCGCTCAGTAGCCCGCTTTGAGAACGTTTCATCTGTTGTCTTGGCCTGCGCCAATTGTCCATCTTTCCGGGGGAAGGATCGGCCTGAGATTGACACATCTTACGGCCCCGCGCACTATTTGGTGGACGCGCGTCCATGAGTGACAGCCTCCAAACCAACCAGCAGGCAGGGCCCCAAAATGTCAGTGGAAAACAAGTATTCAGTGCTTTTTGAGCCGGTCAAAATCGGACCTGTGACAGCACGCAACCGCTTTTATCAGGTGCCTCACTGCAATGGCATGGGCCATCAGCGCCCCCAAGCCGAGGCGGCCATGCGTGGCATCAAAGCCGAAGGCGGCTGGGCGGTGGTCTCAAATCAGGAAACCGAAATTCACCCCACCTCCGATCTGACGCCCTTTGCCGAGGGGCGGCTTTGGGATGCGCGCGATATTCCCGGATTGCGCCTGATGACCGATGCGGTTCACGAAAAAGGCTCCCTTGCTGCGGTTGAGCTGGTGCACAACGGCAGCCATTCGCAAAACCTCTACAGCCGGGCGCCAATCCTTGCGCCCTCGGATTATTCGGTTGATGGCGCGCTGCCCAAACAAGCTCGTATGATGGACAAAGAAGACATCCGCAACCTGCGCCGCTGGCACCGCGAAGCGGCCATTCGGGCGCGGGATGCGGGGTTTGATGTGATCTATGTCTATGCCGGGCACAACATGACGCTGGCGCAGCATTTCATGCTTCCTCATATGAACCAGCGCATGGATGAATACGGCGGCAGCCTGGAAAACCGCCTGCGCCTGACCCGCGAATTGCTGGAGGAAACCCGCGAGGCAGTGGGCGACACCTGCGGTGTGGCCTTTCGTTTTGCAGTTGATGAAATGCTGGGCAGTGACGGCATGCAAGCCCGCGAGGAAGGCCGCGCCGTGGTTGAATTGCTGGCCGAATTGCCAGACCTGTGGGATGTGAACGTCAGTGAATGGGCCAATGATTCCATGACCACGCGGTTTCAGCCGCAAGATGGGTATCAGAATGACTACATTTCCTTTGTGAAACAGGTGACCACCAAACCAGTGGTGGGCGTTGGGCGCATCACATCGCCCGATATGATGGTGTCGATGGTCACCAAGGGGATCGTTGATTTCATCGGGGCGGCGCGCCCCTCGATTGCCGACCCGTTTCTGCCCAACAAAATTCAGCAGGGCCGTGTGGACGAAATCCGCGAGTGTATTGGCTGCAATATTTGTGTCGCAGCGGACAGTCAGATCGCCCCAATCCGTTGTACCCAAAACCCAACCATGGGCGAAGAATGGCGCCGTGGCTGGCACCCTGAGATTATATCACCCAAGATATCCGAGGCCGAGGTCCTGGTGGTTGGCGCGGGCCCGGCTGGCCTTGAATGTGCCATGCAACTGGCGCGGCGCGGCTATGATGTGACCTTGGCAGAAGCAAGCAGCGAAGCCGGTGGCAGGGTTGCCGCCGAAAGCGCGTTGCCGGGGCTTGGGGCATGGAAACGTGTGGTGGATTACCGCATGAATGACCTGACCCAACGCGCCAACGCGCGCCTGTTTATGCAAAGCCAGCTCAGCGCCGATGACGTGCTGGAACTGGGTATTCCCCATGTTTTCCTGGCCACGGGCACCCATTGGCGGGCCGATGGCATTGGCCGCGCCACGCACCGCACGCCACCAGTTTTGGATGGGTCTGTGCAGGTGTTTAGCGCCGAAGACATCATGGCCGGGCAGGGGCCGCAGACCGGGCCAGTGCTGATTTATGATGATGACCACGGCTATATCGCCGGTGTTCTGGCCGAAAAACTGGCAGCGCAAGGCCTGTCGGTGATCTTTGCCACGCCCGAAACCATGGTGTCACATTTTACCCATCTCACCCTTGAGCAACACCGCGTGCAGGCCAGGCTGATCGACATGGGCGTTGATTTGCGCCTGTCTCAAGTGTTGGGCGGCATAGCGGACGGGCAGGTGCAGTTGAACTGCGCATACACCGGCCGCAGCCATTCGGTACCTTGCGCCGCCGCTGTGTTGGTGAGCGAACGGGTGCGCGAAACGGCACTGCATGAGGCGCTAAAGGGGCAAGGCCTGAGCACGCTTGACCTGATCGGCGATGCCGCCAATCCCGGTTTCATTGCCGATGCGGTTTTTGCAGGTCACCTGGCCGCCCGCAGTTTTGAGCGCGACCCGGCAGCGATTGAGGCCGATTGGTTCCGTCGTGAAACCCCCAGCTTGCACTCCCAGGGAGGATGACCACGCCCACCCCGGCCGTATTTGGCAACACCGTGACGCGGTAGACGCCCGGCTTTACCATGTCGCACAAGATGTATGCATCGCAAGACGTCTACAATCACGATCTCACGCAGAGCCTGCAAGAAACCGATGTTCAGCTGGTCTGGATGGTGCGTAATGATGTGGCCTAGATTAGCATTCCTGTCAGCCGGGACCTCTGGCTAAAACATAATCCAAGGACGGCCCGCCCCATGTTAAGCGCCCCCGGTATTTTTGATCGCTACGAAGAGGTGCGCGCGCGTTTTCCCGCCGCGCATCCGCAAGCTGTGACACAAGAGATTTCTTCGCTAATTGATATTGCGGATCATGCCACGGCATTCGTGTTTGATGCCTTCGGCGTGCTGAATGTCGGCGAAACCCTGATTGAGGGGGCTGATCGCAGACTAGTGCAATTGCGCGGATTGGGGTGTCAGATTCGCATCCTGACCAACGCCGCCAGCTATGATCGCGCAGGGGCTGTGGCCAAGTTTCAAAACCTTGGTATCGCGCTGCAGGACGATGAGATTATCACCAGCCGGGATGCCACGTTAGGCTGCCTTTCGCAGGTTTTTTCGCGGGGGCTTTGGGGGGCGGTTGCCACGGCTGAGGATCAATTGACCGACATCGGGCACGAGGTGCTGCGTCTGGGGGATGACCCGGCTCAGTATGACCGCGTTGACGGTTTTTTGTTCCTGTCAGCCGCAGGGTGGAGCGATAGAAAACAGGGCATGCTTGCGGCGTCATTGGCCAGACATGACCGCCCCGTTATGATTGCAAACGCTGATCTGGTCGCCCCACGAGATGAAGGATTTTCACTGGAACCCGGCCACTTTGGCCATCTTCTGGCAGATAATGGCGCGCGCCAGGTGCGGTTTTTCGGCAAGCCCTTCGGCGAGGTTTATGATCTGGTTGAACGCTCGCTTTCTGGGGTGCCGCCCGAGCGGATAATCATGTGCGGGGATACGCTGCATACGGATATTCTGGGCGGCGCTGCACGCAATTGGCGCACAGTTCTGGTCACGCGCGACGGGTTGTTTGCCGGCTATGATACGGCCGGGTTTTGCACACAGTCTGGTCTGCATCCCGATTGGCGTCTGGCACGGATTTGACCCTGCATCCGCGCGCTATAAGGCGCGGGTAATACATCTACTAAAAATTTAGTTTGACAGTTTCGTGATCCTGCGACTACCTTTTATGAGGTCGGCGATATCCGGCTCACATAACAATTAGGGAGGAGAAAGATGCGTAAGTATCTGCTCTCCGCGACTGCGGCTATGGCCGTCATCGCGGGGTCTGGGACTGCTTTTGCCGATGCGGCGGCGGCTCAGAAATGGATTGATCAGGAGTTTCAGCCATCCACGCTCAGCAAAGACGAGCAGATGTCAGAGATGGAATGGTTCATCACCGCATCCGCACCATACAGCGGCATGGAAATCAACGTCTTGTCCGAGGGCATTCCGACCCACGGATATGAGAGCGAAGTGCTGACCAAAGCCTTTGAAGAGATCACCGGCATCAAGGTGAACCACCAGATCCTGGGAGAGGGCGAAGTGGTGCAGGCTGTGCAAACTCAGATGCAGACCCAGCGCAACCTCTATGATGGCTATGTCAACGACAGCGATCTGATCGGCACTCACTCGCGCCTGCAACTGGCCTATAACCTGACCGAACAGATGGGCGGCGACTGGGCAAATACCACATCACCCACGCTGGACCTGGATGATTTTATGGGCATCCAGTTTACCACCGGCCCTGATGGCAACCTGTATCAGCTGCCAGATCAGCAATTTGCCAACCTGTATTGGTTCCGCAAGGATTGGTTTGATGATGCGGCCAACAAAGCCGCCTTCAAAGAAAAATACGGTTATGAATTGGGTGTTCCGGTCAACTGGTCCGCCTATGAAGACATTGCTGACTTCTTTTCAAATGACGTGAAAGAAGTGAACGGCACCGCGATTTATGGCCACATGGATTATGGCAAACGCGCCCCCGATCTGGGCTGGCGGATGACTGATGCCTGGCTGTCGATGGCCGGTACCGGCTCCAAGGGTGAACCCAACGGCGTGCCGATTGATGAGTGGGGCATCCGCATGGAGGCCGGCTCGTGTAACCCCGCAGGTGCAAGCGTCACGCGCGGTGGTGCGGCCAACGGCCCGGCTGCGGTTTATGCCATTCGCAAATGGGATGAATGGCTGCGCAACTATGCCCCCCCCGGTGCTGCCAGCTATGACTTTTATCAGTCGCTGCCCGCTTTGGCACAAGGCAACGTTGCCCAGCAGATCTTTTGGTACACATCGTTCGTGCCGGATATGGTCAAGCCGCAGTCGGAAGGCAACAACACCGTGGACGGCGATGGCAACCCGCTGTGGCGCATGGCCCCCAGCCCACATGGCCCCTATTGGGAAGAAGGCCAGAAGGTCGGGTATCAGGACGTGGGATCATGGACGTTCCTCAAGTCCACGCCGTCTGATCGTGCACAAGCCGCCTGGCTCTATGCGCAATTCGTGACCTCCAAAACTGTTGACGTGAAGAAATCCCATGTCGGGCTGACCTTCATGCGTGACAGCACGGTCAATCACGAGAGCTTCTCAGAGCGTGCCGACAAGCTGGGTGGGCTGGTCGAGTTTTACCGCTCGCCTGATCGCGTGCGCTGGTCGCCCACGGGCATCAACGTACCGGACTATCCCAAGCTGGCCCAAATCTGGTGGCAGCAGATTGGTGATGTGAACTCGGGGGCGTTTACGCCACAACAGGCGATGGATCGTCTGGCCGAAGAAATGGACATCACCATGGCCCGGATGCAGGCCGCAGATGAGGCTGCAAACGTCTATGGTGGCTGTGGTCCACGCCTGAACGAGGAAAAAGACGCCTCGGAATGGGTGGGCAAAGGTGGTGCCAAAGCGAAACTCGACAACGAGAAACCGCAGGGCGAGACCGTCAACTATGACGACCTCGTTGCGCGCTGGAACCAGTAGGTTTCAGACAAGCCGGTCCCCCTCACTCTGTGGGGGCCGGTATTTCCATCTGCGCCAGGCCCTCAGTCCGGCGTCACCTGCATCACCGCTGGGTCATAACCCAGCCCACGAGATACACACATGACAATTGAGTTAAGACAGGCCAGCAAGGTGACCCGAGGGGTGAGTCACATCAAACCCACCTCACTGGTGCTGGAAACCGGCCATTTCAATGTCCTTCTGGGCCAGACAGGTGCGGGCAAGACATCGCTGATCAAACTGATGGCAGGGCTTGATCCATTGGCATCTGGCCAGATTTTTATGGACGGGCAAGACGTATCCCGCCTGTCGACCCAAAAGCGCAATATCAGCCTGGTGCACCAGTTTTTCGTCAACTACCCGCATATGTCGGTGTTTGATAATATCGCCTCGCCCTTGCGGGTTGCAGGCATGGCGAAATCCGAAATTCAGGGCCGTGTGGAAGAGGCCGCAGATATCCTGCAATTGCGCCCGATGCTGAACCGCCGCCCGCAGGAACTCAGCGGCGGGCAGCAGCAACGCTGCGCCTTGGCCCGCGCCATCGCCAAGGAAAGCCGTGCCGTATTTCTGGATGAGCCACTGGCCAACCTGGATTACAAACTGCGCGAAGAACTGCGCGAGCAATTGCCAGAATTATTCGCCGGGCGCGGCGCTGTGGTGGTCTATGCCACATCCGAGCCGGAAGAGGCGCTGCTGCTGGGGGGCAAGACCGCGTTGATGGATGACGGGGCTGTTACCCAATTTGGCACCACGGCCGAAATTTACCGCAAACCCGAAAACCTGACCGCGGCGCGTGTCTTCTCGGACCCGCCGATCAATGCGGCTGAGATTGTCAAATCGGGCGCGCAGGCCCGGCTGAAAACCGGCGTGACATGGGACATGCAAGGCGGGGCCGCCAACCTGCCCGACGGGGTTTATACCATGGCCATACGCCCGCATCATGTGACGCCGATTGCGGCGACACCCAATGATGTGGCGCTGAAAGGCACCGTTTTGGTGACCGAACTGTCCGGCTCAGACTCCAGCGCGCATTTCCAAATGGGAGAAGACGGCTGGGTCTCCCTTGCCCACGGCGTGCACCCCTACAAGGTGGGCGCGGATCATGCGTTTTTCATGGATGCCAGCAAGGCGTTTTACTTTGCCCCCGATGGGAGGCTGGTGTCGTAATGGCCAAGATCACACTGTCAAACCTGCGTCACTCCTACCTGCCCAATCCGGGCGGAGCCGAGGATTATGCGCTCAAGAAAATTGACCTCGATTGGGAAGATGGCGGGGCCTACGCCCTGCTGGGCCCCTCTGGCTGTGGCAAATCCACGTTGCTGAACATTATCTCGGGGCTTCTCACGCCTTCTGAGGGGCGCATTTTGTTTGACGGGCGCGATGTCACTGATTTGCCGCCCGACCAGCGCAATATTGCACAGGTGTTCCAGTTTCCGGTGATCTACGACACCATGACAGTGCGCGAAAACCTGGCGTTCCCGCTGCGCAATCGTGGCGTGGCCGAACCCCGCATTGCCGAGCGTGTTGCAGAAATCGCAACCATGCTGGAGGTGCAGGACATGCTGGATGTCCGTGCCTCACACCTCAGCCCGGACAACAAGCAAAAGATTTCCATGGGCCGGGGGCTGGTGCGCGATGACGTCAATGTGGTGATGTTTGACGAACCCCTGACCGTGATCGACCCGCATTTGAAATGGAAGCTGCGCTCCAAGCTCAAAGAGCTGCACCAACGCGTGCGCGCCACGATGATCTATGTCACCCACGACCAGACCGAGGCCCTGACCTTTGCCGATCAGGTGGTCGTCATGCAGGACGGTGAAATTGTTCAAATCGGCACGCCGGTTGAATTGTTTGAACGCCCGCAACACACATTTGTGGGGCATTTTATCGGCTCGCCGGGGATGAATGTTTTGCCCGTAACTGAGACCGGCGGGAAGGTCACTTTTGAGGGCCACGCAATTGTTCTGGAGGGCAAAATCACCGGTGCTAACGGCAACACCGAGCTGGGCATACGGCCAGAATTTGTTGCCCTTTCGGACGAGGGACTGCCTGCACATGTGCGCAAGGTATCGGATGTGGGCCGCCATTGCGTGGTCGAGGCCATGGTCGGTGATACGGCCGTCAAAGCGGTGGTCGAGGGCGATGTGCCGGGGCAGGGCGCTGCTGTGCATCTGAACTTTCGCGCGGATCAAACCCGGCTCTATCGTGACGGCTGGATTGCAACGGAGATGGGCACATGAAAACTGAAAACCAAAAAGCGTGGTTCTTTGTGTTGCCAGTGCTGCTGCTGGTGGCCTTCAATGCGCTTGTGCCGATTATGACCGTGGTCAATTATTCGGTTCAGGAAACTTTTGGCAATAACGTATTCTTCTGGCAAGGGCTTGATTGGTTTGAACAAATCTTGCGCTCTGACCGGTTTCAGGCCGCTCTGGGGCGCCAGTTTTTGTTCACGTTTCTGATCCTCATTATCGAAGTGCCGCTGGGGATCATAATCGCACTGTCGATGCCGCGCAAAGGCATCTGGGTGCCGGTTTGCCTGGTCACGATGGCGCTGCCAATGCTGATCCCGTGGAACGTGGTGGGCGCAATGTGGAACATCTTTACCCTGCCCAAGATCGGCCTGTTGGGATACTTTTTGAATGATGTTCTGGGCATCGCTTATGACATGACGCAGAACCCCTTTGCGGCCTGGGTCACGATCATCACCATGGATGTCTGGCACTGGACATCTCTGGTGGTGCTGCTCAGTTATGCGGGGCTCGTTTCGATCCCGGACGCCTATTATCAGGCGGCCAAGATTGATGGCGCCAGCCCCTGGAAAGTGTTCCGCTATATCCAGCTGCCCAAGATGAAAACCGTGCTGACGATCGCCATTTTGCTGCGCTTCATGGACAGCTTCAATATCTATACGGAACCGTTTGTTCTGACCGGGGGCGGGCCGGGCAATTCGACCACCTTGCTGTCGATTGATCTGGTGAAAATCGCATTGGGCCAGTTTGATCTTGGCCCGGCTGCGGCGATGTCACTGATCTATTTCGCCATCACCTTGCTGGTCAGCTGGCTTTTCTACACGCTCATGACAAAGGATGATCAGCAATGAGAAAACGCGCCATCATACCTATTGTGTACATCCTGTTTTTGCTGTTGCCGATCTATTGGCTGGTGGCGATGAGCTTCAAAACCACAAACGAGATCCTCTCGGGGTTTAGCCTGTTTCCGCAAACCTTCACGCTGGAGAATTACCGGGTGATCTTTACCGATCCGACTTGGTATTGGGGCTATATCAACTCGATCATCTATGTATCGCTGAACACGGTGATCTCGGTTTGTGTGGCCCTGCCGGCGGCTTATGCGTTTTCACGCTATCGCTTTTTGGGCGACAAGCAGCTGTTCTTTTGGCTGCTGACCAACCGGATGGCCCCGGCGGCGGTGTTCGCCTTGCCGTTCTTTCAGTTGTATTCATCCGTGGGCCTGTTTGACACGCATATCGCAGTGGCGCTGGCGCATTGCCTGTTTAACATCCCGCTTGCGGTGTGGATTTTGGAAGGCTTCATGGGGGGCATCCCCAAAGAGCTGGATGAAACCGCCTATGTTGATGGCTATTCCTTCCCGCGCTTTTTTGTCACCATCTTCCTGCCCTCAATCAAGGCAGGTGTGGGGGTGGCCGCGTTTTTCTGCTTTATGTTCTCATGGGTTGAGCTGTTGCTGGCCAAAACGCTGACGGCAGTGGCCGCCAAACCCATTGCGGCCACAATGACCAAAACCGCATCATCTGCGGGGTATGAATTGGGCCTTCTGGCGGCGGCCGGCACGCTGACCATCATCCCCGGCGCGATCGTGATTTACTTTGTTCGCAACTACATCGCGCGGGGCTTTGCCCTGGGGAGGGTGTGATCATGCGTCTGCTTTTGGCAGCTTTGGTGCTCTTGCCGTCGTCCGCCCTGGCCCAATGGGCCAAAGTGGCTGAACCCGCCGAGAAACAATTCTCGTGGACTGATCCCTTGTGGCCTTCGTTCTGGATGGCATGGACACCTGCCACCTTCCTGCTGTTTTGCGGGATATTTTCGGCCATGGCGGTGATCACCATTCTGGAACTGCGCCGCCCCGGTGGGGATGAACGCAAAGGTGTGCTGGGCTTGACCACAACACGCGGTGATCGGCTGTTTATTTCATTGCTCGGCACGGCCTATATCTTTCTGGCGTGGCTGGGCCTGGTGGGGCAACCGGTGTGGTGGCCCGCTGTGATCAGCCTCTTGTGGGCGGTGTTTTGCTTTCGCAAGGTCTGAGAAATCACTTTAGATCGCGCGATACTTAGTATTTACTGGCTCACCATAGAACGTGAGCGATGCTCAGTGATGGACAGGGTATGAGAGAAAAGAAAAAAAGCGAATTGCTGACCGAGGTCGAGTTGGAATTTATGACCCGGCTTTGGGCCTTGGGCGAGGGCACCGTGCGTGATGTCTTGGATCAGCTGCCTGAGGGGCGCAACCTCGCCTATACCTCTGGCGCAACCATCCTGCGCATATTGGAACAAAAGGAATTCGTCACCAGCCGGAAACAGGACAAAAGACTGATCTATGTCCCCAATCTGGCCAAAGACGCATATCAAACCCGCTCGCTAAAAAACCTGTCGATGAAGTTGTTTGACGACACACCCGCCTCGCTTGTGGCGCGGCTCGTCAATGATGATGAATTGACCGAAGAAGCATTGGGGCAAATCCGGGCACTTGTTGATCGGAGGTTGAAAAATGATACCGGGTAATGCTGTTCTCAACGCGTTCATTGATGCCAATATCCTGTTTGCCGTGGCCTTTGCCCTTTGGGGGATGGCGCGGTTTGTCCTGCGCCGCGCGGGGCTGCGACATGCCTATGCGACCGAGCTAAAGCTGCTGAACGGGGTCTTTCTGGCCATTCTCTGTGCGCCTTTTGTGATCCTTGGGATTGGCGCTTTGCAAGGAATGGGGCTGATCAAGGGGGTCAATGTCAACCTGTCGGATATGGTGGTGTCGCACTATTTGAACGGCGGGTTTGAAATGAAAGCCCTTGAACTTGAACGCCTGTTGAACCTGCGCGACAGTTTCACACTCAGCGTGATGAATATGGCTGGCTGGCTGTCCTGGGCGCTGGTTGCGGCGTTTTTGGCGGGTCTGGCCATCGGCACGGGGCGGCTGGTGTTTTCTATGTGTTGCCTGCAAAAAATCGTGTCACACAGCTATGCTTGGCGGCGGTTCGGGCGGGTGCATATCCGCCTGTCCAATCGCACCTTGGTGCCGTTCTCCACGCGTGGATTGCGCAACTATTACGTTGTGATCCCCTCGCAAATGTTGGGCCACTCAAACGAGCTGAGCGTGTCATTGGCACATGAATTCCAACACTTGCGGCAAGGGGATATTGAATGGGAAATCCTGCTTGAGGCGCTCAAACCGCTGTTTTTCCTGAATCCGGCCTATCATGCCTGGAAACGTCAGGTCGAAACCCTGCGCGAACTGGCCTGCGACAGCGAGGTGCTGACGCGTGGGCGCATATCCCTGCGTGATTATTGTGACACGCTGTTGTCGGTTTGCCAGCAAACCCTGCGCCGCGACCGGATGTTTGTGGTGGCTGTGCCCAAAGTGACGTTGGTGACGGCAGATCGCTCGGCGCTGCGTGCCGGCAAGATGAGCTTTCTGGAGCACCGCATAACCTCGCTGCTGGATGCCACCCGCCTGCGCCATCCGCGGCTGATCTATGCGTCCATCATCCTGCCATTGGTGGGGGCCATATTGCTGACGGCGCTGGCCATCCAACACCCCGGAGACTGGAGCCAGGACCGCCTGATGCTGTCTACTGTGGTCAATCTGGAACGTCTCGATGAAATCAACCGCATGTCCACGTTTGGCCGTGTCCGGGACTGAGGCCGGCAGTGCCGCTTTGGGCGTGGCTGACCGGCACGCATCAACACATGTTGGCCCCTGTTGATCCCTGGCCTAAAGGCGATCGGCTGAGCGACACATGGCCGGATAACAACAAGGGGGGAGGGCACGGGCAAGACCATCCAGCGCCCCTAGTTCTGAAACAACGCCCCAAATTCCTTGCGCAGCACGTTCTTTTGCACTTTGCCCATGGTGTTGCGTGGCAATTCATCCACCACAATCAGCTTCTGAGGTTGTTTGAAACGGGCCAGTGATTTTCCAATACTGGCCTGAATGGCTGCAATATCCGGGGTGCCACTGCCATCCGCGACCAGAATACCCACAACCGTTTCGCCAAAATCGGGATGTGGTACGCCAATAACGGCACTTTCCAGAACGCCGTCTTCCATATCCAGAAGCAATTCAACTTCCTTTGGATAGATGTTGTAACCACCTGAAATAATAAGATCTTTGTTGCGCCCGACGATGTGTAAATACCCATCGTCATCAAACCTGCCCAGATCGCCGGTGATAAAAAACCCGTCGGCGCGCAATTCTTCGGCGGTTTTTTCGGGCATTTGCCAATATCCCTTAAAGACATTCGGCCCACGCACTTCAATGTCGCCAATCTCACCCTGTGATAGCGTTTCACCGCTGGCGGCATTGGTGATCTTGACCTCCACCCCCGGCAAGGCAAAGCCAACGGTGCCCGCGCGCCGCTCGCCATCGTATGGGTTTGTGGTGTTCATATTGGTTTCGGTCATGCCATAGCGCTCGAGGATGCGGTGGCCGGTACGTTCTTCAAATTGCACATGGGTTTCGGCCAACAGGGGCGCGCTGCCCGACACAAACAGGCGCATGCCCTGTGTCAGATCCTTGGTGAAACGTGCATCACCCAACAGGCGGGTGTAAAATGTTGGCACACCCATCATCGCAGTTGCTCCTGGAAGGTGAGATATGATGAGATCAACATCAAATTTGGGCAAAAAGATCATTTGCCCCCCCGTGAGCAAAGTGATGTTTGTCGCCACAAACAGGCCGTGCGTGTGAAAGATCGGCAGCGCATGCAGCAATACATCATCAGAGGTGAAGCGCCATTGCTCGGCCAGCGTCTGGGAGTTGGACAACAGGTTGCCTTGGGTCAGCATGGCCCCCTTAGAGCGGCCCGTGGTGCCGGATGTATAAAGGAAGGCCGCCAGATCATCCTCATCCCGGCTGACCGTTTCAAACGTGGTGGGCATGATTGCGGCCTTGTCTGCAAAAGACCCGGAACCATCGTCGTTCAGAGTTTCCAACACGGCCCCGCAGGCCTGTGCCACGAGGGTCATACCAGCCTCGTTCTGGGCATCGCACAGCACAACGCGCGCGCCGCTATTGTCAACAAAATACGCCACTTCATCCACGGTATAGCCCGTGTTCAATGGCAAAAAGACCGCTCCCGTCTGCGCGCAGGCCGCATAGACGGCCAAGGCTTGGGGTGATTTGGCGATCTGAGCTGCAACCCGGTCGCCCGCAGTCACGCCCAGTTCGCGCAGCATATGGGCATAGCGCGCCGCCATCTCCAAAAACGCCGCATGGCTTATGGTCTCGCCTTCGGGCAATTGCAAAAACACACTTGTCTTGCCTGCGTATCGGCCAAAAAGCCTGTCATAAAGAGGGTTTGCCATCATCTGCTCCTAGGTATCAGCCTCAAGCGATGCGCTGAGCGCACGCACCTCTGGCGAGGTTGTCACCGTTTTATGTGTCACGAAGTCTTCGTGGTTTTTGGCGATTTTTCCCAGATCGTAAAGATAATTCACCATGGCGCCGTTTGATTGTGCAATTCCGTTTTCTGAAACATCAGCCCCGGTGTGCACCGCATGTATTGTCGCACCATTGCCCAAATGGAACCTTGCAACCGGATCAACTGGCATACCATCTGTCCGCTTGGCCTCAAGCAGATAATGCGCGGCCAATGCCCCTTCATTGCCTGCAACGGGCACATCGGATTTTGAATGCTGCAACCAGCTGTTCAGCCCCGGAATGGGGGATAAGGTGGCAAATTTGCTCAATCCGGGCAATTCGCGCGACAAATCTGAGACGACTTGTTTGATCAAAGAGTTGCCAAATGAAATGCCCGCCAACCCGGCCTGACAATTCGATATCGAATAGAACACGGCAGTATCGGCATCCTCGGGGGCAATCGTCTCGCGGGTGTCTGACAACAGGGCTTGCACCGACCCTGGGATGCCACGGGTCAGCGCCACCTCTACAAATATCAGTGGCTCATCGGCCATTGCCGGGTGGAAAAACCCAAAACAGCGTCTGTCAGCGGGTTGCAACCGGCGGCGCAGATCATCCCAGCTGTCAATGGCGTGCACCGCCTCATAGGCGATTATCTTTTCCAGGGTCTCGGCGGGGCTGGCCCAATTGATTGGGCTCAGCACCAGAAACCCTCGGTTAAACCAGGACGCGAACAGATGTTTGAAATCCACGTCCAGCGGCTCAAACTCGGGGTGGTCAGGCAAAAGTTGCAACAGATCTTTGCGCATGGCCACCAGTTGACCAGTGGCACCGGGCACCTGATTTAGCCGACGCGCCAATTCCTGGCGCTGCGGCTCGCAAGCGGCTGCAAACGCGCGGTAACTGTGCTTGGACGGCGCATCCCGATACCCCCTCAGCGTGGTGAGGACCGCCTCATCTTCGATCTCAAGGTCATGGGTCATAAACTCAAACAGGGCCTGCTTTTCGTCCAGTCCCATCTGCGTATAACGATCAAGGATCATCCGCGCCAATGTGCCCCCCGACACTTCGCCATGACTGCCCAACAGTTGGGTTGCCAGCTCGGTGGTGGTGCGCGCGTCCGCATCCTGTGAAAGGGCGCGGCGATAGCGTCTTTCAAAGATCGTTGAAACAAGATCGCCCAGCAGGCTCAATGTGCTAGCCCCATCACTGCGTTGGGCAGCCAGGTGGCCAGACCGGGAAACAGGCACAACAAGATGATTGCCAGGATCATACAGGCAACAAACGGCAATGATCCGGTGAGGATGGTGCGAAGCGAAATATCCGGTGCAATGCCGTTGATGACATACAGGTTCAGACCTACCGGTGGCGAGATCAGGCCGATTTCCATGTTGATCGTCAACACCACAGCAAACCAGATCGGATCAAACCCCGCGGTTGTTATGATTGGCAACAGGATGGGCGCTGCCATCAGGATCACTGCGACAGGGGGCAAAAAGAACCCGGCGATCAGCAAAAACAGATTTACCGCCGCCATCAAAACCCACGGATTGACATCAAGCGTGCCAATCCATGCGGCGATGGATTGGGTGATGAACAAGCTGGACAGCATGTAGGAAAACACACCGGCAGCGGCGATGATAAACAGGATCATCACGCTTTCCCTGGTGCTGTCGCGCAGCACCACCCAGAGGTCTTTTGGGTTCCACAACCGGTAGATCACCATGGCAATGATCAGACACAAAAGCGCGCCCACAGCAGCCGTTTCCGAAGGCGTGGCAACACCGCCATACATGGCATAAAGCACGCCCAGAATGATCAACAAAAACGGCACGACCCGTGGCAGGATTTCGAATTTCTCCTTCCAGCTATAGTTGCCGGAGGCCAGCAGTTCGCGGTTGCCGGACTGCCAGGTCGAATAGAGCGACCACGCCATGAACAACCCAACCAGCAGCAGGCCCGGAATGACCCCCGCCAGAAACAACCGCCCAATCGAAGTTTCGGTGGCGATGCCATAGACGATCATCGTGACAGACGGCGGGATCAGGATACCAAGGGTGCCACCCGCTGCAATTGATCCGGCCGCCACGCCGTCAGGATAGCCACGTTTGCGCATTTCCGGGATGCCCATTTTGCCAATCGCGGCGCAGGTTGCCGGGCTTGACCCCGACATCGCCGCAAAAAGCGCACAGGCCCCAAGGTTGGAAATCACCAACCCTCCGGGCACCCGTGTCAGCCAGCGCTCCAACGCCTCATAGAGGTCAGCGCCCGCGCGGGTCGAGGCGATGGACGACCCCATAATGATAAACATCGGGATCGACAGAAGTGCAAAATTATCCAGCTTTCCAAACAGGATTTCAGGCAGCAGTTCGAGCGAGCGCATCCCGTCAAAGATCACCAGGAAGCCGGTTGAAACCATCAACAAGCCCAACGCCACAGACACGCCGGAAAACAGCACGAGAATGGTCGTGATGGCCACCATCAGGCCAAGTGTGAGCGGATCCATCAGCTGTCCTCCAGGCCAAAGGGTTGGTCAATCCGCAAGATCAGAGCAACCAGATCAGCCACCAATTGCAGCAGGTAAAGAGCAAACCCCACAGGAAGCGCCGCATAGGGTATCCATAGCCGCACGCCCCATATTGTGTCGGATTTCCAGTTCCGCTCATACGCCAGATGCCAAAAATCGTAGCCATACCAAAGCATGACCGCCACCATGGCAATGGACAGTGACAATGTGACAACTGCCATGCCAAACCGTGCACGTGGGGCCAGCATCAGCGGGATCAAATCCACATTCACATGCCCGCGCAACCGCTGCACATAAGGCAGGCCAATCAACGTCGCGGCAATGGCCAGATAGATCACCGCTTCGGTCTGCCAGATGGTTGACCCGTTCAACACAAAGCGGATCACGATCATCTGACAGGTGATGGCGACCGCTGCGACGATCATCGCCGCTGAACACCAACCGGCAACTGTGGAAAGAGCCGCCACAAATCGCAAAAACGGGTTGCGGCCCGTATGCGATGCGACAGCCGCGCTATGGCCCGCCATTGCAAGCTCCTCAGAGGTTAAAAAAGCGTGGGGAAGGCCGATATGACGTCGGCCTTCCGATTTAAGGTTTATTCAACCGCCAGAGCCAGATCAAGCAGCGCCTGACCATCCGGCACATCCGCCACAAAGGCTTTGTAGGATGTTTCCTGTGCCAATGCGCGCCACGCTTCAAAATCCTCGGGCGACATATGGGCAATTTCAACACCGGCATCGCTGAACACTTTCTCAGATGCGGCATCCTGCTTTTTTGCCTCTTCCAGATAGAACGCCTGCGCTTTGGCCGAGGCATCCAGAATGGCCTTTTGTTGATCGTCGTTCAGGCTTTCGAACTTGGATTTGTTCATCAGCATGGGCTGGTACATGAACCACAATGCCACATCGCCCGCAGGGGTATAGCATTTGACCTGCTCGTAAATCCGGTACGACACAAACGACGAAGATGATGTGTTTGCGGCTGTCAAAACACCTGTTTGCATGGCGTTATAAATCTCGGACGACGCCATTGACGCAATCGAGGCCCCAGCCCCAGCCAGCATCTGTTCAAACGCCTTGCCCGCCGCGCGGGTTTGCAGGCCTTGCACATCCTCAGGCGCAGTGATGCATTTGTCTTTGCCGACAAATCCACCCGCAAGATAGCCATGCACCAGAACCATGACATCATCATCGGCCATCTTCTCTTCGAGGGCTGCCATAAAGGGCGAGTCATTCAGGCGTGCGGCGTGGTCGTGGTTTTTGACCATCCCCGGCATCAACGTCAGGTTAAACGCAGGTTGCTGCCCGCCTGCATAGCTCAGCGGAAAAACAGTCATGTCCAGTTGGCCACGGCTAAGTGGGCGATATTGCTCGCGCGGTTTGAACAGTGATTTTGAGCCAAAAATCTGAATCTCAAGGTCAACATCAGCCGCCGCCACTTCATCGGCCACCATTTGGGCAACCTGGTGGCGTACATCTTTGTTGGACCATTGATGCGACAGGCGCAGAGTTTCGGCGCTCGCGGTGGTGCCGTACACGAGGCAAGCCGCGCTGACGAGCGTTGTGATAAATTTCGTTTTCATGATTTCCTCCCAGAAATGTGACCAGAATTCTTATGCCGGTTCTACCCGATTGGTCTTTCCACAATTTGCATCCGAGGTCAATATTCTAGTATACAATGTGCCCATTCTTGCATTTTAAGCTCTGGCCGTGCTAAGCGGGATCTATGGAAATCAGACGCGCGGATAAGATCGCGGAGGCACTTGAACATCTGGTGTTTTCCGGAAAATACCAAAACGGCGACCGCCTTGACGAGCTCAAGCTTGCCGAGCATTTCTGTGTGTCCCGCACCCCGATCCGAGAGGCACTGCAAGTCTTGGTTTCATCGGGTATGGCCGAACAAATACCGCGCCGAGGCGTGTTTGTTCGCCAGCCCGGCCCGATTGAACTGATGGAAATGTTTGAGACCATGGCCGAGCTTGAAGCCGCTTGTGGCCGACTGGCAGCGGCACGGATAACAGATGCAGGCCTCAAGCAACTTGTTGAATACAATACTAATTGTCAAAAGGCTTTTGAGGATCAGGATCACGCCCGCTACTATGCCGAAAATGAAAAATTTCATCAGGCCATCTATCGCGGGTCCGCAAACAGCTATCTGGAATCACAGGCGTTAAGGCTTCAAAACAGGCTGAAACCTTACCGCAAAGAGCAGCTTCGCTTTCGGGGCCGCCTTACCCAATCAATGTCCGAACATATCGCCATTGTGGCCGCGCTGCAAAACGGTGACGCAGAACAGGCCGCCAATGCACTGCGCGCTCACGTTGCAGTTCAGGGAGAGAAGTTTCACCAGTTGGTGGCCAGCCTGAACAACTGATGTGATGCATGATCTGGCGTGTCGGCCTCTGTAGGCAACACGATATCCCCCAACTGCCCAACCCCGGCAGGGCCGTTTACACGGTGCACTCTTTGCCCAGTTTGACCGCCTCTTTGACCAATAGATCAAAGTCAGATTTCGTGACGCGGTGGTTGGTGATATTGACCCGGATCGCCAGTTGCCCGTTCAACTTTGTTGTCGAAGGTGCTGCAACGCCACTTTCCTGAAGGCGCATAACGATTTCCTCGTTCAGGCGGTTCAATGCGGCGTCGTCCATGGCAGGGGCCACAAATCTGAAACAGCAAATGTTCAACGATACAGGGGTCAACAATTCAAGGTGTGGGTTGGCCTCGACCAACGCCCCGAGATAGACTGCCTGCTGGCAGTTATCCTCTACTTTTTGAAGGATTTTGTGCATCCCGTGCTCTTTGAGATGAAACCAAACCTTCAGCGCCCGGAACCCACGAGAAAGCTCAGGGCCGTATTCACAAAACCAGGGATTGCCGCCGGCAAGCCCACGCGGCGCGGCTGTCAGATACTCGGGCCTGAGGGTAAAAGCCTTGCGATGCAGATCTTCCCGGCGGATCAAAACGCATCCGGCATCATATTGCACATGCACCCATTTATGAAAATCAAACGCAATGGAATCGGCGCGCTCAATACCGGTGAAACGGGGTTTGAGGTTGTCATTCATCGCTGCGATTGCGCCAAAGGCCCCATCCACATGGAACCAAAGATCATGCTCCTGACAGACCTCTGATATGGCGTTGAGATCGTCGATAGCGCCGGTGTTTACCGTCGCCGGAGACCCCACCACACAGAACGGTTGATGCCCC
This sequence comes from Roseovarius sp., assembly GCA_029212365.1. GTDB lineage: Bacteria > Pseudomonadota > Alphaproteobacteria > Rhodobacterales > Rhodobacteraceae > Roseovarius. The sequence continues at coordinate 55,431 of JARGOC010000005.1, forward strand.
GCAGCCAGGTCTTTTTCAATGGCGCGGCGCAAGGCGGGAATGTCCATCTCATAGGCATCATTCACAGGAACAGTGCGAAGCGCATCAATTCCAAGGCCCAACATATCAAACGCGCGCGCGATACAGCTGTGGGCTTCGGATGATGCATATCCCACCAGCCTGCGTTTGTCTGTGCGCACGCCTTGTTTTCTGATGTCATAATCCGCCTTGGCGTATCGCGCGGCACTCAGCGCTATCACTGTGGCAATTGAAGTACCACTCACCACCAGCCCACTTGAGGTGGACGGAAAATCGAACATGGTTTTCATCCAATTGATGACCTGGTGTTCGATGTAATTCGCTCCATGATCACGCCCGCCAAGATTGGAATTCATCGCCGAGGCCATCGCCTCAGCAATAATGCCTCCGGGGGCGCCTGATCCGTGAACCCAGCCAGAAAATCTGGGATGGGTGTTGCCCGTCGCATAGGGCAAAACCTGCGTCAGCAAATCCTCACAGACCTTATCCGTACCCTGCGGGTCCATGGGCAGGGGCTCAGCGATGGCAGCTTTGATATCATCTGGGACAGGTGTCCAAACCGGACGATCACGTGCACTTTCAACGTGGTCAATGGCGGCGTCCAGCATGGAATGCGCGCGCTTTCTGAAAGCGCTCCAATCGTCTGGGTCCAGAGAATGACCTGTTTCACTTGGCGCGTCGGGCGTGTCTTGCATTTGGTGTCCTACGTATAAACCGGAAATCCTATTGATTGCGATCGTAACTATTCGTGCCAGCCCAGACCATTGCCAATTGCTCAAGAAATCCCCTGAACACGCAAAATCTGTGAAAAACAAACGTGAACGCGCCGACGGCCGGTATTAACACAGTGATCACCAGCAGCTCGGGGGGGGAGTTGTTCACCATTGAGCGTTGAGAAAATGATCTTATCTGGGAAAGAAAGCCTGACCGTAAGTATCGGATCTAGAGGTAAAACCCCATTTTCTGCCCGCACCACATTGATCCAGGCAAAGCGCTTTGTGACCCACCAGATCCAACCGCGGTGATGCGCGAAATGCCGGTCTCATAGTCTTTTGAAATACAACAGTTCTGGCAGCCCGTAGGGGAATCGAACCCCTCTTTCCAGGTTGAAAACCTGGCGTCCTAACCGATAGACGAACGGGCCATACCGTTGTGTGAGGCGGTTCCTAGGCAAATCCTGCGACTTGCGCAAGGGGGATTCTGCAAAAAAGGCAGATCAATGGGCAGTTATTCGTGGCCATGTGGCTTGGCGGTTCGGATAGGGAAAATCTCAGGCAGGTGCTGCGTCTTCAAGGCGCAGCTGAACTGAGCGGCGACCCTGCCAACTGTTGATCTCAATGCGCCCGGCCAGGTGGAAAAGCGCACCGCCATGGGCCTCAAGTGCGGCGCCAAGCCCGGTGTCAAAAGCGCCAAATGATATTGCATCCAATTGCGCCCCCAGCCCATCGCTAAAACGCAGTTTCAGGTGCGACTCCCCGACACGTTTGGCAAAGGATATGGCCATATCGGCAAAGACGTACCGTGGCCCGGCGGCACTGGCACCAAAGGGGCCGGCAGCTTCGATTTTCTCAACCAGATCAACGCTGGCCGCACCGGGCATCAGCAGCCCGTCTAGTTTCAGGTCAGCAGGGCCCGCAGCGCCAGCGCCTTGTCGATCCAGCAGGTCGGACAGGCGGGCCATCGCATCCTCAAGCTGATCACGCGCCACTGTTAGCCCCGCGGCCATGCGGTGCCCGCCGCCCTTGATCAGCAAGCCCTCAGCAGTCAGCCTTTGGACGCTGGCGCCCAGGTCCACGCCTGAGATAGAGCGCCCCGAGCCTTTGCCTTCATCGCCATCAAGGCCAATCACCACGGCAGGCCGGTTGGTGGCTTCTTTCAAACGGCTGGCCACGATGCCCACGACACCGGGATGCCAGCCTTCGCCAGCGGCCCAGACCAGCGGAGCATCCAGACCCCGTTCCTCGGCTTGGGCCATCGCTGCGGCGCGAACCGAGGCTTCAATATCGCGGCGCTCGGTGTTCAACTCGTCCAGCCGCTCGGCCATGGCCGTGGCCTCGTGCGGGTTGTCCGTGGCCAGTAATCGCGCGCCCAGATCCGCCTTGCCAATGCGCCCGCCAGCGTTGACACGCGGCCCAAAGACAAAGCCCAGGTGATACGATGTCGGCGGCCCATCGAGCCGCCCCACATCTGCCAGCGCCACCAGACCGGGGCGTCCCCGGCGTGCCATGATACGCAGGCCCTGACGTACAAACGCCCGGTTGACGCCGCGCAGAGGCGCCACATCAGCCACCGTGGCCAGCGCCACCAGATCAAGCATGCCCATCAGGTCAGGCCCCTGCTTGCCTGCCTCGCGCATTTGTCGCCCGGCCTCAACCAGCATCAAAAACACCACGGCTGCGGCACATAGATGTGAGCATTCGCCGCTTTCATCCTGTCGGTTGGGGTTCACCACGGCCAGTGCATTGGGCAGAGTTTCACCGCCCAGATGGTGATCCAGAATAACCACATCAGCGCCTTTGGCGGCCTCGACAGGCCCATGGCTGAGCGTGCCGCAATCCACACAGATAATCAGGTCATGGGAGCGGGCAAGCTGCGCCATGGCCTCGTCATTTGGGCCATAGCCTTCGTCAATCCGGTCGGGCACATAGAGAGTGCCAGAGCGGCCCATCTGGCGCAGCCAGTCAATCAGCAACGCAGCAGAGCTGCCGCCGTCCACATCGTAATCTGCAAAAATTGCAATCTTTTCTTTGGCTTGCACGGCCTGCAAGACCCGTTCAGCCGCTTTGTGCATGTCCTTCAATCCGCGTGGATCAGGCAGCAGGTCACGCAGGGCAGGGGTCAGATAGGCCTCGGCCTCCTCTACGGCCACACCCAGCCGTGCCAGGGTTTGACACAGAGGGCGGGGGAGGGCGGTCTGCTGGGCCATCGCCTCAGCCTGCCGGTCTTGCTCCAGGGCAGGGCCAATCCAGCGCCGCCCCGTCAGCGAGTTTTCTACACCAAGAAAGGTCTTCCCGCTCACCGGTTTGGGTGGCGGCACGATACGCGGCGGCTTTCGCCGGTTTTTGAGCGCAACAGCAAAGTTTCGGTTTCAACCACATCGCCGTCACGGCGCAGGCCGTTCAGGATAGAGCCTTTGGTGACACCAGTGGCCGCAAAGATCACATCATCGCGCACCATATCGTCGCGCGCATAGATCAGGTCCAGATCGGTGATGCCGGCCTTGGCCGCGCGGCCACGTTCATCATCGTTGCGAAACAACAACCGCCCCCAGATTTGTCCACCCATACATTTGAGCGCCCCCGCAGCCAGCACACCTTCGGGCGCGCCCCCCGATCCCATGTACATGTCGATGCCCGTCACTTCGGCTTCGGCGCAATGCATCACGCCAGCCACATCGCCATCGGTGATCAGATGGATCGACGCCCCCGTGGCGCGAACCTCAGAGATCATATCTTCGTGGCGCGGACGTTCCAGAATGCACACGGTGATTTGGGCCGGCTTCACGCCTTTGGCCTTGGCCAGGGCCTCAACCCGTTCTTTGGGCGACATATCCAATGACACGACGTCTTTGGCATAGCCCGGCCCCACGGCCAGCTTATCCATATAGACGTCGGGCGCGTGCAGCATGGTGCCGCGCGGGGCCATGGAAATGACGGTCAGCGCATTGGGCATTGCCTTGGCGGTCAGGGTTGTGCCTTCCAGCGGATCAAGTGCAATATCCACACCCGGACCTTCGCCCGAGCCAACCTCTTCCCCAATGAACAGCATCGGCGCTTCGTCACGTTCGCCTTCGCCGATCACCACGACGCCTTTGATATCCAGCATATTCAACTGCTCGCGCATGGCGTTCACAGCGGCCTGATCTGCGGCTTTTTCATCGCCGCGTCCGATCATATCAAAACAGGCAATGGCAGCTTCTTCGGCGACGCGGGCCAGGGCGAGAGAGAGCATGTGATCATCAAACGAAGTTTGCGCGGACATTTGTTTATCCTTCAGGAAATAGGGGTCTGGTCAGCATTAGCGTCAGACAGACAAGGGGGCAAGTGTGTGCGCTCAGACGGTTTCGATTCTCAGCGCGACAGGTGTTTCTTTCATCACGTCAAGTTTGGCCATCGCAGCCAATGCGTGGTCCAGATCATTGCGGGTCACTTTGTGAGTGACAATCAAAACCGGCGCGGTGCTGCCGTTGTGCTGATATTGCCGCATCCGGTCGATTGAGACGCCGTTTTCGCCCAGCACAGTGGCGATCTTGGCCATGGCGCCGGGTTTGTCCTCAAGTGCCATGCGCAGATAGTAAGGGGCCGGGGTGACGGCCTGCGCTGGCTTGGCCTTGGTCAGGCCAACGGCCGGGCGGCCAAAGACAGGCATCCGAAAGCCACGCGCGATATCCATCACATCGCCCATCACCGCGCTGGCGGTGGGGCCCTCACCGGCGCCGGGGCCGCGCAGAACGATCTGTTCCACAGCGTCACCCTCAAGCACGCACATGTTGGTGCCGCCTTCCAGCTGGCCCAGCGGCGAGGTGTCGGGCACCAGGCAGGGCGACATGCGTTGTTCCAACCCACGCCCGGTCAACTGAGCAACACCCAGCAGTTTGATACGGTATCCCATATCAGCGGCCTGGTGGATGTCGTCGATGGTGATGCGCTCAATGCCGTCCAGCTCAACCGCATCAAAATCAACCTGGGTGCCAAAGGCGATGGCGGCCAACAAAGACAGTTTATGCCCGGCATCAATGCCCCCGACGTCCAGCGTTGGGTCGGCTTCGAGGTAACCCAGTTGGTTGGCTTCCTCAAAAACCTCGTCATAGGGCAGGCCGGCCGATTGCATCCGGGTCAGGATATAGTTGCAGGTGCCGTTCATCACCCCCATCACGCGGGTGACTTCATTGCCTGCCAGCCCTTCAGTCAGTGCTTTGATCACAGGAATGCCGCCCGCGACAGCGGCCTCAAAGCGGATCACGCGGCCTGCGTCCTCGGCGGCCATCGCCAAAGCGTGTCCGTGGTGGGCCAGCATCGCCTTATTGGCCGTGACAACATCCTTGCCCGCAGCAATAGCCGCTTCGGTGGCGGCTTTGGCGGGGCCGTCGCTGCCGCCCATCAGTTCAACAAAAACATCTACATCGTCGCGGGTGGCCAGGGCCACAGGATCATCTTCCCAGGCGTAATCCTTGAGGTTGACGCCACGGTCCTTATCCCGGCTACGCGCACTGACAGCAGTGATCACGACAGGGCGGCCAGCACGGTCTGCCAGCAGATTGGCCTTTTGGCGGATGATTTTGATAACACCCGTGCCCACAGTTCCCAATCCGGCAATACCAAGGCGTAAAGGGTGGGTCATCTGCGTCTCCGATAGGATTGTTGCATGGTTGTGAGGCGATGTAGCCGACCATGCGCGCCCTTGCAACGCAGGTTTTACGGCTGGCGCTCTGATGCCCTCAGAATTCTGTGACACCCGTGGACATGCGCGCGCGTGTCGGGCTGTCAATCACTGTGCCACGCAAGCGTGTTGCTCGTGCGCGAAGGCTGGCCACACGCGCCTCAATGCCAGTGGCAGTCTCGGGGGCAATGCGTGGCTCGTCGACGCGCGCGTTCAGGTTTTCCACCGGCATAAGATCAGGATAGGCGGCATTGGCTGCACTGTCAGACAGGGCACTGTCGAGATCGGGAAATTGCGCACATGCGCCAATAGCGGTCAAAAGGCAGAGGGTGAAGGCAGGGCGCAGAGGCATCACGCGGGCAGGTCCTTTGGCAGGTCGGTGCCCTCTCTTGCCATTCTTTTGCGCGATTGCGCAAGCAGGGGCTTTGATTTGAACGTATGTTCAGTTAAATCTGGCTCATGGCACGCACCCAAGGTTCACACTCTGATATTACAGGCCCGCGCGTTCGGAATGCGGCCCAGAGGCTGTTTGCACGCCACGGTTTTGCGGCGGTGTCGATGCGTCAGATCGCGAGCGAAGTGGGGGTGCAGGCCGGGGCTTTGTATAATTACACGCCTGACAAGCAGACTTTGCTGTTTGATCTTATGAAAGAACATTTGGATCAATTGCTTGATGCGCGAAAAGATCAACCCATTCCCGATGATGCGATGCAAGCTCTTGAGCAGTTCACCCGCTTTCACATCAGGTTTCACGCCGCCCGGCCTGAGGCCGTGTTCATCGCCTATATGGAGCTACGCAACCTTTCCCCCGAAAACTTTGCCGTGATCGAGGGCCTGCGCCACACCTATGAGACCCAACTGGAAGATATCCTGCGCCAGGGTATTGCCGACGGTTCATTTGCTATGCCTGACCCCAAAATCACGTCATTGGCAATGATCGCCATGCTGACCGGAGTAAACACCTGGTTCAGCGACGCAGGCCGGCTGAGCCTGCCCGAGGTGGAGACGATATATTGGACGATGGTGCGCAAATCCGTCGCAGTGTGATCTGACAGCCGTGACCTAAAGGAGCACGCTTGGCGCGTGCGCTGAGTGTCTCATCAACGGCCTGTGGCCGTCTCTTCGGGGAGGGTTGAGAGGCGATGCAATGTTGCGCGGGACTGTGCGTTTTGGAAGTGGTGGAGCCTCCGGCGGGGATATTTTGAGCAAGAAGATGGGCGAAGGTGATCTGACATTTGGGTTTGATCTTCGTGTTCTCCTGGGGAAACCGACATTGTTTTGCGAATGAATTACCGATTTTTTCATAGCGGGTCGCGAATGCGTTCGACATGTCGTGAAATTGCCCGGAAGCTATGCGCAAACAGGGAGGCGGATTATGAAGATTGGGTTTATTGGGCTTGGCAATGTTGGCGGCAAATTGTCGGGCAGTCTTTTGCGCAATGGTGTGGATCTGGTGGTCCATGATTTGAGCGAAGATCTGGTGGCAAAGGCCGTTGGCAACGGTGCCACGGCAGGTGGCAGCCCGGCGGCGATGATGCGTGATTGTGATGCGGTGATCACTTGTCTGCCCAGCCCCGCAGCCAGTGATGCGGTCCTGCAAGAGATGCTGCCCGAGGTAGGCCCCGGCAAAATCTGGATGGAGATGTCCACCACCGATGAGGCCGAGGTCAAGCGCCTGGGCGGCGCTGTTATTGCCAGGGGTGGTGCCGCGGTAGATTGCCCTGTGTCGGGTGGTTGCCATAGGGCGGATACCGGGAACATTTCCATTTATGCCGGCTGTGAGCGGCCCACGTTTGAGCGCATCCTGCCCCTGTTGACCATCATGGGGCGCCGCGTTTTGCACACGGGCGAGATTGGCAGCGCATCGGTGTTGAAGGTGATGACCAATTACCTGGCCACGGGGCACTTGCTGATGTTGTGCGAGGCGTTAACTACGATGAAAGCGGCGGGCATGGATATGGCCACAACTTATGAGGCGATCAGGATCAGTTCGGGGACGTCGTTTGTACATGAAACCGAAAGCCAGTTGATCTTGTCGGGTTCTCGCTGTGTGGATTTCACCATGGATCTGGTGCTCAAGGATATTGGCCTGTTCCAGGAGATTGCCGAGCGCAATGATGTCCCATTGGAAATCTCGCCGATGTTGATTGATTTGATGCGCGATGGTCAGGCGCGGTTCGGCGAGAGGGCGCAATCAGATCGTATGATTGAGCGGCTGGAAGAGGCAACCGGGCTTGATATCTCAGCGCCGGGGTTTCCTCGTGAGTTGGTTGATGACGAAGCAGAGGAACGCGGCGCCGAGGTGGTCCCGAAGATCTGAAGCTGCGGCGCTAAAGCTGCTCTATGGCAAACGTAATTGACCCTCGTCCCCAGAGCGAATTCACGGTAAGGCGCTAGAGCGAAGGAGTGCATACATATGTCTGATGAAGTTCTGGCGGAAATTCGTGCATCTGCGCCACGTCGTGGCTTGGGCATTTCGATGCTTGGCGCACTTGGTGTGATGCTGATCTATATTGCGCTTGTGGCCCCGCCTGCTGACTTTTGGGCACAGCTGATGCTGATCGCATTTGGGCTGGGGTCTTTGTGGATGGCCGAAAAGATGCGCCGCGCCACGTTGTTGCGCCTTGAGTTGACCATGCAAGAGCTGCGCACCAGCGATGGAAAGGTTCTGGCGCGGGCTGATCAGTTTGTATCAATTGACCGTGGCGCCTTCGCGTTAAAACCGTCACATGGCTTTACGTTGAAACTGTCTGAGAAATCCCCAGCGGGCTGGCAGCCGGGGATGTATTGGCGGTTTGGAAAGCGCCTGGGCGTGGGAGGGGTCACACCCGGAGCACAGACCAAGGTCATGTCAGATATGATTGCTGCGATGATCATGGAGCGCCAGCCGGGCTGATCATTGAGGAGATATTTAGGGCAGGATGTCTGCCGTTCGACGCGGCTCGTCTTGATCTGATCGTAAGACACAAAACCGGCCTCGCGTTTCCACAAGGCCGGTTTGAAATGGGTTATGCATGAGGCCCTAGCCGCAGGAAGATCCCTCCCAGCACAGCTGAGCCGCAAAACGAATACCGGTGAACACCTTGGTGTTTACGGTATAATCCTTGTTCAGGCCCGGATACCTGAAGATTGGCGTATAGGTTGATGTGCTTTCGACGATGATCAATTGCTCGCCACCCTGTAGAATCGGCAACTCGGCATGGGCCTGGGCCACATCACCATTGGTCAGCGGTGACATATCGCCGTCTCCGCGGGTTTCAGACCAGCGTACCGAATAGCTGTCAGGGCCGGAATCATAGCGCACCACACTAAAGCGCACCTGGTTCTCTCCGTTGTCATTGGTCACCGTGTCATAAAGCGCCTTGGCGTTGTTGACATAGATATCATCCACAGGCAGCATCTCGCGGCTCAGCATATCAGCAACCGTATAGGTGGCTTTCACCCGCGCGGCTTTATAGCGGTGAACCTCATACAGCTCGAACGATGTGGTGATCATCCAAAACAGGAATGGCAGGGTAATCACCATTTCCACGGTCATGATCCCGTCGGTGTCGCGGCGGAACCGCCCGATGGCGGATTTGAGTTTGTGAGTCCAGCGTTTCATCTCAAAGCGGCTCCTGCACAAAGGCGGTGATGGATGTGATCGCAGCTTTTCCGCTTTCATCCTTGGTCAGCACACGTGACAAGATGGCCTCAGGGAACAGCGGGTCGTATTTGACACAAGCACGCATCAAAACCAGCTGATTTTGCTGACCCGGAGTGAAACTGCGCACTGGGCGCGCGGGCTCGGATTCATCGGTACAGTCTGTTTGATCATCCATTGTGGTAAAGGCCCTTGGATCTGTCGGCGTCATTTCAAGCCGCAACTGAGTATCGCAATCCAGAATGAACATCGCACCCTCACACACCATTTCCTTGATGTCGTCATGCTGTGGCGCGCTGCCTGTGCCCAGGCGCACTTCTCGCACGGCCATATCAAGGCCCCGGTCAAGCAACGTTTGGCGCAGGGTGATAAACCCCACCTCAAGCGTCATCACGATCATAGTGGCAATCACCGGAAAGATGATGACAAACTCAACAGCAGCCGAGCCATCCTCTCGCTGCGCCAAACGGCGCAGGCGGGTGATAAGGGCGCGGATCATTGGGTCAGTCTCAGGTTCTGGACGTTGGCCGCAATCGAACCGAACGCATCCGAGATATTCACACCCGATGCCGCATAGTAGTTCAGCACGGAGGTGGCACAGTTGCGCAACTCGGTTTCGGCAGTGCCGTTGGCGGACACTTCGAAGCCGATGGTATAGACCGTCACACCGTTGGCCTTGGTGGCTGAGCAGATGCTGCGCATGTGGGTGTTCTTGGTAGAACCGTATTCATATTGCGAATTAATATAGTCGTCCAATGGGGCATCGTCGCCCGTGACGTCTTCGTACCAGTCTGGCGACATGTGACCCCATGCTTCTTCCCAGTCCAAGCGACGGGTGGCGACATGCTCAGGGCTACTCTCAAGATTGGAGAATTGTGTCGAATTCAGCCATTTGTACTCTGAAACGGAGTAGTAGTTGTTGCTATAGCGCAGGAAGAAGGCTTCTTCTTCTTCGCCTGTTGGCGTGTAATAGCAAATCCACTTGCTCTTGGAGCATTTACTTTCGCTGTAAGAGGTTTTGTTTTTGTACTTATGGCGCGCATAATCAAACTCCATCTGCTGGAACGTCAGTTCATAGAGATCTGAGTTGGGCCCACGATATGGGCTATCGTCATCAAAGTAATAAGATGTGGTGTTGGCACCATCCCCCATCATCACGACGATTTTCATCGTGTCAGGCTCAGTGTAAAGCGATGGAACATCGTCAAGCGACGCATCCATCACGCCCTGCGCAATCAGTGAGGTCGCCACAGGTTTGAACGTTGGGTCCAGCAAGGCAGCCCCCCATTTCATCCCGATATGACCAGAGGTGTTGCCACCCGCATGAAGCAAATCAATACGATCATGCAATTCACCTTCAGAGATGGAATAGGCCATGATTTCGGCATAATCATCGTTGAAGCATGAGCGCCCATTTGAAGAGTGGAAGTTGTCAAAGCCACCATACTTAGATGTATATATCTGCTGAGCGTAGGCTGGGCCGATGTCCGGATTTAACACAGGATCAATGTAGGACTGCGCATAATCGTCCTCAAAAAAGCGCAGGCAGCTTGAGAAGTTGTGCCTGTCGTCAATGTTGCTTTTCATTGCTGTATAGATCGCTTCGCCGGGCGCGGTGGTCCAGCTGAATGGTACCACCGAAATCACGGTATCCCCGGCATCGGCCGAGTTCAGAATGGTGGTGACAAATTCCTTGGCGGCCACTTTCAGGTTGGCCAGTTTGTCGCCCCCCATTGAGCCCGATACGTCCAATACCAATGCCACTTCCAGCTTTGGTGTGCGCACCTCGGCCGTGGCGCCGCCACCTGCTTTGAGTGTATGAACTCCCATCAGCTTCATCAGGTAGGTGTTGATGGTCATATCTGCGGATGCGGTCACGCGGCGCGCGTTCAGCGTGGCGATGATATCATCCTGCTTCACCTCGTTGAGGTACTCGGCTTTGCCGCTTTTCAGAAAGAAATCCTCGACGATCGCCTTGATGTCATCTTCCGTTGCGCCAGCAGGGGCACCGGCACCGGCCAGAACCGCACTATCCAACGTGGCCTGAAGCTGTGTGCGCTCCATTTCGTGGCGCATCAGGTCAATACTGATGCCGCCCATGGACAACATCAAGATAAAGACAAACAGCGCGATGATGGTCATTCCACCTTCATCCTCGGCCTCAAACGCATGCGCTCGGGTGACAAAAGCAGAGTATTTGCTCAGTCCCAACCGGTTCAACAGTCGTTGTTTCATCACATTTGATCGCGTCATATCACTCACCTCGTTAGACGCAGATGCGCCCTCCAAAACACTTTTATTCATCGTTAGCTATGCTTGATACCTGTGGCGAAATTAAGGCAAGAGGGGTGCTTAAGACGTTGAAATATAATAATATAGACTACAATTAACTGGATTTCGCAGGATTGTTTCCAAATCCATACCCAGTCGCCGCAATGTTTGAGTTTGGCCCGCCGCCATTATTCTAATCAATCGGCGTGGATGGACAAAATTGTCGCAGGCATTAACCATGGTTTTACATCCGGTGCGCCAAATAGCGACTCAGGTACAGACCGGATAATGGAGGAGAGACCCAATGACCCCACCAAAAGAGCCGAGTTTCAGAGAAAGTGTGGACTTGATGTTCAACCGCGCAGTGGCGCTGATGGACCTGCCACCCGGCCTTGAAGAAAAGATCAGGGTTTGCAACGCGACCTATACCGTGCGCTTTGGCGTGCGTCTGCGCGGGCAGCTACATACCTTCACCGGATACCGCTCGGTGCATTCCGAACATATGGAGCCGGTTAAAGGCGGCATTCGCTTTGCCATGGGCGTGAACCAGGATGAGGTTGAGGCGCTTGCCGCGCTGATGACCTATAAATGCGCACTGGTTGAGGCCCCGTTCGGGGGCTCCAAGGGCGGGCTTCGGATCGATCCGCGTGACTGGGATGAGCACGAGCTGGAACTGATCACCCGTCGCTTTGCCTATGAGTTGATCAAGCGCGATCTAATCAACCCCGCCCAGAACGTCCCGGCCCCTGACATGGGAACGGGCGAGCGTGAAATGGCGTGGATTGCCGATCAGTATAAGCGCATGAACACCACCGATATTAACGGCCGTGCTTGCGTCACCGGCAAACCGATCCATGGTGGCGGCATTCAAGGGCGCACCGAGGCGACGGGCCGTGGTGTGCAATATGCCCTGCAAGAGTTCTTTCGCCACCCCGAAGACATCAAACAGGCCGGGTTAAGCGGCTCACTGGATGGCAAGCGCGTCATTGTGCAGGGCTTGGGGAACGTTGGCTATCATGCGGCCAAGTTCCTGCAAGAAGAAGACGGCTGTAAGGTCACCGCCATTATTGAACGTGATGGCGGGCTGATGGATGAAAGCGGTCTTGATGTCGAAGCCGTGCGCAACTGGATCGCCAAACATGGCGGAGTTGATGGCTATCCTGATGGTAAATACATAAGGGACGGTTCAAAATATCTTGAAAATGAATGTGATATTCTGATCCCGGCGGCGATGGAGGGTGTGATCAATCTGACAAACGCGGCCAATATCAAGGCCCCTGTGATCATCGAAGCGGCGAACGGTCCGGTGACGGCGGGCGCGGATGACATTCTGCGCGAAAAGGGCTGTGTGATCATCCCCGACATGTACGCCAACGCAGGGGGTGTGACGGTGTCCTACTTTGAATGGGTCAAAAACCTCAGCCACATCCGCTTTGGCCGGTTGGGGCGTCGTCAGGAAGAGGCACGCCACCAGTTGATTGTCGACGAGTTGCAGCATTTGGACAATCATCTGGGGGATAAATGGGTGATGAGCCCGGATTTCAAACAGAAATACCTGCGCGGTGCAGGCGAGTTGGAACTGGTGCGCTCGGGCCTCGATGACACGATGCGCGCGGCCTATCAGTCGATGCGCGAGGTCTGGCATGGGCAGGATAATGTAACTGATCTGCGCACGGCGGCCTATCTTGTGTCGATTGGCAAAGTGGCCGCCAGCTACCGCGCGCTCGGGCTTTAACCCGGCCATCCTGCGGGGTGTCGCGGGGTGATCTGAAAAATGTCGAAACTTTGGGGGGCCTGCGCGCCCCCCATTGCTATCCGGCAGATAAGTTGGTTCACTTCTTGCAAAACACCTCGGAGATGTCACATGCGCTTTTCTGGCCTGCGTGTCCTTAAGGAAGGTCTGACCGGCAACAAAGGTTGGCAGGGCCATTGGCGTGATGCCTCACCCAAATCCGATTATGACGTGGTGATTATCGGCGGTGGTGGCCATGGGCTCAGCACTGCGTATTATTTGGCCAAAGAGCACGGCATCACCAATGTCGCCGTGCTGGAAAAGGGCTATCTGGGTGGCGGTAACATCGGCCGCAACACAACCATCGTGCGCGCGAACTACTTTCTTCCCGGCAATTCCGAGTTTTACAGCCATTCCATGAAACTGTGGGAGGGGTTGGCCCAAGACCTGAACTATAACGTCATGCTTTCGCAACGTGGCCAGATCGGCCTGTTTCACAACGATGGGCAACGTGACGCCGCGATCCGGCGGGGCAATGCCATTCGTAATCAGGGCGATGATGCCGAATTGCTGAGTGTGCCTGACCTCAAACGCATGTTGCCCTATCTGGATTACGATCAATCCCGCTTTCCGATCTATGGGGGCCTGTTGCAACGCCGCGCTGGTACCGCGCGCCATGATGCTGTGGCCTGGGGATTGGCGCGGGGCGCCAGCGAGCGCGGCGTTGATCTGATCCAGAATTGCGAAGTCACCGGCATCGACATTGAAAATGGCACTGTCAAAGGCGTGCAAACCACCCGAGGTGCGATCCGCGCCGGAAAGGTCGCCGTTATCGTGGCGGGCCGCTCTGGTCAGGTGGCGCAGATGGCGGGCATGCGCCTGCCGATTGAAAGCCACGTCTTGCAGGCCTTTGTGACCGAAGGCCTTAAACCCTGCATCAATCATGTGGTCAGTTTTGGCATGGGGCACTTCTATATCAGCCAGTCTGACAAGGGCGGGCTGGTCTTTGGGGGGGATCTGGACATGTATGCGTCTTACGCCGCACGCGGCAATCTGCCCATCGTTGAACATGTGATGGAGGCGGGCATGACCTTGATGCCAATGATCGGCAAAGCCAAGGTTCTGCGATCCTGGGGCGGGATCATGGATATGACCCCGGATGGCAGCCCGATCATCGACAAAACCGACACCCGCGGCCTCTATATTGATTGCGGCTGGTGTTATGGCGGGTTCAAGGCGGTGCCTGCGTCGGGCAACTGCATGGCCCATTTGGTGGCCACAGACACACATCACGAGGCCGCTACGAAATTCAGACTGGACAGATTTGCAATGGGCCACGGCCTGATGGATGAGGAGGGAACCGGTGCGCAACATAATCTTCACTAGCGCCATCGCAATCACAGCAAGCATGGCCTCCGCGCAAGAAGGCCCTCCATTGGGTTGCTATGCGCGTGAATATTCGCAGGCGCATTTGCAGGCCCATCCCAAACAGGTGGCGCGGTCGCTGACAATGATGATCCATGACCAGGCCGATGGTGAATTCACCAACCGTTTTGCCTATCTCGTGGTGGATTTCGCCAATCAGGGCCATGTGAAACGTGACGGCCATGGGGCGCAGCGGCTGGATCAATCGCTGATTTGCTGGGAAAGCGGCGAAGGTCTGACCGGCTGTTCGGTGGAATGTGATGGCGGGTCTTTTTCTGTCACCAGGGAAACTGACAGCGCGATCACCATTGCCACGCAAACCCTGTGGATGGGCGATACCGAGGGTTGCGGCGGCGCAATTGACCTGGCCGAAGTGCCCGGTCGCACTGTGAAATACCGCCTGAACAAGGTGGATATGGCGGTTTGCCTCGCAACGGTAGAAAACTGAAATGCGACTGACCTGCCCTCATTGCGGTGAACGTGATCGACGTGAGTTTTATTACGTCGGCGATGCCGTGGCGCTGGAGCGCCCATCTGCCGAGGCCCCCGCTGAGGCCTGGGATGACTATGTGCACACCCGCGACAACCCCGCCGGCGTCACCCGTGATTTGTGGTATCACGAAAGCGGTTGTTCAGCCTGGATCGTTGTCACCCGCAATACCCTCACCCACGAAGTGCTGCGCTGCGAACTGGCCTCGGACGTCAAAGAGGCGCTGACATGAGGATTGATGGCAAAGGCCTGATTGATCGTGCCCGCCCGATCGGGTTCAGCTTTGATGGGCGTCAATATCAGGGGTTTCAGGGCGATACACTGTCCTCAGCCCTGTTGGCCAATGACGTACGCCTTGTTGCCCGCTCGTTTAAATACCACCGCCCGCGCGGCGTTTTGACAGCGGGCAGCGAAGAACCCAACGCCTTGGTCACAACAGGCCTGCAAGGCGCGCAAGACCCCAATGTGCGTGCCACCACACTGGAATTGTTTGAAGGCTTGATGGCGCGCAGCCAAAACCGCTGGCCGTCCTTGGGGGTTGACCTGATGGCGATCAATGATCTGGCAGCGCCATTTCTGGGGGCAGGGTTTTATTATAAAACCTTCATGTGGCCGCGCGCCTTTTGGGAGGGCGTGTATGAGCCGATCATTCGCCGTGCTGCTGGCCTTGGTGCGCTGTCCGGCAAACCCAATACAGACGCCTACGACAAAGCCTTTGCGCATTGTGATCTGTTGGTTATCGGGGCGGGGCCTGCCGGTTTGATGGCCGCTCTGACAGCGGCGCGAGCCGGCGCTGATGTGATCCTTGCAGATGAGGACAGCCGCCCCGGTGGCCGCCTCAACGCTGAAACCCATGATGTCAACGGTATCCCCGGTCACATCTGGGCCAGCGAGCTGAGTGAAGACCTCGCCGAGATGCCCAACCTGCGCCTTATGACCCGCACCAGTGTTGTGGGCGCTTATGATCAGGGCACTTATGGCGCGTTGGAAAAATCCTCGCCCGCCCACAGCGCCCGCAAAGGCGCGCCGGTGGAAACCTTCTGGCGCATTGTCGCCAAACGGGCGGTGCTGGCGGCGGGTGCATTAGAGCGCCCCGTGGCATTCCAGAACAATGACCGCCCCGGCGTGATGATGGCCAGTGCAGTGCGCGCCTACCTGAACCGCTGGGGTGTCAGCCCGGGGCGCAATGTGGCGATCTTTGGTAATAATGACAGCGCCCACCGCACCGCGGCTGATCTGATCGACGCAGGCGTGCACGTCAGTGCCCTGATTGATGCACGCCACCACGCCACCTGTGATCTGGACGTTCCGTTTTATGCCGGGGCCGAGGTGTGCGATGCCCATGGCCGCAAAGGACTGGAGGCCGTGACCATCCAGATGGCCAGCGGGCAAGACAAGATCCAAACCGATTGTCTGGCCATGTCAGGCGGCTGGAACCCTTGCGTACATCTGAGCAGCCACATGGGCGCACGGCCTGTCTGGAATCCTGATTTGCTGGCTTTTCTGCCCGCCAAAAATGCCGTGCCGGGGCTTGAGGCCACCGGGGCCGCTGCTGGGCAGTTCTCAACGCAGGCTTGCCTGCAAGGTGGCATCGAGGCCGCACGACGTGCACTGGATGATCTGGGCTTTAAGCCCAAAGACATCAAGCTGCCCAAATCTGACGATGGCACATATGACATCTCCCCGTTGTGGGCGGTTCCGGGCAAGGGCCGCGCCTGGCTGGATTTTCAGAACGATGTAACAGTGAAAGACGTCAAACAAGCCGCCACGGAAAACTTCAAATCCGTCGAGCACATGAAACGCTACACCACCCAAGGCATGGCCACGGATCAGGGCAAAAACTCAAACGTTGGCGCATTGGCTGTGCTGGCGGATGCCACTGGCGCAGGCATTCCCGAGACAGGCACCACCACATTCCGCCCGCCATATACGCCCGTCAGCATTGCCGCATTGGGGGCAGGCGGGCAGGGCATGGGCTTTGCTCCGCGCCGGTTGACCACCTCTCATCAGGCCTCCCTTGAACACGGGGCCGAGATGATCGAAGTGGGCCTGTGGTATCGCCCCGGCGTGTTCAAAAAACCGGGCGAAACCCATTGGCGCCAATCCTGCGACCGCGAAGTGGGCTATGTGCGCAATGCCGTGGGCGTGGCTGATGTTTCTACCCTTGGTAAGATTGATATTCAGGGGCCGGATGCCGCCACGTTCCTTGATCTGGTCTATGCCAACATGTTCTCAACCCTCAAAGAGGGCCGCGTGCGCTATGGCTTGATGCTGCGCGAGGACGGCCATGTGATGGATGATGGCACTTGCGCGCGCCTTGGTGCACAGCACTATGTGATGACCACCACCACCGCTGCCGCCGGGCAGGTGATGCGCCATCTTGAGTTTGCACATCAGTGCATCGCCCCGCACTTGGATGTGCGCATGACCTCAGTCACTGAACAATGGGCGCAATTTGCTGTGGCCGGGCCACAATCGCGCGCCTTGCTGAACGATCTGCTGGATGATCCCATTGACGACAGTGGTTTTCCCTTCATGGCCTGCGGCCTCGTGTCGGTGGGCGCCGTCAACGCGCGCCTTTTCCGCATCTCATTTTCAGGTGAGCACGCCTATGAACTGGCCGTGCCGGCCCGTTATGGCGACAGCCTGTTTCGGGAACTGCTGACGCGTGCCGATGCTCTGGGCGGCGGGGCCTACGGGATGGAAGCCCTGAACGTGCTGCGGGTTGAAAAAGGCTTTATCACCCACGCCGAAATCCATGGCCGGGTGAGCGCCTTTGACATTGGCATGCAGCGTATGATCTCCGCCAAGAAGGATTGCATCGGCAAGGCGCTGGCCGCGCGCCCCGGTCTGAGCGGTCCTGAGCGCGAACAATTGGTTGGCCTGCGCCCCTCGGGGGCGGTCAAACAGCTGACGGCTGGCGCACATTTGTTCAATGCAGATGACGAGGCCAATCGCGCGAACGATCAGGGCTATGTCACCTCGGTTGCCTTTTCGCCGACCTTGGGCACCAATCTGGCGATGGGTTTCTTGCGCGACGGGCGTGCGCGTCACGGTGAAATCGTGCGTATGGTTGATCATCTGGGCAATGTCGAAACCCTGTGCGAAGTGACTGATCCCGTTGTCTTTGATCCCGAAGGAGGGCGCACCCGTGGTTGAACTGACCCCCAAATCGCCCTGCGACGCGGCATTGCCCCTGACCATCGCCACAGTGACCCTGAGCGAAGTAAACCCCGGCGCATTGACCAGCGTCGCTGCCTTTCAGGGACAGGACGCGGCCTTGTCAGTGGCCCTTAAGGCGACACATGGCATGGAGGTTCCCAAGCCCAACCGCACCACCGGCAAAGACGGCGCGCGCGCCATCTGGTTTGGTCAGCGGATGGCATTGCTGATGGGGCCGGACCCAGACGCGAGCCTGGCCAAACACGCTGCCCTCACCGATCAATCCGATGCCTGGGCCGTGGTGCGCCTGCAAGGCCGTGGCGCGCGGGATGTGCTGGCCCGGCTGACACCGCTGGACCTGCGGGCGGGCGTGTTTAAGCGCGGCCACACCGCACGCAGTGATTTGCAACATATGATGTCATCCATCACGCGCGTGGGGGAGGATGCCTATATTATCATGGTGTTCCGTGGCTTTGCCGAAACACTGGTGCATGATCTACAAACCGCGATGCGCCGGGTGGCCTCACGCTGAGCCGCCCCATAATCCGGGCGCTGACATGCCCCTGACATCTCAGCCAGAACAGGATACTTTGGCCGCCGATGACGTTGATTCCCGTGAGGTTTGCCTATGTTTCGTTTCGTTTTTCCTATGCTGTTCATTGCCACGCCGCTTGTGGCACAAGACAAGGAACAGCTCTGTGCGACCTCAGCTGAGATCGCTGGTCTCGCCGTGGTGGAACGCGTCGCAGGCGAGGAAAGTGCCAAAACAATCAAGGCCATCACAGCAGATCTGGACGGCGACAAAGCCAACTATGCTGGTGCCGTGCAGCCGATTGTCGAATGGGTCTATACCCTGCCCGAAGACCAGCTGAGCGATGAGGTGGCAACGGCCTATGAAGCCGCCTGTTTGGCACAATAAGCGCGCACCAGCACTGGACTCGGGGCGTCTGCGGCCCGATATATAAGCGATGAGCCTGCCACCCGGTTTCCTTGATGAATTGCGCACACGCACGTCCCTCAGCCAGGTTGTGGGGCGCAAAGTCATCTGGGACACACGCAAATCCAATCAGGGCAAAGGCGATATGTGGTCGCCATGTCCGTTCCATCAGGAAAAAACCGCCAGCTTTCATGTGGATGATCGCAAAGGGTTTTATTACTGCTTTGGATGCCACGCCAAGGGCGATGCAATTTCCTTTGTGAAAGACACCGAAAACGTGGATTTCATGGAGGCGGTAAAAATCCTGGCCGCCGAAGCCGGGATGACCATGCCCGAACGTGACCCCCAGGCGCAGGCCAAGGCCGACCGCGCCAGCCAGTTGGCCGATGTCATGCAAATCGCTGTGCAGTATTTCAGGTTGCAACTGAAAACCGGGGCAGGGGCTGCCGCGCGGAACTATCTGCAAGGGCGTCGCCTGTCTGAGGCCGCGTTGGAGCGGTTTGAAATCGGATTTGCCCCGGATGTCTGGCAGGGCCTTTGGGACCATCTGAAAGCAAAAAACATCGACGATCAGATGATCCTTGATGCAGGTCTCGCCAAGCCATCTCAAAAAGGCGGCAGGCCCTATGATACCTTCCGGGGCCGCATCATGTACCCGATCCGTGATGCCCGCGGGCGCTGCATTGCCTTTGGTGGCCGCGCGATGGATCCCAACGACAATGCCAAATATCTGAACTCGCCGGAAACCGCGCTGTTTGATAAATCCCGCACGCTTTATCACCACGGCCCTGCGCGCGAGGCGTGTGGCAAAGGCCAGCCCTTGATCGTGGCCGAGGGTTACATGGATGTGATCGCCCTTGCCGAAGGTGGCTTTGGCGCGGCGGTGGCCCCTTTGGGCACGGCAATCACCGAACATCAGTTGCAAATGCTATGGCGTATGGCAGATGAACCTATCGTGGCGCTGGATGGAGACACGGCCGGGATGCGCGCCGCTCACCGGGTGATCGACATTGCCCTGCCTTTGCTGGAGGCCGGCAAATCCCTGCGCTTTGCCTTGATGCCTGACGGGCAAGACCCCGATGATCTGATCCGTGCCCAAGGCCCCGGCGCAGTGCAGGCCATTTTGGATCGTGCTCTGCCCATGGTGCAATTGCTGTGGCAGCGCGAAACCGAAGGCCGGGTCTATGATAGCCCTGAACGCAAAGCTGCGTTGGATAAAACCCTGCGCGAAAAGATCAAACTGATCGCCGATCCTTCGATCCGCGCGCATTATGGTCAGGCCATTAAAGACCTGCGCTGGGAGCTGTTCTCGCCGCGCCGCGCAACACAACGCAACACCGGACCAAAACGCAAATGGAACGCACCTGATCCGGCAATGCCATCCACCAAATCCTCCATGCTGGTGGCGGCGGGCGATAGCGCACAGGTGCAAATGCGCGAAGCCGTCATTCTGGCCACATTGATCTGCTGCCCGGATGTAACAGAGGAATTTGAACATGCGATTGAGGCAATGGACTGCGCCGATCCAGAGTATGCCCGCCTGCGCGATGTGATCTTACGCGCGGCCTCAACCGGGGCAGAAAGCCTTGAATTGCATATCGAAAAGGAAATGGGTCCGCACGCCCTTGAAAAGCTATTGCGCCTGCCCCATGTGGCATTGACACCCACAGTGCGCCACCCCGGTGAGGTGGACATCGCCCGCATGACCATGGCCGAAGAATTGGCCAAGTTGGATGCACAAAGGGGGCTGAGTGCCGAGATATCAGAAGCTGCCGAAGACATCGCCCATATCGCGGATGAAAGCGTGACATACCGCTTGCAACAGGCCGCCGAAGCCCGTAATCGCGCGGTGCGCAGCGAGCAAGAAGACCGATCCGAATACGACCTCGCGGACAATGGCGCGAGAATCAAACGAGACGAAAAAGCGCGGCTGGCCGCGTTGCTGGATGAGATTAAATATTCCAAACCGGGGCAGTAACGCCACTTTCCGCAGGAATGGTTAAGAAAAACAGGGTAAACGTCTGTACGAATCACCAGATCACGCTAATGATTCGCTTCAAACGAATCAGTGTACTGCCCGAATCACGTTAGGAGCCTTGCATGGCCGCAAAGACCTCAGAAGAGCAAAAGCCCGACGAACAGGATGCCGAACACTCGCTGGATATGAGCCAGGCCGCGGTCAAGAAGATGATCGCCGAGGCGCGCGAGAAGGGCTACATCACCTACGATCAGCTCAACGAAGTGTTGCCCCCCGAGCAGGTTAGCTCTGAACAAATCGAAGATGTCATGTCGATGCTGTCCGAAATGGGCATCAACATCATCGAGGCCGAAGAGGTCGAAGAGGAAGAGCTGAAATCCACCGCCGTGGCCGAAGTTGGCCGCAAGGGTGAGATCACACTTGGCTCTGGCAAAGAAGAGAAGCTGGATCGCACCGATGATCCGGTGCGCATGTATCTGCGTGAAATGGGCAGCGTGGAGCTGCTCAGCCGCGAGGGCGAAATTGCCATCGCCAAACGCATTGAGGCCGGGCGCAACACGATGATCGCGGGCCTGTGCGAAAGCCCGCTGACCTTTCAGGCGATCACCATCTGGCGTGACGAACTGTTGGGCGAGGACATTCTGCTGCGCGACGTGATCGATCTGGAAGCCACATTTGGCAATCAGCTGGATGAAGACGGTGAAACCGACACCCCTGCGGTGGACGCCGCCAATGTGACCAACGCCCCTGCTGCCGCCAAAACCGAGGGCGAAAGCACAGCTGAACTGGACGCCGACGGCAACCCGATTGCCACTGACGACGACGATGATGATGACGATGACGAACAGGCCAACATGAGCCTGGCCGCCATGGAAGCCGCGTTGAAACCCCGCGTGCTGGAAACGCTTGATCGCATCGCTGCTGACTATGAAATGCTGGCAGAAATGCAGGACAGCCGGATTTCGGCCACCCTGAATGAAGATGATTCATTCTCCAAAAAGCAAGAAGCGACCTATCAGAAACTGCGGTCTGAAATTGTTGAGCTGGTGAATGAACTGCACCTGCACAACAACCGTATTGAGGCGTTGATTGACCAGCTTTATGGCATCAACCGCCGGATCATGCAGATCGACAGCGCCATGGTGAAGCTGGCGGATCAGGCCCGCATCAACCGCCGCGAATTTATCGACGAATATCGCGGTCGTGAGCTGGATCCGAACTGGCTTGAGGACATGGGCAAGAAATCCGGCCGTGGCTGGCAGATGTTCATGGAACGCTCGCCCGAGAAGGTCGAGGAACTGCGCGCAGAGATGGCACAGGTTGGCCAATATGTCGGCCTTGATATCCCAGAATTCCGCCGCATCGTGCAGCAGGTTCAAAAGGGTGAAAAAGAGGCGCGTCAGGCCAAGAAAGAAATGGTCGAAGCAAACCTGCGTCTGGTGATCTCAATCGCCAAGAAATACACCAACCGTGGCCTGCAATTCCTTGATTTGATTCAGGAAGGTAACATCGGCCTGATGAAAGCGGTTGATAAGTTTGAATATCGGCGCGGCTACAAATTTTCGACCTATGCCACATGGTGGATTCGCCAGGCCATTACCCGTTCGATCGCTGATCAGGCGCGCACCATCCGTATTCCGGTGCATATGATTGAAACGATCAACAAACTGGTGCGCACTGGCCGTCAGATGCTGCACGAGATTGGCCGCGAGCCGACACCCGAGGAATTGGCCGAAAAGCTGCAAATGCCACTTGAGAAGGTCCGCAAGGTGATGAAAATCGCCAAGGAGCCGATCTCACTTGAAACACCAATTGGCGACGAAGAAGACAGCCAGCTGGGCGATTTCATCGAAGACAAAAACGTGATCCTGCCGCTGGATTCTGCCATTCAGGACAACCTGAAAGAAACCACAACGCGGGTTTTGTCATCACTGACCCCGCGCGAGGAACGTGTGCTGCGCATGCGCTTTGGCATCGGCATGAACACCGATCACACGCTTGAAGAAGTCGGCCAGCAGTTCTCGGTCACCCGCGAACGTATCCGCCAGATCGAAGCAAAAGCGCTTCGCAAGCTGAAACACCCCAGCCGCAGCCGCAAATTGCGGAGCTTCCTGGATCAATGAGAAAGGGTGCCCTTCGGGGCGCTTTTTAATGAGGCATAGATTAGTAGCCCCTAGCGTTCGCATTTCTGATGATCTGCTCGATAAATCAAATCTGTTTTCATCCCAGTTTTTTGAGTTTTGGAGTAACTACGAAGAACTACTCACCCACTTGGGAGGAGTGCGGGTTTCGTTGCATTTTGAACTACAAAACGACAATACAATGACAGGCTCTGGCTTCGATGTTTCTAGGCACCGCCTCAAAGGATTGTATTTGGACTATAGGAAGTTCCATAGCCAAAATGAGCCAATTTGCTTTCTCCAATTTTGCAATTCTTTGAAACGAACTTTCAGGGAAGAATGTGCTCAGCAAGAGCTTGATGACTTGAAGCAGCAATGGATATCACCTGAAGTGCCTGTCGTGGGTTGGCACAATGATTTCACAGTCGCCGATGTTATTGAAAGTTATTTCAATGAAGAACTTTTCCATGTCGGAACGAATTCCAAAACCAGTGTAAGTATTCGAGAAATTCGAAAACAGTGGGGGCCGCAGGTATTGGATGCAGTAACCTCCCAAATTGTTCTAAGCAGATTGTTGCTTATACGAAATCTGAATTGGATGGTTGAACCAATTTTGATTGGCGACTCCAAGTTGAGAATTCCAATTTAAAGTTAGCGTATTACTCATTTCGTGTGATCGGGTTGCAACTTGTCTCTACTTCCCCAGCCCCTCCGCCACCACCATCCACACTGGCAATGTCACCGCACTCAGCAACGTGGATTGCGCAATCAGTGTGGCCACCAATTGCCGGTCGGCCCCGAACCCTGATGCCAAAACATGCGCCGCCGAGGCAGTGGGCAGGGCCGCAAACACCACCAAAACCGGCACTATCGGATGACTGATGCCAAAGACCATGGCCACCAAAGCCACCGCCAAAGGCAACATCACCAGCTTGGTGCCGACCAAAATGCCGGAAAACCTGTCCAATTTGCCCAAGGCGCGCCAATTCAATGTCGCCCCGATTGAAATCAACGCCACTGGGATGGCCGCCTGTGACAGCATGATGATAGGCGCCATGATCGGCAGCGGTATCACCGCGCCGCTCAACCCCACAGCCACCCCCGCAAGACTGGCCAGCAAAAATGGGTTCAGCGCCACTTTGCGCAGCGCCACCGCCAGGCCCAACCCCTCGCCACGCGACAAGGCCGAGACGGCAAAAATATTGGCCATCGGGATAGCAAGGCCTATGGTGACGGCATAGAGCGAGACATCCGCCGATGGCAGCGCACTGACAACCACAAATCCCAAGGCCGTATTAAAGCGCCACGCCGTTTGCCAGCCCCCTGCAAAATCCAGAAACCGCAAAGGCCCAAAGGGCCGGGCCAACCACCCCAGCCCAAGCCCCAACAGCAACACCGACCAAACCAAAGGTCCAGTGATCAACAACTGCCCCGGATCAATCGGGCGCGACGATGCCGCGGTGAATATCAGCGCCGGAAACAGAATTTCAAAGTTCAACCTGTCCAGCCCCTGCCAGGCATTCTCAGACAGCCGCCTGCGCAGCAGCCCCCCCAGCAACACCAGCAAGAAACTGGGCACAAGACCGGTTAGAATGATCCAGAACATTCACGCAATTCCCATGGTATGGCGGTGGCGAAATGATGCCCTAGCAGGGCGATCTTCACAAGCGGGTTTGGTGCTTTGCTGCGCTGTGTTAGGCTGCGTTCAAAACCTGTTTTGTGACCCAAGGAATTTGATATGCGCCGTTTAATCCACACTCTAGGGCTTTGCTTTGCTGCATTGTTCATCGCCGGTCCCGCCGCTGCCAATGGCTGCTTTGGGGCAGGTCAGCCGCTGTTTCACTGCACCTTCAAAAACGGAGCAAAGGCGCTTGATATATGTCTGCAGGGCGATCTTTTGCTGTATCGTTATGGCGCATCGGCGGGCAAAGCCGAGTTGCTCTTGGCCAGTCGGGTTGAAAATACCCACATGCGACCCTGGAACGGGGTGGGCAGCTCAATTTATGAGGAGGCCTCTTTCGCCAACGGCGATGTGACGTACACGGCTTTTTACGCGGTTGCGCGCATCGCTGCAGATGCGCCCGACGTGAGCGGCGGCATTATCGTCACCAAAGGCGATCAGACCTTGGCCAACCTGACCTGCGACAGCGGCAGCATAGAACCCAGCGATTTCTATCCCATCTTTGAGGAAAAGAATGCGCAGGGCCAATGCTGGAACACTGACACATTCACCTGGGGCGGGTGCTAGGCGCTATGCAAACGACCTTTCGGATCACCACGCAAGGGCAAGGCCTGTATGAATTCACGCCACAGGTGGTGGATTGGGTGCGCGATGCACAGATCAGCACGGGCCTGTTGACGCTTTTTGTACGCCACACCTCGGCCAGCCTGTTGATACAGGAAAACGCCGATCCAGAAGTCCAGTCTGATCTGCGCGGTTTTTTCGCCCGGCTTGTGCCGCCCACAACCGACCCGTCCATGGCCTATCTCACCCATACCTATGAGGGCCCGGATGATATGCCTGCGCATATCAAGGCCGCGATGATGCCCGTCAGCCTGAGCATTCCTGTCACCAAAACGCGCCCGACCTTGGGCACATGGCAGGGTATCTACCTGTTTGAACACCGCGATGCGCCGCATGACCGGCAGGTGGTCGCACATCTGTCCTAAGATTGAGCCCCGAGCAAAACAACCATTCGAGATGCCCAATAACAAGGGGGTGGCGCTGCACAAAACGCGCCCAAATTGACTGGCGCGCGCTGGCCGGGCCTGATTAAAGGCGCAAAAGCCTCACTTCTCTACAGACTGTATGTTGGGGCTGCATTTCTCCTCTACCCAAAACCTTGCGGGTGGCCTATAGTGCCTGTGGATACTTGGGCAACAGACCCATGACCAAGAGGCAGAGACAGAAAAGGGGACCGGCCTATGCGCTGCCCGTTTTGCGGAAATATTGATACCCAGGTGAAGGATTCCCGACCGGCGGAGGATCACGTTTCGATCCGGCGCAGGCGGTTTTGCCCCGCCTGTGGTGGACGATTCACCACCTATGAGCGCGTGCAACTGCGTGATTTGGTGGTTGTTAAATCCAACGGTCGCCGAGAAGATTTTGACCGTGACAAGCTGGAACGTTCCATCCGGATCGCGTTGCAAAAACGCCCCGTTGACCCCGAGCGCGTGGAACAGATGATCTCAGGCATCGTGCGGCGATTGGAAAGCCTTGGCGAAACCGACATCAACTCCAAAGTTGTGGGCGAGATCGTTATGGAAAGCCTGGCGCGGATTGACACGGTTGCCTATGTGCGATTTGCCAGTGTTTACAAGAACTTCCAGGCAGCAGATGACTTTGACAAATTTGTCAGTGAACTGCGCCCCGATGATGCCATCGAAGATCCCGAGGATCCGTGAGCCAAGATGACCAACGGTTTATGGCGCTGGCCCTGTCTTTGGGCCGGCGTGGGCGGGGGCTGACCTGGCCCAACCCGGCCGTGGGGTGTGTGATTGTCAAGGATGGCCGTATTGTCGGGCGCGGCTGGACCGCGCGGGGGGGGCGGCCACATGCAGAACCCCAGGCCCTGGCGCAAGCCGGGGCTTTGGCGCGTGGCGCTGACGCCTATGTCACGCTGGAACCGTGCGCCCACCATGGCCAAACGCCCCCCTGCACGGATGCGTTGATCGCCGCCAAGGTCGCGCGCGTCGTGGCCCCGCTGGCTGACAGCGATACGCGCGTTTCGGGCAAAGGTTTTGCCGCGTTGCGCAATGCCGGCATTGAGGTGGTCACAGGCGTAATGGCAAAAGAAGCGGCCCGAGATCACGCCGGTTTCTTTTTGCGTATCGAACAGGGCCGCCCTTTTGTGACACTCAAGCTGGCCAGTTCTTTTGACGGGCGTATTGCCACCGCAAGCGGGCACAGCCAATGGATCACCGGACCAGAGGCGCGACGCGAAGTGCATGCCCTGCGCGCGCGCCATGATGCGGTGATGGTGGGGGCGGGCACAGCGCGCGCTGATGATCCGTCACTGACCCTGCGTGATATGGGGATGACACATCAGCCCGTGCGCATTGTTGCCTCGCGCCAGCTGGATTTGCCGATGATGTCCAATTTGGCACGCACCGCCACGGAGGTGCCGGTGTGGTTGTGCCATGGCCCGGATGCGGAGGTTGCGTTGAAGGACGCGTGGCGTGGGATCGGGGCAACCCTGATCGAATGTGCTCAAGCGTCGCGGCAATTGGAAATGCAGGCGGTTTTGCAGGCTTTGGGTGACAAAGGCCTGACCCGCGTGTTTTGCGAAGGCGGCGGGGCTTTGGCGGCGTCCCTTCTGGCCGCTGATCTGGTGGATGAGCTGGTCGGCTTCACCGCAGGCTTTGGGATCGGTGCCGAAGGGCTGCCCTCACTGGGCGCCATGGGGCAGGCCCGTCTGGAGGAGGCAACCCGGTTCAAACTGGTGGAAACCCGTGCCATCGGTGGCGATGTGATGCATCGCTGGGCGCGCTGAGGCAATCTGCTCTAGCGCCACAGCCGTGCATAGGATGCAAACACCCCCTGAAGTTTTGACACCAGCCGGTTGAGCCGTCCGGGATGGGGCACTGCCCCTGTGGCCAGTCGTTCTGCCGCAACCTCTACGGGGCAGGGCAGGGCCGTCAGCGGGTCATGATAGCGCGGATAATCAATCAGCGCGGCATGTACCAATCCATTCAATGTCATTTGCGCGCGACGCCGCGCTGGCACCTCGCCCAGATCACGGGTCAGGCCCCACCCGGCATAAAAGGGTGCCCCTGTGGTGGTCACCTTTACGCCCCGGATCAACGCCTCAAAGCCAAGCAGCGAGGTCATGGTCCAAACCTCCTGTACCTCGCCCAGCAGAGCAATGGGATCGGCGTGATCCAACACTGCATCGGCCAGCCGGGCCAAATCGGCTGGCGGCACGCCACCACTGCGCAGGCCCGCTTCTACATCGGGGTGCGGTTTATAGAGGATCACCGCATCGGGGTTTTGCTCGCGTGTGCGCTCCAGCAGGGCCAGATTGGTGTTCACAACCCCAGCCCCCAGCCGGATTGAAGCATCATCCTCAACCTGTCCCGGCACCAGAATACGGTGACCTTCGGGCAGGTCCGGGCGCGCGCCGCCAAGGTTGTACTTTGACAGCCCCGCCTTGCGCAGCTGCATGATCAGTTTTTCGGCCCGCAGGTCTTGATCGGGGCGCAGATCAGCCCGCTTGGCAATCATCCGCTCCAGCCGGCTTTCGCGGGTCGGATCATAGTAAATCCCCAGATCATCACAGACCAACGACAAAGGCGGCACCAGTTCCGCGCCCAGCCCGCGTGATCGTAAAAAACCGTCTTCCACCCGCATGGCTGTGGTCTTTGGGTCAGCCTTACCTGCCCAGACCATGTGCTTGCCCTTGCCCTTAGCTGGCGCTGGATCGTTGGAAAATCGCAATGGTTTGCCTTGTGCCCCAAAGAACCCCTGCAAGGGTTTGCGTTTCCACAGCCGCATACCATGGGCCGTCCAACCACTGTGGTCCTCGCGCCAGGCGCGGGTTTGGGCCTCTAGCGTGGTGATGGCGTCTTCCAACTCGCATAATTTGTCATGGTAGGGGTCATACCACACCGGGTATAAAATCATCGTGGCGGCAAACATCTGCGCGCGGGTCAACACCCGGCCCCGGCGGGTCAGAGAGTGGGGGTGGCGATCTTCGCTCAGCCCCCATCCGGCATAGAACGGCTGACCAAACACATGCGGTTTATGCCCGGCAAATATCGCCTCAAACCCCAAACCAGACGTCACTGTATACACCGCCGTCGCCCCTTCCATCAGCGCCCATGGGCTGACGGGATCACTAAACAGCGAAATGCGATCTGTTTCGTCTTTGTCGGAGAAATACCCGTCACGATGGCCCTGCGTGGTCTCGGGGTGGGTCTTGATCAGGATGCGTGCGCCGGGGTTATCCTCTTGAGCATAGTATAACATCTCTCGGAACGTGTTGGAATCCGCGTCGCCATGAGTGATTGACGCATCGCCGCGCGTTTGGTCAATCACCAAAACATAGCCCGGATCAGGGCAGGGGTGGCTGGGGTCAAACCCGGTGTATTTGCTTAAATGCGCCTCAGCTATTCGGGCGATACAGGCGCGTGCACGGTCCAGTATGGCGGTGTCATCCAGCGGGTGCGTGGCCAGCAATTCCTCCAGATCTGAGGGGCATGAGCTGTCAAAATGCACGCCTTGGTGGTCAATCACCAATCCAAGGGGCGGCTCGCCTTCCCGGCCCGGATGTAGCGAGCGCAGCAAGGCATCCTCAACCCGCATCACCGCAGCCCCGGTTTTTTCAGCGACTGCTTCGCCGCGCGCGGCATAAGGGCTGTGCCCCCAAACCGCGATCAGATCATCAGCGCCGGGCTTGCCAAGGGTCAGATCATACCCGGCAAGGGCCAGAATGCGGCGAACGCGGCGCTGGCGCAGAAACCCGGCGTTGAAATAGAAAACCCGCCGGGCCTTTGAGGGCACGGCGGGCGTCTGCGCAGATCGCGCGGGCATTTAGAGGCCCAGATCAGTGATGGTTGTTCCCGCAGTGGATATCGACCCGACAGCACCCAGCGTGCCCGTCATTGCGCCGATCACCTTGCTCCATTGTGCAAAGGGAGCCTCGGTTACATAGAGGGTATCGTCATCACGCACCGAAAAATCACGCGCCATGAACATGCCGTTGGGTTGGGTCAAATCCAACACATACACCAGACGCTGTGCCCCTTGCAGGTCATTGCGCCCCAACACGATATTGGCGATCTCGGCAGGCTCGTTGCGCATGATGAACACGCCTGTGGGATCAGCGGTCGCCGAGGACAGTCCACCCACCTGGGCAATCGCTTCAACGGCGCTCAAAGTTTGGCTGTCAAACACCACGCGGGCCTGTGCCCCGGTTGCCCCAAGGGCAGTATAGGATCGTTGATCCTGCTCAACCAGAATACGATCACCGCCACGCAGGGCGATGTCGAACTCGGGATGTTTAAAGATGTCCTGGAACCAGACCTGGCTGCGTTCAGCGCCGCGGATCACGGTGACCTGTGCTGTTTCGGGCTCAATCACAACGCCACCGGCGCGGCTGAGCATCGCTGACAACGTGCGTGTGGGGCGCTCAATCGGGTAGACGCCTTGCGCGCCCACGGCCCCGATCAGAGAAACGGTTGATCCGTCCCCGGCCAGACGACGGACCTGAACCTGCGGATCAGGTGTTTGGTCTTCCAGCTTGCCGGTGATGATGCGGCGGATGGGCTCTGTGTTGTTTCCCGCGGCCTTGATACGCCCGGCGTAGGGAATAAAGATAAACCCGGCGCCATCCACCTGAATTTCTTCCAGAAGGGCAGCATTGGATCCCTCGACCCCAAGCAAAGGATCATCAACGTTTTCCCAAACGGTGATGCCAAGTGTGTCACCGGCGCGGATCGTGTCTGATCCGATCTGGCCGGCATTCTTGAACTTGTCGGTAAAGCCCAAAGCGGGCTGCACGGCAGTGGCGCGTGTCACCCGGTCATTGACCGTTACAACAAACGCATCGCCCGACTTTTGCACAGAGCCTGCGTAAATTTCTTTTTTGTTGGGGCCCACACGGGGCAGTACGCCACAAGACGAAATCATGCCCACAAGGACAATCAACGCGACGGACTTTGCCCATCTGCTGGATTGGGTTTTCACTGCTCGGTCTCCTCGACCTGTTTTACTGCCTCAGTCTTTTTTCGTCGTCCCGGCCTTATTGTGACCGTGGTTTTTTACCCGTTTAGCTGAATCTGTATTAAAAATCCAGTGTTACAAGCCGTTCTTATGACGTGACAGCCCGCAACTGTTGCCGAGGTGCCGCGGTGCCGGATTTCAGAGCATCATAAGGGTCTTCGTTTGCCAGCATCATATCAACCGCCTGTCGCAACAACTGACGGCGGCCCTTGGCCGAGTAATACCCCCCCGGAACCTGGCTGGTTTCCAACAAATACCGGCGATAATCCTTATAGGCCTTCTGATCGGGACGCTCGGCCCCGGCAAAGAAATCACGCAGGGGTTTGGTCGAAACAAACTCTGGTTTGGCATAGACGGCCTCGCCAAAGGTTCTCAGCGGAATCCCGCGCCATAACACCTGCTGTGCCGCTGTTGAGTTCACTGTGATGGCCGATCGGGCCTCATCCAGCAGCTGCGCCAACTTGCCGCCCCGCACATAATGCACGCGGTCCGTCACGCCGTGTTCAGCCGCCAGCCGTTTCAGATCACGCCGGATCGGCACACGGCCATCTTCCAGCGGATGTGCCTTGACCACCAGATGGTGATGCGGCGGGGCACCGCGCGCAAACCCCTCCACAACGGTGCTCAGAAACTCAGACATCGTGCCGAAAGGCGAATGGGCCTGAAACGCGCTGTCATGTTCCAGCTGCAACAGCGCCAGATGATAGGGAAACCCGCCATGCCGAATGCGCCATGTGGCAATCCGGCGGTCAATCGCTTGGGCTGGCATCAACAAAAGCCGTTGAAGATACAGCCTAAATTCGGCGGCAACGCCCAGGCTGCGATGCGGGCGGAAATTGCGATACCGCCAGTTCGTGAGCAGGACAAAGCCATGATACATCGCCCCGTAAAAGATGTGTTGGCGCATATCCCCCCAACTGGCAGGCGGCAAAGGCTGGTCAATATCCGAGTTTTCCAACGCCTTGCGCATATGAGGCACGCTCATCTCCATCAACCGCGAATGCCCGTTGGCCCCGCCCCGTTCATAGGTCACCCAATAGGGGCGCAAATAGCCTTCCTCGAAGACATGCACACGCAGACCTGCGGCTTTGGCGCGCTTGACGGCCTCGGCATGGATTGGACGCACATCGCCATAAAGTACAATATCAGTGACAGATTTTTCGCTCACCAAGGTGTTAAAGCGTTCGGGCCAATCCTCAGCCGCGCCAAAATAGGGGATATAGCTGGCACCATCGCGCCAAAAAACGCGATCACCCGCATTGAACCCCACACGCCAGACCTGCGCACCTGTGCGGCGCAACATCTTGCCCAGCTTGTGAAAAAACGGCCCGTGCGGGCCTTGAAGAAACAGAAATACACGGTTTTCACCGGTCAGGCCTGTCATTTGATTGTCCACTCATTAATCTCAGTGTTGTGGATACAACAGGATATTGGCAAATTTAAGACCCTTTGCCGGGTTAGATTCCCTAATGCGGCCCGCCTTGCCATAGGTTCTGGCAAAGTTTAGGGGAATGAGACAAATCAGAGGAGCAGCCGCATGTTTACCGGGATTGTTACAGATATAGGCGCTTTGCGCGACGTGGAACAACGCGGTGATCTGCGCGCGCGCATCGGGTGTGGCTATGACACCAACACGATTGATCTGGGCGCGTCGATAGCCTGTGACGGCGTGTGCCTGACGGTGGTGGCCCTGGGGGATGATTGGTTTGACGTCGATGTGTCGGGGGAAACTGTTTCCAAAACCAACCTGGGCACATGGGCGCAAGGGCGGCGCGTCAATCTGGAGCGCGCATTGAAAGTGGGCGACGAGCTGGGTGGGCATATCGTGTCGGGGCATGTGGATGGCCTGGCCGAGATCGTGGCCATGGCGGATGAGGGCGACAGCACACGCGTCACCCTGCGCGCGCCTGAGGATTTGGCGCGCTTTATTGCCCCTAAGGGATCGGTCACCTTGAACGGCACGTCTTTGACCGTAAATGAGGTGGCGGGCTGTGATTTTGGCATCAACTTCATCCCGCACACCAAACAGATGACCACATGGGGCGATGTTGCGGTGGGGGATATGATCAACCTGGAGATTGACACATTGGCGCGCTATGTGGCGCGTCTGGCCGAGATGAGCTGAGCGATCAGGCCGGGGCGAACCGCCCAACCAAACGCCGCGCCAACGGCCAGCACAGCAAAGCAATCCCTGCCGAAAGATACCCATCAATCGCATAGTGCCACGCCAGATGAACTGATCCGATCTGAATGATCACAGTGAACCCCAGCATCATCCAGCCCAGCCAGCGACGGATGTTAAAGCAATAGATCGTCATGACCACACAGCTGCCCACATGCATGCTGGGCATGGCTGAAATACCGCGCATTCCTTCACCGGCCAGATAGCCATTCAACAACATCTGATGGACATCCAGCGCCCAAACCGGGCTGACCTCGCTGACCGCCTGCAACCGCTCGAGCAGGGGCACAAATGTGTCGCCAAATCCCATCACCTGATAATAAACCGGCCCGGCCGAGGCCAGCAGCGTGGCCACCAGATTGCCGGCAATCGCCCAGGCCAGCACAAATGTGATCAGGAACGTCATCGACAATTGCGGTCGCCGCGCATCAAAGCAGGCCATAAACACGAGAAAATAAAGCAGGAAAAACCAGAAATGATAGGCCGCATTCAATGCGGTCGTCATCAGGGGGGATCCGAAAATCGGCACCAGCAACACCCAGGGATCATGCCCCCCGTGCAATGCCCGGTCCAGCATGGCAAAACTTGGATCCCATGCAAAATGTGAGAACAGCGGGATCAAATCCTTGAGAAAGGCAAATGTACCAGCAAACAGCGAAATGGCCAAAAAGGCCAATATCCCGCCCAACATCCGGTCAGGATCAAGCAATATGGCGCGCAGATCGGCGATAAACCACTGTATCGGGCGCTCAGGGCGCACAGTGATCGCCATCCAGCCGAAGCGCCAGAACATCAACAGGATCAAGAATGCCGGCACCAACACCGTTAGCATGGTTAACAATGTGGACACAGTGCTCGATTCAAACGGCACCCTCAGATAGAGGCTCACCGACAGGGCCAGCCCCAGATGGATCACAACAAGGCTCAGCAACAACCTATGCCGCCAAAGAAGGCTGCTCAGAAATGGCTGTGCGTGTGGGATATCGCTCTGAATGGTCACAATCGGGGCGTCCTTGCCTGTCGTTTTACCCACGAGTGCAAGGAAATCCGGGCGTGGCATAGGCCCCAATGGGGCCATTTCGGGGCGATTCAACCCGCGATACGACCGCTCACCACACCGGGTGGCAGGGATTGCCGTACTGTGACACGCGCTAATTCAACTCTGAGGTATCAACACCGGCCGCCCGATCCCCATCTTCTTGCCTAAAATATCCCCGCCGGAGGCATAAATCCTTCAGGAGCGCCGTATCCCAACCCGGCTGCCCACACCTTCGGGCCTCTCTAGCTTGGCGTGTTCTGCGGCCATGGCCGCGATGCGTGACAGAATATCTTCGGGCATCGGGATCACCTTGGGGCCATCCAATGTCACATGAACAGTCAGCCCCTCGCCAGTGGCGCATAACACGCCATCTTCATTGAACAATTCCTGAAAGTAATGAAACCGCTTCGCGTCGTGATCAATCACATGAAAGGACGCGCGCACCCGATCGCCCAGCTTGACCTCTTTGAGGTAACGCACATGAAACTCCAGCGAAAACGTCGTCTGGTTGGTTGCCGCGATATATTTGGGGCCAAATCCAAACAGCGAGAAAACCTCATCCGAGGTCCGATCAAAAATCACCGGATAATAGCCCATATTCAGGTGATTGTTGTAATCAATCCAGCCCGGCTCGATCTCAAGCCAGTTTGAAAAGAAGGGGGCAGGTTGGGTCATGTGTCTATATCTTTGGTTGGGATAGGCCCCGGATAAGGCGGTATGCAGCGGAATGCAAAGGGAAAGGCGGCGCAGGGTGGCAAGGTCGGTTCCCTTGGGCCAAACCTGCAATGAGCGCGGCTCTCTCATACTGTAATCGCAGTCTGGGGTCGGCTCTTTGGTTCAGTCCATCACAAAGGTAATGGGAGCCTGGCCATCCACATAATGCCACCAGTCGGAGGCAGCGGTGACGGCGGCTGAGAGGATATTGCCCACAACCATAGACACGGGATCGCCCACAACGATAGTCTGCGGTTTGAATGGATCCTGCACTCGTGTGATCGTCTCGCCATTGGCGCTACAGGTCACCGCAAGCCTCGAAGGCTTGCCCTTGATCACCGGCATATCGACCAGCGCAGGCGTTACAAAGCTGGTCTCGAGTTCTTTCGACTTTAGTGAGCAGCGTGCGCCTTTGATTTCATCACCGGTTTGTTTGCTGGCGCTTTCGGATTTCTCATAGGTCCGAAACGGAATTGCCACACCTTCGGCCAAACGCGATTGGTCGAACCCTTTACTGAACGTGAAGGTCGCAGGCGGCGTCTCGATGTCTAGCCCCTGATCGCAGGCACTCAGAACCGCCAATACCGCACATGCTGCCAGCGTTTTTATAGAATGTGGTTTCATTTCTTTCCCTCGTTCTCAAATGGTCTTGTACAGCCCTGATCAATTTACTGAAATCTGTGCCATCACCCCCCCGGTGTTGTGGTTAAAGCCGGGTAAAGATCAATGACCGGCATACCCATCCGCCCCGGTAATCCAAATCAAGGGCGATACCTCCGATTACAGCCCCAGTTTGGCGCTCACGATCTGGTTCACTGCCTTGGGATTTGCCTTGCCGCCGGTGGCTTTCATCACTTGCCCGACGAACCAGCCCGCCAGTTTGGGGTTGGCTTGGGCCTTTTCCACCTGTGCGGGGTTGTCGGCGATGATCTGATCCACAGCCGCCTCAATCGCGCCGGTGTCTGTGACCTGCTTCATACCGCGCGCCTCGACGATCTCGGCCGGGTCACCGCCCTCGGTGTACACGATCTCAAACACATCCTTGGCGATCTTGCCTGAAATGGCGTCTGAGGCGATCAGATCAACGATGCCGCCCAATTGTGCAGGCGATACCGGGCTGTCGGAAATGTCCTGATCGTCCTTTTTCAGACGGCCAAACAGCTCGTTGATCACCCAGTTGGCAATCAGTTTGCCGTCGCGCCCCTGCGCGGCCTCTTCAAAGTACCCGGCGTTGGCCACATCAGCCGTCAGCACGCTGGCGTCATATTCTGACAGGTTAAACTCACTGACAAACCGCGCCTTTTTCTCATCCGGCAACTCGGGCAGGGAGGCGGCAATATCATCTACCCACGCCTGCTCAATCTCCAGTGGCAGCAAATCGGGGTCCGGGAAATACCGGTAATCATGCGCTTCTTCCTTTGAGCGCATCGAGCGCGTTTCGTTCTTATCCGGGTCATACAGCCGGGTTTCCTGATCCACGGTGCCGCCCGCTTCGACAATTGCAATCTGGCGGCGGGCTTCGACCTCAATCGCGGCCTGGATAAACCGCATGGAGTTCATGTTCTTGATCTCACACCGCGTGCCCAGATGCGCAAAATCCTGACTGGCCTGATATTTCTCATATTGGCCGGGCAGGCAGATGGATACGTTTACATCCGCACGCAGGTTGCCGTTTTGCATGTTGCCATCACATGTGCCCAGATAGCGCAGGATCTGGCGCATCTTAGCGACATAGGCGGCGGCCTCTTCTGGCCCGCGAATATCAGGTCGGCTGACGATCTCCATCAGGCATACGCCTGTGCGGTTCAGATCCACGAATGACATATTCGGGTCCATATCGTGGATTGATTTGCCGGCATCTTGTTCCATGTGGATACGCTCAATGCGCACCAGGCGGGCAATGCCGGGTTCCATATCCACCAACACTTCGCCTTCGCCCACAATTGGTTGATAAAGCTGGGAAATCTGATAACCCTGGGGCAGATCAGGGTAGAAGTAATTCTTGCGATCAAACGCCGATTTCAAGTTGATCTGCGCCTTCAGGCCAAGGCCCGTGCGCACCGCCTGCTCAACGCAGTATTCGTTGATCACCGGCAACATGCCGGGCATGGCCGCATCCACGAAGGCCACGTTTGAGTTCGGCTCGGCGCCAAACAAGGTGGATGCCCCTGAAAACAATTTGGAGTTTGAGGCAACCTGTGCGTGCACCTCCATCCCGATCACCAATTCCCAATCGTGTCTCGCCCCGGCGATTACTTTGGGTTTTGGGGTGTCATAGGTCAGGTCCAACATGGGGGGCTCCGTGGCTGTGCTTGGCTACGGGGTTTTAGGCCAGCAACGAGGGCAGGGCAAGGGAGCACACCACCCCAAAATTCCTCGGCGTATTAGCTCTGTGCGCTATGATTGGCACAGATGCCTGCGCCGCGCCTACATCGCGGGCAACCGGTACATACCTGCGGGTGAAAAGGCGATCGTGCTGCCATCGGACAACTGATCGGCAAAGCGGCGCGCAATGACCCGCAGCGCAGTTTTGCGCCCCTGCGCCACCAAAGCCCGCTGGGCCGCTTGGCGCGGTGCACCAACAGGGTCACTCGGTGTTTTTGACCAGACCATCGGGTGCAACTCTTGTAAGTGCTCGCTCAGGATCCAGTCCAGGTTGTCGTGCAAAATACCCTTGGTACGGGCCAGATCACGGGGCAAGGCGGCCTCGGCCGGAGCCATAGAGATGGCACAAAAGGCCGCCAATTCGTTGGTGACATGCTGATCCGGCTTGCGCTCAAGGATGTCACGCAGCCCCTGTATAAACACAGATGTATCGACAGTTTTCATTGCATCACTGCTTTGTGCAAGCGCATCCAGATAGATCCAGACATAGGCCCCCTGGCCCCAAATGCACTGAGTGCGTTCCGCCATATCGCGGGCTTGCTGCTCTAAAGTCTGTGGATCGTCTGCCAACATCTGCGCCAATGCCCGCCCAAAGGACCGCAAATGCTGTGTGTTATGGGCATCCAACGTCAAAAGCCGTTGGTAAGCTGCAATCACGTTGTCGCTTTCGGGTGACATGATTTCTGCCAATGCACATTGGGTCGCTGCCACGGATGGCGCATCCAGCTCTTCGGCATCCAGCGGTGCCAACAGGGCTGCGGCGCGCTTGAAATGCCTGTGATGCTGCGGTGTCGTTGTGTCCGGGGCCGCCAACCAGGCGCGCCCGATATTGAGATGCGCCAACGCCACCACCAGCACGATGGCATGATTGTCAGGCACCTCGTTCAAAATCTCTTCAAAACTGGCAATCGCTGCCGGGTCAGGGGGCACCCCGTCCTGCAAGGCTTCGGTGTGTGCCGCCACCACGTCGGATTGGGCCCCTTGCGCCAGCAAACTGGCCTCATCGACACCACCCGGCGTGGTCAGCCGGGCATCATCAGCAGAAATGATCATCTGTGCCAATTCGTCCCAATTATCCTGGCGGGCCATGGCGCGCCCGGTTTCCCACAGGCTCAACCGGGCCAGATCCTCATCCGCCACAGCCAGCGACGGCAAAATGATACGCTGCGCCAGCGTGTCTACATCCAATGTGCGCCGCCCTTTTCTCAGACGGTTCAGCATTGTTGGGGGCTGGCGCCGGATGGGCATATCGGCCTTCCTTTCGTGGGATGTGAACAGGCAGTGGGGGGCGGTAAAAAACGAGGGCATTGGTCCTCCGAAACTCATTACAGTCACCAATTTGCCGGGGTATTCCGGCCAAAAGATGTCAGGGCTTTGGTAAATACTGGGAAATACACTGTTTTTTAGGCAAAAGTTGCGCAGGCCCGTCAAATTGAGGATTATGCCTCGATGAGACATCTAGCTGCCTGTTTTCTCATGATTCTTTTGCCATGCACTGCGCTGGGTCAAGACCTGGACGCGGTGGATACGGCTGTGGAAGACGCCGCACAACTGCCCAATTTCCCTCCGGCACGAGACGCCAATCTGCCGCGTACCCGTTGGGAGAGAGTGCCAGGCGGCACCCTTTGGACACGCTCAGCCCTGTCGTCACTGAAAGCGCATGCCAGCGTTTTACCCGAAATGGTGCCCGCCGATATCGCGGATTGGTGCCCGGCTTACCCCGCGGCCAATATGGAAAAACGCCGGGCTTTTTGGGTCGGGTTTATGTCCACTTTGGTCAAGCATGAAAGCACCTACAAACCTGCCGCTGTGGGCGGTGGTGGCAGGTGGTATGGGCTGACCCAAATCCTGCCGTCCACGGCGCGTGGCTATAAGTGTCGCGCCCGCAGTGGGGCCGCGTTAAAACACGGGCCGGAAAACCTGTCATGTGCCCTGCGGATCATGGCCTTTACGGTACCGCGTGACGGGGTTGTTTCGCGCGGGATGCGCGGTGTGGCCGCCGATTGGGGGCCTTTGCACAGCCGCAAGAAGCGCCATGATATGATGGCCTGGACCAATCGCCAAAGCTATTGCAAACCGCTCAGCAAAGTGCGTCCTCAAGCCCGCCCGACCCGCATTGAAACGGCTTTTGCGGAATGATAATAGGCATTTATCAACCCTTGTAAGATAGTGGCAACTGCATGGCTGCCCCAGTCAAACCGCAAGAATACGGCTGACCATTTCTGTGGTGTCGCGGCTTAGGTTTGGCGTGGCCAGAATACGTTCAAGGGCTGCTTTCATAAGTGTCTGACGGTCCGCATCATATCGACGCCATGTCTCAAACGCTGTGCACATCCGTGCTGTGGTTTGCGGGTTCATCGCATCCAGCTTGATCAGCCAATCAGCCAGCAACGCATATCCCTTGCCCGAGGCGTGATGAAAACTGGCGGGTGACATTGCCAAAGCTCCAAAGGTGGCACGAAAGCGATTTGGGTTTTTCATATCAAAATCAGGGTGTTCTGTCAGTAACTTCACCTGATCTGCCGCGTCTTCAGGATTGGCGTGCAATACCTGCAGTGAAAACCATTTATCAATCACCAGCCGGTCATCCTGCCATTGATCATAAAACTGCTGCACGACCTCCGCGCCGTTGCCTGCATCCAGCAAACAAGAAAATGCCGCTAACTGCTGGGTCATATTATCTGCCGCTGCATATTGTCGGGTGGCCTGCGCCCCGCCATCCAATCGGGTGATCATGCTCAGGGCGGTATTGGCCAGCGCGCGTGCACCGGCTTGTTTGGCATTGGGTTGGAACGGATCTGACACCTGATACTGTGCATAAAGCCGGGTGGTGATGTCTTGCATATGTTCGGCGCGGGCTTGGCGCAGGGTTTCCAACGCGTCGTAAATGGTCTGCGGATCGGGTGTGTGACCTGCATCAAACAAGGCCTGTGCCAGCTCTTCCTGACTGGGCAAGCCCAGCGCCAAGGCCCGGAAGGCTGGATCAAGCGTGTCATCGCGCGCCATTGTCGCCGCCGCATCGAGGTAGGCCTGATCAGGTGCTGCCCCATCGCGGATCATGGCAATCAGCCCAGCGCGCGCTAACGCACGGCCTGCTTCCCAGCGATTAAACGGGTCGGTGTCATGCGCCAACAAAAAGGCGCGTTCCTCATTGGACGCGTCACGTTCCAAAATAACCGGTGCCGAAAAACCTCGTAATATCGAGGGGATAGGCCGCGCAGCTAATCCATCGAATGAAAAGCTCTGCGTGGCTTGATCCATCTCCAGAATGGTGGTCGGCTGCACCTCATCCCCATTGGGGTTAAGCAAGCCCACTGCAATCGGAATAACCCGCGGGTCTTTCACATCTTGTCCAGGTGTGGATGGTGTTTCTTGTTTGAAATGAAGCGTATAGGTTCCATCCTTAAAGTCATCTGTGACCTTTAGGCGCGGTGTGCCTGCCTGTTCATACCAACGTTTGAACTGTGACAAGTCACGCCCTGTGGTCTGCTCAAACACGGCCAGCCAATCCTCGATCGTCGCCGCATCGCCGTCGTGACGTTCAAAATACAAGTCAACCGCCTGTGCATAGGCTTCATCGCCGACCAATGCCTTGAGCATGCCAATGACTTCGGCGCCTTTTTCATAGACCGTTGCCGTATAAAAATTGTTGATCTCAACAAAGCTGTCGGGCCGCACAGGGTGTGCCAAAGGTCCGTTGTCCTCGCGGAACTGCCGCCCGCGCAGGTCAATCACATCCGAAATCCGCTTCACCGCAGCCGAGCGCATATCCGAGGTGAATTGGCTGTCGCGATAGACGGTCAGCCCTTCCTTCAGGCACAGTTGAAACCAGTCCCGGCAAGTGATCCGGTTGCCCGTCCAATTGTGGAAATACTCATGGGCGATAATCGCCTCGATGCGTTCAAAATTCCCGTCTGTGCTGGTTTCGGGCGAGGCCAGAACACAGGAGCTGTTAAAGATGTTCAGCCCCTTGTTTTCCATCGCCCCCATGTTGAAATCATCCACCGCGACGATGTTGAATATATCCAGATCATATTCGCGCCCATACGCCTGTTCATCCCAGCGCATCGAATCCTTCAGCGCCTGCATGCCAAAGGCGCATTTGCCCTCATCACCGGGGCGCACCCAGATGTTCAGCTCAACATCGCGGCCGTTCATCGTGGTAAACTGGCCCGGATGGGTCACCAGATCGCCCGCCACCAGCGCAAACAGATAGGCAGGTTTGGGCCATGGATCGTGCCATTGGGCAAATCCTGCACCACTGTCGCCGGGGTTGCCGTTGGACAACAGCACCGGCAAATCACCCTCAACGCGCACATCAAAAGTGGCCATCACATCTGGGCGGTCAGGATAGAAGGTGATCTTGCGAAATCCTTCTGCCTCGCATTGGGTGCAATACATGCCCGACGACATATAAAGCCCCTCAAGGGCGGTGTTGTCGGCCGGCGCGATTTCAACTTCGGCCTCCCAGATAAACGGCCCATCGGGTACGGCGCAGCGCAGGCCTCCTTCCACCAGTTCTGGTGTCACCTCTTTTGCGTCGATCCGCGCAGAGATCAGCTTAAGCTCTTCTCCATGAAGGAAAAAATCACGATCAGATGCCTCGGGGTTGGGGCGAAAGGCGATCCGGCTTAACACGCGCGTCGCATTGGGGGCCAGTCGGAAGGTCAGATCAACCTTGTCGATGACAAACCCAAATGGCGTGTAATCCTTGAGATAGATCGTCTGAGGGGCTGCATCGCGCATCTGAGGTGTCTCCTGTTCGGGCTGCGTCACTGGTGTAGCGCATCACACGCCACCTGCAAGCCTCAGCCCCGGTTTACCGGGAGGGGTGAGTGTTCCTGCACGGTCATCTGTGCGTTTATTGAGGTTTCCTTGGAGGAAAATTAGTAATATTCATGACAAAAGTACATTTGAGGTGTCCCATGTCCCGCCCCGTTATCGGCATCATCGGCAACAGCCATATTCAGGATGATCGTTATCCGGTTCACGCCTGTGGCATGATCAATACCAAGGCCATCTCGGCTGTGGCAAATTGCATTCCACTGATCGTGGCTGCTGATCCGCAATACCTGAGTGTGGATGAACTGCTGCACACCTGTGACGGCTTCATGCTGACGGGCGGGCGGCCCAATGTGCACCCCGAGGAATACGGCGAAGAAGAAACCGAAGCACACGGCGCATTTGATCGTGCCCGAGATGCGATCACCCTGCCTTTGGTGCGGGCTTGCGTGGAGCGTGGCCAACCTTTCCTGGGTGTGTGCCGTGGTTTTCAGGAGGTCAACGTGGCCATGGGGGGCACGCTGCATCCCGAAATCCGTGATCTGCCTGGGCGTGACAACCACCGCATGCCCCCCGATGGCACGCTGGAAGAGCGGTTTGAGCTGCGCCACGACGTGCATTTTAACGAAGGCGGCGTGTTTCACCGTCTGATGGGCGCGCCAAGCGTGTTCACCAACACGCTGCATGGTCAGGGCATTGTTGAGCCGGGTCAAAATGTGGTCATTGACGGGCGCGCGCCCGATGGCACCCCCGAGGCGATTTATGTCGACGGGGCCAAAGGGTTTACCCTGTCGGTGCAATGGCATCCGGAATGGAACGCGGCGGATGATCCTGTCAGCAGACCGCTGTTTCAGGCGTTTGGCGATGCGGCCCGTGCCTGGGCGTCAAACGCGAAAACACCGGTGTTGCGTTCGGCCTGATTGACATTTGTGCAAGCGTTGGGCGTGATCGTGTCATGACGTATCTCAAAGGCCACTGGCAGCTTATCTCGATCATAGCCTTGGTGTTTGCACTGTGGTCCACACCGATTGTGTTGCCCCTGAAAATCCTCGTGGTGTTCTTGCACGAGTTGTCCCATGCGTTGGCCACCTGGGCCACGGGCGGCTCGGTTCAGGAAATGTCAATTTCAGCCCAGCAAGGCGGCCATGTGATCAGCCGCGGTGGCAGTCGTTTTCTTATCCTGTCCGCAGGCTACATTGGTTCACTTTTGATCGGTGCGGCTTTGCTGTTGGCGGCCCTACGCACCAGGGTCGACAGGGCGGTCGTGGGCCTTTTTGGCACGGTGACACTGATCATCGCGGCACTTTATATGCGCGAGGTGTTTTCGTTCCTATTCTGTGCCGCCACGGGGGCCGGGATGCTGGCCATGGCACGCTATCTGAGCCATGACATCAATGATATGGTGTTGCGCATCATCGGGCTGAGCAGTCTGATCTATGTGCCGTTTGACATCTTTGACGACACGATCGCACGTTCTGCTCAACGCTCGGACGCCTATATGTTGGCACAAGAGTTTGGAGGCCCGACATTGCTGTGGGGCGGGCTGTGGCTGGTGCTCAGCGGGGGTGTTGTCATGTG
The DNA here is from genome assembly GCA_029212365.1 of Roseovarius sp. Taxonomy (GTDB): domain Bacteria; phylum Pseudomonadota; class Alphaproteobacteria; order Rhodobacterales; family Rhodobacteraceae; genus Roseovarius. The sequence continues at coordinate 98,989 of JARGOC010000005.1, forward strand.
GTGCCTGTTTCGGGGCATTGGGCGCGCCAGCAACCTCAGATTTGGCGGGCGCATCTGACGCGGATCAGATACGCTGATAAGGCGCGCCACCCCCCTCATGAGCAGGCAAGGAGGGCAGGGCAAAAGGCCGACGGATCGGCCTTTATTCTTCTGCCTTGAACGATTCCATCAACAGCTTTGCTTCATGGCGTCGCAGGCAGGTGCGCGCGGTTTCACGGTGCTGACCGCCGGCGCTGCGCAATTCGGGGAAGATGGCAAACAATTCCTCACGTGCGGCGTTTTCCACGGCATTCAGGCCAATGTCACCGGCATGGAAGCTTTCAGTGGCTATACCTTCGGCATAGATCACCTCGTGGCGGTCGAACATGATATGAATATATGTCACCTCGTCACATTCCTGCACGGTGACATCCTTGCCATCGACCAGATGTTTCGCAGGCACCAGAACTTCGCTTTCGCCAAACAGCAATTCGGCCCGGTATCCGGTGAACAATATCCGGTGTTGCGGCGACACCAGAAGAGGCACCCGCCCGCCATCTACGACCGAGGGTTTCACCGAAACTGGCGCAAAATCACCCTTGCCGCTGACTGTGCGCTTGCCAATCCAGCGGATCGGGCGCAACCCGTGATCGCGCGTGACAACCATGTCACCCAGTGACAGGGTTTCAATCGCCCTTTCACCATGGCCCGTCAGGATTTTGGCACCCGGAGTGAAGCAGATGATGTTTTCAATCTCGTTGAAATTAACCACCGTGCCATCGGCCATCGAGAAGAACCCCGACAGGCCTGCGGCATCATCATCAAGGTTGGTATAAGTGATATCCGATTGTGTGACGCCTGAGCTGAGATGCAGCGTGTCCCCATCGGTTTCATCGCCTTCACCACCCACAATGTTGATGGTGCCGGCACCTGCCTCGCCATAGTCCGCCAGATAGAAGGTATCATCCCCATCGCCGCCGGTGGCGGTATCGCCCTGGCCCAGCACAATGGTGTCATCTCCGTCGCCGCCACTGACCAAGTCTTTGCCCAACCCACCGACCAGCGAGTCGTTGCCAGCCCCACCATCCACGGTGTCTGAGCCTTCAAAGCCATAGATTTCGTCGTCGCCGTCCCCGCCATCGACACTGTCGTCACCCTTATCGGCACGCACGGTGTCATTGCCCAATCCCGCGTGGATAACATCATTGCCGGCACCGGCTTCAATGCTGTCATCATTGCCACCCGTTGCGCTGTCGAGGTTATCCACCCGGTCGCCATCAGGATCCCCGGTATAGGCGGCATCAATGGTATCGGCACCACCCGTGCCCTCGACCACATAATCCAGCCCGTTGGGAATACCCATCGCCTGAAGGGCTGCCTGGCTGCTGACATCCCCAGGGGCCACACCCATCAATGTCAGGCTTTCCCCATTGGGGAAGGTCAGCACAGCATTGCCCGTGCCATCGTCAGAGACAGTGACATCCGTTACCGTGATCGGATCGCCGCCCGCATCCGTCATAGCGCTGACATCCAGCTGATCATGGGCGCTAAATGTGCCATCGCCATTGTCCGTGGGCTGACCAAAGCCCTGCACAGTGTCATCACCGCCGCCATCTGCCAGCACAAGCGTGTCGTCGCCAGCGCCCAAAACGATGTTTTCGATCTCAGTAAAACCCGCCGTGGCCGTGCCATTGCTGATCGTGCCGGTTTCGGCGTTAGCGTCACTCAGATCAACCGTCACGCCAGTGGTGGTCCCGCTCAGGTCCAGAACGTCGCCTGCGCCAAACTCATCGGTTTCACCACCAATGATGGTGTCATTGCCAAAGCTGTCTTCCAGCGCAAAAGTATCATCACCTTGCGACCCCGACAGGCTGTCATCTCCGGTGCCGCCTTCGATCAGGTCGTCGCCTCCCTGACCGTCGATATCATCATTGCCAGAGCCACCTTGCAGCGTGTCGCTCTCGGTTGAATAGCCGCCCTTGATGGTGTCATTCCCGGCACCGCCCATAACAAGGTCTTCGCCCAGATCGGCATCCAGATAATCGTTGCCATCGTCGCCTGACATGGTGTCATTGCCGTACCAGCCGTGCATTTCGTCGTTGCCAGCACCCCCTTGCATGCTGTCGTCGCCTTCGCCGCCGTGGGCGTAATCATTGCCTTCGCCCCCCTGAAGGGTGTCATTGCCCGCTTCGCCGCGCAGGCTGTCGTCGTCAGCGCCACCTTTGATGACATCATTGCCATCGCCGCCCATCAAGGTGTCATTGCCTGCATCACCCAGCAGGCTGTCGTCACCAGATTCGCCCAGGACACTATCGTTGCCATCGCCGCCCAATACGGTGTCATTGCCCGTCTCGGCATAAACCACATCGTCGCCGGTGCCCGCATCGATACTGTCATTGCCTGATCCGGCCCCGATGGTGTCATTGCCACCTTCGGCACGGATGCTGTCATCATTGTTGCCAGCCAGATTGTCGTTGTTGTCAACGCGATCCCCATGGGGATCACCGCCGTAGCCGGCATTGATCAGTTCACCTGCATTGGTGCCTTCGACGATGAAATCGGGTGCAGGCGGAATGTCGAATGTAAAATCGCTGAGCCCCGAACCACCGGATTGGGTGCCCTCGGGGCCGTTTTCATAGGTCATGGTCAGTTGCGAGACGCTCCCCGGCAAATTGACCGTGATATCATTGGCCGTCCCACCTGCGGAGTTGATTGAAACTGACCCATCGGAATTGGTTGTGATCAATTCATCCTGCACATTGCCGAGACCGGCGATCACATCCGCCGCCGGGATCAGAACACCATCTTCGTCATAGGCGTAGATGGTCCAGTAATCATCATAGGTTGGTTCACTGCCATTGACGTGGTTGATCGTGAAGGCAAGGTTTTCAACCGGGGTCGAGAACTGATAATCAGCCGTGATCGCAGAGTTAACGAACGCGGCGCCGAATTCCGAAACACCGGTGCCGCCGGCATCTGCGTTCCAGGCATCATTTGAAAACGTGCCAGTGACAATAGTGCTGTTTCCACCTTCCGAGAGGGTCGTGGTTCCGCTTTCGGCGAAGCCATCGCTGCCAAGCCAAACAGCATTGTCCAATGTCGCCATTACTTGTGCTCCATACGTCTCGTTTGCCGGGTTGGCCGGGAATTGCATTCACAATTCAGGCCCCTACCGCTGCAGGCAGGCTGGGAGAGCCGGGGTGTCTTGGCTTAACTCTAGATTTTGGATGGGGCTGAATTAGGGACACAGACCGTCAAAAAAGAGACAGCTTGCCCTCCGTTGGCCCCATTTGGAGCCAGCGCGGATCAGGCCACCATTGATATGCCCAAACCTTGTGGCACCAACAGCCTCGCTTCGTGTGCTTTTAGACAGATCCGCGCGGTTTCCCCATAAGAGTGTGGATCGCTGCGCAACGCGGGGAACGCGGTGAAAAGGTCTTCGCGGGCATGGCCGAAAATCGCAGCAATCCCAATATCACCGGCAAAGAAACTCTCGGTCGCAGCCCCTTCGGCATAGATCACTTCGTGGGTGTCAAACATCAGGTGAATATAGGTCACCAGCGGGCAAGGCGCGCGCAGCACATTCACGCCATCCTCAAGGTGAGTGGCCGCGGCCAGCACCTCGTCTGTGCCAAAATAAAGCTGGCAATCATACCCTTCAAACAACACCCTGTGTTGTGGTGATACCAACAGCGATCGGCGCGCGCCAATCACATGTGGCGAGATGTGAACGGGTGCAAATTTGCCCCGCCCCGGAACCTGGGAGGTCCCGACCCAGCGCAATGGCTGTGCCCCGTGATCGCGCGTCATCACCATGTCACCGGGTTTCAAGCTTTCGACCGGGCGCTCGCCCGTTTCGGTCAGGATCATTGTGCCGGGCGTAAAGCAGATGATGTTCTCAATATCGGTGAACGTCACCACTGTGCCGTCGGCCATGGTGAAACTGCCCGACTGCGCGCCGGTGTCGGTGCTGGAAACGAAGGTGATATCATCCAGGGTGACATCGGGGTTCAGTTGCAGCGTGTCGTTGTCGCTGCTGCCCTCATTGCCGCCGCTCAGGATGATCGTGCCGCTGCCGGCTTCACCGAGATCGCTCAGCACGAAGGTGTCATCCCCCGTGCCGCCCTCGGCGATGTCGCCCTGCGCCACCTCGATCACATCGTCGCCCGCGCCGCCCACAAGGCTGTCGGCCCCGGTGCCACCGGTCAAGGTGTCATTGCCCGCGCCGCCCTCCAGCGTGTCGTTGCCTGCGTCGCCCTCCAATATGTCGTCGCCCGTGCCGCCCAGCACGCTGTCGTTGCCGGCTCCGCCGGTCAGGCTGTCATTCCCGGTGCCGCCATCGACAAAGTCATCGTCGGCCCCGGCGTCAATCGTATCGTTGCCAGCACCACCGGTCAGGCTGTCGGCTGAGCCGCTGCCTCCCGCATCGGTGATCAGATCGTCGCCGTCACCACCGTCGATCGTGTCACCGCTGGCGTCGCTGCCACCCAGGATCGTATCATCCCCGGCCTCGCCAAAGATCAGGTCCGAGCCGTCGCCGCCGTCGATGCTGTCGGCCCCGTCTTCGGGCAGCACAGCGTCAAAATGGATGTCCGTCAGATAGATAGCCTGGGTGCCGTTCAGCCCGTTGGAATAGATCAGTTCGATCTGCGCCACTGGCCCTGCGATCTGCACCCCGACCGAGCCACCGGCATCCGCCGCTTCATCAGACCCGCTGCCTGCGGTGATCGTGTTGCCTGATGTGGTTTCATCGCCATACACCGTGAAGCTGACCGCCACAGGGTTGCCGTCAGCATCATAGGCGTTGACAGTGATTGTGTCGATGTGGTTGCCAGCATAGGTATCTATGTCATTGATATTGAAGCTGACATTTTCCACCTCATCGGCATAGATACTGCCAGGTGCGGCGGCAAAGTCAATTGTGGTGGTCGAGGTCGCGCCGTCGCCGTCGCCAAAGAGCGCGGCGCTCGAATCGGCGTCAAACGGGTTGCCCGCACCGACATGCTGCGCTTCGCTGCTGTCGATGGTGATGGTGGGGGTGTTATTGCCGGTATCGGTGAAGCTGACCGACACCTCCATCTCACCGGTGATCTGTGTGAACCCGTCCGAGACCTCGGTCCCATCAAGGTCAGCCGCCTCCCAGCTGAGAAACTCTCCTGTGCTGGCTTCGGGGCCATTGTTGCCCCCATAGATTTCATCGTCGCCATCCCCGCCCGAGATCGTGTCGGCCCCGCTGCCACCCAGCACCGTATCAGCCCCGCCACCAGAGGTGATGTCATCATCGCCATCCCCGGCCGAGACCACATCAGCCGTATTGCCAGGGCCAATGCTGTCATCCTCAAAATCGGTGTAGCCGGTATCGATCACATCGTCGCCGCTGGTGCCATCCACCGCTGCGTCATCAGCCACATAATTGGTGATGTTAAAGGCCGGATCGCCGGAGGTCAGCACATTGGTATTGCTGTCGTAGGAGACCACCTCATAGCTGCGTCCGGGGATAAGCGGGCGCTCTGAGAGGGTGTAGAACCCGCTCGCCGCGCCGTTCTCCACATCGAGCTGAACAACGTCGAACTCTTCGCCCGTCACCGTGTCGCGGATGGTCCAGCCTCGCTCCGCATCCACATTCGAGCCCACAGAGCTATTGCCGCCAATGGTCACATCGGCGGTGGCCGATTCACTGCCCCGGTTGTCATCATCAAGCGTAAAGCCCTGGATGCCCGCCTCGTTGTCGGTGATCGTTGCCGTGCCTGTGGTGTTGGGTGGGCCCGACCAGGTAAAGGTCGCGCCGGTGCCAGTCGCAAAAATCCCCGCAGGGTCCTGATCATATAGTCCAACCGTATATGTGGCCATAACTCGTTCTGCCTAATCCTCAAAGGGATCGGCGGTCTTTCTGCCGTCTGATCCTGGTGGGCGAAGCGGTACTGACTGCTCCGTTTCCAATTCTGATACAATCGCTCTGCGGCGGGATCAGAGCGGGATTTGGACGAGTTTTTGACGAATTGGGGTGATTTCAGGGCAGGATCAGACGCCAAAACTGGCTGATCAGGTCACTTTGGCGCGTGTCTTATACTCGGGCTTGTCCCACAAGCGATCATTCACCACCCGTGCGATGATCTCCACCGCGCGGACGATATCATCGTCATTCAAATACAGCGGCGTGATGCCAAAGCGCATAATGTCAGGGGCGCGGAAATCGCCAATCACACCCTCGGCAATACAGGCCTGCATCGCGCCGTAACCGTGCTCAAACTCAAAGCTGACATGGCTGCCACGCAGCTCCGGGTCTCGTGGGCTGGCCAATTTCAGGTCGGGGCAGGCGGCCTCGATCCCTTTGATGAAGGCCTGGCTGAGGCGGGTGGAGGCGGAATACAGCGCCTGCATGTCCACATCCTCCCAGATGTCCAAAGCGGCCTCTAATGCGGCCAGCGCCAGTATCGGCGGGGTGCCGACGCGCATCCGCTCAATCCCGGTGCCCGCCCGGTAGCTGGGATCAAAGGCAAAAGGCTCAGCATGTCCAAGCCACCCCGACAGGGCAGGGGAAACCTCGGCGATGTGGCGCGGGGCCACATAAATAAAGGCTGGCGCACCGGGGCCAGCGTTGAGGTATTTGTAAGTGCAACCCACCGCAAAATCAGCTTTGGCGCTGGCCAGATGCACGTCAACCGCGCCCGCACTATGGGCCAGATCCCAGATTGTCAGCGCGCCTGCTGCATGGGCCTTGGCGGTTATCGCCCACATGTTGTGCCGTCGTGCGCTGCGGTAATCCACATCCGTCAGCATCACCACAGCCACCTCATCGGTGATCGCGGATTCGACATCCTCAGGGGCCACAACCCGCAGCTCGTGCCCCCGGTCCAAGGACCGGATCAAGCCTTCGGCCATGTATACATCGGACGGAAAATTGCCGGTGTCGCTCAGGATGACCCGGCGCTCGGGGCGCAGTTCTAACGCCGCCGCCAGCGCCTGATAGACCTTGATGCTCAACGTTTCACCCAGCACCACATGGCCCGGTTCGGCCCCGATCAGGCGCCCCAGCCGATCACCGACGGCCACGGGCTGCGCCATCCAGCCGGCCTTGTTCCAGCCGGTGATCAGCATCTCACCCCATTCATCACGCGCCACGCGGGTCATCGCGGCTGGCACGCGCTGGGGCAGGGGGCCCAGTGAATTGCCATTGAGGTAGATCACCCCCTGGGGCATGTGAAACATCTCGCGCGTGTGCTCAAACGGATCACTTATCTCAATCAAAGGCCCAACTCCGCGCGCAGTTTTTTGGTCAGCTTGGCGACAACCATGTCATAGGACATTATCAGATGTTCCTTTAACGCGTCGTCCGACAGGCCTGGTTCGCCGTAGACCTGCAACCACTTCATCCCGCGTGAGGCCAGATAAGGAGCGGGGCGAATGCCCGGCTGATCTTGCAACACCTCATAGGCGATCTCGGAGGCCTTGAAGGTAAATGCATCCTTGCCGTCGTTCCAGCCGCAGATGGCAAACACCTTGCCGCCCACCTTCCACACGTCCGCATTGCCCCATTGCACCACATGGGTGGTGGCGCGCAGGCCTTTGCAAAAACTGTTGTACTCTTCGCGGTTCATTCAGGCGCTCTCCGGTCTGTGGTTCTGTCGTGCCAGTGATACACAGCAGCACCGCTTTTGCCAGCCGGTTGAGAGATGGGGGGCGGTTATCGCCTGTACATGCCGGTAATGTCGGCTTTGAGCCCAAAGCTGACCTTACATTTGGAACACCCAGCCGGTTAACAGCCGCTTTAGCGGCCCGGCCATCGTCAGCCCCTCCCTTGGGCTGGCGATATGTCTGAGCAAGGTGCGTCTTTCGCTCTTATGGGCGTATTTTGCGGGCACAAAGCACTCCAGAATATCTGTCGGTTCGCCACCCCAGGGGCTGCCGTTGACCTTCTGTTGCCAGGTCTATGCAAATGACCGGTCTGTCCGCAAAGCAGCCATTCGCTCTGCTGCACCTCATCAAATCTGTCCGCCCGCAATCTCGATTGCCTGCCCGTTCACACTCTCCGAGCCGGGCGCACAGAGCCACAGCGCTGCCGCCGCCACCTCATCGGGGGAAATCAGGCGTTTATGCTTGTTGGCATCCACCATCACGGCGCGGGCCTGATCCGGTGTCACCTTGGCGCGCTGGGCAATCGAGGTCACATTGCGTTTGACGATCTCAGTGTCGACATAGCCGGGGCAAATGGCGTTGAACGTCATCTCAGACCCCAGATAATCCTCGCTTAACGCGCGGATCAGCCCGACCATTCCGTGCTTGGAGGCAGTATAGGCCGCCGCCCCCTTCAACCCCTTGATGCCTGCGATGGAGGAGATCGCAATCACCCGCCCCCAACCGGCCTGCATCATGCCCGGCAGGCACTCCCGAATGGTCAGAAACGTGCCATCCAGATTGGTGGCCATGGTGCGGCGCCAGAGCTCCATGTCGGTTTTGGGGATCGAGCGCCCCTCGGCAATCCCCGCATTGGGGATGCAGATGTGCACTGGCCCACGCTCGGTAATGGCCTGCGCGATGCCGGATGTTACACTTTGCTCGTCGCTCACATCCATTTGCACGGGATGCAGGTGATCGGATGCAACGCTCTGCAATACCTCCAGCCGCCGCCCGGTGATGGTCACCTCAGCGCCCGCCGCGGCCAAAGCCTGTGCAATCGCCAGCCCAATGCCGGTGCCGCCGCCAGTCACCAATGCGTGTTTTCCTGTCAGGGTCATGGTCTTCCTCCCGATCGCCATGCTACGTCATTGGCATCTGTACACAAGAGCGTTGCGCCTGACCGGCCCGACCCAAGGAAGCTGCCCGATGCTAAAACAAATCGATACGCCACCCGTCTGGTTGGCGGGCTTCGTGGCCCTGGCCTGGATGCAGGCCCGCTGGCGGGATGCCGGGCTGAGTCTGGGCGGCACATGGGCGGATTTTGCAGGTGGTATCCTGCTGGGGGGCGGCCTCATTCTGATCTTGTTGGCAGCCTCCGAATTTCGCCGCCACAACACCACGATCATCCCGCATAACACCCCATCCCGGCTGATTCAGTCGGGCGTCTTTTCACGCAGCCGTAACCCGATTTACCTGGCTGATGTGCTGATTCTCGCAGGGCTGATTTTTCGCTGGGATGCGGTTTTATCGTTGCCGCTCATTCCAGTATTCCTTTGGATTTTGGAAAAACGCTTTATCCTGCCCGAGGAAACCCTTATGAGACAGGCGTTCAAGGCCGAGTATGCACGATATGAACGCAAGGTCAGACGCTGGATCTAACCAAATGCCGCAGCGCGATTGCGACCATTCTTTGCAATCACGCGACATGGGGTTGCGCATGGTTCAACGTGCATTCTGGGATGGAACATGACAGTTGCGGCTTCACAATTGTGCCGCTGCCAAGCGACGACCAAAGACCAAGGGGACAGACATGAAGATCGGAACACCTAAAGAAATCATAGAGGGCGAAGCGCGTGTGGCGATGACGCCCGACAGCGCGCTACAGCTGCAAAAGCTGGGCCATGAGTGCGTGATCGAGACCGGTGCAGGGGCACTGGCCGGGTTTTCGGATGCCGATTACAAGGCCGCTGGCGTAAGTGTTGTCAAAACCGCTGCCGCCCTGTGGAAAGCCGCTGATGTTGTTGCCAAAGTACGCCCGCCCGAGGACGCCGAAGTCAAGCGCCTGCGCGAAGGTCAAACGCTGATTTCGTTCTTCAATCCCGGTGGTAACGAGAAACACATGGAGGCCGCAGCCAAGAAGGGCGCAACGGTTGTCGCCATGGAAATGGTGCCGCGTATTTCACGTGCTCAGAAAATGGATGCCCTCAGCTCTATGGCCAATATCGCCGGGTATCGCGCTGTCATTGAGGCGGGCAATAACTTTGGCCGTTTCTTTACCGGTCAGGTTACTGCCGCTGGTAAAGTCCCCCCCGCTAAGGTGCTTGTTGTTGGCGCCGGTGTGGCGGGCCTTGCGGCCATCGGCACCTCCACCAGCCTGGGTGCTATCACCTATGCCTTTGACGTACGTCCCGAAGTGGCCGAGCAAGTCGAAAGCATGGGCGCCGAATTTGTCTTTCTCGACTTTGAAGAAGAGCAGAGCGATGGTGCGGCCACCGGTGGCTATGCCGCTGTCTCCAGCCCGGAATTCCGCGAGGCACAACTGGCCAAGTTCCGTGAATTGGCCCCTGAGATCGACATCGTGATCACCACAGCGCTGATCCCCAACCGTGAAGCGCCCGAATTGTGGACCGAGGACATGGTGAAGGCCATGAAACCCGGCTCGGTGATTGTGGATCTCGCGGCGGAAAAGGGCGGCAACTGCAAGCTGACCGTCATGGATGAGAAGATTGTCACCGACAACGGCGTGACCATCATCGGTTATACGGATTTCCCATCACGGATGGCGGCGCAAAGCTCGACGCTTTATGCCACCAACATCCGCCACATGATGACCGATCTGACACCGGAAAAAGATGGCAAGATCAATCATGACATGGAAGATGACGTGATCCGTGGTGCGACTGTCGCCTATGCAGGTGAGGTGACGTTCCCGCCACCGCCCCCCAAGATACAAGCCATCGCAGCCCAACCCAAAAAGGAGCTGGCCCCCGAGCCAACCCCGGAAGAAAAGCGCGCCGCCGAGGCCGCCGCCTTCAAGGCACAAACCCGCAATCAGGTCACATTGCTGGCCGTGGGCGGGGCTTTGCTTTTGGCTGTGGGCCTTGTTGCGCCTGCCAGCTTCATGCAGCATTTCATCGTCTTCGTGTTGGCCGTGTTTATCGGCTTCCAGGTGATCTGGAATGTGTCGCACTCGTTGCACACCCCGCTGATGGCGGTCACAAACGCCATTTCGTCGATCATCATTCTGGGGGCCTTGATGCAGATCGGATCAGGGTCATATCTGGTGATCGTGCTGGCCGCTTTGTCGGTCTTTATGGCCGGGATCAACATCTTTGGTGGCTTCCTCGTGACACGGCGCATGCTCGCCATGTTCCAGAAATCTTAAGGGGGGCTGATCAATGGAATTCGGTTTCACAACAGCAGCTTATGTAGTTGCAGCAATTCTCTTCATCCTCAGCCTCGGGGGTCTGTCTGGCCAGGAAAGCGCCAAACGCGCGGTCTGGTATGGCATGGCCGGTATGGCGCTGGCCGTGGTGGCCACTCTGATCGGGCCGGGTGCGGGTCTGTGGCTTTTGTCACTGATCCTGATCGGCGCTGGCGGTGCTATCGGCTATCAGGTGGCGCAACGCGTGCAGATGACCGAGATGCCCCAACTGGTGGCCGCGATGCACAGCCTCGTTGGTCTGGCGGCGGTGTTTGTCGGCTTTAATGCGCATCTTGAAATGGGCAATGTTATGGCCATGGATGATGCAGCCAAAAAAGCCGCCGAAGGGTTCGCCGCTCTGCTGGCCAAAAAGGACGGTGTTGAAATCGCCATCCTGCGGGTCGAGGTCTTCTTGGGTGTGTTCATTGGTGCGGTGACCTTCACCGGATCAATCATCGCCTTTGGCAAACTGGCGGGCAAGGTAGACACCACAGCCAAAAAGCTGCCCGGTGGGCATATCCTGAACGCAGGCGCCGCTGCATTGTCGGCTCTTTGCCTGATCTGGTATTTCAACACAGGCGGTTTCGGGCCTTTGTTCGTGATGACGCTGCTGGCGTTTTTCATCGGCTACCACCTGATTATGGGGATTGGTGGCGCGGATATGCCCGTGGTTGTGTCCATGCTGAACAGCTATTCCGGCTGGGCGGCGGCGGCTATTGGTTTCAGCCTCGGCAATGATCTGTTGATCGTTGTGGGCGCACTTGTCGGCTCCTCCGGTGCTATCCTTAGCTATATCATGTGCAAGGCGATGAACCGGTCGTTTGTCAGCGTGATCCTGGGCGGCTTTGGCGGCCCCGCAGGCGAGCAGATGGCCGTTGAGGGCGAACAAGTTGCGATCGACGCCGACGGTGTTGCCGCAGCTTTGAACGAGGCCTCCTCGGTCATCATCATCCCCGGATACGGCATGGCGGTGGCACAAGCCCAACAAGCGGTGAGTGAGCTGACCAACAAGCTGCGCGCGCAGGGCAAGAACGTCCGTTTTGCCATTCACCCCGTCGCGGGGCGTTTGCCGGGCCATATGAACGTTCTGCTGGCCGAGGCGCGTGTGCCCTATGACATCGTGATGGAAATGGATGAGATCAACGATGATTTCCCTGACACAGACGTGGTCATCGTGATCGGCTCCAACGACATTGTGAACCCCGCCGCACAAGAAGATCCCAACTCGCCCATCGCCGGTATGCCGGTGCTGGAATGCTGGAAAGCCAAACAGGTGTTTGTCTCCAAGCGCGGGCAGGGAACAGGGTATTCGGGCATTGAGAACCCACTGTTTTACAAAGAAAACACCCGTATGTTCTATGGTGACGCCAAAGACAGCGTATCGAGCCTGCTACCTAAAATCGACTGATCCAATATGGATAGGTTTTAAAAGGGGCGTCCCATGTGGGGCGCCCTTTTTTGTGGTCGTGGGGTGGGGCTTTGTATGCCGTGGTATTCACATAACCCTTTGATGTGACATTATATTCCATTCCAACCTTTGGCGCTTGGGCGTATAAATACCTCACACTCACAAGGACCGCCCCAATGTCCCCGATCAAAGACCATCCTTTGCGCTACGATCTGGCGAACGAGTTGCACGCCCGTCCTTTTCCAGTGCTCAGCGCCCCCGCCACAGCCGTATATCTGGCGATCAAACGGGACGACGACGCCGCGCACCAAACGCCCGAGGCGGATATGGTGCATCTCATTGATCTGTTGGATCGCCATGGGGCCGCGCACCCGCAGCCCGGTGCCACGCATTACTTTGGCCAGATCGGGCGGCACCAGCTGAAATGGGAACGCCACACCGAGTTCGTGACCTACACCGTTTTCACCGAAGGGCTGAGCACGCGGCCATTCGATCCGGTTGATTTTGATGTGTTCCCGGCCGATTGGCTGGATGTGGCACCCGGTGCGCGTATCACCTCGGCGCTGATCCGGCTGAGCCCCTGGCAAAGTGACGAAGCCTTCGGCGAACTCTTGCGTGAGTGCTTTGTTGAGGAAAGCGTTGCCGTGGCGCGGGTGTTGGATAACGCCGCCATTATGGCAGGCGATTTTCGGATTGATCCGGCAGGTCATTTGCGCTTTGCCGTGTCCGTGATGCCCCAGACAGGGGCCCGTCGCACTGGCCGGATCATCCAGCGCCTGTGCGAGATTGAAACCTACAAAACCATGTCGATGCTGGGCTTTGCCCGCGCGCGTGCCTTGGCCCCAGAAATGGGCAGGATTGACGAACGCCTTGGCGATCTTATTGGCGGGCTCACGGGTGGCGCTGATCCGGCTGAACAGGCGCTGGAACACCTGCTGAACGTCACCGCTGAACTTGAGGCGCTGGTGGCTAGATCGTCGTTTCGGATGACGGCAACCATGGCCTATGACAAGATCGTCAACCAACGTATCGAAGTGCTGCGCGAGGAGCGCTTTGAGGGCCGCCAGACTTTTGCAGAATTCATGATGCGCCGCTTTCAACCGGCCATGCGCACGGTGCGCTCCACCGCGGCGCGGCTTGAGGCGATGGCCGAGCGCGCCACCCGCGCGGGCCACCTGCTGCGCACACGGGTGGATGTGGAGCGTTCCGCACAAAATCAGGAGTTGCTTGTCAGCATGGATCGGCGCGCCGACCTGCACTTGCGCCTGCAAAAGACGGTTGAAGGGCTCAGCGTCGTCGCCATCAGCTATTACGCCGTGTCTTTGGCGGGGTATCTGCTTTATCCGTTGTCCCAGGCGGCCGGGATCAGCAAGGGCCTGATGTTGGCGGGCGTGACATTGCCCGTGGTTGCCGCGGTCTGGTGGATGGTGCGGCGCATCCGGAAATCCGTACATTGATGCCGCTCAGGGCGGCAGGTCAGATCACATAGTGCATCTGGTCAAATTCCTGACGAAAGGCCGACACCTCAGGCAGCAATCCCGCAGGATCACCCGCGCGCAATCCCTTGGCAATCAATCCCGCCAGACGTGGCGCATGATCGGGCGTCATCCCCCAGCGCACCAACTCTGGCGTGCCAATGCGCAACCCGTTCATATCACCCGGTACATCCGCAATGGGCAGGCCGATACCGCAGGCCAGAAAACCCGCCTTGCGCAAGGTTTTTGAGGCCGCCTGACCACCGCTAAATTCGGCCGCTTCAATGGCAAACTGATGCGATCTGGTGCCGCCTTGGGGCGCGGCAAACACCGGCAAACCCTCGGCAATCAGCGCGGCTGCCAATGCCCGCGCCACGTCTATCATCTGCGTGGCATAGGCAGCGCCGTAGTCGCGCCAATCCAGCAAGCAGACCGCCAGAGCGGCCGATTTGGCGGCATCAAAATTGGCCGTCAGCCCCGGAAAGGCGATTGCATCCAACCGCTCGGCCATGTCGGCGTCATTGCTGACAATCAGCCCGCCCGCCGGTCCGCCCAGTGATTTATAGGTGCTCATCGTCATCAGATGTGCGCCCTCATGCAGCGGGTTTTTCCACGCTTTACCGGCAATGATCCCGCATTGATGGGCGGCATCAAACAACACTTTGGCCCCCACCTCATCGGCCACTGCGCGCACTGCTGCGACAGGATGCTCAAACAGGTTCAGCGATCCGCCCACAGTGATCAGCTTGGGCTTTTCAGCCTTTGCCAGATCGCCCAGTGCCGCCACATCTACGCTATAGCCATCCGCGTTTACCGGCGCTTCAATGATGTGCAACCCAAACAGCCCGGCACAGCCTGCCATATGGTGCGTGACATGCCCGCCGATGCAGGCAGGGGGCACAATGATCGTATCCCCCGCCCGGCAGGTGGCCATGAAGGCATAGAGATTGGCAATCGCGCCTGAGGCCACGCGAATTTCGGCAAAGCGCGCCTCAAACACCTCGGCGGCCAGTTCGGCGGCGATCACCTCGATTTCCTCAATTGCCTCCAGACCCATCTCGTATTTGTCACCTGGATACCCCAATGACGGGCGCGATCCGATACCCGAGCTGAGCAGAGCCTCAGCACGCGGGTTCATCACATTGGTGGCGGGGTTCAGGTTGAAACACTCGCGCTCATGGATGTCGCGGTTGCGGGTGGCCAGCGCCTCGACCCGTGTGGCAATCGCGGCGCTATTTGCCTTGGCGGCGGTCCTGGCGATGTCCTGCACCCGCGCTTCGCAGGCGGCAGGCACCCAGTTTCTTGTTTCAAGCGCCATGGCGAAACCCTTTCCCACTGTGATTTACATTGTGAGTTGGCATAGAAAAACGAGGGCTATGAAATGTCAATCAACCCGCCGCGTCCCCAAGGCCCGCCGCTGATCCATGACAGGCCTTGGGCCACGAATGTCTGCTGCGCCTCGCGCTGACCCGTGGCGGGTTGGCCGTACCGTTTGAGGCCCCTGCGCGCGCGGGGGTGCCATTGGTGTTGGAAGCGGCCCAATTCGCGCGGCTATCGCGTGCGCCTCGGGCCGTAATTTCACGGCTTTGTGCCGGATAAGCCTCTGGTCAAGGGCGCGTGGCTGCGGTATCAGGCCGCCTGCATGATGCAAAGGGGATAGGCATGTCCGACAGCTTGCCATACGAAAAACCAGGTCCAATCGAAGATGCGCTTAGCAGCGCCATTTCGCCCACCGAAGAGATCATCGCCGAGGCACGCGCCGGGCGAATGTATATCCTTGTTGATCATGAGGACCGCGAAAACGAAGGTGACTTCGTGATTCCGGCCGAATTTGCCGATGCTGCGGCGATCAATTTTATGGCCACCCATGGCCGTGGGCTGATCTGCCTGCCCATGACATCAGAGCGGATTGACCATCTGGGCCTGCCGATGATGGCCGTCAACAATTCCTCGCGCCATGAAACGGCGTTTACCGTGTCTATTGAAGCCCGCGATGGGGTGACAACCGGAATTTCTGCCGCTGATCGCGCGCTGACTGTGGCCGCTGCAATCAACGACCAAAACACCGCCGCAGACATCGCCACGCCGGGCCATGTGTTTCCGTTGCGCGCGCGCAATGGCGGCGTGTTGGTCCGCGCAGGCCATACTGAGGCCGCGGTTGATATCTCGCGCCTTGCGGGCCTGCATCCTTCGGGGGTGATCTGCGAGATCATGAAAGAAGATGGCACCATGGCGCGCCTGCCTGATCTGGTAGAAGTGGCGCAGACACATGGGCTGAAAATCGGCACCATTTCAGACCTGATCGCCTATCGTCACAAACACGATAATCTGGTGCGTGAAGTGGGCCGTGAAACCGTTCAATCCGCGCATGGGGGCACTTGGGAGATGGCGTTTTGGGCGGATCAAATTACCGGCACAGAACATGTGGTGCTCACCAAAGGGAATGTCACTGACGGTGCGCCGGTTTTGGCCCGCCCCCACGCGCTGAACGCGCTTGAGGATGTGCTTGGGATCGGGCAAGGCGCGCGCGGTGGGGCCTCGACAGGTAAATTGACCCGCGCGATGGAAATCATCGCCGCTGAGGGCCGAGGAGCCGTATTTCTGTTTCGCCAGCCGCGCCCTAAATTAAGCAACGATACGGAAGATGACGACGCGCCGCGCACCATCAAGCAAACCGGGCTTGGGGCGCAGATCATGTCGAGCATGGGGATCACCCAACTGATCCTGCTGAGCGATAGCTCCAAAACACGTTATCTGGGGCTGGATGCATACGGCATTTCGATTGTGGGCACTCGCCCCCTAAGCGAAGGATAACCTCATGGCTGCCAACGAATATTCCCTGCCACGTGCCACGTTCGACAAGCCGGTCAAGCTGCTGGTTGTTGTCGCCCCGTTTTATCGTGACATTGCCGATCAGATGATCGCCGGAGCCGTGGCCGAGATTGAGGCATCAGGTGCCACCTACGATCTGACTGAAGTGCCCGGCGCGCTGGAAGTGCCCACCGTGATTGGCATTGCTGAGCGCTTGTCAAACTACAACGGGTATGTGGCGCTGGGCTGTGTGATCCGGGGCGAAACCACACATTATGAAACCGTGTGCAACGACAGCTCTCGCGGGATCACGCTGTTGGGGCTGCAAGGGCTGTGCATTGGCAACGGCATCCTGACGGTTGAGGATTTCGCTCAGGCCGAGGCACGCGCAAACCCCGACAAGATGAACAAAGGCGCCGGGGCAGCCGCCGCCGCCTTGCATCTGATCGCCCTCACGCGCAAATGGGGCGGCGCACGCCGGGGCGTGGGCTTTTTGCCTGAAACAGAAGAATACAAACTGGCCGGTGGCCTCAAGGACAACCCAAAAGCATGACCCAGATCTCTGGCAACCAGAAACGCAAAATGCGCTCGGCTTCGCGGCTCTATGCGGTGCAGGCTTTGTTTCAGATGGAACACTCAAGCCAATCCGCCACCAAGGTGATCGAGGAATTCGAAGAGCACCGTTTTGGCGCTGAATATGACGAGGGCGAAATGAATGAGGGCGATTCGGCGCTGTTTGAAAAGCTAGTGCAGGACGCGGTGAACCATCAGGCGCTGATTGATCAGATGACCGACCGCGCGTTGGTGGCCAAATGGCCTATCGCGCGAATCGACCCAACAATTCGGGCGCTGTTTCGGGCAGCGGGGGCTGAAATGTCCCAATCCGACACGCCCCCCAAAGTGGTCATCTCGGAATTCGTGGACATCGCCAAGAGCTTCTACCCCGAGGGCAAGGAAAGCAGCTTCGTCAATGCGGTGCTTGATCATATGGCGCGTGAGGCCAGGCCCGAAGCGTTCTGACTGCTTATCCCTGCTTTGACCGGTTCTGCGGCTGAGGCAAGGCTATCGCCGTCATAGGCAAGCCGTATGCCATCGCAATGAGGGGGCTGCCCCTCAGGGATATTTCTGGCAAGAAGATGCGCATACGGCAGCAAAGGCCGTCAGTACTTGTCGATGGCTGTGGCTGTGATAAAATCAAAGACACAGCAGCCAACGCGAGTCGTTTTTATGCCCAAGCTCATCCGCCTTTACATCACCAACGTGGCCATTGGATTTGGCTTGGCGGCGGTGTTTGTGGGAATGTTGATGTGGTTCAATATTGGCAATCTTTGGCATCTCATCTCAACGTCAGACAAGGGCTGGTTGGCGCTGGTCATTTTGTGGGTGTCCAACGGCATCATTTTTGCAGGTGTGCAATTTGCCATCGCTGTGATGAAGATGAAAGACGATGATGATGATGACGGCCCCGGCGGCGGGTTGCGCGAGGGGGTGATGCAACGCGAGTTTGCCACCATCCCGGTGCAAGCAGAGCAGCCGCGCGAGGCGTTCCTGAACAAACGCTAAAACCTGCATAGGCAGAGGCCGGTGATATCTGGCTTGCCGCGCGTTTTATACACTACCTACATTGCTTTGAAAAATGTGGCGGGCCCGCACGCAACCGTGGGGTTATCTCATTCCCGAGGACCTGTATGTACAGGTGGGCGCCAGGTAACCAGGCCAGGGCCAGGACAGAGCCAGCTCCCTCGGATTTGTTTAAGGCCACCGGAATGCAACCATGAACGAGAAGGGCAGAACCCGCCACTGCTCTATCTAGGGTGTCGGGGGCGGTACGACAAGGGCTTGCATATGTTCATCTTTTGTTCATATTTGTCAAATGGACCAGATTGGTGATCAAACCTTGCAGCCGGGCCAGTTGTTGGCGCGTGGTGTGTGTCGGCACTTGCTGAGCTATGATTTTGTTTCAATTGAAGAATTCGTGCCAGAGCGTGGCCGGCGCGTCGATGTGATGGCCCTGGGCCCCAAGGGCGAGATTTGGGTGATCGAGTGCAAATCCTCGCGCGCTGATTTTATGTCAGACACCAAATGGGAGGGCTATCTGGAGTGGTGCGACCGTTATTTCTGGGCTGTGGACGAAAATTTTCCAACGGACTTACTGCCCGAAGGCACCGGCCTGATCATCGCTGACGCCTATGGTGGTGAAATCATCCGTATGGGGCCTGAGGCCAAGCTGGCAGCGGCGCGACGCGCTGTATTGGTGCGCAAAATTGCGCGTCATGCCGCGCGGCGATTACACAGCCTCAAGGATCCGCGTCTATGAGTTGCGCGCATCGGCTGCTTTGGCAGCCGCCAGAATTTCCTCGGCAATGTCGCGGGCCTCTTCGGGTTCAAAATCCATAGGGATTTCAATTCCCTGACCTTCAATAAACAAGCGCACCATGCCTTGATCGGTGGGGCCAATTTGCAGGTTGGCTTCGATATCGCGTTCAGTGTTGATGCCCATGGGTGCCTCCGGATTTACCTGTAACGAGCTAGCGATTTCCAACTTGAAAGGCAAGGCGGCTTACGGTTGAGTGGAATCATGCAAGAACCTGTTATCCGCCAATTCACCCCCAAAGACGCAGATTGGGTTGCCCGAGCGCATGGTGCACATTATCGGCAGAGCGAAGGGTTTGACGACACGTTTCAGCCACTGGTCGAACGAATATTGCAGGATTTCATCTCTACACATGATCCGATGTGTGAATGCGGCTTGATAGCCGAAAGAGATGGTCGGAATCTTGGAAGCATCTTTTGTGTGAAACTTTCCGAGGAAACCGCGAAACTCAGACTGTTCTTTTTGGTGCCGCAGGCCAGAGGCATGGGATTGGGGCGCAGTTTACTGCAGCAATGTATGGGTTTAGCGCAGGATGTGGGGTATAAGAGTATGCAACTCTGGACGCACGAAAGCCACAAGGCGGCCTGTACGCTTTATCGCAAGACAGGTTGGAAAATGGTCCGCTCTACGCCGGTGCACTCGTTCGGATGCGCATTGGTTGAGCAAAACTGGCAGATCAATCTGGACGCAGCGTGAATGCCGCCACGCAATCAGATGCGCTGTATTTTTTTGGGCCGGAGTCGGTTTTGGGGGACAAAGCCCGTCCACGAAACAGTAAAGCGCAGAAAATTGCCCACAGGAGTCTTGCATTCATGTGCGGGTGGGGATAATTCAGCCGTCAGTGCCGCCTTAGCTCAGTTGGTTAGAGCGCTGGATTGTGGATCCAGAGGTCCCCCGTTCAAGCCGGGGAGGCGGTACCATCCCCCAAGCATACGATTTGCCCAAAGGCTCAGTCGCTCAAACGTATGGTTTTGCGCAATGTCGCATCAGCGCGATCATAGATCAGGATTTGATCGTCACTGGTGACAATCGCGTACCAATCGCCACCTTGGGTAAACGCCGTGGCCGTGGCACCATCGGGCAGGGTGATCTTATCGGGCAACTCAGGTTGGAAGACGGCTGAGAACTTCGTGACAAACAGCACCACGATCACTATGAACCCAGCGATCATGGTGACAGCCAGAACTGTCACCAAAGCTCGCAGGTATTTCACAAGCGCCGGATCGACCGGCTGAGGCTCAGGGATGTCAGACATGCAGGATGCGCCTTTGTCATTTCGGATCATGGCTGATCCGCCATCACGCCTTGATAAGGCGCTTTCGCGCGATGTGCCAGAGGCGGCAACACTGTCACGCACCCGCCTGGCCCGGCTGATCGGTGACGGGCAAGTGGCGGTAAACGGCATCATTGTGATCAACCCCAAGGCCCGCGTGGCCGAGGATGATCTGATTGAAGTTACTGTGCCAGAGGCCGCCGAGACCCATATCGGGCCTGAGAACATCCCACTGGATGTGGTGTTTGAAGATGATGATCTGATTGTCGTCAATAAACCTGCGGGCATGGTGGTGCATCCGGCCCCCGGCACGCCGTCTGGCACATTGGTCAATGCTTTGCTGCATCACTGTGGCGCGTCGCTTTCTGGTGTTGGGGGCGCCAAACGCCCCGGCGTGGTGCATAGAATTGACAAAGATACCAGTGGCTTGCTTGTCTCGGCCAAGTCCGACCGTGCTCATCAAGGGCTGGCTGCACAGTTTGAGGCGCACACGGTTGATCGCCAGTACCGCGCCGTTGTTTACGGGGTGCCGGACGGGAATGACCCGCGTTTGCGCGGCATCAAGGGCGCTGCGTTTGAGCCGGGCAATATCCTGCGTATCACCACGCAATTGGCGCGTCACAAGACAGATCGGCAAAAACAGGCGGTGCTGTTCAACGGCGGACGTCATGCCGTCACCCGCGCGCGTGTTATTGAAACATTTGGCACCCCCGCCACGGTGGCCCTGATGGAATGCTGGCTGGAAACCGGGCGCACCCACCAAATCAGGGTACATATGGCGCATACCGGGCATGGCCTGATCGGTGATCCTACCTATGGGGGGCGGCGCAAATTACCGGCAAAATCCCTGTCAGAACAAGCGCTTGCGCAGGTTTCCACCTTTTCGCGTCAAGCGCTGCATGCGGCCATTTTGGGCTTTGAACATCCGGTTTCCGGGGAATCGCACCGATTTGAGGCCCCTCTGCCAGAGGATATGACCAAACTGCTCGAAGCGCTGCGCAGCTGAAATGCTTTGCACGGTTGCGTGAGGACGTTGTCACAAGCCTCGTAAAGCGACGGAAGTGCGCGCATATCCCGTTTTACATTTTGAGCGTGAGGCCTTGAATGGCCGTTAGCGCTCACCTATATGGATGTTAAGGCCCTAAACATTGGGCGAAGACCCTAATCACTGGGAGGGACATGACGATGGGAAATTATAAAAATCTGCCAGCTCCGACTCCGGAGGGCGGTCTGAACCGATATATGCAGGACATCCGCAAATTCCCCCTGCTGGAGCCAGAAGAAGAATACATGCTGGCCAAACGTTGGGTGGAAAAGCAGGATTCCGACGCGGCACATAAGATGGTCACCAGCCACCTGCGTTTGGCTGCCAAAATTGCCATGGGGTATCGCGGGTATGGCCTGCCTCAGGCCGAAGTGATCTCGGAGGCCAACGTGGGCCTTATGCAGGCCGTCAAACGCTTTGACCCTGAAAAGGGCTTCCGTCTGGCCACCTATGCCATGTGGTGGATCCGCGCCAGCATTCAGGAATATGTCCTGCGCAGCTGGTCGATGGTCAAGCTGGGAACAACCTCGGCGCAAAAGAAACTGTTCTTTAACCTGCGCAAGGCCAAAAATAAAATTGGTGCCTTGGAAGAGGGCGATATGCGCCCCGAAAACGTGAAAAAGATCGCCAGCCAATTGGGGGTGACCGAAAAAGAAGTGATCTCGATGAACCGCCGTATGTCGGGCGGGGATGCATCACTGAACGCCACGGTTGGCTCCGAGGGCGAAGGCACCATGCAATGGCAGGATTGGCTGGAAGACGAAGATGCTGATCAGGCTGGTGATTATGAGGCCCGAGACGAGTTGGAGGCGCGCCGCGAGCTGTTGGCCGAGGCGATGGATGTGCTGAATGAGCGGGAAAAAGACATCCTGACCCAGCGCCGCCTGTCTGATCAGACGATCACGCTGGAAGACCTGAGCGGGCAATATGACGTCAGCCGTGAACGTATCCGCCAAATCGAAGTACGCGCTTTTGAAAAGCTGCAAAAGCGGATGCGTGACCTTGCGCAGGAAAAAGGTATGCTCGCCTCTGCGTGACGGCAACCAAAGCGTATCGCCTTGAACCTGAGAATGGCAAATGGCGATGCGCGCCACAACATAGGGCTAATCCGGGTGTTTCGGGCAAACCCTCTGGATTAGGGTCTACGCGAAACGCTTTAATATTGACCCAAGACAAAGTAAGTTTCTTCCTACGCACAGGAAGGGGCCTTTTTTTATGCCAGCCAATCACAAGAAGGCGACGTTCAACACAAAGGCGGGCCTTGCAGCATGTCTGATCCTTGTGCTTGTCGCCTGTAGCCCGCGGCCCTCGGCGCAGCGCGCCACACCGGCCCCCAACAGTACAATCGAGCCGGTGTTTGTAGCCACCGAACGAAAACTTGATCGAACCGGGCCAACCTTTGGAGAGCCGCGTAATGCCGACCTGCGGTATTTTCGCGCGGACATCTCGGTGCCTGCCAGCCACGCGCCAGGCCAGATTGAATGGCCCGAAGGCCCCGCCGATGCGGCGACTGATTTTGTTGTGGCTGAAACCCAAGTCTACAGCGACCAAAGCAGCTTTGCCCGTGCGGCACACCGCAGTGGCCCCGGCAAAGAAGTGCTGTTGTTCGTGCATGGGTACAATAACACGCTGTCGGAAGCGATGTACCGTCTTGCACAGATCCGGACGGATTTCAGGACCCCTGGCGCGGCTGTCTTGTACTCCTGGCCCTCAGCCGGTGATCCGCGCGGCTATATCTATGACCGCGATAGCGTGCTTTATGCCCGCGATGATTTGGAACGGTTGATGAAAAGCCTGACCGCAAATCCCAATGACCGGATTGTGCTGCTGGCGCATTCCATGGGCTCGCAATTGGTAATGGAAGTGATGCGCCAGGCCGCGCTGAAAGGGGACAGGCGGTTGTTGTCGCGGATCAACTCTGTGGTGTTGATGTCGCCCGACATTGATCCTGATGTGTTTCGCACACAAGCTCTGGCGATTGGTGATTTGCCACAACCCTTTTTGATCTTCGTGTCACAACAAGATCGCGCGCTGAACCTTGCTGGCTTTATTACGGGGCGTAAGCCGCGTTTGGGTGTGATTGACAGCCCCGATGTGGTGGAGGGGCTGGACGTAAAGGTGATCGACTTTACCGCCCTGAGCGATGGTGAGGGGTTGAACCACGCAGTGCCTGCCACATCACCGGCGGCGATCTCTGTGTTGCGCGGGATGATAGGTCAGGCCCAAACCGGGCAGCGGGCGTTTCAGGATTATATGGTGTTGACCCAACAACAGTGATCCCTTGTCGTGAAATCAATCTTGGGGCTACACTGGCCCAAGTGTCAGGGAGGGAACCATGGCAGGCGGATGGGCACGCGACGGCGCTGTAAGTGAGCAGATTGAAGCCTCTATAGAGGACGAATTGAAGCGGTTGAAAGCCCGACCTGCGCCTCAAGGTGAAAGCCTGACCCATTGCGCTGAATGCGAAGAAGAAATCCCCCAGGCCCGGCGCGAGGCCCTACCGGGTGTGAAATTGTGCATCGACTGCATGCAGGAACGAGACACCGCAAATCAGGCCCGTAGCGGGATCAACCGACGTGGATCAAAAGACAGTCAGTTGAAGTGAAACTCAATGCGCTTTAGCCAGCACAATGTCCGTTCTGAGCCCTTATTGTCGGGGGCTGCGACAGACAGCGGTGGCGGCTCAACGCAATTGTATGTCGCACCATATTGCGATCCCTCTCGGCGACACTAGAGTAACAGACACACTGAAGAGGATCGGCAATTGGGCATTGGACACGATCACGTCGACGGACACAATCACGGGCCCGTGCTGTCTCACGATGCGCCTGAAGCAGAGCGCCGCTCTAAAGAGCGCGCAATCGCAATCGCGGCGCTATTGACCGGTGGCTTCATGGGCGCAGAGCTCGTGGGTGGCCTTGTTTCGGGCAGTCTCGCACTTATCGCAGATGCGGGGCACATGCTGATGGATTTTGCATCGCTCATCCTTGCTTGGCTCGCGTTTCGGGTTGCCCGCCGCCCCGCCGACATGAAACGCACATACGGATTTGACCGATTTTCCGTCCTTGCTGCTTTTGTAAACGGGCTCAGCCTCTTTGCTATTGCTGTCTGGATCATGGTTGAAGCCGTGAATCGTTTGCGTGATCCGCCCGAAGTTCTGGGAGGGCTCATGCTTTGGGTCGCTGGTGTTGGGCTTGTCGTAAATATTGTCGTGTTCTGGGTTCTCTCAAGGGCTGAAGGTGACAACCTGAATGTCCGTGCTGCCGCACTTCATGTCATGGGGGATTTATTGGGATCGGTTGCTGCGATTATCGCGTCCGTAATCATCATGTGGACTGATTGGACCCCGATCGACCCTATTCTCTCTGTCTTTGTTGTGCTTCTCATTCTGCGCTCTGCATGGTCTGTTGTGCGTGAGAGTGGGCACATCCTGCTAGAGGGCGCGCCCCCCGGCTTTGACTCGCGCGCCATTGCCGATGATCTTTCAAAGACCGTAAGGGGTGTCGCACGCGCCCATCATCTCCATGCATGGTCAATCACGCAGGAAAGACCTATGGCCTCTCTTGAGATTGACCTTGAATCTGGCGCAGATCACGAAGAGGTCCTGCGCGCTGTCAAGAAACGCGTTCTGGAACTATCTGGCGTACGACACGTGAGCGTGGAAATTTCCGACCCAGATGCCACAAAAGTTCAAAGCTGACCCGCAGGTCCAAATCTGTAGCGGCAGCAAAGTCCCGCATAGAAGCCGCGAGGTCGTCTTGGGATGGGGAAAAGATTTCACCCCTCCATCGCTTCCAGTTGATCAATGAACCCAGAAATCATGCTCAGGCCCTTATCCCAGAATTTGGGATCCGAGGCATCAAGGCCAAAGGGCGCAAGCAAGTCTTTGTGGTGCTTTGAACCGCCCGCCTTGAGCATATCAAAATACTTGTCTTGGAAGCCCTCGGGGTTTTCCTCGTAAACTGCATACAGCGCGTTCACCAACCCGTCGCCAAACGCATAGGCATAGACATAAAACGGCGAATGCACGAAATGCGGGATGTAGGCCCAGAAGGTTTCATACCCTTCCGCAAAATCAAACGCAGGCCCAAGGCTTTCGGCCTGTACGGACATCCACAGCGCGTTGATATCTTCGGGGGTCAATTCGCCCTCGCGGCGCGCGGCATGCAGTTTGCATTCAAAATCATAAAACGCAATCTGGCGCACGACCGTGTTGATCATATCCTCAACTTTGCCCGCCAAAAGCACCTTGCGTTCGTGCTGGTCCTTGGCGCCGTCCAGCATCTTTTGGAACGTCAGCATTTCACCAAAAACCGATGCGGTTTCGGCCAATGTCAGAGGGGTTGAGGCCAAAAGCTCGCCCTGATCTGCCGCCAGCACCTGATGCACGCCGTGGCCCAGCTCATGGGCCAATGTCATCACATCACGCGGTTTGCCCAGATAGTTCAGCATCACATAAGGGTGCACATCCGTCACAGTTGGATGCGCAAAGGCACCGGGGGCTTTGCCCGGCTTTACGCCTGCATCAATCCAGCCGTCGCTAAAAAATGGCTTGGCCAGATCGCCCATCCGCGCATCAAACGCGGTGTAGGCCCCCATCACAATCTCTTCGGCTTGTGGCCAATCAACCACCTTGCTGTCTTCAATGGGCAGGGGCGCATTGCGGTCCCAGGTTTGCATCCGCTCCAACCCCAGCCATTTGCGCTTTAGCTCATAATAACGGTGGCTCAGCTTGGGATAGGCCGCCACAACCGCGTTGCGCAGCGCCTCGACCACCTCAGGCTCCACATGGTTGCTCAGGTGACGGCTGGTTTGGGCTGTGGGCATATCGCGCCAACGGTCGATAACTTCTTTTTCCTTGGCGGCGGTGTTGTGTACACGGCTGAAAATACGGATGTTTTCACCAAAAACGCGGGCCAACTCATGGCTGGCCGCTTCGCGTTTGGCACGGTCCTGTTCGGTCAGCAGGTTCAGCGTTGCCTCAATGCCCATTTCCTCGCCATCGACCACAAACTCCAGCCCGGCGATGGTTTCGTCGAACAGGCGTTCCCAGGCATCACCCACAACGCCCATATCGTGCAGGAACTTCTCCAGCTCGTCGCTCAGTTGATGAGGCTTCATCGCGCGGATACGATCCAGCACAGGTTTATAGCGGGCAAGGGCGGCATTTTCGCCGTACATCGCCGTCAAAGCCGTTTCTTCCAGCCGGTTCAGCTCCAGCGTGAAAAACACCAGTGGCGTGGTGAAATTGGTGATCTTTTCCTGACAATCCGACAGGAATTTGGTGCGCCCGCCGTCAGTGGTCAGCTGATAATACCGCAGACCGGCAAAGGACATGATGCGCCCGGCGATCCCGCTGATTTTCTCGTCCCGTGTGATACACTCCAAAAGGCCTGCGGCATCCAGATCCGCCAGCTTGCCCTCATAGTCCGCAGCAAATGCAGCACAGGCGTCCTCCAGCCATTTCAGATCACGGGCCAGTTCAGGTGCATCCTCGCCTGAATACAGATCGCTCAGGTCCCATTCCGGCAGGTTGCCCAAACCCTCGCCACCCGAAGTGGCATTGGCGTCGCGTACAGGAAAGGGCAGGGGAAGCATGGCAGACCTCATGTTGGTTTCATCCACACACATAGGCCGCGCAGATTGTCGCGGCAAGGGCATGAGCCTTGCCAATTGAACGTGATGGCGTAGGCTTTTGTGAAAGCGTCTGGCATTCAATTTGGGTCATGAATTGAATGCGAAACGCTCGCGACACAGAAATGTTGCGTGCGTTTCACCGCAATCCCTGATTCAAATGCAGGGTGAAACGCCTTAAACAGGGAAAGGATCCAGAATGCGATTTGTCAGATACGGAGAACCCGGCGCCGAAAAACCCGGTGTTCTGGACGCCAGCGATCAGCTACGCGACCTGAGTGGTGTGGTGACGGATCTGGCAGGCGATGTGTTGGCCAATCTGCCAGATGTAGATCCTGAAACCCTGCCCGTGGTAGAGGGCACGCCACGCCTTGGAACACCCGTGACCGGCGTAGGTAAATTCATCGCGATCGGGTTGAACTATTTTGATCACGCCGCCGAGGTAGGGGCCAAGCCGCCCGCCGAGCCGATTGTGTTCATGAAGGCGACATCCGCCATCAGCGGACCATTTGACGCGGTATCACTGCCCCGCGGGTCGCAAAAATCCGATTGGGAGGTCGAACTGGGCATCGTCATTGGCAAACCGGCCAAATATGTGGATGAGGCAACTGCGCTGGATCACGTCGCGGGCTACACCATCGTCAATGATGTCTCTGAGCGGGCGTTTCAAACCGAACGTGGCGGCCAATGGACCAAGGGCAAAAGCTGCGACACATTTGGCCCGATTGGGCCATGGCTGGTGACACCCGATGACGTTCCTGACCCTCAGGCGCTGGCGCTGAGCCTTGATGTGAATGGCACGCGGATGCAGACGGGAAATACATCGTCAATGATCTTTGGGGTGGCCCATGTGATCGCCTATCTCAGCCAGATGATGAGCCTGCAATCAGGTGATGTGATTTGCACCGGCACCCCGCCCGGTGTGGGCATGGGGATGAAACCGCCGAGGTTCCTGCGTGAAGGTGATGAAATGTCGTTGGAAATCAGCGGCCTTGGCCGCCAGATGCAGCGTGTGGTGCAGGACTAAGTTCTGCATCACTGTGGCGCTCATAAAAGGCCCCGATACGAGAGAAGATGCGCGCCTGTGTGGCGGCGCTTTCCATCAGGGTTTCGTGCTTGCCACCGTCGATCCATTCCATCTCCGAACCGGGCCACTTGTCCATACGCTCTGTGATGCGCGGCACGTGAACAATGTCTTCTTCAGTGCCGGTGAAGGTCAGGCAAGGATACTCAGGGGACGGCAAGCGTGACAGATCGCGGGTTTCCTTTAGGGCCTCATACAACCAGCGCAGGGATGGCCCACCAAGACCGACGTCGGGCCAGGCGCGCGCCTGATTGACCATATATTGATACATGTCGCGATCATTGGTCAGCTTGTTGCTTTCAAAGGGTTCTTCCAGAACATAGGTTTCGGGTGCAGTGCCGGGGGCATAGGCGTGATCCATTCCCACATGGCGGCTGGCCCAGGACAGGAGCCACGCCATTGGGCGCAATGCCGGCGCAATTCTGATGCCCCACATCGGCCCCGAAAACACAGCCGACTGCACCGGCAGCCCCAGATAAAGCGAGCGCAGACCTATGCAGCCGCCCATGGAGTGCGCCAGCAGGTGCCATGGCTTGGGCAGGTTCAGCTTGGTTGCGGCGCCGACCATAGCGGCCACATCCAGCTGGTAATCACTGAACACATCCACATGACCCGACATCGGGTCATCGCTCAGCCGATCCGCCAGCCCCTGCCCACGCCAGTCAATCGTCAGCGTGGCATAGCCCTGTTGCGCCAAAGACGACGCGGCCCGGCCATATTTCTCAATATATTCGGTGCGCCCCGGAAAAAGCAGCACTGTGCCTTTGGCCGCCTGTTTATTGAACACACCAATGCGCAACCGCACGCCATCCTCAGCGGTCAGCCATAAGGTCTGACCGTCATCTGGCGCATCGGCCAGATCGGCAAGGTATGGCGCTGCGGGCATCAAGACAAAACGCTGCCCAGTTTCATCGCCATGCCCATATCGCCGTCCACGGCCAGTTTGCCGGTCATGAAGGCGGATGTCGGATCCATGTCGCCGTCCAGAATGGCCTGGAACGTGTCGGCATCTGCGGTCAGGGTCACGTCGGCCTCGTCATCGGCTGCGCGGGCGCCGTCACCGTCGATCATGATGGCGCCTTCGCCGCTGATCACAAATTTTGCCGTGCCGTCAAAACCGCCGCTGGTTTTTTCGTTCAGGGCCGCTACGGCTGCTGTGATTACATCGCTCATGTACTCTTCCTCCAGAAGTGATCTGCCGGGGGGTTTGCAATCCGGCAATCTACGCTAAACTCATCTGTGTTATGAGAGCATTAAGACAGAACCTCAATAATGTCGTGGCGGCACTTTTTGTGACAGTCATGATTTCCTTACCCACCGGTGGGGCAAATGCGGCTGACAGCGCCAGGCTGGATCAGTTGTTTGCCCAGCTGTTGGAGGCCGATGAACGCGCCGCCCTGCGTATTGCGGGCGAAATTGAGCTGGAATTCTCCAAATCTGGCTCGGCTTCGATGGATTTGCTGCTGAAACGCGGGCGCGATGCGTTTGAGGCGGGCCAATTCAACATCGCCATCCAGCATCTGACAGCGCTGACCGATCATGCGCCAGATTTCGCCGAGGGCTTTTACTGGCGCGCGTTGGCCTACATTCAAGCCGAGCTTTTTGGCCCCGCCTTTGCCGATCTGGAGCGGGCGCTGACACTGGCCCCACGTCATTTCGGCGCGATTGAGGCGCTGGGCTATGTTTTGGTTGTCATGGAGCGGCCCCATATGGCGCAGGAAGCCTATGAAAGGGTTTTGGCTATACACCCCTATCACAAGGACGTATTGACAGCTCTGGACAGTCTGGGCACACAAATTCGCGGCCAGGATCTCTGATCGAGGCAAAGAGGGCAAGTGATGGGCGAACAGTCAAGAATCCTTGCGGTTCTGGGCCCCACAAATACCGGCAAAACCCACTACGCAATTGAGCGGATGCTAGCGCACCGCACGGGCGTTATCGGGCTGCCTTTGCGCCTGCTGGCACGCGAGGTCTATGACAAGATCGTTGGCCTGCGTGGGCCGTCGGTAGTGGCGCTGATCACAGGCGAGGAGCGCATCATACCCCCGCGCGCCAAATACTGGGTCTGCACGGTCGAGGCGATGCCCCAGGGCATGGGGGTTGATTTTGTCGCCATTGATGAAATTCAGCTTTGCGCCGACCCCGAGCGCGGTCATGTTTTCACCAATCGTTTGCTGGGGATGCGGGGCACGCGTGAAACGCAGTTTCTGGGCAGCCACACCATGCGCCATGTCATTGCCGCACTGGTCCCTGAGGCCGAGTTTTTGGGGCGTGAACGACTGTCGCAACTCAGCTATTCAGGCCCCAAGAAATTATCCAAAATGCCGCCGCGCAGTGCCATCGTCGGCTTTTCGGTTGATAACGTCTATGCCATCGCCGAATTGCTGCGCCGCCAAAAGGGCGGGGCGGCGGTTGTGATGGGCGCGCTCAGCCCGCGCACGCGCAACGCGCAGGTGGAGCTGTATCAAAACGGCGAGGTGGATTATCTGGTTGCCACCGATGCGATCGGCATGGGGCTGAACCTTGATATCAATCATGTCGCCTTTTCATCGCTGACCAAATTTGATGGGCGGCGTATGCGTAATCTGGCCCCAAATGAGCTGGCTCAGATTGCCGGACGGGCGGGCAGGGGGATGCGCCACGGCACCTTCGGGGTGACAGGTGATGCGCGCGACCTGCACGAAGAGGTGGCCAACGCCATCATGGATCACCGCTTTACCCCGATCCAAAAACTGGAGTGGCGCAATGACCGGCTGCAATTTGGCACGCCCGAGGCGCTGATCCGCAGCCTCGAAACTCGCCCCACGGATGAACGGTTGGTTGCCGCACGCGAGGCCGATGACCTGATTGCCCTCAAAACCCTGTCAGCCCAAGCGGACATCCGCCAACGCGCACAGGATGGCAGTGCAGTCAAACTGCTGTGGGATGTCTGCCGTATTCCTGATTTCCGCTCGATCAGCCCCGCAGAACATGCAGGCCTGCTGGAAAGCATATATTGCGACCTGAATGATCATGGCCGCATCCCTGATGATTGGCTGGCACGCCAAATCCGGCGCATCGATCGCGTCGATGGTGACATTGACACATTATCGAAACGTCTGGCCTATATCCGCACCTGGACCTATGTGGCACAGCGCAAAGGTTGGGTAGATGACGAAAACCATTGGCGCGGGGCGACGCGCGCTGTAGAAGACCGCTTGTCAGATGCGCTGCATGGTGCATTGACCCAAAGATTTGTGGATCGGCGCACATCCGTATTGCTGCGCCGACTCAAGCAGAAGGAGGCCATGGTGGCCGAAGTAAGTGATCAAGGCGACGTAACTGTCGAAGGCGAATTTGTCGGACGGCTGATTGGCTTCCGGTTTATTCAGGATAAAGAGGCCTCGGGGGCTGAGGCCAAGACATTGGCACAGGCCAGTCTTCAGGCATTGGCCCCGCATTTCCACCTCAAGGCGGACCGGTTCTATAACGCACCGGACACCGAGATTGATTTCACCGAACAAGGTGGGTTGATGTGGGGCGATCAGGCCGTAGGCAAGCTGGTGGCGGGCGATGACCCGCTGAAACCGCAGGCACAGGCCTTTGTAGACGAGGCCGCAGGCGATGACGTGGCTGGCAAAGTCCAGCGCCGCTTGCAGCACTTTATTGACCGCAAGATCGCGACCCTGTTTGAGCCGCTTTTGAACCTGCAAAAAGACGAAGCCCTGACAGGCATTGCGCGCGGCTTTGGCTTTCGCATGGTCGAAGGCTTTGGCATCCTGCCCCGTGGCGAGGTGGCTGAAGACGTCAAAGCGCTGGATCAGGACGCTCGTGGCGCGCTGCGCAAACATGGCATCCGGTTTGGCCAGTTCACCATCTTCATGCCTTTGTTGCTGAAACCCGCGCCGACGCGCCTGCGTCTGGTGCTGTGGTCCTTGGCAAATGGCCTGTCAGAATTCCCCGAATCACCCCCTCCGGGCCTGGTCACTGTGCCCTCGGGCAAGGATGTGCCGGGCGCGCATCACACCATGTCGGGCTATCGCGGCGCGGGTGAACGCGCGATTCGCATTGATATGCTGGAACGCCTGGCCGATATGCTGCGGGCCGAAGACAGCCGTGGCGGATTTGAAGCCAAGGCCGACATGCTGTCGATCACAGGCATGACGCTGGAGCAGTTCGCTGATCTGATGCAGGGTCTGGGCTATAAGGCCGAGCGTGGCGAGCGTGAAAAACAGCGTGTGGTCGTGGCCGAGCCAGTGGCTAAGACACCCGCCGCTGATACCGCCAAAGCCGAGGCTCCGCAGGAGCCGGAGGCCACCGCTGAAGCGCCGGAGGCGCTCAAGACCCCCGCGCCGGAGGCGCCTGACGCCCCAACGCCGGAGGCGCCCGCTGAACCTGCTGAGGCAATAGCCGAAGCTGCCCCCGAAGAAGAGAAAACCCCCGAGCAGGAGGTTTTCTATACCTTCACCTGGGCGGCACGTCCGCGTGGCAATCCGCGCCCACAACAGGCGAACAACAAGCCCAGAGGCAAAGGCAAGCGCCCGCCCCGCAAGGGCGGCAAGCCCGAGGGTGATCGCGGGGCCAAGACCTTCTCCTCTAAACCGCAAAAGAAAGACCGGATCGACCCGGACAATCCTTTTGCTGCGGCCCTCATGGGGCTGAAAGACAAAACCTGAGCGTGTGAGCGACCCAAACGACAAGCTCCGGATCGACAAATGGCTTTGGCAGGCGCGGTTCTTTAAAACCCGCAGCCTGTCGGCCAAACTGGTCAGCTCGGGGCATGTCCGGGTCAACAGCACCCATGTCGCCAAACCCGCCTTTGGTATCTGTGCCGGTGATGTGCTCACCTTTCCGCAAGCCAAAGAGGTGCGTGTGATCAAGGTCGTGGCGCTGGGCGTGCGGCGTGGCCCAGCCCCCGAGGCCGCGCTGCTGTACGAAGACCTCAGCCCGCCCGCGCCAAAACCAAAGAATACTATTCCCCCCGCGCCGAAATATGAGGGAAAAGGCCGCCCCACCAAACGGGATCGTCGTAAACTCGACCCGAATATGCGCCGAGAGCTTGATTGATCCAGCCCGCTGGATTAGGTGACATCCGACACACGCCAGAACAGAGACCCCAATGACCTACATCGTGAACGACGCCTGCATCGAGTGCAAATACACCGACTGTGTCGAAGTATGCCCCGTAGATTGCTTCTATGAGGGGGAGAACATGCTGGTGATCCACCCGGATGAATGCATTGACTGCGGTGTGTGCGAGCCGGAATGCCCTGCCGATGCAATCCGCCCTGACACCGAGCCAGACATGGAAAAATGGGTCGAGTTCAATCGCAAGTACTCGGAAATGTGGCCGGTGATCATTTCGAAGAAAGATGAGATGCCCAACGCCGCAGAACGTGACGGCGAAGAGGGCAAGATGAAGTACTTCTCCGAAGCCCCCGGTGAAGGCGGCTGACCCTGCCACCACTTTGTGTGATCGATCAACATCGCTGTCTAATCACCTGAATGACCACAGGTAATTTGATGTGGCGCGCCACTGCTCTGGTGGAAAGCCGCATTTTGTGGTATGATTCTATCAATATGTGAAGAAGTTTGCCTTATATCCATCTGCCCAAGCTGCCGCTTGGGGATGGATTTCTTTGCGCCTGAAACATCTGCACGGCGAGTCATATGGCTCTCGGTTCAGGTTTTTGCGCCTCAGATATAAGGCCCCCGTTAAGGAAGACCTGAATGACCAAGACCAAAAAGCATGAGTTTCGCCCTGACCAGTTTGTTGTATACCCCGCACATGGCGTTGGCCAAGTTGTTTCGATCGAAGAGCAAGAGATTGCCGGCATCACGCTGGAGCTGTTTGTCATCGCGTTTGAGAAAGACAAAATGACCCTGCGCGTCCCCACCAGCAAAGCCGTCGAAATTGGCATGCGCAGCCTGTCGAGCCCCGACACCGTAACGCGGGCAATGACCACGCTGAAAGGCAAAGCCAAAGTGAAACGCGCCATGTGGTCGCGCCGCGCGCAGGAATATGAGCAAAAGATCAACTCGGGTGATCTGATTGCCATCGCCGAAGTGGTGCGCGATTTGCACCGCACCGATGATCAACGCGAGCAGAGCTATTCCGAGCGCCAGTTATATGAAGCCGCCCTTGAGCGGCTGACCCGCGAAGTGGCTGCCGTGGCTGGCGGCGATGAAGTGCAGGCCGCCAAACGTGTTGATGACGTTCTGGTCTCACGCGCTGCCGCTGCCGCCTAAGGGCATTGGTGATCCCATGTTTTGGGATTTCAGCAATTAGCCTCCAACAATTTAAGGCCGTGCTCTGAGGGGCGCGGCCTTTTCCTTGGTCAGACCAGCAAGGCAAAAAGAACTGCGATTTCACTGACTTGTTGCACGCTGCCAAGGATATCACCTGACTGACCACCAATTTTTTGTTTGGCAATCAGAGCAAGGCTGAGGACCGCCAAACTGGCCCATACCACCGGCCAAAACAGCGCACTGCCCAAGAGCAGCACCGCGACAATGCCGGCGATGCCCAGGCCTATGGCGGCGGTGGTCCCGCTGACGTGGCCCACGCGACGGGACAACCCGTCATCGCGCGCATGGGGCAGGGCGGCCATCACCACAGGCATCGCGGCACGCGACAAGGCCGCCGCAGAAATAAGCGCCGCAGTGGCCGCCCCAATGCTGATGTCATACAGCATCCACAGCGCCGACCATCGCGCAGCCAGGCTGAGACACAGGGCAATCACCCCATAGGTGCCGATCCGGCTGTCACGCATGATTTCTAGCCGTGTGCCACGGTCCCAACCGCCCCAAATACCATCTGCCATATCCGCCAGGCCATCCTCGTGCATCGCGCCGGTGGCCAGGATCAGGGCGCTGAGCGCCAGCAACGCGCACAGCCCCGAAGGAAGGCCCAAACCATGCGCCAGAAGCCCGACAAGGGCGGCAAGCCCACCGATCAGCAATCCCACCAATGGATAGGCCCAGGCCGCCTGTGATTGACGCGCACCATCTGTTGCAGGCAACGGCAGGCGGCTCAGCAGGCTCAGCGCAGTCAGCGGGTCATTCAGGTCGATCAGGCGGTGGTCGTTTTTTTCCATCAGGGTGGCTCTTTTCAGGTGCGGCAGGCGGTCTGGCCTGCGATACATCACGAAAACCCAGTCTTTGCAACGAGGGACGCCATGACCACCGGATTTGCCAGCCAAGCCGAATTTGCCGCATTGCTGCGGGATTTGCCCGTGATAGATGCAGCGGCTGTGGAGGCCGCACTGGCCCGCGATGCGGTGCTGACCAAACCACCGGGGTCTTTGGGTCGGCTGGAAGAAATCGCGGCGTGGTACTGCGGATGGCGTGCTCAGGGGCAACCCACGATCAGCGCGCCGCAAATAATTGTCTTTGCCGGCAATCATGGCGTGACTGCACGCGGGGTGTCGGCCTTTCCGGCGGAAGTGACCGAGCAAATGGTGCTGAACTTTCAATCTCGCGGTGCGGCGATCAATCAACTGGCGGAGTGTGCGGGCGCGCGCCTTGATGTGCATGCGCTGTCTCTGGACACGCCAACAGATGATTTCACCCAAGGGCCGGCCATGGATGAAGCCGCGTTTGTGGCCGCACTGCTTGCCGGGTGGAATGCGGTCGATCCCGCTGCCGATCTGCTGGTCACCGGCGAGATGGGCATTGGCAACACCACAAGTGCAGCGGCTTTGGCGCTGGCTTTGTGTGGCGGCAACGCTGAAGATTGGGTAGGGCGTGGCACCGGTGTGGATGATGCGGGCCTGAAACTGAAAGCGCAGGTTGTTGGCGAGGGGGTCGCGGCCAATCCAACGTCTAGGTCAGATGGGCTGGAGGCCCTGCGTTGCCTTGGCGGGCGTGAGTTGGCAGCCATGGCCGGGGCAATCCTGCGGGCGCGGCATCTGCGCATTCCGGTCATTCTTGACGGGGTCATCTGCACCGCTGCCGCGGCCTGTCTGCATATGGTAAACCCAGCCGCGCTGGAGCACACAATAGCAGGTCATCTAAGTGCGGAAGGCGCCCATGCCAACTTGCTGAGTTACATAGATAAAACGCCACTGTTGGACCTTGGAATGCGGCTGGGCGAGGCCTCCGGCGGGGCACTGGCCATTGCCGTGGTCAAGGCGGCACTGGCGTGTCATTCGGGCATGGCGACATTTGCCGAAGCGGGCGTTTCGGACGCCTGAAGCCAGCGTCTGCACTGGCCTTATGCATTGGCCATTTGCACCGGCCTTATGCGCTGGCCTTAGACTTGGCTGTAACAGCAGCACTTTCCTCCAGTTGGGTCAGCAGCATGGTTTGCAGCTCGTCCTCCAACTCTTTGGCGCGTGCGATATAGGCTTTGTTCTCAATCGTGGGGATGCTCGGATCCCACAGGGCGGCCAATTCGCGTACGGAATGGCGGTCATGGTGATAAAAGGTCTTTTCGATCTCGGCGGCTTCAAATTCGCTGAGGCCCATGTTTTCTAACACATAGCGCCCGGCGCGCAGTGAGCTGTCAAACATCTCGCGCACGATGTCATTTGCCCCGGCATTATACAGGCGGAAGACATGTGTGCGATCGCGTGCGCGCGCCACGATATGCAGATCAGGCCGCTCCCGCCGGGCAAAGGCCACCAGCCGGGCTGAGGCATCAATATCATCCAGCGCCACCACCAACACCCGCGCCTCTTTTAATCCGGCCGCATGCAGCAAATCAGGGCGT
This sequence comes from Roseovarius sp., assembly GCA_029212365.1. GTDB lineage: Bacteria > Pseudomonadota > Alphaproteobacteria > Rhodobacterales > Rhodobacteraceae > Roseovarius. Next base: position 135,805 of record JARGOC010000005.1, read on the forward strand.
GTCGGATCACCCAGAAACCCCTTTACCCCAAAGCGGCGCATGCGTTGAATGGTTGTCAGATCATGATCCAGCACCACAGTTTTATAGCCGCTGGAGCGCACCAGCCGGTTGACGATCTGCCCGAACCGGCCAATGCCTGCGATAATCACAGTGCCCTGGTCGTCAATTTCATCGGCGTCGGGGGCTTCGGTTGTGTCGTCGATCCGGTTTGATAACCAATCATACAGGATGAACAACAGCGGCGTGATCAACATGGTCAGTGCCACAACCAGCAACAGCATCTCTTTCATCTCAGACGGGATCACATTTTGCTGGCCCGAAAAAGACACCAGCACAAAGCCAAATTCCCCAGCCTGCGCCAGTGACAAGGTAAACAGCCACAGATTGCGCCCACGCAATTCAAACGCGCGCCCGAGCAAATACAGCACTCCGCCTTTGATCAGGATGATTGCCAACGCCAGGCCCAGCACCTGAAAGGTTTGCCCAAAGAGGATACCAAAGTTGATACCAGCCCCCACAGTGATGAAAAACAACCCCAGCAACAGCCCCTTGAAGGGCGACAGATCGCTTTCCAACTCATGGCGGAATTCACTGCTGGCCAGGACCACACCGGCCAGAAAAGCCCCCAAAGCAGGCGACAGACCAACAAGGTTCATCGCAAAGGAAATGCCAACCACGATCAGCAAGGCCAGAGCTGTATACATCTCGCGCAGGCGCGCCTGGTGAATAAAGCGAAACACAGGCCGGGTCAGGTAAACCCCCATCAGGATGATGGCGACCACAACGCCTATGGTCAGCAGCGTGACCCCCCATCCCGGCAGGCTATCTATCAAGGAGATGGCCGCCTCATGAGCGGCGTTCTCGGGTTCTTGGCCACCTTCGTTCAAACGTTCCAGCGTTTCGGCCAACACCATTTCGGGCGGCTTTGGCAAAGCCAACAGCGGCAAAAGCGCCAGCATCGGGATCACGGCGATATCCTGCGTCAACAGCACCGAAAAAGCCGAGCGCCCCCCGCCGGTCTGCATAAGCCCCTTTTCCGAGAGGGTTTGCAGAACGATCGCGGTTGAGGACAGCGCAAAGATCATGCCAATGGCCAGCGCGACGCTCCAATATTGGCCCAGGATCATTGCGCCGATCATCACTGTCAGTGTGGTGATGCCAATTTGCAGCCCGCCAAGACCAATCAGCTTGTGGCGCATATCCCAAAGCGCACGCGGCTCCAGCTCCAGCCCGATGATGAACAACATCATGACCACGCCGAATTCGGCGAAATGCTGGAGTTCAGCCGTTTCATGCCCGCCGACAAGGCCAAAAAGCGGCCCGATAATGATGCCCGCAGCCAGATATCCCAACACGGATCCCAACCCCATACGCGCCGCTATCGGCACCGCGATCACTGCGGCTGCCAAAAACACGGTGGCCTGGAACATAAAGCCTTCCATCAGGGGTCCTTATTGGGAGTGCGCGCGCATGCGTCGGGTTAAATCAATCATCCTCAATCCGCAGGCCCGGCGCAAGGTGAAGCTGCACTCAAAGAGCATTCGGTGTTTGGCAAACAGCGGTATTTCTCGTGCTGTGGTGCTGGCTTGGCTTTGGCAAATGCGGGGACTTATCCGCGTGGCATTTTCAGAACAACCGAGCGTCCACCCTTATTGTAGCGCAGATCACTGTCGCCAATCGCGCTGACTTTGCCACCGTCCAGCCGATCCCCCACTTTGACCTTTTTGTAGCGCCCATTGGACATTCGCACCAACGCACGGCGGCTTTTGGGTGTGCCATAGACACCGATCAAATTCACCCGCTTGAACTTGATGGCATTGCGCTGTGTTGCTTGCTTGGACACGCTGGCCTTAGACGGAATTTTGGGGCTGACACGCTGCGTGGCGCGCACAGCAACAGCCTGCTGGGTGGTATCAGCATTGCCGCTTTGGGTCTGTTTGCGCTTGGTGCGCTGCACGATCTTGTCAAAGTTGCGCGGCTTGGTTTTGGGCTTCACAGATGATTTGACTGCTTGTGGTGTGGCCCCTGAAAATGCAATTGTCGCCTGCGCGGCAGCGGCCACGGCGTTGTCAATCGCGTCCGGATCAGTTGTATTTGCCGCGGCAGCGGCTGCGGCCGCCTCGGCCTGTTGCGCGGCCAGTGCTTTGGCTTGGGCAATCTTACGCGCCTCTTCAGCCGCCTCTTGCGCACTTTCAGGGCGCATTTTCGGGCGCAACGAGGCCAGCTCATTTATCGTGCGGCCGCTCAGGGCGTTGCGCTCGATCTGTTCTGCGGCGTCTGCCGGGCGTGCGCGTGGGCGGATAGACGCTTGCTGGATTTCAACTTGTGCGCTTACCTCAGGTTGCTGTAGCGCAGTTTCAGGGTTTGACCAGCTGGCGGGCGGCGTGATTTTCGGCTGGCCTGCAAAGACAATCACCCCCTCAGGTGTGATGGCGCCTTTGGGCGTGGCCAGAACAAACCCGCGCGGATCAAACACAAACCTTGTATCTGCCGCAGGAGGGGGCGCGGGCGAAAACATGATGCCATCGGTCAGCGCGGCCTCAACAGAGGGCAGGGCAACAGCATCCTGAAATCCGGGGTCCGGGTCCAGTGACGTCTGATAGAATTCCTCCAGATTATTCGGCTGAGGCGAGGCCGAAGGCTCAGGTGCCAATTGCCATATGCCGGTCGCCGCATAGCGTGCCTTTGCCTCGTCCGGGCTAAGGTCTGCGGGGGTCACACGACTGAGGATTTCAGTTGCGGGATCATCCAGGACCGATACCGTCTCATCCGGGGTGAGAGAGGCCAGTTCGATCTCTTCTTCTTCGCTGAGTGCAGCTTCGGCCTCTTCAGGTGATGGCAGGCTCGCCACGGCAGGTGTGTCATTTGAGCGGAAGAACCCGGCCAGGCCATCGTCCATGAAAATAGACGCCCATGCGGCCACCACAATCAGGAATAGCAGCAAAACAGCGGTCAGGATCAGCCCCAGAAAGCGCGGCTTGCCGCCGACCGTGGCTTGTTCACGCGCGCCAAAGATGGTCATGCGCTGTTTTTCATCTGCCGGTTGGGGAATGCCAGCGGCAAGGGCCCCCTTCTTTTTCTTGGTGCGTGATCGACGGGTGAAAAATGCGGGTTTCGCTTCTGCCGGGGGCGGTGTGGCGAGCGGTGGGGCAGTGTCCTCTGGTGTGTCGTGCGGCTCTGCGTCAAACAGGGCGGCCTCATCCAAGGCAGGCGTATCGGTCAAGCCTTCGGTCTGCGGCCTGATATGATCGGCCAGGATCGGGGCGGCGATGGGCGCATCTTCATCAATGGGCAAAGCCGGATCTGACACCCCGTTGGCGGTTGGCGCTTCGTCCTCGGCGCTGGGGTCGTGTGCTGCCTCAAAGGTGATGCGGGGCGGCGGGGCGTCACGCACGACCCCGTCAAGCCTTGGGGCCGTGGCGGCCCCGTCCTCGCGCCGGGCGCGAATACTTGCAAAGGCCGCGGCGGCGGCCGGCTCAAGCGTGTCACCCGCGATATGCGGCTCGGGTGTTTCTTGGGGATCTGTTTTTGTGGCCTGCTCAGGTTCAGGTGCCTTTGTACCCGGTTCGACAGTGCTCTGCTCAGCGGGCGTCGCCTCAGGCGCGGCTGTTTGCTCTGGCTCAGGCACTTGGGCGGAGGCGGCTTCACTGTCGTCGGCATCTGCGGCAGGCTGCTCGGGCGTTACTTCGACCTCAACTGCGGCTTCAGGGTCTGGCAGTTTGGCGGCCCCGATGACACGGATAGGAGAGCTGTCGCGCGTGACCTCTATATCCCCGCCCGCATCAATCTTGGCCCAGGCCGACACACCAAAATACGGCTCGCCCACATATTGGTCCGCATCGGGCGTGGCGACATAGCACACCGGGTTAAACTGGTGGTCCACGGCAAAGGCCTCGGCCTCGGCCAGGGTTTCACGGGCTACGGCGGCAATCGACAAAACACCATTGTCGAACGACCAATCATAGGCCAGATCATCCACACCATAGGGCGTGGCCTCTTCCAGCGCGCTGCGCACTGAGGCGTCCATATCACTGATATCACCGTCAAAATCACGGATCGACAGGTATTTCACCTGATCATTTGGCAGCACCAGCTTGCAGCGCAGACCCGAGGCATCCAACATAAGTGCCTTTTGGCGCAGCGTGGTCAACTCGGCGCTCAGATCGGCACAATCCAGCGCCACATCGCCCACAAGATGCCACCCAGGGAACGCCCGGTGCAAAAGGCCAATTCCATCAAACGATAAAGTCAGGGCAAAATTCGGTTTCATTGTCACCGCTTTAACATCAGACCACATGGCCGGGAACGCCTCCCCGGTTTGTGCGGATTTTACAGCAGGTTTCTGCTGAGGAAAAGGAAAACCCCGCCAAAGAGCGGGGCTCACCGGTATTTAATCGCCGAAAATCAGGCGGATGCCTTGGAAAGCGCTTGATCCAGATCGGCGATGATGTCGTCTACATCTTCGGTCCCGATGGAAATGCGCACAACGTTGGGGCTGGCCCCGGCTGCGGTTTGCTGTTCGGGCGTCAACTGGCGGTGCGTGGTCGAGGCCGCGTGGATGATCAACGAGCGTGTATCGCCCAGGTTGGCCACATGGCTGAACAGTTCCAGACTATCGACCAGTTTGATGCAGCCATCATAGCCAGACTTCAGCGCCACGGTGAACAGACCGCCAGCGCCTTTGGGGCAGATGGTCTTGACCCGCTCAAACGAGGGCGAGGATTTGAGGCCCGCATAGGTCACGGCCTCAACCCGGTCGTCTTTTTCCAGCCATTCGGCAACGGCTTGCGCGTTCTCTACATGGCGTTGCATCCGCAGGCTGAGCGTTTCAATGCCCATCAGCGTGTAATGCGCGGCTTGTGGATTTAGGGTCATGCCCAGATCACGCAGGCCAATGGCAATGCCATGAAAGGTGAAGGCCAGCGGGCCAAATGTCTCATGGAACTTCAGCCCGTGATAGGCCTCTTCGGGTTGCGATAGTGACGGAAATTTGTCGGACGCGGACCAGTCAAACGTGCCTGAATCCACGACGACCCCGCCGGTGACAGTGCCATTGCCGGTCAGGTATTTGGTCATCGAATGCACCACCAAAGTGGCGCCATGTTCGATCGGGCGACACAGATAAGGCGTGGCGGTGGTGTTATCGACAATCAGCGGAACACCCGCGCCATCAGCCAGTTTTGCCACCATATCCAGATCGGCAATATGACCACCAGGGTTGGCGATGGTTTCGCAGAAGATCGCACGGGTATCATCGTCTATTGCTGCCTTGATCGCATCGGCGTCGTCGATATCGACAAACTTGGCCTCCCAGCCGAACCGTTTGATCGTTTGGCTAAACTGCGTGATGGACCCGCCATAAAGCCGTGTGGACACAATCACATTGCGCCCCGGTGCCATCAAAGGAAACAGCGCCATGATCTGGGCTGCGTGCCCTGAGGAACAACAGACAGCACCTGCACCGCCTTCCAATGTCGCCACGCGCTCTTGCAGCACGGCAACGGTGGGGTTGGTCAGGCGTGAATAAATATAGCCAACTTCTTGCAAGTTAAACAACGCCGCGGCGTGTTCAGCATCGCGGAACACATAAGCGGTGGTCTGATAGATCGGCGTTTGGCGTGCACCGGTCGCCGGGTCGGGCCGGGCACCTGCGTGAATTTGCAATGTGTCAAAACCAAATTTATGGGCGGGATCAGACATGGGGGCTCCTCTCTAGAATGGCGTTCATTCAGAGTTAGTTTAAAGCCGTTGAGGGAACAACCGTTGAATCTTGGCCGGAGCCTGGTTCAATCACCCTTTGATGTCTCAATCAGAACCGGGATGCTACGCGGATCTTTGATTGGGGGGCGGCCATTTTGGGGTGGCGGATTAAAATGCGAGTCATAGGGTGGATCGGTGACGCCTGTATTGCGCACAACCCTGGCGCATTCCTCCACAGTAGGGGGAGAGCATGCAAGCGCTTCACCATTCACCACAACCTGGAATTTTTCAAATACGACCCTTTTGTATGGGTCAACATCCTGCACGCGCCGCAGTTCAAATTCGACGCCATCCACTTTGACGGTGCCGATTTTTTCAGTCTTTTCGACTGTGCAAGCTGACACAGAGATTAGTAGCGACACCAGAACAAGTGAGCGAAATAAATTTAACATATCAACTCCTTAAGTGTGAAATAATTGCAATAAAAAGAGGATACAGGCGGCCTAAGCGGCAACGCGGCCTGTCTGAATATACCACATTCCCGGTTCATGCCCAAATCACACAAGTGTCAGGACGCAGCCTCACTCGGACCGTGTGTACCGCACTGAGATGGGCAACCACCCCTGGCAGCGGCGTTGTGGGGCAGGGGGTCTTTATGTGCCGCCACGCTCTGTTGAGGTTTCTTCTGTTGCGACGTCCGGCTTGGCGGGCGTTGCGGTTTGGGGTTGCGGGCCCCTGTTTGCGTTGAGCCAGCCTCTCGCGGCTTGCTTGTGTTTGTTTTGGGAAAAATAACTGTCGTCTTCCACATAAACTGTCTTTTTGGTGCCATCCGGAAATGAGACGATATAGTAAACGTTGTCCCGATCCCGGCTCGACAATGGAGAGGTGTATTCAGTGCTGTAATATTCGTAGTGGAATACGTTTCCATCAATCTTGAATGATCCGGTGGTCTCTCGTTCATATGTGCATGCAACATTAAAAAAGAACGCGCAGGTTGCGATGCCGGGTATAATCTTGGAGTTCATTTCATTGTCCTCTGTGGCTGTTTAACCGGCGATGACTGTTTAACCGGCTAGTTTTACATGCCGCCCGGCTCTGGCGAGATTTTTTCCGTCTCGGTGCCGGATTTGGGTTGCGCTGTGTTTTTGGCTGCCTTGGCTTTCTTCTTTAATATCATGTCTTTGGTTTCTCGAGAATCCAGCCATTGTTTTATCGTGGCCCGTGCGGATACGAGTGCATCCCCCTGATTATCCTCCACGACGGTTTTGGTCGTTCCATCAGGAAACGCAATTTTGTAGTAAACCCCGTCAGATGATGCACCAATATATGGCGTGGGTTGCTCTGAAATCGTGCGTTCGTAATCAAAGCTGTGACCGTCAACTGTAATGGTCCCTGTGGAGGTCTGCTCAACCGTGCAGGCCATCGTCAGCAAGAGGGTGCTTGCTGTCACTGCAATTTTAATGTGTGATTTCATAATCTTGATTTCCTATGCAACTACAGTTTTCCGTCGGAAACACATGGAACTGGCAATGGGAATTTGTACTGATTAACGTAGAATATTTGATCCAGAATCGGAAAAATATACCACTATTCTAGGTCCATTCCGGCATTGGCTGTCAAATTAATAAAAAGGTGTCAGACCACGCCGAGCGAAATTCACCGCATCCAATAGCCTTCACGCTTGATCTTGTTTCGGATGGCCTGTTCATTTCGGGGCAGGTCATCGCGGTCAAACAGATCACGCACTTTGTGGCCACGGCCATGATAGATCATGAATTTCATCGGATCGTAGTTCTTGAGTACCCGTTTGATCCAATTGGGCGCGGTCACGCGGTCCAGCACGTCAACAACAGCGTCGGCTTCGCGGGCATAGAGCAGCGGCAACAGGCGGTAATGGCAGGTGATATCGCCGTCCAACAGCCCCTCGGGCAGGGTATCACGCCCGCCACCCAAACTGTGAATAACCAATGGCAAGGCCACCTGATCCAGCCATGGATCAAGCTCCTGACAGATCAGCTCATCGGGGGCATTATCGCGGATCGCCAATGCATATTCCAAAAACCGGTCCCCAAACTCATGCGGGCATTTGTAGAAAAAGAACCCGGCGTTGAAATAGAGATAGCGCCGCCAAAACTCATCCGGCCAGCTAGAATCCAGCGAGCTGTCAAAATCCAACCCGAATTTGTCATACAAAGATTTCCACGTCTGGGTATATCCCGGCCCGTAAAGCTCAATCTTGGGCCAGGTGTCTTCGCGCCTCATTGAGGCCTGAGGACGCTCAAAATCAAACGGCACCTGGGTTATATCACCGGTGATCAGCGTATCGGTGTCAAAGAACACAAATGGCTCGCCTTTGGGCAGGGCGGCCAACATTTCAATCTTGTTGCCATAGGGGTACTTCTGTCCGAAGTGTTTGTTTTCAAACGGAATGATCTCAGCCCCAAACCGTTCAAGCAGGTCCTTTACTTCGGGGCTATTGATGCGCGGGTCGCCGTTCCAACAGGGGCCGGGCTGTGGCTCGGCCACCAGCAAACGCCCTTTGAAATCGGGGCTCATCATCCGTAAAGATGCGGCAAAAACAATGGCTTCATACTGCAACCGCCCGGCCTGAGCGACAATTGCAATATTGAAGTCTTGGATTTTAGGTGCTTTCCCGGCCATACTCGCCCCGATCCTGCCTGTTATTTGTGCCACTATAAGTGCGCAAGCAACATCACAGAAGGGGCAGAATCAAGGAATTTAAGAAAGGAGTTATCATATGTTAGATTTGTTTTTGTTTGTATTGGGCACCACCCTTAGCGGCGGCGGAGGGGACACTGCACAGATGCCGTCCGGCGGTGAAGCTGTCGCAATGACCCAAAGCGCTGAGGACGCGGTGCCTCTTGTGGTTGAAGACAGTGCGGTGACGGATGAAACCACCGCTGAACCCGAAGGCGGCACTTGGAACACCACCGGATCAAGCGATGGATCGAGCGATGGGTCATGGATTTCCAATCGAAGCGATACCGCTGACAGCGCCACCGCAGATACCTCGTGGATATCCAACAAAAGCACATCCAGTGCAACCAGCGGAACCACGACAATCAACGAAACAAGTGTGACCATTGGCGCAGGCAGCGTGATCATTGATGGAGAAGTGTCCGGGAGCGGAAAATCTCTGTCGGAAGACGAGAGCACGGGCAATTCTTTACTGGCCGGTGTGGTTGAAAGTGATCCCGCCCCGAGCCTTGGCGCAGAAGAAACATTCACCGCCGAGCCGCAAATCCCCTCGGGCAAATTCACCACTGCCGCTGAGGTGAAACCGATTTTGGAGGCCACCAAGGGCAATTGGGTGGCCGTGCGCGAATATGACGGTAAGGATTTCCTGTATGTGACCCATCTTTGGGCATGGCGCTGCGGGCTTTTGCAAATGCGCTATGCGGTGAATGGCGGTGACATGCAGGTCTGGCCTTTGCCGCCGTGCCACGAAAACACCAATGCCCCCAATGCGATCATTGAAACTGATGGCCTGCCGTATGGCACATTTGCTCTGGGGAGCATCCAGTCCATTCAGGTTGAATTGTTGCTCGACGATCTGAGCGAGGCCAGCTCGGCCTATGTGCGCACGGATGTGCTGATGCCGTAACGGGCTATTGACCTCTGCTTTTGGGCATGCCCGCCAGTAACGACCGGGGCATGCCCAAAACATGTTCAGCCACATACGATAGCACCAGATTGGCTGAACTTGTCCCCACCTGATACCCTCGCGTTTCGCCGAATTTACGTTTGATATTATATGCTTCAGCAATACCAAAGCCGCCTTGCGCCAGTATCAATTGGGCAAAGTGGCGCATCTCCAGGATGAGCCAAATGAAATCAAAGGAAAGTGGTGGGCGACCCTGGAATCGAACCAGGCGTGCGTCTCCGCGAGGGAGTTACAGTCCCAGTCTCTTCGTTGATTTCATTGACTTTTTCTGTAAACTGCGCCCGCCAGCGCCCGTATAGTTATCAGTGGGTTATGGTTGGTTTGTAAACTGAAATGAAGCTGTTTGAGTTCAATATTTACCAAATCTTCCTGTAAGATTTAATGAATTCACGGCCCAAACCGGACCTTCACCGCAACGACGAGCGCCGTGTTGCAGCTTCTCCAGACCGGTCATTCGCTGCGGGCGCTCGATTTCAATCGTGTCTGCGTTGCGCACTCTTTACGTGACCAGGCTACACCTTCAACGAACCTCCTTGTGCAGGCTATTTGCGTTTTGGCCATTTACTTTCTCTTTCATGTCTCGAATCATCCTCGCCCTTTTCAACTTGTCGAAGTTGATGCTGCCCACAGGACTACCAATCCGCGACAACTGCTCAACTACCGCCTCGATATGCTCTCTCTGCGCCTTGTTTCGTCCAGAAGCTAGATATCTTCCTCGAAGCGTCCGTAGAGATGCAGTTGCAAGGTTGATGTCCTTCTCATTTCTTAGGCTACTGAGATACGCTTCCCTGTTTTCACCGCTAGGAAGGCCGAGAAGCGCATCACGAGCAAAGAGTGAACTCATTGGCGGCAATTCAGGCAACACTTTGCGAAGTGCCGTGGCCAGTTGAGGATTCTTCAGCGCTTCGGCAAGAAGTCGCGACATACTATTGGGTGCGTTGTACTTGAACTCACGCGCAGATCGGTCCGAATCGATCAATGCAGCGGCGTTAGTAATTCTAATGCCTCCTACCATAACAACTGGATTGGAAGTAATCTCGTCTCGGTAGGCGCAGAGGAAGCCCACCCAAGTTTCCGCAGACACAAATAGCTTCGATAGATGCTTGAGTTTCTCGGCTGCAGGAACTTGAAGGGCGTTTTTTAAAAGGGCGGCATAGAGCCTTAGCGAGACTAGCAGTTTTGCCTCTGCTTCCATCACAGCCATTCGTTTAGCAACGCCGCGACGCCGATCTATCTCCGAAAGTTGGGAATTATCGAACCTATCGGCTTGTTCCGGAGTTGCATCAGACCGACCCAAGTTGTCAGCGGCGTTCTCAAATGCCTCCGTTTGGCTCAAGGTGCCATCCTGTTCGATACAGGTTGTTTGCCACTCTGCCGCAAGGTCAATGCCCGCGTCTGAGTAGTTTTCATTTAGGATAGCTTCTAAGCTATCAAGTGCAGCATGGATCGAGCCAAGAACGCCTCGTGTCTCTGTGCCCTCCAAGTCACCATAGAAAGCAACTTCCTTGTGATACTTGAAGAGCGATTCTCCTGTGGTCAGTTCTTCTGAGAACTTCGGATCTGCTTTCATCTGGCGAGCAACAAAGAATGAAAAAAGGTAGTCTCCCCTGAATGTCACCTGACCCCTAAAAATGGTCAAAATGCCCTTCTCAATGAACTCATCAAGAAGGTGATTGGGAAGATCAATTAGATAAGCTCTCTGGTAGTCGTCGCATAGTTCGCCCCAAGATTTCTCAGCTATGCCTTGGACATCTTCCTCTAGCATTCGCCGAGCAGCGAAACTCAGAAGGTCGATCTTGTCACTCGAAGCAAAAGTTCCTTCGCGCACATCCTCTAGGTCAAAGCGACCCAATAGGCACTCGACGTATCGTTCGAGAAGACGAGCTTTGTTGATCGGCTTGAACTCTGGATCTTGATTCAGCGTTTCGACCACAACTGCTACGCTGCTCGCGTAAACTGGCTCGTCCATTTGCCTAAAGGAGTCGACCACTTGTGAGACGACAGAATCTGTAGGATAGCCGCTGTGTTCGGACGAACGAAGAGACACCATCTCACGAATGTCTGCTACATCCATCTGAGCAAACTCGTAGACCTCGTCTGTCTCCGAATTTAGATTTGGAATGGCGCTACCGACTGTCGGTGCCCCACGCTGCTCAGTACTGAGAAAATATATGAAGCGAACCTTCAAAAAGAACTTATCAGCAACTTCGCGAAATAGGTTGAACTGCTCGACGTTTGCCAAAGAAAGGCCATCCACTAATACGCAGAGACCACCCGAGTTCGCCAATGCCTCAACTTCAGCATGGCTGTAGCTAACAAGGCATGTGCGACCTATCTCTCTGAGGATCGAAGCCTTGTTTATCTTTTGCTCTTTAGCATCGAAGAATGCAGGAATTTTCCTGAGGCTATTGAAGTCATCTGCAATCTCTTTGAAGGTCAAGAAAGCTGCAGTGGTTAAGCCCGAATCTAGCGGTGCAATATAGTACTGATCTCGAAAAGAAGATTTGGCCAACTGTGTCACGGGCAAAGCAGGTTCCAGCCAAGTATCGTCCTGGTCCACCGCCACTTTCCGTGCCTTGGGACTTACGAAATTCGAGGTAATCTTGGATTTTGCACGAATATTTGCCCTGTACCACGCAGTATAGTCAAACGTTTCCGATTCGCTAAATCTCAGCATGAGTGTCTCGCCAGAAGGCTTCGAGCTATAGAAGAGTTCGTCCTCCTCTCTCGGCCTTAGTATTCCCTTAGGGGCAAAATCCTCTCCAGGGATAAATTTGCGGCGGGTCTCAGAGTAGGCTCGGTACTCTAATTCAAACTTCTTGTGCTCCAAGTTGGCTTGGATAACGGTGTACCCATTGCTGCCCTTCGACCAGCCCGACCGCAAAGGTGGCGATTGCATAAAGATGCATCCGGCACCAATTTGCGCCAGATTTGTCAAGTCCGTCGCATGAACGTGTCCATAAAGAACTAGATCAAATCGGTTCATGAGTAGTTTTGATACTGCGTCTCGCGTTGTTTCCTCCAGCCAATCTAGGGGATGGTGCAAGAGAGCAATCTTCGTAGTTTCGGAAGGCAGCTTTTCCGACAGCTTATCCAGAACATAGGGTTCTAACCTTAGTTTCCCCCTGTCAGTTTCTCCAACAGGTCTCTCGCTCGATAACCAAGTCGTATTCATTCCGACAAACGATAAGCCCCCACGCGTTCGAGAGTAGCCGTAGTAGGTATGATGGTCATATGGCCCGAGAACTTCTTCAATCGTTCTATAGTGCTCAAGAGGATCGCCTACCTCATCAAAGTTTGGTTGGACCATCTCACTGGACTTTTGAAAGAGGTAAGAGCTGGTCCGATCCGCCAGATGTCTTTCAATGAATTCATGGTTCGCAACTGAGCGTTGAACGTCATGGTTTCCTGGAACGACCAAGACTTCATGACCCATCTCTGAAAGCGGAGCGATGAGTATGTCGAAAAGCACATCGTAGTCTTCGTTCCGATCACCAGCCTGCACTAGGTCGCCCGTGAAAGCCGTGAAGACCCCTCCTTCAGCTTCCAGCCGCTGTAGATCCGATTTCAGATATTCAATACGTTTCCTATTTTCAGCGTCGTTTTTGAAATGGAGATCACTTAGGTGGACGATCTTCGCGTGCATTTCTTTCCTTACTTTGGTTGAGCGCCTGTCTGTTTCTTCACCCTAAACAAGCAGACTCTATCCCGCAATGCAGGCGCAGCTACAAGGACTGGCCAAACAAAAAATGTTATCCTTCCGCTCACCCAAGCCTCCAGATTGTCTGCTTGGCCTCAGAGTGAGTTCTCCTACAGCAGTTGCGAACCGGCTGACCAATGCCTCCGCGCCAGTGTCCGCACTTGCTATGACAACGACTGGCTCTTTGCACTCGCAGAGAATGCCGGCTTTCCGCCCTTCATTCAGTTCGTGGGCAGGTTTGTATTGAACGCCACATGCCCAAGTCTAGGTTCTCATTTTTCTTGTTAACAAATCACCAGCAAACACACGTTTTGCAAATTCTTGAATTGATTTGGAGGTGAAGCAAATGGGTCGCTACGACATTCAACTGCTAAAAACAAAGGAAGTGGCGAAGCTATTGGGGTTTTCGACTCCTAGCCCCAGTTTTCGTTATTGGTGTCGCAGGATGAACATCGAGCCGGTGCCAGGTCGACGCGATGTCTACGACCCAGTCCTTGTTCGCATGCGTCTCGACGAGGCTCAAGGCCTCAGTAGTACGGGTAAAAGCATCAAGGACTTAGCAGCTGATTCAGAGAAATCTCTGGCATTGGTCGAAGTCCATGCGATCGGCAGTGTACACCGATGATAGCCCGATTTGCGCGGTAATTTGGTTTACAACCGCGGGGGATGTAAAGTCCCTGGCCTTTCGTTGAAAACAAAGAAGAATAATCGCAGATTCGGGTTTAGTTTACACTTTGATGTGTAAACAACGAACACTAGGTGTAAACTGAGAAGGGGCCATTATTGGCCGAATTACATTAAGATTTGCTGCTAAGTCATTGATTTTGTTTGGTGGGCGACCCTGGAATCGAACCAGGCGTGCGATCTCCGCGAGGGAGTTACAGTCCCCTGCCACACCTTGCGGCCTGTCGCCCACTGAGCTGAACAAGTGTCCAGACAATGACGCGCTGATTACTAGTGGGGCCGCGGCCCGTCAAGGCGAAAATACCTTGCAACCGGGCGATCCACGCCGCATTGTCTGCCGCTCTGACAGGAAAGCAATTCTACCATGAAAAAACCCCGCTGGGTGATCGACAAAGAGCAGACCAAACGCGCCGCTGCATCCGAAACCGTCTGGTTGTTCGGCATTCATGCCGTGCGCGATGCGCTGGAAAATCCGGCGCGCGAAAAACTGCGCCTGATTACCACTAAAAACGCCCATGACAAACTGGCCGAGGCCATTGCCGCCGCGGGCATGGAGCCTGAAATGGCTGATCCGCGCCGCTTTAACGCTCCGATTGACGCGCAATCGGTGCATCAGGGGGCCGCACTTGAGGTCAAGGGGTTGAACTGGGGCGCTTTGGACGAGGTCTGTTTGGGCGATGGCACTCGCCCGCCACGGGTGCTGTTGCTGGACCGTGTGACCGATCCACATAATGTTGGTGCAATCCTGCGCTCTGCCGAAGTGTTTGGCGCTTGCGCTGTGATTGCCCCGCGCCACCATGCCGCCCCTGAAACCGGTGCTTTGGCCAAAACCGCCAGCGGGGCTCTGGAACGCCAGCCCTATTTGCGGGTACGCAATCTGGCCGACGCCATGGAGCAATTGAAGTCCATGGGGTATCTGATGCTTGGCCTTGCGGGCGAGGCGGAGGAGACCATCGAATCTGTTTTGCAAGAGCGCCGTGACCGCCCCGTGGCACTGGTGCTGGGCGCGGAAGGCCCCGGATTGCGCCAGAAAACCCGTGAAACCTGTGACCATCTGGTCAAAATTGATTTCGCGGGGGATTTCGGCTCGCTCAATGTTTCAAATGCGGCGGCTGTGGCGCTGTATGCCTCGCGTGGATAAGGGTGCTTTGCGTGACTTTGGCGAAATATTGCCGAGATGAACATTTTGTTCACATGAGTATTACAACCTCTTTTTATTCTGCAAATCGGACCTATCTGTAGTCCAGAAGCGATGATCTGGAACATCAACGCTTCATTCACTGTCCCTCGTTCCGCGACTGGCGCCCAGGTATTTCCCTGGGCGCTCTTTTTTTTGGCGCGCCGCACAGGTATGACGTTTCCATGAACGAGACATATTCAGACACGCATTTGCGCACCATTTTGCACCGCACCAAGCGAATCGCTGTTGTGGGCATGTCGCTGAATGAAATACGCCCAAGTTTTTATGTGGCGCGATATTTGTCCCTAAAGGGGTTTGACGTGGTGCCGGTGAACCCCGGTCACGCTGGAAAAACCGCCTTTGGACAAACCGTGGTGGCCAGGCTGTCTGATATCAAAGAGCCAGTGGATATGGTCGACATCTTTCGCAAACCCGAGCATGTGCCCCCAATCGTGGATGAGGCGCTGGAGGTGTTTCCGGATTTACAGACCATCTGGATGCAGATCGGCGTTTGGCACGAAGAGGCCGCCGCAAAGGCGCGCGCGCGCGGTGTGGATGTGGTGATGAACCGCTGCCCCAAAATTGAATACCAACGCCTGATGGGCGAGCTGCGCATGGGTGGGTTCAATACCGGTGTGATATCTTCCAAACTATAAGGAGCGCGGCTTTGCACGTCGAAACGCACCCGAGCTTGGCCTCTCTCGTTCGGTTCAGATACTGGCCGCAAAATCCGCGGCAATTCGCACTTCACGCATGGGGCGCACTTTGGCAGTACATGCCGCATATATCGGATCGGCCTTATAGGCTGCCAAGGCCGCTTCATCCGCAAATTCAGCATAGACAATCACATCAATCGGCGTGCCAGCTATCTGATCACTTTGCAGGTTTCGACCGACCTCAAAATGCTGAGAATGCGCAATGTCACCCAGCATCATCAGCCCGTCCCGGATGGCCTCTACATCTGACGACTCAGCTGCACTAAAAAATACGATATGACGGATCATTTGCCCCTCGCTGCTTTCTCACTCAGGCCCGATTGCCCCTGACGGCGGGCCAGCTCATCCATGACATCTGACAAGGGCACAGCCTGTGAGTGCAGCATCACCAACAGGTGAAACAACACATCCGCCGCCTCACGGGTCAGCGCTGCGCGGTCGCCCTTAATGGCCTCGATGATGGCCTCCACGGCCTCTTCGCCAAATTTTTCGGCCGCTTTTTCAGGGCCTTGCGCCAGCAGCTTGGCTGTCCAGCTTTCGCTGGGGTCGGCCTCGGCGCGGTGGGCCAAAATCTGTGCCAGCTCTTCCAATGTCATGCGTCTATCCTCATCGGAATGCCGGCCTCTACCATGTGTGATTTTGCCTCAGCAATGGTATATTCACCGAAATGGAAGATCGACGCAGCCAGCACCGCGCTGGCCCCGCCTTTGGTGACACCGTCAACCAGATGGTCAAGCGTGCCAACACCGCCCGAGGCAATTACCGGTACATTTACCGCATCACTGATTGCGCGCGTCAGAGGCAGATTGAACCCTTGTTTGGTTCCGTCACGGTCCATGCTGGTCAGCAGGATCTCTCCGGCGCCCTTGGACTCGACCAGTTGGGCAAATTCAACCGCATCAATACCGGTTTCCTTGCGTCCGCCGTGGGTAAAAATCTCCCACTTTCCGGGGCTGACTGTTTTGGCGTCGATCGCCACGACAATGCACTGAGACCCGAATTGCTCTGCTGCTTCGCGCACCACATCCGGGTTGGCGACAGCCGCAGAGTTGAAGCTGACTTTATCAGCGCCCGCCAACAGCAAGGCGCGCACGTCCTCGGTCGTGCGCACACCCCCGCCGACAGTCAGCGGGATATAGCATTGCTCGGCTGTGCGGCGTACCACGTCAAACATGGTGCCGCGGTTTTCAACGGTCGCGGTGATGTCCAGAAAACACAATTCATCCGCACCAGCCGCATCATAGGCGCGCGCGGCATCCACCGGATCACCGGCATCAACCAGATCAACAAAGTTCACGCCCTTCACAACGCGCCCATCGGCCACGTCGAGACAAGGAATAATACGGGTTTTGAGCATGTTTCTGCGACTCTTAGGCCATTCACACGATTGTTTATGTTCAATCCTGCCAACATGCCAGAGGATGTGACGTAAACTATCTGAGAGTGAGGAGATTATAGTATGAAAAGGTTGATTTTGGCCGGCGGTATTGCCGGTGCACTGGCCCTGATGGGAGCCCCTGCAATGGCGACAAATGATGACATTATCAAAGTTCAGGCCGCGAGCGATGTGGCCACAACCATGGACGCACTTGAGGCGGCTGTGACCGGGATCGGGGCCACGGTTTTTGCGCGCGTGGATCATTCCGGTGGCGCCAAGAATGTGGGGCTGGAGCTGGACCCGTCACAATTGTTGATTTTCGGCAACCCAAAGCTGGGTGCACCCGCGATGCAGGATGATCCTCTGGCGGGGTTGTTCTTGCCTTTGAAGGTGTTGGTTTACCGCGATGGCGCGGGGCAGGTCTGGTTGGCCTATGAAGACCCCAAGGAAACGCTGGATGATCTGGGTGGCGTGCCACAAGACGCGCAATACATTAAGAAAATGACCGGTGCCTTGGGCAAGCTGACCGCCAAAGCCGCAGGCGGCTAAGTGGCGCGGCGGCTGGTCTGATCAAGGGCGAAGGCCAGGGCGGCAAGTGGGATGCCAACCAGGATATAGATCTTGGCTGCCCAGATCATAAGCGGTTGTGCCTGAACCACCACCGCGCTGATGCCCGCACCGCCAATACAGCTTGAATAGCCAGACAACAACGAGCCCTCGCACCCCAGCAACGGCACCACGATTGTAGCGGCACAGATCATTGCCACAGCCCCACCCCATGTCAGCATAGCGCGCGAAAGGGGGTGGGTGACACTGTTGCGTTTCACAAAGGCCACCACAGCGGGCATCCCAAGAAAGAAAGACAGCAATATATTACCAAGCATGTGACTCAGGTCCCGCGTTGAGGTGTCATGATCTCAGTATGGACAAGGCTTTTCCCAAGTCAAACGCACCATCATAGAGCGCGCGGCCCGATATCGCGCCATCAAGCGGCGCGCCACAATCGCGCAGCGCCAACAGATCCTCAATGGAGCTGACCCCACCCGAGGCGATCACCGGGATCGAAACGGCATTTGCCAATGCGGCGGTGGCCTCAGTGTTGGGGCCTTTCATGGCGCCGTCACGGTTGATGTCGGTGTAAATGATGGCCGCCACGCCTGCGTCTTCAAACGAGCGCGCCAGATCGGTGACCATTACATCGGTTTCCTCGGCCCAGCCTTTGGTGGCAACGCGCCCGTTGCGCGCATCAATGCCCACCGCCACCTGACCGGGAAAGGCCTTGGCCGCCTCGCGCACCAATTCGGGGTTTTCGACGGCCACTGTGCCTAGGATGACGCGGGCCAACCCCTTGGACAACCAGCGCTCAATCGTGGCCATATCGCGGATACCGCCGCCCAGTTGGGCAGGCACATCACAGCGTTCCAGAATGGCCTCAACCGGGGCGGCATTCACCGGCTCACCGGCAAAAGCCCCATTCAGATCAACCAGATGCAACCACTCGCACCCGGCCTCAACAAAGGCCATGGCCTGGGCGGCCGGGTCATCGTTGAATACCGTTACGCGCTCCATCTCTCCATGCACCAGGCGCACGGCCTGGCCATCTTTAAGGTCAATCGCGGGATAGAGGATCATGGTGGCATTCCTGTGTTATCGGGGTATGTGCCCTTTGGCATGGGATCGCCGTAAATGCAACGCGACCCAACGTCAGGCTTGATCCGAGCCACGCCTATCGCCCACACTGCGGGCAATTCTCAGGGAGGAACACGAGATGAAAAAATTCGCACTGGCCGTCGCCGCATTGGCGCTGAGCACAGGGGCCGCCTTGGCCGACCCTGTGTTGGGCACATGGAAAACTCAGCCCGGTGATGATGGCAATTATGGTCACGTCAAGATCAGTAAATGTGGCAGCCAGATCTGTGGTGTGCTGGGGCAGGGCTATGACAGCGCGGGCGCGGCTATCGATAGCCCCAACAATGGCAAGCGGATGATTTGGGATATGAACATTGATGGTGGCGGCGCGTATTCGGGTGGCAAAATCTGGGCCCCGGACCGTGACAAGACCTACAAATCCAAAATGGCGCTGAGCGGCAACACATTGGAAGTGTCGGGCTGTGTTCTGGCCTTTTGCCGCAGCCAGAAATGGACGCGCCTAAAGTAACGCGATCACAGGTGACAGACTACTGAGGCCCCGCATCGTCAACAGACGGCGCGGGGCTTTTTCTGTTGAAACTGGCTGGATGATGGGGCGGTACAGCGCGGCCCCTTATGGTGCCCAGCCCAGAAAATTGGCAATCATGCGCAGTCCGGTGTCTTGGCTTTTTTCAGGATGAAATTGTGTGCCGATCAGATTATCGCGCCCCACCACGGCGGTGATGTGCCCACCGTATTCCACATGTGCCAGCAGATGTGCCGGATCAGCCACCTCAAAATGATAGGAATGCACAAAATAGGCGTGCTGCCCGGTGGTGATGCCCTCAAACACCGGATGCGCGCGATCCAGTTGCAGATCATTCCAGCCCATGTGTGGCACCTTCAGCGCCTTGTCGGCTGGGGAAATCGGCTCAATACTGCCGCCGATCCAATCAAATCCGGGCGTTTCGCTGTATTCCATCCCGCGCGTGGCCATCATCTGCATACCGATGCAAATGCCCATAAAGGGCTTGCCTGCGGTGATGACAACCTCGTCAATTGCCTCAAACACACCGCGATGATCAAAAAGCGCCTGCCGACAGGCCGGAAAAGCGCCGTCACCGGGCAACACCACCCGATCAGCCCGGCGGATCACATCGGGGTCCGAGGAGACAATAACATTGCCCGTGCCCGCCTCAGCCGCCATGCGCTGAAACGCCTTTTCAGCGGAATGCAGATTGCCGCTTTCGTAATCAACAATGACCGTGGTCATAGCGTCTATAATATCCCTTTGGTGGATGGGATCGCATCCGCCTTGCGCGCATCCACCTCAACCGCTTCGCGCAGGGCGCGCGCCACGGATTTGAATGCGGCCTCGGCTATATGGTGGCTGTTGATGCCGTGCAACTGGTCGACGTGCAGGGTGATGCCGCCATGGGTGCTGAAAGCTTGGAAAAACTCGCGCACCAGTTCGGTATCAAAGGTTTTGATCTGTGCGGTTGGCATCTGCACATTCCACACCAGATAGGGCCGGGCAGACAGATCCAGCGCGCAGCGCACAAGCGCATCATCCATCGCCAACAGGCAACTGCCGTAACGATTGATGCCCGTCTTGTCGCCAACCGCCTCAGCCAGCGCCTGACCCAGGGCAATGCCCACATCCTCAACCGAGTGGTGATCATCAATATGTGTGTCACCCTGACAGCTGATTTTCATATCAATCAGGGAATGGCGCGCCAGCTGGTCCAGCATATGGTCAAAGAACCCAATGCCTGTGGCCATGTCATATTGACCAGTGCCATCAAGGTTGATTTCAACCGTAATGGCAGTTTCAGCAGTTTTACGCGTGATGCAAGCTCTGCGCATGGCCATCGTCCTTATGAAAGCGTTTCGCGCTGCTTATAGGGGGAAGGTGCTGATGATCCAAGGAATTCATTGCCACACCTTGGGGCGGGCGGCAATCGGGCATCACTCGTTCAGAAGGCCGGAATTTGGGCGGCTTGATGCAAGGTCTGCACCTGCGCGATTGCGGCCACCTATAAGGGGGTCAGGGCAAGGGGGTCAGGGCGCAAGTGCCGCGCACTTTGCGACCATCACGGAAATAATCATGCATGCCGCTTCGATCATCCCCAAGGATCAGGGCCTGATCCATCCAGGTTGTCTCATAATTCAACGCACTGGCCATGAAATCAGTGGCCCGCCGACTGGGAACGCCGACCACGGTGTGCTCAACCCCTGGCACATCACTTGTGGCATTTAACGGATTGGAAATTTCTTCTTTCAGGATTTGCACCATCGCATTGTCCGTCATGATAAATTCACTGTCGATAATGATGATTTGCGGTGACAATTTCTGCACCAGTGACAAAAGTCGAAAATGGTCCATGACGTGGTAGAAAATCCCATAAACGGCGACCACATCGAAGGTTTCATTGCCCGCAATCAGCGCCTCAAGCCCATCGTAAAGGTCACTCTGGCGCAGTGAAACCTTGTGTTTGAAATCCGTTTCAGGGAAAGATTTGTACCGATCCAGCAGCTCTTGCCTGATCTCGATCCCGATGACTTCTTTTGCACCGGCAGCCGCCAGAGCATATGACCAGCGCCCATCATGGCAGGCAATATCAAGGACGCGCGCGCCTTCGATCTGGGTCTGGAACGGGTCGATGATTAACCGGTGACGCGCATTGAGGCGCTCAACCGTGCGGTCATTCTCGCTGTAGGGGGGGATATCTTTGAGAAAGTTAAAAATATTGGTCATCAGCCGAAAGCGCTTTCGTCATGGAAATTGAACCTAAACCTTAGCATGATCTCGTGTTGCCAAAACAGAAAAATTCGCTCGCTTGGGCGGGGGCAGGCACACGGTATTCCACGTTCTCCAGCAGTAAATAGACCTACCACAGATGGGCTGCAAAAGCACTTCGCGCATGATTTGCAACAGAGGTTTGCCCCCAACCCTTACACCGGTTCTATGTCGTGCCGGGGCGCGTCATTTGCCTGTATCAGGTGAAGGGCGGTGGGCTGATTAACATGGCGCTGGTTTGCGACATCATCCGAAGACCCCCTGAAGTCAGG
Organism: Roseovarius sp.; assembly: GCA_029212365.1. GTDB lineage: Bacteria > Pseudomonadota > Alphaproteobacteria > Rhodobacterales > Rhodobacteraceae > Roseovarius. The sequence continues at coordinate 157,549 of JARGOC010000005.1, forward strand.
GTCTTAGAGGTTGTATGTCATGATAGGAAAGGACCAATTGGAGCGGGTGAAGAGATTCGAACTCTCGACATTTACCTTGGCAAGGTAACGCTCTACCCCTGAGCTACACCCGCTTCCTTGGGTGAGTTGCGAGATATTCAGTCTGGCGACACACTGCAACCCCAAAATGCGCCGGATGTGAAAAAAATAGCAAACTTCTGCCTCAGGGCCGGTGCTGCAAGGCCACATCCAGATACATCAGTGCCGAGGACAGCAGCAGAACAAAGAAAAACAGTAAGACCTGGCGCTTGGGGCGAAATATCTCGTGTTTTGATTTCCGGATGGTTTTGTCCGACACGCGTCCTCTCCCTTTTGGCCTGATCCCGTGAGTGGCGGGGGATCAATTAACGGTAGTGGTCAGCAGGCGGATTGCACAACAGTGGTAAAATGGGTTGGCGAGGATTTGCCGGAACAGTCCCAAGCGGTGGCGAAAGCCTGCCAAAAGTTGGCTGTGATGTACCGATTTACCAATCCAAAGGGACGGGCGGAGTGACCAGCGCGTCGTTCAGCCAAGCCCGGTTTTCCGCGTCCAGATGTGGCAGCATGATACGGGTGACATAATTGCCATATAGCTGATCATCGCGCATAAGGGACCAGTCCTGAATATCGCGGCGCGCAAAGCGGATCGTGTCTCCGGCGCTATAGCCACTCATGTGAACCGGTTCATTCGCAAGAACCCCTACGAACCCGCCACCCCTGGCTCGCGCAAAAGGCAACACCCAGATAATCTCTGACAGATCGGCATGGATCGCGACTTCAACCTTGAGGCTGGCCCCGTCAATGGATTGCTCATGCCCGTGCAGCGTGTTGCGCAGGAACTTTGGTAGCGTTTTGCGGGCCAGCGCAACGGCGGCATCTTTGATGGGGTCATTCGCGTTGAAATCCACCACCGGATCACCAGCAAAGGCGACCCCCGGCAAAATCACAACCAACCAGAGAACGAAGGCACGGATCACAGGGTTACTCCAATTCAATCAGCAGGTCTTTGGCGTCAATCTGGCCGCTGGCGTTAACATGCACAGCCTTCACCGTGGCGTCACGTTCTGCATAGATGCCGGTTTCCATCTTCATGGCTTCGATGGTCAACAACAGATCGTCTTGCTTGACCTCCTGACCAACTGTCACGGCCACGCTTGCCACCACGCCGGGCATTGGCGCGCCGATATGATTGGCATTGCCCGCCTCGGCCTTGGGGCGTTGCGCGGTCTGGGATTTGACCAGACGGTTGGGCACCCGGATCACTCGGGGCTGGCCGTTCAGCTCAAAGAACACCCGTACTTCGCCGTCATCCTGCGTTTCGCCCACGGCTTGCAGCAGGATTTCCATGGTTTTGCCGGGGTCGATCTCTACTGAGATCTCCTCGCCCGGCTCCATGCCATAAAAGAAAGCCCGCGTTGGCAGGGTGCGTACCGGGCCATAAATCCGGTGGCGGCCCATATAATCCAGAAAGACCTTGGGATACATCAGATAGCCGTTCAGGTCTTCGTCATCGACAGCTTTGCCTTCCAGTTCTTTTGACAGGGACATACGCGCCGCATCAAGGTCCACAGGCTCCAGATGTGCTCCGGGGCGGGTCGTGTTGGGGGCGTCACCCTTCAGCACCTTGGCAACGATCCCATCGGGAAACCCGCCCGGAGGCTGGCCCAGATTGCCGCGCATCATGTCGATAACAGAATCGGGGAAGGCCACATCAGTGTCAGGGTCTTCGACCTCGGCGCGCGTCAGGCCCTGGCTCACCATCATCAACGCCATATCACCCACCACCTTGGAACTGGGTGTGACCTTCACAATGTCGCCAAACATCTGGTTCACATCTGCATAGGTGCGCGCAACCTCGGGCCAGCGCTCCTCCAGCCCCAATGAGCGCGCTTGCGCCTTGAGGTTGGTGAACTGCCCACCGGGCATTTCGTGCAGGTACACTTCAGATGCAGGTGCCGCGAGACCGCTTTCAAACGCCACATATTGCGCGCGCACCTGTTCCCAATAATCCGAGATTTCGCGCACATGATTGATATCCAGCCCAGTGTCGCGCGGCGTGTTGCGCAGCGCCTCAACAATGGACCCAAGACAGGGTTGGCTGGTGCCCCCCGAAAACGCATCCATCGCGGCATCAACAGCATCCACACCCGCCTCAGCGGCGGCCATGATCGTGGCGCCTGCGATGCCTGACGTGTCATGCGTGTGGAAATGCACCGGGATATCGAGGCTCTCTTTCAGCGCCTTCACAAGGGCTGTGGCCGAGGCAGGTTTCAACAAGCCGGCCATGTCTTTGAGGCCCAGAATATGCGCACCGGCATCCTGCAATTCGCGGGCCATACCAACATAGTACTTCAGGTCGTATTTGGCGCGGTCGGGATCAAGAATATCCCCGGTATAGCAAATCGTGCCTTCACAGATTTTACCCGAATCCACCACCGCATCCATGGCCACACGCATGTTTTCCACCCAGTTCAGGCTGTCAAACACGCGGAACACATCAACACCGGTTGTTGCGGCCTGGCGCACAAATTCGCGCACCACATTATCGGGGTAATTGGTATAGCCAACGCCATTGGAGGCGCGCAGCAACATTTGTGTCAGCAGGTTTGGCATCGCCGCGCGCAGCTGGCGCAGGCGTTGCCACGGACATTCCTGCAAGAACCGGTACGCCACATCAAACGTGGCCCCGCCCCAGCATTCCATGGAAAACAGCTGTGGCAGATTGGCGGCATAACTGGGTGCAACCTTGATCATGTCGATCGAGCGCATCCGTGTGGCCAGCAAAGATTGGTGCCCGTCACGCATGGTGGTGTCGGTCAGTAGCAGTTGGGTTTGCTCCAACATCCAGTCGGCCACCGCCTTGGCGCCCTTGTCGTCTAGCAGGTTTTTGGTGCCATAGGGCGTGTGATCTTCATGCGCCTTGGGGGGCCTTGGCAGTTTCACATCCAAAGGTTTGGCGCGGTCGGTTGTTTCTGGATGGCCGTTCACAGTGATGTCGGCCAGATACGTCAGCACCTTGGTGCCCCGGTCACGCCGCTTGTCGAACTTGAACAGCTCTGGCGTCGTGTCGATGAACTTTGTGGTGTACTCATTGCTGAGGAAGGTTGGATGCTTCAGCAGGTTTTCCACAAAGGCAATATTGGTGCTGACGCCACGAATACGGAACTCGCGCAGCGCGCGGTCCATCCGGGCAATGGCGCCTTCGGGGGTCTGTGCGTGGGCCGTGATCTTTACCAGCAGGCTGTCGTAATACCGCGTGATCACCCCGCCTGAATAGGCCGTGCCGCCATCCAGACGAATGCCCATGCCGGTGGCCTCACGAAAGGCGGTGATGCGGCCATAATCGGGGATGAAATTGTTTTGCGGATCTTCGGTGGTGATCCGTGTTTGCAGGGCGTGGCCATTCAGTGTGACCTCATCCTGACTGGCCTTGCGCGTGGCCTCAAGCAGCGTCTTGCCCTCGGCAATTTTGATCTGCGCCTGCACGATATCAATGCCGGTGACTTCTTCGGTTACGGTGTGCTCCACCTGAACGCGCGGGTTTACCTCAATGAAGTAAAACTCCTGATTGTCCATATCCATCAGAAATTCGACAGTGCCGGCACATTCATAGTTCACATGTTTACATATTTTATAGCCCAGCTCGCAGACTTGCGCGCGTTGTTCATCTGTCAGGTAGGGGGCAGGGGCCCGTTCCACGACCTTCTGATTGCGCCGCTGAACGGAACAATCACGCTCAAACAGGTGATACATATTGCCGTGCTTGTCGCCCAGAATTTGCACCTCTACATGGCGCGCGCGCAGGATCATCTTTTCCAGATAGCCCTCGCCATTGCCAAATGCGGCCTCGGCCTCGCGGCGTCCTTCCAGAACCTTTTCTTCCAGCTCGCCGGCATGTTCAATCGGGCGCATCCCGCGCCCACCGCCGCCCCAGGATGCCTTGAGCATGATCGGATAGCCAACCTCATCCGCCTGTTCGCGGATGCGCGCCATGTCATCCCCCAGCACGTCTGATGCGGGAATAACCGGCACGCCGGCCTCAATCGCCACACGTCGCGCGCTGGCCTTGTCGCCAAGGGCGCGCATGGTTTCGGCTTTGGGGCCGATAAAGGTGATGCCGTTATTGGTGCAGGCATCGACAAAATCAGGGTTTTCGCTGAGCAGGCCATAGCCGGGGTGGATCGCATCTGCGCCACATTCTTTGGCGACCCGGATTATTTCGTCAATCGAAAGATACGCCGCAACTGGTCCCAAACCTTCGCCAATGCGGTAAGCCTCATCTGCCTTGAACCGGTGCAGGCCCAGTTTGTCCTCTTCGGCAAAAACCGCCACGGTGCGTTTGCCCATCTCATTGGCGGCACGCATGATGCGGATGGCAATTTCGCCGCGGTTGGCGATCAGAATTTTCTTGAAGTCGGACACAGGCTGGTCCCCCTGATTGGTGAGGTCGCGTCTTTTCCAATGCCGCACTGCAGCACGGCTGCTTGCGTTTGTAAGATTTGTGAAGGATTCGTGCAATGGTGCAGCGCACTGATTGACCCGTTCGAGAGAATTTTCACCCAGCCTCAAAAAACGCAGCGCGTGTTGGCCTATCCTGACGGTCGCCGAGCCGGTCCCACAACGGCAAAGGCGCGCGCACAGGCCATCAGACTGGTGTCTTTATGATCTTGTCCTTTCTGGTATCAAACGGCTTTGCACATCGGACAGTGTACCAAGCCCCAGCTGCCCCATATTGGCTGTCAGATCCTCGCGCAGGATGTCGGCCAGATGGGCAGGGCCGGCTGCACCCAACGCGGCCAGCGCAAAATGCCAGCCACGCCCGATCATCACATAATCCGCCCCCAGCGCGAGGGCGCGCAAAACATCAAGACCGCCCTCAACGCCGCCGTCAAAAATCAACGGCACCGCGCAGGCGCCACGGATCAGCGGCAATTGCGCGAGACTTGCCGGGGCGGCGTCAAACTGTCGCCCGCCGTGGTTCGACACCCAGATGGCATCTACCCCCTCATTCTCCAGCGCCGCCGCATCTTTGGGGTTCAGCACCCCCTTCACCACCATCGGCCCCTCCCAGGCCTCGCGCAGCCAGCGCAGATAGTCCCAATCAGGCGAGGTGCGCAGCAGATAGCCTGCGTGGTTGTTGGAGGGCATGCCCTTGGTTTTACCGGCATAATCCTCAATCAGCTTCATCCGTGGCATGCCCATGCGGGCCATTCCCATCGCCCAGGTGGGGCGCGTGGCAATCTGTGCCAGAATACGCGGTGATAATGTGGGCGGTGTTGTCAGGCCGGACCGGGCCTGGCGCTCTCGGCGGCTGCCCACGGGCACATCCACTGTCAGCACCAGCGTTTTGAACCCTGCGGCGCGGGCGCGGGTCAGCATATCCGCGCGAATATGCGCATCACGGGGCGAATACATCTGAAACCAGGCGTTTTCACCCAACATTGGCGCCACATCCTCGGGCCGTTGGCTGGCCACGGTGGACAGGCAATAGGGGATGCCGATTTCGCCAGCCGCGCGCGCCATCAGGCGCTCCGCATCTGGCCAGATCAACCCGGACATGCCAACGGGCGCAATGCCCACCGGCAGGCTGAGGGATTGGCCCAGAAATTGCGTGCTGACATCTGGCGCCACATTGCCGTGCAAAACGGACGGCATCAAATGCACCGCATCCAAAGCAGCCCGGTTGCGCGCTTTGGTCTGATCCGCGCCCGTGCCGGCATCCAGAAATTCCCACACAAAATGTGGCAGGCGGCGGCGGGCGCGGGCGCGCAGGTCACTCAGGGCTGGATATTGGCTGTGTAGGGTCATCCTAGCATTAGCCGCATGCCCCCCTGATTTGTCTAGGACTTGTTAACCAGCCGTGCGGGATTGAATAGCTCTGCTTTGCGCCCGCGTGATACATTTGCACGCGGCCGAGGGGGTGAATAATGGGCGAAGTTGAGCTTGCGATGATGCTATGCGCCTTTCTGGCGGGCAGCGAGGGTGAAACCCGCCAGTATTTTGACGTCAACGGCCTGTCACGCCATGTGCGCGTGGATTGCGAGACCGACAGCCATGTGATCGAGATCGGACTAGACGGTAAATCTTCGTCCCGTGACAGCCTGCATCAGGCGTTGTTCTTTGCGTATCTGACGGGCAAACAACCAATGGTGATCATGATTGACCGCGATGGGTTTGAAGGCCGGTTTGAATATGAGATGCGCCAGACAACAGCCATGACCGGGGTGCAATATGTGCGGTGCGCGCAGGATTTGATCGTGCGCTGGCGTATGACGCAGACGTTCCGAAATGTGACCGGGGATGATCTGCCCGGATCGGTGAGCGCCCAGGCGCAATGTGACTTGGGGGCGTTGACTGCGGTGAACCCGTCCAGTTAAAGCAAAGGCCCATGCCGGGCCTGTGAACCGGCTTGTGATCTGTGGAAAACCTCACAGGAACAATCCCTGAACATTTCCTTTTCCTTACCGCCAACCCGCGCTATCGTGCGCACATGAGCAGTTTTGACGAATCCGACGCTTTTGAAAGCGCATCCCTGGCCGCGCGGGCGATGGCCGCACGGCCTGCCCCTTATCTCGACAGCCTGAACCCGGCACAGCGTGAAGCGGTGGAACGGCTGGATGGCCCTGTGTTGATGCTGGCGGGGGCAGGCACAGGCAAAACCAAGGCGCTGACCACGCGCATTGTGCATTTGCTGAACACTGGCAAGGCCGCCCCCAATGAAATTCTGGCGGTGACCTTCACCAACAAAGCCGCGCGCGAGATGAAGAACCGCGTGGGTGGCCTGATGGGGCAGTCGATTGAAGGCATGCCGTGGCTAGGCACCTTCCATTCGATCTGTGTAAAACTGCTGCGCCGCCACAGCGAGTTGGCCGGGTTGAAATCGAACTTCACAATTCTGGACACCGACGATCAATTGCGCCTGCTCAAACAACTGGTGCAAGCCGATGGCATTGATGATAAACGCTGGCCCGCGCGTGCGTTGGCCGGGGTGATCGACAACTGGAAAAACCGCGCCTGGACACCCGATCAGGTGCCCGCGTCCGAGGCGGGCGCCTATAATGACAAGGGCATCGCGCTTTATGCGCAGTACCAGACCCGCCTGAAAGAACTGAACGCGGTGGATTTTGGTGATTTGCTGTTGCATGTGGTCACGATCTTTCAAAACCACGGCGATGTTCTGGCGCAATACCAACGCTGGTTTCGCTATATTCTGGTGGACGAATACCAAGATACCAACGTCGCCCAATATCTGTGGCTGCGTCTGTTGGCGGGGGGGCACAAAAACATCTGCTGCGTGGGCGATGATGACCAGTCAATCTATGGCTGGCGCGGCGCTGAGGTGGGCAATATCCTGCGGTTTGAAAAGGATTTTCCCGGCGCGCATGTTGTCCGGCTAGAGCAGAATTACCGCTCAACCGCGCATATACTGGCCGCTGCCAGTGGTGTGATTGCGGGCAACAAGGGGCGTCTGGGCAAAGAATTGTGGACCCAGGCCGAGGGCGGCGACAAGGTGCGTCTGATTGGCCATTGGGATGGCGAAGAAGAAGCGCGCTGGATCGGCGAAGAGGTTGAGGCCATGCAGCGCGGCACCCGCGGGATGGATCCGATCGGGTTGGATCATATGGCAATTCTCGTGCGTGCCAGCCACCAGATGCGCGCCTTTGAGGACCGGTTTTTGACCATCGGCTTGCCCTACCGCGTGATTGGCGGACCACGGTTTTATGAACGTATGGAAATCCGCGATGCCATGGCCTATTTCCGGCTGGTGGTGTCCGCGGCCGATGGGCTGGCGTTTGAGAGGATTGTGAACACGCCCAAACGGGGCCTGGGCGACAAGGCCCAGCAGAAAATCCAACATTCAGCGCGCCAGCATGGCGTCCCTCTGATCGAAGGGGCAGCGCGTCTGCTTGAGGAAAAGGGCCTGACTGGCAAAGGGGCAAATGAGCTTGGAAAGCTGCTCGATGGTCTTGCCCGCTGGGGCCGCATGGCGGGCGATCCGAGTGTCAGCCATATCGAACTGGCCGAAATCATCCTGGATGAAAGCGGCTATACCGAGATGTGGCAAAACGACAAGACACCCGAAGCGCCCGGTCGGCTGGAAAACCTCAAGGAACTGGTCAAGGCGCTTGAGCAGTTTGAGAACCTGCAAGGGTTTCTCGAACATGTCAGCCTGATCATGGACAACGAAAGCGAGGACGCCACCGAGAAGGTCTCGATCATGACCCTGCATGCCGCCAAAGGGCTGGAGTTTCCGGCCGTTTTCCTGCCGGGGTGGGAAGATGGGCTGTTCCCGTCACAACGTTCCATGGATGAAAGCGGGTTAAAGGGCGTCGAGGAAGAACGCCGACTGGCCTATGTGGGCATCACTCGGGCCGAGCAGATCTGCACAATTTCATTCGCTGGCAACCGGCGGGTCTATGGCCAATGGCAATCACAAATGCCCTCGCGCTTCATTGATGAGTTGCCCGAGGACCATGTCGAAGTGCTGACACCTCCGGGGCTGTATGGCGGTGGATATGGGGCTGTCGGCATGGAAAGCAGCATTGAGGAAAAGGCCGCAAAGGCGGATGTATATAATTCGCCGGGTTGGAAGCGCATGCAGGCGCGGGCCAGTCAGCGCCCCACCAAACAGCCCTCCAAGGCCAAACCCATGGTCATCGACATGGCCGCCGTCAGCGCCCACACCATGGGCGAACGGGTGTTCCACCAAAAATTTGGCTATGGCGCCATTGTCGGCATCGACGGTGACAAGCTTGAGATCGACTTTGAGAAAGCCGGGATCAAGAAAATCGTGGCGCAGTTCGTGACCGGCGCGGACGACATTCCATTTTGATCTGCCCGGCCCTTGCCTTCAGCGCGCGGGCGTGGCGTCATGACCCGCATGAGCGAGAAAGACAAAATGCGGGCCGGCGCATGGTATACCTGCCACGACCCTGAATTGTTGCACATGCAGGCGCGTGCGCGCATGGCCTTGCACCAACACAACACTCAGGCGCCAGATGTGCGCGTGGCCATGGGCGCTGAGCTCAGGCAGCTGATGGCGCATGTGGGCGAAGACGTCATGATCGAAGCCCCGTTTCACTGTGCCTACGGTGAAAACATTACCCTGCACGCGCATGTCTATTTGAATTCGGGCTGTGTGATACTGGACACCGCGCCTGTGATCATCGGCGCGCACTCTATGCTGGGGCCTCATGTGCAGCTGTACTGCCCTGAACATCACAAAGACCGCTCCAAACGTCGCGCCGGGTTGGAACAGGCACGCCCCATCACCATTGGTCAGGACGTCTGGATTGGCGGCGGGGCGATTGTGCTGTCGGGGGTAAGCATCGGGGACGGTGCCATTATCGGGGCAGGCAGCGTGGTGACGCGTGATGTTCACGCACGTGCAACCGTTGTGGGCAATCCAGCCAGACCTATAAGCACATAAAAAAAGTGGTGACCGCAGGGAGGAGCGATCACCACCTTAATGCACACATCGGATCTCAGGGAGGAGAGACCGCGGGTGTAGTCCCGTCAGATCAGTGATCCTGGGGATAGTAACCTTGCCGCAAGGGAGGAGGAGATGCGTCAAGGTTATAAACAGATGCCCAGGGAGGAGGGGGCACCCGAATTGATTTAGACGTTCACGCCATATACGGATTCTAGGGCAGCGCGGTGGATGCCGCTGCGGCTCAGACCCATGTCGGCCAGCTGTCCCTCACTCAGAACACTCAGCTCGGACAGTGTTTTGCGATAGGCACGGAAATCTTCAAAACGGCGCAGGCCATGAAAGATGAAAGCGCTGATGTCAAGGTGCAGAGCATTCAAGCCGCTGCGGTTATGTGAGGCATATGCCATTGTCGTGCTCCAAGTTCTATCTGTTGTGGCAGCGCTCAGGGCCGCTTGCCTTTCTGTTGACACCTACATAAGCTAATGCTGCATCTGCACAATAGACGTTAAGTCAATGCTGCTATGCAGCAAATGCATAGAAGTTCATTACGTAACGTCATGCAATTGTTTGCAATTTTATATACGCTCACAGCGTATCGCCTTTGCCCTGAAGCCACGCAAATCGCGATGCGCGCCACGGCATAGGAAGGACGTAGGCGTTTCGGGAAAAGTGTCTGATGAAGGTTCTATGCGAAACGCTTTCACTTGCCTCTTGCCCCCGCCACAGATTGTGCCACCTATACACCAACACATCAGGAGACAGCCCATGACCGCCACCCGAGACCGCATACAAACCGCGCTGGAGCAATTTGAATTGCCGGATGGCGGCAATCTGATCTCGCGCGATATGGTGCGCGCATTGATGGTGGAGGGCACAGATGTCCGATTTGTGATCGAAGCGCCGACACCTGAGATGGCCCGCCAGATGGAAACATTGCGCGCAGCGGCTGAACGGGCTGTGCTGGCGTTGGACGGGGTTGACAGCGCCACGGTCGTGCTGACGGCGCATGCGGCGTCAAAACCACCGCCGCCAAACCTTAAGATAGGCGGTCATCCCAAACCCCAGGCCGAGCCGATGCGCCCCCAAGGCGTGCGCTCAATCCTGGCGATTGCCTCGGGCAAGGGGGGGGTGGGCAAATCCACCGTGTCGTCCAACCTTGCCGTCGCCTTGGCCAAGCAGGGCCGCCGTGTGGGCCTGTTGGATGCAGATATCTATGGCCCGTCGCAACCGCGCATGATGGGGGTCAACAAACGCCCCGCCAGCCCAGACGGCAAGATCATCGAGCCGCTTCACGCCCACGGTGTCACCATGATGTCTATCGGATTGATGCTGGAGCCTGACAAGGCCGTCGTGTGGCGTGGTCCGATGTTGATGGGGGCATTGCAACAAATGATGTCTCAGGTGCGGTGGGGCGAATTGGACGTTCTGATCGTCGATCTGCCCCCCGGCACCGGGGATGTTCAACTGACGCTGTGCCAGAAATCCGCCCCCACCGGCGCCATTGTCGTGTCGACCCCGCAGGATGTGGCGCTGATTGATGCGCGCCGGGCGATGGATATGTTCAAAACGCTGAAAACCCCGGTTCTGGGGTTGATCGAAAACATGTCGACCTTCCATTGCCCCAAATGTGGGCATGAGGCGCATATCTTTGGCCATGGCGGCGTTGAGGCCGAGGCCGAAAAGCTGGGACTGCCGTTTCTGGGGGCCTTACCGATTGATCTGGATACTCGGCTGGCAGGGGACGGCGGCACACCGATTGCAGCGGGCGACGGTCCTGTTGCTCAGGCCTATGCGCAATTGGCGGAACGGCTGGTGCAGGGTGGGATAGCTTAGGAAAATAAGCGCCACCCCGGACCGTCGTCAGCCCTGAGGTGGCTTTTGGCCTGTTAAGCGGGCCCAAGCCGCGATCTTAATCGCTTTGATCAAGCCACATCGCGCAATTGCGTCCGCGGTGTCACGCCCAGGGCATGGCATACATCGCGTGTCAGGTCTGGCTTGTTCAGGGTGTAGAAATGTAAATCCTCCACGCCGCCATCCAGCAACGTGCTGCACATCTCGGTGGCGACGGCAGTGGCCAGCAAATCATGCCGGTCGTCGCGGGCCGCCTTTTCAAAGGCGTCATGCAGCTCGGCGGGGATTTTGGTGCCACAGGCCGTTGCAAAACGACGCACACCGTTCCAGTTTTCAATCGGCAAGATGCCGGGGATGATCGGCGCATCAATGCCCGCTTTTACACAATTATCGCGGAACCTGAAAAACGTGTCAGCGTCAAAGAAGAACTGGGTGATCGCCTCGGCAGCACCGGCATCAAGCTTGCGCTTGAGCCATTCAATATCGGCCTTGGCGCTGCGCGCTTCGGGGTGTTTTTCGGGGTAGGCACCCACACGGATGGTGAACTTGCCAGTATCCGCCAAGGCCTCGATTAGCTCGCAACTGTCGTTAAATCCATCAACATGTGGCGTAAATCCGGCGCTGCCTTTGGGGGGGTCGCCCCTCAGCGCGACGATTTCATTCACGCCCGCTTTGGCAAAGCTGTCGGCGATGGCCATTGTCTCGGCTTTTGAGGCCTCAACACAGGTCAGATGCGCCGCTACATTCAGCCCCGATGAGTTGTGCAATGTGCCCACGGCATCACGGGTCAATTCGCGGGTGGTGCCGCCAGCCCCGTAAGTGACGGACACAAAACGCGGCTCCAGCGGGGCCAGTGCCTGAACCGTATCCCACAATCTGAACGACGCCTCTAATGATTTGGGCGGGAAGAATTCAAACGAAATGCGGGGCGTGGCCATGTCAGTGATCCTGCTATGAGAGGTGTTGACCTCTTGTCGCAGTCCGGCGTATGTGAGGCAACTTCATAATACTCATGGTTTCTATGAGGATAGCTAATAATGCATATTGAGTTCCGTCACCTCAGAACCATCCGGGCGATTCACAACGCCGGGGGGCTGGCGCGCGCCGCCGATCAGTTGAACATCACCCAATCCGCACTCAGCCATCAGATCAAAGGTCTTGAGGATCAAGCTGGGATCGAGCTGTTCGTGCGTCGCTCCAAGCCGCTAAAGCTGTCCGCAGCCGGGCATCGCCTGCTGCGGCTGGCCGATAAAATACTGCCCGAGATCGAAGCACTTGAGGCTGAATTCTCGGGTCTGCGCGAAGGCTCCTCGGGGCGGATGCACATCGCCATTGAATGTCACGCCTGTTTTGAATGGCTGTTTCCGGTGCTCGAACGGTTCCGGAAAACCTGGGCAGATGTGGATGTCGATATCCGCCCCGGCCTGGCCTTTGACGCGCTGCCTGCCTTGCAAAAAGAAGAGGTCGATCTGGTGGTCTCATCCGATCCCGAAGACCTGCCGGGCATCGTGTTCAAACCTCTGTTTGATTACGAACCGGTGTTTGTCGCCTCCAGCCAGCACCCATTGGCCCAGAAAGAGTACATCGAGGCCGAGGATTTCCGCGAAGAAACCCTGATCACCTATCCGGTGGACCGCTCGAGACTTGATGTGTTCACGGAGCTTCTTATACCTGCGAAGGTGCAACCGCGCGCCATCCGACAAGTGGAATTGACGGCCGTGATCCTGCTGTTGGTGGCCTCAAATCGCGGGGTTTCGGTCTTGCCCGACTGGGTGGTACGCGAGGTGAAAACCAGCTCGGATTATGTCACCCGGCGGATTACAAAAGACGGGCTGACCAAACGCTTATATGCCGCCATCCGCGAAGATGACGCCGACAAACCCTATATGGCCCAACTGATCCGTCTGGCGCGTGAAATTCCTGTGCGCCTGCAACGCAATCTCTGATCGCCCCTCTCCCCCCTTGTGCGACTGGCGCGCCCGGCGTATACGCGCGGCCTGAGCAACAGGAGCGTCAGCCATGGGCGGCAGTGCCAATCTTAACATCATGATGAAAGCCGCGCGCAAAGCGGGGCGGTCTCTGGTCAAGGATTTCCGTGAAGTCGAGAACCTTCAGGTTTCGATGAAAGGGGCGGGTGATTTTGTCAGCCGCGCCGATCTGGCCGCCGAGGCGATCCTGAAAGAAGAGTTGCTGGGCGCACGCCCCACCTATGGCTGGCTGGCCGAGGAAGAAGGCGAGATCGAGGGCCAGGACCCGACCCGCCGCTGGATCGTTGATCCGCTGGATGGCACCACCAATTTTCTGCATGGTCTGCCCCATTGGGCTGTTTCGATTGCCCTTGAACACAAAGGTCAGATCGTATCGGGCGTCATCTATGACCCGGCCAAGGATGAATTGTTTTTTGCTGAAAAGGGCGAAGGCGCCTTTATGAACGACAGCCGTTTGCGGGTGTCAGGGCGTGGCAGCATGATCGAATCGATCTTTGCCACCGGTGTGCCGTTTGGCGGTCGCTCGGACCTGCCCGAAACCCTGCAAGACCTTGCCCGCCTGATGCCCACCTGCGCCGGGGTACGGCGTTTTGGCTCTGCGGCTCTGGACATGGCGTATGTCTCTGCCGGGCGCTATGAGGGCTTTTGGGAGCGCCGCCTGCACGCGTGGGACATGGCCGCAGGCATCATCATCGCGCGCGAATCCGGGGCGTTGATTGAGCCGCTGACACCCGGCGGTGATATCCTGAACGATGGCGAAGTGATCTGCGCCAACGAAGCCATTTTCCAAAAGTTCTCAAAGCTGATCCGGGACTGACCCGATCTTTAACGCGCTAATTTGGCCCTGAGGTATAACATCGCCCTCTTGGGCAGTGACACTTTGTTTAATGCCGCACAGTCTTCGAACTCTGAAACAAATTCATCGCTGTAATGTGCGCCAAGAAAAGCAGCGCAATTTTTCAAGGTCCGGGTTCCAAGGGGCGGCGTCGCAGTCCAGGGCATGCTGAGCGCACCTGCGCAGACGTGCTCAAGCGTGCTGGCGGGCATTGTCAGATCAAGCGAAAAAATGTTCCAATCATTGGCTTTGACCGCATGGCGATGGCTGTCTGGCATTTCATTGAACAACACACGCGGGCCAATGCCACGAAAGCGGCGAAAGCGCCGGTACAGTTGCAAATCATGGTGGATTACAATGCGCGGACCGCTCAGAAATGGAGCAACGGCCAGCGTATCAATTGTTGGCCAGGGGTGCTGGTGATTGGCATCAATAAATGCCATGTCCCAAGGCCCGCCCAGCGAGGCCAGATCAAGGGAGGTCATTTTCGTGGCCATCTCAATCGTGACATCTGAGCCGCTATAGATTTGATGTGCCAGGTATCCGACGGGTTTGGTCGGCTCGGCAAAGAAGGTTTCAGCCAAATCAATCGTGGTGACGGATGTGCCGCCATTTTCAGACAGAAATTGTGCAATAAACCCGGTTGTCACGCCTGACGCGGTGCCGATTTCGATCACGCGTTTTGGGCGGTGCTTGACGATAAGCGATTGAATATATTCCAATTCATCCGGCGTGGTCGTGCCAAATTCAGGGCGGCAATGCTTGTGATGAAGGCGCGCTATCTCAGTGGCGTCCATGGTTTGCCTTTCCGCCTAGGGGCATGGGTGCTGTGGTTTCAACTGGTGGACATATATCCGCGCGGGTCCGTCGCACGGCGATCCTGCGTCATTTATCTGTCGGATGGTTTTGCCCGTCAAACCACGGGATCGGCTCATAGTCAGCTGGGTTTATCCCCTCAAATGCGCCCAAATTGACGCCATATTCATTCGGGTTCGAGCGGCGCTGATGATGCGTGTAGATTCCGCAGGTGGAACAGAAATAATGCTTCGCGGTGCCTGTGCCCCATGTGTATTGCGTCAAATGGTCGCCGCCTTTGACCACCTTCAGCTGGTCCAGGGGGACAGAAACATTAGGGGCTGCGCGACGTTTGCAAAAGCTGCAATCGCACCGATGCGCGCCATCCAACCCTGATGGCAATGTGACATCCAGCTCAACCGCGCCGCAATGACAGGTGGCTTTCATTAGGCTTACCCCCTTCGTTTGATGTTGGGAATACGGCTTTGCGCATAAGGATATGTCGCCTCAGGATGTGGCGGATGACCATCTGTGTCTTCCCAAAATCCAGTCCCACCCAGCCGGATGAACAGTGGCACCGTTAATATCAGCCCCACAATAAACCCGCCCGCATGCGCCCAATAGGCCACGCCGCCAGTTGTGGGATCAGCCCCGACACCGCCTAGCACCTGCATGCCAAACCACACGCCCAGCATGATCCACGCCGGGATCGGAATGATGCGCACAAAGATGATCAGGATCAGCAGGATATCCACTTTGGCCTTGGGAAACAAAAGCAAATACCCCCCCATGACCCCCGCAATGGCACCCGAGGCCCCAACAGTGGGCACAAGGCTGTATGGTCCGGCAATAACATGGGTCAGGCCCGCACCAATACCTGTGGCCAGATAGAAAGAAAGATACCACAGATGGCCCATCTTATCTTCCATATTGTCGCCAAATATCCACAAAAACAGCATGTTACCAGCCAGGTGCATCCATCCGCCGTGCAGGAACATTGACGTCAAAAGCGAGTGATACGTCCCCTCCATCGACACCAAAACCGGGACCATCGCCCATTGATAGAAAAACTCGTTCAGGGCTGCGGGATCGGATGACAGCGGCCAATAGGCCAAAAAGACCAAAATATTGATGGCCATCAACGCATAGGTGACATAGGGCGTGCGCCCAGAGGGATTATGATCTCGGATCGGAAACATGGGCCGACACTGGCCGCAAGGGCAGGGGAGGTCAAGCCACCCCGCCCAGAAGGGCCGCATTCCCACCCGCTGCAGTGGTATCTACACAGACATGACGCTCAAGCAGCGCATGGCCCGCATCCGGATGCCCGGTGATCAGCGGCATGATCGGCCCCTCACGGCGCGACAAGGCCGACACCATCGCGCGCGCCATATCATCCCCGCCCCAATAGAGCACACCTGAGATCCCCTGCAGATCTGTCAATACTTGGGCCGCGATTGTGCCTGTGGCCTGCACGGCAATGCCGCCCAGATCACTGACTGCTTTGGCCTGAGCCGCTGCTGCGTCTGCGCCGGGCCCCATGCACAAAAGTGCCGGGCGCGCCCGCGTGGTCAACCGGTTGGATTCGCCCGTCGGGCCAGGCAAAACGAGATCGCCCTGCGGTGGTTTGGGGGCTGCGTTGGCCGATGTTACGGCGTCTTTCAACACCTCCAGTGCCATGTCGCCATCCCATGTACCGCCCTTGACAGCCGCTGGCTGGGCACAAAAGCGCGACAGGTAATGCGGCCCACCTGCCTTGGGCCCGGTTCCCGAGAGTCCCTCTCCTCCAAAGGGCTGGCTGCCCACAATCGCCCCGATCTGGTTGCGGTTCACATAGTGATTGCCCGCCTGAACCCGCTCGCTCACATGCTGCACACGGTCGTCGATCCGGGTCATCAACCCAAAGGTCAGCCCATACCCAGTGGCATTGATGGCATCAATCACGTCGTCCAGCTCCCCCGAGCCAAAGGTCGCCATATGCAACACCGGACCAAAGATTTCGCGCGTCATATCGGCAATACCATCGATTTGGATAAGGCTGGGCGCGATGAACGTGCCCATGTTGGGCGTAGGCGTTTCATGCATCAATCGCCCCTCAGCGCGCGCCGTTTGAATATGATCGGCAATGTCGCGATGGGCGGTATCATCAATCACCGGGCCACAATCCGTGGACAAATGCCACGGATCCCCCAACCGCAGCGCATCCATGGCGCCTGTCAGCATTTCAGTAAAGCTTGCGGCGATGTCCTCCTGCACATAAAGGCAGCGCAACGCCGAGCAGCGTTGGCCAGCAGACTGGAACGCACTTTCCACAATAGCCTTTACGGCCTGTTCGGGCAGCGCTGTGCTGTCCACGATCATGGCATTCAACCCGCCGGTTTCTGCCAGAAAGGGCGCGCCGGGGGCCATGGTTTTGGCCATTGCCGAACGGATTTTCAATGCGGTTGCGGTTGAGCCGGTAAAGGCCACGCCATCGACACGCGCATCAGACGTAAGAGCGGCCCCCACATCGCCCGCACCGGGCAGGAGTTGCAGGGCGGATTTCGGCACGCCGGCCTTGTGCATAAGCGATACTGCAAGATGCGCGATCAGCGGTGTTTGCTCAGCTGGTTTTGAAAGTACAGCGTTGCCTGCGGCCAATGCGGCGCTGATCTGACCCGAGAAAATTGCCAGGGGGAAATTCCACGGGCTGATACAGGTGAACACGCCCACGCCGGGGGAGTGCGGCGCATTCGCTCCGTAATAGCGCATGAAATCAACGGCTTCGCGCAGCTCTGCCACCGCATCCAGTTGCGACTTGCCGGCCTCGCGGGCCAGCAGGGCAAAGATCTCGCCATGGTTTTCTTCCAACAGGTCTGCGGCCCGGTTGAGCACTTTGTTTCGCTCAGTAGGGGGGGCATCCCATGGTTTGGCGGCGCTTAAAGCGGTCTCAATATCCGTGGCACTGGCTGTGGCGACGCTGCCAGGGGAATCTGATGGATTGGCAGGGTTGGACACAGGTGCCAACTTGTTTGCCTTTGGTGTGCCATCCAGCAAAGGTTTCGCCTCCCATGTTGCCTTGGCAAAAGGCGTGCGCGCGGCGTCAATTGCCTCCAACGTGGGCAGGTGCTTGAGGTCAAACCCTTTGGAGTTGATCCGCTCGGGCAGAAACAATTCCGGCCCTTTTGGCAGCTGTGCACGCGCATCTGCAATGGTTTCAAACGGATCACGTGCAACCACTTCGGGGGGCACGTCTTCATCCACGATCTGGTTCACGAAGCTGGAATTGGCGCCGTTTTCCAACAAGCGCCGCACCAGATACGCCAGCAAATCGCGATGTGCGCCCACGGGCGCATAGATACGGCACCGCGTGCCTGCGTCCTGCTTTACAATACCATGCAGCGCCTCGCCCATGCCATGCAGGCGCTGGAATTCATAGGTTTCACTATCGGTGGCCATGTCCAGAATTGCAGCAACAGTATGAGCGTTGTGGGTGGCGAACTGCGGATAAATCCGGTCGGTCATGCCCAACAGTTTGCGCGCATTTGCAATATACGAGATATCCGTCGCTGCTTTGGCCGTGAACACAGGAAAGCCGTCTATGCCGCCGACCTGTGCAGCTTTGATCTCGGTGTCCCAATAGGCGCCCTTGACCAGCCGCACGGTGATCTTGCGATCCAGCCGTTCGGCCAATCCATACAAATAGTCCAGCGTATGCCCGGCGCGTTGGCCATAGGCCTGCACCACCACGCCAAATCCATCCCATCCCGCCAGAGATGGCTCTGACAGCGTGGCCTCGATGACATCCATCGACAGGGACAAACGATCGGCCTCTTCTGCATCAATGTTCAGGCCCATTCCGGCCGATTTCGCCAGCAGAGCAAGTGAGCGCAAACGTGGCATCAAAATATCCATCACCTGATCCCGCTGTGCCACTTCGTATCGCGGATGCAGCGCCGACAGTTTCACCGAAATACCGGGGTTCTTGCGGATGTCCTTGTGGATGCAGGCGTTGGAAATGGCTGTGATCGCGCGGCTATAGGACAGGTGATAGCGCGTCGCATCTTCGTCGGTGCAGGCCGCTTCGCCCAGCATGTCATACGAATAGGTATAGCCCTTCTTTTCCATGCCTTTCGCGCGCTCCATGGCGCTGGTGATGGTCTCGCCCAACACGAATTGCCGCCCCATTTCCTTCATGGCGCGGGCCACGGCTGTGCGAATAACCGGCTCTCCCAATCGCTTCATGGCGTTGCGCAGATGGCCGACAGGGCCTTTCTTGTCTTCCTGCAAAACCTTGCCGGTCAGCATCAGCGCCCATGTCGAGGCATTAACCAAAGATGACGTGGAATGCCCCATGTGTTTGCCCCAGTCCGATGGTGCAATCTTATCCTCGATCAGCGCATCAATCGTTTCGGCATCCGGCACACGCAGCAGGGCCTCGGCCAGGCACATCAGGGCAATACCTTCGTCGGTGCTCAGCCCGTATTCCGCCAGAAAGACCTCCATCAATCCCGGGTTTGACTGGCCACGAATGGCGCGCACCAAACCGGCTCCACTGGCGCAAATACGCGCGCGATCCTTATGGCTGAGGGCAGCCTCATCGATCAGGCGCTCCAGCGCGACGGCCTCATCGGCGTAGGTATCGGTATCAATCATGCGGCGGGCATCAACAGAACTCATGGCAGTGGCTCCTGATTGGTGAATTACCTTCGTATACCACGGGTAATGAAGTACATTCGCCTGAATGCTTGGATATACCGGGCGAAACGACTGAAAAAATGGGGCATCTCAATGCAAAATGATCATATCAATTTGGACCGCTACGACACGGCAATCCTGCGCGCCCTCAGTTCCGAAGGGCGCATCAGCGTGACCGAACTGGCCCAACGCATTGGCCTGTCCAAATCCCCCACTCAGGCCCGGCTGCGCCGGTTGGAGGACACAGGCGTGATCATCGGCTATCACGCCCTGTTTGATCCGATCCGTCTGGGGCTTGATCACGTCAGCTTTGTCGAAGTGCGCCTGAGCGATACCCGCGAGGCGGCGCTGGCGGCGTTTAATGCGGCGGTGGCAAAAATCCCCGAGATCGAACAAGCCCACCTGATTGCCGGGAATTTCGACTATCTGATGAAGATCCGAACGCAAGACATGAACGACTACCGCGTTGTTCTGGCCGAGAAAATATCAACCCTGCCGCATGTCTCGGGGACCTCTACCTATGTGGCGATGCAGGCGGTCAAAGAAAATACTCTTGCGGATGTGATTTGACCGGGCCGCATTGCGCGCCATTATAGGGGCATGAAACATGTCCTCATTGCCCTGACCCTGATCTGTGCGCCGCCTGCGTTTTGTGACACCTGCCCAGAGGCCCCTGATCACACGGCGGCCCTGGCTGATCTGATCGCAGCCGCCCGCGCCGCGCCAGATGAAACCACGGCCCGCCAGCTGTCAGATGATATGTGGGCCTATTGGTCAGATGCGCCTGACACCCATGCTCAGGACTTGCTGGACGAGGCTATAACCCGCCGCACTGCCTATGATTTTGACGGGGCGATGATCGCCGCCAACGCGCTGATAGAATATTGTCCCGATTATGCCGAGGGCTACAACCAGCGCGCCTTTGTCAACTTTCTGCGTCAGGAGTATGCAGCCGCTCTGCCGGATTTGGAGCGCACCGAGGACTTATCACCCACCCATCTGGGTGCATTGACCGGGCATGCAATGACGCTGGCGGCCCTGCAACGCAACGCCGAGGCGGCTGTGGTGCTGCGCCGCGCGCTGGATCTTAACCCATGGCTCTCCGAACGGCATTTGCTGCCCGCGCTTGAGGCGACTGAAGAAGAGTTGTGATGTTCATACCGCTTCTTGTCAGTTGGGGCTTAAACTACGCAGATTGATAGGCTAAACCCATCTCCAGATGCGGGCGTGATGGAATGGTAGACATACCAGACTTAAAATCCTTGAGTCTGTACGGTAAAACGCATACGGAACAAGGCGTTGCGACTAAAAGACTGTTATCAGGCCCGATATAGGCCCGAAACTGAAAATTGAAGAACAACGTCAGATGCGGGCGTGATGGAATGGTAGACATACCAGACTTAAAATCTGTTGGGCGAATGCCCGTGTGGGTTCGACTCCCACCGCCCGCACCAATATTTAAAAAATATATTCATTATATCAATAACATGTGGATTTTGTGCGGTGATCTATCCCCCTTTGAATCCCCTTTCTTAGTGGTGATGCTCGAGTGTCATGCGACAGAAATACATCCCTTGGGTAAGTCTAAATCTTGCCCATTCTCAAAAACGCGGCGCGTTCATGCATGCTCAGTAGGTCATCAAATCTGCTTATGAAAAGATTATCTGCTTGCGATTCACACCACTCAATCTCGAACCGTTTGCGCTGATAGGTCCGTTGCCACATCCCCTTTGGCTTGGGCGCTATCCAGTTGGCCGTGCCGGGTTCGCCGCCCAGCGCCATGCGCAGATTGTTGGCACGGCGCAACATGCGGTCATAGCGTTCTACAGACTGGCTGGAATACCCGACGTCATAACAATGGCGGCAAAGGAAGTATCGGCCACCTGCAAACAGCTTGCCAACGCGCCGCCCACAATGCTGACCATTCACAACACCGGGGCAACGAAAGTAGGGCCGAGAATTGCCGAAATGGCAGTCAACATGGGTCAATCCAACGGATTGCTCAATCCGTTCCCATTCCTCGCCATATTGCCTCACATGATAGTTCAAAACCAGCTTCCCGGTTTGTGCTGCGCAGTCGATCCGCCCCACCTCCTCGCCAGAGACAGACCAAACCCAACTCCCTCGCCAGCCGGGGTTCAGACACCCTTCGCGGTGCATACGGTTCACATCCAATGAACGGCAATCCTCTGCCTTCTGCTTGTAACCTGTCCGTCCTGAGCCATATCCGCCCATATTTCTGCCTCCAGATATTTTCCGAAATCTATAGGGAAGTTTTACATTCGCTCAGGGACATTTCCCAAAATCCCTGAATCGTGTAAGCGCGTTTTTGACAGCCTACATCGGTCCCTAAACATGATTACTTATAGGGTTCGACCTCCCCCCACTTTTGCACCTAGGCCTATGGCAGAATGTATATATGTCCTGCTTTTTGTGACGCCTAAAAGCACTGCTCTGTCAGAAAGCGTCACAATTACCGTGCATGGGTCTGCACGGTTCCAGACCATGCACAGAATATGTGACAAGGTATGCACGGTATTTATGCGGGGGGTTTCCATTTCTTGAACGCCATGGTCGCCTTGGCACCATCCGACGTGCGGGCCTCAGCCAATGCCCATGTGGATGAGCGACCAACGCCAGATGGGCCTAGGTGCGGCGCTCGAGTCATGTGAATAAAACCACGTTGACGCAGTGCTTTGAACCACGGGCTGATTGTATTCCGGTGAACATACAGCGCATCTGCTGCGTCGCGGTGGCTTAGGAATATCTCGCCATTGTTGGTGCCATTATAACGTCGTTTCAATTCGATGTAGAGGGCGCGGGGACCAGGGGGCAGGGTTGCCCAAGCCTCCGTTGCTTGGAACCATTCGGGAAGCTGGACGAAACGCCCAGCCCCCTTTTTACCGTGCTTGTATGGTTTGCTCCCCATCAGTGCTTGTCCTGTCTGAGGCAGGCCAGAAAGACACGCATTGCGGTGATCTGGCAGGGACAGCCGCCGACAGACAACCAGACGGCACCTGCGGCCCCCTCAGCGCCTTTGCGGGCCATGATGTGCCACTTGCCATTGTGACGGGTGAGGCGGTGTTTTGGTTCAGTCATGCGCGCCTCCAAAGTGCAGAGCGGCGATTAGGCGGGCTTGGCGAATGGTGAGGCCATAACGACGCGATATATAACGGATGCTTTGAGAGGTCATTACACGTCCTCCTGATCTGCCAAGATGCGGGCCGATGGGGGGAAGCGCAGTGCTGCCCGGTCAAAACCTTGTTTTAATGAATAATAAGCAACGTTCTGAGGGCCGCGATATTCTGCGTGGATCGGCCAGTTATAGTGATGCCGCAAACGGTGGATGATTGCGCCCAACCGCCAGCCGTGTACCTCCCTAATCTCGGTGCGGTGGCTGATGGTCCGGTTGTTCAAGAGGGCTTTGCAAGTCCAGAACACCTGCGATTTGTTAGAATAGAATCTGTCTTGTGACATTCTTTTTTCCTTACGGTTGATGCCGCAAGGCGCTGGGCTTAAGATAGAGACATTCCTTGCAGGGAAAACGCTCCACCCGCCGCCCATGCGCTTTGCATGGCGGGGGGTGAAGTTATTCAGCGGCGACTTTGAGAATGGCGTCGATATCGGATTCATTCCAATACAGACGCGCGCCGAATTTGATCGGTTGGGGTAAGCGGCCCAGTTCCACATCGCGATAGATCGATGAACGACTACGCCCGCCAATTTTTTCCTGAAGATCGGGGAAGGATAGGTATTTCATGCTGCACCTCTGAGTTTGGTAACCTTCACTCGCACACGAAGCAGCAGTTGTTTATTGCGAAATAAGGGCGCCGCTAAATCACAAGGAATCCCGATATTTTTCCGCTTGGGTTACGATGTCCCGAACGGCCTGAGGTGTCTTTTGAGTATGTTGAAGGATTTCTGTAATTTGTTGGTATGATGCGTTTTGCTCACGGGCATCAAGCACACGAAGATACTGAAGCCGTTTGGATTTGTGCAACCGGGTCAAGGTCTTAATACTATGGTGCCTCAAACTCGCGAGGTACTCGCTTAAACCCTCTATCTGTGGTTCGATCGGTGCATTTGGATCAAATGCAATTGCCACGCCGCCAATTGGGATAAGTTTCGTCCAGTTCTGGAAATCATCTGAGGCCTGAGAAATGTCCCAGTAGTTTAATGAACGTTGATGTAGCGGTGAGCGGGATGTACTTTTATCGGGCCATACTGAATTCCAAGAATAGATTGGGTTTGGAAGCGGTGAAATTCCAACGGATGAAGTTTCAGCGGGAGAAAGGCCAAAAAGCAATTTCTCAAAGGCTGGTTCCCATAACAATTGCTCAGGAATCTCAGAGGATACTGTTTCTCTCCAATGTGCGAGGGCTTTGAGGAGGTAGGTTGTTCTTGTCAGTCGTTTGCGGCGCAAAAATTCCCAACGCCACTGAAGTTCATTCCATTCTGTATTGCCAGCATATTCATCAGACTGGTTCCACTTAGGACATCCCCAATTTTCACCTTCAGACATGCAGAAGGCTCACAACATTGTTTATTTGCTCCACGCAATGGAAGCCCCATCTCTCAATCAACGCGCGCCGTTGCTCCAAGAAATCGGTACGCTTGTAAGCCTTCACTGTCTTGGAACCGACAATATGGCTAATGCACATTTCGGCCACGTCATGTGGGGCGTTGGTGGCTTCTGCCAACCATACGCGCAGTGACGTTCTAAAGCCGTGGGGACGTTCTTTCATGCCGCGACGATCCATAAAGACGGTCATGGTCATATCAGAAATCACGCCCCGTTTGTTGCCGGGGAACAGGTATCCATCGCGGGCAAACTTGCGCGCCTCAGCAATCACCCGCTGGGCCTCAGTTGAAAGCGGTACGCGAAATTCCTTAGTTGCGCCTTTGCGGCCTTTCATATCCTCAGCCGGGATTGTCCAAATGTCACCATCGATCTGGTCCACGTGGATATTGCGCAACGGGCCAGAGCGCGCGCCAGTCAGGATCAACAGCCGCAAGGCAAGTTCGGTGATACTGCCCCCAAGGGATTGATAGAATTCAGGCACGTCCTGCCATGCGAGGGACGGGACGTTTGTAACCGTGTGACGTTGCTTGCCCAGCAATGCCTTGGCCTTGTCGGTGGCTTGCAGGTCCACGTCCAAGCCCAGCGCCGCCGCATGGCGTAAAACGATGCTAAGGCGGCTCATAGCCTTTTCAGCAGTTGCGGCCTTGCTATGCCAGATCGGGGCCAAAGTATCGCGGATATCCTTTTGGTCGATATCGGCAACAGGCACTTGGCCCAGCTTGGGCAGAATGTGTAGTTCCAGTGGTGAAAACCAACGCCCGGCTTTCCCGTCGCCTTTCAATTCGGCTTTGCGACTTTCAAAAGCATCAAGCGCGATATCGGCCAGCTTGTGAATGTTGCGCGCGGCCTCACGTCTTTGGCGTTCCCTCTCTTTGATCGGGTCCAAGCCTTGCCGAACCAACGCGCGCCATTGATTGGCGGATTCGCGGGCCTCTTTCAGCGAAACGTCAGGATAGGCACCTAAGCCCATTTCACGCCGCCGCCCATGGGGCGTCACCCGCAATACCCATTGCGCGCCACCATCGGCCCGTTTGACCAACCAAAGCCCCCCACCATCGGCATGTTTGCCCGCTGGTGCAGCTTTTGCCGTCGATGCGCTTAGTCGGTTTGTGGCGCGGCCCATTTTCAATCCACCTCTCTATCCCCCTCAACATATGGTATGTCATGGGGTATTGTGAAGTGCCGTGAAATAGGTTTTTCTCTAAAAACCTCTATTTTACAGGGGTTTCCGTGTTTCATGGTGTATCAAGATGTAGGGCTTGGATGCCCACCGCCCGCACCATTTTTGATTGGCCTACTGCCTTCGGCTACGTGAGGCTGGTTTTGTTCTAGGTTTGGCCTCTCACCGTACCAATGGCTCATCCGAAGGAAGATGTCGAAGCAATCGAAACATATGCAGGCGATATGCGTTTGGCGAAAAACGACGAGAGCTGTGAATGCAAACCGAGTTGTGTCACTCACAGCCCCGAGAGGTTAGCGGATCAATCCCGCACGCCTGAGAAACGTTCTTGCCAGTCTTCGCGCGCCTCATCTGTGATCTTGGCAAAAGCCACCTCGGGCACGTCAAAGGCGTGGCCTGCGGGCAGTACATGCAGTGCCTCTGTCACATCCTCAGGCCAGCTGTCATCGGTGCAGCGCATCGCCGTCAGCATTGCGGCCGAGGCATCGGGGATGAATGGCTCGGACAACACAGCGTAAAGACGGATCAGGTTCAGCGCCAAACGGATTTGTGCGGCGGCCATATCCGGGTCTGTCTTCACTGCTGTCCAGGGGGCGACGGTTTGTAGATATTCGTTGCCCGCCACCCAGATCGCCCGCAGCTCAGCGGCGGATTTGCGCACTTCCATCGCTTCCATATGGCCCTCATAGGCGCGAATGCGGGTGGTCAACTCATCAATCAAAGCCTGTTCCGGTGCGCCCCATTGGCCCCCCTCGGGCACAGCTTCGCTAAACTTGGAGCGGCAAAATTTGGTGACCCGGCTCACGAAATTGCCCAGCACATCGGCCAAATCCTTGTTCACCGAAGATTGGAAGTTTTCCCAGGTGAATTCACTGTCAGAACTTTCCGGCACATGGCTGAGCAACCACCAGCGCCAATAATCCGGCGGCAGAATTTCCAGCGCCTGATCCATGAACACGCCGCGTCCCTGGCTGGTGCTGAACTGCCCGCCGTCATAATTCAGGTAGTTGAACGACTTGATGTAATCGACCAGTTTCCAATCCTCGCCCGATCCCAAAATCGTGGAGGGGAAGCTAAGCGTATGAAATGGAACGTTATCTTTGCCCATGAATTGTGTGTATTGCACATCATCAGCGCCCTTGTCGGTGCGCCACCAGCGCTCCCAGTCGGCCTCTTGCAGCCCGTTGGCCTCGGCCCATTCGGCGGCGCAGGCGATATATTCGATCGGGGCGTCGAACCAGACATAGAACACTTTGCCCTCCATCCCCGGCCAATCGGCATCGCCCTTCTTGACCGGAATACCCCAATCCAGATCACGGGTGATGCCGCGGTCTTGCAGGCCGTCGCCATCATTCAGCCATTTGCGGGCAATTGATGTGGTCAGAACGGGCCAATCTACCTTGCTGTCGATCCAGGCGTTCAGCTGGTCGCGCATTTTGGATTGGCACAGATAGAGGTGCTTGGTCTCGCGCACTTCCAGATCGGTCGAGCCGGAAATGGCGCTGCGCGGGTCAATCAGATCAGTTGGGTCAAGCTGCTTGGTGCAGTTTTCGCATTGATCGCCACGCGCCTTGTCATAGCCGCAGTTGGGGCAGGTGCCCTCAATATAGCGGTCCGGCAGATAGCGCTTGTCGGTGTTGGAATAGACCTGTTTTTCACTGACTTCACGGATCAGATCAGCCTGCGCCAAACGTCCGGCAAAATGCTGGGTCAACTTGTGGTTCTGTGGGCTGGAGGAGCGCCCAAAGTGATCAAAACTCAGTCGGAACCCCTTGGCAATCTTGGCCTGCACATCGTGCATCTCGGCGCAATAATCGGCCACGGGTTTACCTGCCTTGGCAGCAGCCAGTTCAGCCGGGGTGCCGTGTTCATCAGTGGCACACAAGAACAACACCTCATGCCCGCGCCCGCGCAGGTAGCGCGCATAGAGATCGGCAGGCAGTTGGCTGCCCACCAGATTGCCCAGATGTTTGATCCCATTGATATAGGGGATCGCCGAGGTGATGAGATGCCGTGCCATGCGCGCCTTGCCATTAAGAGGTTTGAGCGGCACATCTAACGCAGGATCTGGGCGCGCGCCAGCACAACAATTGTTGTTATTGTGCTCAACGTGGGTCGTGCACCCATCCACCGCAGGCCAAACAGTACATGCCAGTCCTGTTGCCGACAATCTGGCGTCGCTTAAAACACTCTACTGCGTGATCCGGGCCATGATGCGCAATCCGATATGTGGTCCCACAAAACCAGGGAACCCGACAGCGCCAAAATCACGCCGATCAATGCTGCCGCTCAGCAGAACAGTCAGCTTGCTGCGATCTCCTAAATCGGTGCCACGTTGACGAAACAATTTGGCTTTCAGGGTGACAGGGCGCGTCACGCCGCGCACCGTCAACGTGCCAGTCACCGTCGCGCCATTCAGATCGCCTTTGAATTGGCTGGATTGAAACCGGATGATGGGATGCGCTTGTGTGTCCAGCACCTGCGGGCTTTTCAGCGCCTTGGTGGCAAAGACAAACCCCGCTCGGGCGCCATGGGCGTTCAAACTCACATCCACCTGGCTGGCAGATAAATTGTCCAGATCAATCAACATGTCCGCCGATTGCACCGGCATCTCGCCCTGCTTTTCAGCGCCCTCAAACGTGTAGCTGAATGTTACCTCAGACTGTGCAGCATCCAGCGTATAGCGCGCAGGGCCGCCATGGGCAAAGCTTGCAAGACAGCAGATCAACACAGCAAGTCGGAACATGAAATCTCCTTTTAGAGCATCACCATAGTGGCCTTGGGCAAAATGACACGGTTTATCTAAGCCACGTCCCTGTAACGCGGACTTTGAGGGTGACGCCGCCGGATTTTCCGCTAGGGTCTGCGCACCGACCAAAAGGAAATACATCATGCAGACCAAAGAACTGGGCCGCACTGGCATTCGCGTGAGCACTTTGTGTCTGGGATCTATGACCTGGGGCACACAGAACACGCAGGACGAAGGCCACGCCCAGATTGATCTGGCACTGGCGCGCGGTATCAATTTCATCGACACCGCCGAGATGTATCCGGTCAATCCCCTGCGGCCTGAAACGACAGGGCGAACCGAGGAAATCATTGGTCACTGGTTTGCCCGCACAGGACGGCGCGGTGATGTGGTACTGGCCACCAAACATTCCGGCGAGGGGTACAAAGGCGCGCGTGACGGCGCGCCGATTTCATCCAAAACCATCCCGCAGGCGATCGAGGACTCGCTCAAAAGGTTGCAAACAGATGTGATCGACCTCTATCAATTTCACTGGCCCAATCGCGGCAGCTATATGTTCCGCCAAAACTGGAAGTTTGATCCCTCCAGCCAAAACCGGGCAGAAACCCTGGCCCATATGGAAGACGCCTTGGGCGCGTTGCAGCGCGAGGTGGATCGCGGCACGATCCGTGCCTTTGGCCTGTCAAATGAAAGCGCCTGGGGCACGTCGCAATGGTTGCGCGTGGCGGGCGAAAAAGGCGGCCCGCGTGTGGCCTCTATCCAGAACGAATATTCATTGATGTGCCGCCTGTTTGACACTGATCTTGCCGAGTTGAGCGTGAATGAGGATGTCGGCCTGCTGGCGTTTTCGCCTTTGGCCACGGGGCTGTTGACCGGAAAATACCAAAACGGCGCTGTGCCCGAAGGCTCGCGCATGTCGCATGTGGCCAGTCTGGGCGGGCGCGTTGGCCCGCGCGCCTTTGCGGCGGTGGAGGCCTATCTGGAGGTTGCTAAAAACCACGGGCTGGACCCGGTGCAAATGGCGCTGGCCTGGTGTTTGACACGGCCTTTCATGTGTTCGGCCATTTTTGGGGCCACAACAACAGAGCAACTTGAGCGGGCGCTGGGCGCGGCTGAATTGACTCTTTCACAGAGCGTCCTGGGCGATTTGGACGCCGTCCACCGCGATCATCCGATGCCTTACTAGACGCCACCTTGGAACTCTGGATCATCATATCAATCGCGGCGGCTGCGTTTCAAACGCTGCGCTTTATGCTGCAAAAGATGCTCAGCATGGGCACGCTGTCCACAGCGGGCACCACTTTTGCGCGTTTTGTCTATGCAGCCCCCTTCACCTGGGCATTGGCTGCGGGGTATCTGGCGTGGCGTGGCATAGAGATACCAGCGTTATCGGGCTGGTTTTGGATCTATGCGCTCAGCGGTGGTCTGGCGCAGATAGTGGCCACGTTTTGCGTTGTGCTGATATTCCAAGCCCGCAATTTTGCTGTCGGCATCACCTTCAAGAAAACCGAAGTGATCCAGACGGTCATCCTGGGCCTTGTTGTCTTGGGGGATCGGGTCAGCAGCGCAGGTGTGGTGGCGATTGTTATTGGCCTTGTGGGTGTGTTGATCCTGTCAGATCCGCCAGGTGGGCAGGGGGGATGGATACAGCGTCTGGCCAACCGCGCGGCGGGGCTTGGCCTTATCTCGGGGACATTATTTGCCGTTTCGGCCATCGGGTATCGCGGCGCCACACTTGAGATCGCGCATGACGATTCCTTCCTGCGCGCTGTGGTCTCGGTGGCGGTGGTCAACCTGTCCCAAACCCTGGCCATGGGCCTGTGGCTGCGCTGGCGTGAACCGGGGCAATTGACGTCTATCTGGGCCGCACGGCGCAAAGCCGTCTGGATCGGGGTGACCAGCATGGCGGGGTCTCTCAGCTGGTTCACAGCCTTCACCATGCAAAACGCGGCCTATGTTTTTGCCGTGGGCCAGATCGAGGTGATTTTCTCGCTCCTGGCCTCGGTTCTGTTCTTTCACGAAAAAATTACAAGCCGCGAATTCTGGGGTATCGCCCTGCTGAGCGCCAGCATTCTGGTGTTGGTGGTGATGGGGTGATTACTCGTCCGATTTGGGATTGTAGCCGCGCAGCCGGATAAACAGGCTTGCTTCATCGTTATTACGAAAAAACGGCACCGAGGCGGGCGGGGCGATGTCATGGGTCCGCGCTTCGACTTCGGCCAGCACCACTTCGGTGATGAACGGAAGATCAAAATCGCGCGCCTTTGGCAGAGGCACCCATTGCAGGTGGCTCAGCTCATCACTGGCCGCAGAGAAATCATCCAGATCCCCGACGATATGTTCGGCATCAATCAAGAAGAATCGCGCATCAAATCGGCGTGGGCGCCCCGGTGGGGTGATGGCCCTGAACACAAATTGCAGGGCCGAGGCCGAGGGCAACATGCGCTGCGCGGCAAAGCCTTGCCAATCTTCGGGGACATCCTCCGGCCAATCACCCGGTGTGCCAAGGATCAGGCCGGTTTCTTCCCACAGCTCACGGATGGCCGCCACAGCAAGAGCATGGCCGAAATCCGTCTCACTATCTTCGCGCAGGCGATCCGCACAAATATCCGGCATAAAGCTGGCCAGTGATACATCTGCATCCGCTTGGTCCACAGCCCCGCCGGGAAAGACAAATTTGTTGGGCATGAACGCCGCCTTGGCGCCGCGCTGCCCCATCAAGACATGCGGATCAGACATCCGGTTGCGCAGCACGATCACAGTGGCAGCATTTCGGATTGCGGTTTTATCGATGGTCATCTTGGTCCCCTTAAGGCGAAAGGATCAGGTTTTTTTGCTAAACCCGTGCATCCGCCGCGCCCATTGGAACCCGACGATTGCGCCTTTCAATCTTGGCAGAAGGTAAAGCGACAGAGCGACACATCCAATAGCGAAAATGGTGAATAGTACCAAAGGTTCGGGCCGGAAGGTGGTAAAGGCCACATGCAGGGACGGGGCCATGATATGTCCGACGATCAGAATGGTCAGATAGGCAGGGCCATCATCTGCTCGCGCGTGGCTCAGATCCTCGCGGCACACGGTGCAGGAATCGCGCAGCTTGAGATAGCCTTTCAGGATCGGACCAGACCCGCAATTGGGGCACTTACGACGAAACCCTTTCAAGATGGCTGGCCACAGAGGGCGCTCAGCTGTGTCAGAGTTATCATGCGTGTGAGGTTGAACATGGTCGGTCATACGGCACCTGTACTATGGATCGTTCACATTTGGGGGTTAGGGACACATATGGAAAGGGGCAAATGCCCCTTGCGTCCCCTTGTCGCAAACCCTGAGATTGAATCAACAAAGTAAAATTCTTGCGACGGAACTGATTGCGGCCGCCGTATCACCCAACATCAAAACCGGCAATGACCTGGATTTTGAAACCGTAAACGAAGTAACCATTAAGAGGCAGATATGAAAAATACCGTTCTTCTGACAACACTCGCCCTGTCCATCGTCGCAGGTTCGGCCGTGATGGCCGAAAACGGCCAGAAACGTGGCGGCCAGCATTTCAAGTTTGATGAGGTCGACGCCAATAGTGATGGCAAATTGACCCAAGACGAAATGATCGCCCATATGCAGGCACGATTTAGCGCCACCGACGCCAACAGTGACGGCCAGGTCAGCGAGGATGAGTTGCGCGCGCATATGGAAAGCGAAATGCGCAAGAAGATCGACCGCCGCGTCTCGCGCATGATGAAGCATCAGGACGACAATGAAGATGGGATGCTCAACATGGATGAAATGAAGCCCAAACGTATGGGCAAAATGATGAAGCGTATGGATGCGGATGGCGATGGCGCCATCTCCAAAGCCGAGTTTGAGGCAATGAAAGACAAGCACGGCAAGCGCCTCAAGCCCAAAGACGAAGGCTGAGCAGGGTGCGGGGCCAGTGATTGGGCTGGCCCTGCGCTTTCACGATTGGATTGAAACGCTGGCCCGCGCACGCTAGTCGAGATGGATGGACATGCCGTTTGACAGGATGAATGATGTATCTGACGACGCTTTGCTGGTGTTATACGCCAACGGCGATTCCGAGGCGGCCAAAATGCTGACACAGCGCCTGACTCCGCGCATCTATGCCCATGCCCATCGTATGCTGCGCAACCAGGCCGATGCCGAGGACGTCGCCCAGGAAGCGATGTTGCGGCTGTGGCGGATTGCCCCAGAGTGGCGCCAGGGCGAGGCCAAGGTGACCACCTGGCTCTATCGTGTGGTGGCAAACCTGTGCACAGATCGGTTGCGCCGGGCGCGCACCAAACCGCTTGATGCGGTGGCCGAACCCGAGGATGGCGCGGCCTCGGTTGCCCAGCAGATGCAGACACGTGCGCGCATCGACGCGCTGCATGGGGCACTGGCCACCCTGCCTGACCGGCAACGCGAAGCCGTGGTGCTGCGCCATATTGAGGGGCTGGCAAACCCAGAAATAGCTGAGATCATGCAAATCAGCATTGAAGCCACCGAAAGCCTGACCGCACGGGGCAAACGCGCCCTCGCCTCGGCATTGAAATCACGCAAAGACGCATTGGGGTTCACTGATGACTGACAACAAAAACAATATGGTTGAGCTTGACGCCCTGCTTGCGGAGGTGCGTGCAGATACGCCCGTTCCGCCGGATGGGTTGATCGCACGAATTACTGAGCAGGCCAGCGTTGAGCAAAAGGCGTTTATGAAACCGCCCGCCAAGGCCACACGCCCCGGTGTGCTGGGGCAGTTCATTCAGGCGCTGGGCGGATGGCCCGCGCTGAGCGGCCTGGCGACAGCCACCTGTGCCGGTGTCTGGCTGGGCATCAGCCCGCCGCAATCCATGGAGTTTGCCGCCGAGACCTATCTGGGCGTTGAATACGCTGTAACGCTCTTGGACATAAATTTCGATGCGGCCTTTGATCTAAGCGGGGAGGCGCTGTGATGGACACCACAAAGCCAACATCAAAAACACCGCGCTGGTTGCGCTGGGTTTTGGTCTTGTCCCTGGCGTTCAACCTGATGGTCGTGGGGATTGTCGGCGGCTGGATGCTTACAGGTGACAAACACGCGCGCCACCGCCCCCCGCGGCTGGAACAGATCGGCGGGCCTTTGACGCGGGCGTTATCACATGAGGATCGTTCCGCCATCGGGCGCGAGGTGCGTCAACTGTACCGCGATAAACCGGAGGGGCGTTCGGCACAAACTGCGTTGATGGAAACGCTGGTAAGTGAGTTGCGTTCTGAACCTTTTGATCGCGAGGCTGTAACAGCCCGTATGGCCGAGCAACGTGACTTTTTGAATGATCGTCTGGCGTTGGGCCAGACATTGCTGATTGATCGGCTTGAAACGATGGATGCCGCTGACCGCGCCGCCTATGCCGACAGGCTGGCCGACGTTTTGAAGCGTCGCCGTAACAAGCCGTAACAAGCCCTAGCAAGCCGTGATTCCCAAGGCGTAACGCGCTTCGCGTAAACCCTGAACCAGAGGGTTTACTCGAGGCA
This sequence comes from Roseovarius sp., assembly GCA_029212365.1. GTDB lineage: Bacteria > Pseudomonadota > Alphaproteobacteria > Rhodobacterales > Rhodobacteraceae > Roseovarius. The sequence goes on from JARGOC010000005.1 coordinate 191,165, forward strand.
CCTACACCGTTCCTATGTCGTGTTGGGAATTGTCATTTGCCTGCCTCAGCGAATAGGCGATACGCATCAACCGAGTGAGGGGTCACACTGGCGCACATCACTTGGCTGTGGGCGTCGTTGGCAGGCTTTGCGCGTCACTATTGCCCATGGCCGATGATCGCTATCCGCGGATCAGTTTCTGCCTTGCAGCAAAATCCTTCTAAGCAGCACTGCGCGCGTTCAATGTGACCGTATTGCGCCCGTCCGCCTTAGAGGCATAGAGCGCGCGATCAGCCTGCTCCAACAGTGCTTTGGCCCGCGTTTCACTGTTTTGATCATCACCCAGGGCTGCGTTGGCCAGGGTCAAGCCGATGCTAACCGTCACAGGGACGGGGGCGCCGTGGCCGGACAAAGTGAACGACATGGAGCGCACGGCTTCGCACAGGGTTTTTGCAATGCGATGCGCCTCGCGCCGATTGGTATCGGGAATGATGATAAGAAACTCCTCCCCGCCGATGCGCGCCACCAAATCTTTGCCTTGCAAATGGTTACAAAGCGTATTGGCAACCTGCGACAGAACAGCATCACCAGCGGCATGGCCAAAGCTGTCATTGATCCGCTTGAAATGATCAAGATCGGCCACCATAACCGCAAACATACCCCCCGCTTGCCCCTCAGATGAGAGCAGGCATTTCAGATATGAACGCGCATAACGCCGGTTGTACAGCCCGGTCAGCGGGTCGGTCACCGCGGCTTGCAGGCTGTCACTGATCTGGTTGCGGACTTCTTTTTTGGCCCATTCGTGATCCAATTGTGCGTTCAGGCGCAGCGCTATTTCCTGCGGATCGGTATCGCCGAACAGGATTTCTTTTACGCCCATATCCAGCAAATTGGCTGCCAGATCACTTGCTTGATCGGCCAGAAGGGGCAGAACAGGGCATTCCGGGCTCCCAACCGACGCCCGCAAATCGGCGATTAACCTTAATGCATCATCACGAACCATGTGGCGAAGGTCCGCGATTAACACATCTGAACGGGCATATTGGCTGTCTGAGTGTGTTTCAGGGCTCATCAACCTGTCGGCGGCGACGATCTGGAACTCATGCGGTAAATCCCCGCTCACGGCATTGCGCAATTGTATCCCTGATGCGGGATCATCGGTGACCAAGGTTATGACGGCCGGGCGAGAAAATGCCTGCTGATTTTCAGCAAGACCCAGCGCACGCGCGGCCAGAGCGTGCTTGCGTAAATCCTGATCAAAGTGGCCTTGTCGCAACAGGCCGCGCAACCGGGCCAACAGATAGTTTTCGGGTGTTGCAGCATCTAGAACATCGGCAAAACCTGATGATAGGGCACTGATGTTAAGGGATTTATCGCCATGTTCTGTCAGCATGATAATCGGCGTGAACGCGCCATCACGCTCCTGTTTCAGATGGGCAATGGCACGGGCCATGTCATCCTTAACCAGCCGACTGCTGACAAGAATTAGATCGGGGGAATCCACAGCAATTGACGCACGCGCATCCTCAAGGCTGGCGGCCTGTGTGACGGTATAATACGCCGCTGAAAGCTTAACTTTCAGAATGATTCGACTGGTCGAAACATCATCGACTAACAGTACCCTACTCGACATCCAAAGCCTGCCTTTCTGACTTGCCCTTTCAGATATGATGACTATCAACGTTAGAAGTTAAGAAATCCTTTCCAGGATATGAATCCAATGACCGTTGCGCGAGAACATGCTGAAACGATTGGTTTACAGGCCTTAACGTGGTTGGCTGCCAATGAAGATCTGTTGCCGGTATTTCTGGGGGCCACTGGGGCGTCAGAAACCGACTTTCGCACCGGAGTTGGCGAGCCGGAGTTCCTCGGGTCGATCCTGGATTTCATCTTGATGGACGACGCCTGGGTCCAACAGTTTTGCGATGCAAAGTCACTGACCTATGACACCCCCTACAAAGCCCGACAGATGCTGCCCGGCGGCGAGCAGGTAAACTGGACATGACCCCCCCCATCAAGGCGGTGCTGTTTGACAAAGACGGCACCCTGTTTGATTTTCAAGCGACATGGGGCATCTGGGCCAGTAACGTGATCACCGATCTGGCCGACGGAGACGCAACGGTGCAAGCCTCATTGGCGCAGGCAATCCATTTTGATCTGGTGGCCCTGCAGTTTTTGCCAACCAGCCCGATTATCGCCTGCACGCACCGCGAATGCGCCGAGATCGTCGCCAGTGTCCTGCCGGGGCGGTCTGTGGATGAGGTTGATCAGTTCATGGCCCACAGAGCCGCACAAGCCCCCTTGTCCCCGGCCGTCCCATTGGCACCTTTGCTGGATGATCTGTTGGCGCGGGGCATCGCTTTGGGTGTTATGACCAACGACACGGAAATCGTGGCGCATACCCATTTGCGCAGTGCCGGCGTGGCCGATAGGTTTTTCTTTATTGCGGGATCTGATTCCGGGTTCGGGGCAAAGCCCGCGCCAGATCCATTGCTGGCATTTTCAAGGGCTGTTGGCATGGACCCGCGCCATGTTCTGATGGTGGGTGACAGCACCCATGATCTGATCGCGGGGCGTGCGGCTGGCATGCAGACCTTGGGCGTGTTGACCGGAACCGCCCAAAGCGATGACCTCGCCCCTCATGCGGATGCGGTGCTGCCTGATATCGGCCATATCCCCGCGTGGATAGCGGCTGCATGACAAAACACCCCATGTTTGGCCTGATGCTGGCGTTGTTTGGTACTTTGGTGCTGACACCGGATGCCTTGCTGATGCGCCTGTCGGGGATGGACGGGTTTCAGATGTCGGCCTGGCGTGGGATTGCGATGGGCAGCGTTATGTTGCTGGGATGGACCTTGTTCAGCCGGACCCGCAAGCGCGATCTTGGCATGTTAAAAACCCGCCTGGGCGTTACAATCGTGATCTGCCAGATTTTCAATTCCACCCTGTTTTGTCTGGGAATTGCCGTGGCACCGGCGGCTGTTGTGCTGTTTGGCGTGGCCGCGGTGCCTGTCTTTGCCGCCTTTCTGGCCTGGTTGGTGATTGGTGAGCCAACGCCTAAAACCACCTGGGCTGCGATGATCGCGGTGCTGGTGGGCATTGGCCTTGCTGTATCGGGTGAAGGCGATGGTGTGCTGATTGATACCAAGGCGGTGCTTGGTGCAAGCTTTGGTCTGGGGGTGGCCCTTGTGCTGGCCCTCAATTTTGTGGTGCTGCGCGCGCAGCCCACACTCCCCATTCCCTTGACCATCGGACTTGGCGCGCTGATCGCGGGGGGCATCGGTGCATTCATCACCGGGGCTGATGCGATGTTCGAGGGGCACTTTGGCTTCATGTTGATCACTGGCCTTGTTGTCTTGCCGGTGTCATTCTTTTCGCTCTCACTGGCGTCGCGCTTTACCCATGCGGCCAACGTCAGCCTGCTGATGCTGCTGGAAACGGTGCTGGGGCCACTGTGGGTCTGGGTGGGCGTTGGCGAAGCTCCAGGCCCGCGCATGTTGGCAGGCGGCAGTATCGTCGTGGTCAGCCTTGCGGCCTATCTGATGATCACCGGGTCCAGATCAAAATCCGCCTGATCCAAAGGGGGCAATATAAAAACGACAACAAGCGTCGCAAAGCGGCATACGCTTTGGCGTGGGCAATGCTTCCATAGGGCAGATCACACATCAGGAGGATCCCCCATGGCCATCCGAGCAAAGCGCAGAACCCGCAGCGGTGGGCGTGCAGGCAATGCTGAACGCCGCGGGAGCGATGCGATTGAACAGATGCCATGGAACCCTCCGCTAAACATTGATCGCCCAACCGAGCCTTTGTCGGATGAGGGGGTATGGGCCATCCATGACGGTGCGATGCGCATTCTAGAAGAGATCGGCATCGAAATCCTCAACCCCGAGGCACTGGAATTGTTCCGCGCCGACGGGGGCTGCACCATTGAGGGTGAAAACGTCCGCATGGGCCGCGACTATGTGATGGAGATGATCGCCAAAGCGCCTGACCGCTGGGATATCACGCCACGCAACCCCAAGCACAAGATCACGATCGGCGGCAAGCACCTGAACTTTGGCAATGTGTCCTCGCCCCCCAGCTATTGGGATATGGAGATCGGCAAAAAGGTGACCGGCACCCGCGAGATGTGCGCCAACCTGTTGAAACTCAGTCAGTATTTTAATTGTATACATTTTGTCGGCGGATACCCGGTCGAGCCACAGGACATACACGCCTCCGTGCGCCATCTGGATGTGGTTTATGACAAGCTGACGCTGACCGACAAGGTCGCGCACGCCTATTGTCTGGGCAAAGAGCGGGTTGAGGATGTGATGGACATGGTGCGCATCGCAGGCGGCCATTCGCACAGCGAGTTCGACGCCGGCCCCAAGATGTTCACCAACATCAATTCCACCTCGCCACTGAAGCATGACTATCCGATGTTGGATGGCTGGATCAGAATGGCCCAACGCAATCAGGGCCTTGTTGTCACGCCGTTTACATTGGCCGGGGCGATGGCGCCGGTCACTATGTCGGGCGCTGTGGCGCAATCTCTGGCCGAAGCGCTGATTGCTGTTGTGCTGGCCCAGATCGTGCGCCCCGGGGCCTGTTGTGCCATTGGCACATTCACCTCAAATGTTGATATGAAATCCGGCGCACCTGCCTTTGGAACGCCAGAATATATGCGCGCCACACAGATGACAGGCCAACTGGCGCGGTTCTACAAGTTGCCGATGCGTGCCTCGGGTGTCTGTGCTGCCAATGTGCCCGACGGGCAGGCGATCTGGGAGACATCAAACAGCCTGTGGTCGGCTGTTCAGGCGGGCGCACATATGGTCTATCACGCCGCCGGGTGGCTGGAAGGCGGGCTGATTGCATCGCCTGAGAAATTTGTGATGGATTGCGAGATCCTTCAGCATATTCAGCGCTATATGGACCCTAAACTGACAGCCACCGGCCCGGATGAAATTGCCATTGATGCGATCAAGGAAGTGGGCGATCAGGGGCATTTCTTTGGCATCCAGCACACCCAAGACCGCTATACCACAGCATTTTATCAGCCTTTCCTAAGCGATTGGCGCAACTACGAGGCCTGGGAAGATGCGGGCGGCATATGGACAGCCCAACGCGCACATCAGACGTTTCAGGACATCATCTCAAATTTTGAGGCCCCCGCGATGGATGTCGCCATCCGGGATGAACTGGCGGCCTTTGTTGAGCGCCGCAAGGCCGAGGGGGGTGCCCCTACGGATTTCTAGGTTTGGCCTCCAAATAAATCAAAAAAATTGAAACCATTGGTTTCTTGTTAAACTTGATCGGCGACACTGCCGCCTTGCAAGGGAAAACAAGATGCATGGAATGATCAATAGGGCCATTGAACGGTTTGCCCGTGATACCTACGGGCGTGATACTTGGCTGGGTGTCATGCAGGACCTGGATCTGGGGTACACTGAATTCGAACCGATGCTGGTTTATGATGCAACTGTTACCAGCCAGGTACTTGAAGCCCTGTGCCGAGCTTTGGATAAAGAGCGTGATGATCTGCTGGAAGACATTGGCACCTATCTGGTGTCGCATCCAAATGTTGAAGCGATCCGTCGATTGCTGCGCTTTGGCGGTGTTAATTTTCACGATTTCCTGCAGTCGCTGGACGATCTGCCCGAGCGCGCCCGCCTGGCGGTGCCCGATCTGCACCTGCCGGCGATGGAACTGCGTGAACACCGCACGAGTTTCTTTAGCCTGTCAGTGAACTCTGGTGCCCTCAAAATGGAGGGGTTTGGCCGTGTTGTCATGGGGCTCTTGCGGGCCATGGCCGATGATTATGGGGCGTTGGTGTTGCTGGAACACAAGGGCAGCCGGGAGCGCACTGAAATTCTTGAAATCCATTTGGCAGACGCCGCTTTTGCCGATGGGCGCGATTTTCAATTGTCCGCGAGGGTCAATCTATGAGCAAAATGTCCTCCATTCAGACCGCCCCCGGGATGGATATTTTATGTCCCTTGCATGTGGTGTTGAACGCCACTGGTCACATTGTACATATCGGCCCTACACTTGCCAAAATCCTTGAAGGACAGCCTGCTGTTGGTTTGCGATTTCTGGAACTATTCGAGCTTAAACGCCCCCGAATTGGCCAAACGATGGAGGCGTTGCTGGGCGTTGCAGGCACCAAGCTGCACTTGCAACTGCGGGGTACTCCGCGCACCGAAATGAAAGGTGTTCTTGTGCCTGTGCCCACAGAATCCGGCTTTTACCAACAGGGTGGGGCGCTTGTGAACCTCTCGTTTGGCATCTCGATTGTGGATGCGGTGCGTGAATTCGCGCTCACAAGTGCGGATTTTGCTGCCACGGATTTGACGGTGGAAATGCTCTATTTGGTCGAAGCAAAATCAGCCGCGATGGACGCGTCACGCAAATTGAATCTACGCCTGCAAGGGGCCAAGATCGCCGCCGAAGAACAGGCCTTTACCGATACGCTGACAGGCTTGAAAAACCGCCGCGCGATGGATTATGTGCTGACCCGTCTGATCGACAGCGATACGGATTTCGCACTGCTGAACCTTGATCTGGATTACTTCAAAGCGGTCAATGACACACGGGGCCATGCAGCGGGTGATTTTGTCTTGCAACAGGTCGCACGGATCATGGTGGATGAAACCCGTGGTGATGACACGATCATTCGCACTGGCGGCGATGAATTTGTGCTGATCTTTGCGGGAATAACAAACGAAAAGTCGGTCTCGGAGATTGCATCCCGTCTGATCAAAAACCTGGAGCTGCCCATTATATTCGAAGACGAGCCTTGCCAAATTTCGGGCAGTATCGGTGCAGCCCTCAGCTGTGACTATATAACGCCGACGCAGGCGCACATGATGGAGGACGCGGACAAGGCGCTTTATCAGGCCAAAAACGCCGGACGCGGTCGGCATGTTTTGCACAGGCCCGACTAACCGACGGGGTAAAACACCGCAGATAAGCAACTGTTCCAAACCACGACGTCTTAGACATGTCGCCCCTGATGATGCCCCCCTCGGGCCATCAAAAGTCAGTTTTCTCTATGTGTGCATAATATGGTGTGCACGACAGGCAGGAAATCCAACGTGACAAGACTCAGGCGCGCCACGGGCGATCCCCCGCACATGGGCGCGCTGATGATCTGTACTCCATTTTATCTGGTCTCAACCCAGACTACAGGCTATCAGCACCCCATGAGCGATAATTTGCCCCCATGCCCCGAATGTGCCTCAGTGTTTACCTATCAGGTGGATGCCCTGATTAACTGCCCGGAATGCGGCTACGAATGGTCCACCGCGGTGGCGGCCGAGGATAGCGCACAGGTGCGAGACAGTGTTGGCAACGTCCTTGCGGATGGTGATACGGTCACTGTGATCAAAGATTTAAAACTCAAAGGCACGTCAAGCGTGCTCAAGGTCGGAACCAAAGCCCCCAACATCCGCCTGGTGGATGGGGATCACGATATTGACTGCAAAATCCCAGGGATCGGGCCAATCGGCCTAAAATCCCAGTTCGTCAAGAAAGTGCCCAGCTAAGCTCAGCTAAAACAGGCCAGAGTTTCCGTCGTCATATGAAGTGGTTAATCGGAGCGTTTTGAGTTTTGGAGTCTCTGGTTCGTTTGTGTGATTGATTATGCGGTTGCTGTCAGACGAATGCGAACCAGTCTCTGAATGGCCAGTGACGGTTCGCGTTATGGCGCACCGAGTTGACGCCACTCGGCGAGAGCGGCGGTGCGGTTAAGCTTGAAATTGGCACGTGAATAGAGATGTCTTTCCTGGTTGAAATGGTTGTGAACTGAGGCGTGGACGGAGACGAACTTCTGCAAGGTTCGCGTTCGGCGGAAGCGCAGCATGGCTCGCTCTCTTCGTCGAAACGGTAAGTGGGAATTCTCGGCGCGATTGTTTTTCCAGCGACCAGTCTCCTGGCGATCTGCATTGCCGATGACCTTCATCGCAGCGCCGTAAGAACGCAGTAGATCGGTCACAATAACATGCGGCAGGCCATATCGCTTCATTGTCTTTCTGAGGAATTTCAGCGCCGCCTTGCGATCCCGGTGCTTGGTGACATTGCTTTCAAGCACCTCGCCTTCGTGATCCACAGCCCGCCAAAGGAAGCGAGTCTCACCGTTGATTTTTACGAACACCTCGTCCAAGTGCCACCGCCAGTTCGAATATGCTCGAAGTCGGCTCGCCCTGTTTCGCCGGATTTCCGCAGCAAACATTGGGCCAAATCTGTTCCACCAAAACCGAACGCTTTCGTGACTGATCTCGATGCCACGCTCATGCAGGAGATCTTCGACGTTTCGAAGCGATAGCGGAAACCGAACGTACATCATCACCGCTAGTATGATGATCTCTGGGCTAGTTTTGAAATACTTAAAGGGGTCACGTTTTGTCATGAGCTGACGGTATGAGACTGCCCTGCTCGCCTCAAGCTGATTTGCTCTGACAGTGCCCCGCAAAGAACTGGGTGGCCTTTTTTAAGATTTCCCTCTCCTCCTTAAGAAGCCGAACCTCACGTCGAAGCCGATCATTCTCTTTGGCGAGGTCCAAATCCTCCTTCGAAACCACGTCGATCTCCCGATGTGCCGTGATCCACTTGTTCAGCGTCGACATACCGACACCCAGATCGTCGGCCACTTGCTTACGCGTTAGCCCGCTTGTTAGCGCAATCCGAACCGCATCTTGGCGAAATTCGTCCGTCCGTTTCAGTCCCATAGTAACTCTCCTTTGTTGCAGTAAATGCTATCAAAGGAGCGGCATCAAACCGTGACAGGTC
>JARGOC010000033.1 GCA_029212365.1 Roseovarius sp.
GCCAGTCGCGCGCAGCCGTTCGCACGAGGCCATGAAATCGGTCAGATCACCATCGGGGGGCGATACGATCGAGGTTGCCCAGCTCATCACCAGGTCGCCACAAAAAACCGAACCCTGCATGTCAAAGCACAGGTGATTGCCAAAGTGGCCGGGTGTCCAGATCGCCGCCAGCGACCAGCCGGGGCCGGTGATTACCTGACCATCGGCAATGGTTTGATCCGGGGTAAAGCCGCTGTCGCTGCCTTCGCCACCGCCAAGGTCGCCGGATTTGGCCAATTCCTGCATCACGCTGGATTGCCCCGCGAGCGCATTGCCATAGGCCAGCACCGGGGCGCCGGTGGCGGCGGCAAGGGGCCGGGCAAGGGGGGAGTGATCGCCATGCGCATGGGTGATGAGGATATGGCTGATCCTTTGGCCCGGGCCGATCGCGCCAAGAATCGCGTCCAGATGCGCGGGATTATTCGGGCCGGGATCGATCACCGCGATGTCGCTGTCGCCGACCAGATAGGTATTGGTGCCGCGATAGGTAAAGGCCGACGGATTGTTGCACAGAATGCGCCGCACCCCCGGCGCAATCGTTTCGGCCAATCCGGCGGTTGGATTGAAATCGTCTGGCGCCTGCATGATGGCTTCACTCCCTTTGTCACCCAGCGTAGGTTTAGCCATGTCCTTTGCCTGGCTCAAACGTTATGTGCCCCACGGTCTTTATGGTCGTGCCGCGCTGATCCTGATCCTGCCGGTTGTCACGCTGCAACTGGTGGTGTCGATCGTGTTCATTCAACGCCATTTCGACGGGGTCACCGTACAGATGACCCGCAACGTCAGCCGGGAACTGGTGCTGTTGTCCGAGGCCGCCGCGCGGCCGGGATCGGCGACGATGGCGCAACTGTCGGAACCGCTGGCGATCACCGTGGTGCCGGTCGATGCGGCGGCGGTGCCGGCGGGCAATCTGCGGCGCTGGTTCGATCTGTCGGGGCTTGCGGTGATCCGGACGCTGGATCAGGTCCTGCCCGGATTGCGGGCGGTGGAATTGCCGGACGATTACAACGTCCGGGTGTTTCTGGACAGCGCCGCCGGGCCGCTTGAAATGACATTCGCGCGGGTGCGGGTATCGGCGTCAAATCCGCATCAACTCTTGGTAAATATGGTGTTTTTCGGGATTTTGATGACGGCGATTGCGTTCATCTATCTGCGCAATCAACTGCGTCCCATCACCCGGCTTGCCGCTGCGGCCGAAGCATTCGGCCGTGGCCGGATCGAACCCTATCGCCCGGGCGGCGCGATCGAGGTACGGGCGGCGGGCAGTGCATTTCTGGACATGCGCAACCGGATCGAGCGCCAGATCGAACAACGTACGTTGATGCTTTCGGGGGTCAGTCACGATCTCAGGACGCCATTGACCCGGCTGAAACTGGGGCTGTCGATGCTGGAAGATGATACCGAGCGCGCCGAGATGGAGGGCGATGTCGATGACATGGAACGCATGCTGGACGGGTTCCTTTCCTTTGCGCGGGGCGCCTCCGAGGACGAGGTCGAAGAGGTTGATCCGATCGCTCTCGTCCGCGATGTGGTCAGCGACGCAAAGCGGGCGGGGGGGCAGGTTGAACTGGCCGCAGCCGAAGGTGCCGGGGTGATAAGGATTCGCCCGATGGCAATCCGCCGGGCATTGGACAACTTGATCACCAATGCCAACCGCTACGGCGAACGCGCCGAGGTATCGGTCACCCTGTCGGAAAAATCGCTGAGGATTCGGGTCGAGGACGACGGCCCCGGCATTCCGCGCGAAAGCCGGGAAGAGGCGGTCAAACCCTTTGCCAGGCTGGATCAGGCCCGCAATCAGAATCGCGGTTCCGGTGTCGGGCTTGGCCTGTCGATCACGGCGGATATTGCCCGCGCCCATGGCGGTGTCCTGCGGCTTGGGGAAAGCACGCGGATGGGCGGGCTTCAGGCCGATATCGTGATTGCGCGTTAACGGCTGGTAGGCCCGGCAGGACTTGAACCCGCAACCAAAGCGTTATGAGCGCTCTGCTCTAACCAATTGAGCTACAGGCCCAACCTAGGGTGCAGTTATGCGAGGCAGAGTGCCCGCGTCAAGGCTTTGAGATTGCGAAGTGGCCTAGATTGGTTTACCGCATCGCCAACAAAGCAGGAGCAAAGCCCATGACCGAAGGCAAAAACGGCATCACCTATGCGGATGCAGGCGTGGATATTGATGCGGGCAATGCGCTGGTGGAACGGATCAAGCCGGCCGCCAAACGCACGCGTCGTTCCGGTGTGATGGCTGGGCTTGGCGGATTTGGCGCGCTGTTTGATCTCAAGGCGGCAGGCTTTGTTGATCCGGTTCTGGTGGCCGCCACAGATGGTGTGGGCACCAAGCTGCGGATCGCGATTGATACAGGAAATGTGGACACGATCGGCATTGATCTGGTGGCGATGTGTGTCAATGATCTGGTGTGTCAGGGCGCGGAACCGCTGTTTTTTCTGGATTATTTTGCCACTGGCAAATTGGAAACCGAGACCGCCGCGCGGATCATCGAAGGCATTGCAGAGGGCTGCGTGCAGTCGGGCTGTGCGCTGATTGGGGGCGAGACGGCTGAGATGCCGGGCATGTATCACGACGGTGATTTTGATCTGGCCGGGTTTTCCGTTGGCGCGATGGAGCGCGGGCAAGACCTGCCATCGGGTGTGGTCGCGGGCGACGTTTTGTTGGGGCTGGCCAGCGATGGCGTGCATTCCAACGGCTATTCTTTGGTGCGCAAGCTGGTTGATCTGTCGGGCCTCAGCTGGGAGGCTGATTGCCCTTGGGGTGAGGGCACACTTGGTGCGGCTTTGCTGACGCCGACCCGGCTCTATGTGACCCAGGCCCTAAAGGCGGTCAGGGCAGGGGGCGTGCATGCGCTGGCTCATATCACCGGTGGTGGTTTGACAGAAAACCTGCCGCGTGTTTTGCCCGAGGGCATGGGCGCCACGATAGATTTGGACGCCTGGGACTTGCCCGGTACATTTCAATGGCTGGCTGGGCAGGGCGGGATTGCGCCTGCGGAAATGCTCAAGACATTCAACTGCGGGGTCGGCATGATCCTGAGCGTGGATGCGGCCCAAGCCGATGCGCTGAGTGCAGTGTTGCAAGGCGAGGGTGAAACGGTCTATCGCCTTGGTCATGTGACTGAGAGCGCCGAGATGGTCTATACAGGCCAGCTGATGTGAGCCTGCGCGTTGCCATTTTGATTTCGGGGGGCGGGTCAAACATGGTGTCCCTGGTGGACAGCATGACCGGGGATCACCCGGCGCGCCCTGTGTTGGTTTTGTCAAACAATACCGATGCAGGCGGATTGGCAAAGGCCGCTGCGCGTGGGATCAAAACCTCCGTGGTCGATCACCGCCCCTACAAAGGCGATCGCAAGGCGTTTGAAACTGAGTTGAATGCCACTTTGGATGAGGTTGCCCCGGACATCATTTGCCACGCTGGGTTCATGCGAATTCTGACCGAGCAATATCTGGATCACTGGCAAGGCAAGATGATCAACATCCACCCGTCGCTATTGCCAAAGTACCCCGGATTGAACACCCATGCCCGGGCATTGCAAGCCGGTGATACCATGGCCGGCTGCACAGTGCACGAGGTCACAGCCGAGTTGGATGCAGGGCCAATGTTGGGGCAGGCACAAGTGCCGGTAATGACCGATGACACCCCTGAAACTCTGGCCACACGGGTGCTGAAGGCCGAACATCAGTTATATCCAGCGGTGTTGCGTCGATTTGCAGTTCATGAGTATGCTCCTATCCATATGAACATAGTTTAATCATTCCCTTTCGTGCCTCAGTCCTATAAGTGGGACACCAAAAGCTACACCCGAGCACAAAAACCCCAAAAAGCAGCCATACTCTATATGAACATCCTTAAAACCACTGACGCGCTGGCCACATTCTGTGAGGCCGCGGCCGAACATCCCTATGTCACAGTTGATACCGAGTTCCTGCGGGAACGGACCTATTATTCAAAACTGTGCCTTGTGCAGTTGGCCATGCCGGGCAAGGGAGATGACAACGCGGTTCTGGTGGATCCTCTGGCCGATGATATCTCGCTTGAGCCGCTGTATCGGCTGTTTCGGGATACAAGTGTGGTGAAGGTGTTTCATGCGGCACGCCAGGACCTTGAAATATTCTTTGTGGATGAAGGTGTGATCCCTGATCCCCTGTTTGATACTCAGGTGGCGGCCATGGTCTGTGGTTTTGGCGAGCAGGCGGGGTATGAAACCCTTGTGCGCAAGATTGCAAAGGAACAGCTGGATAAATCCTCGCGGTTTACCGACTGGTCGCGCCGTCCGCTGAGCGAAGCACAAATGCATTACGCTTTGGGCGATGTGACCCACCTGCGGGACATTTACGAATTTCTGGCCGCCAAGCTGGAAGAGACCGGCCGCGCCAAATGGGTGGCCGAAGAGCTGCAAATTCTGATGAACCCGGCCACCTATGTGGTCGAGCCGGATACGGCCTGGAAACGGGTGAAAACACGCAATGCCTCGCCCAAGTTTCTGGCCATTGTGCGTGAGCTGGCAAAGTTCCGCGAAATCCACGCCCAGGGCCGCAATATCCCGCGTAACCGGGTGTTCAAAGACGATGCGCTGACCGAGTTGGCCTCGACCAAACCACAATCTGTGCAAGACCTGGGCCGCTCACGGCTATTGCTGCGCGAGGCGCGTAAGGGGGAGGTCGCCGAGGGGATCCTTGAGGCCGTCCAAGCAGGGCTTGCCTGCCCGGCGGATCAATTGCCAAAGGTCGACAAGGATCGCTCAAAATTGCAGGTGAACCCGGCGCTGGCGGATTTGCTGCGGGTGCTGCTAAAGGCCAAAACCGAAGAATTCGGTGTTGCCTCCAAGCTGATTGCCACCGCCTCAGAGCTGGATGCGATTGCAGCGGGTAAACGTGACGTGCCGGCCATGAGCGGCTGGCGCGCGGATGTATTTGGGCAAGATGCGCTGCGCTTGTGTCAGGGCGAAATTGCCCTGACGGCCAAAGGCCAGTCAATCAAAACCATCAACCTAAAAGACTGAACGCTTTAACGGCGCTTTGTGGTGCGCACATTGCTTTCGGCCACGATCCGAATCGTTGAGGTGCGCGCCAGCACGTCTTTGGACACATAGCGCCCGACATTGACTGTGCGCCCGGCAGTGCTGCCTACGCCCTGGTCATCGGGTTGTAGTGCTTTGAGCGAGAACGTCAGAACACCGTCTTCCGGTTCACCGTCGGAATCTGAGGTGAGGCGCACATCAAAAGCGCCCTGAAAGCGTGATTTGCCAGTCACGCGCACGATACCGCCCGCATTGGTGCGATCAATCACCACATCGGTAACTTCACTCAGCAATACACCGTCATACACCTCACGTTTGTCTTTGCGAAAAATGCCGACACGTTCGGGGATCAACGGATTGGGGTTCTCAATTGTGGCTTCTTGCCGGGGCTGCGAGCGGCTTTTGCCGAACCAGTTTGACGGGTTCACACGGCTTTTGCTCCAACCGCCACAGGCGCTGAGCACCATGGTGGAAATAACCAGAAGGGTGACTGTTCTGCGCATGGTACCCCAGACCTTTATTGCTTTTTTAATCTGCTACCCTATCCGGGGCGCGTTGAAAAGATGTAAGCGGGCACTGGACCTTGGAAGCGACAACACGTAGCTGTCCCAGCACAGTCTGTGAGGGAAAGCTATGGCCACCGAAGCCTTTGAAGACATCGTTGCTGATTTTGAGTTTCTGGACGATTGGGAAGACCGGTATCGCTTTGTGATTGACGCAGGCAAGGCGATGGACCCGCTGGATGATGCCTTTAAGGTGCCCGCCACCAAAGTGGATGGGTGTGCCAGTCAGGTCTGGCTGCACCCCAAGGTTGAGGGCGGCGTATTTTCCTTTGAAGGGGACAGTGATGCGTTGATCGTGCGCGGCCTGATTGCTGTGTTGCGGGCTTTGTACAATGATTTACCTGTGGCGCAGGTTGCAGGCGTGGATGCACCGGGGGAGCTGGCGCGTTTGGGGCTGAACGATCACCTATCGGCGCAACGCTCTAACGGGCTGCGCGCAATGATCGAGCGGATCAGAGATGTTGCCGCGTCAGCGTGACCTGATTGAATGCCTTTGGCATGCTTTTTGGGGTTCGGTGATGGGGGACGCTGTCCCCCAAACCCCCTGGGATATTTAGGGCAAGAAGATGGGGCTACCGGGCTTGGGTGGCGAGGGCAGTTTGCAGGTCACCATATCCGGTGAAGCGGTATTCATAGGTCAGCCCCAGACGATCGGCGCATTCTTTGGCCTTTGACTCAAGTGCGGGATCTTTGGTCTGCGCCTGGTACACCAGTTTGGTGTAATTGCCAAAAACCATGTCACGCAATTGCGGGTGGCGATCCAGCCCCATGGGTTTCCAGACAAAGGCGTCAAATTGTTTGACCAGAAAGTCGGTTAAATAGAAGGCGGTGATTTCATCGTCATGTTCGGCGAAGGCCGCGCTGCCCTCAAAGAAGGAATAGCAATGTGGCCCGGCGATCATTTCAACCCCGAGGCGCGCGCATTCTGCCTGAAGCAGCCCACCGGTGCCGCAATCGGCGTAGACCACGAAAATACGATCATAAGAATCGCGGTGATTATTGACAGCCTGTGTCACGGCCTCGGTGATTTTATCGGGGTAGAGATGATATTTGGCGGGCAGGCAGGTCAATGTCATATGGGTCCAGCCGTTGGCCTTGATCAGTGCCAGAATTTCACGCGCAAGAGCACCACAGGCAATCAACAGGATTTTCCCTGTCCCTGAGGCGGCGAGGCCTTGTTCTGTGAGTGTGGTGTCGTCGGGCAGGGTGGTCATATGTGTCTCCGAAACAAGAACGGCCCGCGGGTATGGGCGCGGGCCGCCTGAAACAGATCAGATCCTGTCAGTTTAGGCCGTCGCACCCTGATTATGTTTGCGCGACATGAAATCCTTGGCCGTTTCCACAGCCACGGCAGCATCCCGGCAATAGGCATCAGCGCCGATGGCTTTGCCAAACTCGTCGTTCAGAGGGGCCCCGCCCACAAGGACGACGTAATCGTCACGGATGCCTTGCTCAACCAATGTGTCGATCACAACTTTCATGTAAGGCATGGTAGTGGTCAGCAGCGCTGACATGCCCAGAATATCGGCGCCTTCAGCTTCCAGCGCTTCAAGGTAGCTTTCGACTGCGTTGTTGATCCCAAGATCAACCACTTCAAAACCGGCACCTTCCATCATCATGGATACCAGGTTTTTGCCAATGTCGTGAATGTCGCCTTTGACAGTGCCGATCACCATTTTGCCCACGCGCGGTGCGCCGGTTTCGGCCAGCAGTGGCTTTAGAATGGCCATGCCGCCCTTCATCGCATTGGCGGCCAGCAGCACTTCGGGTACGAACAAAATGCCATCGCGGAAATCTTGGCCAACGATTGTCATGCCGCCAACAAGCGACTTTGTCAGCACATCATAGGGTGCCCAATTGCGCCCAAGCAGAATGTTAACACCTTCTTCGATTTCCTCTTTGAGGCCATCATAGAGGTCATCAAACATCTGTTGAACAAGTTCGTCGTCGTCCAGTTCCGACAGGATGATATCGTCTTCTTCGTCAGACATGTGTGTTCCTCAAACGTCGCGCGTTGCGCGGTTAATCTTTCGCCAGCTTTGTTCAATTTGTCGCAAGTCGACTGTCTGGATTGCGACATTGCCAGCGCTTGAACCGACTTATACTGCGGATTAGGTAAATATTTCAGCGAAAGTTTTTCAATGTCATGATGAACTTATTGCATGTGTTCCCTTTATGTTCTTATGGTGCCGGATGACTGATGCCTCTATTGATCCGGCTTTGCGCATTGCGGCCCGTGGCGCTGTAAGCAATGCAGGCGCGCGATTTGATAAATTGAGCCACAGCTATCAGGAGGATGGTTGGGATACAGAAGTTGAACAACGCCCACTTTGCACTGAAGTCACCCAAGAGCGCGCCCGTCGGATAATCTCGTATAACCGCTCACCCGATTTGCCGTTTGATCGCTCGATCAACCCTTACAGGGGGTGCGAACACGGGTGCATCTATTGCTTTGCGCGCCCGACACACGCCTATTTGGGGCTGTCACCGGGGCTGGATTTTGAAACCCGGCTGATTGCCCGCCCCAATGCCGCCGAAAGGTTGGACGCAGAGTTGCGCGCGCGCGGCTATCGCGTAGCCCCCATGGCCATTGGCACAAATACAGATCCGTATCAACCGATTGAAAAACAATACGGAATCATGCGAGATTGCTTGAAGGTATTACAAGCCTATCAACATCCGGTGGCGATTGTCACCAAAGGCACGTTGGTCGAGCGTGATTTGGATATACTGGAGCCGATGGCCGCACAGGGATTGGTACGCGTTGGTATTTCAATCACCACGCTGGACGCAGATCTGTCGCGCAAGCTGGAACCGCGGGTGCCCTTGCCAAAACGGCGAATTGCGGTGATTCGCGCCTTAAGTGAGGCCGGTGTGCCGGTGCGGATCATGACCTCGCCGGTTGTGCCCGGGTTGAGCGATCACGACCTGGAGGCGTTGCTAAAGGCCGGTGCTGAGGCGGGGGCGAAAGCGGCCAGCTGGATCATGCTGCGATTGCCGCGTGAAGTCTCGGGCCTGTTTCAGGAGTGGCTGCGCCAGCATTACCCGGATCGCGCCAAAAAAGTGATGAAACTTGTGCGCGAGATGCATGGCGGCAAGGATTATGACGCCGAGTGGGGGAAACGTATGCGTGGCTCGGGCCCATATGCGCAGATGATCGCCCATCGGTTTGATGTGGCGGCGAAACGCCTGGGGTTGGATACGCACCAGCCTGCATTGCGAAGTGATCTGTTTCGCCCTCCACCCCGGAGCGGCGACCAACTGGCGCTTAACTTGTCTTTACAGGATGTTACGGGGTGATGTTGTGTAACTTACCCTGTGCAGATCTGAGCGTCTTTCTTGATCAACGCCGCCGGCGCGTTTTTCGTTTTTGATCCACTGTGCCTTCTTCAGTACCGTCCACAGCGGATGAAAACGCGCCCAGTTTCTCGGCGATTTGCTCAAGGCTCGGGCGATCACCGCGAGGGCGGGTTTCCAAAGCCTCGCGCATTTTGGCCAGATGTTCGGGCATGGTGCCACAACAACCGCCGATGATATGCGCGCCGGCATCGCGGGCCAGACAGGCGTAATCAGCCATCAGGTCAGGCGTTCCATCGTAATGAATGTGGCCATCCACATATTTCGGGATACCAGCGTTACCTTTGGCAATCACCGGGCGTTCCCCGCCCTGCGCGACAAAACCCAGAACCGTGCGCATCAGATCCGACGCTCCGACGCCGCAATTGGCACCAAAGGCGAGCGGCTTGTTGTCCAGTTTTTCCACCATGGTTGTCATATCTGCCGAGGTGACGCCCATCATTGTGCGCCCGGCGGTGTCAAAGCTCATCGTGCCGCACCATGGCATATCCGCCAGTTTAAAGGCCTCAGCCGCGGCGATATATTCTTCGGGGGCTGAAATGGTTTCAAGCCACAGTACATCTGCGCCACCTTCTTTCAGGCCTTCGGCTTGCTCGTGAAAAATCTCAACAGCCAGCTCATGCGTGAGTTCCCCCATGGGCGCCATGATCTCACCGGTGGGTCCAACCGACCCAGCCACAACAACAGGGCGGTCCTTGGCATCGGCCACATCACGGCCAATTTCGGCTGCGATACGGCTCAGTTCGCGTGCGCGTTTTTGGGCACCGTGCAGCTTTAGCCGGGCGGCATTGCCCCCAAAGGAATTGGTCAGGAACAGGTCAGATCCGGCCTCAACCGCCAGAGAATAAAGCTTTTTAATTCGGTCGGGGTGCTCGTCATTCCACATCTCGGGGGCATCGCCTGACGACAGCCCCATGTTGAACAGATTGGTGCCCGTGGCCCCATCGGCCAGTATCCAGTCACGGGAGGCGAGCATCGTGGAAAGCGCATTGGTCATAAAAAGCCCTCAAACTACGTTTGAGCGGGGTCTTTCATGTTTGGCCCAGACGCGCAAATTCTTTTTCCTCATGATGATCATGAAGTCGTGGCATTGCTGGATGCCAGATGGCCAGCGCCATACCGCCAAGACCAAAAACCAGCGCAATCCGATTGCGTCTATGACTGCCATTATCAACAGGCTCATGCTCAAGTGCTGCGCCCCTGCGATGGCCGCTGAGTATGGGGCGAATATGGGTGCAGTTTTGCAGGTAGGCTTCATCGATTCCTGCTCTGGCAAGGTAAGCGGTTCATCTCATCAAAAAGCGCGGCACCTGAGCGCCGCGCTTTCGTAAATACTGGATATAACTGAGGAAATGCCAGTGCCTTAGTCGACCTCAGACATGACCTGCTCTTTGGCGACAATGATCAGTTCAGCCATTTTTGAGCGGATCGTGGCCGCATCGGCAATATCCCCAAGATCACCGGCCACTTTGCGCACCACGTCCTCGGTGCCGGCCTCTTCAAAATCAGCGCGGATCACCTCTTTGGCATATTCGGCAGCCTCATCGCCGGATTTGCCCATCAGCTCGGCGGCCCAAAGCCCTAACATTTTGTTGCACCGGGCCTGCGCCTTGAACTGCATTTCTTCGTCATGGGCGTATTTGTTTTCAAAGGCGCTTTCGCGGTCGTCAAAGGTGCTCATTGGGCCATCCTTCTGGTCTGCGTTACATTTCCCCTCTGATATGCAACCTAAGACCTTTGCGCGCAAGGGTGATACGCCATCTTGCGGCAATCCTGCCCATAGACTATGAGGGCGATAACGATGCGGGGATTGTCCCTGACACAGGATCGGAGTGCACCCTTGGCGCGACGCAAGAAGATTTACGAAGGCAAAGCGAAAACCCTGTATGAAGGCCCGGAGCCGGGCACGATTGTGCAGTATTTCAAGGATGATGCCACCGCATTCAACGCCGAAAAGAAAGCCGTGATTGAGGGCAAAGGTGTGTTGAACAACATTCTGTCCGAATATTTCATGACCGGGCTCAATACGATCGGCGTGCCAACACATTTCATAAAGCGGCTGAACATGCGCGAACAGCTGGTGCGCCAGGTAGAAATTGTACCCCTGGAAGTGATCGTACGCAACTTTGCCGCCGGATCCATCGCCAAACGCCTTGGCATTGACGAGGGCACACAATTGCCGCGCCCCATCGTGGAATACTGCCTGAAAGACGATGCTTTGGGTGATCCTTTGGTCTCTGAAGAACATATCGCGGCCTTTGGCTGGGCCAGTCAGCAGGATATGGATGATATCCTCAGCCTTGCTTTGCGGGTGAATGATTTTCTGTCCGGCATCATGTACGGCGTTGGCATCCGTCTGGTTGATTTCAAAATTGAGATCGGCCGGGTGTACGATGGCGATTTCATGCGTCTGATCGTGGCCGATGAGATCAGCCCCGACAGTTGCCGCCTGTGGGACATCGAAACCGGTGAAAAACTGGACAAAGATGTCTTCCGCCGTGATCTGGGCAGCCTGACAGACGCCTATACCGAGGTCGCCACCCGTCTGGGTGTGATGCCAAAGAATGCCACGCCGATGACACGGCCAACGCTGATTAACTAAGCAGGAGTGAGCGCCATGAAGGCACGCGTACACGTTATGTTGAAAAACGGAGTTTTGGACCCACAAGGCGAGGCGGTGCGCCACGCATTGGACCAATTGGGTTTTGGCGGTGTTGAAGGGGTGCGTCAGGGCAAGGTGATTGATCTGGAGCTGAGCGAAACCGATGCTGCCAAAGTCCAGGCCGAAGTGGCCAAAATGTGCGAAAAGCTGCTCGCGAACACTGTGATCGAGAGCTATTCGGTGGAGCTGAGTTGATGCACGCCGCTGTCATCGTTTTTCCCGGATCAAATTGCGACCGAGATCTGCAAGTGGCGCTGGAACGGGCTGGGGCCAAAGTGTCAATGGTCTGGCACAAGGACACTGAGCTGCCCACAGGTGTCGACGTTATCTGCATCCCCGGCGGATTTTCCTTTGGCGATTATCTGCGCTGCGGCGCGATCGCGGCGAACTCGCCGATCTGTCGCTCGGTTGTCGCACATGCGAATCGTGGCGGCTATGTTCTGGGGGTTTGCAACGGCTTTCAGGTGCTCACCGAAACTGGCCTGCTGCCTGGCGTCTTGCTGCGCAATGCGGGGCTGAAATATATCTGCAAGGCGATTGGCCTGAAGGTTGAAACCTCCAACAGTGTTTTCACTGCGCGCTATAATGCGGGGGGCGAAATTACGGTGCCGATTGCGCATCACGATGGCAATTACCACGTGGATGCGGACACCCTGGCTGCGCTCAAGGCCGAGGATCGGGTGGCATTCACCTATACGGACAATCCCAACGGCTCGATGGATGATATTGCCGGCGTGCTGTCACATAACCGTCGCGTGCTGGGGCTGATGCCACATCCCGAACGCATGACAGAGCCGGCCCATGGCGGTACAGATGGCGCGGCAATGTTTGACAGCCTTGTGCAAAATCTGGTGCATGCGTGAGAGCTTGAGGCTGGCCGCTCAGCGGCTTAACCTGCCCTAATGACGAAACTGCCCATACCCACCCCCGTCAAACGGATGCGCACCACTGGTTGGCGCGCGCGGATGGCGCTGGTGTTGCTGGTTCTGCTGGCGGTTTCGGTGGTGTTTATCACCAACCGGCTGCTGACGGATCGGTTTACTGAAAACACCCGTAACCGGGCCGAACTGCGGCTGGTGCTATACGGCGGCAATCTGCTGTCTGAATTGCGTCAAAATGCCATTGTGCCGCAGCTTTTGGCGCGTGACCCTGCGCTGATTACGGCATTGAATTCGGAAGATTACGCGCAATCCACCGCTCGGTTGATTTCCTTCCTGGATGAAATTGGTGCCAAAACGCTGACATTGCTGGACAGTGATGGGCGCGCTGTGGCCTCGACCGAGCGCACATTGCTGGGGCAAAACCACCGGCAGACACCATATTTTGTCGACGCCATCCGATCGGCAGACACTATTTTCAAGGTGTTACCGGACGAAACAAGCAATTTTCGGTTCTTTTATTCGCGCCGCGTCGAAAGCCAGAATCAGCTTGCAGGCGTCATTGTTGTTGAGATTGACCTGAAGAAATATGAACGCGCCTGGGCGGGTATTTCCGATGCGGTTTTGGTGACCGACAGTGAAGGCCAGATTATCCTGTCGACAGAGCCGCGTTGGCGGGGGCTTAAGGAAAAGGATGCCCTGACCCGCCAGCCCGTTGCCGGGGCCATACAACGCGCGATTCAGGCCACATCTGATTGGACCATGGTGCCCGCCGACGCCTATCTGGAGGGCGAGGCGGTGATGCGTGTCGAAGGGCGCGTGGCGTTTCGGGGCTGGCGTATCGCCAGTTTCACCACCTACACAAGCGTGCGCGAAAAGGTAAACGGGGTGCTGGCGCTGGAAATCATGGTGTTTGCGATTCTGCTGGCCGTGGCATTCTATTATCTCAGCCGCAAAACCGCGTTTCGCATGGCCGCGTTCCAACGCGAGTCGGCAGAGCTTCGCGCATTGAACGCGCGCCTCCAGCGGGAAATCGCCGAGCGCCAAAGGGTGCAAGAGAACCTCGCCGTGGCAGAACAAACCCTTGCGCAATCATCAAAACTGGCAGCCCTGGGCGAGATGTCAGCCGCTGTCAGCCATGAGTTGAACCAGCCCCTGGCCGCGATGAAAACCTATCTGGCCGGTGCGCGGCTTTTGCTCAAGCGCAACCGCCCCGACGAGGCCGTGGGATCATTCCAGCGCATTGATGATCTGATCGAGCGGATGGGGGCCATTACCAAGCAGTTGAAATCCTATGCGCGCCAATCCGGGAACGAGTTTCAGCCTGTAAATATGGGCGAAGCGCTCTCCTCGGCGCTGGCAATGATGGAGCCACAACTGCGCGAACGTAAGGTCGATATCAGCCGTGGCATCCCCAGTCAGCCGGTTCTGGTGATGGGCGATCGGGTGCGCGTGGAACAGGTGATGATCAACCTGCTGCGCAACGCCTTGGATGCCACTCGCAACGTGCCGGATGCGGCCATCGAAATTCTGTTGGCCGCAGGTGAAACCGCCGTATTGTCAGTGCGTGATAACGGGCAGGGGATCGAAGACCTCGATGCCCTGTTCGAGCCGTTTTACACCACCAAGCAACCCGGTGATGGGGTTGGGCTGGGGCTTGCGATTTCCTCAGGGATAGTCAACGACTTGGGAGGACGCCTGACCGCACGAAATGCGGTGGGTGGAGGGGCTGTATTTGAAATGCAGCTGCCCATATTACCCGTAGAAAGCCGAGCAGCAGAATAGGGATCACATCATGCCAAGCGCCATGAAAATAGCCATCGTTGATGATGAAAAGGACATGCGCCAGTCAATCAGCCAATGGTTGGCCCTGTCGGGGTACGACACCGAAGCCTTTCCCAGTGCCGAAGATGCGCTGAAAGTGCTGGGGCCTGAGTATCCGGGCATTGTGGTCACCGACATCAAGATGCCCGGCATGGACGGGATGCAGTTCCTGAAAAAGCTGATGGGCAGTGACAGCAGCCTTCCGGTGATCATGATCACGGGGCATGGCGATGTTCCCATGGCGGTCGAGGCCATGCGCGTCGGCGCCTATGATTTTCTGGAAAAGCCTTTCAACCCGGACCGGATGAACGAGCTGGCGAAAAAAGCTACTTTGGCGCGGCGCATGACGCTGGATAGCCGCGCATTGCGGCGCGAACTGTCTGAGGGCGGGCAGCTGATGAAAAAGCTCATCGGGTCCAGCCCGGCGATGGAACGCTTGAAAGAAGACATTCTGGATCTCGGTCAGGCCGATGGTCATGTGTTGATCGAAGGCGAAACCGGCACCGGCAAAACTCTGGTGGCCCATGCGCTGCATGCCGTCGGCTCGCGCGCGGGCAAGAAATTTGTGCTGGTTTCCTGTGCCGGATTTGACGAAGACGCCCTGATCAAGCGTCTGTTTGGTCCAATGAATCCCGAAGACAGCCAATTGCCCGCCGTAGAAGAGGCCCGTGGCGGTACTTTGGTGCTCGAAGACATCGAGGCCCTGTCCGAGACAGCACAGGGGCGCTTGCTGAATCATATCAATGATGATGGCACCCCGCCCGAAACCCGTATCGTGGCGATTTGCAACATGCAGGAGCAAGATCGCACCTGCGAAGATGCGCTGCGTTCAGATCTGTTTTATCGTTTGGCCAGCCTGCGTATAACCGTGCCGCCCTTGCGCCAGCGCGGTGAGGATATCCTGACGCTGTTCACGCGCTTTGGCGAGGAGTTCTCAGACGATTATGGCTGCGAGCCGCCACAGGTGACGGCCCAGGAAGCGGCGCAATTGTTGCAGGCCCCGTGGCCCGGCAATGTGCGCCAACTATATAACGTGGCCGAACGCGCCGTATTGCAGGAAAGGCGCGGCAGCGGCACCATTGCATCGCTTTTGATGTCTGATCATCAGGACATGCAGCCGGTGATGACCACCGAAGGCAAACCCCTCAAGGAATACGTCGAAGCCTTTGAACGTATGTTGATCGACAACACCATGCGCCGCCATAAAGGCTCAATCGCGGCGGTGATGGAAGAATTATGCCTGCCCCGCCGGACGTTGAATGAAAAAATGGCCAAATACGGCCTGCAACGCTCGGATTACCTTGGGTAAATAACACAGCTGGGTTCCTCTGACTGGACCGCCAGCGTATCGTCTGGAACGATAGAACGCCACGAATGACCAGGGCAGTGCCAGTGTACTTGGAGGGCAAAACCCGCTGCGGCGATGTTGCGGGAAGGGCAGGCATATTCACTGCTTTGCGATCCACGATCAGCAATATTGACCCGAGATTGCGCCACAGTTAACAACCCTGGCGGTAAAAACGAGTTGCGAAATATGCACACAGTTTAACAGAATGGCTTGCGCCCGGACGCAAGCCGTGGATGATCTGGTCAAACTTATGAGGGCAGCATGCATAAATTCTGGATAACATCGGGTGTGGCCCTTTTGGCAATGCCACTGCTAAGCACTGCCGCCAACGCCGAGTCCTTTAACAATGATTTGGGCGAGGCCCTTACTCTTTTTGCAGTCACAGCAATTGCTTATCTGACATTCTTCATCACGTTGGTCACGCTCGCGGTGCTAAAGAAAAAGCGTGCATTACTGGCTGTGGCGGGGATCGGCCTGACGATCATCGTCGTGCTGCCAATGATCGACACCGCGCTGATGTCTTGGCAAAACACACGCATCGCCAAGGCCCAAATTTCCAAGCCGGCCCCAGATTTGCGCCGCAAAACCCTGCTGTATCTTAGCACGACGGACCGCTGTAATTACCTGATTTGCGAAGCAATGATGCATCTGCGGGGAAGGGCGCCTATGTGGGTGATTGCGCCTGAGCATCTCGGGCAAATCAACCTGAATACGGCGATTGATCTGAGCAAGGTGCCACTGAGTCAGATGGTCCTTGATCCTGACGGCCACAATAGTTTCATGATTAAAGAGCCCCCCGAAGGAGAGGCCAGACCGTTTTTTGACTATGTGATCATTGATCAAAGCCCCTATTACCTGTCCCGTACAGGTTTGATCGAAAACGCATTGCACCTCA
This sequence comes from Roseovarius sp., assembly GCA_029212365.1. Lineage (GTDB taxonomy): Bacteria > Pseudomonadota > Alphaproteobacteria > Rhodobacterales > Rhodobacteraceae > Roseovarius. Next base: position 16,600 of record JARGOC010000033.1, read on the forward strand.
TGCCCACGAGTTTTGCTCTGGGAGATTACCTTGTTCTTGAAACTTTGGCCGCCCCAATTTTGAACAACCATCTGGACTTAGGCCAAATTACGCCTGACTATTTGACGTTCTACAACGCACGTACGGCCTATAAAGCGCCCCTGTTCCCAGAGAACACGGTGACAGGCAGTTGGCGCAACTATGACGAGAATCGTGATCGACAGGATTGGTTTTGTGGCTCAGGCGAGAGAACGCCAGAACAATACGACTGCGCCCGCGCGCTTCGACGGTAGCAATTGTTATATCCGCACAGCAAAGCCACCGCGCATTAACCCGATTTGCCATTGTCATTTGCCTGCTTCCGCCATTAAGGTGAACGAAGGGCCTTGGCTATACGCCAAATGTGCGCCCTGAGAGTTTCGCTGTTTTAGACAAACGGACCACGTCCCCACATCTGAACAGGCCGATTGGGTCCTCAAAAGGGACCACATACATACCTGAGCCCAGGCGTGAAAGCATGAGTGGGCGCAGGTTTCGCATTGGCACCGTGCTGCGGTGCTGGAGAATAAGAACCGCGATGCAATGCGCGACGCAGACATATCTGAGAACAAGGACCGCCGCGAGCGGGTCTTTGAACGCGTGCGCCATCGCCATTAATGAACACCCACCACAATTCACTGCGCAACCGGGTCCGCCCGGCCGGGCAGTGCGATTGTTGGGTGCAGACGGAAAACATGGCCAAGAAAATGCTTATCGATGCCACCCACGCCGAGGAAACTCGCGTTGTGGTGGTGGACGGAAACAAAGTTGAGGAATTTGACTTTGAATCCGAAAACAAACGGCAACTCGCCGGAAATATTTACCTCGCAAAGGTAACACGGGTCGAACCGTCGCTTCAGGCGGCGTTTGTTGACTATGGTGGCAATCGCCACGGCTTCCTTGCGTTCTCGGAAATCCACCCGGATTACTATCAGATACCGCTCGCTGACCGCGAAGCGCTGATGGAAGAAGAGCGCGCCTACGCCGAGGATCAAAAACGCCGCGACGAAGAAGAGGAAAACAAGCCCAAACGCGGGCGCCGGTCCCGGTCACGCGGCAAATCCAGAGCCGAAAAAACCAAGTCAGATGATGCTGTTACCTCAACCGAGCCGTCCGAGGATCAGGTCACTGGTATGGAAACCATTGACCTGGATAATGACGTCGAAGATGGGGCCTCAAAAGGTGATAGCGAAGGGCTGTCCCCGATGGAGACCGTTGCGGAAACTCCGGTGGAAGAGCCTGTTGACGAAGTCGTTTCTGAGGATGCTCCTGGCGCCAAGGCCGAAGAGGATGCCAGCAGCGAGGACACAGCAGAGATCCCGCAAGAGGATACTGGGGATGACGACGAAGACGGCAATACCCGCCAGTCTGACGCCACCAAAAAGGATGAAACCATCGAATCCGTCGCTGACGAAGACGATGCCGAAGACATCCGCCCAGTGCGCAAACCACGTCCACGCCGCTATAAAATTCAGGAAGTGGTCAAGGTTCGCCAGATCCTGTTGATCCAGGTCGTCAAAGAAGAGCGCGGCAACAAGGGTGCTGCCCTCACAACCTATCTGTCACTGGCGGGACGCTATTGCGTTTTGATGCCCAACACTGCGCGTGGCGGCGGCATTTCCCGCAAGATCACCAACGCCCCCGACCGCAAGAAGCTCAAGGAAATCGCTAACGAAATCGACGTGCCACAAGGGGCAGGGCTGATCATTCGCACAGCTGGCGCTAAACGCACCAAATCTGAGATCAAGCGCGATTATGAATACCTGCAACGCCTGTGGGAGCAAATCCGCGAGCTGACTCTCAAATCCATCGCCCCTGCGAAGATTTATGAAGAAGGCGACCTGATCAAACGGTCGATCCGCGATCTCTATAACCGCGAAATTGACGAGGTTCTGGTCGAAGGCGAACGCGGGTATCGCATCGCCAAAGATTTCATGAAGATGATCATGCCGTCGCACGCCAAAAACGTGAAGAACTACTCAGAAACGATGCCGCTGTTTGCCCGCTTTCAGGTCGAAAGCTACCTGTCAGCGATGTTCAACCCAACCGTGCAATTGAAATCCGGCGGCTACATTGTGATCGGCGTGACCGAGGCATTGGTGGCGATTGACGTGAACTCTGGCCGGGCCACCAAAGAAGGCTCGATTGAGGACACGGCAACCAAAACCAACCTGGAAGCCGCCGAAGAAGTGGCGCGCCAGTTGCGACTTCGCGATCTTGCGGGCCTGATCGTGATCGACTTTATCGACATGGACGAGCGCAAGAACAATGCCGCCGTCGAAAAGCGCATGAAGGACAAGCTGAAAACCGATCGTGCGCGTATTCAGGTCGGCCGCATCAGTGGCTTTGGCCTGATGGAAATGTCACGTCAACGTCTGCGCCCCGGCATGATCGAGGCGACAACACAGCCCTGTGCTGTGTGTCATGGCACGGGGTTGATCCGCTCGGATGACAATCTGGCACTGTCGATCCTGCGCCAGATCGAAGAAGAGGGCGTGCGCCGCCGCTCGCGCGAAGTTCTGATCAAATGCCCCGTGGGCATCGCTAACTATCTGATGAACCAAAAGCGCGAGCATGTGGCCCAGATCGAAGCGCGCTATGGTCTAAGCGTGCGCATTGAAGGTGATCCGACACTGGTCAGCCCTGATTTTTCGATGGAGAAATTCAAGACAGCCACACGGGTTGTGGTAGAAGTGGCCGCGCCGGTTGTGTCTGTGGACAGCTCATTGATGGATGAAGTCGACGAAGACGACGCCCAAAGCTCGGACAATGTGCCCGAGGCCGAAGCGGTATCTGAGGACGAAGACCGGCCCAAGAAACGCCGTCGCCGTCGGCGTCGCAAGCCCAAATCGCAGCGTGAGAATGCTGGGGATGCCACGGAAGATTCAAGCGCCAACCCTGAAGACGGGGCGAAAGAAGAGCAGGCTGCAAATGCTGAACCTGTTAGCGCTGAAGCTGATGGGGCCTCAGACGCCGCCGCAGAGGTAAACGCCGAAGCTGCTGGCGAAGGACGTGCTGAGGGGGAAGCCCCTGTTCAGGAAGAGGCGCCCAAACCAAAGCGCACCCGGACACGGCGCAAACCTGCGGCCAAAAAGGCCGCGGCTGACGCCGAAGCGGCACCTGCTGAGGGTGCCGCCGAAGCAACACCCCAAGCAGCAGCCCCCGAAGCCGAGGCGGAAGGTGCCCCCGAAGCTGAGGCCGAAAAGCCAAAGCCCAAAAAGCGCGCACCCCGCACCCGCCGCAAAAAGGCCGAGCCTGTAGCGGCAGAGGTTGAAGCCCCAACAGAAGTGGTGGCTGAAGCTGTGGTCGTGACGCCAGAACCTGCACCGGCGCAACCGGCCCCCGAGCCAGCTCCTGAGCCGACCCCTGCGCCAGCTCCTGCGCCAGAAAAAGCGGCAGAGGAACCACCCGCCGCGCCGGACAAGCCCAAACGCCGAGGCTGGTGGGCCATCGGACGCTAAACCCAAAAAAACCGCGCCTCACTCAGGCGCGGTTTTTCTTTGTGATCCCGAAATGATGAATTTGTGCTAGCCGGATTTTCGAACCCGGTATTCTTGATGTGCGTCCATTTCAGACACCGAAATCAGCTCATGCCCGGTCTCAGCGCAGAAATGTGGTACATCAACAATGGCCGCCGGATCATCCGCCAGTAAGGCGACAACATCTCCAACGGCCACGGGAACCAGTCTTTTGCGAAGCTTTAGAACGGGCAGGGGGCACAGCATTCCGCGCGCGTCAATTGTGTCAGATACATCCATATCCCTCAGATAAATCCGATATTTCACCTTGTCCACGAGGATGTGAGCGCTTGCCCCCGTGACGCGGGGCGATGAAGCGACTATGTGAAACATATGTTTGGAATCGAAATCATCGACGCAGCCCTGTTGCCGGCCATGTTTGTGGCGCTGGCCGCTGGGGTGATCTCATTTCTCAGCCCCTGTGTGTTGCCTATCGTGCCGCCTTATCTGGCGTATATGAGCGGCGTTTCCATGTCCGAAATGGCCGAGGATTCAACCCGCAAATCCCGCATCATGATCCCGGCGCTGTTTTTTGTTATGGGCCTGTCTACGGTGTTCTTATTGTTGGGCTTTGCCGCGTCGGCGGCAGGTCTGATGTTTTTGCAATATCAGGACTGGTTCAACACCATTGCCGGCGTGATTGTCATGATCTTTGGCGCGCATTTCATTGGCATTTATCGCATCGGGTTTCTGGACCGTGAGGCGCGCATGGATGCCGGCGACAGGGGCGGGTCGGCCTTTGGCGCTTATGTGCTGGGGTTGGCATTTGCCTTTGGCTGGACGCCCTGTATCGGCCCGCAACTGGGCGCAATCCTGTCTTTGGCAGCGGCTGAGGCATCGGTGACACGCGGCACATTATTGCTGGCGGTCTATGCCCTTGGCCTTGGCATCCCGTTTTTGCTGGTGGCGGCCTTCCTGCCCCGGCTGGGAGGGCTGATGGCATGGATGAAGCGCCATATGCAGCAGATAGAGCGCGTGATGGGGCTATTGTTGTGGACCATCGGCCTTTTGATGCTGACGGGTGGCTTCTCGGCCTTTTCGTTCTGGCTGCTCGAGCTGTTCCCGGCTCTGGCCACTTTGGGCTAAACTCTCCTTGGTTCAGGCTTACTCTTGCCCGGTTCCTGCGTTAACCTGACCCCAAGACGAGGTGAGGTATGACTCCCAACACCGCCAAAACAGTGACCAATCGCCGGGTGTTTTATATACCCGGTTATGACCCGATTCATCCGCGCCGCTACCGCGAGCTTTATCGCAAGGAAGGGCGCGCGCAATCGGAGGTGTCGGGCTATGACCTTGCGCTGTCACCCGGCAAAGGCGGTTCGCGCTATGGCTGGCATGTCGATGGCCATATTGACGGCACGGATGTAACCGCAGATTTTGAAGTTCTGGTCTGGTCCGACATTGTCCGCGACAGCATGGAACAGGGGATTTTTGCCACCTATGTGCAACTGATCCGCACCGCCTGGACCTATATCGCCTCAGGGGCTTTGTTCCGTCTGATGCGCCTGCGCAAGGGGCCAGTGATTGCGGCCCTTTATCCTGTTGGGTTTTTGCTGGTGCAATTGTTGTTGGCCATCGTGCTGTCGGTTCTGGTGTATTGGGGGCTTACCTGGCTGTATGACGTTGTATTTCATAAGCCCGAACAATGGTTCGCACCGTGGTTTCCCTATTACCTGTATGTACTTATGCCCTTCGGGGCATTGGCAGGCTATGCGTTGCTGCGCTGGTTCAAGGCCAAGGACAACAAGCTGTTTGCCTATTATCTGATGCATGACTACGCCTATTCGGCGGCCTCCAAAGGGGCCAACTCGCCTGAGCTTGAGGCGAGGATGGCTGAGTTTACCGATGAAATTGCCCAAGCCCTCACCCAGTCCAGTGATGAGGTTTTGGTGGTTGGACATTCTTCGGGTGCCCATCTGGGGGTGTCGATCCTGGCTGATCTGATCCGACAGGGGCGCGTGCCTGAAAACGGCCCCGTGCTCTCTTTCCTGACCTTGGGCCAAGTGGTGCCAATGGTGTCTTTCCTGCGCCATGCAGATCGGCTGCGGGGGGATCTGCACTATTTGTCCCAACGCGGCGAGCTGAGCTGGATCGACGTCACCGCCCCCGGCGATGGCTGTGCTTTTGCGCTTTGTGATCCGGTGGCGGTATCCGGTGTTGCACCAACGGGCAAACGCTGGCCACTTGTGATGTCAGCGGCGTTCACCCAAACCCTCAGCCCCGCACGGTGGAAGGCCTTGCGATGGCGCTTCTTTCGATTGCACTTCCAGTATCTCTGCGCCTTTGATCAACCCGGTGATTACGACTATTTCCAGATCACCGCCGGGCCAATCACATTGGGGGATCGTTATGCAGAACGCCCCCCATCCCCCAGCCGGATCGAAACCCCGGTAAACAAGTTCACTGGGATGCGCACATGACAATGCCCCCCAAACCCCCGGCTCGGGAAGGGCGCGCCTCTTTCCTTCGGTATCTGAAGTTGTTTCGTCAGGACATTCTGTCGGCGCAACCTGCGCGCCTTTACCGTGCCTGGATGGCCGAGTTCCGCACGCCGTTTTTTCGCTCGTTCATGTGCAACCAACCTGAATTGGTGGATCTGGTGTTAAAACAACGCCCCGATGATTTTCCCAAATCTGACAGGGTGCGCGAAGGGCTGAAACCTTTGTTGGGCAATTCGGTTTTTGTGACCAATGGTGACGTGTGGAAACGCCAGCGCCGCATCATTGACCCGGCGTTTGAGGGCGGGCGGCTGCGCGATGTATTTCCCGCCATGGTGCAGGCCGGGCAGGGCGCTGTGCGGCGTATGTCTGACCTTGCGGATGGCACGCCGCTGGATATTGAGCCCGAAACCAGCCACGCCGCTGCCGATGTGATTTTTCGCACGCTTTTCTCAATTCCTATCCAGCACGAGGTCGCCACCAGAGTGTTTGAGGAATTTCGTGAACATCAACGCACCCAGCCAGTGTTGAACCTTGGCGCGTTGTTGCCTTTGCCACGGTGGATGCCACGCTTTCATAGGTCTGAGACCAAACGCACCGCCGCGGTCATTCGAGAGTTAATCACTCAGCTGACCCGCGAGCGCATGGCCGAGATAAAGGCCAACACCGCGCCGGATGATCTGGCCACCAAGATCATGACCACTGCCGATCCTGAGACCTCAGAGAGGTTTACCACCGAAGAGATGGTTGACCAGGTCGCCATCTTCTTTTTGGCCGGGCATGAAACCAGTGCCTCGGCCCTGGCCTGGGCGTTCTATCTATTGGCGCTCTATCCTGAGTGGCAAGATCGCGTGGCCGAAGAAGCCGCCGCCCTTGGCGAAACACCCGAATTCAAGACTATGTCCAAATTGCCAATCACCCGTGATGTGTTTCGGGAAACGCTACGGCTTTATCCGCCTGTCCCGATGATGGTCCGCGAGGCCGCATGCCCCGAAGAGTTTCGCAAACGCCGCGTGCCCAAAGGAAGCCAGATCGTGCTCAGCCCCTGGCATCTGCATCGCCATGAACGGCTGTGGGATAATCCTGATGGGTTTGACCCATCGCGGTTCGGAACCGAGAATGGCCGCGCTTGTATGCGCAACGCCTATATGCCGTTTTCTGCGGGCCAGCGGGTGTGTACAGGCGCAGGTTTTGCAATGATCGAAGGGCCATTGTTGTTGGCCATGCTAGTGCGCAGGTTTCGCTTTGAGCCGGTCGAAGGGCGTGAGGCCATGCCTGTGGCGCATTTAACGGTTCGCGGTAAGGATGGGATTTGGCTGAAAATCACCCCTCGACAATGAAATAACGAGCAAGAGAATTCAGATTTTCTTGGCAAATTTCTTTAAGAAATTTGGGTCAGCAAACCACATGAACAGGGTCTTGGTTGCATATGACAATCACCTGACCGGCATTTGCAAAACAATGATACCCTCGACGGCGGATTTCATGTTCAAATCTGTCCCAACCAACCACAGTTTCAATGTCACTAAATTGTCGTCGAACGACGCCGCCTGTCGCGGCGGCTTTGGAGCTGAACAATTGAATCAGCCATCTATCGGGTTGTAAGTGTGCAGGCAAATGGGACATGTCACCATTCTGTCCAATACTTGGTTAAGGTTTGGTAAAATGCTCCAAAACATAGACTCGTATCGCGGATGCCAACCCGCGCTCAACGCCGCGCGTCGCATCAACTTCAGCAGCCAAGGCATTGACCGGTATGTCTTTCTTTACAGCTATATCCCGAAAGGCCTGCCAAAACTCTGCCTCCAGAGACACACTTGTTCGGTGCCCCCGCAACGTCAGAGAATGTTTGACGGGCCGTCCCGTCATGGCTCGCGCTTGTGTTGATCCAAAACGCTGCTCTGCTTGTCCAGCCTTGCCGTCGCAACCGATTTTTCCAGTTTCGTGCGCCCAAAGCTCACGGCGTTTTCATCAGCGCGGGCCTTTTTGGCGGCCCGCTCTTTGACTTTGCGAAACCGGTTCAGATTGACCGGCTTGGCCATCACTTGGGCCCAATCATATTTTCAGGACGCACGACACGATCAAAGGTCTCTGCATCCACAAATCTCAACGCAATCGCTTCTTCCTTCAAGGTAGTGCCGTTTTTGTGGGCGGTCTTGGCAACCTTGGTGGCGTTGTCATACCCAATTTCGGGCGCCAGTGCCGTCACCAACATCAGGCTTTCGCGCATCAACTTGTCGATCCGCACTTCATCAGCCTGCAACCCATCCACCAGATTATCAGTAAAGGCCGAGGCAGAATCCCCCAAAAGTTGCATAGATTGCAATACGTTATAAGACATCATTGGCTTATAAACATTCAATTCAAAATGCCCCTGAGACCCGGCAAAGCCAACTGCTGCATCATTGCCCATCACATGTGCACAGACTTGGGTCAGCGCCTCGCATTGGGTTGGGTTTACCTTGCCTGGCATGATCGAGGACCCCGGCTCGTTTTCGGGCAAGATCAATTCCCCCAAGCCACAACGCGGCCCGGATCCAAGCAGGCGAATATCATTGGCGATCTTGAACAATGATGCCGCCACCGTTTTCAACGCGCCCGAGATTTCGACCATCGCGTCATGCGCCGCCAGCGCCTCAAATTTATTGGGGGCGGTCACAAATGGCAGCCCTGTGATCTCGGCCATGTTTTTGGCAACCATCACATCCCAGCCTTTGGTGGTGTTCAGTCCGGTGCCTACGGCGGTGCCGCCCTGTGCCAGCTCATAAATTCGGCCAAGGCCATCTTTTACGCGCCGGATCCCCATGGCCACCTGATGCGTGTATCCTGAAAACTCCTGTGACAGTGTCAAAGGCGTGGCATCCTGCGTATGGGTGCGGCCAATCTTGATGATACCGTCAAACGCCTCAACCTTGGCCTGCAAACCGGCGTGCAGTTTTTCCAGCCCAGGCAGCAGCACATCATGAGCCATCATTGCAGCCGAAATATGCATCGCGGTGGGAAACGTATCGTTTGAGGACTGGCCCATGTTGCAGTGGTCATTTGGGTGCACCGGGTCTTTGGAGCCGATGACGCCGCCCATAATTTCAATCGCGCGGTTGGCGATCACCTCGTTGGAATTCATGTTCGATTGTGTGCCCGACCCGGTTTGCCACACCACCAGTGGAAAGTTGTCGTCAAATTTGCCTTCAATCACCTCGCCAGCGGCCTGAATGATGGCGTCAGCGCGCGCGTCATCCAGTTTGCCCAGCTCTTTGTTGGCTTGCGCACAGGCTTTCTTGATCACTCCCAGCGCGCGCACGATGGCGACGGGTTGTTTTTCCCACCCAATCGGGAAGTTCATGATCGAGCGCTGCGTCTGAGCGCCCCAGTATTTGTCGGCGGGGACTTCGAGTGGGCCAAAGCTGTCGGTTTCGGTGCGGGTCTTGGTCATCTGGGGTCTTCTCCTTGGAGGGTTGCGCACAGTCATACCCGACAGTGGCAAAAGTTCAATCACTGCGCATGCGTCATGTTGTGCAGCTAAGCGGCTTGCCTTGATTGTTTTTGTGGGGGGCGTAATTTATTTGCGAAAACTGTCCAGGCTCACGATTTCAGCATCCTTGTGCGCGTCGTCTTCCGACTCTGCTTCGGCCTCTGTTTCGTTCTCGGCGGATACGCTCAGGTCAGGAGGGGCTACAGACAGTTCGGCCATTTCTGCGTCGTCATCCTGCGGCTCAAAGCGCAGGCCAAATTCCACAGATGGATCAACGAAGGTTTGGATCGCATCAAACGGCACATAGAGGTTTTCAGGCGATTCACCGAAATTCAGCGTGACAGAAAACCCGTCATCCGTGACTTCAAGCGCATCAAACCAGTTTTGCATCACGACTGTCATCTCGTCTGGGTACCGTTCCCGCAACCAGTCAGCGACCCGTGCATCAGGGTGCGTGGTGTCAAACGTGATAAAGAAATGGTGCTGTCCCGGCAGGCCAGTTTCGACAACATCCGTCAGCACACTTTGGATCAGCGTGCGCATCGCGCGGTGCATCAGTTTTCCGTAATCAATCGAGCCTGACATGATGGCCTCCGCCTCTAGTTTGCGCCCAGCATAGGCATAATGCGGGAAAACAAAAGCCCTCGAACGCATGCTCTAGTTCAAAACCCTAGCAATTGCGCCAAGTCCCGCCATGAGCGCCAATAGCGGCATAAGCGGCACCTTAAAGCGCAACAGCCCAAGGGCCGCCACAGCCACCAAAACAGCGCTGATCCAAGACAGGCTGGCCAATTCAGGGCGCGGACCAAAGGGTGTGGTGTGAACCGTGTCAAACAGAACATGCAAGGCAAACCAAATTGACAGATTGAGGATCACCCCAACCACGGCGGCTGAGATACTGCTTAAAGCGCCTTTCAGCCGAGGGCGCTGCAAAAGCGCCTCTACATATGGTGCGGCGGTGAAAATCCACAGGAAACAGGGCACAAACGTCACCCAAAGCACCAAAGCACCTGCCAGTATGGCCAGACCCAAGCCACCATTCAGAAACCCAGCCAGCACGCCGACAAATTCGGTCACCAATATGAGCGGGCCGGGTGTGGTTTCGGCCAGTCCCAATGCATCTATCATCTGTTCGGTGTTCAGCCAGCCATGGGTGTCGACCACGGCCTGTGTCATATAGGCCAGCACCGCATAGGCGCCGCCAAAGGTGACAACCGCAAGTTTGGAGAAGAAAACGCCCAACTCTACAAGGAAAGTGGCCCCAGCCGCCCATGCCAATGCGATGGGCAAGGCCCAAAGGGCGATCCAGATGATTGCGATGGTGATGCTGCGCGAAAGTGCCGGCAAGGTGGCGGGGCTGGCATTGCCCATATCACCAGGGGTTGCGCGCCACGCCCCCCATATTGCGGCCATGCCAATCACCAGAGGAAAGGGCAGCGACAGGATGAACATTGCCACAAAGGCCAGCCCCGCCAGCGCCCAGCTGTCCGGGGTGTTCAGGGCTTTGCGCGACAGTTTCAACAACGCCTGCAAGACGATGGCCACCACAGCCGCCTTCACGCCAAGGAACAACGCCTGCACAAGGGGCACATCCCCCCAGGCGGCATAGCCAAGGGCAAGCCCGAGGATCAACAGAGCGCCGGGCACCACGAACAACAATCCGGCCAAAAGGCCGCCCGCAATACCCCGCAATCGCCAGCCAGCGAAGGTGGCCAGCTGCATCGCCTCTGGCCCCGGCAACAACATGCAAAAGGATAGTGCACCCAGGAACTGCGGCTCGGACAACCACTTGTGCTTGTCCACCAACTCCTCGTGCATCAACGAGATTTGCGCCGCGGGGCCGCCAAAAGACAGCAGACCAATGCGGCCAAACACCTGAAACATCGCATGAAAGGATGGGGTCATCAGCTCTGCCCTTTTGTACTGGGCCAGTCATGGCCTTCGCCCTGACCATCACGCGCCCAACGATAGAGCGCATCATATAGCGCCATGCCGGCCTCAAGCTGGGCCTGATCATCACGGTATTGCCGCGACAGCCCAACCGAGATGGCCAACAACCCGGCCGCCGCCGGGTGCAGATCATGGCGGTTGGTATCGGCGCCACGCACCACATTGGCCAGATCGGCAAGGGCAGGGGAGGTGAGCTGAAATTCCTCTAGCATGGCGTCAAAGGTGCAGGCCTCGCCCCGGTGACTGAAATGCACGTCCTCCACGTCAAAAGGTGTTGCGCCATAGCGCTCGGCCACGCCCATCACCTCGGACGGGGACACAAACAAAAACCGCGCAGTCGGATCCACAAAGCGCCGGATCAGCCAGGGGCAGGCGATGCGGTCAATCTTGGGGCGATGGCGTGTCACCCACAGCGTGTTGCCAGCCACAGGTGTGGGCAGGGCAGCAAAAGGCACACGCATCGTATCTGGCGCATCCCGCCAACCATATATGCCCCCTTGCAGGTATTCGGCCCTCAGGCCCTCGCTGCACAGCCACGCAGCCAACCCTTGGCTTAACTTGATACCCTTTTGGCAGGTGATCACACATCGTGTCCCGTTCAGGCGGGCCATCAGGCCGGGAATATCCGTGTGCGGGTGTCTAAATGATCCGGGGATCAGACAGGGCTCAGCCTCAAAATCGGGATCAATCGAGATGTCCACGATCTGCGGGCATTCGGGCGTTCCGATAAGGCGGTTGAGTTGGGAAACGGTGATTTCATTGGGCGCAGGCATGGCACATCCTCTGGCGTATCAGTGGATGCGACTTTGGGCCGGGGCCTCACGGGGCAGTCGCACGAAAGACCCCATGTAAAGGGTTGTGCCTGCAATTTTCTGGGCTGTCAAACCTATGGTTGGGCGATGGATGTGGGAGGGGTAAAGTGCAGGCTTCTGTTGCCAGGTGCCTGCGAACCCCGCCTTACCTGGCTAGAGGCAAGGACTTAAGTTTTCGATCTCTCGAACCGCTTACGCGGCCAGAGCTACCGGAGCATTATTGTTATTGGCAATTATGCTTAGTGAACCGATAACGGTGGTATATCGCCGGGACAAAGCATAACCCCTTTAGACGTTCGTCGATCCTGTTTCGACCCCTTAACCCCTTCCAATAAAAGGTTTTATGGTGGAGTCGCCGGGTACCGCCCCCGGGTCCGATCCGCTTATTACGAGCGCGTTTATGTCCATAGTCTGCCGAAACAGACACCCCATATATAGGTGCTTGAAACTGATTTGCAAATGGCAGATTTTTGTTGGAACCTAAGGCGCATCACTCAACTCGCACACCGACCAATTCGGAGGCCTAGACAATGGCACTTCTCGCAGACATCCTGATCTTCGCGATCGCCGGTTTACATCTCTATATTCTGTGGTTTGAGATGTTCGCCTGGGAAACAAAAGGCCCCAAGGTATTCAAATCCTTCCCAAAAGACCTGTTTGCACCGACCAAGACGATGGCCGCCAATCAAGGGTTGTACAATGGATTTCTGGCCGCGGGCTTGCTGTGGTCACTGATGATCAGTGATCCCGATTGGGCGCGCAATGTGGCCGAGTTTTTCCTGATTTGCGTGTTTGTGGCTGGCCTCTATGGAGCCCAGAGCGCAAGCCGACGTATCCTTTTTGTGCAGGCGGTTCCGGCATCACTGGCCTTTCTGGTGCTGATGCTGAGCTAACGACGCCACGAAAAACGGCTCCCAACGGTAGCGCCGTTTTATGGTAAGGGTCAGCGCCTTGATAATCATCGCGTTTTTGCGCGTCCACTGGATCGTAGTTCCTGCGGCAATGATCCGCGCGAAAAAGGCAAAAAGCCAACAAGAACAACACAGAACTGGGTGAAGATTGTTAGAATCTTGCCTCCAAGGCCAACACCGGCAAAGTGGGGATCTGCGGGTACAGATGTAGTGAACGCGACACTGTGATTTAAATCATGCTCAAAATGGCCGCTTCAAGTTCAACACTATTGAATCTAGCTGCGCTAAGCCCTCGCTGAGCATTAAACCAAAGACAGAGGTCCTGACACTCCTGTGTGCCAGACTTCGGACGACCAAGCCGGCAGGATTACGGAGTGATCAGATGCCGAATTGCGACGGGAGTTGATGATCATCCCTAGGGCAAAGTACAACAAAACACACCACAATCGGGGAAAATTCTTGCCCGTTGCTACACAATATTTTAGCCTTGGGGCCATAAAACCAAGGGAGACTGGCATGATGCTGACCGATCCGACCGGCCAGACCAACCTGCCTCACTATTTCAAACGGGTCTTTGTATCAGCGCAGAAAGCTCAGCAGGGGCAGTTGGATTTCAACCTTCCGTATGAACACGTTGAAAATGTCCGCCTGAGACTGCGCCGCTGGCACGAAACTCTCAATGAAAAATGGTGTCATATGGCCCATTTTGGTTTTGACCACCGGTTTCTTCGAATGTGGAATTTTTGTCTCGCCTCTTGTGCGAGGGCGTTCGGGTCCGGTAATTGCAATGTAACCCAGATCCCAATCGCAAGGCCCCGCTGATATGCCCCTGACCGATAAAATGCCCACCGCGGCCAAATTCTTTGCCGCCATTGGATTGGCGCTCGTTGGCTGGTTCGCATCTGAAGCAATCCGCCCCCTTCTGCCACCGCACACCGATTTTGGCATATTCAATCAGGTCAATGTCGTGCTGGGGGTGATCTGTGGTTGGCGCGTGACGGGCCGCCGTGTAGGCGGCACATTCAGCGAGGCCATCAGTGCCGGGCTGACCGGCGTGATCTCTTTGGTGTTTTGGGGGCTCTTTGCTCAAAGCTTCAACCTCATGCTAGCCGAGGCCTTGGACAAAAAATACAAAGGCCCGTTTCACGCGATCAGGGGGATATTTCACAATGCGATGGAGTACGGCGCCTTCCTGCTTGATGGCAAAGTGATTGCTATCATCTTGATCGGCGGCATCCTGACTGGCCTTTTTGCCGATTGGATTTCCAAGCGGTTTTAATGCGTCAGTGACATCTTTTTTCGTATATGGGTCATTGGCATCTCCTGCCATTTTGGATGTCATTCTGGGGCAGGGGGATGCCCCTTTGGGGCAGGTGGGCGTATTGTCTGGCCACCGAGCGGCACAGGGCAGCGGTCCTTTCCCTTGGGCATGTCCGGCAGATGATCACTCAATAACAGGCAAGGTTCTGAACGATCTGGATAAAGACGCATGCACGCGCCTGAGCTTTGTAATCGAAGCCCTCGGCGGGCGGGAAGACAGCGCCTTGATCCAGACCGATAATGGTAACATTCGCGCGCGTTTTGCCCGTGGCACACCAGCGTCCCCATCGACGTTGGATGACAATGTGCTCCAGATGATTGAGCTGTTCGCCGCTCAGGAAATCATGAGTTACTTCAAACGTGTAGAGGCCAGTGATCTGGTGTGGCGGCGCGCGATGATCCTGTCGCGCGCGGCCTCCAGACAGGCGGCAGATACCCCCAAGCCAGCCGATCTGCGCAGCGCCACAGACCGTGACCAAATTGAAGTGCACAAGGTGAAAACCCCACACGAGGGGTTCTATTTGACCCGCAGTTACCAATTGACGCACCCAAAGTTTGATGGCTCTACCAGCGCGCAATTGCGACGCGAGGTGTTTGTGGCCTCTGATGCTGCCATTGTGCTGCCCTATGACCCTGTGCGCGATCGTGTGTTGATAGTAGAGCAGTTTCGGATGGGGCCATTTGGGCGCGGCGATACGCGCCCCTGGATGCTGGAGCCGGTGGCGGGGCGGCTGGATGCCGGTGAAACGCCCGAGCAATGCGCGCGGCGCGAATGCAAAGAAGAAGCCGGGATAACCTTGCGCCGCCTGGACAAGATCGCCAGTCACTATAGTTCACCTGGGGCATCAAGCGAATATTTCCACCTGTTTCTCGGCCTGTGTGATCTGCCTGATGATGCGCCTGGGCTTGGTGGTCTGGACAGCGAACAAGAGGACATTCGCATTCATATCGTCAGCTACGACCGTGCGATGGCCTTGCTTGATACTGGTGAGGCCGACAATGGCCCGCTTATACTGGCGCTGTTGTGGCTGTCAAAAACCCGTGATGCGCTTCGTGCATCTGCTTGAGTTATTCAACGCTAAAGGCTAGGTCTGACGCCTAGGACACGCAGCAATATGGGGCACTTCATGCAACGCGCAAAAGACCTGGCCGAGGCCGTTGGCAACACACCTCTGATCCGCCTTCGCGCCGCATCCGAAGCGACCGGGTGCGAGATATTGGGCAAATGCGAATTCTTGAACCCCGGTCAATCGGTCAAGGATCGTGCTGCATTGTTTATCATTCGTGATGCTGTGGCGCGCGGCGCATTGAAACCCGGCGGCACAATTGTTGAAGGCACCGCCGGCAATACCGGCATCGGGCTGGCTTTGGTGGGGGCCTCATTGGGCTTCAAAACGGTGATCGTGATCCCCGAAACCCAAAGCGAAGAAAAGAAAGACATGCTGCGCCTTGCCGGGGCTGACCTGGTGCAAGTACCAGCGGCCCCCTATGCAAATCCCAACAATTTTGTGCGCTATTCCGAAAGGTTGGCCATAAAACTTGCACAAATAGAACCAAAAGGAGTGGTTTGGGCCAACCAGTTTGACAATGTTGCCAACCGTCAGGCCCATATTGAAACCACCGGCCCCGAGATTTGGGAGCAGACCGACGGCAAGGTGGATGGGTTCATCTGTGCCTGCGGATCGGGGGGCACATTAACCGGCGTGGCCATGGCATTGCAGCCCAAGGGCGTCAAAATCGGGCTGGCTGATCCCATGGGCGCCAAGCTCTATTCATGGTACACTAGGGGCGAACTGGACGCTGAGGGTGGCTCGATTGCTGAGGGCATCGGACAGGTGCGCATCACCAAGAACCTTGAAGGGCTGGCACCTGATTTTAGCTGTCAGATCCCCGATTCTGAGGCGTTGCCGATTGTATTTGACCTTCTGCAACACGAAGGCCTGTGTGTGGGCGCCTCATCAGGCATCAACATTGCCGGAGCCATCCGCATGGCGCGTGACATGGGCCCCGGAAACACTATTGTAACTGTGCTTGCGGACTACGGTACGCGGTATCAGTCAAAACTATTTAATCCTGAATTTCTTATCGAAAAGGGCCTGCCCACGCCATCCTGGCTGGATCGGGCACCTCGCTCAATTCCCGGAGTATTTGTGGAGTGACACATTTCTTGAAATCTGCACTACTGATTTTAGTGCTGGCAGTTGGCTTGGGTGGTTTGACTGCGCCATCACCGATTTATGCCCAACCGACGTCGCAACAACCTGATTATGTTGGCTGGCAGAACACCGCCAATCGTGCTGATGAGGCGATCGAAACCAGCCGCGCCAGCACGGCTGCACTTGAGGCTTTGCGCCGCCAACTGGTGAGTTGGCGCGATCAGTTCATAAACGCGCAAGATATCAATTCAAACGCGATCGCCACAGTGCAAAGTCAGTTGGATGCACTGGGCCCTGTGCCTGAAGACGGCGAGGAATCCGCCGCCATCGCCAGTCAGCGGGCTGATCTCAGGGTCCGCCTGGCCGAGTTGCAAGACCCCGCGAAAACGGCGGAGCTGGCCCAGAACCGCGCTGATGGACTTATCAAAGGGATCGACCGGATTATCCGCGAGCGACAGGCCGAAGAACTGCTGCAGTTTGGCCCATCGCCATTCAACCCAACCAACTGGGGCGCGGGTATTTCAGCGCTCACAAATACAGCGGCTGATGTGCGAAGCGAGTTTTCCGGAGCCTGGAACAACTCTGTACAACAAGCCGAAGCCAAAGAGGATCTGCCTGCGGTTTTGGCCCTGTTTGTAATTGGCCTCATTTTGATCCTGCGCGGGCGGCGCTGGACCCGCAGGATCACCAATTGGACGCTTACTGACGCCCCCGGCGCCGGGCGATGGATTGTGTCCTTCGTCCTGTCACTGGGCAGTGTTCTGCTGCCCTTTATCGGGGTGGCCTTGCTGGTCGAAGCGGTGTTTGCCACCAACCTGGTGGGCTTGCGCGGTGAGGTGATCATCAACGCATTGCTTGGCCCAATTTTTGTGTTTCTGCTGGCCCGCTGGCTGGCCATGCGCATTTTCCCATCAAGGGAAGCGCGCACCCTGCCGCTGAACCTCGACCCGACCCAACGGGCCTCTGGACGCCTTTATGGGGCCCTTCTGGGGCTGATCGCAGGGGGGTACTTTTTCTTCTCGGATGTCTCGGATTTCTCTAGCTGGACCGAAACAGCCACCAATGTTGTTCTGTTTCCTTTCATCGCTCTGGCGGGGCTGGTGTTGCTGCGATTGGCACGGTTGTTACAAACCCATTGCAAACGCGAATCTGAGGAAGGCGAAGACGAAAAGTTCCGCGCCACCATCACCCGGTTCCTGGCATTGGGAATGATAGTGCTGGGCGTTGTTTCGCCGGTGTTGGCGGCGGTGGGCTATTTCAAACTGGCGCATTTCCTGATGTTCCCCTCATTGCTGTCGTTGCAATTATTGGCCTTTCTGTTGGTGCTGCAGCGGGTGGTTGTTGAGGTTTATGTCCTGGTGACGAATAACCGCGAAGGGTCTGAAGAATCTCTGGTGCCTGTGCTGATTGGCTTGTTGCTGGTCCTGATATCCCTCCCATTTTTTGCGATGGCCTGGGGGGTGCGCCCAGCGCAATTGGGTGAGCTTTGGATCCAGTTCACCAATGGGGTCAACATGGGCGGCGTGCGTATTTCGCCCACTGTGTTCCTGACCTTCGCCATTGTTTTTGCCATCGGGTATGTCGCCACGCGGCTGTTGCAGGGGGCGTTAAAAAACACGATCCTGCCCAAGACCAAACTGGATCAGGGCGGGCGCAATGCCATCACCGCGGGTGTGGGGTATATCGGGATATTCCTGGCCGCACTGGTCGCCATCACCTCTGCCGGGCTTGATCTCAGCTCAATCGCCATTGTTGCCGGTGCTTTGTCTGTCGGTATTGGTTTTGGTTTGCGCACCATCGTGGAGAACTTTGTTTCCGGGATCATTCTGCTGATCGAGCGCCCCATATCTGAGGGCGACTGGATTGAGGTGGGTGGTGTGCATGGCACGGTGCGCGCCATATCGGTGCGCGCAACCCGGATTGAGACCTTTGATCGCTCTGATGTGATCTTGCCCAACGCTGATCTGGTGGCGGGGCGTGTGACCAACTACACCCGCTTCAACACTGTGGGGCGGGCAATTGTCCCTGTTGGTGTGGCTTATGGCACGGACACCCGCAAGGTTGAGAAAATCCTGCTAGAGATTGCCGAGGCGCACCCCATGGTGTTGGCCAATCCTGCGCCCTCAGTGGTGTTGAGAAGTTTTGGCGCCTCCTCGGTTGATTTTGAAATCCGGGCGATTTTGCGCGATGTTAATTGGGTGCTCAGTGTGACCTCGGATATGAACCATGAGATTGCGAAACGGTTTATGGAAGAAAACATAGAAATCCCGTTCGCACAGCAGGATATCTGGTTCCGCAATCCCGAAACGCTGGCGCCCGCTGAGACGAAAAAACCCGTTGCGAAAAAGCCAAAAGCACAAAAAAAGAAACCGACCGATACGTTGATCGAGACTGCCAAGCCGGATGAGGCCGATATGGGCACCTCTGGTGAGGGTGGCGAAGGTGCGGGCGAGGGGGGCGATAGATGAGCACGCAACCGCTTTATCGTACCGACAGCTATGTGTCCGAAACCAATGCTGAGGTGATCGCCATCACCCCTGAAGGTGGCATCGTGCTGGACCGAAGTGTGTTTTACCCCACTGGCGGCGGACAACCCGGCGACAGTGGCCGGCTCAGTTGGCCGGGGGGGACGTTGAATGTGGCCACAACGCTAAAAGCCGAAGACGGCCAGATCGCCCTGGTGCCCGCAGAGCCCGAAGCACTGCCCCCCGTGGGCACACAGGTCACGCAGACCCTTGATTGGGGCCGCCGCCACCGGCATATGCGGGTGCACACTGCTTTGCATCTGTTGTCCGTGGTGATCCCTTTGCCTGTTACTGGTGGTTCTATCAGCCCCGAAAAGGGCCGGTTGGATTTTGACATGCCAGAGGTGCCAGAAAACAAAGAAGCGTTGGAAAACGAATTGAACCGTTTGATTGACGCAGACTTGCCGGTAAGCGAAGACTGGATCACCGATGACGAGTTGCGTGCCAATCCTGATTTGGTGAAAACCATGTCCGTGAAACCACCCATCGGCACGGGTCACATCCGCCTGATCCGTATTGGTCAGGGCAGGGATCAGATTGATCTGCAACCCTGCGGTGGCACCCATGTGGCGCGCCTGGGTGAAATTGGCCGTGTTCGTCTGGGCAAAATTGAGAACAAGGGCCGTCAAAACCGCAGAGTGTATCTGCATTTAGATGGCTGATGTCTATTGGTTGATTGGGCCATTTGGCTTTGTTTCAGCCACCTTCTAGGCGATCACACAGGCCAGAGCCGCGAAAAATGCGTCCGAATTTTGGACGATGACCTGTGCGGATTTCAACGGGTGTTTGTAACCTCGGGTATGGTCAAAACCACCTGCGTTTCGATCCTGTTGGTCCCCCGTTTTTTTCACCACAAAGCGCACAACGTCATAAAGCAGGCAGTGTTGAGGTTTTCCCCTCTTGCACATGGTAATACACTCAGGCTACACACCGCCGCAACGGAGCGGTGGCCGAGTGGTCGAAGGCGCACGCCTGGAAAGTGTGTAGGCGGGAGACCGTCTCCAGGGTTCGAATCCCTGTCGCTCCGCCATTTCACATTTGTGACCGAAGAATTCCCCTGACACCTAAAACGCTAAGGTGGTTTCTGGGGGGAAGCCCTACTTTGCACCAACAGGCTATGCTCACTGCTAATGCCAGTTTTAGCGCTCCGCATAAACCCGTCCAATGCGGTTCAGTCCGACGGTGTACCCGGTTCGGTCGAGGAAATTTGACATTAGCTAAGACGCAAAATGGCGAACCTTTGCCCAATATGGTGTGTCATTTGTAAAATTTGGACAGTCCTTTGATTTATGGTACGCTAGTGCTTCATATTCCTACGACTAGATCGCCACTTTGAGGCGGTAATTTACCTAAGTTCAATTTCACATGCGCCCGCCCTGATGCGGTATCTATTTACTTAATGATAAAGGAGCTTTCTGATGGCCAACTTTACCGGAACGAATGGGAACGATCTCTTTGACCAAAACGGCATTGCCCCCGGCAATCTAATTGATGGTCTTGGCGGACAAGACACTATTGATGGCCTCTCAAACAATGGTAGCTATCTTTATGACTTCGAAAACAATGTTCTTAGCCTGAGCAATGGCAGCAATCTCGCCACGTTGTTGAACTTCGAAGAAGTGTTGGCCGGTAATGGCGACGACATCCTGATTGGTGGCAATGCCGCGGCGACAAACAATTTAAATGGCGGCAATGGTGACGATACCGTTTCACCGGGCAGTGCGGGCATTATAACCGGTGATGTCTATGCAGGAGGGGCTGGTCTCGACGTTCTGGATTTCTCGAACCTGACGGGTGATCACGTCGTCGACACAAATACCGGGGAGTTCACGTCCGGTGGGCAGATAGCAATGATCTCTGGCTTTGAGGAAATCTTTGCCGGTAGTGGCGATGATTTCATCCGCGAAGAGTCCTTCATAGATTCCACGCTGCATGGGGGCTTGGGCAACGACACGCTTGCCGCGGCCAACACTGGTTTCTCTGTTGGTGAAGTGTTTGACGGCGGTGCCGGGACAGACATGTTTGACTACTCGAACCAGTCGAATGAGTATCAAGCTGATCTGATGACTGGACTGTTTGAAAACCCCATTGGTACTGATATCGCTACTCTGACAAGTATCGAACAAATTTCGGCCGGATCCGGGAACGACACACTTACTGCTGGTAACGTGGCGAGCGCAGTTTACAGCCTGTTCGGCAATGACGGTGACGACTCTATCACAGCGCGCCCCGGGGCCTTGGTGAACGGCGATACCTACGATGGTGGCGCAGGATCAGACACCTTCGATTTCTCCAGCTTTACCGGAAATTTCCGCCTGAACACCAACACAGGTGACTTTCGTACCTCTGATGGCTCGATCGTGGGGACAGCCGCCAATTTTGAAAGAATCTTTGCTGGTAGCGGCAATGACGTTATCGGCGGCAACAGCAGCGATCAGATTATTTCCGGCGGCGCGGGCAATGACACCATCACCGGCGGTGACGGCGCAGATACGCTTATGGGCGGTTCTGATCAGGACATCCTGCGCGCAGATAACGGCGACGACGTAATCGTTGGCGGCGGCGGCAATGATTTCGGGTCGGGCGGCGATGGAATGGATCAACTGTTCGGCGAAGCTGGCGATGATACGATGGTCGGCGGCGATGGTAACGATACGATTGATGGCGGCGAGGACAATGATGGCCTGGCTGGCAACAACGGCAATGATTCCATTATCGGTGGACTGGGCGCTGACCGGCTCTTTGGCGAAGCGGGCTTTGACACACTTATAGGTGGCGTCGGTGGCGACCGTCTGGAAGGTGGTGATCAGGCAGACAACTTGTTTGGTGAAAGTGGCGTTGATACGATGCTGGGGGGCGCGGGTTTTGACCGGCTCTTTGGCGGGGACGACAATGATCTGGGGTATGGCGGCACCGAAGATGACGCGTTGTTCGGAGAGTCCGGCAACGATCGGCTGTATGGTCAGGACGGCAATGATCGTCTGTTTGGCGGCATTGGCAACGATCTGTTGGATGGCGGTGCAGGCAATGACAACCTACAAGGCAATGCCGGTTTTGACACCCTTGTTGGGGGGCTCGGCAATGATATGCTGTCAGGCAACTTCAATGCCGATATTTTCGTCTTTGCGGATGTTGGTGGTGGGTTCGGCCAAGATACGATCACCGACTTTGACGCGACGAATGACTTTGAGAAAATCGATCTGAGCCGTGTGGCATCCATCGTGAACCTGTATGATTTACTCTCAAACCATGCCAGTCAGCTGGGTGCGGATGTGCTTATTGATGCGGGTGGTGGTAATACCATCACCCTGACAAATACAAACCTGGCAGATCTGGACGCTGCGGACTTTATCTTTTGATAGGGTGATATGGTAAGACAAGTGTTGGCGACCAATGTCGCCAGCATTTTGTACAGTTAGCTAAAGCTCAGACATAAGAACGCCCCGGCTGCGAAGATGTGCAGCCGGGGCTTTTTTTGTCGACCTGTCACGGTTTGATGCTGCTCCTTTGATAGCATCTACTGCACCAAAAGAGATCGGATAAGAGGCTGAAAGGGGTCGATTCTGGCTGGGGGCGGAATCGTATCATAAGGTATTTTCGACTCT
>JARGOC010000006.1 GCA_029212365.1 Roseovarius sp.
CAGAGACTCCAAAACTCAAAACGCTCCGATTAACCACTTCATATGACGACGGACATCCGAGCGCGTCAGTTGGACTGTCCAAAGCCAGCTCGCGACCATCATCAAGGGGATCCCCGTCACGATGATCCCCGTGATGATCCAAGGCGAGAACGTCATCCAATTCTTGATCAGTTCGATCCGTTCCTCGAACAAGTTCCTGTTGTGAAACAGAAAGTGTGCCGTATCGTTCTTCATTGTAGTCTGCGCGTCGTTCAACATGGTCTGCGAGGTCTGCACGAAGGCTGTCATGTGAGATGCCATCAAGTCTTCTTGTTCGGTCTGCATCTGCGTCAGTTTCATACTCAGCCGCGATTTCTGCGTGTCGGGTTGTAGACCAGTTTTCATGTGTGAGGACGCCTTCGAGTTCAAACGGTTTCGAAAATTCAGGATCGCGGACACTGATGGATTTTGCGGCTTGGCGCGTGACCTCAAAGCCCGTGTCCTCAAAGAACCCGACCATCGACGCGCGGTCGGTGATCAAGCCCGCGTCGATCTGGTCATAGAGCGCGGAAACGATGACCTGCCGCGCCTCGGCGCGGTCGGCGCTCTCGCGCACAAGTTTGAAATCACGTGCAAGGTTAGGTTCCATCGGGTCGGCCCAACCGTGGGTCTTGTTCAACACATCGCGCAACGTGCTGAATGCCGCCTCATGCCCCGGCGGTGCGATGTTCAACGCCCTGCCCGTCGCTAGTTCCAAGCGCGGCGTACAAAAGTGCAGCTCGACATTACCTTCGTGCACATGGCGTACCCAAAGGCAGTCGTATTGATCCGCCTCAAGCCCTGCAAAGGACAGAGCCTCAAATAGCTCAATGGCCTCTTGCTGGGCGTCCTCTGAGGGCTGGTCGCGGTCTGCAAAGCTGATCACGCCTGCGGTGTATCTCCACTTATTCCCGCTGGCGTCGATCAAACCCCGCGTCCGGTCTGGATTGCCGTGCAGCACTTCGGGCAGCGGCTGGCCGTTGTCGTCGCGGATCAGGTCGCGGTTTTCGTCATAGGCCAAAACTTCGCGTGCGGTCAGGTAGTCAACGGGGGCCGCACCGCCGCCCGTGCCGGACGAAAAGAACGAGATGATCATTGTTGGCGCTCGCTCTGCTGGCCAATGATCTGCGCAAGCTGGCGCTCAATCGCGACGAGGCGCACGCTGACCTTGAGGGCATCGATGTTGCTTGCGCGGCCAGATTCGACGGCCCCGTTGATCCAGCGCGACAATTGGTTCAGGTTGCCGCCGACGCGGGCAACGGCCAAGGTCAGCGATGGGTCAACGCGCGGCACGGGTTTGCGCCGCCGCGCTTGGACAAGCCCCAAGGCCTCACGCATCAGCGTGGCATTGGGCAGTCCAGCGGCGTCCGCCTTGGCGATAAGCGCGGCCTTCTCCGCAACGGTGCATCGAAAGATCACAGTTTCGGAAAGGCCTTCTTTGACGCGCTCCTCGCACGTCTGGTTGGGGTTTGAAGGGGAGGCACGCCGCCCCTCACAAGTCCCACCGATGTAATCGGTGGGTAACCTTGCTGTCTGCTCTGTAGTCGGATCGGTTGCGGTCATGCTTTGAGGCCCGCGGCTTGGATTTGCGCCTGTGTTACCAACTTTGCGGCGAGCAAGGCGGTGACCTGAGGGGCCGTGATGTGTTTACACATTGGGCTGCGATCACTGATCCAGCAGGCCAGCCGTGCATGGTGATCAGTCGCCAACGCCGCTGATTTCTCTCGGTCTTTGGCTTGCTTCTCGACATACGCCTGCCAGCGCCGCGACTGGAACCAGTTGTCCGAGAAGCAGACCTTGGAGCGGGTGAAACCTGCACTGTCGGTAGCGTAGGCTTGGACCGCCTGCCGCAAGTCCTCAGGCCTGATCCCTTCCTTCATGGCTTCTTCGATCTGGACAATGCAGGCCGGTCTGCCCCTCAACCGGTCGAGTGGATAGGCTGCTAAAATCTTCTGAGCATCTTCATCCGCCGCCGCCTCGCGCTTGCGCGTAGGTGGTTTATGGGTGGTTTTAGGATGGTTTGGGGGCCAGACTGGACGGGGGCCACTGTGGACCCCGTCTCAATCTTGGGCTCTGCAGTCGGTTCAAGCGCCTCAACCTTGGCCAGATCGATCCGGTAAACGACGGTGAAGCCGTTCTTGCAGGTCCGTGCGCCGGTCTCGACGAGGATGCCTTCCTTGAGGAACTCGCGGACGGTTCGCTTGACCGTGGTCTCTCCCAGTTCGGTATGCCGCTGAATTGTCCCCTTGGAACACCAGATGCCTGAGCCATCGTCGCTCACCTTGTCAGCCAGAAACATGATGATCTGCTTGCGCGTGGCGCTGCCGAACTTCCGTTCCGCGCATGTATTCGCAACCCGCCAGCTCATTGGAAGGCCCCCAAGTGCGCAAAGACGTGCGAATTTTGTACAGGTTTTGTACGAGATTTCCGCCGTTTCAGCAGAATTCGGCCCGAAAGCTCACGGGAGTTTCCGCAAGCTTCTGTACAAAGCCCTGTAAATAAGTCATATTTTTCAGGTGTTTTTGGTGACCCCGGCAGGATTCGAACCTGCAACCTGCCCCTTAGGAGGGGGCTGCTCTATCCAGTTGAGCCACGGGACCACTGCGGCGATTCTTAGCGTCCCAGCATGGCCTTGTCAGCCAGAAAGCTATCGGGCCGGGTGCAGAATGTATGTTTCTCGCCATCTGCACTGGCATCAATGCAAAGACGTGGCACAAGAACCTGTGCTCTTATCGGGATAGAGCAACCAGCTGCGTGTCTCACGACGTGATTGCACCCCATTGCGCGCGGTTGACTGATTGCGTTAACATCCTTCGTGACACTTCAAAGGATACCTCGCCGTGACACGCCCAACACACCGCCCTTTAACTTTGCGTGATGTCTCGGAGGCGTCGGGCGTCTCTGAGATGACAGTCAGCCGTGTCCTGCGCAATCGCGGTGATGTCTCGGATGCTACGCGCAAGCGTGTGCTGGAGACCGCCAAGAAGCTGGGTTATGTGCCCAACAAAATCGCAGGTGCTTTGGCATCCAACCGGGTTAATCTGGTGGCGGTGATTATTCCGTCGATGTCCAACATGGTGTTCCCCGAGGTGATGACCGGCATCACCCAAGTGCTGGAAGAAACCGAGCTGCAACCGGTGATCGGCATCACAGGATACCTGCCCGAAAAAGAAGAGAAGGTGCTGTACGAGATGCTGTCGTGGCGCCCATCTGGTGTGATCATTGCGGGCATTGAGCATACTGATGCGTCACGTGCGATGTTGCGTGCCTCGGGCATCCCGGTGGTTGAGATCATGGATGTGGATGGCACCCCGGTGGACAGCGTCGTGGGCATTTCGCACCGCCGCGCCGGGCAAAAGATGGCCGAAGCGATCCTGAAAGGCGGCTATAAGAAGATCGGATTTCTGGGCACCAAGATGGCGCTGGATCACCGCGCGCGTAAACGCTTTGAGGGCTTCACGGAAACACTGGCCAAGAATGGCGTCGAGATCGCCGACCGCGAGTTTTACACCGGCGGCTCGGCTTTGGCCAAGGGTCGTGAGATGACGCAGGTGTTGTTGGAACGTGAGCCCGAAATTGACTTCATTTATTATTCCAACGATCTGATCGGTGCGGGTGGATTGCTCTATGTGATGGAGCAGGGCATGGCCATTCCACAAGACATCGGACTATCGGGGTTCAACGGGGTGAGCCTGTTGAAAGGCCTGCCAAAACAGCTGACCACCATGGACGCCTGCCGGTTAGAGATTGGGCGCAAAGCGGCCGAGATCATCGCTGCCAGCGCGGATGGTGCGGCCTCTGGCCCCGAGCGCGTGGTTCTGGAACCAATGATCAGCTACGGCGACACACTGCGACGGCCTTGATGCTTTTCGAATTGGTTCCTTGAACTGTTTTGGCCCCCTTGCGGGATCATGCCACGTCTCCCTCGCCGGGCCGTGCATTTCTTCGAATTTCGCCTTCCAGAGGTAAAGAATTTGTATCAGTGATACTGACTGTCGGATCGCGTCGACATAGCGATCAAAACCATGGATATGCCGGTGCTGACGAAGTCGATGCCGAACAGAATCCCAAGGAGTACCGCTGACGCTTCCGGTAGAGCCACAAGAACAAAGCCCCCCAATGCGATGCTGATGATGCCTGACGCGAGCATCCATCCCCAGCCTGACGCCGGGCGCACCCAGAACGCGAAGGAGGATTGTGCAGCACCTGTCAGCAGGAAAACGCACCCCACCAGCACCGTCAACGCGATAAGACCTTGCGCTGGAAACACGAGCAAAAGGCCCCCTGCCACCAAGGGGACAAGGCCACCGATCAACTGCCAGCCGAACAGGCCAGTTCCGCGAAACGAGAATGCCGCGGCAACGGCAATGACACCACTGATGAACAAGAGCCAACCGATCAGGATGCCGATAATCAGCGAACTGAGGACCGGCATCAAAAGCGCAGCGACTCCAAGGATAATCATCACAATGCCGGTCCAGAGCCATATTTTTCTCATGCGGGCCATGACAGGTTCGGATTGAATGTTTTGGTGAGGTGATGCCATTTTGATCTTGGCCTCCTTGGAAAAGCAGCGCGCTCGGCGCCGGTGTCTATTTGTTTTTCAGGCCGTCTCTGGCTGGCCGATTTGCATGGCGATAAAGGCCGGCTCGCCCATTCGCTGCAAGAGTGACACTTGCAGGTCTAGCCAGGCCATATGGCCTTCTTCGTCCATTGCAGTGCGCTCAAAAAGAGCACGCGTTCCGATGTCATTGGCCTCGTCCGCATCCTGCGCAGCCTGAGTATAAAAACGGATGGCATCTTTTTCGTCGGCAAGGTCAGCCTCAAACATATCCTGCAAGGACTGCGCTTGGGCCGGGACTTTTGCGGGTTTCATTTCCGGGACACCGCCAAGGAAAATCATGCGGCGCGCATATTCTTCGGCATGTCCAAGCTCTTCGAGCATCTCGGCCCGCATCTTCTCGGCCAGTTTGTTCAGGCCCCAATCCTCGGTTGTCAGGATATGAAGGAGATATTGGTTCACCGCTGCCAGTTCCATCGACAGGGCTGTTTGCAGGTTTTCCAACGTCCTGTTCTTGTCGCTCATGTCTGTGTCCTTTTCAGTTTGATGGGTTTACGAATGGCGATTTGCTATTCGCTCCAGCCGTGCACATGGACATCCCGGCCAGAGTGGCCTTTCAAAATTTTGACGGCCAGCGTTTCGTGCTCTTTGTCGATTGCTCTGATCCAAAGGAGGATGCCGCCATTGCGGATTTGGTCGGCATAGTAATCCTTGTGATGCTGGCCTACCCGCCGCGCCAGAAGCGCGCCGATGACTGCGGAGGGGCCGCCCCCTATCGCTATCGCTGCAATTGAGGCGGCCAGCGTCGAAAGTGGTGTGAGCATTGCAGCCATTGCGATGTAAGACCCAAGGAAAAAGAAGCCACCAGCAATTGCACCTTGCAACTCTCCGATCGCCTCCTCGGATACGAAGGCGGCTCGTGGTGCATTTGGATTATCTTCCAAGTCCTCGGCGCGCCAATAGGCCGAACCTAGTTTTTCCGTCATCGCGTCTTTACTTCCAAGCATGCTGATGTCGGCGCGGCTGAACCCGGACATGCGTAGATCATATACCGCCTGCTGCAGTGTCTCGAAACTGTCGAAAACACCGACGGCTTCGGGGACGTTGATATATGTGGTCGGGTGGGCATTTTGTTTGTCAGTCATGTCCAGCCTCCTGCAATTTCATCGCTGTCTAGTTGGTCGCGGTGCGATGTGATTGACGTTCATCAATCGTCGAACGCTGATCGGAGGCACGTGCGATGCTACCGATCCGGCCCTGATTGCCAGATAGGCAGTGTCGCTTCCTTGTCGAGCTGTGCCAGACGTCGCTTGAGGTCTGCGTTTTCTTCGACCAGCACCAGAACGACGGCGACACCGGCAAGGTTGAGCGACAAGTCCTTCTGAAGTCGCCGGACACGGCGCACCACGGAAATGCTTGCACCATGGAACCGCCACTGAGAGGGGTCGGGCCCATTCGGTCCAAGAATGCCCTCGTCAACAAGCCGGACCACCCAATCCGCAGAGCACCCCCCGGCCCGACACAGCTCTTTCAACGTGACCGATGTTACCACTTCACCTGTCGGCACCAATTCATTGTCTGAAGCCATTCTTAACCCCTCCGTCCTGCGCGAGGATCATAATCCATCTCGCGTGCCATCTGTTCGTAAAGCTCTCGCCCTTTCGCGGTTTCGGTCGGCGGTATGACGATCTTAACCACCGCAACCAGATTGCCCGGTGGATTTCCCGGAATGCCGCGCCCCTTGAGGCGCATCTTCCGGCCAGATTGTGAATGCTTGGGCACGGTCAGTTGCACGGTTCCGCCGGGCGTTGCGTAGTCAACCCGTGCACCAAGGGCCGCCTCCCATGGGGTCACGGGCAGATCCATGATAACGTCCTTGCCTTCAAGGCGGATTCCCGGCGCTGGTTTGATCGCCACTTCGAGATAGAGATCCCCCGCAGCCCCTTTACCGACACCCTGAGAGCCCTGCCCAGCCAATCGGATGTGCTGCCCATCAGACACGCCCTTGGGGATGGATACCCGGATGGTGCGTTCCTTTAGGACAACATGACCGGACGCATCAAGTTCTGGTTTTCTCAATCCGACATCCATTGACCCACCATTGTAAGCCGCATCCAGGTCAATTGTGATTTTTGCATGGTGATCCTGACCCGAAGCATGAAACTGTCCTGAGCCACGCAAATCAGGCCGAGCCTGTCCACGCCGGGCAAACAGTTCATCAAAGAACGCGCCGAATTGCTCAGGGTCGGCTTCGGTATATCCGCCCCCGGAAAACTCGAATCCTTCGTCCCAATCCGGCGGTGGCCGAAACGCCTGGCCTTCTTTCCAATCAGCGCCGAGGCGATCATAGGCCGCCCGCTTTTCGGGGTCTTGCAACACTTCGTAGGCTTCGCTGACGTCTTTGAACATCTGCTCTGCCGCAGCAGCGTCAGGGCCGGTGTTTACGTCCGGATGATACTTGCGTGCGAGTTTGCGATAGGCGCGCTTGATCTCATCCTGTGATGCGCTGCGTTTAACTCCGAGTGTCTTGTAGTAATTCTTAAATTCCATGGTCGACGATATCCCTTGGGTTTTAATGCGGCTCGATGTCCGGCACCCGGTCAGCCCATGCAAAGCCCAAGTGCATCCAGCCACCCTCGATCAGATTTCTCAGCGTCACTGACATGGTGCCCATGCGCCCCTGCATCGGCCAGTATGTCGCGATGTTGCAGGTCAGACCCCGTCTGCGCATGATCGTCTGACATCAGACCTTTGTCCTTCAGGCGGGTTTCATCCTTACGCATCTGCTGCTTCAGCACTTCGAGTCTGGTTTTGAGGCCTTGCGTGGACATCCTAGCATCTCCTTATGTACTGGATGCCACGTTGCTCCGCTGCCGGATTGACAAAACGCAATTCACGGACAGGCCCAGACGGTCAAAGCGAAGCGGCGGCGCACGAGAACCATCTTATGAGGCGAAATGCGCAAGGGGATACGCTCGCCTGAATGCATCTCTCACAGAGGTTTGCAGATAGTTTTGCCTCTCAAAAGAGCGGGGTAC
Organism: Roseovarius sp.; assembly: GCA_029212365.1. GTDB lineage: Bacteria > Pseudomonadota > Alphaproteobacteria > Rhodobacterales > Rhodobacteraceae > Roseovarius. The sequence goes on from JARGOC010000006.1 coordinate 7,618, forward strand.
TGAACTCCACCTCGTCCACTTCTGAGCGATCCAACATGGGCATCAATGAGATAACCCACGCCAGTTGACTATGAAATCCAACACAGGAAATAGGCGAGGTAAATGTCGAGGAAACGAGGGGCATCTCATTTCACAGAGTCCTTGGTGTTAAATCTCTGGTGTTAGGCCATCATGTTGTCCATTGTCGTTCCCTGCAAGAAACGCCAGCGGCGCGAGGGTTGGCCCATAAAACAAGCTGACGTTATCGAGGCATCGGATTTCGTGCCTTATTGTATGGTTTCCAATCGGCCACTTCAGGGTAATACATCTTGCGCCAACGGCGCACCCGAGGGTTCATCACCCGGCGCCACAGGGGGGGGACCATCGCGGCCATTGTCATGAGCGGATAGCCATGCGGCAGTTGTGGCGCGTCGGTTTCAGTGTGGTTTTGCAGCAATGGAAACCGGCGCGACGGTTTGTAATGATGGTCTGAGTGGCGTTGCAGGTTAATCAACAACCAGTTTGACGCCTTATGTGCCGCGTTCCAGCTGTGGCGGGGCAGGACATGTTCATATTTGCCCTCGCCCAGATGTTTGCGGGTCAGGCCATAATGCTCAACATAGTTTACCAGTTCCAACTGCCACACGGCGATAAAGGCCTGCCAGATAAACAAGAACAGACCGGCCCAACCGCCGATCAAAATGGCCAACAGCAACATAAACCCTTGCAGGCCCCAATAGCGCCAAAACGGGTTGCTGAGATCGCTCCAGGGTTTGCCTTTGCGTTCAAGCATCGCTGCTTCGGCCCGAAAGGCCGACAGAAAACTGGCCTTCAGAACACGCACAAAGAAGCGAAAGAACCCCTCATTATATCGCGCCGTCACCGGATCACGCGGGGTGCCGACATAGCGGTGATGGACCAGCAGATGCTCAGAGCGAAAGTGTGAATACAGTGTCATAGACAGCAAGATATCACCCAAAAACCGCTCGCCCTTGTCCTTTTGGTGCATCAATTCATGGCTATAGGTGATGCCAACTGTGCCAGTGATCACGCCCACACCAAAGAACAGCAATATGGCCTCGCCACCCGACAGATGATCGGTTGCGGTGGCATACCAGATCATCCAGTAGAGCATCAAAAACTGAATGGGTGTCCAGATCAGCGTGATAGCCTTGTGCCATGTCAGCTGGCTTTCATCGGTGTCAGGGTCTGCATTTGCAGTTTCCAGCCCTAGCAGGAAATCCAGCAAAGTGAACAAATACCAGGTCATCATAGGCACCAACAGCAAATACCAACCGCCATTGAGCGCCCCGATCAACGCCACCGGGATCAACAGTAATGTCATCCAGAATGGCAGCGCGTGAGACAGTGGAGACAGTTGCGGTGATGAGGGCATAGGGTGGCTCCAAACAACTAAAGTGACCTTGGGTTGCGCCAAGTTTACCAGAGAATACAGACATATTCATGATGCAAATTGTCTCGGGCCGCAACATCGTGGCACGTCGGGTTTATTTGCCTGGTCTAGGACTTCGAGCCAGCCAAAGCAGTTTGCGCAAGAGTGAACACTTTGCGCATCACGGTAGGCAGATCACTGGGCCGAAACTGCTGTGGGGGCAGAAATTCACCCGCATTGGGGGTGGCATCCGCACTCACTTCGGCCACGCGGATTTCGAGGCGCAGATGAAAGTGGGTAAAGGTGTGGCGCGCCTCTTCTGGCAGGGTGCGCCAATCCGCAGACATGGGTGGCGCGTCCAAGGGCACATCGCCCCACTCACCACCCGGCCAGCCCAGCATACCGCCCAGCAGGCCTTTGTCAGGGCGCCGTTCCAGCAGCCATGCCCCATCGGGCCTGCGTGCGACATAGGCGATACCCAAGCGTGTCGGCTTGGCTTTCTTGGGGGTTTTGCGCGGCAAATCAGCTGCGATGCCCCTCAGGCGTGCCTTGCAGGGCACGCGCCATGGACACCCCCCACAGGCCGGGGACTTTGGGGTGCAAATGGTGGCCCCCAGATCCATCACAGCCTGGGCATAGTCACCGGGGCGCATGGCGGGCGTCAGCTTGGCCGCTTCTGCCGTCAGCTCAGGCTTGGCTGCGGGCAGGGGTGTTTGGATTGCATGTAACCGCGCCATCACCCGTTCAACATTGCCATCCACCACCACCTCGGGATGATCAAAGGCAATGGCCGAAATTGCCGCTGCCGTATAGGGCCCGATACCAGGCAGAGAGATCAGCGCCGCATGGGAATTAGGGAAAACCCCGCCGTGATCGGTGACCACCACACGCGCACATTTCAACAGATTGCGCGCGCGCGCATAATAGCCAAGCCCGGCCCATTCACCCATCACCTGCGCATCAGGGGCGGCGGCCAGATCATTCACCGAAGGCCAAAGCGCTGTGAACCGCTCAAAATAAGATTTCACAGCAGCCACTGCGGTTTGCTGCAACATCACCTCACTCAGCCAGACGCGGTAGGGGTCAGGCCACTCTCCGGCCTGCCTGCGTGCTGGCGCCATCCGCCAGGGCAATTCGCGTGCATGTCTGTCATACCAGTTTAGCAAATCCGTTGCTTTGACCTGCTCAGACATCGCCAACCTCACGCATTCGTTAGCCCTGATTCAAGATTGGGGGCTGGTATGCCTGCGTACATGCCTTAAATAGAAGGTTAAAGACAGGATCGCATTTATGGCAAGCACTCAGCCCGGCACGCGTGGTTTCAAACGCACGTCACAGCTGTTGAAAGACCGCATCCGGCGCGCTTCGGAAAGCCGGGGCTTTGCCGTGTCGCGCCTGTTGACCCAGTGGGAAGAAGTGGCAGGCCCTGATATTGCCTCGATCGCCCGGCCTGTTGATGTGTCCTATGGGCGACAAGGTTTTGGCGCGACGCTGACAGTACTGACCACCGGCGCGCAGGCCCCCATGCTGGAAATGCAAAAGGAAAAACTGCGTGAACGCGTCAATGCTGTTTACGGCTATAATGCCATTTCGCGCATACGCCTGACCCAAACCGCCCCCACCGGTTTTGCCGAGGGCAAAGCCAGCTTTGAGCATCGCCCCAAACAGGCACCTGCCAAAAAACCCGATCCCGCCACCCAAGCCGAAGCGGCGCAAATGGCAGCGCCTGTTGGCGATGGAAATTTGCGAGAAGCGCTTGAGGCGCTGGGGCAGAACGTATTATCCAAATCAAAACGCTGATCTGAAAGGTTAGACATGAAACGATTGATCCTTATTGGGACCGCGAGCCTTGCGATTGTGGCCGCCGCCGCCCTCTGGCAAACCCGCAGCACACCGGCCTCCATGACAGAAATACCTTTGGGTGCGGCAAACGCACAAGAAGCCGCTGAGGTGGATACCTCTTCAATCGTTGAAATGCGCCTTGGGTCTGAGGATGCCAAGGTGACGGTGATGGAATACGCCTCGTTCACCTGTCCGCATTGCGCCAATTTCCACAAAGACCAGTTCAAGGAACTGAAGGCGGATTACATCGACACAGGCAAGATCAACTTTGTCTACCGCGATGTCTACTTTGACCGCTTCGGCCTTTGGGCATCAATGGTGGCGCGCTGTGATGGTCCTGATCGCTTCTTTGGCATGACCGATATGATTTACGCTCAGCAGCGCGACTGGATTGGCGATGGGCAGGATCCCGTGCAAATCGCCAACAACCTGCGCAAGATCGGCAAAGTGGCCGGCCTTAGCGATGATCAGCTTGACGCCTGCCTGAACGACAACGACAAAGCCAAAGCGCTGGTGGCTTGGTATCAGCAAAATGCCGAAGCCGATAATGTGCGCTCCACACCGACATTGATGATCAACGGCACCGTCTACCAGAATATGGCTTACGATGAGTTGAAGGCGGTCATCGACGAAAAGCTGGCCGAGTAATGGCAACACCTCTGGCAGGCCTCAAGGTTATTGAACTGGCGCGTGTGCTGGCTGGCCCCTGGGCCGGTCAGACGCTGGCTGACCTGGGTGCGGATGTGATCAAAGTCGAAAGCCCGGCGGGCGATGACACCCGTAAATGGGGGCCGCCGTTTATTGATCGTGAAGACGACCACACTGCCGCATATTTTCACAGTTGTAACCGCGGCAAATCCAGCGTCACCGCTGATTTTCGCACCGAAGAAGGCCGGGCCAAGACGCTTGACCTGATCCGCGACGCTGACATCGTGATTGAGAACTTCAAGGTGGGTGGGCTGGCCAAATATGGCCTCGATTACGACAGCCTGAAGGCCATCAACCCCGGCCTGATCTATTGCTCGATTACCGGCTTTGGGCAGGATGGGCCATATGCGCACCGCGCGGGCTATGACTATATCATTCAGGGCATGAGCGGGCTGATGTCCATCACCGGCGAGCCGGACCGCCAACCGCTGAAGGTGGGGATGGCCCTTACCGATGTATTTACCGGCGTCTATGGCGTGGTCGGCATTCTGGCCGCGCTGCACCAGCGACAAACCACAGGGATCGGGCAACATATTGATATGGCGCTGATGGATGTGGGCCTGTCTGTGACATCCAATCAGGCGATGAACTATCTCGCCACGGGCGTATCCCCCCAGCGCCTGGGCAACTTCCATCCCAATCTGAGCCCCTATCAGGTGTTCAACTGCGCTGACGGCCACCTTATCATCGCCACTGGCAATGATGGGCAATATCAACGGTTTTGTGATCTTCTGGGATGCCCCGAACTGGCCAGTGATCCGCGATACCTGACCAATGCCGATCGTGTGCAACACCGGCAAGAACTGTCAGATCTGCTGCACAACTACACGGAAACTTTCACCAAGGCCGATCTGCTGATCGCCTGCGAGGCCAAAGGCGTGCCCGCCGGTCAGATCAATGAAATGGCCGAAGTGTTTGCCGATCCTCAGATCAAGGCGCGCGGCATGGAAATCTCTCCCGAAGGCGTGCCGGGCGTACGCACCCCGATCAAATTCTCCGGGGCTGAATTGGCACTTGATCGCGCCTCCCCCAAACTGGGTGAGGACGACTGAACCATCCCCATCTTCTTGCTAAAAGTATCCCCGCCGGAGGCATAACAACCACTTAGCGCTACACCTCTGACGGGATCGCCGCCAATACAGTTTGTATGGCCCGCTCAAGCATGACCACGGCACCATCCAGATCGGCCTCGGTTGAAATGAACGGTGGCGCCAGCATGACATGATCCCCGATCTTGCCATCGCGTGTGCCGGGCATGGGATAGCATACCAGCCCTTCGGCAAAGGCGGCCTTTTTTACCTTCCCGGCGATACCGTGTTTCTGTGCAAAAGGGCGTTTGCTGGTGCGGTCGGCGACAATCTCAACCCCCCAGAACAATCCGCGCCCGCGGATGTCTCCGATATGGGGATGTTGGCCAAAGGTGTCACGCAGGCGGGCCTCCAGATATGCCCCGCGCGCCTCAACCTGGGGCATCAGATCACGCTCCAGCAATTCACTGACCACAGCCAGCCCGGCCGCCGCAGCAACCGGATGGCCCACATAGGTGTGCCCATGCTGGAAAAAGCCTGATCCATTTTTGATGGCATCATAAATCTCTGACGTGCACAGCATCGCGCCAATCGGCTGATACCCCGCCCCCAATCCCTTGGCGATACACAGAATATCCGGTGAAATGCCCTCGGCCTCGCAGGCAAACAAATGCCCGGTTCGCCCCATGCCACACATCACCTCATCCAGGATCAACAGCACCCCGTATTGATCGCAAATCTCGCGAATGCGGGTAAAATACCCTTCAACGGCTGGCACGGCCCCCAAGGTGGCCCCGACCACTGGTTCGGCCAGAAAGGCCATCACATTTTCAGGCCCAAGGCGCATAATTTCTTCTTCCAGCTCATTCGCCGCGCGCTGGCCATAGTCAGCCATGCTTTCGTCCTCACCGCGTTCGGCATATTCATAGCACGGCGCGATATGGCTGACCTCAATCAGCAGGGGCGAAAACTGCGCCTGACGCCATGCATTCCCGCCCGCGGCCAAGGCACCCAGTGTGTTGCCGTGATAGCTTTGGCGCCGAGAAATCAGATGGCGGCGCTGCGGCTGGCCTTGTTCAACAAAATACTGCCGCGCCAGTTTGATCGCTGCCTCCACGGCCTCGGATCCACCCGATACAAAATAAGCCCGGTCAATCTGCCCCGGTGCATTGGCAATCAACAGATCGGCCAATGCCTCGGCGGGTTGTGAGGTGAAAAACCCGGTATGGGCAAATTCCAGCACCTCAAGCTGATCTCGGATGGCCTGTTTTACACGCGCGTTGGAATGGCCAAGGCATGATACCGCCGCCCCGCCCGAGCCATCAAAATACCGCTTGCCGGTGGAATCCACCAAATAACACCCATCACCTGCAACGGCGGTGGGAAAGTCGGAATTACAGTGGCGGGGAAAGACATGCGACATGGGCTAACCTCCTATGGGCGGTGATTGAGGCCGCTGTGACACGCGAGCAGGCGAGTTGAGCGCCGAGACCAAAGCCGCCACAGACGCCGCGCAATCAGGCCAGGTCTGGTCGTCCGGCCCAACAAGGCTGTTTTCAAACCCGACGCGCAGATCCCCCCCTTGCTCAGCCGCATATCGCAGGCAATCATGCTCGCCCGCTCCGAAGGCGCACAGCATCCAGCGGGCATCGCCCTTATGGCACGCCAGAAATGGATCGAGATCAGCAGGACGAGAGCTGCGATCCGTCAGGTAGCGCCCCAAAACAAACAGCACATCGGTTTGTTCGGGGCGTATGATCCCTTGGGTTTGCCAGTCTTTCAGCAGGGCATAATCCGTGGTGTCATAAAGGATATGCTGCACTTTGGTGCCATGTTCGGCGCAGGTGCCATAAATGTGGTTGGCCAGCTCTGGATCACGCGCGATTTCGCGTATGGAGAGAGAGGCCCATGCCGGGCGCACCTGTTGAAGACAGGCCAGTTGCGCAGGCACATCAAATATACCGGCCGCTTCTGTGGTGATCTGAATTTTGAAGGTCGGGAGGACGCGGTGCAATTCGCTCAGGGCCTCGCGGTACAATCCGCCATCAAGGGAATGTGCGCCGCTTTTGTCGCGGATATGCAGGTGCAAACCGTGCGCCCCTGCCTTTTGGCAATCTGATGCGGTGCGGACGATCTCGGGCAGGGTCACGGGCAACGCTGGATGATCTGCCTTGCCGCGCCGCGCGCCGTTGGGGGCCACCATGATAAACGGGGGTCTCATGCGCACGCTCCCTTGGGGCGGTCCGATAGAGGCTGCGGCAAATGCCCCCGATCACCGATGATGCGGGGGCATATCAAGGCTTGCTGGCGCAGTGTTTCACACATGTTTGCTTTCGGTTTTTGGTCTTGATGCAATGGGGCATAGATTGCTCAGGATTACAAATTCTGTCAATCTTGCCAGTAAATAATGTATGTTTTATTATGCCCTTGACCAAACAAGGCATGAGGCAATGGACCCAGCACTGAGAACCCGAACGATTTCAGCACTTAAGCAAGCATTTCAAGAGTTTTCCCCACGCCTGAAAGCGGTGGCTAAGTATATCGTGGACCACCCATCTGACTTTGGTTTGGACCCAATTCGGGAAACTGCGCGCAAATGTGACGTCTCGACGTACACTCTTGTGCGCATGGCGCATCAAATGGGGTTTGCCGGCTACGAGGAGTTGCGCGCGCCGTTTCGTCACGCGCTTTTGTCCTCGGAGATGGGGGATCGGCCTGAATGGCTGGAGGGGCTGCGCGCGCACTCTGATCTGGGGCGCACGCAGGCTGATGCTGCCGCCAATACAATGGCCATTGTGCAGCGGTCTTTGGAACGCCAGACACCCGAGCAAATGGAGCGTATCACGCACATGTTGTTAGGCGCGCGCAATGTGTACCTTACTGCGGTTCGGGCCAGTTACTCGCTCGCCTATTATTTCCACTATATCGGGCGCATGGCCCTGCCCAGGTTGCAGTTAATCCCACGTCACATCAACTCGGCCATTGACGAGCTGCACCATGCAACGGGTGATGACGTGATGATTGCGATCACGTTTACGCCCTACTCCCGCGAGACGATTGAAGCCTGTAAATTCGCCCGTGACCGGGGTGTAAAACTGATCATGATATCAGACAGTGATGTGATTTCGCCCGAGTTTGAGCCCGATGAAACGCTTATCGCGTCAACCATCAGCACGCATCATTTTGGCTGCTATTCAGGGGGTATGGCAATCATTGAGACCCTCCTCGCCCTATTGGTGCAGCAGGGTGGCGATGAGGTGAGATCACGAATCAAATCTTATGAAGACTTGCGAAAAGACACCAATGCCTATTGGGTGGCGCCAAAAAAACATTAGTTTTCAGGTCTGGGCCAAAGAACGGCGAATCTGCGCAGAATTCAGATCAGGGCGCTGTCGATGCGGGCGGCCAAATCAATCAGCTCAGCGAGCGAATTGATCTCAAGCTTCTCAAGGATGCGGGCGCGGTGATGATCCACCGTACGAGGGCTGATTTCAAGTTCCCGGCCGATGTGCTTGCTGGTGGTGAACGACGGGTTGGTGATGATGAGATCGGCAATCTCGCGCTCTCTCAAGGTCAGCCGCTCAAACTTTTCCAGGGCCTGCACTTCTCCTGCTTCTCTCACCCGGTTGGCAGAATCAATTTCAAACGCATTTTCAATACATTTTATCAACTGCGCCTGCCGGAATGGTTTCTGGATGAAATCAACGGCACCACCTTTCATGGCCTGAACAGATTCCGGCACACCTCCGTGCCCCGAAATAAAGATAACCGGAACACCGATGCCCCGATCATTAAGTTCGCTCTGCAATTGAAGGCCGTTCATTCCGGGCATGCCATAATCCAGCACCAGACAGCCGACATCATTTGTCTGATACGCATTCAGGAATTGTTCAGCTGTGGAAAAGGCCTTTACCTTGAAGCCGCGCATTTTCAGCGCTCGTGACAAGGTTGCCCGTACTTCTTCTTCGTCATCGACCAGAAAAATGATTGGTTCCATATTCCGGAGCCCGAATGGTTGTTCAGGGCGTTATCTCACGATTCCTGCCCGGTGGAAAGCAGGGGCAGAGTGAAACAAAAGCGGGAATTCACGTTGTCACTATGGTCATACCAAAGATGGCCACCGTTTGCTTCGATGATTGTTTTGCTGATCGAAAGGCCAATTCCCATACCTTCGGCCTTACTTGTCTCAAAATGCCGAAACAGAGGCTGCTCGGGATCAACGCCGGGGCCAGTGTCATCAACACAGACTTTCAGAAATGCGCCCAAAGGATGGGTGGAAATCAAGATTTGGCGGGTTGGGCTTTGGGCCGCCGTCATCGCCTCAATCGCGTTGTGTATCAGATTGATCAAAACCTGCGCGATCTGCACCCGGTTCGCCACCACCTGATGATGTGCCACATTGGTTTTCACCAGCTCAACCGTGTTGGCGTCTGCTTCGTGTTGCACGATCTTCAGCGATTGATCCAACAGATCGCCAAAATCAAACTGCTCATACTCTCCTTCATCCTTGCGCACCAATCCACGTAGTGCTGCAATGATGTCACCGCCGCGATGGGCCTGATCATCAAGCTCTGACAGAATTTCCATCAGTTCAGGGTTGGCATCCTTATGCTTGGCGGCAGTGGATATCGCGGCATCCACATTTTGCGTAATGGCAGTGATTGGCTGGCTGAGCTCATGCGCCAATCCCGTCGCCAACTGCCCCATCATATCAACCCGCGAGAAATGAAACAGTTGCCTGCTGAGATCGCGCTGCTTGGCTTCGGATTCGCGCCGCTGTGAGATTTCATGGATCAGCGTTTCGTTGGCACGCTTAAGTTCCCGGTAGGTTTTTGGCAGTGGTATATCGGCGGGCAGTTCCCCCTGTGACACCAATGATGTGCGCACTGCAAATGCCCGAACTGGCCTTAGGATCACCTCCGCCAGCAATAGGCCGACAATCGCAGTGACAAGAGAGACAGCCGCCGCAATCCAAACATTGCGCCGCCGATTGTCCTTAATCCGCTGAATAAAATCATTCTCAGGCGCATGAATGGCAATCGTCCATGGCAGATCATATTCCCCAATTGGGGCCAAAAGTGTCAGGTAAGATTTTTTGTTATACTCCAGCTCGGATCTGATTTCGCTTTCGACCACAAGCGCGCCAGAATCTGCAAGCGCCCCAAAAGCTGTGCGCGCCACCGGGTCATTGATCTCATTGATGCTGGCAAACCGGATTGTTTTATCTTCGTTCTGAACAACAATCTGATCACTGTCAGGATGTGCGATGACCTCGCCGTTTTCGTTCAGAATAAGGGCCGTGCTGCCCGCACTGATGGTTAGGTCCGATAAAAACTGGGAAATCGCATCAAGCTCAATATCAACGCCGACGACACCGCGCAAACTACCATCGGCAAGGATAACCGGCGTGGCGGCTGTTATCCCCGGTCTGCGCGATGAAAAGAAGACATATGGATCTGTCCAGATCGACTGCCTGGACTGAGCGGCCGATTGATACCAGGGGCGGCTGCGCGGATCGAATTGGTCCGTTGGGTCAATGGCCCGTGAAACGGCCTCAAAATCCTCCGCGCGCCAAATGTAATCCGTTGCCCGATCACCGTCTTGGTGTGAAATTATCTTGGTGCGTATGGGGCCGGGGCCATTGCTGCGCATAACATAGACAAAGTTCCCGTCCTCATCGCCAAAATAGACGCCCGCCACGTGTGGTGTGGCCAAAACCTGTTGAAACAACAACAGCTCCAATGCCGCATGATCAGCAGGGTCAATGATCCCGCTGGAAATCAGACCCGTGGCTTGATCGGCCAGATCCTGAGCAGGTTTCAGAAACAAACGCGTATGTTCAGTTGCGTTGCTGCCGGCTTGGCTCATCAGGCCAAGGGCATGTTGTAAAATGGCGCGTTCGGACGTGACGAACGTCGTGGACACCACAATAAGAATAGCAAGAAACTGTAGCCCCGCGAGGCTAATCATCAAGATAAAGGCAAGGGATTGCCTCATATCGCCCAGCGCCTGACAGCCCAAACAGATGGGATGGAACAGCACGGTATGATCTTGGAAAACTGGGAAAAGTGATTTGGAAAGACGCCACTCATCGTCTTGGACTCCAGCACAGCTTGCTGTGATTGTCACATAAGAATGTGGATTATGCTATAGGTAATTACGCGCATAGACTCTGCACGGCTGTGCTGAGACCCTACTGTGCATTCCGGGCGCGAAGAACCGGATGCAATAACAGCCTCCGCACCCGCGACCAATTCACAGCAAGTGAAGCTGGGTGATCGGGGGTAAATCGAATATGGGAGATTTCATATGACACGTTACACTTCTTTTGCTGCCGTTTGTGCCACGGCACTGGCGCTGAGCGCCCCTCAGGCAAGCGCTGAAGAGTTCATCACCATCGGCACCGGCGGTGTTACTGGTGTGTATTACCCGACTGGCGGCGCAATCTGCCGTCTGGTCAACAAAGGCCGCAAAGAGCACGGTATTCGCTGCTCAGTCGAATCCACAGGTGGTTCGGTTTACAACATCAACACCATCCGCGAAGGCGAGCTTGAGTTTGGTGTGGCCCAATCTGACTGGCAGTACCACGCCTATCACGGCACATCGAAGTTTGCAGATGCTGGCCCGTTTGAAGGCCTGCGCGCCGTGTTTTCCGTACATGCCGAACCGTTCACAGTTGTGGCGCGTGCAGATGCGGGCATCAGCAGCTTTGAAGACCTCAAAGGCAAGCGCGTAAACATCGGCAACCCTGGTTCAGGCCAGCGTGGCACGATGGACGTTGTTCTTGAGGCGATGGGCTGGACGGTTGATGATTTCGCACTGGCCTCCGAGCTGAAGGCGGCTGAACAGTCAGCAGCCCTGTGTGACAACCAGATTGATGCGATGATCTATACGGTTGGTCACCCATCCGGTTCGATCCAGGAAGCCAGCACCGCGTGTGATTCCGTTCTGGTGAACGTCACAGGTGAAGCAATTGACGGTCTGATTGCCGACAATTCGTTCTATCGTACCGCCACCATTCCCGGCGGCATGTATCGCGGTAGTGACAACGAAACCACGACCTTTGGTGTTGGTGCCACGTTTGTAGCCTCCGACAAAGTATCTGAGGATGCGGTCTATGCGGTTGTCAGCGCTGTTTTTGACAATTTCGATGACTTCAAAAAGCTGCACCCTGCATTCGCCAACCTGAAAGCCGAAGAAATGGCTTCTGCGGGTCTGTCGGCTCCTCTGCATGCCGGTGCGGCCAAATACTATAAAGAAAAAGGCTGGATTGAATAATCCATCCAACTTTTGCGGGGGCGGCACGCTGCCCCCGCACGACACATTTACCTAAACGGGCGCAAAAGCCCAATAAGCCGCGACCAACAAAGCGGCACTCAGGGAGACAGTGACAATGGCCGACGATAAACAGGGCGGTCGCCCACTTAGCGAAGAAGAACTTCAGGATCTTGTTGCCTCATCCGATGCGGGCGCACGCAACCCGGTAGGGGCTGTGGGAACCATGCTGGCGATTATCGCTGTGGTATGGTCCACGTTTCAGGTGATCCTGGCCTCACCAATGGCACCCTATATTCTACCCGGTGATCTGATCAACAACTCACGCCAGATCCACCTGGCCTTTGCTATTTTTCTGGCTTTCATGGCCTATCCTGCGCTGAAATCCAGCCCGCGCAATTATATCCCCATTCAGGATTGGGCGATGGGCCTGGTGGCTGCATTTATCGCGCTTTATGGCTATTGGTTTTATGACAAGATCGTCAATGCGGGCGGTCTGGCTGATGACACCGATAAATGGGTGGCTCTGATTGGCCTGATCCTGCTGTTTGAGGCCGCGCGCCGCGCGCTTGGGCCCGCCATGGCAATCATCGCCACGATCTTCTTGCTGTATGTGTTTTTCGGCTCGTCTGATATCGTGCCCGAAGTCATCCGCTGGAAAGGCGCCTCGCTGAAAAAAGCGATGAGCCATATGTGGATCACATCCGAGGGCGTGTTTGGTATCGCCTTGGGTGTTTCAACCAAATTCGTGTTCCTCTTCGTTCTGTTCGGCGCTTTGCTGGATAAGGCCGGGGCAGGGAACTACTTTATCAAAATGGCGTTTGGTGCGCTGGGCCATCTTCGTGGCGGCCCCGCAAAAGCAGCCGTTGTAGGTTCTGCGGCGACTGGCCTGATTTCAGGCTCGTCGATCGCAAACGTTGTCACCACTGGTACGTTTACGATTCCGTTGATGAAACGGGTTGGGTTTTCGAGTGAAAAAGCCGGTGCTGTGGAAGTCGCATCCTCCGTCAACGGGCAAATTATGCCGCCCGTGATGGGGGCTGCGGCGTTTCTTATGGTGGAATATGTCGGCATTTCCTATGTCGAGGTGATCACCCACGCCTTCCTGCCTGCGGCGATTTCCTATATCGCGCTGGTTTACATTGTTCACCTTGAAGCGGTGAAAAACAACATGCCGACACTGGGCAACCGGGTGGTCAGCATGGGTAAAACCATTGGCGGTATGGCGGTCTTCTTTGCCGGGTTCGCAGCGCTTTGTTATGGTGTGCAATACCCTGTACGCTGGATCACCAATGCTCTGCCGTCTTCGGGTATGGTTCTGTCGCTGCTGATCTTTGTGACCTATGCGGCATTGCTCTATCTTGCCTCGGGTGTGCCTGATCTGGAACCTGATGATCCGAACGCCGAGGAAGTAGAATTGCCCGTGGTGGGCGAGATCTATAAATCTGGCCTTTACTATCTGTTGCCCATCATCACGCTGGTCTACTTCTTGATGATCGAACAGAAATCACCGGGTTTGTCGGCCTTTTGGGCCACGATGCTCTTGTTCGTGATCCTGCTGACGCAACGCCCGCTTAAGGCCATCTTCCGTGGCCAAAGCGATACGGCAAATGCGATCAAAGCCGGTGTGAAAGATCTGTGGGACGGCCTGATTGATGGCGCCCGCAACATGATCGGTATCGGCCTGGCCACGGCCACCGCAGGTGTGATTGTGGGTACAGTCACCCTTACTGGTGTGGGTCAGGTTATGGCCGATCTGGTTGAGTTCCTATCTGGTGGTAACCTGATCCTGATGCTGATCATGGTGGGTCTGCTTAGCCTTGTCTTGGGCATGGGTCTGCCAACCACAGCCAACTACATTGTTGTCAGCTCGCTGATGGCCGGTGTTGTGGTGGAACTTGGCGCGCAGTCAGGCCTGATTGTGCCGCTGATCGCAGTGCACCTCTTTGTGTTCTACTTCGGGATCATGGCGGATGTGACGCCCCCTGTGGGGCTGGCCAGCTTTGCCGCTGCGGCCGTATCAGGCGGGGATGCCATCAAGACCGGCTTTGTCGCATTCTTCTACAGCTTGCGGACTGTGGCACTGCCGTTTGTGTTCATCTTCAACACCGATCTGTTGTTGATAGATGTGACGTGGATGCAAGGGATACTTGTCTTCATAACGGCGACCATTGCGATATTGGTCTTTACCGCAGGCACAATGAACTACTTCCTGACCAAGAACCGCATCTACGAAAGCATCGCACTTGTGCTGGTGGCCTTCTTGTTGTTCCGGCCTGATTTCTTCATGGACCGCATTCAACCCCCGTTTGAGCAAATCGCCCCAGCCGACGTTGCGGCGATGCTGGATACAGCCGAGCCGGGACAAGAACTGCGCTTTGTGGTTTCCGGTCCTGATTACGACACCGGCGAGATGAAAGACCTGTCACTGGTTGTGCCCGTGGGCGAAGGCGCGGATGGGGCCAGCCGCCTTGAGGCAATGGGCTTCATCACTCTTGAAGAAGACGGTCTGGTCAAGATGGATGAGCCCTTCCCAGGCACACCGATCTCGGCTCAGATGGGCGGGTTTGATTTCTACGGTGACGACGCAGTGCGCATCGCCGAGGTCAAAGCCCCCGCAGACCAGATGCCCAAGGAATTGGTGTTTATCCCTGCGTTGGTTCTGCTGGCTCTGATCGCCTTCCTGCAACGCGCCCGCATGACCAAACAAGGAGAGCCGACATGAGTATGAAAACTATTCTTTGTGCTGTCGATATCAGCAATGAAAACCGCGATGTCGGCGTCCTAAAACAAGCGGCTCGCCTGGCCGAGATGGAAGGCGCGCAGCTGGATGTCATCACTGTTGTGCCTGATTTCGGGATGAGTGTGGTGGGGGCCTTCTTTGACAAAGGCCACCACGACAAGATGGTTGCCGAGGCGCGCGCGCGGTTGCACGAATTGGTCAACACAGCGTTGGGCGACGGGGCTTCGGATAATCAGCGCCATGTCGTGTCCACCGGCAGCGCCTATGAGGAAATCTTGAAAATAGCCGACGCCATCAAGGCCGAGCTGATCGTGATCGGCGCACACAAGCCCGACTTTTCGGATTACCTGCTTGGCCCGAACGCCGCGCGCGTTGTGCGCCACTCCAGCTGCTCGGTGTATGTCGTTCGCAGTTAAATCGGCCAAAGGGGCCGGTCACGACTGGCCCCAATTTCGCAAAATATATCTGTTAAGCAAAAAATGCCCTTGGCCCAGCGCCGGGGGCATGACACTTATTGTGCATAGTTTTATAGTGATAGATGGCACACTGCCCGATCTGGGTTTATGCTGTATCAAATACGGTATTGTGATGTTCAAAGATATTTGGAGAGTTAAGTGAGCAAACCCGCGTCAAATGAGCCTGCCTCAGCCGGGATTTCGGCCCGGCTGGCCCAATTAAAACAACTTGAGCGCTCCAAAGGTCCAGAAGAAGCCGAGCGCGCGTTGATCGCATTGATCCGCGAATTTCCCGATGCCCATCAGGCCTATTCTGCGCTGGCGCGCATATTGATGAAGCAAAAGAAAGGCGATTACGCCGCACGTGCCGCTGAAAAAGCCGCGGCCCTTGCCCCGCTAGAGGCCAAGCAACACACGTTGTTGGGGGTGGCGCGTATGCGCAACGATGATCTGCAAGGCGCCTCGGCGGCCTTTGCCCAGGCATTGCAATTGGACAAGAATTTCACCCAGGCCATCATGGGCGCTGCAGCGGTGAAAATGGCCGACGAAAACTATGATGATGCTTTGGCGCTTTGTGATCGCGCGCTTGATATTGACCCGACACTTGAACGGGCCAGCGAATTGGTTGCGCGGATCAATATGAAACAGGGCAAACCCGAAGCCGCCGCAGAAGAGCTGCGCAATATCCTGACAAAGAACGGCGCAAACGACCGGGCGCTCAAGGCGTATCTGCGCCTGATGCGTAAAGAAGGCCACCTGGATGAGGTGGTCGAACTCGCCCAGGAAAGCCTGACAACCGCGCCTGCCACGCCGCAATCCATCGCGCGCTATGCCCGCATGGTCTCCTTTGCCGGCAAACCTGATTTGGCCGTGGCCCAGTACCGCGCGCTGATTGAAACCGGCAATGCCCGCGAAGTGGACCGCGTGCGCTATGTGACAGCCCTCATCAGCGCAGGTGAACTTGAAGAGGCGCGTCAGGCGATCACCACCCTGAATGATCGCCGCCCAATGCGCCCTTTGAAGGTCAAGCTGAATGGTGATGTGGACCTTGCCCTTGGCCAAGCTGACGCTGCGATTGAGCTGTACAAAGCCGCATGCAAAGGCGCGCGCACCGAAGGGCTTGACCCAACCGAAGCCGCCGGGCTTGAAGGGGCTGAGCTGGCCGCGGCATGGCAATCCCACACCTCAAAAGCGTTGCGCGCTGCCCTGCGTGAATTCCGAAGTGAAAAGGCCGGTAAAGCCGGTTAAATATCAGGTGCACTCGGACTGAACACCCGGTCTGCGCCTTGTAATTGGACATAGAGAATGCCCCGAAATTTCGTTTACATCATCATGGATAGCTGCCGTTATGACAGCTATGTTCGTGCCAAGACACCCAACATGGACCGTATTGCGCCAGGCCATCAACGCTGGAGCTACGCCTCCTGGACCGCGCCGTCGCATCACTCCATCTTCATGGGGCAGGTCGCCCACCAAAGCCCGAAACGGGAGTTGGCCTCTGAGGTTTACAAGAAAGAATTTGCCAAATGGGTGGATCGTCTTGATGTGCCTGATCTTTCCTTCACCAGCTTCGTGCCGGAACTCAGCCTTGCCAAGGTGCTCAGCACACATGGATATCGCACGACGGGTCGTGTCTCGATGCCGGTGTTGAACCCGTTCACCGGCTTCAAGCGCTTCTTTGACGACTACAAGCTGATGTCGAACCACAATGATTTTGCCGGCATGGTCGATGAGATCGAGTTCTCCGACTCCCAGCCCTGCTATCACTTCATGAATCTGGGCGAAACGCATTACCCCTATATGCTCAAGGACGACAGCCTGCCCATCATCTCAGGCGTGCACGGCGTGGTCAAAGGCATGGATGCCGCGATTGCCCATAGCGGCGATCTGCCCGCAGAGAACGATGAGTTCTTTAGCCAGGAAGACATGACATCCCTGCACGAGCAACAAGTGCGTTGCGTCGAATATATTGACGAGCTTCTTGGCACACTGATCGAGAAAGCCCCCAAGGACACGCACTTTATTGTGACGTCAGATCACGGCGAATGCTTTGGCGAAGGTGACTATTTCGGGCATGGTCCGGTCATGCATGAAAAGGTCTTTGAAATACCGTTCCTTGAGGGCCGCAAACCATGAGCGATGCCCCCTTTCCCGCGCCGGTTTTTGTGCTGGCCGGGCCACGGTCTTATTCCTCGCTTGCTGTGGGTATGATTGGCCAACATCCCGAGCTTTTCGGCGTTCCTGAACTGAACCTTTTTCAGTGTCTGGATATGGAAGAATTCAACACTGGCGAAAATCCCGACGGGTCCAGCAAATCCCCGTTCTGGAAATCCATGCGCCACGGATTGCTGCGTGCGCTGGCCGAAGTGTTCAGTGGCGAGCAGACCCCTGAAAGCATCCGCATGGCCGAGCGCTGGTTGCGCACCCGCGACCAGATGACCTCGGCCCAGGTGCTGCAAGAATTGGCCGAGGCCGTCGCCCCCCGCCGCATCGTTGAGAAAAGCCCCGGTATCCTGCGCAAAGCCGAATTCATGAACCGCATGCTGGCCGCGGCGCCCAATGCGCGCTTCATCCATCTGGTGCGCAGCCCGATTGACCAATGCAAATCCGCCATGGCCGCAAAGGGTGGGATAGGTGTGTTGCTCTCGCTCAATTCTGTGGATCACCGGGATGAAGAAGCCCAGCTTGAGCCACAAATTCTGTGGCATGACACCCAAATCCAGATCCTGCGTTTTCTGGATCAATTGCCGGATGAGCAATTCGTAACCCTCAAAGGCGAAGACCTGCTGAACGATACCGATGCCACGCTCAAGGCGTTGTGCAAATGGCTTGAAATTTCCGACGCACCCGAGGCAATTGAAGCGATGAAACGCCCCGAGGACAGCCCATTTGCCTGCATGGGCCCGGCCAATGCTCCCTTGGGCAATGATGTGAATTTCCTCAACTCTCCTGCTCTGCGCGAAGGCAAAGTCAAGTTCTCTGCGCTGGATGCCCCCCTGCCTTGGCGCGATGATAAAGAACAGCTGCATC
This sequence comes from Roseovarius sp., assembly GCA_029212365.1. Classification (GTDB taxonomy): domain Bacteria; phylum Pseudomonadota; class Alphaproteobacteria; order Rhodobacterales; family Rhodobacteraceae; genus Roseovarius. The sequence goes on from JARGOC010000006.1 coordinate 26,071, forward strand.
CGCGTGTCATCGCCCTGGCCGAAGCATTGGGGTATTAAGCCATGACCCAGCTATCCCCCCTTCGCGCGCCCGAACATCGTGCATTTATCGGCCCTGAATTTGGCGCTGGTAAAGATGGCCCAGACCCGCAAACGCTGAGCTATGTGCAGATCATGGGCAACCCCAAACTGGCGGTGTTGGCACGCCGCGTTTGGGAAGAGTTGCGCGAGCAATTTGCCCAACCCGATGACGCAGCCTCCATGTCCTCAACCTCGCGCGAAGCTGAGGAATACCGCACTAAGCTGGAAGGATGGGCCGACATGTTGGAAATCCTTCTCGAAGAAACCCTCGCCGAGCTAGAGGCGATCAACGCCCAGCGCGCCGGTCCGGGCGCAGAGCTTTGATTGGGCGGATGATTTCATGAAAGACGGATTGCCCAAGACCTTCAAACCTGGCCTAGCCACCAAGGATTTTCAGCGCATTGCGATGAACGGTTTTGGCGACCAGCTGAACGCCTATCCACATTCCATGGCGTGGTTTCGTGATCGGCTGTATGTCGGCACCACCCGCTCGAACCTTTGCCTGTTTAAGGTTTCAAAGATTCAAAAGCGGCTGGACCGCTGGCCAGTGCAATGCCCGGAATACGTTTATGATCAGGATATGCGGGCGCAAATCTGGTCGTTTGATCCGGCAGAGGCCAAGCCGGATACACCCAACTCCGGCTGGACCCTGCGCAGCCAATCCCCATGGATTGACGCCGATGGCGAAAAGCTCCCGCGGGAATTGGGCTATCGTGGCATGTGCGTATTTCAGGGTGAAAGCGACGACCAAGAGTATCTCTATACGGCCACCTACGCGCCCGCACGCGGGTTTGGCACACGCATTCTGCGCTCGGCTGATGGGGACACCTTTGATGAGGTGCCGATGCCTGATGGGTTTGATAAATCCATCATCACCCTGCGCCTGATCGTGCCACACAAAGGCTGGCTGTTTACCAGCCCGACGGGCACGGCGGGCGGCAATCCCAATATATCGGGCAATGCGGTGATCTTTGGCAGCCCGGACCCGGCCAATGGCAAATGGCAGGTGATCAACCCGCCCGCATTTGGCGACCCCAAGAATATAGGCGTATTTGAGATGATCGGCTGTGGTGATTACCTTTATGCCGGGACGGCCAACACTGATGGCTATCAAATCTGGCGCACCAAGGTAGAAGGCAAACCGCCCTTCAACTGGGAATGTGTGGTGGATCAGGGGGCGTTTCGCGGCAAGCTTAATCAAGGTGTCGCGTCCTTCACTGTGCACAACGGGTTGGTCTATGCCGGATCGGGCATTCAGCACGGCGGCATTGACCGCGCCAATGGTGTGGGGCCTGCCGGGCCAGAACTGATCCGCATTCATGAGGATGGCCATTGGGATCTGGTGGTTGGCACAGAACGCGAAACACCCGTGGGGCACAAAGTGCCTTTGTCGGGGTATGCGCCCGGCTTTGACAACATTTTCAACGGCTATTTCTGGCAAATGGAGAGCCATGACGGCTGGATATATGTTGGCACGTTCGACTGGACAGTGATGGTGCGCTACTCTGAGCAGGAAAAATGGCCCGTGCCCTTCCGCAAAATGATTGAGCGGGTCGGTATGGAAAAACTGATCAATTTGCGCGCGGGGGCTGAACTTTACCGCAGTCGCGACGGCGAAAACTGGCTACCAGTGACAACGCAGGGCTTCGGCAACGCGTTCAACTATGGTATCCGGACATTGCAATCTACGCCCTATGGGCTGGCTACTGGGTTTGTTAACCCATTTGGCCCCAAAGTTGGTTTGGATATTGAAGATGAATTCCGCTATGTGGATAACCCAAATGGCGGATTGGAAGTCTGGCTTGGCAGCCACGACAAGGAGTAGGTAATGCGACGTAAATTGGTACTGGCTTTGGCCTTGATTGCCCTCGTGCCGATGATCGGCTGTCAACGGGTCTCGCGCTTGCCCGAGATTATCGCCAAACGTACTGGTTTGTCGTCATCCTCTCCGGTGCAGCAGATCGACAGTTCACCAACTGCGTATTCCGGTGTCTCTGGGCAGTTGCAACAACGCAGCCTGTCATTCGGCGGCACCCAGCGTGACTATTTCGTCTACGCTCCACGTTCCGTTCAAAATGGCCAACCCGCGCCTATGGTTTTGGCCCTGCACGGGGGCGGGGCCAATGCGAGCCGCTTTGCCGATCGCATGGGCTTGGTGAACATGGCCGAAAAATATGGCATGATATTGGTTGTGCCACAGGCGCTGGGCCGCCCAGGTGCCAAGCGTGGCGGTGGGTCGTGGAATGCCAACAGCATCACACCATCGGGCTATGCCGAAAACACCGGCATCAACGATATCGGCTTTGTGGACGCTCTTTTGCGCTCGGCCCAAGGCACCTATTCGGTTGATCCTTCGCGTGTCTATGCGATGGGCTTTTCCAAAGGCGGGATGATGGCATATCATGCGGCCTGTGTGCTGCCGGGCCGGATCAAGGCGATTGCGGCTGTCTCGGCTACTTTGTCCGCCCGGAATTGCCCCAATCCGCAGGGTGTCAGCGTGCTGCATATCCATGGCACGAACGATCAAAATGTTCCGTTCAACGGCGGTGTCGGCGAATTCACCGGTGGCAAAGGCAACTGGCCCGCGGTTCAGCGCGGCCTTCAGATGTTCAGCAATGGCAATCAATGTTCCAGCCAACCCCAGTCGACACGCCTGTCCAGCGATACCAGCTGCACCATCAACACCTGTGGCAACAACCAAGAAGTGCAGCTATGTCTTGTGCAAGGGGGCGGTCATGCCTGGCCCGGTGCTCAACCGGCAAAATGGCAGATCAATCGCAACGTCTATGTGACGCAAAGTTTTGACGCCACAGATTACATCGCGAATTTCCTTCTAAGCCATTGACGACCCAGACCTAACTTCAGGATCGAATGTTACCCCATGCGTGACCCTCTTTTTATTCTGTGCCCGGGACGGTCTTTTTCGTCTGTGGTTTGTGCTGTTATCGGCCAGCATCCTGATGCCTTTGGCCTTCCCGAGGTGCATTTGTTTGCCGAACGCAAAGTTGGTGATCTTTTGGATCTGGATACGCCCATCTTTGGGTTGGTCGGGGCCACCAACGGGCTGAAACGTGCCGTGGCCGAACTGGTCTTCAACGAGCAAAGCTTTGAGTCGGTTGAGCGGGCCAGCAAATGGTGCGAAGAGCGCCGCCATAAAACCGGCGCCGAGTTTTTCCGCGAATTATGTGAACGGGCCGGCGATCGTCTGGTGGTGGATAAAAGCCCCACCAACACCCATACCGATGGGGTTGAGCGGTTGTATAAGGCGTTTCCGAATGCCAAATTCCTGCACCTGTCACGTCACCCACGCGCTATGTGTCGATCCCAACACAAGGCTTATGCCCAACGCAAAGGCGCACGCGGGCTGAAGAAATTCGACCATGAAAACTATTGGCTTACCCGCCATCAGAGTATTCTGAAATTTAGTAAACGGCTTGATCCGGGACAGTACATGTTCCTGCATGGGGAATGGTTCTTTGAGTTCCCAGAGCTGTTCTTGACGCAAATATGTGAATGGCTTGATCTGTCCACCGCGCCCGATGCAATAGAGCAGATGATGCACCCCGAGCTGTCGCCCTTTGCAAAGCTTGGCCCTGACAATGCAAAATACGGCAATAATCTGGGCTTCATCGACAGCCCCCATCTGCGGGTTGGTAAAATCCCTTCGGAAACCATAGATGGCCCTCTGGAATGGGTGACAGATCGCGAGGCGTATTTTTCCGATCAGACCCGTAGTCTGGCGTATCAATTGGGATACGATACATGATGCCCCGCAACGATTTGGATCGCATCCTAGGCGGTGAAACCAACGCCGACACAGGGCCTCAGAATGCCAGCAGCACAATTGCGGCAGTGACCGACATGTCGTGGGTGGACGGCGCTGTGGTGGCAACGATTCAACGCACCGATGTGTTGACAGGCGGCGTGACGAGCGAACTGGCCCGCCTTGACCCTAAGGGTCATCGTCGTGCCTCTTTGATGTTGAACGCGCCAGCCGACACCACCGATCAGGCTATTGCGTATGCCATGGTCGGCCAGAATGGCCCCTGTTTGCTTCATCTGACTGGTGCTGATCTGCTGGCCCTGACACCTGCGGCAGCACCCTTGAGTAATGTCATCAACGGGCTTGGGTTGGGCCGCATTGATCTTCTTGTGCAAAGCTCGGACTGGTGCGCTGTATACGGTGTGACCGCAGCCGACGACCCTGTGCTTTATGCTATTTCGGGGGAAACGCCTGTTGGCCTGCCGCTTGATCCTTTGGCCTTGTCAGATACCCGCCAACTGAACAACATCCAGATTATTGGCGATACACTTTATGCTGCGGTCGTCGATTCAATATCAGGATTTGACATCTATCATTGTGCATTGGGCAATGGCCCTGCGGCGTTTGAGCTGGTGTTGACCAAGGGCGCAAGACGCTTTGCGATCAATGCCGCCGTGTCTGGCATGATGCCCTGTGAACAGGGCCTGCTGATTGGCACCGCCGCCCTGGCAAACCCATCCCATCCGTTGGGGGATTGGGGACCGGAACTGTTGCTGATCACCCAAAGCGGTAGCTGGGATCTGATTGCCGGTCAGCCGCGATTTTCCCCAGAAGGGCTGTTGCTTCCCGCCGCCAGTCAGATGGCGGGCATGGGCCATACAGGCAATGCGGCCATTCGTGGTATGGCCCAGCATGGCACCTCAGTGGTCATCGCCGTGCAGGAATTTTCCGGGTCACCCCACGAAGATCGGCGGACTGTCGCGCTTGACCTCTCGGAGTATAGCGGTGCAGTGCGTTTGTATCTGTCCTCAAATCTTGAAGACTGGAAGCAAATTCCACATCGTTTGCCAAGTGACATCGGGGCGGTGAGCAGCCTGTGCATGACCCAAAACAGCATCTACGTTGGACATGAAGGGTTAGGCCCTGATGTGGTGCCGGTTCATGTGGTGGCGCTGGGGGATTAAGGCAGCCAGCTCCAGATTTCGATTTTGAAAAACCGGATGAAGACACGGCTGAAGACTTCCCAAACGGGGCGATCTTCAACGATGATCTTGCCATAGCCCGTCAGGTTCCGGTTGATCCGGCCATCGGGGTTGGGCACCTCAACAATGACGCGCACAACATAGCCAAATTCACGCTCTTCTGCCACTGGGGCGACGCGTTTGACGGTGCCCTTGATCACCTTATCGGGTGTGCGCCATAGCTTCATTACGACTTCAGCACCGATGACGGCCTCATCAATCTCGGTTTCTGGCACTTCGATTTCTGCCAACACAACGCGGCTGTCGGCCAGTTCCGCCAACAGATCGCCTTCGCGCAGGAACGCCCCGACCGAAATCTTCTGCATGGTTGAGACAACCTGGCCAGCAGCCGGCGCTCTGATTTCAGTGTGCCCCAAGCGCAGCTTGCTCAGGGCCAGCTCTTCCTGTTTGCGCAGGATATTGGCGCGTGCGGCTTCCACTTCACTTTCCGATACCGGCGATTGTAACAGGTTCAGCCGTGCTTCGGCCTGCTCGCGCACATTGACCGCCAGGCTGTATGCCGTTTCCGCTTCCTCCAGTGACTTTTGCGTGGTTGCCCCAATCTCGGCCAAAGATTCTTTGCGAACCTTCTCGCCTTCGGCCAGTTTCTCGCGGAATTGCGCGGCTTGCAGCACCTGCTTGGCCAGTTCTATTTCTTCGGGCTTTGGATCAGCAATCAGCGTCTCAAGATTGGCCTCCAGCCGCACCAAATCGGCCTTCTCAATCTCAACATTGCTTTTTTCTTCCCAATTCGACAGTAACGCCAAAACCTGGTTTTCGCTCACCCAATCGCCTTCATTCACGTTGACCTGGATAATTTCCCCATTGGTGCGTGCGCGCACCTGGGTACGCTCCAGCGGGCGGACAAAGAAATCGCCGCCAACCGTGAAGGGGTAGGGTTGTATCGCCACAAAATAGAGCACGCTCAGAATTAACACCCAAATGGCCAGCCTGCGCAGCCGGCTGCTTTTGGTGCGCCGGGCTTTGTCCAGTTTCAACACCGTATCAAGATGGTCAGACGGCCGCGCCTGTCTTTTGGGCGGTGGTGTCGTTTCGGGTGTGGACACAGGCGCAGAAGTTGCCTCGGATTTGGAGTCAGCCTGCGTGCTCAGTGCCGCATCCAGTATTTCGTCAAACTCATCCTTTGGCTTGGGGTTGTGGGGCACAGGCCCAAGGATGTCCTCCAGATCGACGTCTACAGAAGCCGTTTCAGGCGGCTGTGACGGGCCATCGCCCAGAATCGCATCCAGATCCGAGTTTGGCACATCGGATTCACTGGTGATCTCGCTCCGTTGACGGGGCTCGTGCGTGCCTGCTTTTTGACGTGCCATTTGTTCAGAACCTTTTGGTTCTGCCTCGTCTGCAATAACTTTAGGCGCTTTGTAGCACGAAACATCTGAGCGATGCGAGGTTTCAACTGTGCGGTGTGGTTTCTTTTGTGTTGGTTTGCCTTTGCCGCTATTTCGCCGGTTGATCAGCCAGGCCAGACTCATCGACAAAATAGCTGCAAACATCACCACGCCCGTGCCGCGAAACTGCTCTTCCAGGGCAAAGGCAACCGCACTAAAAACCAGCAACACCAATGCCGTGGTAAAGCCAATCGACATGACCGCATAAAACAGCAATCCACGAATGGCGCGGGCCGACAGCATTTCAGGGATAGGTTTGCCGCGCAGGATCAGCCCAAGCAGACGGTACGATTGCTCGCGCAGGTCCGGCATGCGAAACCACGCCGCCATCCAGTGATAGCCATCTGCGCGCCACATCGGATTCAGGGTGAACAGGAAGGCGCCCAGCCCCGTCGAACCCAAAACCAGGGCTGCATCAGCGGCGCCGGTACCGCCGCGCCGCGTCAACACCCAAAACAAAGTGCCAAAGGCAAACAACGCCAGCCGCGCCAACAATGGCGCCGCATAGCAGATGCGTTGTTGCGGATAATCCAGCCTGCGGATCTGACCGGTTGAGACATAAAACCGCGGGATCACTCCAAAAAGCAGCCGCATGCCAAATTCAGGTGGCGCAATGCCCAGATAAGCCATTGTCATCCCCATCACCAACCGGCTCAGCAAGTTGGCCGTCAGCATGGAAATCACCAGGTTTTGCACAAAGCTGAACGTGCTCAGCGCCAGATCCAGGTTTTCCTTCAATTCATACCAGTTGAAGTACCCCGCAATCAGCGCAAACAGGGCTAACGGCAAGATCAGATGCCGCAAACCTTTGATCGGTGACAGCAGATCACCCGCAAACGTCAACACCCGCGACGGGTTGGCAAATGTGACACTAAAAGGAGAGCTCATTGCAGGGTCTGTGATCCAAAATCGTTTGTGCGAAGTGCTTGAAAAACTTGGCTTCGCGCTGTTATAATGTGTTCTCGCGGAAATTACATTATTCTTGTCCGCACTTTATGTGCTGAGTTATGATTGACTATGTTTTTGAACCCTTTAACTGATGTGTGAACATAATGACTAAAAACGCGGACACCTCGGAGCAGGAAACCAGCGAGCTGCGCAAACGGCGCGAGCGCCTGGAAGCTTTGAAATCCAAACGTTCTGATACTGCAGCGGCTCCTGTGGCACCGGCGGCTGGGGCCGGAGCGGCAATCGGCGCGGGCGGCGGCATTGGTGATGGCGGGCCCAAACGTGGACGTCAACGCAAGATGCTGATGAAAGTATACAAGGTGTTGACCCAAACGCCGGCTGATGCAGGTGGACATGTGGCTGATACGCCCTTCACCGAAACGGGTGTTGCCCGGTTGATGGAACTGCTGCGTGCACGCACGTCTGATCCTTCCGCACAGGGGGCCAAAGTCGCCGGCGGTTTGCTGAATTTTATCAGCCCCAGCGAAGGCGAAAGCGCCACACCCAGCGGTGCCAGTGTTGAAAAGCTGCAGATGCTGGCACGTCGGATCGAATCCATGCGCGGAAAAGGCGCTCGAGTTGGCCGTTAACGCAATTGATAGGATGGCCTTGATAAGGGCCATTGTTTAAGCTGTTTTACGTACCTAGGGGGCCAGATTTACGGATTTATGTGAGTCTGGTCGGATACAATTAAATGACTGCCAGTGATGTATCAAACAACATAGCCGATATGGCTTGCTTTGTGTTGGCACCAAACGGGTTGGCCCCGGCTGCCTGCCTGCGCGCCTCTGAGAAATCGGGCGCAACGGGCCTATGGCAGCTTCCGTCTGGTATCGACGCCGCAGGTTTCTCTGAAGAGCTGGCCCGTTTGACCTCAGCGGGCATATCCCGGTTTGGGGTTTGCGTTGCTGATCTGTCGGTCCTGCCCCTGTTGAAATCTGTGCCGGAGGGTTTGATCACCCATGTGATTGCCCCTGTCGCCCTTTTGCAGGGCGCGGCTACCCGCCTGCGCAGCTTGCCCAAAGACGCCAAATTGCTGGCCGAAGTCACCCGCTGGAGCGATGATCTGACGGACCTGCCCAAGCGGGTCTCGGGGTTTGTTCTGAAAGGCCACGAATGCGCCGGGGCTGTCAGTGAGCAAACCACGTTTGTGCTGTTGCAGGAATTCCGCCGCAAGACCTCGCTGCCGCTGATCACACGCGGGGGTATCACCCCCGGCACGGCGGCCGCCTCTGGCGTGGCTGGTGCTGCGGGTGTCATGCTGGATGATCAGATTATTCTGCTGCCTGAAATCGGCCTGAAGGACACCACCTTGCGTCAACGTATCGCAGGTCTGTCCGGTTCTGAAACTGTTCAGGTCGAAGACTTGCGTGGCGGGGCCTATCTGCGCGGCTTTGCAACTCAGCCGCGCGAGGTGGAGCCCGATCTGATCGCGCGTATGCTGGCTGATCCCGATGCGGTGCTGTCTGAGGGCGCGCACCTGTCATGGACATCAGGCACCCTGAAACCAGGTGGCCAAGGGTTGGCTTTGGCAGCTGGTGTTTTGCGCCGCCATAGCACTTTGGGTCGTTTCATCAACGCCCTTCGCAAGGCATGGGACACTCTGCCCGCACAGGCGGCCAAACGTGCAATCCTGAGCGAAGACAGCCCGTTGGCGCGTTCCAACGGCACCCGCTTTCCGATCTTTCAGGGGCCCATGACCCGCGTGTCTGATGTGTCTGATTTCTTTGTGCGGGTGGCAGATGGCGGCGGCTTGCCGTTTGCGGCTCTGGCTTTGCTCAAGGGCGAACAGGTGGAAACCCTGCTGGCCCAGACCGAAACCCAGATGGCCGGTAAACCATGGGGCGTCGGCTTGCTGGGCTTTGCCGGGTCCAAAGTGCTTGCCCCGCAATTTGCGGCCATTGAAAAACACAAACCCGATTTCGCCATTGTTGCCGGTGCGCGTATCGACCAGTTGCAAAACCTGGAAACCCAAGGCATCCGCGCCTATGCCCATGTCGCCTCGGCCTCGCTGCTGACGCATTACATGGACGAGGGCATCACCCGGTTTATCATCGAGGGGCGTGAATGTGGCGGCCACATCGGCCCGATGTCCAGCTTCGTGTTGTGGAGCGCCATTCTGGATGCGATGGACCAGCACACCATCACCCAAAAGACGCCGCAGAAAATCCAGCTGATCTTTGCGGGCGGCATCCATGATGATGTCTCGGCTGCTATGGTCGCCACCCTGGCAGAGCCTTTTGCCGCGCGTGGGGTGCAGATTGGGGTGCTGATGGGCACGGCCTATCTGTTTACCTCTGAGATCGTGGATTCGGGGGCCATTGTGCCTGACTATCAGGATGTTGCCCTTGGCACGGACACCACACAGGCCCTGTGGGAAGGCCCCGGTTTTGCCAGCCGCTGTGCTGTGACCCCCATTGCCAATGAGTTCCGTGCCAAGCGGGCTGAAATGCAATCTGGCGGGGCCACCATTACCGAGATCAAGGACGCGCTGGAGCATTATACGTTGGGCCGATTGCGCATGGCCACCAAGGGCATTGCCCGCACCGGCCCGGATGGCACGCTGACAGACATTCCTGAGGACCAGCGCCGCGCGCAGGGGATGTATATGATTGGCCAGGTCGCCGCCTTGCAAAACAAGGTACAGAGCATTGCCGACCTGCATGACACTGTCGCAAACGGCTCGGCCCGGCATCTACAGGCCTTTGCGCCTGTTGCGCATGTGCCTGCCCAAGCCAGCCCGCCAAAGCCAGCAGATATTGCCATCGTTGGCATGTCCACCTTGCTGCCCGGATCAGACACGCTGGAGGGCTACTGGCGGCGCATCACCAGTGGCAAAAGCGCCATTCGAGAAATCCCCAAGGATCGCTGGTCTTTGACCGGTTACTTTTCGGATGATCCCAAAGAGCGTGACAAAATCTATTCGATGCGGGGCGGCTTTTTGCCCGACATCGCCTTTAATCCGCTGAACTACGGCATTCCGCCTATGTCGATCCCGTCGGTCGATCCAATGCAGCTTCTGACGCTCGAAGTTGTTTCGGACGCGCTGAATGATGCGGCCATGGGCGGTGATCACACGATCGACCGCGAACGCATGTCAGTGGTCTTTGGGTTTTCCGGTGGCTTGGGCGAAGTGGGCGCCAAATATGCCACCCGCGCGGAACTGACCCGCCTGATGGGTAAGGTGCCCGAGGAAATGCTGGCGCGCCTGCCCGAATGGACCGAGGACAGTTTTGCCGGCCTTTTGCCCAACGTTGCAGCCGGGCGCGTGGCCAACCGGTTTGATCTGGGGGGCACCAATCAGGTTGTTGATGCCGCCTGTGCGTCATCTCTTGCTGCGCTTTATTCGGCTGTGCTTGAGCTGGAAACAGGCCGGGCCGACGCGGTGATCGCAGGTGGTGTTGATACGCTGCAATCTCCCTTTGGCTATCTGTGTTTTGCCAAAACCACAGCCCTCAGCCCGCGCGGTGTGTGCAACACCTTTGACAAGGATGCCGACGGTATCGTGATTTCCGAAGGCCTGGCGGCTGTGGTGCTCAAGCGCCTGTCGGATGCCGAACGTGACGGCGACCGCATTTATGCAGTAATCAAAGGTGTCGGCGCCTCATCGGATGGGCGCGCCAAAGGCCTGACGGCCCCCCTGCCCAAAGGCCAGCGACGTGCGTTGCGCCGCGCCTATGATCAGGCCGGATTTGCGCCCTCGTCCGTGCAGTTGTTTGAGGCCCATGGCACCGGCACCGTTGCAGGCGACAAGGCCGAACTGGAAACCGTCAGTGGCATTCTGGCGGACAGCGATGTGCCAAATCGCTCGGTTGCCATCGGCTCGGTCAAAACGCTGATCGGCCACACCAAGGCGTCTGCCGGGATTGCCGGTCTGATCAAAGTGGCGCTTGGGTTGCACAACCGCACCCTGCCGCCGCATGCTCTGGTCAAAGCGCCGAACGCCGTGTTTCAGGCCGAAGATACGCCCCTGTTTCTGTCGCAGTCTCCGCGCCCGTGGATCGTGCCCGAGGATCAGCCGCGCCGCGCTGGTGTCAGTGCATTTGGCTTTGGCGGCACCAATGTCCACGTCGCCCTTCAGGACTACGCCGACGCCGCACAACCCGCGCCGCTGGCCGAAGCGGGCGGCGATGTCGTGCCTTTCGCCATAGCGGCAGACAACCGCGAGGGATTGGGCAAGACCCTCACTCGCTTGGCAGCGGAAATGGCCAAATCACCCGGCGCAACTCTGGCTGATCTGGCGCAGATCGTGTTTTCCTCCAATGGCAATCACCGGCTCGGCTTTGTTGTGCAGACCCGCGATGAGTTGGCCGAAAGTGTTAAAACCGCCCAAGCCTTTCTTGGCGGCGATAGTGCTGCACCCGAAGGCATTTACTTCTCTGACAGGCCCGCCCTGCTGAACGGTGGCAAACTGGCCTTTCTGTTTTCGGGCCAAGGTGCGCAATATCCGGATATGCACCGGCAAACGACCTTGTTGTCCCAGCCGCTGCTGGACTGTCTGTGCCGCGCTGAAACCCTGCTTGCTAAGACGCCAACATTCAAAAAACTGGGCCGTCCGCTGGCACGGCTGATCTTTCCGGGGGATGTGTTCACCCCTGAAGATCGCAAACGCCAGATGGCCGCTCTGACAGCAACCGATGTTGCGCAACCCGCCCTTGGTGCTATTGAAATTGGCCTGGCCCGAATGCTGGCTGATCTTGGTGTCACACCTGATCTTGCCGCCGGGCATAGCTATGGTGAATTCGCGGCCCTTTGTGCGACTGGCGTCATCTCTTTTGATGATCTGATCCACCTGTCCGAGGCCCGTGGCCGTGCCATGGTTGAAAACGCCGACCCGGACCAGCCCGGTGCGATGATCGCCGTCAAGGCCGATCAAGCTGCCACCGCCGCTGCCGTGGGCCAGCTCAAGGATGTCACCATTGCCAACCTCAACAGCCCTGTTCAAACCGTGATCGCGGGCAGTGAACAGGCGATGGAGCGTACCGCAGAGGTGCTGAAAGAGGCCGGGTTAAGCGCTGTGCGCGTGCCGGTATCTCAGGCCTTCCATTCGCCTCTTATGGCCCCAGCACAAAAGCAATTCGCCAAAGCCATCGCCGAGGCCACATGGGCCGACCCGAGCGTGCCGATCTATTCCAACGTCACCACCGAGCCGCACGACCCGTCCAAGATTGCAACATCCATGGCCGATCATCTGATCAGCCCAGTCGATTTCGTCACGCAGACCCGGCATATGGTGCGTGACGGTGCGCGCGTGTTTGTCGAGGTTGGCCCAAAATCTATCCTCGCGGATCGCGTGGGCGAGATTGTGGATGATCCCGGCGTCACGGCCATTGCCCTTGATGCGGGCAAAGGGGATGCACTGGCCTTTATGGCAGGTCTTGCCCAGCTCTTTGTGGCGGGTGCATCTGTTGATCTGCCGATATTGCTGAACAACCTTGCCCGCCCCGGCCCGCGTGACACTGGCGCGCAAACCCCGAATACCTGGTATCTGAACGGCGCATATGCGCGGCGTGCTGATGCCCCGCTACAGGATGTGGAACCCCCCGCGCCCGGAACTTTTGGCCTTGGCAGCACATCTGCCACAACGGCCCCAAATGATGAGGAGTTGGAGTTTATGGATCTAAAACCCGATATGGTCTTCCCCCCCGGTGGCACGCCTGCCGTTGGACAGGGTGGTGACATGATGACCAGTTATCACGCGATGATGACCGAGTTTTTGCGCGTGCAGGAAAGCGTGATGCGCGCCTATCTGCAAAATGGCGGTGCTGCCTTGCCTGCAACGTCGATGCCACAGATGCCCGTTCCTGTATCGTCTCCGGTGTCTGCTCCTGTGCCCCAAGCGATGCCCGCACCAGTGCCAGTGGCCCAGCCTGTTCCAGCGCCTGTTGCTGCTCCGGTCGCAGCACCGATGGTTGAGGCACCAGCACCAGCACCCATTGCTGAGCCGGCACCCACAGCTGCCCCGGCAGCCATGAGCCAGGACGACACATTAAGTGCCTTTGTTCAGATCGTAGCCGACAAAACAGGCTATCCGGCAGATGCGCTTGACCCGGATCAGGCGCTAGAAGCCGATCTTGGTGTTGATTCAATCAAGCGGATGGAAATCCTGTCCACCATGCAAAAATCGCTGCCCGATGATCTGGCTCAGGCCATGCGCGGGGATATGGATGCGATTTCACAACTCGCCACCCTGCGCGAGATTGTGGAGTTTGTTTTTGCCAATGCCGGCACTGGTGGCGGCGACAATAAAAAGCCCGAGGGCACAGACCCTTTTGAGTTTGCCGGGGAGGCCGAGACATCCGCTCATGCGGTGCTTCCCCGGTATATTCAGGTGCCTTTCGCAGAGGATGCCAGCCACGTTCCCTGGGATCTGGCCGAGGGCACTGTGGCTGTTATCACTGAGGCCGAGGATGGCTTTCATACCACCATGGCTGCGGCACTCACGGACAAGGGTATCGCCTGCACGGTCATGCCCGGCGACGTTCTGACAAAGACAGATGCGCTGTCTACGTGGTTCGATGATCTGGCCCTTGAGGGCAAGCCCCTCGCCCTTGTTCATTGTGCTGGCCGGGCATTGCTGTCCGAGGCAACGCTGGCCTCGCTTGAGGATTGGCACGCAGCCCATGAGGCGGGCACCAAATCCGTTTTCCACCTGTTGCAAGCGGCCCAGCCACATCTGCAAAATGGTGGCCGGTTTATTTCAGTGATGCAAAGCGGCGGCAGTTTTGGGCGCGGCGCTGATGCCCCCATGCCCGCACAAGCCGGAGTGGTGGGGCTGGTCAAGGCGCTTTCACTGGAATGGCAGGGATGCAGCCTGAAGGTGGTGGATCTTGACCCGGATCAGGACCACGTCAGTCAGGCCAGCCATGTTCTGCGCGAGATGTCGATGTTGGCGGGCCGCCGTGAGGCTGGCTATCCGGCAGGCAAACGCACCATCTTTCGCACCGAAGCGGCCGCGACTGAGCCACCAATGGAGCCCACCACACTGCCCGACAAAGACTGGGTTATCCTGGCATCTGGCGGCGCGCGGGGGATCACTGCGGAATGCCTGCGTACCCTGGCACCTTCCGGCGCAACGCTGGTGCTTTTGGGCCGCTCACCGCAACCAGAGCCCGAGCCCGATGACATGCGCGCACTGGACCTTGCCGGTCTGCGTGCACATTTCCTTGGGCTTGCCCGTGCGGCCGGTGACAAGGTCAAACCCGCCGAGATCGAAGCCCGCGTAAACCGCCACCTTGGCCTGCGTGATATGGACACCAATCTGCGCGATTTTGCCGCCATGGGTGCCAGAGTTGATTACCGTGCTGTGGATGTATGTGACGCAGCGGCCGTTCAAGCGCTTTGTGCCGATCTGCTTGGCAGATATGGCCGGATTGACATGCTGGTGCATGGCGCCGGGCTGATCGAAGATACCCAGTTTGAAAAGAAAACAACCGAGAGCTTCAACCGCGTATTTGACACCAAGGTTGATAGCGCGCTGACGCTGGTAAATGCGGTGCAAAATCCGGCCCTCAAGGCCATCTGCTTTTTCACTTCGGTGGCCGGGCGATATGGCAATCCCGGCCAGTCTGATTATGCTGCCGCCAATGAAACGTTGAATTTCTATGCCCGCCATCTGGCCCAGACAATGCCCGACACACGCATTGCCGCCATCAATTGGGGGCCGTGGGATGCCACCACCACCGGGGCAGGTATGGTCACTGACAGCACGCGCGCGCAGTTCTTGTCGCGCGGCATTGGCATGGTTGAGGCGGTGCCGGGGCGCGAGTATTTCTGGCGCGAGATGTTCTGGGCTGACCCCAGCCAGGTGGAAACCAGCGGCTGGGTGGCTGATGGCGAAACCATGGAAGCCGCGATTTGTGATCTGCCGCCCAATCCCGATGCGCCGGACAAACCTGCCGGGTTGTTGCTGCTGAATGGCGCGCAACGGGCTGATAGCCACCTCAATTGGCGGCTCGATATGGTCAGCGCACCTTTTGTGGATGATCACCGCTTTGATCGCCATGCGGTGATGCCCATGGCCGGTATGATGCAATTGCTCAGCGAAATACCCGCCGCATTCGGCGATACGCGCCCCGTGGTTGAGCTGCAAAACCTGTCCATGCTGCAAGGGCTGACGCTAAAAGACGGCCCCCTGAATGTGCGAGTAGAAATGCACGACGGGGCAACACCCGACATCAGGCAAGCCCGTGTTCTGTCTACAGGTGATAAACCTCGGGTGTTGTATCAGGCCGATCTGGTGCTGGCTGACGCTTTGCCGCTGTCCGGGCTTGCACCCACTGGTGGCGATGGCATTGCACCCTGGTCCGGGCCCAGCCTTGATTACATGTACCGTCGGTGGCTGTCACACGGGCCGCGGTTCCATGTGTTGGATCAGATGGCGGCCCTTGATACTACGCGCATTCGCGCCCATGCCCATGCCACCAAGCCGGTGCAGTTTGTCGCGCATGGGGGCAATCATGACTGGGCGTATGACCCCGGCCTGATTGATGGCATATTGCAACTGCTGTGGATCTGGACCCGCTCGGTCCATGACATTTCGGGCCTGCCTTTGGGGGCGGCCTCGGTGAAACGCTTTGCGCCTGCCACCGGCCCGATCTGGCTTGAGGTAGACAGCCTGGCGCTGAGTGACACCAATGAGCTGACCGCCAATGCCCGTGCTTTTGATGCGTCGGGGCGGCTGTGTTACCAACTGGACGGCATCCGCATTCAATGTGCCCGTGCCCTCAACCGTCTGGGGGGGGGCTGGCCACATGGCGAGCGGTCCAACCCCGACATGCGCAAGGTGGCCGAATGACTGAATATTCAGGCGATATCGCCATTGTTGGCATGGCCGGTGTCTATCCCGATGCCGAAAATATTGACGCCTACTGGGCCAATATCCTGGCCAAACATGATGCGGTCTCCGAGGCCCCTGCCAGCTGGCTTGGCCCCTCTGATCTGCTGGATCCCACATCGGATGACCTGCTGAGCATCTACACCAATCGCGGTGGATTTCTGGGCGATCTTTCGCGGTTTAACCCGGCCGAGTTTGGCACCATGCCGCTATCCGTCGATGGCGCACAGCCGGATCAGTTCATGGCTCTGCAAATCTGCAATGATGCTCTGGTTGATGCCGGGTACCGCGCGGGTGAGAACGATCACACCAACACAGGCGTGATCCTGGGCCATTCGGTGCATGCCCACCGCGCCAATGCCAATGGTGTGCAACAGGCCTGGTATCACAGCCAGTTGCGCCATTTCCTGCAGGGGCTGTTCCCTGATACAGACCCCGCCCGTTTGCGCGAAGCAACTGATCTGCTGCAATCCAAAATGCCCAATATTTCGGCCGAGGCCGTGCCGGGGCTGGTGCCCAACGTCATGACGGGCCGTGTGGCCAACCGGCTTGATCTGATGGGGCCAAATTACATCATTGATGCGGCGTGTTCTTCGGCGTTGATCGCGCTTGAACTGGCCTCGGGTGAATTGCGTGCGGGCAATGCAGACCTCATGCTGGCAGGCGGCGTCAACACCACCACATCTCCACTGGTTTATTCGGTTTTCTGCTCGGTTGATGCCCTGTCACCCAGCGGTTCCATCCGGCCATTCAGCAATGCCGCCAACGGCACAGTGCTGGGCGAAGGCGCCGGGGCGGTGGTGCTCAAACGCCTAGAAGACGCCTTGCGCGACGAAGATCGCATCTATGCGGTGGTCAAAGCCGTTGGTCAGTCGTCTGATGGCAAATCCTCCGGCCTTATGGCGCCTCGGCTTGAGGGCGAAGTGCTGGCGATGAAGCGCGCCTATGAGATCAGCGGGTTGAACCCATCCAGCATCGGGCTGGTCGAGGCCCATGGCACCGGCATCCCCCTTGGGGACCGCACCGAGGTGACGGCCCTGCGTCATATCTTTGGTGATCGCCAGGGCGATGTTCCGTCCACGCCCATTGGCTCGGTCAAATCCATGATCGGCCATTGCATCCCCGCAGCCGGGTCGGCGGCGGTGATCAAACAGGCATTGGCCCTGACCCACCGTATCATTCCGCCCACTCTGTGTGACGAGGTGAACGATGATCTGGGCCTGTCCGAGACGCCATTTTATGTGTCCACCGAGGCACGCCCATGGATCAACTCTGCCCCCACGCCCCGCCGCGCTGCGATCAATGCGTTTGGGTTTGGCGGCATCAATGCCCACCTCATATTAGAGGAATCTCCGGTCGGGCGAGAGGCCGATGCCACCGCCGCCTTCCTGCCCCGCAGACCGGATGCGGCCCCGATTGAACAAGTCTTTGTGCTGAGCGCCACGCCCGATACCATGGCCGGCGCGATAGAGACGCTACGAGAGCAATGCGACGGTGCTGAGGGCGGTGCTTTCGCCACTCTGGCCCGCGACTCTTGGGCCGCCAAAGGCGATGGTCCCGCACGCCTGGCCGTGATCGCCACTGATCCCGCCGATCTGTCCAAGAAATTGGGTGCCACCGAAAAGCACCTTGCAAAAGATGCCACCGCCTCGCTGCAAACCCGCAACGGGCTTTATTACGAACCGGCCCCGATGGATGGCAAAACTGCCTTCCTGTTTCCTGGTGAAATGGCCCAATATCCCGGCATGATGGCCGAGGCCGTCATGGCCTTTCCGCAGGTCCGTGCATGGTTTGATCTGGTCGCCTCGCTGTGTGAGGGCAAACGTGATGTGCGGTTGCAGGATGTCGCCTTTCCTCCACCGTCTTGTGTGAATGACGCGGGGCAAAGCCGCCTGACTGATCTGTTGCACAGCGTTGATTACGGCTCGGAAATGGTCTTTGCCGCCGATCAGGCCGTGTTTGGCTTGCTGAGTGATCTGGGCGTCAAACCCGATGCTCTGTTGGGCCATTCCACAGGCGAAAATGCCGCCATTGTTGCCAGCAACTGGTTTGACATGAGCCGCGTGCAAGTGGGGGATCTGATCGCCCGGATGAACGATGTGTTCAATTCCGTCAACACCTCTGGCGAAATCCCCGAAGGTCAGCTTTTGACCATTGCGGGCCTTGCGCGTGATGAGTTTCTCAGCGCCTTTGCCAACCACGAGGGGCTGCATTTCACCATGGATAATTGCCCCAATCAGGCGATTGTCTTTGGCCCGGCGGATACGGTCGCTGCCATGCAGCGCGACGTGGTGGAAATGGGCGCTGTCTGCACCACTCTGCCGATTTCATGGGGCTATCACACGGAATATGTGGCCCCTATGGCCCAGGGCTTTGGCGAGTTGTTTGCTGATCTCAAATTGGTGCCCAAGCCCGTTCAGATATACTCCTGCGCCACGGCGCAGCCGTTTCCGACGGATCAGGCACAGTTCATGGACACGTCGATCGCGCAATATGTGTCTCGCGTGGCCTTCCGCGAGGCGATTGAAAACATGTATGACGCGGGGTACCGCCGGTTTGTGGAATGTGGCCCCAACGCCACGCTGACCGCCTTTGTGCGCGATACGCTGCCGGGTAAACCCATCGTTGTGGTCTCGGCCGATAATCGGCGCCGGGGCATGGTGGCGCAACTGCGCCATCTGGTGGCACAGCTGTTCACCTCGGGGCTGGATCTGGATCATCCGACCCTTCTGGATCCGCAACAAACCGCCGACACCCAGCGCCGCGAGGAACTGGCCGTGAAACGCCGCAAAGCGCCGGCACTGCCATCCAATCTGCCTTTCCCTGATCTGGACGAAGCTGAGCGTCAGCAGATGCGTGATCTGGTGGGCGCTGGCCCAACGGCCGCACCTTTGGCCAGCCCTGCTGTCGCCTCGCCCACTCAGGCGGGCGCGGTGCACCAACATCTGTCGATGATGAACCAGTTTTTGTCCGGGCAAGAGCGTGTTGCCCATGCTGCTCTGGGTGTTGATGCGCCCAAGGCGCGGCAAATTCAGGTGCTGGACCTGACCGCGCAATTCCGTTTGCCAATGGACTATCGCGCCATACTGATGCGCGGCGCGCCTACGCCCGGTGCCATGGCCCGCCATTTGGCTGATGATGAACAGGCGCAAGCGGCCCAAATGGCCGAGTATGGTGCTGATGCAGATCGCTGGAAGCATTGGAGCCTTGGCCGATTGGCCGTGAAACGTGCTGCACGGGATTACTTTGCCGATCATGCTATCACGCTGCAAAACTCAGATATCAGCGTGGCAAAAACCGAAAACGGCGCGCCGTTCATCCATCTGCCTGCCCAAGGGATGCAATTGGCGGGCACCTCAATTGCCCATTCGGGCGGAGTGGCCATTGGCGCGGTTGCCGCAGCCCCATGGCGCATCGGTGTGGACTTTGAATTGCCTGAGCGCATCCGCGAGCCGGCCAATTTTATTGACGCCATCCTGTCCGAGCGAGAGGGCGCGCAATTGCCCGTGCGCCCCGACGCGGACACTGCCGTTATGCTGTGGTCGATCAAAGAGGCCGCTGCCAAAACACTGGGCATTGGCCTCCAAGGGCGCCCGCAAGAGTTTGAAATCGTGGAATTTGACCCCGCAACAGCGGCAGCGAGGGTTGCAAATTCAGGGTTTACAGTTGATACATGCTCGGGCCGCGTGGGGGGCGGGGTTTGTAGTATTGGGTACTTGCTGTCTGCTTAGTCCCTTACGCAATTTTTGACCGCTGATGGGCCAATTTGCCGCCATGCCTTCAGCTCAGTTTTAGTATATAACCCGCCTCGCCGGACAAGTTGAGAGACACCAATGAACAAAGACTCGATACAGGATCAGGTCATTTCTACCCTCAAGGATTTTATCACTGATTGGGGGCTGGATGCCGATATTACCCCGTCCACGACACTCGTAGAAGATCTGGAATTTGATTCCATCGACGTGATCCAATTCACCGTTGAGCTGGAGAAAACCTTTGGCAACCGCAAGTTGGGGTTCCAGGAATTGCTCATGAAAGATGGCCGCTATGTCGATGATCTGTCCGTCAGCGAATTTGCGGTGTTTCTGACTGGCAAACTGACCACGGCCTGAGCGTATTTACTAATTTCTGGGGGTTTTCTCATGACCAAGACACTTCTGATCGGCCTTGATGGCGCCACCTTTACTGTGTTGCAACCTATGTTGGATGGCACCTGCGACGAAGGTGTTGTGATGCCGTTTTTGGCCGGCATGATCAAGGGCGGCTATTCGGCCAACCTCAGATCCACCAATCATCCGTTGACGCCACCCGCATGGACATCTGTTTGCACAGGGCGCACCCCCGGCCATCACGGCATTTATGATTTCGTTCGCTTCGAGGACATGGGCAACGAGATGTTTTTTACCCTCTATGACGCCCGTGACATCCGTACCGAAACCCTGTGGCATGTGGCCGGGCGCGAAGACAAAACAGTTGTCTCGCTGAATTTCCCGATGATGGCCCCGCCCGAACAGGTGAACGGCTCGCTTGTGCCCGGCTTTGTGTCCTGGAAGCACCTGCGGCGTAACACCTATCCCGATACGCTGTTTGACCGGATTGCCGCGATTGAGGGATTTGATCCCAAAGAACTGAGCTGGGATTTTGAACGCGAAAGCCAAATCGGCGAGGCGATGCCCGACGATGAGCTGTATTCCTGGGTGGCCAACCACCTGCCGCGTGACAAACAATGGTACAACATCGGCCACGCCCTGCTGAGCGAAGACAACCCTGATTTGTTTGCGCTGATGCTGGATGGCACTGACAAAATCCAACACCAGGCCTGGCATGTATTGGACCCCGAGATTTGGGACACTGACGTTCCGGAAAGTCGGCGCAAGGTGCGTGAACTGGTGGTCGAATATTTCCGTCAGGTTGATGGGTATCTGGCCGGCCTGCATGCCGCAGCGGGCGATGATTGTCATATGGTGATCGTATCTGACCACGGGTTTACCGGGTCTGACAAAGTGGTGCGCGTCAACAAGTATCTGGAATCAATGGGTTATCTCAAGTACCGCACGCATGATGGATCAGACGCGGCCAAGCGCAGGGATATGGCCAATTTTGCCAATCTGGATTGGGAAACCTCACGCGCCTTTTGCCCAACACCATCATCGAATGGCATTGTGATCCGCAAACAATCAACAAAGAACCCCAACGGCGTGGCCGAGGACGAATATGAATGGTTCCGCGACAAGCTGATCGCCGATCTGTTGGCGATGACAGACCCCGACACCGGTGAGAAAGTCATCACACAAGTCCTCAAGCGCGAGGATGCTTTCCCCGGTGAAGCAATGGAAAACGCGCCTGACCTGACGCTGATCCTGTGCGATCATGGCTTTGTCTCAGTGCGCAATCTGGAGCCTCAGGTGGTCACACGGCCTACGCCCATTGGCACGCATCATCCCGACGGAATTTTCATCATGTCCGGCCCCGGCGTTGCGGCCAAGCGTGGCGATGAAATGTCGATCGTGGATACAACTGCCATCGTTTCACATGCGATGGGCATGGATATTCCCGAAGAATTTGAAGGCAGTGTTCCCGGCGATCTCTACTCGGCTGAATGGCTCAAGGATCATCCTGTGCAGGTTGCAGGCCACACCGATGCCCAAGCCGCGCCCAAGGCCAGTTCGAACGATGAGACAGAAATCTCAGGCGACCAACGCGAAGAAATGCTCGCTCAGCTGCGCCTTTTGGGATACCTCGAAGACTGATTTCCCTAGGCTGACGAAGGCCATACCCTATGCCCCGCCTCGACGTGAACGGTATCACATTGAACGTCACGCACCTGCCGCAAAGCCGGGGCCAGGGGGGAACACCTTTATTGTTTGTTCATGGGTTGGCCGCATCATCTGCGTTTTGGTACATGGCCGGGGCGCCATTATTGGCGCGACTGGGCGATTGCACCCTGTATGATCTGCGCGGTCATGGCAAAAGCGGCGTGCCGGACACGGGCTTTGGTGTGACCACGATGGCAAATGATCTTTTGGGCCTGATGGACAAGATGGACATAGGGCGCGCCCATCTGGTGGCACATTCTTTTGGCGGCATGATTGCATTGCTGGCGGCATTGAAGGCGCCTGAGCGTGTGGCCTCGATGATCCTGGCCGATGTACGCGTGCGCCCTTTGCAGCAAAAGCTGGAGTTGCCCGCGCGCAAAATCCCGGCCCGACTGGCAGACCGATTGGACAAAATTGGTGTGTCCATTCAAACGATTAACAATCAGGATGACGGAATTGACTATCTCAAAACGGTGGCCAAAATTCAACTGGCCGCCGGGGATGAAGCAAATGAATTGCTCAAAGAGATTTACCACCATCCACAGCTTTTTCGATCCCGCAAGAACGCCGAAAAATGGATCGCTCTGACTGAGCGTGCATCGTTTGTCGAAGACCTCAAGAATGGCGAAAGTTTTGCACCCAAAGATCTGTCACGCCTGACACAGCCGATGCTGGTGATGTATGGCACAAAGTCCACCACCGGGCCTTCTGCTCAGGCAGTGACGCGGCTGTGCCCCAACGCAATCCTGCATGAAATCCCGGATGTGGGGCATTTCTTTCCGATGTCACAACCACGGCTTTTCCTCAAACCAGCGGCGCGGTTTTTGCGGGCTGTTAACGCTGGGCGCACTTCTTTTCCTAAGAAGGTGTGATCCAAAGGAATGGCTTGCGCCATGCTGGATGCAATTGATGAGGGGCGCTGCCCCTCAAACTCCCTGGGATATTTGAAGCAAGAAGATGGAATAGGCGCCCTGTTTTCTTATCGTTGGAATCTGCCGCGCAAATGGCATGCACAGTTTCTTGACACGAAAGCCTAGTCAGCTCAGCCGAGGGCCCAATCCTCGGATTGCATTTCGCGCAGGCGGCTGGCGGTGCGTTCAAATTCAAACGTGCCTTCGCCCTCAACATAGAGGAATTCAGGCACAGCCGCCGCCGAACAGATCAGGCGAACACGGGCCTCGTAGAGGGCATCGATCAGAGTGACAAAGCGTTTGGCCTCGTTGAAGTTGGAGCGGCTGAGTTGCGGGATGTTTTCAAGCACCAGAACACGTGCGGCCTTGGCCAGAGCCAGGAAATCAGCAGGCCCAAGGGGTTTGCCGCACAGATCATAGAAACTGGCACGCGCCACACCGTTGTGAAAGCCGGGGATCGTGACCTCACGTTTATTGACGATGAGGGTCAGAGGGGCTGCGTGGCGATCTGTCAGGTCCTGCCAGACGGCTTCGATCTGGGCGCGCGCGGCGTCGTTTACCGGTGTGAAATAAACCGGGCTGCCAGCCAGTTTGTCTTGCCGGTAATCCGTGGGGCTGGCCATCTCGTGCACGACCATCTGTTGTTTTAGCAGGTCAATAAACGGAAGGAACAACTGCCGGTTTAACCCATGTTTATAAAGCTCATCCGGCACCCGGTTTGATGTGGTCACTACCACGACACCGGCCTCAAACAAGGCCTCAAACAGCCGCCCCACGATCATAGCGTCGGTGATGTCGGTGATCTGCATTTCGTCAAATGCCAGCAAGCGTACGGATTGCGCCACATCTGCGGCCACCGGGGCCAGAGCATCCTCGACACCTTGTTGGCGGGCGGCGTGCATGCCTTTGTGAATTTCCTGCATAAAGGCATGAAAGTGCACCCGGCGGCTGGGCACATCCAATGTTTCAACAAACATATCCATAATCATCGACTTGCCGCGCCCGACACCGCCCCAAAGGTACAGCCCCCTGGGGGCCGCAGCCGTCTTGCGGAACCAGCCCTTTTTGACCGGGTGCAACAGCCCCGCGCGGATACGCTCAAATTCGGGCAGCACGGCCTCTTGTGCGGCATCGGGCGTCAATGCACCTGATGCCACGGACTGGGCATATATCTGTGGCAACGTATCCATGTTTTGTGTCCTAGCCCGAGGATCGGATGAGGGAAAGTGCCCAGGCGCACGAATGGTGATTGTAATCATCACAAAGGCTGTGTTGACGCCACTCGCCAATCCTCGCAGTTTGGGCGAGGTAAAGGACCTTCACCATGGATAAACCCACCCCCCTGTTCACGCCAGTTCTGATGGTTGGTTGTGCTATCATCCTTGTGTCCTTTGCGATCCGGGCGTCCTTTGGCGTATTCCAGATTCCGATTGCGGACGAATTTGGTTGGCTGAGGGCTGAATTCTCATTGGCCATCGCTATCCAAAACCTTGCCTGGGGCATCGGACAGCCGATTTTTGGCGCATTGGCAGAGCGGATTGGGGATCGCAAAGCGATTGTACTGGGCGCGCTGACCTATGCGGCGGGGCTGGTGGCATCGTCTTATTCCATCACGCCCGGCGCGCATCAGTTTTTTGAGATCTTCGTGGGCTTTGGCATCGCGGGCACTGGCTTTGGTGTGATCCTTGCTGTGGTGGGGCGGGCCAGCTCGGCCAAGAACCGCTCGATGAGTCTGGCCATCGCCACGGCAGCGGGATCAGCCGGGCAAGTTTTTGGCGCGCCATTGGCGGAGTTCCTGCTGACGCTGATGAATTGGCAAATGGTGTTTATGATATTCGCCGCGGCCATCCTGGCCTCACTGTTGATGCTACCGCTGATGCGCGCGCCTCAGACCGTTGACAAGGCCGAGCTGGAGGAAAGCATCGGTGCTTTGCTCAAACGCGCGTTTCGTGACCCGTCGTATACGCTGATCTTCCTTGGGTTCTTTTCTTGCGGGTATCAGCTGGCTTTTATCACGGCGCATTTCCCGGCGTTCGTGACTGAAATGTGTGGGCCAATTGCCCCTGGTGGGGCGCTGCACAACATCGGGATCACCACGACATCGGCGCTGGGGGCTGTGGCGATATCCCTGATCGGTCTGGCCAATATCGCAGGCACTCTGACGGCTGGCTGGCTGGGCAATCGCTACTCCAAGAAATACCTGCTGGCGGCCATCTATACCGGACGCACGATCATTGCAGCGGCGTTCATCATGTTTCCGATCACACCCACAACAGTGCTGTTGTTTTCGGTTGGGATGGGGTCTTTGTGGCTGGCCACAGTGCCGCTGACCAGCGGGCTGATCGCGCATATTTATGGGCTGCGGTATATGGGCACCTTGTATGGTATCGTTTTCTTCAGCCACCAGTTGGGCAGCTTTATGGGTGTCTGGCTGGGGGGGCGGATGTATGACGCTTATGGCGATTACACCACCGTCTGGTGGATCGGTGTGGGTGTGGGGGCATTCAGTGCCATCGTGCATCTGCCTGTGCGGGAAAACCGTGCACAGATCGCAGCGTAAAGCACAAAGCAGAATGTGGTATATCGGGCGCGACAACAAACCGGTAGATAAAAGAACAGGCCAGTTTGTAACCTACCATCAGGGCGAGATCGCAGCTGAACGCCACAGCCCCCATATGCCGGGCCATCCCAAAGGGGAATGACCAGATCACTACCTTGCTCACCACATTTGGGGTGGATCGCTCAATCTGTCCGGCGTTTGTGACGCGTTAGTGAAAATCCCGACTTGGGAACAACCGTTTGGCCTGTTCGCGTGGATGACGCGCGCGGGGCGGGGGTTTGTGGCGACGTGGTGCATCATCGGCCTGGGGTTGGGTGATACCAATCGCCTCGTCCAGCGGGTGACCAAGCTCGGACAGCCTGTGCGACATATCAGAAATATCCTGCGCAATCAGATGCAACACGATCCCTTCACGTTGCAGATAGCCGGTGACGCGCAACAACCGCCCGCCCATCACGATGCGGCGAAACTGTTCATACACCTTAGGCCAGACCACCACATTGCTGACACCTGTTTCATCCTCCAGCGTCAGAAAAATTACACCCGATGCCGTGCCGGGGCGCTGACGGGTGATCACCAGCCCGCAAACGCTATAGCGGCCAATCGGCACTGTAACCAAGGCATCATGCGCGGTCAGACCATCAATCGAGGGGCGCAACAGCTCCATCGGGTGGGCGCGCAGGGTAAGGCGGGTTGAGACATAATCCTCCACCACCTCCTCGCCCAGATGCATCACCGGCAGTTCCATTTCTGGTTCCGTAATGCTTTCGCCATCAATTGGGTCATTGAACAGCGGCAGCGGGGTCTGACTGCGGATCGCCTTGACTTGCCACAGTGCTGCACGGCGGGTCAGCCCCATGTCTGAAAACGCATCCGCCTCGGCCAGACGCTCCAGTACGCCGGGCATCAGACCTGCACGCAGCCACAGGCTTTGCGGGTCAGGGTAGCCATTGCCACGCGCCGCAACGATCCAGCCTGCGTCGTCTTCTCTCAGCCCCTTGATCTGGCGGAACCCAAGGCGCAGGGCCAATGCACCATCCGCCCGGCGCTCCAACGTATTGTCCCAGCCGCTGCTGTTCACGCAGATCGGGCGCACTTCTACGCTATGCTCACGGGCGTCACGCACAATCTGGGCGGGGGCGTAAAACCCCATTGGCTGAGAATTCAAAAGCGCGCAGGCAAAGACCGCCGGGTGGTGGCATTTCAACCAGGCCGAAACATAGGCCAGCATCGCAAAGGCCGCGGCATGGCTTTCGGGAAATCCGTAATCAGCGAAGCCCTCGATCTGGCTGAAACAGCGCTCGGCAAACTCGGGATCGTACTTGTTTCTCAGCATCCCGGCGATGAACTTGTCCCGGAACGTCCCAATCGTGCCCATCCGGCGAAATGAGGCCAGCGACCGGCGCAGGTGGTCGGCCTCTTCGGGGGTGAAACCCGCGGCGACAACGGCGACCTGCATCGCCTGTTCCTGAAACAACGGCACGCCAAGGGTCTTGTCCAAAACCGCTTTCAAGGCTTCGGACGGATAGCTGACTGTTTCCAGCCCTTGACGGCGTTTGATATAGGGCTGCACCATCCCACCCTGAATAGGACCAGGGCGAACGATGGCGACTTCGATCACCAGATCATAGAATTCACGCGGCTTCATACGCGGCAGGAAATTCATCTGCGCGCGGCTTTCCACCTGAAACACACCAACCGCATCAGCAGCACACAGCATGTCATAGGTCGCGCTATCCTCTTGGGGGACTGTATCAATGGTCAGGGTCTGATGCGCGTGCTCTTGCAACAGGCCAAACGCCTTGCGAATGCAACTGAGCATGCCCAACCCCAATATATCAACCTTGAGAATACCCAGGGTGTCGATGTCGTCCTTATCCCATTCGATGATCGTGCGGTCCTCCATCGCAGCATTCTCGATCGGGCAGATTTCATCCAGACGCCCTTTGGTGATGACAAACCCGCCCACATGTTGCGACAGATGGCGCGGAAACCCGATGATCTCGCCGATCAGGCGGATGGTTTGGCTCAGGCGGCGATCTGTGGGATCCAGGCCAAGCTCTTTGATGCGCTCGGGATCTGCGCCACCGTTGGACATGCCCCAGATCTGCCCTGATAGACCGGCCGTCACATCCTGAGACAGGCCCATCACCTTGCCGACCTCGCGGATGGCTGCGCGGCTGCGGAAATGGATCACCGTGGCACACAGGCCCGCCCGGTGGCGGCCGTATTTTTCATAGATGTGCTGAATAACCTCTTCTCGGCGCTCGTGCTCAAAATCAACATCAATATCAGGCGGCTCGCCTCGGTGCTCAGAGACAAAGCGCTCCACCATCATCGTGATGACCTCGGGGCTGACGTCGGTGATCCCCAGCAGATAACACAAGATAGAATTCGCCGCTGAACCACGCCCCTGACACAGAATGCCCTGCGAGCGCGCAAATTGGACAATGTCATGCACGGTCAGGAAATAGGCCGGGAATTTCAGCTTTTCGACCAAGGCCAGCTCTTTTGCCATCTGGGCACGGGCCTTGTCCGTGGCCCCGTTTGGATAGCGCCGTTTCATACCTTCCTGTGCCAACCGGGTCAGGCGTTCCTGGGGGTGTTCGTCTTTTGAAATCTCGTCGGGGTATTCATAAGACAGCTCGCTGAGGCAAAAGCTGCACCTGTCGGCAATTTCCACGGTGCGGCGCAGGGCGGCGGGATATGTGTGAAACAGACGTGCCATATCGGCGCGCCCTTTCAGGCGTCGTTCGGCATTGGGCAAGGCGCGGGTGCCGATCTGATCAATCGTGATATGCTCGCGCAGGCAGGTCAGCACATCGGCCAATTGCCGACGATTGCCCCGGTGCATCAGCACATCCCCCACCGCCACCATCGGGGCGCAGGTTTTCTGGGCCAGCACCGCACAAGCGGCCAGATAGGCCTGATCCGATCCATCATAGTGCGGCGCGGCCCCCAAAAAAACATGGGCCGGAAAGCGCCGTTGCATTTTCTGAATGTCACGGGTTGCACGCCTCAGACCACCCTGTGGCTCATGTGCTTCTCCCTGTGGCAAGGCAATCAGGATCATGCCTTTGCAGGCGTCCAACATGTCCGCGAGGTCCAGATGGCACGCGCCTTTCCCGGCCCGCCGCTTGCCCAAAGTCAGCAACCGGGTCAGCCGTTGATAGGCGGCACGGTCACGCGGCAGCGCAACCCAATCCACGGGACTGTCGCGCAAAACCAGACGGCAGCCCACAATCAGCCTTGGCAGGCGGGTGACGTCGTGCCTGGCAATCGGCTGCGGGTGGCCAACGCCTTGGTGTGACATAGCCTCCTCAGCCTCGCGCCGCAGTTCCCTGAGCGCGGCATAGGCCCGCACCACACCGGCCAGCGAATTGCGATCAGTGATGGCAATGGCAGACAGACCCAACTCTGCGGCGCGGGTGATCATTTCTTCGGGATGGGATGCGCCGGTCAGAAAGGTGAAATTGGTGGTCACGCATAGTTCGCTGTAGCTCATGCAAATTCCCCCTGCACAAACCAGCCGGGGTTTTGCGGGGTATAATACAGCCACAGCCGCCGCCCTTGCCGGGTTTCCACCAGCCAATAATCACGCACACCGCTGCGCCAGTTGTCATCAACCAGCCACCATTCCGGGGCAATGCGTTCTGGCCCTGTGGCGCGCGCAGTGGACAAGGGCATCCGCCGCCAGCGAAACCGGGCCGGCGGGCGCGCACCGGTGGCCGCTATCGGCTCTGGTGGGAACAGGCGTATGGGGCGTGATCGCGGGATGATCCATGCGCCTTCCGGTTCTGAATAAGCCGCCGGGGCGATGATAAAGCTACGATCAGGGATATGGCTGTCAGCAGGCAGAAACCGCTGGACGTTTTCCAGCCCGATGCGCGTGCCGATACGGGTGATCAGATCATCCAGCTGATCCTTGCGTCCGGCCGACACATGGCTGATCTGACGCACGGGCAAGGGCTCAACCAACGTGACCTCTAGGCGTATCTGGTCAATGCCGTACCCTGCGTCAATCCCATCTAGCCCACGTTCAAACAGGGGCAGGATACGCCCCGCATCACGCAGGGGGCGGGCAAGGCGCAGTTCAACCTGTTGATGGTCCTGGTCCACGCGGCGCAGAGTCAGGCGCAGCATTCGCGCCCCGGCATTCTGCGCTTTCAACCTGTCGCAAAGCTGCTGCAACAGCCGTTGTGTTCCCGCCATCACATCCCCCCTCAGCCCGATTGGGTCGGGCAAGGTCAGGCGCGCACCATAATGTGGCGGGTCCGTTTGTGGTGTGATCTGTTCGGGCTGTGCCCCCAATGCCTGATCCAGCCGCATCAGCAGGCCGGGGCCAAACCGCCGGGTCAGAGGCGCACGCGGGGCAGCGGCCAGATCAGCGACCTTGCGCAGCCCCAGCCGTTGCAAGGCAATGTTGATGTTGTCCTCTAATCGCAGCGCCGCCACAGGTAGCCCCTGCAGCGCGCCCAGCATATCGCCGGTATCCGCCACGCCTTGTGCATAATGTGCCAATGCCCAGGCGGCCCCGCGCGTGTCCGCAATCCCGATCTGCGCTGACAACCCGGCCCGCGCCAGCCGCGCCCGCATATCCGCCAGCAGGCCTGCCTCGCCGCCAAAGATATGCGCGGACCCGGTGATATCCAGCACCAGCCCATCCTCACCTTCCGGCCCGACCCAAGGGCAATACCGCGTGGCCCAGCGCCGCAGCACATGCAAAAACCGCTGGTCGCCCTGTGGGTCAGCAAGGCGGCTTTGCAGATCAGGGCAAAAGGCCCGCGCATCCGCATAGGGCATCCCGCGGTGCAGGCCTTGCTGTTCGGCCTGTGCATTCAGGCAATAAAGACGGTTGGCATTGTTCTGTTGCAGCGTCAGCGCAAATGGCCCCTCAATCGGGCGCACCCGCAGAACCCGTTCGCTGGCCAGCCGGGGAAACCATAGCGAGACGACGCGACGTTGCGTCCCATCGAACATACCAGCCCCCTAATGTTCCTGATTTGTTCTTTGTAAGTGTCCAACGCTGCAGAGTCGAGTCACCTGGATCAAAAACCGGATCACATTGCCAGCGGGTTTCGGCGGCATTGCTTCCCATGCCCTCAGGAATAATCCCCAATGCGGTGGATTTTCCGTCGCGCGCCGCCAGTTGCAGCCGACGCCCTGCGGTCAGGCTCATGGGCTTGCTCAGCTCCATGACGACCACGCTCACAGCGCCAGAGCGTAACGCCTCTTCGGCAACGGCCAGCACCTCGGTCTGATCCTTTGCCGTGGCAACCAGCAATGCACGCGGATCAAGGATTTCGGCAAACCCTGCTGGGTTTATCAGCTCAGATTGCCACGCCTCACGGACCCACAAGATGGACCCGCCAACTTGCCCGGCCAAAGCAAACGCAAAGAAAGACGCACCCGCGCCGCACACGTCATGCGCACGGCCCTTTGTCAGGGGGAAGCTGGGTATCGTTTGAATCTCCATGGGCAATTCATATCACAAAGGAATTCTATGGCGAGGGGAGAGGGGCGAGGGGAGAGGGGCGAAGGGCAGCAATAACCACGTGGCGGACCGCCTGCTCTTCATCCAACTCAATCCCGCATGAGATCCCGCATCGCATGCATCACCTCATCGGTGTGGGTATAGGCCAACCCGTGGCCGGCGCCCTCGATCACCTCGTGGCGTGCAACCCGGTTCCACTCGGCCAGCTTGCCCATGCCAGTGATCGGGATCACCTCATCGTCGCGGGCCCAGATCGCCAACACCTGAATGCCTTCACGGCTAACTTCGCGGTGATCTTCCTCTTGATCTTCGTCAAGGATACCGCGCATAGACGACAAAACTGCGGGTACAAAACCACGCATGGTTAATTCGTCCTGTTGCAGATCAACGATATTCTCAATGCTGCTGGGATGGCCGCGCTCGGCTTCGGTTGCTTGCCGGTGCGAACGCCCATAAAGCGCCAGCATCAGCCAACGGCCCAGCGTGTCATGGTTTTGCACCAACCGGGCCACCGGCCCCAGATTGTGCCCCATACCA
Source organism: Roseovarius sp. (assembly GCA_029212365.1). Lineage (GTDB taxonomy): Bacteria > Pseudomonadota > Alphaproteobacteria > Rhodobacterales > Rhodobacteraceae > Roseovarius. Next base: position 57,645 of record JARGOC010000006.1, read on the forward strand.
GCCGAGGCGATCAGCACCAACTGACGCAGCTTTTCGGGATAGGTTGTCGCAAACGAAGTGGCAATGGCCCCGCCCATAGAATAGCCCAGCAGGGTGATGTCCTCTTCCACCCCCAGTTCATCCAGCAGGTCGGCCAATTGCGCCACAAAGAACGGCGCATCCTGTGGCCCGCTTGGCCGATCAGAATACCCGCGCCCATAAAGGTCATAGACCAGCACCCGAAACCCAAGGCGGCCCAGCCCGTGGGCAATCGGCCCCCAGACATAAGATGGTGTGGTCAGCCCATGTACACATACAGCCACCGGCCCGCGCGAGGCCCCCAACCATTGATAGTGGGTTACTCCGCGCGACAGCGTGACAAACTCCCCCGGAGCACTGCGCCGCGCCTGTGCATTCATCGCCGGTTTGCGGGCCTCACGGATAAACGGCCAGGCGATCCCCAAGCCAATCAATGCCACTAAAATCCATCCGATCATGCCGCCTCCGTCCATACATCCAGAATATATCGCGAGGTCATCAAATCCAGATGCGCCCCACCGCCGTTTTTGAACAGTGTGATTTCGTCGTCCGAGTGACGCTTGAACATATCAGCCTCATAATGATCTGCTTGCAGATCACTGCGCTGTATCGCACCTGCCTCAAGCGGGATCTTGATCTCTCCGATATGGTCGACGGTGGTGTCGTAGCTGTCAACAAACACCCGTGCACGCATCATTGCCTCGTCATCGACCTCGCGCATGTCTGGGCGATAGGCGCCGATCAGATCAATGTGCTGACCCGGTTGAAACCAGGCCCCCTTCAACAAAGGTTCGCTCGACATAGTCGCGGAAGTGACGATATCTGCGGCCCCAACGGCCGTTTCCAGATCATCCGCCACAACCATGCCTGAACACTCGGCTGCCATGGCCTCGGCATTGGCGCGCGTGCGATTCCAGATGCTAAACTTCGCCTTCGGGAAGGCCGCGCTATAGGCCTGAAACAGGCTGCGCCCCACTGTACCTGCCCCCACGATCAGGATGTTCCGGCTATCGGGGCGGGCCAACCGGGTGGCGGCAAGCAAACTGTCTCCGGCAGTTTTCCATTTGGTGACCAGATGGAAATCCACAAACGCCTCAAGCGTGCCGTTTTGGTCAGAAAAAAGGCTGACAGCCCCCCCAACCATCGGATCACCCCGGCCCGGATTATCCGGAAAGATCGTGGCAGATTTCACCGCCAACCCCATCCCGTCAATCCAGGCCGCGCGGCTTAGCAGGGTATCCTTGCCGCGATAGAGGAAGCTGTCGGCAATCTCGGCCTTGGGCAGTTGATGGCCCGCTTCAAACGCCTTGCACAGGCCCAGCCAATCCAGATTGGCCTCGCCCTCAGCAAAGGGGATCATGGTCATGCTCATCGCGCGTCTTCCTCGCTTAACAGCCCGGATTTGATCAGAGTTTGTGCCCAATCGCCCGGTGCGTCAAACAAATGTGTCTGCCAGCCCCTCGCTTGCGCTGCTTTAATGTTTTCCGGGCGATCGTCGGTAAACAACAAATTCTGTGGCGCGACACCACAATCGGCCTCCAACCTGGCGTAAATCTCTGGTTCAGGTTTGATCACCCCCATGTGCCCGGAAATATAGCTACGGTCAAATTTGCTCAGAAACGGATAGGTCCTACAGGCCACATCAAATGTGCCAATGCCAAAGTTGCTAAGCGCAAACACCGGCACGCCGCGCCGTTGCAACGCCTGCATCAAACGCACCGAGTGATCAATCGCGGGGCTGGCCAGCTGGATCCATTGATCGTGCCACACCATGACCTCATCATGCCAATCAGGATGCGCGCGCGCCAGCGCCTGCACCGACCCAAGGAAATCAGCGCCACGATCCACCTCAAGGTTCATCGCATGTATGTCTGTCTCGTCAAAGAAACGTCGCCGCTTCGCAACACCCAATCGGGCATCATAAATGCGTTCGGGGTTCCAATGGATCAGCACATTGCCAATATCCAGGACCACGGCCTCAATCGTCATGTTTCCTCCAGTGCCTGTTGCGGTTTGATTGTTAAACCATTGAACAAAAGAAAAATGCCGCTGCCATTGCGCAAAGCGCACCCTGCAAGTTGGCCCGTGATGGCGTGGCGGGAGGCATAAGGGGGCCGGTGAAACTACCCAGTCACAAGACATGCGAGTGGGTGCGCTGTAAAGCCTGAGTTAACCGGCCTGTGCCTTGCGCAAAGCCCTCTCCAGGGCATCCAAGAAGCGCGAACGATCCGCTTTGGTAAACCCCTTGCCGCCGCCCTGGCGGAACGGATCAGCCGCCCGCAAGTCGCTCATCAGATCGCGCGTGGCCAGAACATTGCCGATATTGGCCGCCGTTAACGGCTCGCCATTGTGTTTCAGAACCTGCGCACCGGCCTCAACACATTTGGCGGCCAGCGGGATGTCTCCGGTGATCACCACATCGCCCACGCCTGCACGCTCGGCAATCCACATATCGGCCACATCCGGACCATCGGGCACGATCACCGTTTCAACCAACGGGTTTTGCGATGGACGCAAGCCCCCGTTTGAGACAACAAACATCTTTGCGCGGTGGCGCGTGCCAACTTTTTCGACCTCCGGTTTCACCGGGCAGGCATCGGCATCAACATAGATCGACATCTTCACCGCTCCTTTCGGGATATCAGAAAATTCGCACGAATTTTCTTAACTTATTTTCTTCGGCGAAGAAAATGGCCGCAACGTCAGGTCGACGTTTTCTTACTCTTACCCTTGGGCTTCACCTTGAATTCTTCAGGGATCGGCATCCGGTTAAACGCATCGAGGCCCGCAATTTTATAGGCCTCTGCCAGAGTGGGATAGTTGAACGTGTTCTGCACAAAATAATCCACTGTGCCTTTCAGGTTCAACACAGCTTGGGCAATGTGGATCAACTCTGTTGCACCTTCCCCAACAATTTGCACGCCCAACACACGCCGGGTTTTCAGGCTAAACAGCATCTTCAACATGCCATGCTCCAGCCCCATGATATGTCCACGGCTGGTCTCGCGGAACCGGGCGATGCCCACTTCATAAGGAATACCGCGCTCCTGCATTTCCTCCTCGGACATGCCGCAGGTAGAAATCTCCGGCACCGAATATATGCCGTAAGGATACCAGGGGCTTTCCTCCAGTGTCGGGACTTCCAGCGCATGACAGGCCGCGACCCGCCCCTGCTGGATTGAAGTGGACGCCAGGCTGGGATGCCCGATCACATCACCCGCAGCATAGATATGGGGCACAGAGGTTTGATAGGTCTTGCGATCCACATCAATGCGCCCGCGGTGGTCTGTCTCGACCCCGATCGCCTCAAGGTTCAGCCTGGTGGTGGCCCCCATGCGCCCGGCAGCAAACAACAGCATTTCACTGCGCACATGACGCCCGTTGGCCATGGTCACTTCAACATGTTCACCCGCATCTTCAATCTTTTCAATCGCCGACCCAAGGCGCAGATCAACACCATTTTCACGAATTTGATATGTGAACTCGCGGATCGTCATCTGATCGATGAAATCGAGGAAACTTTCGCGCGGTTCGATCAAAGTGACCCGCACATCCAGCGCCGAAAACATCGTGGCATATTCCACCCCGATCACACCCGCGCCCACAACCACCAGGCTGCGCGGGATTTTGGCCAGTTCCAGAAATTCGTCACTGTCTACGACTGTCTGGCCATTGAACGGCACATAATCCGGGCGATAGGTCTGTGTCCCGGTTGAGATCAAGAAGTTGTCGGCGCTCAGCGTGGTCACATCACCTGCCTCGGTCTCCACCTCAATGGTGTTGGCATCCTTAAAGCTGGCCAGCCCGTGCAACGTATCCACATGATTGCGGTTGAACTGGTGTTCCAGAACATCCACCTCATGATCCAGTGTCTTGTGAAGCCGCCCCTTCAGGTCATCTGCGTGGATGTCGTCTTTCACCCGATACGACCGTCCATAAAAACTGCGCTCGCGCCAACCCGACAGGTTCAACACGGTTTCGCGCAGGGTTTTTGACGGGATCGTTCCGGTATGCACCGAAACACCGCCCAGACGGTCCTTGCGATCAATCACCAGAACACGGCGTTTCAGCTTGCCTGCCTGAATGGCCGCAGATCGCCCCGAAGGGCCTGAGCCGATGACAATAAGATCGTAGTGGCTCATGATTTACCTCGCATAAAGCGCCTCAGCGTGGAAGGCGACATGGTCTTCCATGAAGGTTGAAACAAAGAAATAACTGTGGTCATAGCCCGGCTGCATCCTGAGCGTGGCCTCCTGGCGACGTGCCGCGCAAGCCTCAGCCAGGGCTTCGGGTCTGAGCAGATCCACGAACTGATCATGTGTGCCGGTGTCGGTCAGCACGGGGCCGTCAAATCCAGTCTCGCGCATCATCAGGGTGGCATCATGCGGGGCCCATGTGCTGTCGTCCGCCCCCAGATAAGCGCCCAGTTGCTTGCGCCCCCAATCACTGGCCGATGGGTTCGATATCGGCGCAAAGGCCGAGACGGACCGGTAACGGCCGGAGAGGTTCATTGCCAAGGTCAACGCGCCGTGCCCGCCCATGGAATGGCCGGTGATTGACTGGCGGTCTTCGTCCACCGCAAAATTGCCGGTGATCAACGCGGGCAGCTCTTCGGCCACATAATCCCACATCTGAAAATGCGGTGTCCAGGGATTTTGGGTGGCGTTCACATAAAACCCGGCCCCCTGTCCCAGATCATAAGCTTCATCATCTGCCACAGCTTCGCCGCGTGGGCTGGTATCGGGAAACACCAGCGCGATGCCCTGCTCTGCCGCCCAGCCCTGTGCGCCGGCCTTGGACATGGCGTTTTCGTGGGTGCAGGTCAGCCCCGACAAATACCACAGTACCGGCACCGGGCCATCGCGGGCCTCTTCGGGCAGGAACAGGCCAAAGGTCATGTCACATGCACAGACCTTGGAGGCATGGGTGTAAACCCCCTGCACACCGCCGAAACATGCGTTCTCTGATACGGTTTCCATGGGCCTCTCCCTTGTGAGTATTGTTTAGTTTCCAAAATGATGTATCAGCGCTTGCCTCTGAACAAAACGTCAATTCGTGGCGATTGACTCTGCAAACGTGCCGGGACGGCTCCATTTACTTATCAAGGTATCGTCCCGATTTTGCCATGATTGCCCTGCATCAATTGGAGGGCCGCAACCAAAAGGCGAGTTTTCATGCTGCTTTTCATCTGCGCCATTTTTCTCTGCATTGCCACATCCGTGGCGGCCTCTGACAAATCCGTCGACCACATCAACCGTGATGCTCTGCGCCAAGCCATCTACGATGGCCACGTCCACAAGGTCGAAGCCATTTACGACACGGCGCAGTCGCAATTTCTTGCGGGCGACATCACCGCCTCTGAAATGCGAGAGCTGTTTGAGATTTTTGTAATGTCGGACCCCAGAGTTAGCGCCTTTTCCTAGGCCTGGTTGCGAGAGTTCCCCAATTCGGCTTATGCCCACGCGGCGCAGGCCTGGGTGAAAAACACGACCGCTTGGAATATTCGCGGCGAGCTCGTTGTGAGCAAAACCTACCACCGCGCCCTACATGAGTTTTCAGACCTCATAAATATCGCGGTAAACCATGCGACGGTTGCTTATGAAACAAAACCCCGCTTTATCCCCGCCTCTGACGCGATGATCTCTTTCGGCAACGGGTCAAGCAAGCGGGCTACATCCTTTGAAGTGCTGGATCAGGTGATGACTACCGATCCAAATATGGGAACGGTGTTACGTGCGTTGGCACTGTCCTTACGTGGCTGGGGCGGCACTTATGCACAAGCCGAAGACATGTGTAACTCCTATGCGCCGGGTCTTGAATATAGGTATGATCCGCTCACACGGTGCCGCTTGGCAATTTGGCAAAGTTATTACCCCAAGGAGCTCTCTCAATGGGCCTATGAATTGCTGAGCGATACCAATATTCCGCATCTGGAAGAATACCGGATGCGCGGGATCGTGAAACAATGGGGCTGGCGCGGGGAGCAAGACGCGGAATTTTCTTATGCGTATCTGACGCGTGACGATATTGTATGGAGCTATGCCGCCGAAGCATTTGATCTCAATATTCCGCACAAGTATGGCTACCCTCACATTTATGAGAGCCACCTTCACAAATCCATTGCGGTGAACCAGGAGCGGCTGAAAACAGATCCGTTTAACCCCGGCCTTATTGACCTTATCCGCAATAAAACCAGCCCCGGTTTGCGCATTAACTATACCGGAAGGCCACTTGCGAAAGAGATATCTCTTCTAACCCTTGAAGACGACAAAGAACTGGTGCGCCGTCAGTTGGTATCATCGCCCTATCAATCCAGTCATTGGTGGGCCATGACGGATTTGATGTTGCGGGATGCGTCGCCAGAAGATCTTTTGAAAGCAGACCCTTATTTGATAAATGCAGTCGTTTACTCCAATCATGGCACCTCGCCAACCAAGCGTCTTATGCAGACAAAATTCAGCCAGTACGAGCTGGTTCAAAAGATGAAATCAGGAGAGACCACAGGCGACTGGAAGCAGATCACCTCGGATGTGGATGGTGATATATTGTGCCCATTTATCCGCGCGCGCCGTGTGTACGACAGCATTTGCCCCGCCACCGAAGGTAACGATGCGCCTGCGTGTAGCTATACAAAAGGCCGTCTGGCCAATCTTGAGCTTGCGATGCAGGATGCCAAGCTGCGCAATGTCTGCACAAAAGAACGCTTTGCGCCGGTGTCGCTGCTCTATTACGCGCCGGTTGATGCCGATGTCTCAGGTCAATCCGGCGGTTAAACGTTCCTCACGCCAGAAACGCTTGGATTGAAATAGCGCGACTTCAATGCTCAATCTGCGGCGGTGGGGCTAAGGACGCGGGTGATACTCAGCCGTGTTATAACCCTGCTAAGGGCCCAACCCAGCCGATGACCAGTGACACGCTAAACACGGCCACGAGTGTTGAAATCAGAATCGACGCCGACACCCGATGCGGGGCAACCCCATAATGCTGCGCCAAAATGTAGACGTTTCCCGCCACCGGCAATGCCGCCGCCGCAATCATAACCGAGGCGGCATAGGGCTCTACCGGGAAGAACCACAATGCCGACAACGCCACACACAAGGGATGCAACACCAGTTTGCAAAAGCTCAGCCAGCCCGCCACGAAAGGCCGCTCGGCTGACTTCCCCGCCAATGAGGCACCAATGGCAAACAACGCGCACGGCGTGGCCGCGCCACCAAGGATCGACAGGAAATCATTCATCGGCTTAGGTATAGGAATCGTCAACGCCGACCAGACCAGCCCCAAAACGATGGACACGATCATCGGGTTTTTCAGCAGACCCACCCCAACAGTGCGCAATATACCAAGGCTCATCCGGCCATCGCGTGATCCGGTCACAAGGATCACAACAAGTGAGCCAAAGACAATCAGATCCACCACCAACACCAGCATGATAGGTACAATCGCGGCGTCCCCCATCAACATCACCAGCATCGGGATACCCAGGAAACCGACATTGCCAATGACAGCACATTGCGCCTCAATCGCGGCTTCCTCAATGGACACACGCCGCGCCAGAGATACCATCGTGGCCAGCAGATAAACCACCCCGCTACCCCACAGATAGGCCGTGATAAACCGCCAGTCGATCACATCAGCCAGGCTTAGATTGGCCGAAAACCGGAACAGCATCGCCGACAGCGCAAAGTAGAACACGAATTTGGTCAGATAAGCCGTCGCCTCGGGGCTGAAAAATCCCGAGCGCGCGGCGCCAAAGCCCAGGCCGATAATCAGGAAGAACGGCAAAGTTTGAAAGAAAATGGCGAGCATACGCCCTTGGTAACAGAGAGTATTACAGCGTCAATCCGAATGCACAGATATGGAGGGCCAAACACTTGGTCCTGATGCGGTTTGGTTTCCGTCTTTTACGAGCAATGTTCGCCCTAAAGGATATAGAGAAGGACACCCAGATACACGGACGTGGTTCGCGGTGATGCACTAGTGGCGCTGGTTTTCACGCATTGGATGGATCCATCAGGGTGCGACAGGCGGCTGCAATCACTGCCTCTTCGTTGGTGGGAAGGACAAGCACATCAACGGCGGAAGCCGCAGAGCTGATCTTGATTGCATTTGCGTCGTTCGCGCGGCTGTCCAGCTCAACCCCCAACCATTGGAGGCGGTCGCAGATTGCGCGCCGGACGCGTGCGGAGTTTTCGCCAATTCCTGCGGTGAACACGATGGTCTCAAGTCCTCCGAGCGCTGGAACAAGACCCGCGAGCGTGCTGGCGGCGCGGTAAGTATAAAGGTCGATGGCTTCGTGTGCGCCCGGCGCATCACTGTCCTCCAGCACCTTCATGTTGTTGCTGATCCCGGATACGCCGAGAAGGCCGGATTGCTTGTAAAGCAGCGCCTCGATCTCTGCGGGCTCCATGCCCTTGGATTGCAACAGGTAGAGCACAACGCCGGGGTCCAAGGCGCCGCACCTGCGCCCCATCATGAGGCCATCAAGGGCCGTGAACCCCATGCTTGTCGCAACGCTCTTGCGGTTTTGCATCGCACACATGCTGGCCCCATTACCAAGATGCGCAACAATGACCCGCCCATCGGCCGCTGTGCCAATCTGGTCGGGCAGCACACTGGCAATGTAATCGTAGGACAGGCCGTGAAATCCGTATCGGATGATCCCCTCCTCGCTCAAGGCGCGGGGCAGGGCGAACAAAGTCGCCATCCTGTCCTGCGTGCGATGAAACCCTGTGTCAAAGCAGGCGATTTGCGTCAACTCTGGCCGCCACTTTGCAACGGCGCGTATCGCCGCAAGATTGTGAGGCTGATGCAGCGGTGCCAGCGGCGCGAGAGCATTGAGGTCTTGCAGGATCGCTTCGGTGATGCGGATGGGCTGAGAGAAGCGCGTGCCGCCATGCACAACCCGGTGGCCAACGACGCTGAGTGTCTGGCCGTCAAGCTGCCCCTCAAGCCATTCCAAAAGAAGGGCCATCACATCTTCGTGGCTGGATGAAGGGGCAAGCTTTTCAAGCTGACCCGAGGCCAAGGTCTGGCCTGCTCGGTCGTGGGCCGAAAAAACCGGGGCGCGCCCGATGCCTGCGATTTTGGCTGTCATGCGGGCTGTCCCATCGCGGCAGTCGGGGTGAAAAACCGCGACTTTTACGCTTGAGGACCCTGCATTCAGCGTCAGAATGTCACCGGTCATAGGGTGATCTCTTTTGCGTTTCGATGTACGAACAGCTGTGCCATTGCAGCAGAGGCGAGGCGGGACATCACGCCATCCGAGCGACTGGTCAGCACGATCGGTATGCGCGCGCCCAGAACGAGACCAGCAGAATCCGCACCGGCGAGATAGATCAGTTGCTTTGCGATCATGTTGCCAGCCTCAAGATCCGGCACGATTAGGATGTCCGCATCTCCTGCCACGCCCGAGATGATGCCCTTGGTCTGCGCGGCTGACTTGGAGATGGCATTGTCAAAGGCCAGCGGACCATCCAGCACCCCACCCGAGATTTGCCCGCGTCCCGCCATCTTGCACAGCGCCGCCGCATCCACTGTGGATGGAATGCTTGGCGTGACGGTTTCCACCGCCGACAACAGCGCAACCTTGGGTAAGGCAATCCCGAGCGCGTGACCGAGGTCAATCGCATTCTGAACAATGTCGCGTTTGTCCTCTAGGTCGGGGAAAATGTTGATGGCGGCGTCGCTGATCAGCAGCGGCTTTGGATAGGTCGGCACATCGAGGGCGAAGACATGGCTGATGCGGCGTTCCGTGCGCAGGCCGGTCTGCTTATCAATCACCGGCGCGAGCAGTTCGTCTGTATGGATTTTGCCCTTCATCAGCATTTTGACCTCGCCCGAGCGCGCGAGTGCCACCGCTTTTTCGGCGGCGGCGTGGCTATGGGGCACGTCGACGATTTTGACACCGTCCAGCGACAGGTCACTCTCTTTCGCAGCGGCTTCGATTTTTGCGCGCGGCCCGACAAGAACCGGGATGATGATGCCCCTCGATCCCGCCTCAAGCGCCCCTTGCAGCGAGAGCGCGTCGCAGGGGTGGACGATGGCCGTGGGCACGGCTGGAAGTGGGCTTGTCGCATCAATCAGGTCATGAAACCGCGCAGCGCGTTCGTGGAGGTGAACCTCCGGCAAAACAACGCGGGGGCGGCGCACCTTCTGGGTCGGGGCGATGACCAAAGCCTGCCCCTTGATCACGGCATCACCGCTTTGGTTCAGGCACAGGCAATCGAGTGTGACGTGATGATGTTCGGCTTCCTTGTCCACAACGGTAACCCGAACCGTGACGGTATCGCCCAGCCCGACGGCGCGCAGGAAGCTCATACTCTGGTTAAGATAGATGGTTCCGGGGCCGGGCAACTCTGTTCCGAGGACGGCTGAGACCAACGCGCCACCCCACATACCATGGGCGATAACCTTATGGAAAACATCAGATTTGGCGAAGGCCTCGTCGACATGGGCGGGGTTCACGTCGCCGGACATGACCGCGAAGAGCTCGATATCCTGAGGTGTCAGCTTGCGTGTCAATTCGGCGCTGTCACCGACCTGCAGCTCGTCGAAGGTCTTGTTTTCTATGAATTGCATGATGGGTGCCCCGTTTCTGCGAAAAGTATCAAGACCCTGCCGCCTCGGGGTCAGCATCGGATTTTTTGTCCTCGATTGCTTCGGCGATAATTTCTACGGCGCGAAACGCGTCACCAGCCGAGGCTTTGCCTTCGACATGCGCGGCCCCCTGGCCGTCAATCTTGAGATCTGCGTCGCCCCATGGATGCGTGTCGATTTCCAACTCTTCGCCATTGGCGGTGGAGGTGAAACGCTGTTCTGGTGCGCTTTTTTCCAGTTGGGTAGCTGAGGTTGCCTTGGCGTTGGTGACAGCAAGCTCTGCACCGGCTGCGCGGAAGACATGTGCACATCCCGCGGCAATCGAATGCTCATTGGCAATGCCAACGACCAACCCGCGCTTGCCTTTCAGAAGGGCGTTCGGCATCGGTCTTCACTCCTGAAATACGTAAGTACCGGGCGCATCGCAGAGCGGGGGATAGCCGTTGTCGGGCGCCCCAAGCGGCGGAGGCGATGTCGGCTCGCTCGACTGCTTGGCCAGCCAATCGGTCAGCGCAGGCCACCATGAGCCTTCCGTGGTGCTTGTTTCGGCCATCCACCGATCCGGGCCTGTGTAGGGCGCGTCTTTTTGCGTCAATGCGATCCGGTAATGCCGGTGTGGATGGCCCGGCTCAGACACGATGCCCGCATTGTGCCCGCCGCTGGTCAGAACGAAGGTGACATCAGTGTCTGCCAGCAGGTTGAACTTGTAGACGGAATGCCACGGCGCGACGTGGTCCCGTTCAGTTCCGACCAGAAACACAGGCACACGAATATCGGACACCGTCACAGGGGCATCGCCCATCCGGTAACGCCCCTCGGCCAGATCGTTGTTCAGATAAAGCCTGCGCAGATATTCGGAGTGCATCCTATATGGCATGCGCGTCGCGTCCGAATTCCACGCCATCAGGTCGATCATCGGCGTGCGTTCTCCCATCAGATAATCATGGATGATATAAGACCAAATCAGATCGTTGGACCGCAGGAGCTGAAACGTCCCCGCCATTTGGGTGGTATCCAGATAACCTTGATTCCACATCATATCTTCCAGGAAGGTGAGTTGGCTGTCGTTGATGAAAAGTTGCAACTCTCCGGCTTCTGTAAAATCCGTTTGCGCGGCCAATAGAGTGAGGGTCTTGAGCCGCTCGTCTTCATCGCGGGCCATGGCGGATGCTGCGATCGACAAGAGCGTGCCGCCGAGGCAGTAGCCAATAGCATGTACCTTTTCACTCGACGTGATGGCCTGAACCGCGTCCAATGCCTCCATCACCCCGACCGACAGATAATCATCCATACCCAGATCCCGGTCCTCGGCATCGGGGTTCATCCAGGAGACCATGAACACGGTAAATCCCTGATCCGTAAGGAACCGGACCATTGAATTTGTCTCGCTCAGATCAAGGATGTAGTATTTCATGATCCAGGCGGGCACGATCAGGATCGGCTCGGGCCGCACTTTGACGGTTGTCGGGGCGTATTGGATCAACTCGATCAACCGATTGCGATAGACGACCTTGCCGGGCGTGGTGGCGAGGTTCTCGCCGACCGTGAAGGCTTCGGTGCCGACGGGTTTTTGGCCCGCATTCAGCCGTGTGGCGTCCTCGACAAAGTTCTCCCAGCCACGCACGAGGTTCCAGCCCCCGTCTTGAACTGTCTTTTGCAGCACATCCGGGTTGGTCAGGATGGAATTGGACGGAGAAAAGACATCAAGGATCTGGCGCGAGACGAACTCCATGACGTTTTCGTGCTGTTTGGTCATGCCTTCCACGCCGGTCGTGGCGTTGTGCCACCATTGCTGGTTCAGCAGGAAACTCTGGTGGATCAAGTTATAGGGCCATGCTTGCCATGCTTCGCTGCGGAACCGCCTGTCCTGTGGCAGCGGCTCGATACAGGTCTGTGGTGCATCCGGATGGGTGGCGCAAGTTGCCGCATAGCTGGCCAGTTTCCCCGTTTTCTTTGCAGCCTTCTCAATAAGTTGAAGTTGCTTGCCGGGGGCAGAAGCAAGGTGCAGGATCCAGTCCGAGTAGGCGGCAGTAAGCGCAATGGGTGACAATCCTGCCGTAGATTTGGCGATAGCGGCCTTGAGCCCTTTGTCCAGAGCCTCTTCCATAGTTGAATGTGCATGAGGCAGTGGAGTGCTGGTAAATGCAGCATCGACTGGTTTTGGCACATATTGGGTTGCCTTGTAGGGCGCGGCTTTGGATGAAGATGGATCATGAAGGGGCGTGACGCTCGCCATCGGATGGCCTTTCCAAGAATCCTGAGATGCGCGATCGGGTCGCGTTTGATTTCTTGCTAACGCTGTGTTGCTTTTGATGATTGACGTTCGTCAATCGCCGACCAGTTACGAATGTCAGATGCCAATAGAATAGAACGTGTACGGATTTTTAAGCTCGGATCATCATGGGTGACAGACAATGAAACGGGTCTGGTCGATCCTTGTAATCGCTGGCTTGGCCATGACCGGGGCGGGTGTTTATTGGTGGCCGCGATTCCATCGCGCCGACAATCCCCGACTATGTGATCCCGGCCACTGTAACCTTCGGTGCGCATTTTGACGGGGTGCATTGGGGCATCCACATTGCAAAATTTGACACACTGCAGTTGAATTCAACCTGCGTAATTCGATCAAATGTTGCTACACGGATAGCGTCACTTTGATTTTCGTGGTGTTTTTCAACAACCTCTGGTGGCGTTGTCACCGTCACGGTTAACACACTATCTTTCACATCAGCCTTCACAGCGTCAGCCTCACTCTGGAACGCACCAGGCATCCGCTCGATGTGATGAAGCCAACGACCGTCTTCGTCTTCCCGCTCGTCGGTTCCCGAAAGTCTAGCCCTGACGCCTCTCCAAGGTCTGCGACCGGCTGAAAAACCCGGCCTTTTCCATTGGCGTTGTGGTTGGACACCAAAGCACTCAAGATCGCTGATTGACCGCGGCATGTATCCCCGGACGCTTGTTCAAATCACCGAGCGTTGGTGAAACACGGTCGGTTGTCACGATCAAAATCAATACCAGAGGTGACGTCCGGCGGCTTCGTTAGAGCAGGTGTTGATCGCTGTATCGAAACATCCTGAGACCAGTAAACCTGTCGTCAATGCCATGACTATGGCGCAAACCTTCTGCAAGGATTCCGCCCTTCGCGCCGTCTTTTGGCAACTATGCAAAGCCATGCATGTTCGGTCATTGACGAACGTCAATCCTGGATCACCAAGCTGTGGCACGTCTTATTCAGTTTTACGGGTTCACCCGGGTTCATTGACGGGTCTGGGTGGGCCGCTTTGAAGGGAGGACAGACATGTCCGACACGACACCAGCCACACAAAGCCCGGAAGCGCAGACGCAGTCGCGGTTTCCGACGGCCTACACGATCCTATTCTTGCTCATCTTAATCGTTGCGGCGCTGACATGGATCATCCCGGCGGGCAGTTACGATCGCGTCATGGACGACACGGTCGGGCGCGAAATCGCGGTTGCGGGCACCTATAAAGAGGTCGCACCGAACCCTCAGGGCTTCTGGGACGTCATGCTGGCTCCGACAGCCGGATTTTATGACCCCGACAGTTATGCCGCGAACGCCATTGATGTCGCACTGTTCGTCCTCTTCCTTGGTGGGTTTCTGGGCATCGTCAACGCGACCGGGTCAATTGACACAGGCATCCGGGCAGTCATGCGCAGGCTAAAGGGCCGCGAAATATGGATGATCCCGATCCTCATGTCGCTCTTTGCGCTCGGCGGAACAACCTACGGCATGGCCGAGGAAACGCTGGCCTTCTACGCCATTCTCATCCCGATTATGATCGCTGCGGGATACGATTCCGTGACTGGCGTTGCGATCATTCTGATCGGGGCGGGCATTGGCGTTCTGGGGTCCACGATCAACCCCTTCGCGACAGTCATCGCGGCCAACGCCTCGGGCATCCCCTTCACGGATGGGATTACCTTGCGTTTCGTGTTGCTGATCGGTGGCCTGGTGATTTGTGCGGCTTTCGTCATGCGCTACGCGTCGCGTGTAAAAGCCGATCCTGCACGTTCCGTTGTCGCCAAACAATCGGCGGCACATCGTGCAATCTTCTTGAAGGATCGGTCTGAAGCCTCCGAGGCGGCCACCCTGACCGGCACTCAATCTATCGTTCTTGTCATTTTCGGACTGACCTTTGCCGTGATGATCTGGGGCGTTTCCTCACAGGATTGGTGGATGGCACGCATGGGCGCTCTGTTTATGGGGTCAGCGATTGTCATCGGCCTGATCGCGCGCATGGGCGAGAAACAGATCACCGGAAACTTCGTTGACGGGGCGCGCGACCTGTTGGGCGTGGCGCTGGTGGTGGGGCTGGCCCGCGCCATCGTTGTGATCATGGAGAATGGGCTGATCGCCGACACAATTCTTCACAGTGCGGAGCAATCCCTCGCGGGCTTGGGCGATCTGGCCTTTATCAACCTGATGTTCTGGATTGAGGTCGGGATGAGCTTTTTCGTGCCGTCCTCCTCTGGTCTGGCGGTGTTGTCGATGCCGATCATGGCACCGCTTGCCGACTTCGCTGATGTAGCACGCAGCCTTGTGGTCACTGCCTATCAATCTGCAAACGGGCTGGTCAATCTGATCAATCCAACCTTTGCCGTCGTCATCGGTGGCCTCACCATCGGGCGTGTTTCCTATGACCGCTGGCTTGCGTTCATCTGGCCGCTGCTTCTGATCCTGACCGTGTTCATCTCTGTAGCACTTAGCATTGCCGCCATCATTTGAAGGAGTAAACCCAATGACAGATCATCCTTTAGGTGTTCATTCTGAGACGGGCACATTGCGGCAGGTGATCATTTGTCGCCCCGGCCTAGCCCACCGCCGCCTGACGCCGGAGAATTGCCAGAGCCTTTTGTTCGACGATGTGTTCTGGGTCAAGCAGGCCCAAAAGGACCACCACGTTTTTGCACAAACGATGCGCGATGAAGGGGTCGAGGTTTTGGACGTCAATGATCTGCTGGCGGAAACCTTGGACATCCCGGATGGCCGCGATTGGCTGCTGGATCATCGGATCGTACCCGATCAGATCGGCGTTGGTATGGTGGCTGAACTGCGGTCTTGGATGGATGAATTGCCCGGCACGCAATTGGCAGAGTATTTGCTTGGCGGTCTTGCCACCAACGATCTGCCATTTCAACCATCAGGTCTATTTGGCAGTTACCTTGGCCAACATGGGTTTATCCTGCCGCCTTTGCCGAATGCGCTTTTCACACGAGACAATTCCGCGTGGGTTTTCGGGGGTGTATCGGTCAATCCGATGTATTGGGCCGCGCGGCGCCCCGAGACCCTGCTGAACACGGCGATCTACAAATTCCACCCCAAGTTTGCGGGCAAAACCACGATCCACTTTGGCGATCCGACGCTTGATCATGGGCTGGCCACGGTAGAAGGGGGAGACATCATGCCCGTTGGTGATGGCACAGTCCTCGTCGGCATGGGCGAGCGGTCCTCGCCGCAAGGTGTGGGCCAATTGGCCGAGGCGCTCTTTGACACAGGCGCAGCCCAGAGGGTTCTGGCCTTTGCCATCCCTAAATCGCGCGCAGCGATGCATCTGGATACGGTTTTTACCCTTTGTGGCGGTGATGTGGTGACCACCTTCAAGGAGGTCGCAGACGAGCTGGTCTGTTATGATATCCGCCCCGGCGAAGACGCTGCTCCCCTCCAGTTCACTCATGACCCGCGCCCGATTTTTGAAATCGTGGCCGAAGTGCTTGGCTACAAGCGCCTGACGGTCGTTCCGACCGGCGGCAATACCGAGGAGGAGCGATCTCGTGAGCAATGGAACGACGGCAACAACGTGCTGGCCCTGCGGCCGGGCGTCGTCATTGGTTATGACCGCAACGACGATACCAACGCCGCGTTAAAGGCCGCCGGGATCGAGGTACTGGCCATCCCCGGTGCTGAACTTGGGCGGGGCCGCGGCGGCGGTCATTGCATGAGCTGCCCCACCATCCGTGACGCGGTCTGATCAGACAAGGAACCCCCAATGGCTTTCAATCTCAAGAACCGACATTTCCTGACCCTGCGAGACTTCACGCCCCGCGAGATCGCGTTTCTGCTGAAGCTGGCAGTTGATCTGAAGGCTGCGAAATACGCCGGGACAGAGCAGCCGGTGCTGCAAGGCAAAGATATCGCGCTAATTTTTGAAAAAGACAGCACGCGCACAAGGGTGGGGTTCGAAGTTGCCGCCTATGACCAAGGCGCCCGCGTGACCTATCTGGGGCCGACGGGATCGCATATCGGGCATAAGGAATCCGTCAAGGATACTGCGCGCGTGTTGGGCCAGATCTATGACGCCATCGAATATCGTGGCTTTGGCCAAGAGGTCGTCGAGCAGCTTGCCGAGTATTCGGGCGTGCCTGTCTATAACGGTCTGACCGACGAGTTCCATCCGACGCAAATCCTTGCTGATTTTTTGACCATGCAGGAACATGTCGAAAAGCCACTGCACCGCGTGGCCTATGCCTTTCTTGGCGATGCCGGAAACAACATGGGCGACAGCCTGCTGATTGGCGGGGCCAAGATGGGTATGGACGTGCGTCTGTGCGCCCCTAAGGCGTGCTGGCCAGTGCAAGAGATCATCGACGAAGCCGAAGAGATCGCACAGGAAACCGGCGCCCGCGTGACGATCACCCAAGACGTTGACGCAGCCGTTAAGGACGTCGATTTCATCTACACCGATGTTTGGGTGTCGATGGGTGAACCCAAGGAGAAATGGGCCGAGCGCATCGCATTGCTCAAACCCTATCAGGTGACCGCCGACGTGATGGCCAAGACAGGCAACCCGCGGGCCTGTTTCATGCATTGCCTTCCAGCCTTCCACAATGCGCAAACCTCGGTGGGGGCCGAGATCAAGGAGGCGTTCGGTCTCGATTCGATGGAGGTTACGGAAGAGGTCTTCGAGAGTTCGGCGTCCATCGTGTTTGACCAGGCAGAGAACCGGATGCACACCATCAAGGCCGTCTTGGTCGCTACGTTGGGGGGCTGAGATGCTGGTCGTGGCCGCCATCGGAGGCAATGCGTTGTTGCAGAGGGGAGAGCCTCTGACAGCCGAGACGCAGCGCGAGAATGTGAAGGTTGCCGCAAAGGCGCTGGCCGAGATCGTGCGCGCCGGACACCAGTTGATTGTTACCCACGGCAACGGCCCGCAAGTGGGTCTTCTGGCCCTGCAAGGGGCCGCCTACAAACCGGACGAGGCCTATCCTCTGGATGTTCTGGGCGCTGAAACCGAGGGCATGATCGGTTATATGATCGAGCAGGAATTGGAAAATGCGCTCGGCCATGATCACGCGGTTGCGACCCTTTTGACCCAGGTCGTAGTTGATCCGAAAGATCCGGCATTCCAGACCCCGACCAAACCTGTCGGGCCCGTCTATTCACGCGACGACGCAGAGGCCCGCGCCAAAGCAGCGGGCTGGGCCATTGCGCAAGACGGCGATCACTGGCGCCGGGTGGTGCCCTCGCCAAAGCCAATCGAGATCCCGGATATTCGTGTGCTGCGTCTGTTGCTGGATCAGGGCGTCACTGTCATCTGTGCAGGGGGTGGCGGCATTCCCGTGATGCGCCGCGCTGACGGCGCGATGATCGGTGTCGAGGCGGTGATCGACAAGGATGCCGCAAGCGCGCTTCTGGCGGCGGATCTCGGCGCGGATGCTCTGCTGCTGCTGACCGATGTCGAGGCCGTCTATGAGAATTTCGGAACGGATAAGGCTGCCCCTGTCGCTAAACTGTCACCACAGGATGGCCGGGCGATGGAAATGCCCGCCGGGTCGATGGGGCCAAAACTCAAGGCGGCCTGTGATTTTGCTGATACCGGAGGCCTGGCCGGTATCGGCCATTTGCGGGATGCACTTCACCTGCTTAATGGCTCTGCTGGCACGCAGGTGATGCAGGCTGATAGAGGCCCGGCATGAATGCTGAGACAGACACCAAGAGCCGGACGGAAGGCACGATTGTGGCCATTCGCGGAGGGGTCGTCGATGTAGCCTTTGAGGTAGAGGTGCCGCGCATCCATGACCTGCTTTATGCGGGCGATGTGCCGCTCGAAGTCTCAGCGCTGATTGGGCAGGGGATCGTTCGGGCGATGGCTATGGCCCCGGTGCGCGGGCTTGGCCTTGGTATGCGCGTGCGGGTCACCGGCGGCCCGATTGAGGTGCCCGTGGGTGAACCCGTCCTCGGGCGCATGCTTGATGTGTTCGGTGCACCCATCGACGGACGCCCTGCGCCAGACACGGAGCTTCGCCGCTCAATTCATCAGACTCCTCCCCCCCTGAGTGAGCGGGTTCTGCATTCGGCGTTTCTGGAGACCGGCATCAAGGCGATTGACCTTTTGTCGCCCATCGAGAGGGGGGGTAAAACAGGGCTGTTCGGCGGGGCAGGGGTCGGCAAGACCGTGCTGATCACCGAGCTGATCAACAACACCGTCCAACACCACAAAGGGGTGAGCCTGTTTTGCGGCATTGGCGAGCGGTCGCGCGAAGCCGAAGAGCTATACCGCGAGATGGGCGAGGCCGGTGTGCGGGAAAAAACTGTCATGCTGTTTGGTCAGATGAACGAGGCCCCCGGCGTGCGGTTTCTCATCGGCAACACCGCCTTGACCATGGCGGAGTATTTTCGCGACGAGAAGGGGCAGGATGTGCTGCTGCTAATCGACAACATTTTTCGTTTTGTTCAGGCAGGGTCCGAAGTGTCGGGGCTGATGGGCCGGATGCCGTCGCGCGTGGGCTATCAGCCGACTCTGGCCACCGAACTGGCCGCCCTTCAGGAGCGGATCACCTCCACACGGCGCGGCGCGATTACGTCGATACAAGCCGTCTATGTCCCGGCAGATGATTTCACCGACCCAGCCGCGGCGCATATCTTTTCGCATCTGTCGGCATCGGTCGTTCTCTCGCGCAAGCGGGCAAGCGAGGGGCTCTATCCTGCGGTTGATCCGCTCGCTTCGGCGTCCGTCATGCTGACCCCTTCGGTCGTCGGCCAGAGGCACTACGATATCGCCCGCAAGGTGCGCAGCACGCTGGCCGAATACGAAGATCTGCGCGACATTATCGCGATGCTGGGGCTTGAGGAATTGTCTTCGGCTGACCGGCTTATTGTGGCCCGTGCCAGACGGTTGGAACGTTTTCTGACACAGCCCTTCGTGACGACCGAAGCCTTCAGTGGGATGAAGGGCCAAAGCGTTCCTGTTGCAGCCACGCTCGACGGGTGTGAAACGATCCTGAACCAGACCGAATTCGCCCTGCCCGAGAGCGCCTATTACATGATCGGCGGTCTGGATGATCTGGAGGCCGCCCCATGACGATGGCCACAGATATGAGCGTGACACTGCGCCTGCCGACGCAAACCCTGTTCGGGGGACGTGCAGAACGTCTGACAGCGGTTGCTCCCACGGGTGCTTTCGGGATCTGGCCGAATCACGTCGATTTCGTCACGGCACTTGTCCCATCGGTGTTGACGCTGCGCCTGCACGACGGGTCAGAGACAGTTTTTGGGATCGACGAGGGCCTGCTTGTCAAAAAGGGCCACCAGGTTTCGGTGGCTGTGCTGCGCGGTGTCCATGGCGACGATCTGGGCAGCCTGCAAGAAACCGTGGAAACCAGCTTCATGCAAATGGACGAAGCCGAACGTCAGGCCCGATCCGCATTGTCCAGGCTGGAGGCGGACATGGTGCGCCGCTTCGCTGAATTACAACGGAGCGTGTCATGAGCCGCGACCCGGACAAATCTGCCGAAGATATCGCGCGGCAGGCCAAACGCATGAAATCATCGCGCGATCATCCTGGCCCAAGCCCGCTGCGCGGCATTGGCACCTTTGGCATGATCGGCTGGTCAATTGCTGTACCGACGGTGGGGGGCGCATTTCTGGGCCTCTGGCTGGACCGCGTGACCCCACAAAATTTCTCATGGACGATTGCCCTGATCCTTGGTGGCGTCGTGCTCGGCGCGTTCATCGCAGCCGCGTGGATCAACAAAGAAGGAGGCGAGGAATGATTGCTGTGGATTGGATTGCTCTGGCTTTGGGGGGCGTTGCGGGGGTTTTCATGAGCATTGTTTTCTTCGCGGGGTTGGCTTTTGGGATGCAGCGCGCCCTGCAGGCTGACTATGTGATCAAAACCCTCGCTCTGAGTGCGGTCATTCGCATTGCAGCTTTCCTCGGGATTGGCTGGCTTGTCGTGATGCAGGCAGGGCCATGGGCTTTCGCGGGATACGGCGCGGCCTTTTTCACCTGTCGTCGCATCGTGATCTTATGCGCCGGGATAACCGCCCCGTCAGGATTGGCTAAATGACCCTCTCACCGGATGAAATAATCCTGTTCGTTGTCTGGGGGGTGCCCTTAAACGCGACCATTTTCCATACGTGGATCGTGATGGGGGTGCTGACGGCGGTCTCTTTGCTCATCACCCGCAAACTGCGCCCTGATGTGCCGCCCAACCGCTGGCGCACCGCGCTGGAAGTGATCGTGCAAGGCATCCAGTCTCAGATCGAAGAAATCACTGAGGGCCCGTCCCGCCATCTGCTGTATTTCGTCGGTACGCTCTTCCTGTTTGTTGCGGTCTCGAACTTAATGCTGGTCGTTCCCGGCTTCGAGCCTCCCACGTCGTCGCTCTCAACGACAACGGCTCTGGCGCTGTCCGTCCTTGTGGCTGTACCGCTTTTTGGCATCACCAGTCGCGGTTTGGGCGGCTATCTCAAGACCTATCTTGAACCCTCTTTCATCATGCTGCCCTTCAACATCATATCAGAATTCTCGCGCGGTATCTCGCTGGCGATCCGTCTCTACGGCAACATCATGAGCGGGGCGGTGATCGCGGCTATTCTCCTGACGATTGCCCCGTTTTTCTTTCCGGTGGTGATGGATTTGCTCGGACTGCTGACCGGTATGATCCAGGCCTATATCTTTGCGATCCTCGCCACCGTCTACATCTCAAGCGCCACCGCGCCCAAACACGCATCCACTACCTAGGAGCCTTCCCCATGACTGACCTCGCGATAATTGCAGCCATCTCCATTTTCACCGCCGGATTGACGGTTTCCTTTGGTGCGATTGGCCCGGCGTTGGGCGAGGGCAGGGCGGCGGCCCAAGCGCTCAGCTCGATTGCGCAGCAACCCGATGCCGCCTCGACCCTGTCGCGCACGCTGTTCGTCAGCCTTGCGATGATCGAATCCACGGCCATTTATTGCTTCGTCGTTGCCATGATCCTGATCTTTGCCAACCCGTTCTGGAACGCGGCGGTCGAAGCCGCAGCGACAGCGGGAGGCTGAGCACATGTCAATTGACTGGCTCACTGTTGCAGCCCAGCTCGTAAATTTCATGGTGCTCGTGTGGCTGCTAAAGCGGTTTTTATATCGCCCCATTCTGGACGGCATTGACGCGCGTGAGGCGGAGATCGCCGAACGAATGCAGGTCGCTGTGCGTGCGAAAGAGGTCGCAAAGGTTGCCGAGGCAGAGTACCGCGCGCAAGTGTCAACGCTT
This sequence comes from Roseovarius sp., assembly GCA_029212365.1. GTDB lineage: Bacteria > Pseudomonadota > Alphaproteobacteria > Rhodobacterales > Rhodobacteraceae > Roseovarius. Next base: position 79,756 of record JARGOC010000006.1, read on the forward strand.
CAATCGGAACAAGCTTCAGCGACGGACGCCCTGCGCCATCAAGCAGAACAGGAGAAAGATACCCTGTTGGCCGAAGCACATGATCGGATCGAGCGGGAACGCAAGGCGTGGCAGACGCATCTGGACGAAGAAGGGCGGACCTTTACCGCCAAGCTGCACCACGCCGGTGGTCACGCGCTGCTTGAGCTGACCCGCAAGGCGCTGAGGGATTTGGCCGATGAACCGCTGGAAGCGCGCATTGCAGCACATCTTGCCCGCCAGATCGGCTCAATGGACGCAGAATTGCAAAATGCGGCTGGCACCCCTGATGAGGCCGTGGTGACAAGCCACGGCGCGCTGCCCAAACCAATACAGGATGAGGTGACAGCGGAATTGCGGCACCGGTTCCCCGATATCGACCTGCGCTTTGATACGGACCAGACCCAGGCACATGGGCTGGTTTTGCAGATTGGCGGCGCACAGCTCGCATGGACGATCGACACCTATATTGATGGCCTGAACGACCTGATGGCCGATCAGCTGATGACCGCCACCGAGCAAAGGGCGTGACGTCAATGACCCATGATATCAAAAGGCCTTCCATCGAACCTGATGACCTCTTGGCGGCCTTGCTGCAAAGCCCGTCCCCTGCACCTCGTCTCAGCGAAATGGGTGAGGTTGCAGAAATCGCAGACGGTATCGCAATCGTCTCCGGATTACAGCGTGCTCTGTCAGATGAGGTGTTGAATTTCGAGAGTGGCGTGAGTGGCATCGTGCTCGACGTTGAGCCGGATCGCCTTGGGGTGGTTCTGCTCGGGGCGTCTGACCACGTGACGGTTGGCGAACGGGTGGTCAGATCACACCGTATGGTCAGCGCGAGCGTCGGAGACGATCTGCTGGGCCGTGTCGTGGATGCGCTTGGCAACCCAAGCGATGGCAAAGGTCCGCTGAAATCCGAAAAATTGCACCCCGTTGAGGCAGAAGCCCCGCAAATTCTTGCGCGCAGGGCGATATCGCGCCCGCTTGCGACAGGGATCAAGGCGATTGATGCCGCCGTGCCCATTGGCCTTGGGCAACGTCAACTGGTGATCGGCGACCGGCAGACGGGCAAAACGTCGATCTCGGTCGATGCGATTCTGAACCAAAAAAACACCGACGTGGTCTGTATCTATTGCGCCATCGGCCAACGCGGCGACGCGGTGGCCAAGGTCATCGGCGCGCTCCGCGACGGCGGCATGATGGACCGGACCATCATTATGGCCGCGGGCGATGAAGAGGCAGCGGGCCTGGCTTACGTGGCGCCCTATGCGGCCATGACAATGGCTGAGAGTTTTGCAGCAAAGGGCAGAGACGTCTTGATCGTGTTTGACGACCTGACGCACCACGCCCGGTCCTACCGCGAATTGTCACTTCTGTTGCGCCGCCCACCGGGGCGCGAGGCATTTCCCGGTGACATTTTTTATATTCACGCCCGCCTTCTGGAGCGCGCGGGGCAGTTTGCCGATCTTGTCGGGGGTGGTTCGATCACGGCCTTGGCAGTTGTCGAGACACAGGCCGAAAACCTCTCGGCCTATATCCCGACCAACCTTATCTCGATCACCGATGGGCAAGTATACTTGTCGCCCCGGCTCGTGCGCAAAAACCAGTTTCCCGCCGTCGATCTTGGCAAGTCGGTCAGCCGGGTCGGAGGCAAGGCGCAAAGCCCGGCCTTTCAGTCGGTCGCGGGCAATCTGCGTGTAACCCTGTCACAATTCGAAGAGTTGGAGGATTTTGCCCGGTTCGGCACACGTCTTGATGAGGCTACACGCGCCCGTCTGACACGTGGCGCGGCTGTTCGCGGTGCTTTGCGTCAGGCCGAACGAGACCCGATGACCGCTATCGAGCAACTGACCGTGCTTTTGGCGGCGAACGAAGGTGTCTTTGACGCGTTGAATGAAGTTGACGCCGATGTGGTCATGCTGCGGCTTCGGGCGGCGGCACGGCGCGATCTTGAGGACCTTGCCGATCAGATCTCAGATGGCGCGACCCTCGACGAGGCAGCGCAGGACCGGATGATCGCGCTCGGGCAGCAGGCGCGCAAGGAAAAAGGGGCCGGATATGCCCCCGTCACTTGAGACTCTGACACGTCAGATGAGCAGCATGGACAGTATCCACAGCGTTGTGCGCACGATGAAAACACTGTCGGTCATCAACTCCGCGCCTTATGAACAGGCCAACCGAGCGATTGAGGCCTTTCATCAGACCGCACGGGACGGCCTTCATGCGTTTCTCTGGGCAGCCGGTCTGCCAGATTTTGCGGTACATGGGGGCGGTCCACGGGTGATGGTGGTCTTTGGGTCCGATCACGGTCTGTGTGGCAATTACAATGATGTTCTTGCGGCGCATGTGGCCGGGCGGTTTGAGGCGGGCGAGGGGCGCGCGTCCACTGTCTTATGTGTCGGCGCTCAAATGGCCGACGCTCTGGATGATCACTCAATTGACGTTGAGCGGTTGTTCCTGCCGCCAGCTTCAGTTGACGGGATTGGACGACTGGCAAACCTTTTGACGCAACAATTAGACGCTTTGCGCCTGACAGCCAATGCGTCCGAAATAGCAGTGGACCTCGCGTTCACCGCGCGGCACGACAGTGGTTCGCAGATCACACAAATCCTGCCCTTGCTCCCGCTCGACGCGACGGTATTGAACGATCTGAAACAGACGCCTTGGGTGTCGCGCAGCCTGCCGACGTTCTCAATGCCCGCGAATGCACTCTTTCGGTCTTTGATCCGAAACTATGTCTTTGCAAGCCTGTTCAAGGCCTCGGTGGAAGCCATGGTGACTGAAAACGCCGCAAGATTGGCCTTGATGCAGCAGGCGGATCAGTCCGTGGAGGACAGATTGGAGGCGCTTAGATCGGATGCGAACGCCCTGCGTCAGAACGGCATCACGACCGAACTTCTGGATGTGATCATCGGCTTTGAAGCGCTGAAGAAAACCCGGCGTCAAAGCCCCCAGAGGCGAAAAAAAACCCACCATGACACTTTGAAAACAAAGGAAAACACCATGAAAGCCTTATCAACATTTGCCATCTTGGCGATGCTTTTGGGCGCTGCTGGATGCACCGATCCAAACCACTATCCGATCAGCCGACAAGAGTGCGGCCCGGATGATCCGGTTCAGGATATGAATGCAAGCGACTGTATACCGCCGCTCTGACCGAGCAAGGCAGCAAAGTGCTTGGGGTGGGTCAATACCTGAGGATCCACTCCCAGCTCAAGAAGCGCTCTAGGTGCTAAGCCTTGTGCGGCCCGATGCCATCAAGCATCGGCAGGTAGAGAGTCTGGCTTGGCATCGCGTTGAGCCTTGCTCATGATCTTGTACTTTTCGTGAGACTTCAGATCGATCAGGCCTTTGCGCTTGAGATTGCCAAAGGCACGGCAGACGCTTTCCATCGACAAGCCAATGTGATCGCCGATATCGCGCCGACACATGGGGAGAACGATGTGCCCCGTGCCGGATCGAGTCTGCGCGAATTCCTCAAGAAAGCGGTACAAACGCTCGGGCCCCTTGGTGCTGACAAGCGTCAGCAATTGCCGCTCACGACGGGCCAGAAGGCCGCGCATATGTGCCCGCATTTCCTGTCTCAGAGAGATGTTAGTGGCAAGTTCCTGTTCAAGGGTGGTTCTTGGTATCGACCTTACAATGACATGATCGACGGCCTCGGCCGTGAAGTGCCATCGGTCCATATCCGATATACCTATAAACTCCCCCTTTTTTGGAAAGGAAAAAATCTGACGGTGCCCCTCGGCGTCGACGGTGCAGCACCGTATCGTTCCCGATACAATGAGATAAATAGCGTCTGCCGACTCACCGTGAAGTGTAATCGTGCTACCCGGTTGGAAATGCTGCTCAAATGAATTGTGCCGGAATAAGGTGAGCAGTTCCGTACTATCGCGTGTTGATTTGGGCGTGTTTATAGATGTGCCTTTGCTGGCATAAGCAAGCTGCGGGTGCGTTGCGAGCCATTTCTCAGGTTGAGTGTGTGGCACAGATACTGTCATGTCTTTCATGGTTTTGCGCGCCCTTCTGGATCGTGGGTCATCAACTCAGTGCTCCCTTTTGAGAGATACTCTGCTCATATTTGTCGTCGGACGGCTGTTCGGTTCTGGCGCAGCTTCCGTGCAGATGTTATCTAACGGCAGGAGCATCATGCTGCTGCATTTTTAATATAAACTGTTTGGAATATGCATGAAGTGACTCACAGTGAGTCCAACAGTCTACGAAAACAGGCGCCAAAGCTAACGGGCGCACACAATGGGGGTGGTTTTTGAACCTGCAACTTGCTTCGTCACTGCCCCACGATCTGGTGCAGGCCCAACTTACCCGTATCGTCGACAGCCGACAGTTTCGAAATGCCCCACGTTTGTCACGATTTCTTACCTTCGTCGTCGAACAATCCCTTGCTGGACGATCAGATCAGCTCAAAGGCTATACGATTGGGTTGGAGGTTTTTGACAAGGACGAAGATTTCGATCCTCAAACTGATACGATTGTGCGAGTACAGGCGCGCGCGCTGCGCCAAAAACTGGATCACTATTTTCGCCAAGACGGCACAAATGATCCTGTACACATCGTCATTGCAAAGGGTGGATATCAACCGGAATTCTATTTGAATTCGGTCGATGAGGATCTGAAAGACGACCATGAGAAGCCTGAAATTGATAGAGATACGCCAGTTGTTCTGGCACCTGACAGACCGTCAATTGCGGTATTGCCATTTGAATGTATTGGGTTGGGAACAGATTGTGATTTTTTGGCGCTTGGGCTCACTGAGGGGGTAATCTCGGATCTTTCACGGTTCAGAGAATTGTCGGTGTTTTCGCGCTCAACGACAAACGAGGCAAAAAACCAGCAATTGAGCATCCCGCAAATGTTCCAGCGTTTTCGCCCCGATTTCGTGCTGGAGGGGACGTTCCGCGTACGTAACGAGCTGATCGAGACACGGATAAAGCTGATCGACGCTGCCGCCGAAGCCGTCTTGATGACAGATCAAATCGACCTGCGGATGGATGCGGGTCATATATATGACGTGCTGGATGAAGTGAGTGCCCGCATTGCGTCCCATATTGCCGTGGAATATGGCCCGATCGGCCATTTTGCCCGCCACGCGCAGCGGTCCCGACCAGCGATCAAATGGGAAACCTATGCTTGGATATCGCGCTATTTCGAATATGGCATTCAACTGGATCAGGCCGACCGCAAAGAGATTGAAGCGGGCCTGAAACATGCTGTGAAGTCTGACCCAACCTCGGCAGAAGCATACGCGGCACTCGCGATGATCGCAGTCGAGCATCATCGAACCATGTCTAAGGATGTAGGCGATCCGGCGAAACTTGATCTCGCTATGCAGCACGCTCAAAGAGCGGTGCGGCTCGATCCGCAAAGCGCAATGGCACATCAGTCATTGGCACTTACATATTTTCATTTACACCGATTTACTGATTTCCGCGCTGCGGTGCGGCGGGCCTTGGAGCTTAATCCCGGTCATGGGGACATGTTGGCCACGTTTGGCCTGTGTTTCGTGCGACTTGCGGAGTGGGAAGAGGGCATCCCGTTGCTGGACCGAGCTCTTACTTTGAACCCACTGCACCCCGACTGGTATCACCTGCCAAAAGCAATGTATCTGATGATGACGAAAGGCCCGGAAGACGCCATCGCTGAGTGTACAAAAAGACCGATGCCGGGCTTCGTTGTATTTCATTTCATGCTCCTATGGTTCCATGTGGAGGTTGGCGACATGGATGCCGCGAATATCGAAAAAGGCCTGCTGCTCGATATCGCACCGGATACTGAACGGTTTATGAGGCGGTATTTTGATGCAGTCTGCCTTTGTGATGAAATTTCAGGCCGAGCCATCGCTGCCCTTCGAAAAGTAGATCTGAATATCGTTTAAGTTGGCACGATCAGGCGACGGTCCCCGTTGGCTAATGATCCCCCATGGCGCATACCGCTCGCCATAGAGCTAGACCTTGTTGTGCTGGGTGATACATCTTGGCCTAGGCATGTCTGTCATAGCCAGCGTGTACCACCACAAAGAAAAAGCCCCTGAGAAAACAGGGGCTTTGTTCTGTTTCAACCACTTGGCTGAATATGAAAATTGGTTGCGGGGGTAGGATTTGAACCTACGACCTTCAGGTTATGAGCCTGACGAGCTACCGGGCTGCTCCACCCCGCGCCAATTGAATGGCCTATGTAGAACCGCGCATATGAGTCTGCAATGGCTAAAGTGACTTTTCGCGTTAAAAACTGTTCCGGGCAGTGTGCGCCGCTTAATCCCACCAGGGGCCGTGGTGTTTGCCCTCTTCGCCCAGCCGCTCAAATCCGTGATGGCCAAAGAAATCGCGCTGCGCCTGGATGATATTGGCCGAGCCAAACCCCTGACGCATTGTGTCGTACCATGACAATGCCGCTGCCAGCGCTGGCACCGCGTGCCCGCCGGTGATGGCCGCAGCAACAACTTCGCGCAAGGCAGGAATGCAACGCGCCAGTTCCTGTGCAAAATGCGGCGAAAGGATCAACTGACCTGCGGGCAGTTCACCCTGAAAAGCCTCGGAAATATCATCCAACATTGCCGAGCGGATAATGCAGCCTGCGCGCCAGATCTCGGCGATGCGGGCGTAATCGAGAGGCCAGTCATACTCCTTGGCTGCGGCCTCAAGGATACGAAAGCCCTGTGCATAGCCCAGAATGCGCGCCGCCAGAAATGCCTCAGCCATGGTGGCCGACCCCAAGGTGATTGCTGCGCGCGCACCGCCCAGCACCTGTTCGCCCAATTGGCGCGTGTCTTTCTCTGAGGACCAACTGCGCGCGCCAACGGCGGCCTCGATCATATTGGCGGCTTGCCCCAGGCGCACAGCCTCAACCACGGTCCAGCGCCCGGTGCCTTTTTGGCCCGCGGCATCCTTGATCACATCGACGATAGGATGGCCGGTTTTCGGGTCATCATATTGCAGGGCTTTGCCAGTAATCTCGACCAGATATGAGCGCAGCGGGCCCTTGTCCCACTCGGCAAACATTTTGCCAATCTCGGCCGGGGTCCAGGCCGCCCCATTGCGCAACAGGCCATAGATTTCGGCAATCACCTGCATTTCAGCGTATTCAATGCCGTTGTGCACGGTTTTCACAAAATGCCCGGTCCCATCCGGGCCAAGGTGGTCAACGCAAGGGTCGCCGTCAAACTGGGCAGCAATGGCGCGCAGGATCGGCTTGAGCTGGGTCCAGGAATGCGCAGTGCCACCAACCATCATTGAGGGGCCATGGCGCGCGCCGCTTTCGCCACCCGAAACCCCCATGCCGACAAAGTGGATGTCTTGCTTGGTCAACTCAGCCGACCGGCGGCGGGTGTCATGAAAATCGGCATTACCGCCGTCAATGATCGTGTCGCCGGGGTCCAGATGCGGGGCGATGGCCTCGATCATCATGTCCATAGGCCTGCCCGAGGGGATCATAAACAGGATCACGCGGGGGCTGGCAAGACCAGCCACAAACCCGGCCAGATCATCATAGGGGTGCAGTTTGCCGGCCACATCACCGGTCAAATGACTGGCCTCCTCCATAAAGGAGGTTATCCACGCCTCCTCGCGGTTGGTGACAGCCACGTCAAAGCCATTGTCGGCCATATTCAATGCCAATGCGCTGCCCATGGTGCCCAGCCCGTAAACGCCGATTTGTGCTTTGGTCATCAAAGGCTCCTGCTTGTCCGGTTGATGTGCAGCCTAGCCCATACCGGCGCAGGTGCAAGTGGCCGGGATGTCGCCCAAGGTCGGTTGGTGGGCGTCAACTTTGAGCGCTCTTTGACGGGTGCCGCACCGTGGTCGAATGCATGCTTTGCGATCTATAGCTTCAATTCTAATTGCCGATTTGGCCATGCCAGTGGTGTGCTATTTGGACGTTCTATTTGGCGACGGTCTCATTTTTCAAGCATGTGGTGAAAAGGTCAATGACCCTGTTTTTGCAACACAAGAAGTGTCATCATGCTCATCGGCGGCAGCGATCGTTGCTCGATCACCTTTAGGTCGGGTTGCTTGAGAACCGTGCTGATTTCAAAGTCTGAGTGCCAGCCAAGCAGATTGGAAAATGGTGCGCTCAATTGCTCAATCCGGGCGAGCATGCCGGTTTCTCTGGCGAAATGATTGGTGATCACGACCACGCCACCGGGTTTGCAAACCCGCGCCATCTCAGCCATGACAACTTCTGGTTCCGGGACAACAGATATGATGTGCATCGCGGCAACGGCATCAAATGATGCATCGGGAAAATCGAGGTGGCGCGCATCCATCTGTTTGAGGCTTTTCACCTGATCAAGAGCAAGTTTTTCCACCTTTGCTTGTGCCTTGGCCAGCATGTCTTCGCTGAAATCAATGCCCGTGACAGCGATGTCGTGACGGTAGTTTGGCAAAGCCAGCCCCGTGCCGACCCCAACCTCAAGGACATTTGAGACATCTAGCGCGTTGATGTAGTTAACTGTTCTACGCCGACCAACGTTTGTAACTGCGCCAAACGTCTTGTCATAGACAGGTGCCCAGCGGGCGTATGAGGTTTTGACTGCATTAGGTTCCACGATGCTATCCTTCGGTTGTCTTCGTCTTTCGGGAGGTGCGGCAGGCCCAGACAAGGCCGCCGACATAAATCAAGGTGATAATGGTCAGCGTCGCCCAAAGGTAGGTCAGCAGGGCTGCTGCTAAAACCACAGCGCCCAGCAGGGCGTATTTGGCGTTTTTGCGATCTATACTTATGTTTTTAAAGGAATACGTCGGAATACGGCTGATCATCAGCAATCCAATCAGGCAGATATAGATCGCAATAAAAATCGGCGCAATCAGACGTATATCCGAAACAGCAAAAGAGATCACCATCGGGAGCATTACCAAAACTGCTCCCGCAGGCGAGGGCAGGCCAACAAAGAAGTCAGAGCAGGCATCGTCCTTTTCCTCACGACTGCTGACGTTAAAGCGCGCCAGGCGCAATACGCAGCAAATCGCATAGATCAAGACGGCAATCCAGCCAGCGCCACGCAGATCCTGAAATGTCCAGCTGTGCAAAATCAACGCCGGAGCGACGCCAAAATTCACAAAATCCGCCAGTGAATCCAGCTCGGCTCCGACGGCACTTGACTGATTCATCAAACGCGCCAGTCGACCGTCCAGTCCATCCAGTACACAAGCCACAAGCACCAGTTCTACCGCCCACTCAAAATTGCCCTCATACCCAAATCTGATCGCGGTGAGCCCTGCACAAATTGCGGCGATGGTCAGCAGATTGGGCAAAAGATGAATGAGGTTTATGTTGGATCGCTTGTCGTCATTTAACGGATCAGCCATTGGTCAATCCGTGTGTGCCTGGCGTGCGGGTTCAGTGGCGGTCAGATCGGCCAGAACGGTTTCACCTGCAACCATGGTTTGCCCAAGATTGACCATCGGTTCTACGTCATCAGGCAAATAGACATCTAACCGAGAGCCAAAGCGAATAAGCCCAAACCGCTCGCCCGTGCGCAGGGTATCGCCTTGGGCTGAAAAGCACACGATCCGCCGCGCAACTAGCCCGGCAATTTGCACGACGGCAAGTTGGCGACCATCTTTCATGTTGATACACAGGCTGTTGCGTTCGTTATCGGCGCTGGCTTTGTCCAGTGAGGCATTGAAGAATTTGCCTGGCCGATAGGCAATTGCTGCGATTTCACCAGCAATTGGCGCACGGTTCACATGACAGTTAAAGACGCTCATGAACACGCTTATGCGGGTCAGGCCCTTATCCGGCATACCAAGTTCAGAAGGGGGGACTGCCTTTTCAATCAGCGAGACGATGCCATCAGCGGGGCTGACGATCAGGCCATCGCGTGTTGGCGTGGCACGCACGGGATCGCGAAAAAAGTAATAACACCAAATCGTTAACCCCACCCCGATCCAGCCCAAAACAGGCCAAATAAAGAAAAGAATGACTGTGGCCGCAGCAAAGATACCAACAAACTTGCGCCCCTCAGGATGCATTGGCTTTATAAATGTGTCAGTCATCTTCATTGGTGGATCACGATACTTTTGCTATTTGTGATTACTTACCCCGATAAGCACACCACCAGCAACACGATAGAAAGAGCGGTCGGCGGGAAGGCGTCAATTCACAAAGAAACCGGCCATTGGCACAGGTGTAAGGTACGACAGCCGGTGAACGCCTGATTGTCGCGCGCAACAGGTGTTCTGTCTGGTTGCCTCAGACGCCCAAACACCACCGCATAACTGCTTTTTGCGCATGCAGGCGGTTTTCGGCCTCATCAAAGATCACCGAATGCGGGCCATCCATGACGGCCGATGTCGCCTCATCCTCGCGGTGGGCGGGAAGGCAGTGCATGAACAGGGCGTCGGCTTTGGCGTGGCGCATCAACTCCTGATTCACCTGATAGGGGCGCAGCATATTATGGCGGCGCTCTTTGGTGGACTGGCTGTCATGCATGCTGACCCAGGTATCGGCGACCACCAGATCAGCACCCTCAACCGCCTTCACCGGATCGCGCTCGATCACAATCCGGCTGCCGGATTTGCGGGCCAGGCCCACAAACTCGCCTTCTGGGTCCAGCTGCATGGGGCCGGTGAACGTCAGGTCAAACCCGAATTGCCCTGCGGCATGTAAGAAAGATGCACAGACATTGTTGCCGTCACCGCACCAGACGACTTTCTTGCCCGCAATCGGGCCGCGATGTTCCTCATAGGTCATCACATCGGCCATGATCTGGCAGGGGTGTGTGCGATCGGTCAGGCCATTGATCACCGGCACATCGGCGTATTCCGCCATATCCAGCAGCACGCTTTCATCAAAGGTGCGGATCATGATCAGATCAACATACCGGCTGAGAACGCGGGCGGTATCGGCAATCGTTTCGCCGTGGCCCAGCTGCATATCAGCCCCCGACAACAGCATGGTTTCACCGCCCATCTGGCGCACGCCCACGTCAAAGCTGACACGAGTACGGGTTGATGGCTTTTCAAATATCAGCGCGACCATGTGACCGGCCAGCGGCTGTTCATCGTCGGTGGCGCCTCGGGTGCGGCCCGCCCGCGCGGTTTTCATGGCTTGCGCGTTGTCGATGATGCCCCGCAAGGCGACGGGATCAGTTTTGTGGATATCAAGGAAATGGGTCATGTGTATATCGCTTCGTTAGATCAGTTTGTGTGTTTTGTGCACGGATAAGACTTAGGTGCTCTCCCTAGGCCGACACCACGTTTTGGGCTGCTTTGTCGAGGCGGCTCAATGCCTCGGCGACGTCCTCTGCTGACAGGTTGAGAGGCGGCAAAAGGCGGATCACGTTATTTGCCGCGGGCACCAAGATCAGCTGGGCATCATAGGCGGCACTCAGCACATCGGTGTTAAGTGCTTTGCATTTAAGGCCCAGCATAAGCCCTGTACCGCTGACGCCCTCAAATACATCCGGGTGCGTGGCAATCAGCCCTTCCAACCCCTGACGCAGCATGCCTGAGGTGCGGTTGACCTGCGCCAAAAACGCAGGATCAGCCACATGATCCATCACCGCACAGCCCACCGCACAGCCCAGTGGATTGCCGCCATAGGTGGACCCGTGGCTGCCCGCTGTCATCGCAGCGGCTGCGTGTTCGGTGGCCAGAACCGCGCCCAAAGGAAAGCCGCCGCCGATGCCCTTTGCAACCATCATGATATCGGGCTCAATCCCGGCCCATTCGTGGGCAAACAGGCGGCCAGTGCGCCCCATGCCGCATTGCACCTCATCAAGAACCAGCAAAATCCCATGTTCATCGCACAGATCGCGCAGCCCCTTAAGGCAGTGATCAGGCAGAGGGCGAATGCCACCTTCGCCCTGTATCGGCTCAATGAGAATGGCGGCAGCTTCATCGGTGATGGCGGCCACAACCGCGTCGTGATCATTCCATGGCAGGTGAGTAAAGCCGGGCAGAAGCGGGCCGAAACCAGCCGTCATCTTCTCGGACCCGGCAGCGGCGATACCCGCGCTGGAGCGGCCATGAAACGAGCCCTCAAAAGTGATGATATTCACCCGTTCAGGCTGACCGGCCGCGTGGAAGTGCTTGCGCACCATCTTGACGGCCAATTCGCAAGATTCCGTGCCGGAATTGGTGAAAAACACCGTATCTGCAAAGGTCGCATCGACCAGCTTATCTGCCAGTGCCTGTTGTTGTGGTATGTGGTACAGATTGGACGTGTGCCACAACGCCTGTGCCTGATCGCTCAGCGCCTTGACCAGCGCCGGATGCGCATGACCCAGCGCATTCACCGCAATGCCTGCGCCCATATCCAGAAAACGTCGGCCATCCGCCTCAATCAGCCAGCTGCCTTCGCCTTTGACAAATGTCAGAGGCGCACGGTTATAGGTGGGTAAGACGGACGGGATCATGTCGCGTTTCCTTTGTTTAGAAGCTCAGTGAGTGCCGCAAGGGCAGGGCCAAGTCAATCATTTGCAATGTAGAGGTATGTGGGAAGGGCGTGGCGCAGTCATACGCCAGAATCAAAAGCGGAACGTCAGGCGCTAAAGCGTCGGCGTCGGGTGCAGGGATATGCAAAGCGTTTGATCATGCCTGTGCTGATATCGCAATATTCCGCCGGGTCAAAGGGGAAATTGACAAATTGGGGCAAAGCCGAACCGGACTCTTTGTAACATGTTTAGTTTGAAGCCCACACCACGAAATGTTGTATAGGCCGTGCGATGCTACCTTTGAATGGGCCCTGAGTAATGATTGAGAAACGCCAACAAAACCCGGTTTTGGCGGCCCTTTTGACCCTTGCCGCCTCGGCCTTTGCCGCCGGAACCACCTTGCTGGCCAAGGCGCTGGGCACCGGCGTTCTGGGGCCGCAAATGCACGCGATGCAAATCAGCCATGGGCGGTTTTTGTTTGCTCTGTTGGGCATTGGGCTGGCCACGGCAGTGCTGCGGCCCAAATTTACGCAAACGCACCTGAAGCTGCATATCGCCCGTTCGGCACTGGGCTGGGGTGGGGTCAGCCTGATGTTTGCAGCGGCGGCCTTTATCCCACTGTCAGACGCCACGGCGATCAGCTTTTTGAACCCGGTGTTCGGGATGATGCTGGCCATTCCACTGCTGGGCGAAAAAGTAGGCCCCGTGCGTTGGAGCGCGGCTGGCATCGCCCTGATTGGTGCATTGGTGCTGACCCGCCCCGGCACCGGTATGATTGAGCTTGGGGTCATTCTGGCGTTGGGATCTGCTGTGTTGTTGGGCAGTGAATTGATTGCCATCAAATTGCTGTCTGGCCGCGAAGGGCCGATGCAAATCCTGCTGATCAACAATATGATCGGGTTGCTGATTGCCAGCTGTGCGGTGGTGTTTGTCTGGCAGCCTCCAAACCTGCACCAATGGATGGCGCTGGCGGGTATCGGGTTTCTGATGGCCGGTACACAGGCGTGTTTCGTCAACGCGTTGGCCCGCGCTGATGCCAGCTTTGTGGCGCCGTTCTTTTATGCCGCGCTGGTATTTGCTGCCATTTATGATGGGGCAATATTTGGTGTTATCCCCGATGCGGTGTCGATCCTTGGCGCGGGCATCATCTTGGCGGGGGCCGGTCTGTTGGCCTGGCGTGAAGGGCGATCGCGCAAGGCGCGTATGTGATCGGCACTTGTCATTGCAAAAAGCACAGCTAGGGTTGTGATCAACCCCAATTTTCTGAGGATCGAGCAATGCCCAACCGTTCCAATCGTGCGCTTTCACCTGCCACCAAACTGGCACAGGCCTTGCGGTATCTGGAGGCCGAAACAGGTGCCATTGTCCCGCCAATTCAGCCCACTGCCACCTATGCGCGCGATGGCGAATATAACGAACGCAAATCCTACATTTATCGGCGCGACAGCAACCAGACCACCGAGCACGCCGAGGCGATTATTGCCGATCTGGAAGGGGCCAAAGATGCCTTGCTTTTTGCATCGGGCATGTCGGCCTGCACCGCAGTGATCGAACATCTGCCCGCCCATGCCCATGTGGTGGTGCCCGAGGTGATGTATCACGGCGTGTTGGACCAGTTCACAACCTTTGCCGCCAAGGACCGGCTAGAGGTCAGCTATTATGCACCCGCTGATCTGGATGATATGGCCAGCAAACTGCGCAAAGGTGAAACTGCGCTGGTCTGGACCGAAAGCCCGAACAACCCCAACTGGGATGTAACCGATATTGCCGCAGCGGCCGAGATCGCCCATGCCGCAGGTGCCAAGCTGTTCACCGATTGCACTGGCACGCCGCCCTGTGCCACCCGTGCGCTTGATTTTGGGGCGGATATCTCGTTTCACTCGGCCACAAAATATCTCAACGGGCATTCTGATGTGACTGCCGGAGTTTTATCCGTGCGGGACACAGGTGCTTATTGGGATCAGATCGCCCATGTGCGCAAAATGCAGGGCACGGTGTTGAACACTTTTGATGCGTATCTGTTGGTCCGTGGCATGCGCACATTGGTGCTGCGCTATGAGCGGGCAACCGAAAATGCACTGGCCGTGGCGCACCATCTTGAAGGGCATCCAGGGGTTGAGGCCGTGATGTACCCCGGCCTGCCATCCCATCCCGGTCACGAGATTGCCAAACGCCAGACCGGCGGGGCCTATGGCGGGATGTTGTCGATCATCGTGAAAGGGTCTGAACAAACCGCAATTGACGTGGCACGGTTTTGCGAAGTCTTTTATCCCGCCACCTCATTGGGTGGGGTGGAAAGCCTGATCGAGCATCGCAAAACCGTATCGGGCGACGGTTTTCCAGTGCATCCGTGCCTGTTGCGGTTGTCAATTGGGATCGAGGATGCCGGTGATCTGATCGCCGATCTGGATCAGGCGCTTGAGCGGGCAGGGGCAGTGGTGGGGTGATACCAACCACAGCGACCTCAGTAACTTTATTGGCAAATAGGCAGTACCCGTGGCGTCTGTTTTGGCAGGGAGCGCCTCCATTTATTGATGATCGGTTGGAGGCTGCGTTTTGGCCAAAATTTGGGGGCGCCGATTGCCTCCAGACATGCCGCGTTCCAATATAGGCCCGAGCGCGCCAGGGACTTGCCACTCTTCACGGCTTTTGCAATGGGGTTTATATCTTTGGCTTCAGGATAGATAAAAAGCGTCGTCGGTTGCCCCTCTGTCAGCGCGAGAATTTCCTCGGAATTGGACTGAGACCAGGTTGTGCACCCATTGCTGCGCCCGGCGGTGTAATCCACCAATTTTCCATAGGGAACATAGCCTTCTTCGTCGGCATGCGGGCTTGACGGCTTTTTGAAGCGGCACTGCCATTTTAGAAAAACAGCCTGGTGACCACCAATGGCCCGTTCTCTGGCATTGCTGGTGTCGCCTTCGCCATTGAACAACAAAAATGTGCGATAAAACGGAACTTTCTTGCCCGACTGGCGGTGATAGCCTTTGAAAGATGTTCGTGATTCTGCCGTCACATAGGACCCGCCCATGGTTAGCTTTGAGCCTTCTGCATTGCTGAAGTTTTTCGCGCATTGCCGACCGTTTGAGAAATTCGCCTTTTGCAATTTTCGCCCGTTTCCATACCCTGACGAAATCGCACGAAACGTCTTTTTCTTCTCGCATATAACATAAAACCGGCGTCCAGGTTTGCCGTCCGACAGGCTCGGGCGGGTTGCGTCCATGGCCAGATAGCAGGGGTTTCTAACTGCCCCCTGACTATACTTCCGTTGATAAAGCTCACGCGCGCGTTCCAGAACCACCGGGGCGATCTGGCCGTTGCCAAGACCGACATGCTTTTGCAGCCAGGCCGGAATGTCAGATGATTGCGCCGAGGGTTGGGCCGGCATTGAAACCAAAAAGGCGATGGCAATCACCACAGCCATGTAGGGACGTAATAGCTTTAACAGCATCGATCAATTCTCCCGCCTGACAATCCTCAGAAGGGATCATATCACAAATTATGCGGCATATTCGATATGTTGCCGCTGAGAACCTGGATGACGCAACGATCCGCTTGCACGTCCTCCCCTGAATTTGTCAATCTGGGGCTATGAGGACACAGCTATGCCCCTTGTAATTCTTCTGCCCATGGTCTTCTTCGGCATTGCCGGGATAGCCGTTCTGTTGCACCTGCTGGGCTTGTCGCGCCCCGCGTTGCTGGGCAATCAGGCCGAGGCCCGCGCGGCCTGGCTGGATGAATTTGGCGAAGATACACCAACTCGGGTGATCCTGAGCCATGATCACCGCGCCGCACTGATTGAGACACCGCTTGGCAACGGAATTGTCTGGCCTATGGGGGCTGATACCACTGCACGCTATTTGACGGGTGCGCAGATCACCCGCACAGCCACTGGCCTTCGCATTGATCTGCCTGATTACACTGCACCACGCATTCACCTGACGCTGGACGCCGCAGAGGCCGATCTCTGGCCCACATTATTGAAGGACCCCGCATGACCGATATGCTCAGATATCCCGAGGTTACGCAGCTGGCTGTGCCCTTCTTTATCGCCGCAATTCTGATCGAGCTGGTGTGGATCGTCATCAAAGGCAAAGGCGGGCGGTATGAGACCCGAGATGCGCTCACAAGCCTGATCATGGGGGCCGGTAATGTGGCCTCGTCCATTTTGCTGGGCTTTATCGCCTATGGGTTTTTTATGCTGCTCTGGCGGATCACACCGCTGGATCTGGGGGCATCTGTCGGAGTGATCGTGCTCTGCTTTGTGCTGGATGATCTGCGCTATTACTGGGTGCACCGGTTTGGGCACCGTATCCGCTGGGTCTGGGCCAGCCATGTGAACCATCATTCCTCACAGCACTACAATCTGACCACCGCATTGCGCCAAACCTGGACAGGCACCTTTACCTTTATGATGATCATTCGCGCTCCGCTAATCGTGCTGGGGTTTCATCCGGCAATGGTGCTGTTTTGCGGCGGGCTGAACCTGATCTACCAATTCTGGATCCATACCGAAGCCATTGGCCGGATGCCCAAATGGTTTGAGGCGGTGATGAACACGCCGTCGCACCACCGTGTGCACCATGGCCGCAATGCGCGCTATCTCGATGCAAACTATGCAGGGGTTTTCATTATCTGGGACAAGATGTTTGGCACCTACGTGCCCGAACTGGACAGCGAAAAACCCGATTACGGCCTGGTGCACAATTTGGGAACGTTCAATCCGGTCCGTGTGGCGTTTCACGAATGGGTGGGCATCTGGCGCGATGTGCGTCAACCTGGGCTGTCATGGCGTGATCGCTGGATGTATTGCGTCATGCCGCCAGGATGGAGCCACAATGGCAGCCGTGACACATCAGAAGGCATCAAGCGCAAACATCTGGTGCAACATCCCGAGGATGCCGGCACACCGGGATTTGAGCAATAGAGCAAAACTGCAGCAAAGGGTTTACCCGAAATGCCCTCATCCATCTTCTTGCCGAAAATATCCCGGGGAGTTTGAGGGGCAGCGCCCCTCATTCCAAACCAATCAAGCGTGGCGCAGCCACTCAATTGGATGACGTCAGTTCATGAAAAGGGGCCGGTGCTTCCAACTACCCCTTCCCACGCTCGCTTGGCATCAGGCCACACCCCAGCCGCCACCGCCTGGCGTTTCCATTCCAAACACGGCCCCAATGGGCAAATTAATCTCGTCATTGCCGGCCATCTCGCGCCGTGTGCCATCGGGGAATTCAGCCCAGTTCAACCCGCATTTCCCAACGCCTCCGCCGTCCACACCAAAGGGCGGCACAATCCGGTGAGAACACAGCGTCGTCACTGTTACCGGTGCCAGGAATGTCATGCGCCGGTGCACCCCTGCGCCCCCGCGCCATTTGCCCTCCCCGCCCGAGCCATCACGGATACCAAAGGCATCCAGCCGTACCGGAAACCGCTTTTCCAACACCTCAGGATCGGTCATGCGTGTGTTGGTCATATGGCTTTGCACGCCATCACAGCCGTCAAACCCCGGCCCGGCACCGGTGCCGCCGGCGATTGTCTCGTAGTTCTGGAACGTGTCATTGCCCCAGACAAAATTGTTCATTGTGGCTTGCGATCCGGCGATCACATGCAAAGCGCCGTAGAGGGCATTGCAGGTGGCTTGGCTGACTTCTGTGTTGCCTGCAATCACCGCTGCTGGATACACCGGGCGCAGCATGGAGCCTTCGGGCACGATGATTTTCAGCGGTTTAAGACAGCCCTGATTAAGCGGGATATCCGCGCCGACCATGGTGCGGAACACATACAGCACAACCGCATCACAAATCGAGCGTGGCGCATTATAGTTGCCTGCATTCTGCGGCGAGGTACCGGTGAAATCAATTGTCGCCGTGCGGTTGGCCTTATCAACAGTGACCTTCACCTGAATGGTTGCGCCGATGTCCATCGGATAGCTGAAGTCCCCATCTTTCAGCCGGTCAATCACCCGGCGCACGCTTTCTTCGGCGTTGTCCTGCACATGGCCCATATAGGCGCGCACTACGTCAATGCCGTAGTTATCGACCACTTTCAGCAGTTCCTGCCGCCCGGTTTCATTGGCGGCAACCTGCGCCTTTAGATCGGCCATGTTCTGGGGGATGTTGCGACATGGGTATCGGCAAGAGGCCAGCGTGGCTTCGGCCACCCCCTCCAGCAATGTGCCCTGATCCACCAGCTTCACGTTGTCGATCAGCACACCTTCCTCGTCGATATGGGTGCTGTCGGGGGGTGCACTGCCTGGTGTGCGCCCCCCAATATCAGCGTGATGGCCGCGGCTGCCCAACCAGAAGGCGGGTGTGTCATCCACAAACACCGGCGTAATCACCGTGACATCCGGCAGATGCGTGCCGCCGTTGTAGGGCGAGTTCAGCATATAGGCATCACCCGGCTTCACATCCGGGTTCAACTGCATGATGGTTTTAACCGAATCCGACATTGAGCCGAGATGCACCGGCACATGCGGGGCGTTGGCGACCAGATCACCGCGATCATCAAAAATCGCGCATGAAAAATCCAACCGTTCCTTGATGTTCACCGACCACGAGGTGTTGGCCAGTGTCGCGCCCATCTGATCGGCGACAGACATGAACAGGTTGTTGAACACCTCCAGTAGCACCGGGTCAGCCTTGGTGCCTGCCGCGTGTTCACGGGATTTGGCCGTGATGCGTTCCAAAATGAGGTTGCCCATGGCATCCAAGGACGCAGCCCATCCTGGCTCAATCACATTGGTGCCGGTGGGCTCAGTGATCACAGCAGGGCCAGACACCTGGGCCTTGGGGTCCAGGTTGGCGCGCTCATACAAGGGGACGTCCTGCCAGCCATTTTCGGTGTGCATCGGGATATGTGCGTGGGCCTGGCCATTGCCGGTGTTCAGCTCTGGCGCCGGTGTTTGGCCGGTTTGGCCGATGGCCTCGACACTCAGCATTTCAAACAGGACGCGGCGTTCGGGGCTGTGAAAGCCAAAGCGCTGCCGGTGGGCGACTTCAAAGGCGGCCAACATGTGTGGCGCGTCTCCATAGGGCACCTCAAGCGCCTGATGCGAGCCATCATAGCGCAGGTGCGCACGCTGCACTGCGGTGATATCCGTGATGCCCTGTCCGGCCACTTCGGCGCGGGCATCGGCAGTGATGGCCTCAAGCACGGCACTGGCAGCTGCGATATCTTGCAACGGGGCATCATGTTGCACTTCGCGCATGGCGCGCACTTCGGCCAGACCCATGCCATAGGCGCTGAGCACCCCGGCATGGGGATGGATCAGCACGCGGGTCATGCCCAAGGCGTCGGCCACCAGACAGGCATGTTGCCCACCCGCGCCGCCAAAACTTTGTAAGGTATAGCGCGTGACATCATGGCCGCGCTGGACGCTGATTTTCTTGATTGCATTGGCCATATTGTCGACAGCGATGCGCAGGAAACCGGCGGCCATTTCTTCGGGCGCGCGGGGCGCTTCGCCTGTCTCTTGCGTGACAGTCTCAGAAAGGGCGGCGAATTTTTCGCGCACCACATCTGCATCCAGCGGTTCATTTCCCTCAGGGCCAAACACCGGCGGAAAGTGATCCGGGTTCAATTTGCCCAGCATGACGTTGCAATCGGTGACGCTCAGCGGCCCGCCGCGTCGATAACATGCGGGACCGGGATCCGCGCCAGCACTTTCGGGCCCAACCTGAAAGCGGCCATCCTCAAACTTGCAGATGCTGCCACCCCCGGCGGCCACCGTGTGAATATCCATCATCGGGGCGCGCATCCGCACGCCCGCCACTTCGGTTTCAAAACTGCGCTCATAATCCCCGGCATAGTGGCTGACGTCGGTGGAGGTGCCCCCCATATCAAAGCCGATCAGACGGTTGTGGCCTGCGGCCTCGCCGGTTTTGACCATACCAACGATGCCACCCGCCGGGCCGGACAGAATAGCATCTTTGCCCTGAAACAACTGTGCATCGGTCAACCCGCCAGAGGATTGCATGAACAACAGCGCCTCGCAGGCCCGGCCCAGATCCAAAGCCCCAGCCACCTGATCCACATAGCGCCGCAGGATGGGCGATAAATAGGCATCCACCACAGTGGTATCGCCGCGCCCCACCAGCTTGGCCAGCCGAGAAACCTCGGCAGAGGTGGACACCTGCGTATATCCAATCTCATGGGCCAGCTTGGCAACCTGACCCTCGTGAACCGGGTTGAGATAGGCGTGAAGCCCCGCAATCGCCACGGCGCGGATGCCGGCATCATATGCATCTTGCAGCGTGGTGCGCGCGGCATTGATATCCAGCGCAGTCAGCACCGCACCATCACCGTCCAGCCGTTCATCCATTTCACCCACGGTTTCGTACAAAAGATCAGGCCGCTTGATTTCAAGGTCAAACAGGCGCGGCCGGGTTTGATAGCCGATTTGCAGTAAATCCCGGAAGCCTTTGGTGATCATCAACAACACCCGCTCGCCCTTGCGCTCCAGCAGGGCGTTGGTGGCGACGGTGGTGCCCATCTTCACGGCCTTGATGGAGGCGTCGGGAAACGCGCCATTCTCGCCCATCAGATCACGGATGCCCTGCACCGCGGCGTCAGTATAGCGTTCTGGGTTTTCTGACAGCAGCTTGTGCGTGTGCACAGTATCCTCTGGGTCAAGCGCCACAATATCTGTAAATGTACCACCCCGGTCGATCCAGAATTCCCATCGTCCGCCCATGTCGCCCTCGCCCTGTTGATTGCGCTTACGTTTGGCATCGGGGGCAGGAATGTCAACGTACGAGACACCATTGATCTTGCCCTAGGGATTGGCTCATATGTGCCAATCAGATTTAAAAGGATTTCCAACATGGACCTGCGCCAGATCACGCCAAACTATGCGGTATCCCCGCAGATATTGCCCCAAGACATGGCTGAAATAGCCGCTGCGGGGTTCAAATCAGTCATGTGCAACCGCCCTGATGGCGAAGATGCCGACCAGCCCGAATTCGCCAGCATTGCAGACGCAGCGGCTGCGGCCGGGGTGCAGGTGCGTTGGGTGCCGATCTCTGGTCGTGGGGCCAGCCAGGATGACCTGGACCAGTTTGGTGCGGCCCTGAATGAAATGCCGCAACCCTTGTTGGCGTATTGTCGCACGGGTACGCGCTGTACGATGCTATGGTCCATGACCCAGCATGGCACTTTGTCGGATGCGGATATTCTGCAAGCTACATCTGAGGCGGGCTATGATATGTCCGGGCTTTTGCAGCAGCTCTCCGCGCGCGGATGAGTGATTGGATCGCTCTGGGGTGCACGCCGTCGGGGTATGTCGGCTATGTGCTGAGCGAGGGCGGAGGGCTCACTCAGGCCTCGGGCGCAGATGCGCAAGAGGTGTTAACCGCGCTCAACCTGCCTGACGCTTTGATTATGCGTATCGGTGAGGGTGATGCATCATCTGTACCCTGTGCTGTATTGCCGGGGGCGGGGGAGGTTCTGCCCGCGCTCAGCCAGGTGCAACCGGCGGATATCATCAGCGGTTGGGTGCGCCTGTGGATCGCCGGATATCTGGAGCAGCACCCCGATTGGGATGGTATTGTCTGTGCGTTGCACGGCGATGTCACCCATTGGCTGCATGTCAGTGCCGGTGAGGTGGTCAGCTGTCAAAGCAGCCTGACGCAGAGGTTATTTGCAGCGCTGAACATGGCGCTGGCCACACCGGATGACCACGCCATCGCCGACAGTCTAAGCCGCCCCGAACGGCTGGCCACGCAATTACGCGCCGCCGAAGTTAGTGGGGATGGTGCGTGTGCGCTGGGCCATCTGATTGGTGCTGAACTGGCTGCCACCCGCGCCTATTGGCTGGGCCAGCAGGTGGTTGTCATCGGTGAGGGCCCTATGGCGGCGGCCTATGGGACGGCTTTGCAAGGGCAGGGCGTGCCAATTGAGCTGGCGGCGGCGAACGATGTTCTGGCCCATGGGTTGGCGGTATTGGGCAAGGTGGTTTGCTGATGTTGCGGTGCCGCAAGACGTTTCAAAACCCGATGTGAAACCGCGCACCTTGCTCAGAGGGTTCAAGCGTGATCTTGCCGCCCACCGCCTGAAGCATGCTGCGCACAATCGCCAACCCCATGCCGGTGCCACCCGCGCTGCGACGGGTTGTAAAGAACGGATCAAACACCCGGTCCCGGTTGCCCGCCGCAATGCCGGGACCGTTGTCTTGTATTACCATATGAGTGCTGCTGGCCTCTATGGTCAGCGTGTCCGCGCCGTGAGCGGCGGCATTGCCTGCCAGATGTCCCAGAATCGCAACCAGAGCTTGTGCATCAATCGGCAGGGCACCATCGCCGGTCAGATGCACGGCCAGCCCATCCAGCGGCGCGACATCCCTGATCACATCCGAAACCCTGGTTGGGCCACGCCCCACAGGTTCACGCGCCACAGCAAGGCGGCGCAGCGCATCCAGCTGTTCCTGTAACCGGCGCGAGGATTGGCGAATGGTGGCAATCAGTTGATCGCGGTCGGTCTCATGTGCATCTTCCAAAAGCTCCGCAGCCCCAATCAGGCTGGTCAATGGCGATTTCAACTCATGAGTCACATGGTTGGTATAGGCGCGCAGGCCGGCCTCGCGGTCTTGCAGGGTGGTTTCCATCTCCAGCATGGCTTGGCCCAATGCCGTGATCTCAGGCGTGCCAAAATGCGGCGGCAATGGCGCGTCAGTGCGCCCTTCCTTGACCGCATTGGCATGGGCCGTCAGCGCATAGACAGGCCGCAACACCAGCCGCCACAACAAGAACCCAAGGATCAGAGTAGACACCAGTGCAATGACGAAGATCATCAGCGTGGTTTCGCCCCAGCCAAGGATAAACCCGGCCAGTTTGAAATAGCCGATGCCCACCATTGGCAGCGCCAGAATGGCCGCCAAGGTGCCGCCAATGACCAAGGCCAAAGGCGGGCGCCATTTTTGCTTTATGCGGGGCTGCATGGACCCATCCGAATACCAACGCCGTGTACTGTTTCGATCGCCCCGTCGCATCCGACCTCAGCCAGTTTTGAGCGCAGATTGCGCAGATGGCTGTCCAGCGTACGCTCAGACACATGAATGGAGGTGCCATAAACCGCATCTGTCAGTTGTGCCTTGGTGGCCACATGATCGGGGTGGCGCATGAGGTGCTCCAGCAATCCCATTTCACGGCTGGTGAGGGCGATCTGCGACTCGCCGAACCGGCACACATGCCGGGTCGGATCGAGGCTCAGCGCACCGCGCAAAAGGGGCTTGTCGGTGCCCGTTGGCGCACGCCCTTCACTGCGTTTCAATATGGCGCGGATGCGGGCCATCAGCTCGCGCGGGGAAAAGGGCTTGGTGACATAATCATCGCCCCCCAGCTCGAATCCCAGAATGCGGTCGATCTCTTCGTCGCGCGCGGTCAGAAACAGCACCGGCGTGTCATGATCGGTGCGCAATCGGCGGCACAGTTCCAGCCCGTCCATTTCGGGCATGCCGATGTCCAGCACAATCAGATCAGCCCGTCCGCCACGGGCTTTGGCCAACCCTTCGGCCCCGTCGCCTGCTTCGGTCACCGTATGACCTGCCTGCTTTAGCGCAATGCGCAGCACATCGCGGATTTGCGGGTCATCGTCGATGATCAGTATGTTGGCGATGTCTGCTCTCCTTGTGTGCTGCGCTGTGCTGTCGGTTCGGGGATTTCAGCATTTAATGCCGCAAGGCTACGCAATGTCCGCCAGTCACGAAAGCCCCATTCGCGCCAGTCCGCTGCGTATGGTGCATAAGGCCCTCTTCGATCATCGCATAACCCCGGTGCATGTTTGCGAATCTCCGGCAGTGCGGCACTGCTGAGCGCACAGATATAGCCGGGATCTGCGACAATCTGATTGGTGAGGTTGTAGCGCGCAATGGTGCGATCAAAACTGATGAACATCGCGCCATAAAGAGCGAGCAGCCCCAGCGCAAACCCCCGTTTGAGCAACCAGGCAGCCGTGTGATGGCGCAGCACCTGCCAACAGGTCAGCCCCAGCCCACCGGCCACCACAACCATCCAGATGCCTGCCGCCATACGCAACCGCGTGAGGCCGTAAACTCCGACATATAACTCCAGCCGCAAAAGCGATGAGATAACCAACACAATGGTTTGCACGATCCAAAGGATCAGTGCTGCGCGCAACAAAGGGTCCATCGCGGTGAAGGGCCGTGCCACCACGGCAAACGATCCGGCCAGCAATGCCGTAACCACCAAAGGATAGGCCCCGTGATGGGCATAAGTGGCATAGGTCATGCCCTCAGGCAGGCTGGCCCCACCCCAGAGATAGACAACATCCAATCCGGTCTGCACCGCAAACAGCATGTTGAACAGGATCAGTGAGCGGCGTACGGCATCATGGTTCAACACGCCCGGCAGGCGGCGTGGGCCGATCAAGCCTTGGCGCATGGGTGGGGTCAGGCGTTGACGAAGGTAGGACAGGCGCAAGAATGGCCAGATCACCACAGCAATGCCCATCCAGAACGCGATGCGCGATGGGTTTGGGAGGGTCATCGTTTGCGCGCGCTCCAGCCAAATGTTGGCAACCGGGTTGGCCTCTAGCAGCAGGCTGAGAAAGATCAGGCCAAGGCCGATTGGCAACGCCCAGCCGATTGTGAAACGGCTCAGCCGATTGGACAGGGTGTCGGGGGTGGGTGCATGGCCCAATATGCCGGCCAAATCGCGCAGGCAGGCCAAGGGGGCATGCACCATCAGGCGTAATGCGCTCAGGCTTGTGTCATGCAGGCCTTGCCAGCCGCCCAGCCCGATCCAAACGCCCCCCAGCAACAACCCTGCAACCCAGAACAATAGTGAAAGGCTTTGCATCTGTTCGAGAAGCGGCAAAAACAAGACCGCGCCCAAAATCAGCCCACCCCAACCGCGCCCATCGCTGAGTACAAACGCTGCCAGCAAAACCGCCGCAGCGAAGATCACCAGAGACACCCCCGGCACCACGCCCCACAACAGCACATCACCCAGCGCGATCAGGGCCACCAGCAACAAAGGCCGCTCCATGCGGTTCCGGTTGGTGGGAGTATCAGCGGTATTGGGCGGGGGGCGTTGGATCAGCCCGTCCATCCACCAGCTGTCTTGTTGGATCGAGGCCGGTACCCCGCGCACAAGAAACGTTTTCATCTGACTGCTCCTTCACTGTTTTTATCGTCCCAACCTCAGGTGTAGGTGGGCGAGGTGCAGTGCGATGGCAGCAGTTCAGCAGTTTTTGTGCAGATTTCGGGCGTTCGGTGACTTGTGATCCGGCCGTCAGAACTTATTCGATGGTGTTTTCCAGCCCTTCAGGACGGCCAACCACAACAAAAGTCAGCTTTTCAGGGGTCAGTCGTTCACGCGCCACGCGGTTGATATGCTCTAATGTGACGGCGTTGATCTTGTCGTTTCGCGTCACAATGTAATCCGTTGGCAAATCATCAACCTGCATGTTCACCACAATATCTGCGATCGTCCCGTTGCCATCAAATCGCAGCGGGTAGGCGCCAGTCAGATAGGTCTTGGCATCATCCAGCTCGGCTTGGGTCACGCCATCATCGTGCATCCGGACCCATTCGTCACGGATCACAGAAATTGCCTCGGCGACGCGGTTATTGGCGGATGCCACCCCGCCGGCCCAGATATTGGCGTTGTCGGGGATGCTGAGATAGGAATACACGCCATAGGTCAGCCCGCGCTTTTCACGCACTTCGGTCATCAGGCGGCTTTCAAACCCGCCGCCCCCCAGAATGTGGTTCAGAATATAAGCCGCAAAGAAATCCGGGTCGGCCCGGTCAATGCCGGGCTGGGCAAAGCGCACCACCGATTGCGGTGTATCAAAGTCAACAATCCTCACGCCACCGGGCAGGTTTAATGTGGCTTCTCCGGGCAGGGGTGGGCCGGTTTCCGGCAGGCCTTCCAGCAGCGTGTCCAGCAGGGTGCTCAGCTCATCGGCGGTGATGTCACCTACGGCGCCCACATAAACGCGGTCGCGGGTGATGGCGCTTTTTAGTGCAACCATCAGATCATCGCGGGTCAGCTCTGCCACGCTTTTTGGGGTGCCATTGGTGCTAAAGGCATAAGGATGGTCGCCAAACACCAGCTCGTCGTGATGTTGCGATACCAGTTCTTCGGGGTCTTTGAGATCGGATTGTATGACCGAAATCACCTGAGCACGCACGCGCGTCAGGGCCTCGTCATTGAATTGGGGGGATATCAATGCATCCCGCAGCAGTGCCATGCTGGGATCACGGTTTTCGGTCAAAAACCGGGCCGAGACCGAAATATCATCCCGCCCTACGCTAAATCCGATTGATGTTGCCAAACCATCGCGCGCTTTGGCAAAGGCCCGCGCGTCCAGATCGCCGGCACCTTCTTCCAGCAGCACGGTCATCAGGTGAATGGCGCCACGTTTGTCCGGCGTATCCAGCGATGTACCGCCGCGAAACTTCAGCTCAAGGGCGACGAAGGGAATGGAATGTTCCTCAACCAGCCAGGCGTCGATGCCACCGGGGGTGGTAATCTCCTGAATGTTGATCTCGGCGCGCGCGGGCAGGGCGGCCAAACATACGAAGGCCAGAAGGTGAAAAGTAAAACGGATCATTGGGTCACCTCCGGGGTGGTCAGCCAGCCGGTGACGGCATGGTCGCGGTTAAATACCTCAGCGGCGGCGGCCATGATGTCTTCAGCGGTGACAGCTTGCAGAAGGTCAGGCCAGGCCTCTACGTCGGCCACACTCAATCCTTGGGTCATGGCGCGGCCATATTCATCGGCGATAGAGCTCACATCATCACGCTCATAGATTTTGGAGGCGCGGATTTGCAGGCGAATCCTGTCCAGATGTTCGGGGTCGACACCTTCTTGCATGAATTCAGCCAGGGCTTTGTCCAAGGCATCTTCGGCCGCTTGCAAAGAGACCCCTTCGGCAGGGGCCACGATCAGGGTGAATGTCGTATCATCCAGCGACAGATCGCCATACCAGGCGGCGTCCCAGACCGATACTTTGCTCTCAAATTGCAGCTTTTCGGTCAAAACCGAATTTGAGCCATCACCCAAAACATGGGCCAGCATGGTCAAGGCCGCGGCCTTTTCCTGTGCACCGGTATCACGTTCCGGCGCCGTGTAAGAGCGGCTGACATAGGGTTGCGCCACGCGCGCATCCTTGAAGATCAGACGGCGTTCGGCCATCTGACGTGGTTCTTGCGGGCGCTCGCGTGGTTTCAGATCAGGGTTGGCCGGGATCACACCATAATATTGCTTGGCCAGTTCATGCACCTCATCCGGGGTGACATCCCCCGCAACCACCAGAATGGCGTTGTTGGGCGCATAATACTGCCTGTAAAAGCTCAGCGCATCCTCCAGTGAGAGGTCTTCCATCTCATGGCGCCAGCCAATGACCGGCACCCCATAACGATGGTTCAGATATTGCGCTGCGTTCTTTTGTTCACGGAACAGGGAAAACGGATTGTTCTCAGTGCGTTGGTTGCGTTCTTCGATGATCACTTCACGTTCTGTGGCAATATCATCTTCGCCCAACTGGAGGTTCACCATCCGGTCACTTTCCATGCGCATCATCAGTTCCAGCCGGTCGGCGGCGATGCGTTGGAAATAGGCGGTGTAATCATAGCTGGTAAAGGCGTTGTCAGACCCGCCGTTGCGGTTGACAGTGGCGGAAAACTCGCCAGACTCCAGTGTTTTGGTGCCCTTGAACAGCAGATGTTCCAGAAAATGCGCCACACCCGAAACGCCGGGGGCCTCATCGGCCGATCCTGCACGGTACCACACCATCTGAACCACAACCGGGGCACGGTGATCTTCGACCACCACAACATCCATGCCGTTTTCCAGCTGGTAGGTGGTGACCTGACCACTGGCCAGACCGGGCTGGGCAAACGCCAAGCCCATCGCAACACACATCATCAAAAACCGCATTCAACAGATCTCCATCCAGAGGGCAGCACTATCTCCAGATAGATACGCCACCTGCACGCAGGTTCAAGCGCGCTCGCGGCTCTGTGAAGTGCTGAAGTTTATTCTTCGGGTGGGGCCGAAGGTATGGTCACGCCCAGATCGCGAAGGCGGTAATACTCGCCGTAGGCGTCCAGCCACTGCTTGCGATAGGCATTGGAGTAATCGTCATTTGGTCCAATATTCAGGATATTCACCCGGCCATGGCGGCGGCGGGTTTCCTTGTCTTCAACGCGCAGCGTTTCGCGGATGCCCGCACTGACGCCGTAGCGGCGGGTATGATTAAGCAACGCGTTGTCGGCACTGGATACACCAGCGGCCACCAATGCACCGGGATTACCTCCCAAGGCGGCGATACCATCCCCGCGCGGATTTTGATCCGTGAGGTTGGCCCCGCCCGGCGTCGGCGCCGGAAGAGCCGCGAAATCCAATGGCGGCTCCAGCGGTTTGCCCGGAATGATCGAAAACTCATCCGGCCCATTGCCGGTGTGCTTGATCTTTCTCAGCTGTACATCACGATCTTTGTTCCCGCAGGCAGCAAGCCCCAGGATCAAAACAAACATCACTAAGCGCGGCATCGTCATCGCCACTCCCCATCACCATTTGGCATTGGTTTATCCCATGATTTGCCCAAGGTCACGCGGCCTTTTTGTCTGTAGACAACACAACCATGCCAAAAGCGCCGATAAAGACAGCAATATCTGCAATATTAAAGGCATAAGGGTTGTTAATTCCGCAACATGAGACGTTGATAAAATCCGCCACAGCGCCATAAATCAGCCGATCCACGATGTTTCCCATCGCGCCACCCACCAAAAGGCCAGCGGCAATTTTTTGCCACCGCCCGGCAGGATCACGGTGCACCCACCACAAAACGGCCCCCGAGATGGTCAGCGCGACACCAATCAGCACCCAGCGCATCACATCACCATGCTGCGCCAACAGGCCAAAGTTGATGCCGTAATTCCAGGCCATGCGCAGATTAAACAGAGGTGGAAACACGTCAATCGCATTCAGCCGGTCCAGCTGCATGACATGCACCACCCAGTATTTCGTGACCTGGTCGGCCAGAAACGTGCCAAATGCCACCCAAAAGACGGTGCGCATGCTGCTCTCCTCATTTGGGGTCTGACGTTGCAGCGCCCCTTTTCTGCTTGTGCCTTAGTGCCGGAAGTGGCGCATCCCGGTCAAGACCATTGCCAGCCCGGCCTCGTCGGCGGCGGCGATCACCTCATCGTCGCGCATGGACCCACCGGGATGGATAACGGCGGTTGCGCCGGCCTCGGCGGCACTCAACAGACCATCGGCAAAGGGAAAGAACGCATCAGATGCCACGACACTGCCCAGTGTCAGCGGCTTGGCCAATCCCAGCTCTGTCGCCATATCCTCGGCTTTGCGCGCGGCAATGCGGCAGCTGTCAACGCGGCTCATCTGACCGGCGCCTACACCCACGGTGGCGCCGTCTTTGACATAGACAATCGCGTTGGATTTCACATGTTTTGCCACGGTCCATGCGAACAGCATATCCGTCATCTCTGCATCTGTCGGCTGGCGCTTGGTGACAACACGCAAATCGCTCATGCTCAATTGCCCATTGTCTTTGTCCTGTACCAGATACCCACCTGAAACCTGCTTGAGCATCCGCCCCGCCTCGGCCGGATTGGCCAACCCATCGGTGACCAGCAGGCGCAGGTTTTTCTTTTTGGCAAAGATATCTATGGCATCTGCATCGGCACCGGGGGCGATCACAACTTCGGTGAAAATGCCCGAGATTTCCTCAGCCGTGGCGCCGTCCAAAGGCTGGTTCAGCGCGATAATCCCGCCAAAGGCTGATGTGCGATCACAATTGAACGCGTTGCGATAGGCATCCGACAGGCTGCGCCCGCGCGCCACACCGCATGGGTTGGCATGTTTGATGATCGCCACGGCGGGGCCATCCGCTGGATCAAATTCGCTGACCAGCTCAAACGCGGCATCTGTGTCGTTGATATTGTTATAGCTCAGCTCTTTACCTTGCAGCTGTTGGGCCGTTGCCACGCCAGGGCGCGCACTGCCATCGGTATAAAAGGCCGCCGATTGATGCGGGTTTTCACCATAGCGCAATGTTTGTGCCAATGTACCTGCCACAGCGCGCCGACGCGGGGCTGCCTCGTTCAGCGCCTCGGCCATCCAGGTGGACACAGCCGCATCATAGGCCGCGGTGCGTGCATAGGCCGTTTGTGCCAAAGCTTGGCGGAACGCATATGTCGTCTGCCCAGCGTTGGCATCCAGTTCATTAAGCAGGGGTTGATAATCTTGCACATCAACAACAACGCTGACAAACCCGTGGTTCTTGGCAGCGGCGCGGATCATTGCGGGGCCGCCAATATCAATATTCTCAATGCAGGTGTCATAATCGCCACCTTTGGCGACGGTGTCTTCAAAGGGGTAAAGGTTGACCACCAGCAGGTCGATCGGGCCGATACCGTGCTCGGACATGGCCGCCACATGGCCCTCATCGTCGCGCAGCGCCAACAAACCGCCATGCACCATCGGATGCAGGGTTTTCACCCGGCCATCCATCATTTCGGGAAAGCCCGTGACATCGGCCACATCGCGTACATCCAATCCGGCCTCGCGCAGTGTTTTGGCGCTGCCTCCGGTGGACAATAATTCCACCCCGCGCGCCGCTAACGCCTTGCCCAGTTCGACCAGTCCGGTCTTGTCAGATACAGAAAGAAGGGCGCGCTTCAGCGGGGCAAGATCAGGCATGTGTGTAAGGTCCTCAGATGGTTTGAGGCCCCCTCTAAAGCGTTTCGCTTAGGACTTGAACCACAGTTTCAACAAAACTGTGCGGCATAAGCGCGTGGCCACCCGTGAGATGTGGTTATTCCTCGGCCAGAGGGTCCAGTTCATCCTGCGCCAGATCCCGGATAGAGATCGGTGTTTCCTGCGCCTTGGCCAGAGACCAGCGCACCCGGCTGGCATATTCCGTCACCTGGCCCGTCAGAACGATCTGCTTGGCCGCGCGCGGTTTCAGCCGGACTTTCTCAAGGTAAACGCTGGGTTCAACGGTCATTTCAGCGGCACCATCGGCCCGGAAAATCCAGATCTCACCGCTTTTCAATGCCAGTGACACCGCCGATCCGCCCATATCAACTGAGGCGTCCACATCAGGATGCAGATGAAACCGGATGTCATAGGGGATACCTTGCAACTGGTTGGCATCCATCGCGTGATCAAATTGGGCTTTGTCGGCGTCATCCAGCGTGATCAACATATCTTCCGAGGCAATGCCGCGGCCATCAAACGTCATTTCGATCCTGCGCACATGGGTCAACCCATAGGCGCGCTTGTAGCCATCGTGGCCCGCTTCAAACCGCAGCCCGTCCTGGGCCTGGCTCATCTCAGAGGGCACATCAGACGGGGTATCATTCAGCCATTGCTGTGCCTGCCCCGTGCTGCCAAGGGTAGAGCTGGAGCGATTGGCCAGCACCAGCGTGGAATGTGACGGTGTGGCGCGCCCCGCCCGGCGCCATTCAGGCCCGAAACTTGAGCCCGAGCCGCAGTTGACAATCAATGGCCGACGTCCTGACGTCAGCTCAAACGCAAGCGTTGAGGCATGTGCGCCCGCAGACGCCCGCCCGCGTGGTGGCAATGAAGCATCCACAATAACGCTGGTGCGCCCAGCGCTGAGCCGCGCAAACCCCATGGCCAACCCATCATTGGCCCTTGGTTTCACACCACTGGTGGCCAATGCGCCATCCAGCCGCCCTTCAAGACCCCGACCACCACCATGGAACCGGGCCAGCCCGCCATCGGCGTGGCGCAGGGTGCGCAGGGTCGGGGCGATGCGCTCGATCGCGCTCCAATGTGCATTGCCCGGAGTATGGCCGGTTTCCGACAGGGCCAAAGCGGCCCATGTGAGCAGGGTAAAGACCTCAAGCAATTCTTCGGGGTTGCGGGTGGGCAGTCCACCCTGATCGTCGATCTGTGCATCACATTCACGCGCCAGCGCCGAGAGGGCCGGGTTCACATGTGTCTCCATCCCCTCCAGCGACAGGCCTGCATAAATCATGCCGGTCAGGGCTTCAAACCGGGGCAGGCCGGGGGGGGATGTTTTCCAACGCCGCCCCAGGAATATTGTTTGCTGACCAAGAGAGCGCATAAACGGCTCGGTGTCTTCGCCGCTCATGCCGTTCATCAAAAACAATGCATGGGTGATCCAGCGGATCAGGCGGCGCCCGGTCAGTTCGGGTGTCCAGCCGGGGCCGTTTCCGCCGCCATACCGGGCGATCCAATCTATTGTCCAATCTTGTGCGGCCTGCCTTGCAGCGGTGTCGCCGGCTGCGGCCAGATCATCCAACCAGCCAAACCCGTGTTGTTCATCTTCAAACCCGCGATCAGGCGCGGCCAGATCCCACAACCCGGTATCGGGGGCCTGAATAAGCGTGCCGGAAAAAACGAAATTGCCAGCACTCAGCTGGCGTCCACGCGCATAGCTGCCGATGGTGCGGGGTTCGGGCTGCGAGACAAAGGCCGTCACCGGGCGTGCCCATGCTGCACGCCGCGCTTCAAAACGGTTTCTAAAGCGCGCCCATCGCGCCGAAAAACACTCGGTTTCCGTTGACATAGCCCGTGCCTCTTGACGCTCTTTGCGGCGTTGTTTGTGCCAATATACCTGTGGCCATGGCGTAAGTCACCGACAGAATGCGCGTGATGCGCGGTTCGGCAATTACTGGCGCAGGCAGGCGATATAAAACCCGTCCATACCCCCCGCTTCGGCCCAATAGTCGGGCCGCAGGCGCAAACCACCTTCTTGCGTGCGCCAGTCCGGGTCAATTCCGGGGCGCAGGCAGGCATCGGCATCGGTTTTCAAATCCGGGTGGCGGGCAAGGGCCTCATCAATCTGCACCTCCCCTTCGTCGGGCAGTAGTGAACAGGTGCAATACACCAAACGCCCGCCGGGCTTAAGCAGGCTCAAAGCGTGGTCGATCATTGCCGATTGCAGGGCAAACAGCTCGCCAAAGTCGCTGCCGTCCTTGGCAAATGGCAAATCCGGGTGCCGCCGGATGGTGCCAGTGGCCGAACAGGGCGCATCCAGCAATATGGCATCATACGGCCCACCTGCATGGATCAATGCATCCTCAGTCACACATGTGGCGCTTAGGCCTGTGCGCGCCAGATTCTGTGCAACACGCTCCATGCGCCGTTCGGACAGATCAAGCGCTGTCACCTTGGCCCCGGCTGCGGCCAATTGCAGGGTCTTGCCGCCCGGTGCTGCACATAGATCAAGAATATGCTCGCCCGGTTGCGGGTTTAACACCTGCACCGGAATGGCCGCCGCTGCATCCTGCACCCACCAATCGCCTGCCTCAAAACCGGGCAAGGCAGAAACCTGCCCTGCATTTTCTATCCGAACGCTGCCTGTGGGCAACAATTGCCCGCCTGTGGCCTCTGCCACTGCTTTGGGGTCGCCCTTTGCGGTCAGATCCAATGGTGCGCCGGTAAAATGGGCGTGGTCCATGGCATTCATCGCGCCTTGCCCATAGGCGGCCACCAGCGGCTCGCGCAGCCAGCTGCGCAAGCGCGGAATACGCAAATCATTCCAGTTACGCGGCCCATCCGCAGCCATTTTGCGCAATACTGCGTTCACCAGCCCCTTAAGGTTGCCATAGCGGCGGTGGCGTCCAATGATGCTGACCATATCGTTGACCACGCCGTGCGGATCACCGCCCAGACACAGCTCAATCGTGCCGACACGCAGCAGATTATACACCGTCAAAGGCGGAGGTTTACGCAAATGACGGCTGAGCATTCGGTCAGCGCGCTCCATCCCGCGCAGGGTGTCTGTGGCCAGCCGCTGGGCGCGTGCGCGATCGGCGGGCGGCAGCTTGTCCAACACACCGCTGCCGATCAGTTCGGACATCAGACGGCCCTCGCCGATGATCTGATCCAGAAGGGACGCCGCCTTGTGGCGGGCGGAGGGGGCCATGTTGGTCATGTGTGATCGGTCCTTGCCGGGGCGGGATGGGGGCGTATATCAAGGGGACACGGACAAAGGAACCCAAAGCTATGCCTGGTGACGATCAAAAAGACCTGCCCCCCGCCGCGATCCGCGCCCTGGCCGAGGCCGATGAACGCCGCCAGACGGCCGCCGAGCAGGAACTGCCCAAGGAACTGGGTGGCCGCCGCGAAGGGTTGGAGCCCGTGCGCTATGGCGATTGGGAAAGAAAAGGCATCGCGGTCGATTTTTGAAGCTGGGCGCTATTTCAGCCCCAGCACATCCAACATATCATATTCACCCGGTTTACGCCCCAAGCCCCAAAGTGCTGCCTTCAGCGCGCCACGGGCAAAGACCGAACGATCCGAGGCCACATGCCGCAAAGTGATCCGTTCGCCCGCAGCAGCAAACATCACATCATGTTCCCCAATGATATCGCCACCGCGAATGGCGCTAAATCCGATGTCGCCACGTTTGCGTTTGCCGGTGATGCCATCGCGCCCCCGGTCCGAGACCGACGCCAGATCTACACCGCGCCCTTCGGCGGCGGCCTCGCCCAACATCAGGGCGGTGCCTGAGGGTGCATCAACCTTTTGATTGTGATGCGCCTCGATCACTTCGATGTCGTAATCCTCGTCCAGGGCTGCGGCCACCTGGCGGGTCAGTTGCACCAACAGATTAACGCCAAGGCTCATGTTGCCCGCGCGTATGATGGTGGCATGACGTGCCGCAATAGAAAGCTTGGCCAGATCATCGTCACTCATGCCTGTGGTGCCAATCACATGTACAGCACGCGCCTGCGCGGCCAGGGTGGAGAATGCCACTGTGGCTGCGGGGGAGGTGAAATCAATCACGATTTGCGCTTTGGCAAAGGCCTCAAGCGGGTCATCCGTAACCGCCACACCCAAATTGCCGCCGCCCATTGCCGCGCCCACATCCTGACCAACCCATGCATGGCCTTCACGCTCAACCGCGCCCACCAGCCGCGCCGCAGTGCTGGCCTCAATCGTCTGGATCAACATCTGGCCCATGCGCCCCGATGCGCCTGTCACCACGATGCCTGGTAATTCTGCCATGTCGCTCACTCCGCCTTAGTCCGGGCCAATGCATAGCGCGCCCAGGCAGGCTCAGACAACGCCCAAGTTGCTATAATGCCCGGCCCCTCCCCATCTTCTTGCCCCAAATATCCCCGCCAGAGGCAAAATACTCTTTGCCTGAGCTGCCGCCTCGTTACCGCTTGGCAAATCGTGGCACAGGTCTTAGATGCACCTCATGGCAAAGAACAAGTTTCATGATGGGCCCGGTCCCTCACAACGCCAGCTTCGCGTGGGCGAGCTTATTCGGCGCGCTTTGTCCGAAGTGCTGGCGCGTGGCGATGTGCATGACCCGGATCTGAACCGGATGTCGGTGACGGTGGGGGAAGTGCGCACATCCCCCGATCTAAAGGTCGCGACGGCCTATGTCATGCCGCTGGGCGGGCAGGGCCAGAAAGAGCTGATCGGCCTTCTGGCGCGCAACAAGGCTGAGCTGCGCCACCAGATCAGCAAGAAGCTTGACCTGAAATATGCCCCTGACCTGCGTTTCCGGCTGGATGCGACGTTCGATCAGATGGACGAAACCCGTCGCCTGTTTGACCGCGATGACGTGCGTCGGGACCTGGAGGACTAGGCGATGCGCTGGCTTCTTGTGGCCATACTCTGCCTCGCTTCCCCTGCGGCAGCAGTTGAGTGCAAAGACCTGAGCTTTGACGGTGATAAATACACCCTGTGCGAGGTGGACATCACTCAGGACGAAATACGCCTGTTCCTGCGTGATCCCGATACCAACCGCCCCTTTGGCACCTTCGACAATGTGGCAACGAAACTGGCAAACGCCGACCAAACCCTGCTTTTTGCGATGAATGCCGGCATGTATCATGCAGATCGCAGCCCGGTGGGCCACTATGTCGAAGGTGGCACCGAGCGCGCGCCCGTCATCAGCACCGATGGGCCCGGTAACTTCGGCCTGCTGCCCAATGGGGTGTTTTGTGTGGGGGACACCCGCGCGCGCGTGATTGAAACGCGCCGCTTTCTGCGCGAGGCACCAAATTGCACCCATGCCAGCCAATCCGGGCCGATGCTGGTGATTGATGGCCAGCTGCACCCCCGGTTTTTGAAGGACAGCGACAGCCGCTATATCCGCAATGGTGTGGGCACCTCGGGTGATGGCCGCACGGTCTGGTTTGCCATGTCGCACGCCTCGGTGAACTTTCAGACTTTCGGGCGGTTTTTCCGTGATGGCCTTAAGGTGCCACAGGCGCTTTATTTTGATGGCAATATCTCGCGGCTGTATGCACCGGGGTTGGGGCGCAACGATGGCGGCTTTCCCATGGGGCCGATTGTGGGTGTGGTCGCAGACGCTGAATGATTGACGATCCGGTGTAGGTGAACTACCCCGCATATCCAACAAACAGATAGGGCTGCGCATGGCACGCAAACGCAAGGGCCGCGATATTTCAGGTTGGCTGGTGGTGGATAAACCGGCTGGAATGACCTCGACAGCGGTGGTCAACAAAGTGCGCTGGGCGTTGCAGGCCAAGAAGGCCGGCCATGCAGGCACCCTGGATCCCGAAGCAACTGGGGTTTTGGCTGTGGCGCTGGGCGAGGCAACCAAAACCGTGCCCTATATCACCGATGCGTTGAAGGCTTACAGATTTGCCGTGCGGTTTGGTCAGGCCACCAACACCGACGATGGCGAAGGTGAAGTGATTGCCACCAGTGACACTCGCCCGGATGACAACGAAATCAAAGCGGCATTAGGGGCCTTTGTTGGTGACATCATGCAGGTGCCGCCCAAGTTTTCTGCCGTAAAGATCGACGGGCAACGCGCGTACAAGCTGGCCCGCGATGGTGAGGATGTCGAAATTGCTGCACGGCCCCTGTGGGTTGAAGAACTGGTGCTGACGGATCGCCCAGTTGCCGATACCGCAGTGCTGGAAATGACCTGTGGCAAAGGTGGCTATGTGCGCGCCATCGCCCGTGACCTGGGCGAAACATTGGGCTGTAAGGCACATGTGACATGGCTGCGCAGGCTCTGGTCTGGGCCGTTTGAGGTGGGCGATGGCCTGACCTTTGAGCAAATCGAAGCAATGGCACAAAGCCCCGATCTGGACGCGCATTTGCGCCCCCTGGAAATGGGATTGGCGGAGTTGCCGATGGTGACCTGTTCAGCCGAGGCCGCAGCGAAGCTGCGCAATGGCAATCCCGGCATGGTGATCGGATCGGATGTGGACTACGGCGATGAATGCTGGGCTGCTTGTGAGGGTCGCGCTGTCGCCGTGGGCCGTTTCAAAGGCGGAGAACTGCACCCCAGCCGTGTGATCCTTCCCAGCGGGGCACCATGAGCAGCCCTGATCAACTGCATGATCCCGGCGGCAAAGTGCGCCTGAAACTTCCAGACGGCGTGATCGGCGGTGCGACGTTTTCTGACTGCGGGCGATACCGGCAAGCGTTGACCCGCGATTGGACGTTGGCCGCAGATACGCCAAAATCAGTGCTTTTTATCGGAATGAACCCTTCGGTGGCAGGGGCCGAGGTGTCAGACCCCACTTGCCACCGCGAACTGATGTTTTCACGCGACTGGGGATTTACCCGCTATCTGAAGGGCAACATGCTGGATTGGCGTGCAACCTCGCCCAAGGACATCCCGCCCGATCCGGCGCTGGCCTGCAGTGGTGCGAACATCCCGGCGCTGGTGGACATGGCGAGCGAGGCCGAACTGGTGGTGATGGCCTATGGCAAATTGCACGCCCGGTTTCAGCCGGTGGTGCGGGATGTATTTGTGGCCATAGCTGCGTTGGGCAAACCGTTGCAATGTTTAGGCGTGAACAAGGATGGATCGGCCAAACATCCGTTGTATTTGCGCAAGGATACACAGCTCAGACCGTTTGAACTGCCTCTGTAAGGTGGGGTTTCACCCCACCGCTGTCCAAAAAACAATGAAAAAAGGCGCCCCGTATCCACAGGGCACCCTTTCAAATGTCAGATTGCTACAGCAATTCGGATAAAATCTGGTTCAGTGATTCTACCCGAAACGACCACAGCGTTCATATGTCGTGCGGCGTATCGCCTTTTCCCTATTTCAGGTTAAAGGCGATACGCTGCTAAGCCTATTCAGCTTCAATTGTCAGCGCCACAAAGCGTGGCTCGCCAGCGCGGCGCACCAACAGCAGCAGTGACTTGCGGCCAGCTTCTGTTGCCTCGGCGATCCGGTCTTCAAGATCTGAAATGCCAATCAGCTTTTGCTGGCCCGCTTCGGTGATCAGATCACCAGCGCGCATGCCCTTTTCATAAGCCTCCGAGAGCGTATCCACATCCTTGACGACCAGACCTGTTGCTGTCTCAGACAGCGCCAGTTGGCTGCGCAGTTCGTCGTTCAGAGGGCTTAACGTCAGATCCAGCACAACCTTTTCAGTCGGCTCGTCCATGGCGCTGCCGTCCTCACCTTGCTGTACGGCTGGGATCGCGCCTTCTGCGGCTTCACGGCGGCCCAGGGTGATCTTCAGCGTTTGGGTTTTGCCGTCGCGGAACACAACCACGCGCACCGCTTTGCCAACCTCAGAATTGCCCACCCGGCGTACCAGACCGCGAGTGTCGGCAACGTCATGGCCATCAAAGCTCATGATAACATCGCCAGCCAGCATGCCGCCTTCTTTGGCGGGGCCTTCGGGCACATCCGTTACCATGGCACCTGCTGTTTTTTCCAAGCCAATCGCCTCGGCTACGTCATCGGTCACATCCTGAATGCGCACGCCCAGCCAACCGCGACGGGTTTCGCCGTATTCCTGCAACTGGCCGACCACGCGGGTCACCACGTTGGAGGCCATCGAAAACCCAATCCCGATAGAACCGCCGTTGGGGCTGAGGATTGCGGTATTCACGCCAATCACATTGCCATCAAGATTAAACAGCGGGCCACCTGAGTTACCCCGGTTGATCGCGGCATCCGTCTGAATGTAATCGTCATAGGTGCCGGACAGGGCGCGATTGCGCGCTGATACGATGCCCGCAGAGACCGAAAATCCCTGACCCAACGGGTTACCCATGGCCATCACCCAATCGCCCACGCGCGCGGTGTCGCTATCGCCGAAGCTGACAAACGCCAAAGGCACATCGGTTTCCACCTTCAAAAGCGCGATGTCGGTTTTAGGGTCGGTGCCAATCACTTTGGCTTCCAGCTCTGCACCGGAATAGAACTCAATGATGATCTCATCGGCGCTTTCAATGACGTGGTTGTTGGTGACAACATAACCATCCTCAGAAATCACAAAACCCGATCCCAGCGCTGACGTGCGACGTGGTCGATCACCCTGACCATTGCGGTCCCGAAACTCGCGAAAGAAATCTTCAAACGGGGAACCTTCGGGCACGATGGGCGAGGGGCCGGTGCCTTGTGCCACAACCGTTGAGGTGGTGATGTTAACCACCGCTGGACTGATCTTTTCGGCGAGATCGGCAAAGCTCTCGGGCCGGGCCTGCGCCACAATGGCCTGTGCCATCAGCAGCGCTATCGTCAGGGCCGTTAGCCACAGGGCGCGCAGGTTGCGAGCACTCTGAATTGGTGTTGAAATGGCTTGGACGTTCACTCCCGATACTCCTTCGTTGTCCTGACACCGCCAAAGAATGGACGGCTTTTACATGGCTTTGATGTAGGTATGGTTAATGTAATCTCAATTAAACCTACTACAACTCACGCGCATGTGATGTCTTTGTGTCGTTTTGATCAAGCGCCAAGCGCTTTGGCGAGCCACAAAACAACCAAGTCCACCGCCAGCGCAGCAAGCCCCATCGCGCGGCGTTGTTCAAGGGGTAATGCCCGCATCGCCTCGAGTAAATCCTCAATAAGCGAAGGGGCCAGTGCGTACACCAGCCCCTCGACAATCAGAACCAAACCCAACGCCAGAAGCGCGGTTTCGATCATTGTGCAGCTGCGCCCTGATCCGAGCGCAGGTAGTTGAAGAACTCGCTGTCCGGTGACATCACCATGGACGAATTCGACCCCTGCAACGCCTTGCGATAGGCATTCAGCGACCGGTAGAATTCAAAGAATTCTGTATCCGCGCCAAAGGCTTCGTTGAAGATCGCGTTGCGTTTGGCATCAGATTCACCACGGGTGATTTCGGCCTGACGCTTGGCGTCCGACACGATCTCAACCTGGGTCCGATCGGCCTGGGCGCGCACACGTTGCGCAGCTTCGTTACCACGTGCGATTTCATCGGCAGCTTCACGCTCACGCTCGGCCCGCATCCGGGCAAATGTGGCATCCAGGTTTTGTCGTGGCAGATCGGTGCGTTTGAGGCGCACATCGATGATCTCAATCCCCAGCTTATTGGCTTCCACGATGGCTTGGTTCCGGATTTGCAGCATCAGCGCGGCACGATCCGAACTCAGAATATCGTTTGAACTGACCGACCCGAGAATTTCGCGCGTTTCCGAGCGCAGGATAGAATCCAGCCGAGCTTCGGCGGCAGGAATCCCGCCCACACCCACGGCTTGGCGGAACTGCTCAACATTCACGATGCGGTAGCGTGCGAAGGCGTCAACCACCAGACGACGATCATCCAGCGGGGTGACTTCCAGCGGATCAATGTCACGGCTCAGGATGCGGTCATCATAGCGCACCACGTCCTGAATAAGCGGGATTTTAAAGCCAAGTCCTGGTTCTTCTTTGACTTTGATGACCTTACCAAATTGCAGCACCAGCGCTTTTTCGCGCTCGTCCACAATAAAGACCGAGGACAAAGCCGCGATGATAACCAATACTAAGATTGGCAGAAGCATTGTTGATTTCCGCATCTTACTGTCCTCCAGACTGCGGCTTGCGCAGCTCGTTCAGGGGCAGATAGGGGACAACGCCCTGACCTCCGCTGGCATTCTGGTCCAGAATGATCTTATCCATTCCACCCAGCACTTCTTCCATGGCTTCCAGATACAGCCGCTTGCGCGTCACTTCCGGCGCTTTCTGATATTCGTTCAAAACAGCAGTAAATCGGCTGGCTTCACCTTCGGCCTCGTTGATCACGCGGGCGCGATAGCCTTCGGCCTCTTCCAGCGTCTGAGCGGCTTCACCGCGCGCTTCGGCCAGCACACGGGCTGCATAGGCGTCGGCTTCTTTTTCCAACCTGTCACGCTTTTGCTCAGCGGCCTGTACATCGCGGAATGAATCAATCACGTCTGTCGGCGGGTCGGCCTTGTCAAAGTTGACCCGAATGATGCTAACGCCAGAGTTATAGCTGTCGAGCGTGGATTGAATGAGATCCTCCAACCGTGAGGCAATCACACCGCGATCCCGGTTCAGGATCGGTGCGAGCCGCGATTGGGCGATGATCTCGCGCATCGCAGATTCGCTCACCGCGTTAATGGTGGAGCGTGGATCTTGCAGGTTAAACAGATATTTAGCCGGGTCATTGATGTTCCAGACCACCTGAAAATCAATATCGACGATGTTCTCATCCCCGGTCAGCATCAAGCCGGCCTCGGACCCACGTCCGCCAACACCAATATCTTCGTTCTGCTCGCGGGTGACGGGCAGTTTTTCGTAAGTCACCAGCGGCCAGGGCGCAAAGTTCAGACCCGGATCAGTGGTGCGGTAATAATCGCCAAGAAACAGCTCAACCGATTGTTCTTCGGGTTTGACCGTATAGAAGCTGGCCGCTGCCCAAAGCACGGCCGCAATGACCAAACCGATGACAAACGTGCCGCGGCCAAATGCCGGGCCACCGCTGCCGGTGCCATTGGAGCCGCTGCCCCCACCGCCGCGCCCGCCCATCAGCACGCGCAGCTGATCCTGGCCCTTTTTCATCAGTTCGTCGATTTCAGGCATTTGCGGCCCGCCGTTTTCCGGGGGTCTGCGCCCGCCATTGCGATTGCCACCACGGTTGTCATCACCTCCGTCGTCGCCTCCGCCTGAATTGCCGCCGCCGCCCCAAGGGCCGCCAGATGGTCCAGCCATAAAATCTGTTTCCTTATCTCTGCGTCGTCATCACGACGTTATACATAACCTGTGCAGTTTGTCTGAAAAATCAAGCTGTCCGAACAGGGGTTTTCATGGTCACAAGTTCTTCGGACATGGTTGGATGCACCGCACAGGTCCGGTCGAAATCTTCTTTTGTGGCGCCCATTTTCACGGCAATGCCCGCCAATTGGATCATTTCACCCGCGCCGGGTGCCACAATGTGACAGCCCAGTATCTTGCGCGTGGCCTGAGAGACAATCAACTTCATCAGCACCCGGTCATTGCGCCCGGCAAAGGCCTGCTGCATCGGTTTGAACGATGTTGCATAAACCTCAATTGGCTCCT
Organism: Roseovarius sp.; assembly: GCA_029212365.1. Classification (GTDB taxonomy): domain Bacteria; phylum Pseudomonadota; class Alphaproteobacteria; order Rhodobacterales; family Rhodobacteraceae; genus Roseovarius. The sequence continues at coordinate 122,426 of JARGOC010000006.1, forward strand.
GCTCGCGGGCGGCTTCCTCGGATAATCCCACTGTGCCCATCTCGGGTTGGGTGAAAATTGCCGTTGGAATCAGGTCATGATCCACGGGTGTCGGATTGGCGTTGAACACGGTTTCCACAAAGGCCATGCCCTCGCGGATGGCCACAGGTGTCAGGTTTACGCGGTCAGTCACATCGCCAATGGCATAGATAGATGGCACGCCGGTCTGGCTGTACTCATCCACCACAATTTCGCCTTTGCGGCCCAGTTGGACGCCTGCCTCTTCCAGACCCATATCGCGGGTGTTGGGGGCGCGGCCGGTGGCAAACATGACCTTTTCAAATACGTTGTCCGAGCCATTGGTGCCCTTCACGCGATATCCACCATCGACGGGCTCCATCTCCATTATGTTGGTGCCCAGATGCAGGTTGATCCCGTTTTGGATCATTTCCTCGGAAACCAGCCCACGCGCTTCTTCGTCAAAACCACGCAGGATTTGCGCGCCGCGATAGAATTGTGTGACCTGCAGGCCCAGCCCGTTCAGGATGCCGGCGAATTCGCATGCAATATAGCCGCCGCCAATGATCAGAATGGATTTCGGCAGGGTCTCAAGGTGGAAGATGTCATTGCTGGTAATTGCATGCTCTGCACCGGGCAGATCAGGCTTCACGGGCTGCCCGCCGCTGGCAACCAAAATGTGTTTGGCGGTCTTGCGTTCGCCCGTGCTCAGTTCAATCGTATGTGCATCGGCCAGCTTGGCGCGTGCGTCATAGGTCTCTACCCCGTTCGAGCTGAGGATAGTGCGATACACCCCCTCCAGCCGGTCCAGTTCGGCATGCAGTTTGCCCTGAAAGGCAGGCCAGTCAAACCCACCGGCATGCACTGTCCAGCCATAGGACTGTGCATCCTCGATGGCGCTGGGAAATTCACTGGCGAACACCATTAGTTTTTTGGGGACACATCCCCGGATCACACATGTGCCGCCGTAGCGGTCGTCTTCGGCCAGGGCCACCTTTGCGCCACCCTGCGCTGCCACTCGGGCCGCGCGCACGCCACCTGACCCACCGCCAATGACAAAAAGATCATAGTCAAACGTCATGTGTATTCAGTCCATCATATCAGTGAACAGATTATCGGATTCCACGAAATCCAGACGGTCCTCTTGTACTGTGCCTTCGTTGATGTCACGCGTTTCAACCCGACCATCGCCATAGCCCAGCACAACAACATCGCAAATATCTACAAACAGTCCGTTTTCAACCACCCCCGGCACCTGATTAAGCACAAGCGACAGTTGCCGCGCATTGCCAATACGCCCCAAATGCAGATCAAGGATATGGTTGCCCTCATCGGTGACATAGGGATGATCGCCATTCATACGCAGCGTGGCATCGCGGCCCAGCACATCCATGCTGATCAACATTTCCTCAACCAGTGATTTGGAGGTCTGCCAGCCGAACGGGATCACCTCGATGGGCAGGGGGAATGATCCCAGGTGTTCAACTTCTTTGGATGCATCGGTGATGACAATCATCTGATCGCTGGCAGTCGCCACGATCTTTTCCTGCAACAGCGCTCCGCCACCGCCTTTGATCAGGTTCAGATCACCGTCAAATTCATCGGCACCATCAATGGTGACATCCAGCCACTTCGCCTCGTCCAGGCTGATCACTTCTATGCCCACATCACGCGCCAGTTCGGCGGTTCGGGTTGAGGTGGGCACGCCTTTGATCCGCAGCCCGTCCTCGCGCACCATTTCACCCAGACAGCGCACCATCCAAGCGGCCGTGCTGCCAGTGCCCAGGCCCACACGCATCCCGTCTTCTACAAAATCCACAGCCCGTTTGGCGGCGACATATTTGGCTTTGTCGATGGGCGAAAGTTCCCCGCTCATGATGTGCACTCCCCAAGTGTTTGAGGCGTTATACCGGTGTTGCGCACGGGGCGCGAGAGGCAATCTGCGATGAAATGGAGCGACCTGTCGTACTCTGCGTTAACGTGCGCGCAGCACCTTGGCCATTTCCTGAATTGTGACCGTGCCGTCGCCATCCATATCCAGCGCCATCAGGTCAACAACGAACTGCTCTCGGCGCGGGAGGCGCCTATTCGCATCAGTTTGGACAGTTCGCACGACATGTTGACGCAGCTCATCAAAATCCAGTTGATTGTTGGCGTCCAGATCAGCTTCGATGATCATCAACTCCAAATCTGAGCGTTTTATCATCCTGCGGCTCTGAGATGAGATGCGCGCGATATCTAATTCCTCTTCCGATAAGACACCATCAAAATCCAGATCGAGCGACAATATACCCTGCATCACCTGCGCTCGATTTTGTGCAACGGCGGACTTTCTGTAGTTATCAATAACTTCTTGGGTGATGATCCCATCAGATTGCAGATCAAGCATCCGTTGGGCGATCCTCCTGATTGCCCTTTGCGTATCATCGCCCACCATAGCTTCAATGGATTTTGGAAGGGGCTGCTTCACCTCATCCGCATGAACCTGGGATGATAATAGTGCCGCAACAACAATGCATAAGGTGTATGGTTTTATCATGGTGTCTGCCTTCAGCTTTAATGCGAGTCATCGGTTAGGTATGCACCCAATGTGGCATATCCAAGGTGCCTTGCGAAAACAGAGTGTTCATGAAGAACGTCAAATTCGAATGTCGGCAAAATAGCTCAGATCCTGCCGCAAAACGCCGCCTTCGCCTGTCATCCTGCCGTGTTTGAAGGATTGTTAGAATATCGTACCTGCGATAAAGGCCCAATCTTGGGGCAATCCCCTTTATCGCCGCATTAAGCGAGCAGACCAGAAAGCAGTGTGACCAGATGTTTCTGTCCGTGTTTGATATGTTCAAAGTGGGTGTTGGCCCGTCCTCGTCGCATACGATGGGGCCGATGGTGGCTGCTGCCCGGTTTCTGGATGACATGCGCGCATCACCGTTTGAGTTCCACGGCCTGCGTGGGTCTTTGCACGGCAGCCTTGCCTTTACCGGCGTGGGCCATGCGACTGACCGCGCCACTATTCTGGGCCTCGCCGGGTTTTCGCCTGACACTTATGACCACGAACACGCCCAAGCCGTGTTGGCCGAAATACGCGACACCCAGACAGTGACACCCGAAGGCCTGCCACCCCTTCAGTTCAATCCCAAAGACGATCTGACTTTTGATTTTGGGCCTAACCTGCCAGGCCATGCCAATGGTATGATCCTGATGGCGACAGATAAGCAGGGCGATGTGATCCTGCGCCAGACGTATTACTCCATCGGTGGTGGTTTTGTGATGACCGAGGCGGAACTGGCCGCCGGGCGCAACACCGATGAAGGTGATCCGGTGCCCTATCCATTCAAATCCGCCAATCAAATGCTGGAGATGGCTGAAACATCGGGCAAATCTATTGCGGACATGAAGCGTGCCAATGAAATCTCGCGGGGCGGACCCGAAAACCTCACGTCCGGGGTGGCGCGTATCTGGCAGGTTATGAACGGTTGCATTGAACGGGGCATGCAAAACGATGGCACTTTGCCGGGGGGGCTGAATGTGCGGCGCAGGGCCAAAGGTATTCATGATGCGCTGCTGGCTGAACGTGGCACCAACCTGAGTGCGCCACACAAAATCAATGACTGGATCAGCACCTACGCCATGGCCGTGAACGAAGAAAACGCAGCGGGCGGGCAGGTTGTGACAGCCCCCACCAATGGCGCGGCCGGCGTGGTGCCTGCGGTGATCAAATATTACCTCGATCATGTGCCAGGGGCCACAGAAACTCAGGTTGAGGATTTCATGCTCACCGCCGCTGCCATCGGTGGTCTGGTCAAGTTCAATGCCTCTATCTCTGGTGCCGAGGCGGGTTGTCAGGCCGAAGTTGGCAGTGCCGCCGCCATGGGGGCCGCCGGGTTGGCGGCCGTTCTGGGCGGCACGCCCAAACAGATTGAAAATGCCGCGGAGATTGCGCTGGAACATCACCTTGGCATGACCTGCGATCCGGTCAAAGGCCTGGTGCAGGTGCCGTGCATTGAGCGCAACGGATTGGGTGCGATCAAGGCGGTCAGTGCCGCCTCACTGGCTCTGCGCGGCGATGGCCAACACCTTGTGCCGCTGGATGCCTGTATCGAAACCATGCGCCAAACCGGCGTGGATATGAGCGAGAAATACAAAGAGACATCTCTGGGCGGCTTGGCTGTGAACGTGCCAAACTGCTGAACGAGCGTGTATTTTCCAAACTATGCTTTGGCCTGAGCAAGCCGCATGAGTATCAAATGGGCATACTCAGCGGCGCGGATGAATAGTATTTCACACAGTGTCTGAGGTAGGTAACACCAGTGTAATTTGACGAAAAGCCAGATGAGGAGGATAATCCAGCCACAAATAAATTTTTGAAGGAGAGGTGTAATGTTCTTGATTTCAAACAGTGGCGGATTGTCCCGCAGGTATTTCACGCTCGCAGTTGCTTCCTCAGGGTTATGTATTTCGGGGGCAATAGCAAAGGCCGGTGGTGGAATAGATTTGACCGTGAGTGGTGAGTATAACCCACAGTACGGCGATGAAGACGACGGACCAACTGACGAGTATGGATATTCTCAATCCGAATATTTGAGGCTGTCGCGCAATCAGATGCGCGACAATATCAGTGTCAGCAGTGCCTATGTGGTTGGGTTCTCCTACGCCGGGTCAAATCACCTGTTCCGGATGGGCTATGGTAACCCGCGTGGCACGCGCGGTGTTTTCAGGGCGTTGCAAGAGTATGACAGCGTGAAAATGCGCAGGTCATATCTGCGCGACGAACGCGACGATGCCAGAGCCGTTTATGAGGCGCATTCTGGCTCAGATGCCAAGCGGCAGCAAAAGCAATTCTATTATATGGGTGTTTCCTATTGGCACAAACACCCCAAAGAAGGCCTGCTGAAGTTGAAGTACTGACCTTAAGGCGTTTCGCGTAAAGCCTGAATCAGAGGTTTTGCCCGATACACTTTAGTCCCAACGTGCCGTCGATTTCGACAGCGCCTGCACAACTATGTCCAGGGCATCGCTGGGCAGTATCACCAGCATTTTCGGCGCGGTAAAGCTCATCTGCACGGCCCCCTTGGCGCAGTTTGACGTGCCGATCCGGCCGTCGGAGGCAAAGTTCAGACCGCCGATTTCCCATTGCAGCCCATCCGATGTGCCCTCAACTGCGCCCAATGGAAACAGTGAGACCACAGTCCCCGGATGCAAATCCAACAGCATTGTGGGCGGGGCCAGAAAAACCAATTCATGCTGCCCCAGCAAAACACAGGGCTGCCCGGCAAAGCGCACAAGGCTGTTATAGCAGGCCAGCTGATGATCCTGCCTGCCAGCGGTAAAACCGACCCCAATGATCAAGGGCGCGCTGATTTGCGACAGGCATTTGTCAAAGTCGGTGGTGTCCTGATCATCAATACAGTGCAGGATGCTATCTGGCAGGCGGGCTCTTGCGGCGTCACTGATGGAATCAAAATCACCAATCACCGCTTCGGGGGTCAGACCGTTTTCATGTGCCACATCAGCTCCACCGTCAGCGGCCACAATGCGTGGGCCAACAGCCCGCGCCCGGCTAAGGGTTGTATTGTTAACGCTGGCGCCCCCAATTAGGGTGACTGTTTCCAAACTATGGACAATCAAGCGATTTTCCCCGGATTATTGGCAAGTTAAACTAGTGAGCCTTATTTAAACCATGAAATGATACTGTAAAATTCTAAGAATCGGGCCGCTTTCGACGCGCCCAGCATGGTAAACATGTCGTTGCAGGCAATGCAAAGCGAGCAATTGGTATGATTAAAGACAGCAAAATTCTCACGGTCTCTTATGGGACGTTTTCGTGCACGTTGGAGGGGTTCGATGATTCGTTCACCACCATGAAGGCGATTGCGGAGTATTTCCGCGATCTGGCCGCCGATGACCGATACTTCGGGGCCGAACCTCCGACACCGGATGCCGAAATGCTGGCGCGGATCGCCGAACGCGAGATTGAACGCCGGGTTCAGGCCCATGAAGACGGTGGCAAAATCGTGCTGCGCGCGTCCGAAGGAACTCCGGCAGCGCTGCCTCACGAGGAAGCAGCCGAAACCTCTGTTGCCGAGACTCCTGACACGCAGGCTGAGGATGCAGCTGACGATCAAATGATCGCCGATACTGCTGCTGCCACCAAAGAACCGCATAACGAAGCGGCGCAAACACCTGCTACAGAAATGCCCGAGGCTCAGCCCGCCGCAAGTACACAAGACCTCACTGCCCCGATGCCATCGCGCGATGTTGCCAAAGTAGAAGAGCCTGAACAGGCCGGTGAAGAGGCCGTTGTCGAAGAGATAGCAGAGACCCCTGAGGCCCCAGAACAACCCGACGTTAGCAAAGACGCTGAGATGGCCGAGATCGAAGCGGCCTCTGAGGTTGAGCAGGTCGTAGAGCCCGTTGATATTACAAAAGAAGATGAAGCTGACACCCCTGCTGATTTTGCTGCGGACGAACCCGTGTCGCCTCAGATCGAAGCCGCTGATGTTAGCCACCCTGACCCCGATAGTGTCGCGGCCAAGCTGGGCCGTATCCGCTCGGTTGTCGCGCAGTCTGAACAGCCCTACGGCGATATCGACTATAGCGAAGACGAACACGCTTCGGGGTTCCTGGAAACCAACCTTGCCGATCTGGACGCTGCCTTGGCTGCGGATGATGCCGCCGAAATACGTGTCGAGGAAATTGAAGACACGATTGAGGCCGAGGACGAACCAGCAGGTGATGCACAAGCCACTGATGACGTCGAAGTAGAGGCGGAAATTGAAATAGAGGTTGAAGCTGAAGCACAAGTTGAAACTGAGGTCGAAGAGAGCGGTGAAACAGACATTGCCTCGATTTTGGCCAATGTGTCGGTTCTGGCGGATGATACTACTGAGGCGGATTCCGCCCAAGCGGATGCTTCAATTGAAGTGCCAGAAGCCGTTGAAGCCAAAGCAGATCCTGTCGACACAATCGAAGACACACTGGCCCAATTGATGGCAGATGCCCTGCCGGTCGGTGGTGTTGTTGAGGCCGACGACGATGAGTTGGATGACGAGGAGCTGTCCGTTGAATCGCCACCTCTGAATGCGCGCGTCACCAAGATGAAGCGTGCGGATGTTGATGCGGCTTTGGCTGCGGGCCAAGTTCAGGAAGTTGCGGCGGCAAACGATGCCGAGAACCTCTTCTCGGACGAGGATGAAGACGACATCGCCTCAACCCTGTCGGCTGAGGAAGAAGCTGAACTGCAACGCGAACTGGCTGAAGTTGAAGCAGATTTTGCCTCACAGGGCATGGGTGAGGATGCTGAGCGTCAAGTGCTATCTGCTGATGAAAACGAAATGCCAGACGCGATAGACGATATGGCTGAAACAACATTCATCGCCGATGAGGACGAGATGGAAGAGGCGTTTGATGATGCGTCAGATGCCTCAGTCCGTGGCGTGGATCGTTTGCAGGCTGTTGAACAAACCTCGGATGTGTCGCGTATCTTTGAAGAGGCTGACACTCAGCTTGATCAACCAGAATCCAGCGAACGCCGAAATGCGATCCAGCATTTGCGAGCGGCCGTGGCGGCCACCCGTGCTGATCAAAATGCCGGTGTGGATATCTCAAAGGACAAGGATGACAGTGCCTATCGTTCAGATTTGGCCGATGTTGTACGCCCGCGTCGCCCGCGCGCCGGTGGCAGCACCCGCTCTGAGCGCCCTGGGAGCGAGCGCCCGGCCCCCCTAAAACTGGTCGCCGAACAACGTATCGACACACCCCAAACCCCAGTGCGCCCACGCCGGATTACCACCAAAGATCTGGCAGATATAACGTCAGCGCAGGCGAACCCTGATGCAGGTGGCAGCTTTGTTGATTTTGCCGAAGAAATGGGTGCAGGTGCCTTGCCGGAACTGTTGGAAGCCGCAGCTGCCTATATGGCCGATGTAGAAGGCCGACCACAGTTTTCACGCCCGATGTTGATGGGCAAGCTCAAAGAGGTTGAGGGCGATGCCTTTTCCCGCGAGGACGGGCTGCGTTCATTTGGCCAACTGTTGCGTCAGGGAAAATTGCAAAAGCTGAAGGGCGGCCGGTTCTCTGTTACCGAAGAAACCGATTTCCGCGCTCAAGCCCGCAACGCCGGATAAATAAGAACATTCAAAGGGTGAAATGGCGCCGGTCCGCAGTAGCGGGCCGGCGTTTTGATTTGGAATTCGAACCGCAGGCCAGAGATTTTTTGTTCGAAAAAATCTCAATTTTTTTGAAAATTCGAATGAATTTTCTTGGCTCCTGATGCACTCAAAGTGTCAGTTCGGCTGTATTCCACCATAAGAATGCAGCCGAACCTGCTCTGGTGCTTCACGGTATTTTTTGACAAACCACTTTTTCATCAAGGTGACATTTGAAAACCCACAAGCAACTGAAATCTCATTCATCGGCATTGAGGTTTGTGCCATCAAGCTGCGCGCCCGGTCCAGCCGCAGATCACGGTACACTTTCAGCGGTGTCTGGCGCAGGAAATCACGAAAACCTCGCTCCAATTTACGCGGGCTGACATTTAGAAGCCCGGCAATCTGGCCTACGCTCAATGTGTCTTCAAGATGCTCAAGCATGATCGTCAGTGCCTCGCCAATCACCAGATCACCCTGCGCCATGCGGGTGTAGCGCCAATGCTCACCTGCCATGTTGGTGCTGGTCTCAGTATCGCTCAGCCCAAGGTAATTTGACAAAGCCGCGCGGGTGAACTCTCCGTCCCGCGCGCCCACCAGTTCCACCATCATTCGGATGGCCGCAGTGGGGCTGATCGCCGAGCTTAATGCCACTTGATGACAGGTTGCCCCGTCAAACATATTCACCCCTGCAGCGGTTTCCATCACACCGGGGCGAAAGTTGGGGTGCACAGAAATCTGTTTTGAGCGCAGCACACCCGCGCCCAACGGCACAAACACCGCTGATCCGACCACACACAGTCTGGCGGCATTGCGAATGCAGGCGCGAAATTCATGCAGCCGGTCCTTGCACAGGCGCCACGGGTTTTCCGTTCCTCCAATCAAAACAAGGGTTTGATCTGGACCGCAAGCGGGCCCTTGTGACATATCCAACATGTCTTCGCCACACAGATGAGACCAGCTGTAAGCATCATATCCAATCAACCGATTGGCCGAACGCAGTACATCAATACAAGCCTCAGCAGCGAAAGAGACAGTGTTGTCCTGGCTCAGAAATACGAAATCCGCTGACAGACTTCGCTTGCATTGCCACGGGGTCACAAAAGTGGATTGCGATGGGTCCAGGTGTTCAAGATACATGTCTTATCTTCCTTTCCATTGCTCTCACGGGTCCCTGGTCCGCTCGAAATTCTCGTTAGCTGACGTTTTTGATTGATGTTTCCACTGCATGCAGGAAGGACCCTGCCGAGGAACTGGCAGACAAAAGCCGCCAGCCGTTGGTATCGGTGCGCATAATAATTGTACCCAGATGCTCCATCGCGGTGCGGGCGACATCACCAATGGCGAAACCCATCAGATCCAGTGGGCAAATGCGCTCCAGCGCGCGCATTGCTCCGGGGCCTTCAAGTTGCAAGGCGCACCACACATCGGTCTGATCGGTGGTATAGGCCTTGCCCTTCATTTTGCCCGCTACAACAGGTTCTGCATCTGGTGTGGCGCGGGTAAACACCACAAACGCCAGATCAGTGGACAGGCGCATCAGCGTCTCACCACTCTTGGATGTAGCAGTCTTGCCCACTGCGGGCATTGCCACGCCATAAGCAGATTTGACGGCGCTGAGCGCTGCGTCCTCGCCGCCCAAAGGCAAGGAGATCGAGACAATTGCCACATCGTGCGGCGCGCTCAGATGCATGTCACCGTAAGCTTTGTTGATCCCGGCCAGTGGCGGGGCGGATGTCAATGTAAACTCAGGCACGAAGACGCTCCCCTTCGGGATCAATAAAGTGGGCCGAGACAATTTCGACCTCCATTTCCACCCCATGTAGCGGGCTGACGGCGCGGACAATCTCGCCCTTGCGGGTATCGCCCGATTTGATGAACCCCAGCCCGATAGAGTGGCCCAGGGTTGGTGAATAGGCCACGGATGTCATCCAGCCCTGATCATTTGCAGTGTTTGCCTCAGCGCCTTTGTTGATGAAATGCGACCCCGCAATCAGCGTCTCAGAAGGGTCAACCGGCTTGAACCCCACCAGCTTGATCGCATCTTCGCGCTGCATCTCAGGCCGCTGGCTCAGCACGTTGCCGATGCATTCTTTCTTCTGGCTGACCATCCGGCCCATCCCAAGGTTATGCGCCGTGGTTTGACCATTCAGCTCATTGCCCGCAGCATGGCCTTTCTCAATGCGCATCACACCGAGGGCTTCGGTACCATACGGCACCGCATCGTACTCGGCTCCCGCCTGCATCAATACTGACATCATCGAGTTGCCATAGCGCGCAGGCACCGCAATTTCGTAAGCCAGCTCGCCCGAGAATGAGATGCGGAAAAGCCGGGCAGGCATGCCACCGCAAACGGTGACCTCACCACAGGCCATAAAGGGAAACGCCTCGTTTGACATATCGTGCGCCTCGTCCACCACCTTGCGCAGCAGGTTGCGCGCATTGGGGCCGGCCACGGCAAACTGCGCCCAACCATCGGTGGTGGAAATCAGATGCACATCCATATTCGGCCACAGGCATTGGCGCGCAAACTCCATCCGGCGGAACACCAGCACCGCATTGGCGGTCGTGGTGGTCATCACAAAATGATTTTCCGACATGCGCGCGGTGGTGCCATCGTCATAACAGATACCATCCTCGCGCAGCATGATACCGTATCGCACTTTGCCCACGTCCAGCTTGGCAAAACCGTTGGCATACACTTTGTTCAGGAAGGCGGCCGCGTCCTTGCCCTGCACATCAATTTTGCCCAGCGTGGTCACATCGCAAATGCCAACTGATCCGCGCGTCATCTCAACCTCACGGTCAACTGAATCACGCCAACCTTTCTCGCCAGGGCGCGCAAACCACTGGGATCGCAACCAGTTTCCAACTTCCACAAAAGTAGCCCCGTTTTCTTCGGCCCACTTATGTGAGGGCGTCAAACGGTAGGGCCGGAAATCCTTGCCCCGTGCACGACCACCCAAAGCCCCCATGGGAATGGGGGTGTAAGGCGGGCGGAAAATAGTGGTGCCCACTTCGGGAATTGTCTTGCCAGCGGCCTCGGCCAGAATGGCCAGACCGGCAATGTTTGAGGTTTTGCCCTGATCCGTCGCCATCCCCATGGTGGTATAGCGCTTCAACAACTCGACCGAGCGGAAGCCCTCGGTATTGGCCAGTTTCACGTCCTTGACGGTCACATCGTTTTGCAGATCGACCCAGGCGCGCTTGGTGCTGTCCTTTACATGCCAAAAGGCGGCACATTCGCGTGGCTCGTCTTCGGCTTGGGGCACATCAGCTTTTGCCGCTTTGATCCCGATGTCCTTGAGCTGCGCCGCCGCCTGCGCGTGGCCTTCTGCCAGGGCGGCGGCCAGCGTCATTGAGCCATTTGCAGCCCCGGCCACGGCCATGCCCACGGGCAAGTCGCCACCGGGTACAAAGGCGCTCAGATCGTCGCGCCATTCCGGGCGGCCTCGTTGATGGCACGTCAGATGCACATTGGGGTTCCACCCACCCGATACCGCCAGACAATCCACGGGGATCACCTGACCATCCGTCAGCGTCACCGATTTCAGCCCCTTGCGGCCAGCGGTATCCATCACGGCTGCATTGCGAATATGGCGTGCGCCGGGCACATCACAAACTGCGGGGGCATCCCGACTGTCGATGATGGCGATGACGTTCACGCCCTTGGCGGCCAGATCAGCCGCCGTGCGCCAGCCATCATCATTGTTGGTGAACACGCCAACCTGTTGGCCGGGTGTCGCGCCAAAGCGGTTAACGTAGGTGCGCACCGCACCAGCCATCATCACACCGGGGCGATCATTGTTGCCAAAGGCAATGGGGCGTTCCGTGGCCCCGGCTGCCAGAACGGCGCGTTTGGAATAGATCCGCCACAAAATCTGACGTGGTTGATCGCCGGATGTGGCCAGATGGTCTGTCACACGCTCCAGCGCGCCATAAGTCCCGTGATCATAGGCGCCATAAATCGTTGTGCGGGTCATCACACGCACATTGTCCATGGCGCTCAACTCGGCCACTGTCAGTGCCGCCCAGTCTGATCCAGACATATTGCCCAGCTCAAATGTTTCGCCGTTTAGCCGCCCGCCGGGGGTGAAATCTTCATCCGCAAGGATCACCCGTGCGCCCGATCGTGCGGCACTCAGTGCGGCACTCAGACCCGCAGGGCCGGCACCGATCACCAGAAGATCACAATGCAGGAATCCCTTGTCATATGTGTCGGGGTCTTCCTCCATGCTGAGGCGCCCCAGACCGGCAGAGGACCGGATAATCGGCTCATAGATCTTTTCCCAGAACTTTCGCGGCCACATGAATGTTTTATAGTAAAAACCGGCACTTAAGAAGGGTGACATAAAGTCTGTCACCGCCATAAGATCATAGTCCAGCGATCCGCGATGGTTCTGACTGGTGGCGCTTAGCCCGTCAAACAACTCGGCGACAGTGGCCCGCGTATTCGGCTCGCAATGCGCCCCTTTGCGCAGCTGGACCAATGCGTTCGGCTCTTCTGAGCCAGCGCTAAAAATCCCGCGTGGGCGGTGATATTTGAACGACCGGCCCACCAATTTCTGCCCATTGGCCACCAGCGCCGAGGCCAGCGTATCGCCCGGATGGCCCTGCATCTTTTTGCTGTTGAAGGTGAAATCCCAGGTTTGGCTGCGATCAATCTGGCCGCCCTTAATGCGGTTCACCTGGCTCATTTGTCACGCCCCCGCGCGCGGGCCACATCGCGGGCCAGTTCCACCTTTGAAATCTCATGAGTCAGTGTATTGCGTGTCAGCACCAGCCACGAGCGGTCACCCTGTTCATGATACCACAGCTCCTGGTGTTCGCCCGCTGGGTTGTCGCGCAGATAGCCGTATTCAACGAACTGATCCAATGCATCATCGGCTTGCCAATCGGGCCGGTCCATCATGCAGGCATCGCCGAGACAGACAAATTCGGCTGCATCACGGGGGCCAAGAATGGGGTGATTGATGATCATCGCTTCATCCTCCTCAATGCAGGTTGGGCTGGTTGCCCTGACCTTTTTCGTCGATCACATTGCCAGTCTTGAACCGGTCAAGACGCATCTGTGCGGCATTCGGGTGTGGCTCATCCTTGGCCAGCAAATGCGCATAGCAATAGCCGGATGCCGGCGTGGCCTTGAACCCGCCGTAACACCATCCACCGTTGAAATAGAGTCCGCCGATATGGGTCTTGTCGATAAACGGCGTGCCATCCATCGACATATCCATGATCCCGCCCCAAGAGCGAAGCAACCGCGCGCGCCCAATCATCGGCATGATCGCCATTCCGCCTTCGGCCACGTCCTCGACCACGGGCAGATTGCCGCGTTGGGCATAGGTGTTATAGCCGTCAATATCGCCGCCAAAAACCAACCCGCCTTTGTCGGATTGGCTGACATAGAAATGGCCTGCACCAAAGGTGATGACACCCGGCAGCACCGGTTTCAGCCCCTCAGTTACAAACGCCTGCAACACATGGCTTTCAATCGGCAGGCGCATGCCCGCTTTGGCCATCACCCGGCCCGAAGAGCCCGCAACGCAAACCGCAACCTTGCGGGCCCGGATGGCGCCGCGCGTGGTTTCAACCCCACGGCAAACGCCGCCCTGAATATCAAACCCGGTGACCTCGCAGTTTTGGATGATGTCGACACCGCGCATATCCGCCCCGCGCGCATAGCCCCAGGCCACCGCATCGTGGCGTGCCGTACCGCCGCGACGCTGATACAGCCCGCCTTTGATCGGAAAACGCGCATTGTCGAAATCCAGGAACGGCAGCTCGGCGCGCAGTTGCTCGGCATCGGCCAGCTCGGCATCCGCTCCCGACAGGAACATCGCATTGCCGCGGCGCACAAACGCATCACGCTGCGCATCGGTATGGATCAGGTTCAGGATGGATCGTTGCGATACCATCGAGTTATAGTTCGTGTCCTGCTCCAGGTTCTCCCAAAGCTTCATCGACATCTCATAAAACGGCTGGTTGCCGGGCAGCAGATAATTTGAGCGGATAATCGTGGTGTTGCGGCCAATATTGCCAGATCCCAGCCAGCCCTTTTCTAGCACCGCGATGTTGCGCATGCCAAATTCTTTGGCCAGATAATACGCAGTGGCCAGCCCATGCCCCCCGGCTCCGACGATGATAATATCGTATTCGGGCTTCGGATCAGGCTCGCGCCAGACCGGTTTCCAGCTCTTGTTGCCGGTCAAACCTTCTTTCAAGATTTTGAAAGCCGAGTAACGCATCTCACGTGTCCCCAATTCGCGTGTTTGCGTAGCATTGCTTGCCAATTGCGAATCGACTTTTCTAATATGGTCGGATAATTTCCTAAAATGGACGCGATTGGTACAAACCTGCCTGAATTGCGCATCGGCATCCTCGTGTTCGATGGATTCGCGGTGATGTCTTATGCCGCGCTGGTGGAGCCGATGCGCGCGGCCAATCTGCTGGCGCGACGGACGTTGTACCGGATGATCAATATCGGGTTAACCGATCAGCCGATCACCAGTTCGGGGGCCGCCGTCGTCATGCCCGAGGCGCAGGTGGGCGATGAGCTGAAACTCGATTACCTGTTTGTGGTCGCGGGCGGTGATCCAACCGGATTTGACGACAAACAGACCTTTGCATGGCTGTCACGTCAGGCGCGGGCCGGTGTGCAGATGGGCGGTGTTTCGGGCGGTCCGATCATTCTGGCCAAGGCCGGGTTGATGGGCGGTCGGCGCATGACAGTGCATTGGGAACACGCCGTGGCCCTGGCAGAGATTTCGCCACATCTGCTGCTTGAGAGATCGCTTTTTGTGATTGATCGTGACCGGGTGACCTGCGCGGGCGGCACGGCCCCGATGGACCTCATGCATGCGCTGATCGCCCAACATCACGGTGCGCCATTTGCAAGGCTGGTCAGTGACTGGTTTATGCACACAGAAATTCGCCCTTCGGCGGGCCCGCAACGCGGTGGCCTAGTGGCGCGTGTCGGGTCCACGAACGCGGCCATTCTGGATGCAGTAAGGGCCATGGAAACCAATATCGCCGAACCGCTTGTTCTTGAACAACTCTCTGACATTGCAGGACTTTCACCGCGCCAGCTGAACCGTCTGTTCCGTGATAAACTGGGGCGTTCCACAATGCGCTACTACCGGGATCTGCGGCTGGATGCCGCGCAAAACCTGTTGGGAAATTCACCCCTGTCATTGACCGAGATTGCCATGGCAACCGGCTTTGCCTCGTCGTCACATTTCAGCCGGGTCTACGCCCAGAGCTTTGGCACACCGCCGTCAAATAACCGTACGGCGCGCGCGCTTCGAGGGTGAGTTGCCGCACGGCATTTGCGTCAGCCAACCGGTCTTTTTTGCAGCCCGTCTTGTCAGCATCGTATCCCTCGGCCTAACGTCACTTCGAATCTCAGGAGGGATCCATGCACATTCTTGTCCTACAACATGAGCGGGTAGAGCATCCCGGCATTTTCCGCGATTTTCTCAAAGAGGATGGCCATACCTGGGACGCGATCGAACTGGACGAAGGCGAGGCTTTGCCCAGCCTGGAGGGATATGATGCGTTGTGGGTTATGGGCGGCCCGATGGACACCTGGCAAGAGGATGAGCACCCGTGGCTGAAGGCCGAAAAGGCGTTTATCCGCGAGGTCGTCGAGGAGCGCGGCCTGCCGTATCTGGGCTTGTGTCTGGGCCATCAATTGTTGGCCGAGGCATTGGGCGGCACCGTTGGCCCGTCTGAAACACCCGAAATCGGTGTGTTGGATGTTCACCTGACCGAAGCGGGCGCTTCTGGTGTGTTCTTTGATGGCCTGCCCGAGCGGTTTGAGTGCCTGCAATGGCATTCGGCTGAGGTCAAATCCCCGCCTGATGGCGCCGAAGTGTTGGCCACGTCACCCGATTGCGCGGTGCAGGCCATGCGCTGGCAGACCCGCGCCTTTTCCATGCAGTTCCATGTTGAGATCGAGGCCGATACCGTGGCGACATGGAACAATATCCCCGAGTATTCCAATGCTCTGGACAAAGCTATCGGCGCAGGGCAGGTGAAAGAGCTAGAGGCCGCCTGTGCCGAGCGGATGGAGATGTTCAACGCCATGGCTGAACGGCTCTATATCAATTGGTTGCAATCTGCGGCGCGGACGTGAGGTGTCTATAAGCAGGTTGAAGCCACACTGGAAATCCGAATGGCCGGGGAAATCCAAATGGCCAGTACCTGCTGATTGAAACGGGGGCATATCAGCCGCTTGCCAGCTCAACGCACCTTGGCGATTTCGATGTCATCGAAGTTAAACGTTCCGATACCAAATGCCGCGAGCCCGATACCCGCTGCCCCTTGTTTAAGACGTGAATTAGGTGCACCGTTTGCGAGAGGAATCTGCACGACTTCTGTCTCATTCACAAGGAATGCCACGTTGGCACCGCGATATTCAAAAGCCAGCCGATTGGGCGCGCCCTCGACGATGGCCGCGTGCGCCGCACTATGCTCACGTCTCAGCTTTCGACCGTCTTTTCTCAACAGGTGGTACCGGCCCTGTCCATCGACAGAAAACATCAGGTAGGAGCCTGCTTTCCCGCTTCCGATGAGAATACCGGCCCCTGCTGACCCCATGTTCGTGCCGTCAACGGTCACAGAAATCACCAAGCCTGCGGTTGGTTCCAGAATGTGGGAGTCAGGGAATTTCACGGTAGAGATGTCGTTGTAATATAGGCTATTCGGATCCTGCGTGTTCTCAATGACGAGCTCGCCGTCAGCGATGTAAGTAACCCATGGTGTGATTGTTCCGCGAAGATCGATCTGGCCTCCGAGCATAAGAGACGGATCGTTTCCTTCGAATGATTCCGTGATGACGTTTTGAGAGGCCGCCACGTCGGCTTGTTCTTGGGATGTCGCCACTGAAGAGGCTGTCGTTAACAATATCGCTGACGCCGCAACAACTTTGGCAATCTCACTGAATAAGGCCATTCCGGGCACCTCTTTCGCTACCTATTGATTGGTTACAGGTTTTAAACACCCAATAAGTGTTCAAAAAGTGGCCGTTTTCTGAATTGATTTTGCGATCGCTCAGGTGATGCTGATCGGCCTGCTCGCGCGGGCGTTATGTTTCCGACGCGCGGGTCAGCGACAGGCGCGCGGTTTCCAGGTGTTCCTTCATAATATTGGCGGCCCGTTCAGGTTCCCGCGTGCGGATCGCATTCAGGATCTGGCGATGCTGGACATTGTAGGTATTGATGGTCTGTTGATCTAGTGTCAGGTGGCGCATTCGGGTCCAATCGTCCAACCCCCGCACATTGCCTATCCGGTCAATAATCCAGATCAATAGCCCGTTGCGGGTGGAATCGACCAGCGCGCGGTGAAATGCTGTATCCGCTTCGGAGAATGCAATTGGGGCGTAAACACTATCTTCCATCTGGGTGCATAGGGTCTCCAGGACATCAAAATCTGCGCGCCGCCCGTGCAGCACTGCCAGCCTGCAAATATGTGGCTCCAACGCAAAGCGGGTGTCCATTAGCTCCAGCGGTGTGGCGTTCTCAATAGCTGTCCAGTCAGATTCGGCTGGTTTGTGAACCACATATGTGCCGCTTCCGGGGCGGGTTTCAACAAACCCCTCCTGTTCTAGCCTGGTCAGCGCCTTGCGGATGGTACCGCGCGCTGCGCCATAGGTTTCGGCCAGCACCCGTTCAGGGGGCAAACGGTCATGCCGTTGCATTATCCCCTTGGAAATTTCACGGCGTATCAGCGCGGCAATGTCGGCTGCACCCAGTTTTGGGTCAGAATCTTGCATATGTTGCGTTACCTAAATTGTACCAATAGTATGCCAAATATTAGGCTTTAAGTGAAACTCACCCATTATTGGACCACAAGCGGTTGACTTTTGGTGTGCCTCTATGTCTGATGATGACAGAAACGACCCACCTAGTGCAGGGATTCGGGTAGAAATTCGCCCCCAAGCACACCGTAAGGCAGGAAGCCCCGTCAACATGGCGTATTTTGATCTCCAAAACGTCTTGGTCATGCAGGTGAGTATACTACCTGACCTTACATCTTGGAAGGCGCGGATCAAAAATAGTGAACCAATCCTGACCAAAGTCGATGCCCCTTTTGGGTGTCAAATACATCGACCGCAGCACATATGCTCCGGGCGGCGTCGATAGAATGCACTGTGTGGAGCACGTGATTTCAACGGCTGCGAAAGGGCTCAAGACCTCAAGCGGCTTCACTAACAGGGAGTTTTACATTGGCTTTAACAGATCTTGAAAAATTCGTAGACGCGCCTGGCCGAGACGAAAAGATCAAGCAGGTTCGCCAAATGATCGACGCCAAAGGCATCGAATATTTGTACCTGCAATTTGTATCCGTAACTGGCAAGATCATGGGCAAGGGCATCCCTTCTGATCATTGGGAGCAGATCGCCAAGAAGGGTTTTCAACTGGTCTACGGGGCCACGGTCAACCTGTTCACTGATCGGGCTGGCAACTATCTGGGTTACGGCCCCGAAGCCGCCGAACTGGTGGGCATCCCGGAGCCGGAAACCTTTATGCAACTGCCTTGGGCACCCGAAATTGGCCGTTTCTATTGCACGCTGTTCCGCAACCGAGAAGAAAAAGAAAATCCCGGTGGCTACCTGACCTCGGACAGCCGGGGCAACCTGCGTCGCATGCATGACGCGTTCAAGGAAAAGCACGGTCGCTCTTTGCGTATTGGTACCGAGCCGGAAATGATGTGGCTGAAGTTTGATGAGAACGGCAAGCCACGCGACGGGTATTCCAAGCCATACTGCTATCACATCGACCAGTTTGAATCACTGCGCCCTGTGTCCATGCAGGTAATCCGATATGCACGCGCAATGGGTCTTGATATGATCCAGGGCGATCACGAGGATGCGCCGGGCCAGCTGGAACTGAACTGGATGTTTGATGATGTGCTGCGCAACGCGGACCGCCTGACTACCTACCGCCAGATTTGTGCGCAAGTGGCGCGTGAAAACGGTATTTTTGCCTGCTTCATGACCAAGCCCTTTATGGGTGTGTCGGCCTCGGGGTGTCACCACAACATGTCGCTTTGGCGCGGCGGTGAGGATGAGTTTGTCAAATGTGGCAACAATCCTGATGATCTGCCCGGCATGGCTGAAAACTACATGTACGTCAAAGGCGGTGAAAACACCTTCATGCCAGACGATGACGACCCCCAAATGCCCGGCAAGGAAGGGCTGGAAGCAATAGGCGGCGTGGTCCATCACCTGCAGGCGCTGACCGCCGTGGGCTGTTCCACCGTGAACTCGTACCGCCGCCTGTGGGATACAGGTTTTTGGGCACCGGTCTTTGCGGATTGGGGGTTCCAGAACCGCACCACGGGTCTGCGTGTCTCGGCGCCGGGCCGGTTCGAATACCGCTCGGTTGACAGTATGGTGAACCCCTATCTGATGGGTTCCACTTTGTTGGCGGCTATGGATGACGGCATAACCAACAAGCTGGACCCCGGCGAGCCGGAAGAACGCAATATTTACGAAGCTATCAAAGCCGGCAAGCAGGTCAAGAAGCTGCCAATGTCATTGGGCGAAGCACTTGATCACCTAGAAGGTAGCGAAGTGGTGCGACGTGGTCTGCCCGGCGAGATGTACCGCCTGTTCCATGAATATAAGTATGACGAGTTTGCCCGCTTTAACGCGACCGTCACCGATTGGGATAGCGAAACCTACATGGAATGCCTGCCCTGAGGCATTCCGTTACTGGTGGCAGGGTTATTGTGGTCCTGCCGCCCCCCTTGAAGACCTGTGATCAACCTGAACCTTGGAGGAGGCGTTTCGAAATGTGCGGAATTGCTGGACTGATTCATAAGGGCAAAAGCTCGAACGTCGGGGCAGAAATGACCCAAATGCTTAAAGCCCTTAAACATCGTGGGCCGGATAGTACCGGCTATGCAGTGTATGGCGAGGCAACCGAGGGGGATTTCATCCTTCGTGTCAATGTGGCCGAAGCCGAAGACATGGACAAAGGCCGTGGCATTCATCAGGTCATTGTCGAGCGGATTAGCGAAGTCGAAGCGATCCTGGCCGAACATGGAGCAACGGTGAAATCCAAGAAGGCCGACACCGAATATGCGCTGCGCTATGTGATCTCTCATGATGGGGACACATCCAAAATGGCCGCTCATATCGAAGAGGGCGAAGGTGTTGAGATCATGTCGATGGGCAGCGGTCTTGAGCTGATCAAAGACTTGGGCGACGCCGATGATGTGGCGGCTCTTTATGGCCTGAACGACTTTGTCGGCACCCACGGTATTGGCCACACCCGGATGGCAACTGAATCAGATGTGGATATCCGCTCGGCGCACCCTTACTGGGCGTTTCCCTACAATGACGTTTCGGTTGTGCATAACGGGCAGATCACCAACTACTGGATCATGCGCCGCACAATGGAGCGCAACGGCCACCGCTTTATGTCGAATTGCGACAGCGAATTGCTGGCGGTTTACACGGCGCACAACCTGTCCAAAGGCATCAGCCTCGAAGACAGCCTGCGTCAGTCCATCCAGGAAATTGACGGCGTGTTCACCTATCTGGTCGCCACCAAAGACCAACTGGGCATGGCCAAAGACACTATGGCGGCCAAGCCTCTGGTTCTCTACGAAAGTGATGACCTGATTGCGATGGCATCCGAAGAGGTCGCCATCCGTGCGATCCTTCCCGAGGAAATCGACACAACTGATCCCTACGACGAGGAGGTTCGGGTATGGCAAGCGTAAGTGATGCAGAACTGAAGAATATGACCCAAGACGAGCGCGCCCGCGCGCTTGGCATGACAACCGAACAGCTAACTGGCAAACAACTCTATGTGGAGTTTGACCCCGACGCAGAAGAACGGTTCACCTACCCATGGGCGCCTGAGGTCGACTTTAACAAGCGCACCGAGCTGGATTGCGACGGTAAGACCACAACCGAGGTCAACTCCTCGATCCGTGATCTGATGGCTGAGGGCTATGGCACCATTGTTCTGCATAACCCGCGTGGTATGCACTCGCTGGGTGTTGGCATTCTTAGTAAGCTGAACCTGATCATCGAAGGCTCGACCGGGTATTTTACCGTAGGTCTGTTGGATGGTCCCAATGTGCGCATCAATGGCCGTGTTGGATGGTCGTGTGGTGAAAACATGATGTCCGGAACGATCATGATTGAGAAAAACGCCGGCTCTACCTTTGGCGCGGCCATTCGTGGCGGCGATCTGGTGTGTCGTGGCTCGGTTGGGTCGCGCACGGGGATTGACCAAAAGGGCGGCACGATCATCGTGGGTGGAGATACCGGCGCGCTCAGTGGTTTCATGATGCAACGTGGCCGTATGGTTGTGTGCGGCAACGCGGGCAAAAACCTGGGCGACAGTATGTATGACGGCACTATCTTTGTTGGTGGTGACATCAAATCGCTGGGCGTGGACGCCGTTGAAGCCGAACTCAGCGATCTGGATAAGGCCTGGCTGACGCGCAAGCTGACGCAATATGGCGTGATGCCGGACAAAGGCGTGGACCATTTCACCAAGGTGGTCGCGGGCAAGCAGCTCTGGAACTACGACAATCTTGAGCCCTCCGAGAAGAAACTCATTCTGTGATTGGTGGGGTGAAACCCCACCCTACGAACACTGCGTAGGGTGGGTTTCAAACCCACCACCCAATGATAAGGACAAATCAAATGGCTGACGGCGACCTGCCCAAAAAACCAGCTCTGGCGCGCGATGTGAACCGCATTGGCGACAGCTTTATCTTCCCGCCGCGGGTGATGGACGACATCCACATCAAATCCGAGCTTGGCCGATATCGGATGCGTGGGTTTTCCCTGTTCAAGAAAATCCCTCATTGGGATGATCTGACCTTCCTGCCCGGCACGCTGACGCGCTTTGTGATCGAGGGCTACCGCGAAAAATGCGAAACCAAGACCATCATCGGCCCGCGCGCGAAAAAGCCGCTGGAGTTGGATATCCCAGTCTATATCACCGGCATGAGTTTTGGCGCTCTGTCTTACGAGGCAAAAACCGCTCTGGCCCGTGGTGCCACCATGGCCGGCACGGCGACGTGCTCGGGTGAGGGCGGAATGATCCCGGATGAGCGTCGCTATAGCTCCAAATGGTTCTACCAGTGCATTCAATCGCGCTATGGTTTCAACCCGAACCACCTGGTTCTGGCAGATGGCTGCGAATTTTTCATTGGTCAGGGCTGTAAAGTTGGCCTTGGTGGCCACTTGATGGGCCAGAAAGTGACCGACCAGGTTGCGGAAATGCGCTCTCTTCCTGCCGGTATCGACCAACGTTCGCCAGCGCGCCACCCTGATTGGCTGGGTCCGGATGATCTGGCCCTGAAAATTCAGGAAATCCGCGAAGCGACTGATTGGCAAATTCCAATCCAGCTGAAACTAGGTGCGTCACGCGTCTATGACGACGTTCGTATGGCCGTCAAATGCGACCCAGACAGCATCTATATCGACGGTATGGAAGGCGGCACCGGCGCTGGCCCTCACTTGGCCACAGAAGATACCGGCGTTCCTGGCATTGCGGCCATTCGTCAGGCCCGTAAGGCCATCGACGATCTGGGCAAACGCGGGGATATCACCCTGATCTATGCGGGCGGCATCCGTAACGGTGCAGACGTGGCCAAGGCAATTGCTCTGGGGGCTGACGCCATCGCTATTGGTCACTCGGCCATGATGGCGCTGAACTGCAACAAGGACATTCCCGAGGCCAACTACCCTGAGGAAATCGGCGCAGAACCGGGCTATTGCTACAACTGCCACACGGGCCGCTGCCCGGTTGGCGTTGCCACGCAAGATCCTAAACTGCGTGCTCGCCTTGATCCTGATGCGGCAGCTGAACGCGTGTATAATTTCTTGCACACGCTGACCATCGAAGCGCAGCTGTTCGCCCGTGCTTGCGGCAAGACCTATCTCCACTCTCTGGAGCCCGAGGACCTTGGTGCATTGACGATGGAAGCCTCGGCTATGGCTGGCGTTCCGCTTGCGGGCACCAACCACACCGTGGGCATCGAAGATTATCACCACCTGTAATCGGTGGGATTCCACCCCACCAACGGAGGAATGCAAAATGGCTGGAACACAATACCGAGGCTCAGAAATCAAAGACGTTGATCAGTTCTTGAATGACTCGGATGGTCTTGAATCAGAACGCGAAAAAGAAATCGGTCAGCACATTGGCTATCGCTATGACGTAAACCTTGTGCCTGACTACAAACGCATCACGCCCTTCTTGTCCAAATACATGGAAGTGATGGGCTGGGACGATCTGAACTGGCTCGAAGACGTGCATATGGGATATGAAGAAGGCGCGGCGGCTGTCTTTGACCGCAACAACAACGGTTGGGTTCGTGTGCCGGAATCGGTTGACCTGCCGGACAATCAGCAAGACCGTGACATGATTGCACGCGAATTCCTGATCAAGTTTCAGATGTCTGATCGTCATCCGCTTGTCTCGCTTCGCAAAGCCTATATGAAGTTCTGAGGTTATTTGACGACTAACAAAAGAGGTCTCTCGTGCCACGCCCGCTTGATATCGCCTGTCTTCAGGCACGACCCATGCCTGATTTTGTGCAGGCCCTGGACGAGGCGATGCCGCTTGCCAATGCAGCGGTCAAGGCGGGCGCGGACATTCTGTTTCTGCCCGAATATTGCAGTGGCTTGAAAACCGAAGGGTCGGCGGTAAAGCCGCCCTCGGCCCCGCAATCCAGTCACATTTTTTTGCAGGAGTTCCAAAACTTTGCGCGTGAGAAACAGGTTTGGATCAACCTCGGCTCCATCGCAGTGGATGCCCCTGACGGGCGGATTTTGAACCGCGGTTTTATGATTGATGATACAGGCAAAATTCGTGGCCAATACGACAAGATCAACATGTTTGATATTCAGCTGTCCGAAACCGAAGTCTACCGCGAAAGCACCGCCGTTAGCCCCGGTTGTCAGGCAGTCATTCACGACACACCGTTCGCCCTCATTGGCCATACGATCTGTTATGACCTGCGTTTTCCGGGCCTTTTTCGCAGCCTCGCCCAGGCGGGGGCTGAGATCATTATTTGTCCGGCGGCCTTCACCAAGAAAACCGGCGAAGCACATTGGCATATCCTCAACCGGGCCCGTGCGATTGAAAACACCTGCTTCATCATTTCCCCCTGTGCCATCGGCCCTATTCCGGGAGGCGGTGAAAGCTATGGCCATTCGCTGGTGATCAACCCCTGGGGTGACGTGATTGCCGATGGCGGCACATTGCCCGGTGTTGTGCAGGCGCGTGTTGACCTTGACATGGTGGCCCAATCCGCCGCCCGCATTCCCAGTCTTTCACATGACCGCCCGTTCACCCCAGCCAACGATCCCAGCAGGAGCGATACATGAGTTTGATTGCCACCCCGTTGGGCCAGAGCTTTGCGGACCACCCGCTGCGCATGAGTTTCATGAAATGGCAGTGCCGGGTGCGCCAGCTGAACATGCGCGAGTCCGAAGGCCGGCCTGATGACGCGATGATGCCGGGCGTTTATCTGGAGGGTGCGGATCAACCGCTGGGCCACATCATCACCTTGATGAACAAATCACCCGGCCATTCGTTGACGCCAGAGTTGCAGCATATGGCCAAGAAAACCCACGACCCGGCACAGCGGCGGGCAGAGGCGCTCAGGTTTCTGTCAGCGACCTATTACCAGAAGCCCGCCGAGTTTTCCGACGTGTTGACCGCCACATTTCCTGCGGGGTCTAAGGGGGCTGTCACCATCCGGCGTGCCAAATCATGCCAGCTGGTGTTTGAGGCCTATTCCCAGCGCTTTGATCTGTCTTGCAAGGTCTGGAAACTGGCCCCGCATAATCTGCTGTATCAGGCCACCATGGCACACAACCAGCTATTCAACCCCGGGATGCCACCAGATACAGTGGTTTTGGGGTTCGAACCGGATTGGAACAACAGCTCAAGTCGCGCGCCCAGCTAAGTGTTTTACGCAGTCAACCCGGAATCATGCCTCATCAGGAATACGTCGGCGGGCTTCCTTTTGGCGTCTGAATTCGCTAATACCGTAATCGCATCTAAACAACGTCATGCCAGATTGCGCGCTTATTAAGGCCAGACTACAGTTCTGCCATGGCCATCTTTGTCGAAACCTTCTTTCTTGATCCTGCGGCGCAGGGCACGTTGCAGGCTAAAATCCAGCAGATGATTGCCCAAGGCATTCTGTCGGGTCGGTTTTCCAAGGGTGAAAAGCTACCCAGTTCCCGAAAACTGGCGGCACATTTGGGCGTCAGCCGGATCACTGTGACGCTTGCCTATACTGAGTTGCTGGCGAATGAATATCTCGAATCTCGGGATCGCTCTGGGTACTACGTATCTGAAAACGCACCGGAACCACCTCAGTTTTCGCCACTGCTACCACAACAGGAAAATGTAGATTGGTCGCGGGCTTTGGGGCGGCGGTTTACGGGGGGGGCTACTCCGGCGAAACCGCAGGACTGGAACACATATCGCTACCCGTTTATTTATGGTCAGGCCGATCCGACATTGTTTGACCACGCCAATTGGCGGCTGTGTGCATTGCAGGCGCTGGGACAAAAGGATTTTCAGGCGCTGACGACGGATTATTATGATCAGGACGATCCCAAACTGATCGAATTTATTGCACGTCACACGTTGCCGCGCCGTGGAATTTTGGCGCAACCTGATGAAATCCTTATCACAATGGGGGCTCAGAACGCTTTGTGGTTGACGGCCCAAGTGCTGCTGACACAGCGTCGCATGGCCGTGGTCGAGGACCCGTGCTATCATGCGCTGCGTGATATTCTGTTGCAATCGCGCTGCCATCTGACGCCCGTCGCGGTGGATCGCGACGGGTTGCCCCCCGGCGCCTTGCCCGATGCGGCGGATGTGATTTTCACCACACCCAGCCATCAAAGCCCAACCAATGCCACCATGCCCTTGGCCCGTCGCAAAGCGTTGTTGGACAAAGCCCGCAGCATGAACGCGCTGATTGTCGAGGATGATTATGAGTTCGAAATGTCCTTTCTTGGAGCCCCGTCACCGGCGCTGAAATCCCTCGATACAGATGGGCGGGTGATCTATGCTGGCAGTTTTTCCAAGTCGATTTTTCCGGGCCTTAGATTGGGATACCTTGTTGGTTCCAAACCATTTATCCGCGAGGCACGCGCGTTGCGTGCCTCCGTGTTGCGCCACCCTCCGGGGCATATTCAACGCACAGCCGCCTACTTCCTAAGCCTTGGCCATTACGACAGTCTGATCCGCCGTATGGGGCAGGTCTTTGGCCGTCGCCGTGCAGTCATGGAGCAGGCCTTGTCCGACAACGGACTGCGCGTTGCTGGTCGCGGTCTGTTTGGTGGCAGTTCGATTTGGATGCGCGCGCCGAGCCACCTGGATACCCGGCTTTTGGATCAGGCGCTGCGCCCCAAAGGCGTGTTGATAGAACCCGGACAATCGTTTTTTCACGACGATCATCCGCCACATAATTTTTATCGCCTTGCCTATTCCTCAATCCCCTCAGAGAGAATTGCCGATGGCATTGAAATTCTAGCGAAAACAATGCGTGAATCCGGCTAATTGGACATATCTGGCATGTTCATCTGGACCTAACGTTCTATGCCGCACAAAAGTAGTGTCCCCCCAAGAACCAGGACTGCTCTGGTGATCTGATTCAATTTTGCGCGCGGGAGATCTGCCATGAAAATGACGACCGAAGAAGCCTTTGTAAAAACCCTTCAGATGCATGGCATTGAACATGCCTTTGGTATCATCGGGTCGGCGATGATGCCGATCTCGGACATTTTTGGCCAAGCGGGCATTTCATTCTGGGATTGCGCTCACGAAGGCTCGGGCGGGATGATGGCTGATGGCTACACGCGTGCCACTGGTAAAATGTCAATGATGATCGCGCAGAACGGCCCCGGTATTGCCAACTTCGTCACCGCCGTAAAAACCGCCTATTGGAATCATTCGCCGCTGTTGCTGGTCACTCCACAAGCGGCCAACAAAACCATGGGGCAGGGCGGGTTTCAGGAAATCGAGCAGATGAATATGTTTGCCGATTGTGTGGCCTATCAGGAAGAAGTCCGTGATCCTTCGCGCATGGCTGAGGTGCTGAACCGCGTGATCCTGAACGCCAAACGTGCCAGCGCACCTGCACAAATCAACATTCCGCGAGATTACTGGACGCAGGTGATTGATATCGACCTGCCCCAGATTGTCGAATTTGAACGCCCCGGCGGCGGCGAAGACGCCTTGGGTCATGCTGCTGAATTGCTGTCGAATGCAAAATTCCCGGTGATCCTGAACGGGGCTGGCGTGGTTTTGGGGGGGGCGATTGAAGCGTCAATGGACCTGGCTGAACGTCTGGATGCGCCTGTGTGTGTTGGCTATCAGCACAATGACGCGTTTCCCGGCTCGCACCCCTTGTTTGCCGGCCCGCTGGGGTACAATGGGTCCAAGGCTGGGATGGAGCTGATCTCAAAGGCTGATGTCGTATTGGCACTTGGCACACGGCTGAACCCGTTTTCCACCCTTCCGGGCTATGGCATTGAGTATTGGCCCACGGGTGCCAAAATCATCCAGGTGGATATCAACGCTGATCGCATTGGCCTGACCAAGAAGGTTTCTGTTGGCATCATTGGCGACGCCAAGAAAGTGGCCACTTCGATCCTGCGCCAGCTGTCGGATACTGCCGGTGACGAAGGCCGCGATGATCGCAAAGCCATGATTGCCAATACCAAATCGGCTTGGGCACAGGAATTGACGTCGATGGACCACGAAGAGGATGATCCCGGCACCACCTGGAACGAGCGTGCCCGCAATGCGAAACCAGATTGGTTGAGCCCGCGCAAAGCATGGCGTGCGATTCAGGCGGCTTTGCCAAAAGAGGCGATCATCTCCTCGGATATTGGCAATAACTGTGCCATCGGCAACGCCTATCCTTCGTTTGAGGAAGGCCGCAAATATCTGGCACCGGGCCTGTTTGGCCCTTGTGGCTATGGTCTGCCGTCGGTGATTGGTGCCAAAATTGGCTGTCCTGATGTGCCGGTTGTTGGATTTTCGGGCGACGGTGCCTTTGGTATCGCGGCGACCGAATTGACCGCGATTGGCCGTGAAGAATGGCCTGCTGTCACGCAGATCGTGTTCCGTAACTATCAATGGGGTGCTGAAAAACGCAACTCGACCTTGTGGTACGATGATAACTTCGTGGGCACTGAACTGGATGAGCAAGTGTCCTACGCGGGCATTGCACAGGCCTGTGGTCTGCAAGGTGTCATCGCGCGCACCTCGGAGGAGCTGACAGCGGCACTGGATCAGGCGATCAAGGATCAAAAGGCTGGTAAAACCACCTTGATTGAGGCCATGATCAACCAGGAACTGGGGGAGCCTTTCCGCCGCGACGCAATGAAAGCTCCGGTGGCTGTGGCCGGCATCTCAAAAGATGATATGCGCCCGCAGAAAGTCTGAGGCAAAGGGCCGGAGGATATGACGAAAGAACCACTTGAGCTTCTGAAATCAGACCTCCCGGCCACCCGCCCTATTATCGCGCTCAGCGAAGGCAGTGATCCACGTGTGATTGCCGGTGCACTGGCGGCCGTTCAGGCAGGTGTTACGGATGTCATCCTTGTCGGAGCCGCAGAGGAGGTTCGTGCTCAGCTGGCGGTCCAAGGCGCGGTTGAGAATGATCGCGTTCAAATCCACGATCCTTTAACCTCACCTTTGAGCGAAGGGTTGGCATCGGCGTTTCATGCTTTGCGCAAGCACATAGGACAGACCGAGGAGGCGGCGCGCAAGGCTGTGCGGACACCGCTGGTTTACGGCGCCATGTTGGTGCGCGAAGGCCATGCCGCTGGCACTGTTGGCGGGGCTGTACACACCACATCGGACGTGGTGCGCGCGGCATTGCAGGTGATTGGAAAAGCACCTGATGCGCCGATTGTATCCAGCTTTTTCCTTATGTATCCGCCAGCTAACGCGCCTGAAGGTGCCCGCGTGATGCTGTATGCCGATTGCGGGCTGGTGATTGATCCCAGCGCCGAAGATCTGGTGGCAATTGCTGCTGCCTCGGCTGCGTCGTGTCGGGCCTTGATGCGTGTTGAGCCCAAGATTGCCATGTTGTCGTTTTCTTCAAAGGGCAGCGCACGACATGCAAAAGTCAGCAAGGTGGCCAATGCGGTTGCAATGCTAAATGACCAATACCCAGAGGTGCAGGTGGATGGTGAATTGCAGTTTGATGCGGCGTTTGTCCCGGCAGTTGGGGCCAGTAAAGCACCCGGATCAGACGTGGCCGGGCAGGCCAATGTGATGATATTTCCTAATCTGGACGCTGGAAATATCGGGTACAAAATCACCCAACGGTTGGGGGGCTATACAGCCATTGGCCCAATTTTGCAGGGATTAGCGAAACCCGCGAATGATCTGTCGCGGGGCTGTGTCGCCGAAGATGTGGCGCAGATGATCGCAGTGACGATCTTGCAAGCAAACACTGGATGAACGGGCGAGATTTTTCGCACGAAAAATCTTAACTAAAGAAAATTCATGCGAATTTTCTTAGACCTGCCTGTAGCTATCCACCGCGCACAACATCAATCATATGTTGCACATTGTCTGGGTTTGCATCCGGCGTGATACCATGGCCCAGGTTGAAAATATGCGGCCCGTTTGAAAATGCCTGCACAATTGCACGGGTTTCACGCGCCAAAGCCTCGCCGCCAGTCACCATATGTGACGATGCCAAATTGCCTTGCACACAGCCATCAATTTGCACATTCTCTGCGGCCCATTGAGGGCTGACGGAGTTGTCCAGAGCCACGCAATCCGCCCCGGTGGCTTTGGCGAACCCAATGTATTTATCTCCGCCTTCACGCGGGAAAGCGATGATGGGCGTCTTTGGATGGCGGGTTTTCAATGCTGCAATGATCTCACGCGCGGGTTCGATAGCATAGCGATCAAAATCAGCGCCCTTCAGGGATCCGGCCCAGCTGTCAAACAGCTTGACACATTCTGCACCGGCCTCAATCTGAGCCGAAAGATATTCAATCGTTGCCGCTGTGATCCGGGCCATCAGCGCATCAAACGCCGCCGGATTGGTGTCTTTCAGCGCATGGGCCGGACCTTGGTCAGGCGTGCCACGCCCGGCAATCATATAGGTGGCCACTGTCCAGGGCGCGCCGGCAAAACCGATCAATGTGGTTTCGCGCGGCAGGGCTGAGGCCAGGTTGCGCACGGTTTGATAGATCGGATTCAGCGTCTCATGGATGTCCTCAACCGGGCGCAAGGCATCGACCCCGGCCTGATCGGTGATGGTGCTCAGCCGCGGCCCTTCACCGGTGACAAACCACAGATCCGCCCCCAGAGCCTGCGGAACCAGCAGGATATCGGCAAACAAAATGGCAGCATCAAACCCGTAGCGGCGAATGGGTTGCAGTGTCACTTCGGTCGCCAGATCGCTGTTGTAGCACAACGACAGGAAATCGCCGGCTTGCGCCCGCGTGGCTTTGTATTCCGGCAGATATCGCCCGGCTTGCCGCATCATCCAAATCGGAGGGATGGCTTGCGTTTCACCCGCCAGTGCTTTCAGGATTGTTTTTTGCTCGGTCATGTTGCCTCCTGTCTGTAATGCGTGGTCGTGCCTGCGCGACAAGATGTCAAGCACCGCCCGCTTGCCATGACGTATTGTCGCGTCTAGACCAATGCTCATGACGCAGAATTTACCCTCCCCAGGTGCACCCCTCAGGCTAGGCACGCGCGGCTCGCCATTGGCGTTGGCGCAGGCCTATGAGACCCGTGACCGGCTGGCATCGGCACATGAATTGCCTGCTGAGGCGTTCGAGATTGTGGTGATCAAAACCACCGGTGATGACCGGGCATTGATTGCCTCAGATACGCCCCTGAAAGAGCTGGGCGGCAAGGGGTTATTCACCCGCGAGATTGAGCAGGCCCTGTTGGTTGGCGGCATTGATGTGGCCGTGCATTCGATGAAGGATATGCCTGTGTTGCAGCCCGAGGGACTGGTGATTGATTGTTATCTGCCACGCGAAGATGTGCGCGATGCGTTCGTTTCGCCCGGTTACAAATCCCTGTCTGATTTGCCCGCAGGCGCCCAAGTGGGCACCTCATCTCTGCGCCGGCGTGCGCAGGTGTTGGCCGCCTATCCGCATCTGAGCGTGGTGGAATTTCGAGGCAACGTGCAGACCCGGTTGAAAAAACTGGAGGACGGCGTGGCTGCCTGTACTTTTTTGGCAATGGCCGGTTTGAACCGTTTGGGCCGGACCGAAGTGGCCCAAGCCGCAATTGCCCCTGAGGATATGTTGCCAGCCGTTGCACAAGGCGCAATCGGGATTGAGCGGCGGATGGATGACGCCCGAGTGGATGATCTCTTCGCACCGCTGCGGGATGTTGCGACGGGTCAGCGGCTGGCGGCTGAACGTGCATTCCTGGCGGCTTTGGATGGCTCGTGCGAGACACCTATTGCAGCGCTGGCTGATCTGGACGGTGGCACATTGCGGTTGCGCGGAGAAATCCTGCGCCCCGATGGCAGCGAAGTGCTGAGCGATGATCGCACGTCATCCATCGCGGATGGGGCTGATCTGGGCCGGGCCATGGCGGCGGATTTGCTGAAACAGGCGGGGCCTGGGTTTTTCGACTGGCGCGCCTGATGCAATCGCCGGTTTGAGGGGCCAGCCCCTCAAGCTCCCCGGGATATTTCAAGCAAGAAGATGGGTTGGGTTTAGGTCTGCGATATCAGGTCTCTGGCAGTACTTTGCCCGGATTTAGAATGTTGTTTGGATCAAGAGCGTGTTTGATCGCGCGCATTGTGGTCAGGGCTTCGCTGGATTTGCGCTGCTTCATTGACGCCAGTTTAGATAACCCAATGCCATGTTCAGCGGAAAAGCTGCCGCCCAGTTCAATGGTCAGGTCTTCGACGGCTTCATGGATGGCCGCGTGAATGGCGGGATCATCTGTTGAAGGCCAGCCACAGAAATGCAGGTTTCCATCGCCCAGATGCGCGACCGACAGGATGACAATCTCAGGATCCAGCGCGCGGGCGCGGGTGTCGATCTGCGCTACCAATGTCTGCATCTTGTCCACCGGTACGGCGATGTCATTGTCCACCGAGGGGTGGCGCATACGAGACACCTCGGC
Organism: Roseovarius sp.; assembly: GCA_029212365.1. GTDB lineage: Bacteria > Pseudomonadota > Alphaproteobacteria > Rhodobacterales > Rhodobacteraceae > Roseovarius. Next base: position 154,701 of record JARGOC010000006.1, read on the forward strand.
GGCGGCTTCGCGGCGGGCCCACATTTCGGCCCGTTGTGCATCGGTTTTTGCCACCACGGCATTAAGAACCAGACCTGCCTGGTACAAGTCGGCCAATGTGTTTTCCAACTGATCCACCACTGGGATCACCCCATCGGGAAGCGGAGTGGCATCACGGGCGGATGTGGCACCCACTTCGATCATGATGTTGACATCATAGCCCGTGTCAAACGGTGCGCGGGCATCGGGAAAGCGCTCCATATGCGCCTGAATGTAGGAGCCGGGCATGTATTCGAAGGCTTCAACCGCGCCGCTGGTTTCTGATTGCAGCCGGTTCAGCAGCACCAGTGCCTGATCAATTGAGGGAGCGGCGACCATGGCCGTGGCATAGGCCAGGGGCTTGGGTTCCAGTTTCAACACGGCGGCGGTGATGATGCCAAGCGTACCCTCGGCCCCGATCATCAAATGACGCAGGTCATAGCCTGAGTTGTTCTTGTGCAGCGCGCTCATCATATCCAAGATTTCACCCGACGGCAGAACCACCTCAAGCCCCAGACACAAATCACGGGTGCTGCCATAGCGCAGCACGTTTGAGCCGCCAGCATTGGTGCTGAGCGCTCCACCGATCATCGCTGAGCCGCGCGCGCCAAAGGTGAGGGGGAATATCAGATCATGCGCATCGGCGGCATCGTGGATCGACGACAGGATCGCACCAGCCTCGACAATCGCCAGGCGGGCCTCTGGCCTGATCTCGCGGATGGATGACATCCGATCGAGCGACAGCATGATGGCCCCCTCGGCAGAGCTGCCCCCCGTAAGGCCGGTATTGCCCGAGACAGGCACCACAGGCGTGCCGGTCTGATTGGCCAGTTTGACGATCTGCGACACCAGTGCCGTGTTGGCAGGGCGCACCACTGCCAGCGGCGTCCAGTGATAGATACCCACCCAATCGCTGGACCAGGACTCCATATCGGAACCTGTGAGAACAAATGCGGGGCCAGCAATGCGGCTGAGCTGGGTGATCATATCAGTCATGGGCGCAGTCTGGTGCAGATCGTGCAGTGCTTCAAGCGCTTCAGCTGTCCAGTGACATGATCTTGTAGGTGGCACTGTCCAGCCAGTCTTGCCGGATGTCGATGCCCCAGCCCGGTGCGTCTGTGACGGTGGCCTTGCCATCCACAATTTCAAACGGATCTGAGGTGAACAGCTTGTCTTGCCAAGGGTAATAATCCAGTCCCTCAATGGCGAATTCCAGGTATTTGCCCGCATTCGGGATCGCCCGCAAAAGGTGCATGGTGAACAAGGTCACCAATGACAGGTTGGCGCAATGTGGCGTGACAGGCAGGCCCGCCGCCTCGGCCATTTTGGCCACGCGCAGGGTGCGGCTGATCCCACCCAGATAGCAGACGTCGGGTTGGATGATATCAACAATCCGCCCGTCGATCATGCTTTTCCAATTGGCCATCATGCAGTCTTGTTCGCCGCCCGTGACGTCAATATCCAGCGCATCGCTCACCTGTTTGGTTTGCTCAAACTCCCAATAGGGGCAGGGCTCTTCATAGTGTGAAATCCCGTGATCCTGCAGCATCTTGCCCACTTCAATGGCTTTGGCAGGTGAATAACAGGAATTGGCATCGACCAGCAGCGCCACGTCATCCCCCATCGCTTTGCGCATGGTGGGCACGATGTCTTCGGTGCGGCCGGGCCATTCATCAACATCGCGCCCCACTTCGGCCCCGATGCGAAATTTGAAGGCGTCAAAGCCGTTTTGGTCACGCAGGCGCAGCATCCGGTCGGCCTCATCCTGTGGGGTGATGTCGCGTTTCATCGAAGACCCATAGGCGCGCACAGTGCCCGGAGATCCGCCAATCAGCGCACACACCGGCTTGCCTTCACGTTTGCCGATCAGATCCCACAGCGCAGTGTCGACACCCCCCATGGCACGGCGCAGATATGAGCCGGGAAATTTATGTTCCCGGTCGCGCACCAGATCAGTGATCGCGTCAATATCATCACTGTCCATCCCCAGCGCGTATGGGGCGACCTGGCGCTGCACGACCTGTGCTGTGATATCGGCAAAATAGGGGGCAACCTGACCCCAGCCTTGCGATCCGTCCTCAACAGTGACACGCACAAAGCAGACGAATTCGTCGGTGAAGGTTTCAATCGCTGTAATCTTCATACCATGGCTCCGGCTTGGGGTGGGATGGTTTGCCGACGTGACGATATGGGCAAACTGGCCGCACTTTAATACCCGTTCCTGCAAGCCAACCAGACCAATCATTGGGGGAGTTGTGAAACGCAAAGCTGGGTTGCTACTATCTTCGATAGGGTTGGATCGTCACGCACGCAAGGGGATTGGCACCGCGGAACGGCTGGTATCCGAGGGCACGCTGGACCCGTCGGGTTATCCGCCCTAAAGGGCTGAACGCCGCGAAAGATTGGACTGCCAAAAAAACACATTGGATATAAGGTACAGCCCAATATGATCCTGAGGTTAATGCGTTGCTATGGCCTGCTGTGTGGCGCGCGTACAATTGGAGAGACAACGACCAGCGATATGTTTCACGACATTTCTCAACAGTCCTATTGGCTCGAGGGGCTAGATCCGGTGCCGCAGGCGTGTGCGCCACTGCCCGATCATGTGGATGTCCTGATCATCGGGTCCGGGTACACGGGCCTAAACGCTGCGATTGAAACTGCGCGTGGCGGGCGCTCTACCTTGGTGGTTGAGGCAGGCGCGCCGGGCATGGGGTGCTCATCGCGCAATGGTGGGCAGATCAGCCCCTCGATCAAACCATCGCTTGCGGCGCTGAGCCGCAAACACGGGGCTGAACGCGCCCGCGCGATCCGGGATGAGGACGAACGCTCGCTGACCTGGATCGAGGAGCGGGTGAAGGCCGAGGGCATTGACTGCGATTTCAAGCGCAATGGGCGCTATCATGCGGCCCACACCCCACATCACTACGAGGAATTGGCCCGCGAGCAGGAGCATCTGCGCAAAACCGAAGGCACCGAATGCCACATGGTGCCCCAATCCGAGCAGCACAGCGAAATGGCATCGGATATGTATTTTGGCGGTGCGGTGTATTCCAGTCATGCAGCGGTGCACCCGGTGAAATATCATCGCGGTTTGCTGGATGTGGCGCTTGCTGCGGGTGTGCAGGTGGTTGGCCATTGCCCGGCCACCGGGATTGAACGTGTTGCTGGCGGATTTCATGTCTCAACAGAGCAGGGCATGGTCAAAGCCCGAGATGTGATCGTGGCCACCAACGGGTATACCACAAACCTCACACCTTGGTTGCACCGCCGGGTTATTCCGATTGCCAGCAACATCATCACAACCCAAACACTGCCCGAAGATCTGGTAGATCAGCTGTTGCCGCGTGACCGTGTCTATAGCGACAGTTGCAAGGTGGTTTACTATTTCCGCGCCTCGCCAGACCGCCGCCATATTGTGTTTGGTGGACGTGTCGCCGCCCGCGAAGTTGGTCTGCCCGAAGGCGCCGGACGGTTGTATGACAAAATGTGCCAGACGTTTCCTGCGCTGCGCGATTATGGCCTGACCCACACTTGGTCGGGCACTGTGGCCTTCACCTTTGATGAGCTGGTTCACACCGGCATTCATGACGGAGCGCATTACGCCATGGGCTATTGCGGCTCGGGGGTGGCGATGTCCAGCTATCTGGGCATGCGCATGGGCCAGAAAGTTCTGGGGCTGGCCGAGGGGCAAACTGCATTTGATGGGCTGCCCCACCCCACGCGCCCATTTTATACCGGCAAGCCGTGGTTCTTGCCTGCTGCCATCGCTTGGTATCGCTGGAAGGACCGTCAACAACATCAACGCGCCCTTCGAAGGGCCTGATTTTGGGGCGGCCCAGGCCAATGCTGGCGGTGGCTGAACCGCTCACCCATCATCCGAAATCTATCGCAGATGTGATCCGGTAGAACGCGCCAAACGGCTCGCCTGCCCTTGATATTCCGGGCTGGAAGTATTCTATCTGCACCAAATGGCCTTTCGGAAAGGTTCGGCGCATGCAAACCCATCGCATTGAAATTGAAGGCATGACCTGCGCAGGCTGCGTGGCCCGTGTCGAGCGTGCTCTTGCTGCTGTGCCTGGTGTGGAAACGGCCACTGTCAATCTTGCCTCCGAAGTGGCTACAGTTGAGCTGAATGGTGCTACGCTTGATGATGTGACCTCAGCACTTGATGGTGCACATTACCCGGCACGAACTCAGGACATCTCACTGGATGTCGCTGGTCTGAATTGTGCGGCTTGCGTGCGAGGCGCTGAACAGGCGTTGCTTGGGGCTCCGGGCGTGGTCTCGGCGGCGGTCAACCTGGCATCAGGTAAGGCGCGCATCCGGGTGCTGACAGGCACGTCAACCGGGGGCGAGCTGGCGCAGGCGCTGACCACCTCTGGTTATCCCGCCCAAGCCCCTGAGGACGGCACCCAAGATCATGTGACCCGTGCAGTTGAACATGAGCGCAAGGCCCTGCGTGTTGCCCTGATTTCAGCGGCGCTGACGCTGCCTGTTTTTGTGACTGAAATGGGCGGGCATCTTATCCCGGCATTTCACCACGCTTTGCACAATGCCTTTGGCACACAGGCGCTGTGGCTGATGCAATTTGTGCTGACCACGCTGGTGCTTGTCTGGCCCGGACGCCGGTTTTTTAGCGTTGGCGTGCCTGCCCTGCTGAAAGGCGCGCCTGAAATGAACAGCCTTGTGGCGCTGGGCGCGTTTGCGGCCTGGGCCTATTCCTGCGTGGTGCTGTTTTTTCCTGATGTGCTGCCTGCTAGTGCGCGCGCTGTCTATTTTGAGGCGGCAGCGGTGATCGTGACCCTCATCCTCGTGGGCCGCTGGCTGGAGGCGCGTGCCAAGGGCCGCGCGGGCTCGGCCATACAGGCGTTGATCGGCCTGCAGCCCAAAACCGCAAGGGTTGAGCGCCCGGATGGCATCAAAGAAGTGTCGCTGGAAGACATCCGGCAAGGTGACATTGTGCATATCCGACCGGGCGAGAAAATCGCGGTGGATGGGCGTGTCACATCCGGTGCATCGCATGTGGATGAGGCGATGATCTCGGGCGAGGTAATGCCGGTTTCCAAAGCGCCGGGTGATACGGTCATTGGCGGCACAATCAACGGGCAGGGTGCCTTGGTTTTTGAAGCCACCGGCGTGGGGCACGAAACGGTTTTGGCGCGTATCATCGCAATGGTCGAACAAGCACAAGCTGCCAAACTGCCGGTTCAGGCATTGGCTGATCGGGTGGTGGCCATCTTTGTGCCGGGGGTGTTGGCCGTGGCGATGCTGACAGTTTTGGTCTGGCTGATCTTTGGCCCTGACCCTGCATTGGCCCGTGCACTGGTTGCCGGTGTGTCGGTGTTGATCATCGCGTGCCCCTGCGCCATGGGGCTGGCCACGCCCACGTCGATCATGGTTGGCACCGGGCGGGCGGCGGAACTGGGCGTGTTCTTTCGTCTGGGCGAGGCGTTGCAACGCCTGAGCGAGGCCCGTGTCGTGGCGTTCGATAAAACCGGTACGCTGACCGATGGGAACGCGGCCGTCACGGATATTCAACTTGCCAAGGGCCAAATCAAGGCAGAGGTGCTGCCATTGATTGCGGCAATCGAGATCGGCTCGGAGCACCCCATTGCACGGGCCATTCTGGCCGAGGCAGACGGGCTTGATCTTCCGGAGGTTTCTGAATTTGAGGCATTGGCGGGCCGGGGTGTCAAAGGCGTGGTGGCCGGCCATAGGGTATTGCAGGGCAATGCCCGCATGATGCAGGACGCCGGGATCAACTTCGGGGATATAGACCCTGACGGGGGTAAAACCACGGGCACCAAAGTATATGCAGCAATAGACGACAAACCGGTTGCGATCCTTAGCATCACCGATCAACCCAAGCCAACCAGCCGTGGCGTGATCGACCAATTGCACCAAATGGGATTGGCCACCGCGATGGTTTCGGGCGACAACCGCGCAGCGGCGCAGGCCGTGGCACAGATCCTTGGCATTGACCATGTTGAGGCGGATGTGCTGCCCGATGGCAAGGTCGAGGCATTGGCGCGCCTGCGCTTGGCGCATGGGCCTGTGGTCTTTGTTGGCGATGGCATCAATGACGCACCGGCCCTGGCCGAGGCTGATGTGGGCATTGCCGTGGGCACGGGCACTGATGTGTCGATTGAAACCGCCGATGTGGTGTTGATGTCAGGCGATCTGACCGGGGTTTTGAGCGCGATTGGCATGGCGCGGGCAACCCTGCGCAATATCCGGCAAAACTTGTTTTGGGCCTTCGCCTATAATGTGGCATTGATACCGGTGGCGGCGGGGCTGCTCTATCCATTGACCGGCACGATGCTGTCGCCAATGCTGGCAGCAGGGGCCATGGCATTAAGCTCGGTGTTTGTGATTTCAAACGCGCTGCGGTTGCGGTCTGTCCAGCCCGTTTAACAGGTCTTTCGGCGCGCCTCCCAGGCGCATTGACCCTGTTGCGGGCCCTGCCCACAAAAAGGAGGCTGCCGAAGCTGCCCCCTTGTTCATGCCCACGTCTGTTGAGTGTCAGCCAAACACTTTGGTCAGGGCTTGGTCTGTTGCCGTGATGATCTCATTGATATCATCCTTGGTGGCAATCAACGCAGGGCTATAGCACAGCGTGTTGTTGAAGCCGGGGACCGACCGGTTGGTCACCCCGATAATCACGCCCTGCGCATCGCAATCGCGCGCAACCGCCGCCGCCAGCGTTTCGTCCACCGGCTCTTTGCTGGTGCGATCTGTCACCAGTTCAGCACCCAGGAACAGGCCCTTGCCGCGTACATCACCGATCACCGCGTGCTTGTCTTTCAGCGCGTTCAGTTGATCCAGCATGTACTCCCCCATGGCAATGGTGTTGTCCAGCAGGCCCTCTTCTTCGATGATCGCCATGTTTTCCAGCGCCGCTGCGGGGCCAGCAGTGCAACCGCCAAAGGTGGAAATATCACGGAAATAGTTCAGCGGGTCTGAAACATCGTCTTTGAACAAATCAAACACGCGCTCATTGGTGACGCAGCAGGCAATCGCGGCATAGCCCGAGGCCACACCCTTGGCCATGGTCACGAAATCAGGCTTGATTCCGTAGTGTTGATAGCCAAACCAAGTGCCGGTGCGGCCCAGACCGCAAACCACTTCATCAATATGCAGCAGGATGTCGTACTTGCGGCAGATTTCCTGCACGCGGGGCCAGTATCCCTCGGGCGGGGGGATCACACCGCCACCGGCAGTCACCGGCTCAAGGCACAGCGCGCCAACAGTTTCAGGCCCTTCGGCCAGAATGACCTCTTCAATCGCGTTGGCCGCGGCCACACCATATTCTTCGCCGTTCAGATCCCACTGGGCGCGGTATTCCATGCAATGGGGCACACGCACGAAACCGGGTGCAAAGGGGCCATATTGCATATTGCGTTCATCCTGACCGCCCGCCGACATGGCCGCCAGAGTGGAGCCGTGATAATCGCGGTCACGGTACAGGATCTTGTACTTTTTGCCGCCATAGCGCTTGTGCGAGATCTGGCGCACCATCTTAAAGGCTTTTTCGTTGGCCTCAGAACCGGAGTTGGTGAAATACACCCGGCTCATCCCCGGCATCTTGCTGATCAGCCGCTCTGAGAACTTCGCACCGGGGATCGACCCGGCAGAGCTTGAGAAATATGGCAGTTGAATCAACTGGTCACGCACGGCATTGGCGATACGCTCGCGGCCATAGCCAACATTGACAGTCCATACGCCACCCGAAACGGCATCAAGGTGTTCTTTGCCCTTCTGATCCCAGACGCGCATTCCACGGCCTTCAACAATGATCCGAGGATCGGCCTTTGGGTCTGTACCCGTCCACGAGGCATGCTGGATCAGGTGATGCCAGACATGCGCGCGGTCTGCTTCAACCACTTGGCTGATGTCATTGTTAAGAACCTTGCCGTCCATGAGCGTGCTCCATCAGTTAAAGGCCCGGTTTAAGGCGGGCGAAGTGAATCAGGTGAAATTTGATCATATCATCTGCCCAGACGCCCCAACAGAATAGGGCCAGACGCCCTAATTGCGTGAGTCCAGATTGAAACGCGGAAAATCAGGAGGAGCGTGGCGACCTTAGGCCCGGTCATATCCTTGCTTTTGCGCATTATAGAGCTGTGCATACAGCCCGCCGCGCGCCAGCAGGTCTTGGTGTTTGCCCTGATCCACCAGTTGGCCACCTTCCAGCACAAAAATCCGGTCCGCATCCGAAATCGACGACAGACGGTGTGCCACGACAATGGTGGTTTTCCCTTCGGTCAACCGGTCCAATGCGGCCTTGATGCGCTCTTCGGTGGCTTGGTCTAGCGCACTTGTGGCCTCATCAAGCAGCAAAATAGGTGCATCACGCAAAAACGCCCGCGCAATGGCGATGCGTTGTTTTTGGCCACCTGACAGCTGCGCCCCTTTGGGGCCCACAGAGGCATCGCCACGCGCACGGATCAGATCGGCAATCTCGGCATCCTCTGCTGCGGCCCAAACCTGCTCATCGCTGGCTTCGGGATTCACATAGCGGATGTTATCCCAGATCGAGGCGTTGAAGATCACGATGTCCTGCGCCACCACCGAAAACGCGCCCCGCAGGCTGGCCACTTTCAACTGGTCAATCGGCTGATCACCGATGGTGACAGAGCCGTCCTGCACATCATAAAGCCGTGACAGCAACGACAGGATTGTTGTTTTGCCAGACCCGGTGGAGCCAACGATGGCCGATACTTTTCCACCTTCAAAATTCATGTTCAGCCCTTTGAATAGGGGCTGTTCGGGACTGTAGGAAAAGGACACATCGCGCAGCGTGATATCGCCGCCAGTGTCAAAGCTCTCAGCCGCACCCGGCGCATCGGCAATAGTTGGGGTTTCCTTGTAGAGCCCGCGGATTTTGTCCAGCAAGATCAAGTTGGCCTGCAACCCGCCAAAGAACTGCGCCAGCAGGCGGGCTGGATCAAAGATCATGACCATGCCCAGCAGGAAGGTGATGATTGACGCACCATCAACATCAAAATCGGGGCTCAGCACCATATAACCGCCGCCGCCAATGACCAGCACATAAACAATGGCCGAGCTAAGATCGATCGAGGGCATCGCCAAAGATTGGGTCATCTGAACGCGGGTAATCAGACGGCGGATGGTCTCGGTCTCGCGCATCAGGCGTTTGGTTTCCACAGCTTCCTGGCTGGCGATTTTTACGGTGCGCATCCCGTTCACCGTTTCTTCAATGCCGTTCATATACTCGGCCTGTGCGTCTTCGACCTCGTATTGGCCCTTTTTCACACGATCAGAAATGACATTCATGATCCAGATGATGAACGGCAGCACAACAACGGCACTGCCAAACAGGATCGGGTTTTTCCAGATCAGATAGGCGGCCACGATCACAACGGTAATGGCATCCCGAAACGCGTTGGCCACGGAAAGAGCGACAAAAACACCCAACAATTGAGTCTGCGTGACAACCTTCAGGATGATTTCGCCAGATTTGGTGCGCTCAAAATAGGCCAGATCAAGCGCCATCAAATGGCCAATCAGATCGCGGCGCATTTCAAATATTGCCGCGTTGGATGCCCAAACGGTGATCAATGGCACCAGATAAGACATGGCTCCACGCACGAAAAACAGGCCAAACACAATGGCGCATACCCAGACCAGATCACGCACTGATCCGCTGTCAAAGATGACACGCAATCCGTTTTCGGTGTTGGACAGGAATTGCTGATAAACCAGCCCCTGAACCAGCAGCATGAACAGCACCAGCATAAGCCACGGTGCTTTGCTTTTTAGATAGCGCCGCCAGAACCAGCGAATATTGTCGCGGTCATGCGCGGTGTACAGGGGGCCGCGCTTTGATCTGTCGGGTGTGCTCATTCGGGCCTGATGTGAAATTGTGGACGTGGTTTTCTGCTCTTACCGGGTTCTGGCGCGAAGGTCATGCAAAAAGCGGTTATATCGTGCCATGCGCTGCGAAAGAGGCAACCCAAATTTAGCGCGATACTATGGGCATCGGGGAACAGATTTTTCGCACGAAAAATCTTAGCTTAAGAAAACTCGTGCGAATTTTCATCAAATCTGGCGATTGTAATTGTGGCACCCACATCAGCAGGCCCGCTTTACCGCCGCAACCACATCATTGATCACCTTATCCAGCAGCTCGGGGTCGATCGCCTCGGCCATCACGCGGATCAAGGGTTCAGTGCCTGACTTGCGGATCAACAGCCGCCCGTTCTGACCAAGGGCTGTTTCACCCTCGGCAATGGCGGCTTGCACTTCATCCGCCTCAAGCGGGTGCTGACCCGCCTCGTAGCGCACATTGATCAGTTTTTGCGGCACAGGTTCAAACACACGCGCCAGTTCGCTGGCTTTCTTGCCGGTTTCAACCATGCCCGCCAAAAATTGCAACGCCGCAATCAGGCCGTCGCCGGTTGTGGCATAATCCGTCATCACTATATGGCCCGATTGCTCTCCGCCCAGGCTGTGGCCGCCGTCACGCATGGCCTCAACCACATAGCGATCCCCCACTGACGTGCGTTTCAGTGCAATACCGCGGGCTTCCAAGTGGCGTTCCAGCCCAAGGTTGGACATCACTGTCGCCACAAGGGTATCGCCCGCCAAACGCCCCTCGTCTGCCCAGCGGCCAGCGATCAACCCCATGATTTGATCACCATCGGCCACTTTGCCGCGCTCGTCGATGATCACCACGCGGTCGGCGTCACCGTCCAGGCAGATGCCCATATCGGCGCGGGTTTCCACCACTTTGGCGGCTGCCATTTCAGGATGGGTTGAGCCGCAGTTCTTGTTAATGTTGAAGCCGTTCGGCTCCACTCCCAGAGGGATCACCTCGGCGCCCAACTCCCATAAAACCTCGGGGGCTGTACGATAGGCGGCCCCATTTGCGCAATCAATCACAATGCGCAAACCGTCCAGGCGCCGACGTGACGGAAAGGTGGTTTTGGCATATTCCACATAGCGGCCACGCGCGTCGTCAATCCGTTTGGCGCGGCCAATGTTTTCGGGTGCGGCCAATGCCACACCATCGCGCATCATTGCCTCAATCGCGTTTTCTGCCTCATCGCTGAGTTTGAAACCGTCGGGGCCAAAAAATTTGATGCCATTGTCAGTGGCCTTGTTGTGGCTGGCGGAAATCATGACGCCAACATCCGCGCGCAAGGAATGGGTCAAATAGCCAATCGCAGGGGTCGGCACAGGACCCAGCAGAAACACATTCATACCGGTGCTGGTGAAACCTGCCGTCAAAGCGTTCTCGATCATGTAACCTGACAGGCGCGTATCTTTGCCAATCACCACGCGGTGTTCTTGCTTGTCACGGCGGAAATACCGGCCTGCGGCTGAGCCTAGTTTCAGCGCCAGTTCAGCCGACATCTTATCGCTGTTGGCTTCGCCTCGCACGCCATCGGTGCCAAATAATTTCTCGGCCATTGCCCTGCTCCTGTCGCCCAAACCCCTTGGGGATACTCAATGTGCCTTGCATATCCTGAGGGCGCGGGCCTGTCCAATGGTTGCGTGAATCCCCTGCTGTTGCGCCACCGGGCGTGTATGTGACCTTTGTCAAAGGTTGTCCCATTCACCTGAAATCGTTGACTGACTGGTCATACCGTCGCATTACACTAAAAACCGCGCAGTCATGGTTGAGGGCAGTATCAAATGAAAATTGCAATGATTGGCACAGGATATGTCGGCCTTGTTTCTGGGGTGTGTTTTTCGGATTTTGGGCATGATGTGATCTGTGTGGACAAAGACCCCGCCAAGATCGAGATGCTGGAGCGCGGTGACGTGCCCATATATGAGCCGGGTCTTGATGCCTTGATGCACAAAAACGTTGAGGCCGGGCGACTGTCGTTTACGCTTGATCTGGCCAAGGCCATTGAAGGGGCCGAAGCGGTGTTCATCGCCGTGGGCACCCCCACACGGCGCGGGGATGGGCATGCGGATTTGACCTATGTGATGGCGGCCGCCGAGGAAATTGCCCAACTGGCCAAAGAATACGTCGTCATTGTCACTAAATCCACAGTGCCTGTGGGCACCAATCGGCAAGTGAAACAGACAGTGCGCAAGGCCAACCCCAAGCTTGAATTTGATGTCGCCTCGAATCCTGAGTTTTTGCGTGAAGGGGCCGCGATTGAGGATTTTATGAAGCCCGACCGCGTGGTGGTCGGCGTGCAGACCGACCGTGCCGCGCAGGTGATGCAAGATATCTATCGCCCGCTTTATCTGCGCGATTTTCCGATTCTGAGCACTGATCTGGAAAGTGCTGAGATGATCAAATACGCCGCCAATGCGTTTCTGGCGACCAAGATCACCTTCATCAATGAAATCGCAGCGCTGTGCGAACGTACTGGTGCAAACGTGAAACAGGTCAGCCACGGCATGGGGTTGGATGGGCGTATCGGCAACAAATTCCTGCATGCCGGACCCGGCTATGGCGGAAGCTGTTTTCCCAAGGATACCAAGGCATTGGCGCGGATCGGGCAGGACGTTGGCCTGCCGATGCAGATCACCGAAACGGTGATTAACGTCAACGAAGGCATCAAGCGACGCATGATCGACAAGCTGCTTGATCTGAGCGACGGATCCTTCAACGGCAAGATCATTACCGTGCTTGGGGTGACGTTCAAACCCAACACCGATGATATGCGTGATGCCCCGGCTTTGACGATTATTCCGGCTTTGGTTGGGGGGGGCGCCAAAGTGCGGATCGTTGATCCTCAGGGCCGCCACGAGGGCGAAGCCTTGCTGCCAGGGGTGCAATGGGCTGAGGACGCTTACAAGGCCGCCAACAATGCTGATCTGTTGGTGATCCTGACCGAATGGAATGAATTTCGCGCACTTGATCTCAAACGGGTCGCGCGCAAAATGGCGACGCCTCGCATGGCGGATCTGCGCAATATTTACTCCTCCAAAGATGCCAAACGCGCAGGGTTTGAAGCCTACGAAAGCGTCGGGCGAGCCCCGTTTTGGCGCAAAGCGGATGATGCCGAAGGATAGCACAGCTCACGCCTTTCGTGACTTTCCTGATGTAAGGTGCGCCTGTTTCGATTGGATCGCAAACTTCGGGGCAATACCGCGACAAATCCTGTTGTTGCGGCGAACAAAGCTTGATTTGGCAGCGAAATCCCGGCATTCGGGCGTTTCAGTCTGAATGAGGGCCACCGCCATGACCAAACGCAAATGGATGCAAGACGTCCTCACCCGTGATGCCACTGTGCGCCTGTTGTATCGTTGTTTGGTGCCGGCCCTGGTCTTCTACCTTGTGTCGCTGGCCGTAATGTCGGCTGCTGGTTTTTCACTGATTGAAATCCTGCGCGATCCCGCCCAACAAACCAAAACCTCTAGTTTTCTGGGCTTTGTTTCCACCATCGGCACATGGTTGTGGCTGGCGGCTGCTATGTTCTGCTTTTTCCGGGTGGCCACTTTTGCGTCCACCAATGAAGACGCTCACAAGACATTGCTGAAACTTGCGGGCGGTTTTTCCTTCTTTCTGGCGGTGGATGACTATTTCCTGATCCATGATCGGTACATCACCGAGGGCATTTTGATCCCGGCTTACGCCTTGTTTCTGGCCTATCTGATTAAACGTCACTGGGGCCGAATTGCTGAAGTTGACGGTATTGCCTTCCTGACGGCGGGGGGCATGCTGTTTTTGTCTGTCGTGGTGGATGCGGTGCAGGAAATTTTGCCCATTCCCTACGGTACCTCGCAGGCGCTGGAGGAAGGATTCAAGTTCCTTGGCGCGGCCGCTTGGGCCTATTTCTGCTTTCGTATCTCAGCCTTTAAGATCAACAGCCAGTCGGCCTGAACGCTCTATTCAGACAGCAGTTTGATGTGGTCGATCTGCCAGATGCTTTTGGAGTAATAGATTTCCGACTGGAATTTCGCATCAGAATCAAACGGATACACCAACCACAGCGGACCCTTGTCGCGCGTGCTCATCAGTTTTCCGTTCATCCGGTATGCAATCAAGGCGGGGCTGTCGCGCGCCTCATCCACGGGGATTTCAACGTGATAGTCATTGGCCGCTATCAGCTCAAGCGTGCCTGAGGTGAAATCAGCATGATCCAGCAATGCACGAAGCGGCACCCCCTGAAATTCAATCGTGCCTTCGGTCCAGATGGTGGATGTGGCAAAGCTGGCCTGTTCCATCTCTTCCAGATCATCCAGATCTAAAGAGTGTGCAAAGGTGCACGTCACATCAATGCAAATTCTGAGCATCGGATGCTCATGAGCCGCAGCAACTGCGGGTGTGGACAAAAGCCCGATACAAGCACAGGCAAACAAAGCGGGTCGCATAATAAAATCGCTCATAACTGGGTCCACATCAATCGGAATGACCAAGGGTCATGGCCGCTCTAATTGATGTCACAAGCTGCTAGAGGCGTCACCTGAGCAAACGGATAGGGATAAGACGCCTTATATCTGCATATTTTGTGAAATGCTCTCCTTTTGGTAGCATTTGATTTGTGTTCGCGGGTGTCAGATCATTGCAGCGGGTGGTCGGTATGGGGCGACAGGGATCGGCCTGCCGCCGTTACGCGGTGGGACGTGACCATTGCCACCTGCTGGGGATAGCTTGCCCACGGATTAGCCAACTGGTGCGCGCATGGCCCGTCATGATCCGGTGATCAGGATGGCACGAAAATCGTTGACATTGGTCAGCGTTGGGCCGGTCACAACCTGATCCCCCAAGGTTTTAAAAAAACCATGTGCATCATTGCGATCCAAGGCGGATTGCGGATCAACACCGCGTGCCTTGGCCTTGTTCAAAGTGTCGGGGCCGATCACAGCACCGGCCACCTCGGCACCGCCATCCACGCCGTCGGTATCACAGGCAATGGCGTGGATGCCCGACGCACCGTTCAGCGCCAATGCCAGCGCTAGGGCAAATTCCGCATTTGGCCCGCCTATCCCGTCGCCGGTGCGGGTGACAGTTAATTCACCGCCTGACAGCAAAAGCACCGGCGATGCACCCGGTGGCATGGCCGCTTGGAGGGCCAGGGCCTGTGCTGCCTGGGCACGGGCCACGCCGCGCGCTTCACCCTCAAGAGCATCGCCCAGAATATCAGGTTGGACCCCCTCTGCCCGCGCCAGATCGGCGGCGGCGGCCAAGGATTGTGACGGGGCTGCATAAATTACGTTTTCAACATTGCGCAGCCGCGGGTCGTCGGGCGTCAGCACACGGCGCGTGTCATTCAAAACGTCGCGGGCGCTGTCGGGTATGTCGATGGAGTACCTCTCAAGTATGGCCAGTGCATCTCCGGGTGTGCTGGCATCCCCCACTGTTGGCCCTGATCCAATCATCGCCGGATCATCCCCCGGCACATCCGAGATCATCAGCGCCAACACCTGTGCCGGATATGCCGCCGCCGCCAGTTGCCCGCCTTTGACCGCACTCAGATGTTTGCGCACTGTATTCATCTGCCCAATCGGCGCCCCCGAGGCAAGAAGGGCAGCGTTGATCGCCTGTTTCTCGGCCAGCGTAATGTCACCCGCAGGCTGCACCAGAATGGCCGAAGCCCCCCCCGAGATCAGCGCCAGAACCGTGTCCTCCGGGCCAAGCGATTTGAGCAAGGTCAACATCTGCGCTGTGGCCTTTTGGCCCGCCGCATCCGGAACCGGGTGCGCGGCTTGGACAATTTCGATACCCTTGCAGGGCCGGGCGTACCCGTAGCGGGTGATCACGAGCCCGTCGCATGGGCCGTATTCAGCCTCAACCGCTTCGGCCATCCGGGCCGAGGCCTTGCCGGCACCAATCACCACCAAGCGACCAACAGGCTTTGGGGGCAGGGCAGCAGCCAGGCTGCGCATCGGGTCGGCCACCTCAACCGCGCGGTCAAACAATGAGCGCAAAAAGGGCAGGGCGTTTTGCATGGTGGCGTCTCCGGGCTGGCGTTGGGGCGGCGTTGTGCAATTGTAATCAGGTTCAGGGCGAACACTAGGCCAGTTCCCGTCATCTGAAGAGCACAAAATGTGAGTTTGCAGAACGCCACCCGGAATACCAGATCAAATCCTTCGGGCATGTGTCTTGGGGCACTCATGGATACCAACCCAGCTTGACAAACAACGCCGCGCGCGCGACAGACCCCCCATGTTCATGACCTTTTTACATGTGGCCCTTGGCGGCGCCATCGGAGCCGTGCTGCGCTTTGGCACAGTGCTTGCGATGCTGCGCGTCACCGGATCCGGCTTTCCGCTGGGGGTGCTCAGCGCGAATATCCTTGGGTCATTCGCGATGGGGGCGTTCATGGTCTATTCCTTCCAACGCGGCGCCGAGCATTTGAACCCCTTCGTGATGGCAGGCATCCTTGGCGGATTCACCACCTTCTCGGCCTTCTCATTGGAAGCCTTCACGCTTTATGAGCGCGGTGAGGTGGTGCAAGCGGGGCTTTATGTGGCACTTTCGGTTATTTTGTCACTTGTGGCGCTGGCCGCAGGTGTCTGGCTATCAAGGATGATCTGGACATGAGTGGCGTACAAATCCAAACCGTTTCGGCGGATGATGCGGATCAACGGCTTGATCGTTGGTTTCGCCGGTTGTTTCCGCATATCGGCCAGGGCCGTATTGAAAAGATGTGCCGCAAGGGCGATCTGCGTGTTGATGGCGGTCGGGTCAAAGCGTCGACCCGCCTGCATGAAGGTCAATCCGTGCGCATCCCACCGTTGCCGGAACCCGGCGAGATGCCTGCGCGCACGCAGTCCCGCGTGAGCGATGCTGACGCGCGGATGATGCGTGATGCGGTGATCTATAAAGACGATCACATCATTGCCATCAACAAACCCCCCGGATTGCCCAGTCAAGGAGGGTCCAAACAGACCCGCCATGTTGATGGTCTGGCCGAGGCGCTGCGCTTTGATCTGGAGGAAAAGCCCCGGCTGGTGCACCGGCTGGACAAAGATACATCCGGTGTTTTGTTGCTGGCGCGCACGCGGTCTGCGGCCTCGGCGATGACGGCCGCCATGCGCCACCGTGAAACACGCAAAATATATTGGGCCGTGGTGGCCGGAGTGCCGACGCCTTACTTGGGTGAAATCAAATACGCACTTGTCAAAGCTCCCGGTCACGGCGCCAAAGGCGAAGGCGAGAAAATGATCTGCCTGCACCCGCGCGACGTAGATAAAACCCCCGGTGCCAAACGCGCGATCACGCAATATGCCACGCTTTACCGTGTTGCCAGCCGTGCCGCCTGGGTGGCGATGGAGCCGATCACCGGGCGCACCCACCAATTGCGCGCACATATGGCCGAGATCGGCCACCCCATCATTGGCGATGGCAAATATGGGGGTTCGGGTCAGGAAAACATGGGCGATGGCTGGGGTGCGCAACTGGGCGGTGTCATCTCAAACAAACTGCACCTTCATGCGCGCACCATGGCGTTTGAACATCCCGTGACCCGCAAACCAGTGGTGATCACGGCTGATCTGCCGGATCATATCGCGCATACGTTTGATACACTCGGCTGGACGCCTGATCTGGCCGCCGATGATCCGTTTGAGGCGATGCCATGAGCCGCCAGCGGCTGGTGGTGTTTGATGTCGATGGCACTCTGGTAAACAGCCAGGGTGATATTGTGGCGGCGATGTACGCGGCCTTTGCACAGGCCGAGTTGGAAGCCCCCGCGCGGGAAGCAATCTTGTCTATTGTTGGGCTGTCATTGGATGTGGCAATCCCGCGATTGGCCCCTGATGCGCCCGCCGCGCTGCACAGCCAGATGGTGGATTGGTACAAAGAAAGCTATATGCGTCTGCGCGGCGAAACCCCAATTACCACGTCTTCGCCGCTCTATCCGCATGCGTTGCGGGTGCTACAGGATTTGCACCTGCTGCCAGACACATTGCTGGGCGTGGCCACAGGCAAATCGCGCCGGGGCTTGGACAAGCTTTTGGATGGCCATAATTTGCGGCAGTATTTTGTGACCCAGCAAGTGGCAGATCATCACCCGTCAAAACCCCATCCGTCGATGTTGCACGCAGCCCTGGGCGACACCGG
Source organism: Roseovarius sp. (assembly GCA_029212365.1). Lineage (GTDB taxonomy): Bacteria > Pseudomonadota > Alphaproteobacteria > Rhodobacterales > Rhodobacteraceae > Roseovarius. Next base: position 172,720 of record JARGOC010000006.1, read on the forward strand.
CGTGCAGGCCCGTGATGCTGTTATGATCGGCGATACCAGCTTTGATATGGACATGGCCCGCGCAGCCGGGATGCGCGCCATTGGTGTCAGTTGGGGCTATCATGATCGCACGGCCTTGGCGGCGGCAGATATGATAATTGATGATTTCCGCGCTTTGCCTGATGCGCTGAACACTCTTTGGGAGCCCGCATCATGAGCGAATGGATGGCCAAACGGTTTTGGAAAGAGGCCAGCGCCGAGGCCTGCGACGGTGGGTTCAGCATTTTGCTGGATGGGCGGTCGGTGAAAACCCCGTCCAAGGCCGCGCTGGTGGTGCCGACGCTGGCGCTGGCAGAACGTGTTGCCGCCGAGTGGGATGCGCAGGGGGACGTGATAAAGCCAGCGGACATGCCATTCACGAGGTCATGCAATGCGGCAATTGATAAGGTCAGCGTTCAGCACCGTGAGGTGGCTGATTTGATTGCGGCGTATGGCGACGCTGATCTGACGTGCTATCGCGCTGATTCGCCGGTGGAACTGGTCGCACGCCAGGCTGCCGCCTGGGATCCCCTGCTCAAGTGGATAGGGCAGCAGTATGATGTGCAGCTGTCACCGGTTTCCGGTGTCATTCATCGCCCCCAAGATGCGCTTGTTTTGCAGGTTTTGTCAGACGAAGTGCATCGCCTTGATGCCTTTGCCCTCACGGCGTTTCATGATCTGGTTGGAATGTCCGGGTCTTTGGTTATTGGCCTTGCCGCGCTGCATGATCTGCATCCGGCCGCCCAGCTTTGGGCGCTTAGTCGGGTGGATGAAGCATGGCAAGAAGAGCAGTGGGGCGTGGATGAAGAGGCGGTTGAAACCGCGGCCAAGAAAGAATCTGACTTTTTGCACGCCAAATCCTTTCATGATCTTTCGCGGCAGGGTTAATTCACGGGAATATATCATTCCCAAACGTAAACATGATCGGCTGTTCATCAATTTTCGTGACCTTGGGGTTGACCTTTATTGATGAATCTCCACAATTTGGCGCGCACTGGCGGGAAAAACAAAAAACTCACTCCCTAGCCAGAGTATCGCCCTGGTCCGCAAAGGACCAAATGAACCGCCCTTGAAAGGGTGGACAATCAGGAAGAGGTAAAAATGAAAAAAACCGTATTTTTTGGCACGCTCACTGTCGCTGGCCTGGCGGCCGGTATTGCAGCTGCTGGCACGTTGGATGACGTTAAAGCACGCGGCAAGCTGAACTGTGGTGTGACCACCGGCCTGGTCGGCTTTGCCGCCCCGGACGCGAACGGTGTTTGGAACGGCTTTGACGTCGGCGTATGCCGTGCTGTCGCTGCTGCTGTTCTGGGAGATAGCAACGCCGTCGAATTCGTACCAACAACCGGCAAAACCCGCTTTACCGCTCTGGCGTCGGGTGAAATCGACATGCTGGCGCGTAACACCACATGGACCTTCAGCCGCGACGTCGACCTGAAGTTCGATTTCGTTGGTGTGAACTATTATGACGGCCAAGGCTTTCTGGTCCCCAAAGAACTGGGCGTTAGCTCAGCCAAGGATCTGGACGGCGCGACTGTCTGCATTCAAACCGGTACCACAACCGAGCTGAACCTGGCGGATTTCTTCCGGTCCAACAACATCAGCTATGAGCCGGTTCCGATTGAAACCAACGCTGAAGGTCAGCAACAGTATCTGGCCGGTGCATGTGATGCATACACCACCGACGCGTCAGGTCTTGCGGCCACACGCGCTGCGTTTGAAAACCCTGCCGATCACGTTGTTCTGCCCGAGATCATCTCGAAAGAGCCACTTGGCCCGCTTGTTCGCCACGGCGACAACGAATGGGGCGACGTGGTACGTTGGACACTTAACGCACTGATCTCTGCCGAAGAGCTGGGTGTCACAAGCGCCAACATCGGTGATATGTCAGCAGCCGCTGGTGACAATCCTGAGATCAACCGTCTGCTGGGTACCGAAGGTAACCTGGGCGAGATGCTTGGCCTTGACGCTGGCTGGGCGATGAATGCGATCGCAGTTGGTGGCAACTACGGTGAGCTGTTCGAAAAGAACATTGGTGAAAACACACCGATCGGTCTGGCCCGTGGCCTGAACGCTCAGTGGACAAATGGCGGCCTGCTCTACTCGCCTCCATTCCGCTAAAAACATGCAAAAGGGCGCGGGTAACACCGCGCCCTTTTCGCTTATACGGATGACAATAATACGGCCCAGGGGTGCAATCCATCGCACCTACATAAAAATCAGAACGGGCTGAACAACGGGGAACATCCCAGATGACCACACTCACCGACCCTCCTACGGAGTCGTTCCGGCTATCCATGCTGATCTACGATACGCGGTATCGGTCGATCACCTTTCAGATCATCGCACTTATCGGGTTTTTGACCTTGATCGGTTGGCTGGTGAACAACACCGCTCAGAACCTTTCGGATCTTGGCAAAGAGCCTTCTTTTCGGTTCATGACTGAACCAGCGGGCTATGACATCAACCAGCGCCTGATTGATTACACCTCTCAGAGCACCCATTTGCGGGCGGCTTTTGTTGGTCTGTTGAACACGCTTCTTGTGGCGGTCATGGGCTGTGCCCTTGCCACCATAATCGGGGTTGTAGTGGGCGTGCTGCGCCTGTCGAAGAACTGGATCGTGGCCAAGATCATGACGATCTATGTGGAAATGTTCCGCAACGTGCCGGTGCTTTTGTGGATCGTTCTGGCGATGGCCATAATGATCGAAACGCTGCCCTCACCAAGAGAATTCAAAGGCGATGAACCCACTGCATCCATGATCCTTGGGGATACGGTGGCCATCACCAACCGTGGCATCTATACGCCCGAGCCGCTGTTCTCGCGCAGCCTTGGGGATGTGCATCTGTTTGGTCAGTCATCGCTGAACTTCAACATCAGTATTGATCTTCTGGTTTTGCTGGCGGTCCTTATTGGTGGGATTTACGTATCGCGCCAGATCAAACATCGGGCCGACAAAATCCAAGAGACGACGGGTGAGCGCCCGACAACCTGGTATTTGCGCCTTGGTGTGGTGGCTGTGCCAATCATCATCGTGCTGGTCGCGCTGGGCTTCCATCTGGGCTACCCGGAACTGAAGGGATTTAACTTCAAGGGTGGCACCCATATGCGCAACTCTCTGATTGCGCTTTGGCTGGCTTTGTCGCTCTACACGGCTTCGTTTATCGCCGAGGTCGTGCGTGGTGGTATCCTTGCCATCAGCCATGGTCAGACCGAAGCAGCAGGTGCTTTGGGCCTGCGTCCGGGCAAGATCATGAACCTTGTGGTGCTGCCACAGGCGCTGCGGATCATCATTCCGCCGCTGATCTCACAATATCTGAACCTGACCAAGAACTCGTCTTTGGCCATTGCCGTTGGGTATATGGATATCACAGGCACTCTTGGCGGCATCACCCTGAACCAAACAGGCCGCGAGCTGGAAACTCTCCTGCTCTTGATGCTGACCTATCTTATCATCTCGCTTTCGATTTCGCTGGTCATGAACTGGTACAACGAACGCGTCAAACTGGTGGAGCGGTAAAATGGCAGATGTCTCTTTTGTACGAACTGAAATGCTGCCTGAAAGGGCGCCACCGGCAACAGCCGTTGGTATCATTGGTTGGATGCGCGCAAACCTTTTCTCAAGTGCGCTCAACTCTATCCTGACACTGATTGCACTGGCGTTTGTGCTGTTGGTGCTGGGAAGTCTTGTGCCCTGGCTGCTGTCTCCAACATGGAACGCTGTGTCCTTGACCGAGTGTCGCAGCATCCTGCATGACCTGGGCCGTGAAGGCCATTTGGGCGGTGCATGTTGGGGGGTTATCCGGGATCGCTGGGTTCAGCTGATGTTCGGCTTTTATCCCTCATCGGAATATTGGCGCCCTGTCGTGACCTTCTTTATGTTGGCACTGGCGCTGGCGCCGATCCTATTCGCTGAGCACACACCCAAAAAGCTGATCTGGTTCACAGCGATCTTTCCGTTCCTTATGCCTTGGTTGCTGTGGGGCGGAACCGTCTGGTCACCGCTGGGTGCTTTGGTGGGCTTTATCATCGCATACTTTGTCTACAAAGCGGTTGCAGCCGCGATGAGCGAAGCACTGGCGATGATTGCCGGTTTGGTGGCCGCCATCATCTGGTGGATGCTGCTGATGGGGCCAATCGCGGGCGCATTGTCTTCGATCATGCCTTTTGGCTTCGAACCCGTGCAAAGCCGGAACTTCGGTGGCTTCTTGTTGTCGATCACCATCGGTGTGGTGGCCATCGGGTTCTCTTTGCCCATCGGTATCGTGTTGGCGCTCGGGCGTCAGTCGGACCTGCCACTGGTCAAATACATCTGCGTGGGCTTTATCGAGTTCATCCGTGGTGTGCCCCTGATCACCTTGCTGTTCGTCGCCTCGACGTTGCTCAATATCTTCCTGCCACCCGGCACGAATTTTGACATTATCCTGCGCGTGATCATCATGGCGACCCTGTTCTCGTCTGCCTATATGGCCGAGACCATCAGGGGGGGCCTCGCGGCGTTGCCCACGGGTCAATATGAGGGCGCAGACAGCCTGGGCCTGAACTACTGGCAGTCACAGCGTCTGATCATCATGCCTCAGGCATTGAAAATCTCGATCCCCGGCATTGTCGGAAACTTCATCGGGCTTTTCAAGGATACCACGCTGGTGTCGATCATCGGTCTTTTGGATCCGATTGGTCTCAGCACGGCCATCCGCGCCGACACGGCATGGAACGGCGTCGTGTGGGAGCTGTATGGCTTCATCGCCTTCATGTTCTTCGTCTTCTGCTTCAGCATGTCGCGCTATTCGATGTACCTCGAGCGCAAGCTGAAAACGGGCCACTGATTGAGCGTTTTGCGCCGGTGCACCCCCTCGCGGGCCCGGCGCGAACCCTACGCAACATAATACGAAAGGGTCACACATATGGCTGATCTTGCTACAAACCGCGAAATCGACCGCTCCAAAATGGCGGTAAGCGACCAGGTCGCGATTGAAATCAACAACATGAACAAATGGTACGGGTCTTTCCACGTCCTGAAGGATATTGATCTGACCGTCTATCAGGGCGAGAGGATCGTTATCGCCGGCCCGTCTGGGTCGGGGAAATCCACGCTGATCCGCTGTATCAATGCGCTGGAGGAACACCAACAAGGCTCCATCACGGTGGATGGTACGGTGTTGTCGAATGACCTCAAGAACATCGATAAAATCCGCTCTGAGGTTGGCATGTGCTTTCAGCACTTCAATCTGTTTCCGCATCTGACCATTCTGGAAAACTGCACTCTGGCGCCTATCTGGGTGCGCAAAACACCGCGCAAAGAGGCCGAAGCAACGGCGATGCATTTCCTTGAAAAGGTAAAAATCCCCGAGCAGGCCGACAAGTTCCCCGGTCAGCTATCGGGTGGTCAACAGCAGCGTGTGGCGATTGCCCGTTCGCTGTGTATGAAGCCACGCATCATGCTGTTTGATGAACCAACTTCGGCGCTTGACCCTGAGATGATCAAAGAGGTGCTCGACACCATGATCGAGCTGGCCGAAGAAGGCATGACCATGCTGTGTGTGACCCACGAGATGGGCTTCGCCCGTCAGGTTGCCAACCGCGTGATCTTTATGGACCAAGGCCAGATTGTTGAGCAGAACGAACCCGAAGAGTTCTTCAACAACCCACAATCTGACCGCACCAAGCTGTTCCTCAGCCAAATCCTGGGTCACTAGGCCGTACAAAATATCCTACGGGTATTCAAAGCCCCGCCGTATAGTGGCGGGGCTTTTTATTTTCTAGGTGGCTGGCAGGCGAAGCCTTAAAACACGCTGGCCAGATTGTTCATCCAACCTCTCTTCGCCTTCCTGAAAGCCATACCGCTGGTAAAACTTCCGTCCAATCATGTTCAGGCTAAACACGTCCAATTCCAATGCGCCAACCTGCGTTACAGCGAGGTCCATCATTGCCCGACCATAGCCCTTGCCATGATGTGCGGGGAGTACGAATAGCCCACCAACTTCATTTCCGATCAACGCAACAAAGCCCACCGGCCCGTTCGGGCCTTCGGTGATCCATGTGTCCGCCATGTCCAAAAAGACGTCTGCGATCATGGCTTCGGCCATATCAGTGAAATCCGCAGTTAGGAACGGATGTGCCAAGGCGCTTGTCTCGCGCCAGATAGATAGGACGGCTGGTTTGTCGCCCATTACATAGGGTCTGATCATTGTCAGAGTATCCTTCAAGTATATTGAATTTTGAGATGGGCATATCTTCCGACGCCATTGCCCAAGGGGGCTGGCTGCGCGGTCTTCAGATATGCGGTTGAGCCCAGGAAGGCTCGTTATGCGCGGGGCATAAAATCTCCAGATCAGATTGAAATTGGATACACATTACACGCAGATTGTTCAACCGACCCAGCTGTGTTGGCCCTGAGAAGAGGGTCATCTTATACGCAGTGTAAGGAGTTAACCGGTCAATTCGCGTGGGATGACAAATCCCTTGGCTGTGCCAGTACCCGGCGATAGGTCTGCCCAGCTGTCGATCTCAAAATCAGCCACCAAAGTGGCGCATGTAGGATAGTCAAAAAATCTCGCGTGCTCGGGGGGATGTGCCAGTAAGCTTTCGGCAAATTCAGCGATGCCGGGGTTGTGTCCAAGCATCAGCACACAAGCGCCCTTCGCCCCTTTCAGGGTGGTTAGCATCTGATGTGCCCCGGCAAGATACAGCTCATTCAAAAACGTGGCATCACAGGTGATCCCTAATCGCGCAAAGGTCTCTCTTGTGCGTGTAGCCGAGGAAATAAGCCCCTGATCAGGCGTCATTTTCTTGGCTTTCAACCAGCTTCCCACCGCTTGAGCAGATACACGTCCCCGGCCATTTATCTGCCGGTCGTGATCACCCAGCAACGGGTCATCCCAATCAGATTTGGCATGGCGCATCAGGATCAATCGTTTCGTCATCGAAAGGCCTCCATATGAAAGGCGGATTGGGGCTCGATCCGGCCATAGGCTTGGCTGATTGGGCATGCACGACGTGCCGCGCAACCTTTTGACAAGCAGGTGTTTTCTGGTGTGTCGAGGTCGGCTTTGCACGCCGCCACATCATAGCCGCCATCTGCAAAGGCATCCACCGGGCAAGCCGTTTTGCAGGGCTGTTTTTCACAGCTAAGGCAAGGGCTTGGCGCGGTTTCGGGCAGGTCCATCTGTGTGGCAAATCCCAGCGCCCCGCGATATGACACCATCATTCCTGCGTGGTCGTGCACCAGCAAACCCACCGGTGACAGATGCGCCCTGCCGCTGGATTGGGCCCAGCGGATAAAGGGCTGAAACGGCGGGCCTCCGAATGGAAAGTATGGGTTTGCATTCAGGGTGTTGGCCAATGTGGAGATCACCCTATCCGACCATCTGTCTAATGGGTCTGGCTGTTCATCAGTGTATTCGGTTGAGGTTGTAAAATGATCCCAGAACCCCGGCTCAAATGGGCCGAGAAGAACCAGAGTCTTCACCACGTCAGACAGGCCATCTGTAGGCTTTGGATGTAAGGCACCCACAACGGTTAACCAGCTTTGGTTTGCAGCGGCCTCAACATGCTCCAGCTTCATTTGCGTTTGAACGGTAATGTCAGTGCCCACCCCAGTTTTGACGGGCGATCATCCTGCCATTCCAGACCGATTGTCATGTTTTCATGCCCCTTTTCGGGGTGTGCGATGTAAGTGCCAAACAGTCGATCCCATAGTGATAAGGCAAAGCCATAATTGCTGTCATGTTCGTACCGATGCACCGAATGATGCACTCGGTGCATGTCGGGTGTCACCAGAAATTTCCTCAAAATAGCGTCCACCTTCAAAGGGATACGGATATTTGCATGATTAAACATCGCAGTTCCGTTCAGCATGATCTCAAACAGGATGATCCCCAGCGCGGGCGGGCCGAGCAGGTAAACCAATCCGATTTTCAGCAGCATCGACAGGGCAATTTCAACCGGATGAAACCGAATGGCCGTTGTCACATCGATATCGCGGTCCGCATGATGGACGCGGTGGATACGCCACAAAATCGGTATTTTATGGGTGATCAGATGCTGTGCCCAGATGGCAAAATCAAAGATCAGAATGCTAAACGGAACAGTGATCCACAGCGGCAAGGTGATCATATTCATCAGGCCCCAGCCGTTTTGCGCGGCGTCTACTGCAGCGCCAACAGCCAGCAGCGGGATCACAAGTGCCAGCAATCGCAGGGTCAGTGCGTCCAAAATGATGATGGCCCAATTGGTAAACCAACGGGTCTGGCGGGGTTGGGTGCGCACACGGCGCGGCGCGCAGGCCTCAACCACGGCAAAGAGGCCAAAGAGGCCAACAAAAACGCTGAGGCGGATGAGGGTTTCGTGTTCCATAAGAGCGAACCTAATCCAAATGCGCCGCCACGCAATCCCCCCGCGCAATCCCCCTGAACGAATGTGATCAGGCGCGGATAATTGATCCTGCCCCGTGATCCGTGAACAGCTCTAGCAGGCAGGCATTGGGAGCGCGCCCATCAAGGATGACAGCCGCCCGCACACCACCTTGAATGGCGGTCAGGCAGGTCTCTGTCTTTGGGATCATGCCGCCGGCGATCGTACCATCCGCAGTCATCGCACGGATCTGATCTGCGCTAAGCTCGGTCACCACATCGCCCGCAGCATTGCGCACGCCGTCGATGTCGGTCAGCAATAACAGCCGGTCAGCCTTCAGGGCAGCGGCGATGGCCCCGGCAGCAGTATCACCATTGATGTTATAGGTCTCGCCCGCTTTGCCTGCACCTAGGGGGGCAATCACCGGGATTGCATCATCGCGGAACAGCGTGTGCAAAATGCCGGGGTCTACCTCAGATGGCGTGCCAACAAGGCCCAGTTCAGGATCGGTTGGCGTGCAGGTCATCAGCTTGGCGTCTTTGCCCGAGAGGCCCACCGCCTTGCCACCCTGATCGTTGATGGCTTGCACGATACGTTTGTTCACACGGCCCGACAAAACCATTTCAACCACTTCCATCGTGGCCTCATCTGTCACCCGTTTGCCGTTCACAAATTCCGATTGGATGTCCAGCTTGTCCAGCATCTGGTTGATCATTGGCCCGCCGCCATGCACGATCACCGGGTTCACCCCAACCTGACGCAACAGCACCATGTCCCGCGCGAATGTATCCATCGCGCCATCATCACCCATGGCATGACCGCCAAATTTGATGACGACAACCGCACCATCATAGCGCTGCAGGTAGGGCAGCGCTTCAGAAAGGGTGCGGGCGGTGGCAATCCAATCGCGGTTCATGACTTGTTTCTTCATCTTTATTCCCTCGGCTGGGGCAAGTATTCCGAAAGCGCGCTGAGGTGCAAGGCTGACGCTCTATTCCAGCGTGGCGATGGTGGCGCGTAAAGTGGGGATGCCATCACCCTTTTCCGATGAGGTCAGGATCATCTCAGGAAAAGCCGCCGGATGCGTGCGCAAACGCTCGCGGGTGATGGCCAGGGTCTTGTCCAGCGTGGCGGCGTTGATTTTGTCAGCTTTGGTTAACACGACCTGAAAAGTCACCGCAGCACTGTCGAGCAGGCTCATGATCTCTTCGTCCACGGCCTTGACCCCGTGACGGGCATCAATCAACACAAAAGCGCGGCGCAGATTTTGGCGGCCAGACAGATACTGCTTTAACAGGCGTTGCCATTTTTCGACCACGTCCACCGGCGCATTGGCATAACCATAGCCGGGCAAATCCACCAAATAGCGTTCATCACCCAGAGTGAAAAAGTTAATCTCCTGTGTGCGCCCCGGTGTATTGGAGGCCCGCGCGATCGCTTTGCGCCCGGTGATGGCGTTGATCAGGCTGGATTTACCCACGTTTGAGCGCCCGGCAAAGCAGACTTCGAGCCGATCGCCAGGGGGCAGACCAGACATGGCGACGACACCTTTGAGAAACTCGACCGGACCAGCAAACAGCTTGCGCGCGGCCTCGGCTGTTTCAGGTTCGGGCGCGTCGGCCATGGGAAAGGGGAGGTTGTTCATAGCAGGATTACCTCATCATTGAGTGCAATATGACCTGAGCGCGTCACCACCGCATAAATGCCAAAATCCTGATGGCCAAAATCCGCATTCAGCGTGCCAAGCGTATCCAGATCGCGCAGGCCGGTGTCGGGGTTCGCAGTGGTGGCCATGCAGCGCTCGATCGGTTCGTGCACGGTAAGCTGTGCGCCACCTATCGAAAGGGTTTTGCCAACCCAGTTGAGCTCTTCCCAGGCGTCGACCCCATCAAAATGGATGTTACAGCGCCAGCGTTCCGGTGAAACGTCGGCATCCATTCGTGCAGCCAGATCAGCGTTGGAATTGAGGTTGATCAGGCTGACGGTGGCATAGTCCGTATCCGTCATGCCGCGGTCCGGCGCGCGGTGAATGCCCACCGACTGAGCGCGGTTGGCTGGCATCAATGGGCGCACCCAATCCAGAAAAATATGGGCCTCGGTATCAGGGGCAAAGGTCAGGTCAGGCCTGTCAGGATGGCTGAGGGTGACAGTGCCCGCCTCAATATCTGAAACAGTGGTGATCGCCATCAAAGCCGGCACTTTGGAGCCGCGCGAATAGTTGGCGCAGGGTGCCCAGGCGGTGCCATCCGATTTGGTGGCCTCATGCGCAATAGCCCAGCGCCGATCCCAGGGAACGGTCTGACCTTCGGTCAGCTCAATCGTGCTTAGGGCCTCGCGTCCATGTCCTTTGATTGGATGCCGCCAGAGGGCACGGACCTGTGCCATCAGTCTTTGTCCGGTTTGGGCGCGCGTTTGAAGCTGCTTTTGATGTTGCCAAACACATCAGGTTTATACCCCTGGCTGCGCATAATCAGATACTGCTGGCTAAATGTGATCGTGTTGTTGGCAATCCAATACAGCACCAGGCCAGAGGCAAAGCTGCCCAACATGAACATGAACACCCAAGGCATCCAGGCAAAGATCATCTTTTGCGTCGGATCAGTTGGCGCCGGGTTCAGCCTTTGCTGCAGCCACATCGAAACACCCAACATTAGTGGCATGATCCCGATGAAAATCAGCGCCATGACCGAGCCGGATTCAGGTGCGTCCCAAGGGAAGATACCCCAGAGATTAAACAACGACGACGGGTCAGGCGCCGAGAGGTCTTTGATCCAGCCGATCCACGGCGCGTGGCGCAGCTCAAGGGTGACGAAGATCACCTTGTAGAGCGAGAAGAAGATCGGAATTTGCATCAGAATCGGCAAACACCCCGAGGCCGGGTTCACCTTTTCTCTTTTGTAGAGCGCCATCATTTCCTGTTGCTGTTTCTGGCGGTCATCACCGGCGCTTTCCTTGATCTTCTCCATCTGTGGCTGAAGCTCTTTCATCTTCGCCATGGAGACATAGGATTTATACGCCAGCGGCATCAGGAGCGCTTTGATCAGCAGGGTCAGGCCGATGATCGCCCAGCCCATATTGCCGATCAGCGCATTCAGATAGTGCAGCACGGCAAAGATCGGTTTTGTCAGGAAAAAGAACCAGCCCCAGTCGATCGAGTTCAGGAACTCAGGCACGTTGTCTTCGTTCTGGTAGCGGCGGATGGTTTCCCATTCTTTGGCCCCTGCAAACAACCGGGTCGAGGCCTCGTGTGATTGCCCGGGGGCCAGACTCACAGTCGCCTGGCGCGCGGTGGTTTGATATATGTCGCGCCGGGTGTCGTTGAAGGTGCTGATTTTCAGGCCGGTTCCATCGCTCGGGATCAACGTTGTCATCCAATAGTGATCGGTGAAGCCAGTCCAGCCTTCGCCTTCGGCGATGTTGGTTTCGTGGTCCGATGCTGAACTGATTTTGGAATACTTGGTTTCGGTGCGCACGCCGTCGATCATATGAATGGCGCCTTCGTGCAGGATGAAGAAGTTCTTCACATCCGCAGGAATACCGTGGCGCGCCAATATGCCATAGGGGGCAAGCGCGGCGGTTGTGTCACCAGCGTTTTGCACACTTTGGGTGACCGAAAACATGAAATCCTCATCGACGCTGAGCGTCCGTCGGAACGTCAGCCCGGCACCATTGTCCCAGACCAGGGTAACAGGGGTATCTGGTGTCAGGGTCTCGCCCTTTTCTACCTGCCACTCAGTGTTGGGGTTGGGCACTTGTTCAGGGGCCACACCCGCGCCGGGGGCCCAGCCGAACAATGCATAGTAAGGTTCGTCGGTGCCGACGGGCGATAGCAGTTTCACGATATCGGAGTCCGGTTCGATCGTGTCGTGGTATTTTTTCAGCGACAGTTGGTCGATCCGCCCACCTTGGAGCGAGATGGAGCCTTGCAGGCTGGGCGTGTCGATCAAAACACGTGGCGCGTCTGCAACCGCTTCGGCATCTACGGTTTCAACTGCACCTGCGCTGCCGGTTGATGGTGGTGTGATGGCCACATCCGATTCTGCCATTTCTGACAGTGGTTGGGTCTCAATCGCGGCGGCGTCGGGGGGCGTGGGCGCGGGTGGCGGGAACATCACGAACCAGATGAGGATCACAATAAAGCTGAGCGCGGTCGCAAGAATGAGGTTTTTATTCTGATCGTCCATCGGGGATGGCCATTTCTGTTGTTATTCGGTGTTCAGGGGGTTCAACAGAGTGCGGACCAAAAGGTCAAGGGGGCAGGGAGCGAATCCTGCCGCATATCGTTGGCAAATGCAGCGTTATCCCGTTTTTCGGCCAATGATAGGAGGAACCTTTAACTTAGTGGAATAGCTTTTGATCCAGGAGGCCGTTTTATCAAACGGCATTGGACGGCCCAAACCAAAGCCCTGCACATGCCCGCATCCAAGCTGTGCCAGCATGGTATGTTCCCCGGCGGTCTCTACACCTTCGGCCAACGTATCCAGCCCCAGCCGTTCGGCCATCAGCAAAATAGCCGAGACCATGCGTTGTTGTTCAGGGTCTTGATCGACTTTCATTACGAAAGACCGGTCAATTTTCAACCGTTGAACAGCGAACCGGCGGATAGAGGAAATTGACGCATGACCCGTGCCAAAATCATCCAGATCTATCTGACAGCCGAGCGCGGACATACCATTGATATTGCGTGCAATCGTGTCATCCGGCGACGTGGCCACGACGGTTTCCAGAATTTCCACAACCAGCCGATCAGGGGTCAGGTTGAAACGGTCCAGTTCCCATTCTATTTTTTCTAACAGGCGGGGATTGCGCAGTTCCTCGGGCG
>JARGOC010000058.1 GCA_029212365.1 Roseovarius sp.
GCGCCGATGCTGGGATGAACGACCTTGATGGCCAAAGCCTGCGGGGACAATTTGCCGGGGGCGCGCTGCTGGGAGCGGGGATGTCCCGGCCGGTGTTGAAACTTTGAAAAAGGGTGGCGTTGCTTCCCCTGAGCCATAGGCTCGGGGTGTTCAAACCAAGAAAGGAAGCAACACCATGAAGACGACTACCACATCTGCCAGCGCCCTGGCCACCGCACCTGTCGGGCCGTCGCTTGTCGAGGACGCTTATGGCGCCCTGGCGGCGAGTTTTGAGCAGTTCTGCCTGATGGCGGGCATCGAAAGCCTGACGCAGATGATGAACGAAGACGTGGCCCGATTGGCGGGTGATCGCTACGAGCATTGTCCTGATAAACCCGGTTACCGTTGGGGTCACACGAAATCCCAAGCGGGGTTTCACGGCGGCAAGGTCGAGGTCGATCGCCCGCGCGTGCGCAGCAAGGCGACGGGCAAGGAAATGGCCCTCCCAAGTTGGGAAGAGATATCTGCTGGCGGGTATCTCGACCAATGGGCCGTGAATCTGATGGTGATGAACATGGCGACGCGCAAGTTCGGCCGCGCTGTGCGACTACCGGAAGCGGGCATCTCTGCGGAGGCGGGCAGCGGCCTATCCAAGTCTGCGGTCTCCCGGCGGTTCAAGGCGCTGACGCAGGCCAAACTCGACGCATGGATGGCCTCCGATCTGTCGGAGCTGGATCTGGTCGCCATCCAGATCGACGGGGTGCATCTGGACGATCATCTTCTGATGCTTGGCGCTATCGGGATTGAGGCTTCCGGGCAAAAGCACCCTTTGGGTGTCGTCGAGGGGGCGACCGAGAACGCAGCAACGGTGCAAGCCTTGCTCGACAACCTGATCGAGCGTGGAGTGAACCCCGCGGGCTGCTACTTGTTCATCGTGGATGGGGCCACCCTCCGTGCCAATAAGCGTGAGACAACTGACTGGCTAAAGTTTACACTTGAGGGCGCAGGAGAACGAACCCATGGTTATGCCTTCACAGACACCACTTTCGCCGGATGCTGGATCTGACGGTGTTTTGTCCACGACATTGCCCGCCCGCGTTGTCTCAGCGCCAGTGGTTCCCACGGCCGAACTGACAAGCACACCGAAGCGGCGCAGCTTCACAGCCAAATATAAACTGCGCATTCTGGATGAGACGGATCATGCTGCAGACACCGGCGGTGTTTCCGCCATTCTACGGCGGGAGGGGCTTTATTCCTCGGCACTGACGGATTGGCGTAGGGCGCGCGCGGCCGGCACATTGGGTGCATTGCAGCCGCGTCATCGTGGCCCGAAAAAGTCGCCTAACAATCCACTGCAAGCTGAGCTGTCCAAGGCCAACCGTGAAGTTGCAGCGTTGCGGCGTCGCCTGGATCAGGCGGAAGCTATCATTGCAATCCAAAAAAAAGTGGCGGCACTTCTGGACGAGATGGAGCAGACGCAAGAGTGCGGCGGCAAATCATGATGGCCACCGCGATTGCTTTGCCCCCCGGCAGCGGTCTTACCTCCGCCGTTTGCTCCGCGCTGTCCTTGTCCCGTGCAAGCGTTCTTCGACACCGCGCGGCACTGACGGCCCCGCCACCTCTGCGCAAGGCAAGACCACCTTCTTCGCGGGCCTTGCCTGAAAGGGAACGGGACCAGGTGCTGCACCATCTGCGCGAACCCCGCTTTGCGGATCAGACGCCCACTGAGGTCTTTGCCACCTTGCTGGATGAAGGCACCTATCTGTGTTCGATCCGCACGATGTATCGGATATTGGCCGCTCAGGGAGAAGTGGTCGAGCGCCGCCGACAGCGCACACACCCCGTCTATCAAAAGCCAGAACTTCTAGCTGAAGCCCCCAATCAGGTCTGGTCTTGGGACATCACCAAGCTGATGGGCCCGGTGAAATGGTCCTACTTCTATCTCTATGTCATCCTCGACATCTTCAGCCGCCGCGTTGTTGGCTGGCGCGTCGAGCACGCGGAGAGCGCCAGCCAGTTCAAAGAGCTGTTCATCGACGCGATGGAAAAACACGAGGTCCCACGCGATCAACTGACATTGCATGCAGATCGCGGTGGGCCCATGAAGGCAAAGACGACAGCCCTGATGCTGGTTGATCTTGGTGTGCTCAAATCCCACAGTCGGCCCCACACCTCAAACGACAACCCGTTCTCCGAAGCCCACTTCAAAACACTGAAATATCAGCCAGAGTTCCCCAAACACTTTGAAACGATCGAACAGGCCCGTGCGTTCTGCCGCAGGTTCTTTGCATGGTATAATCAAGACCATCATCACGCTGGGATCGGCCTAATGACACCCGACCAGATTCATTTTGGACAGGCCCAAGAAATCTACGCCGCACGACAAGCAACACTCGACGCGGCATACCTCACCACGCCCGAACGCTTCGTACACAAACAACCAAAACCGCCTCAAATCCCGACCGCTGTCTGGATCAATCCACCAAAACCAACCGAAGAAACCCAAGCCTAAATTCCAAAGGCCACTGTCTCAAAGTCGTTGACACGTTCCGCGCGGGGAAAGCGCCGAAAACCTCAAGTTCATGGCGCTCAACGACGCGCAATTCCTAAAAACCCCATGGTACGGTTCGCGGCAGATGGCGCGTCATATGCAAAGAGAGGGTCACAAATGCGGCCGCCATCGTGTGAGGCGGCTGATGCGGCTCATGCGTTTGGTGCCGATCTACCAAGAACCCAAGACCAGCCAGAAAAACCACGAACACAAGATTTATCCGTACTTGCTCAAGGGCTTGGCCATCACCCGCCCCAACCAAGTCTGGTGCACCGACATCACCTATATCAAGATGCAGCGCGGGTTTTTGTATCTGGTCGCCATCATGGACTGGCACAGCCGCAAGGTGCTGAGCTGGCGTCTGTCCAATACCTTGGACGCAGGGTTCTGTATCGAGGTTTTGAAAGAGGCCCTTGCCACCTATGGCCCGCCCGAGATCTTCAATTCGGACCAAGGCAGCCAGTTCACCAGCACCGATTTCACCGATGTTTTGAAAGATGCCAAGGTGAAGATTTCGATGGACGGGCGTGGCCGATGGATCGACAACCGCATGATCGAACGGCTGTGGCGATCGCTGAAATACGAATGTGTCTTCTTGAACGCCTTCGAAACTGGCTTGCACGCGCGCCAAGGGATCGACGCCTGGATCGCCTATTACAATGAAGCGCGCCCACACTCATCCCACGGTTTGATGACCCCGGACGAGGTTTATGCTAATCGAAAACCAAACACAAAACTTGCCGCGTGATATGAAAACCATGCCCGAGCGCTGCGCGGCATAAAACTGGTCGAAAAACCAGGACCACCTCTGGCTTAGGAGCGTTTGAGCGGGTTACTTGCGGCCCGGCTTGACCTTGCGAGCTGCGGTGGCGGCAAGTTTGATTTCCTCGGCGATCTCGTCGGCCTCTTCGGGCGAGAAATCCATCGGGATCTCAATCCCATCAGCCAGAATGAACAGGCGCACCATGCCCAGATCGGTTGGTCCGATTTGCAAATTGGCTTCGAT
>JARGOC010000034.1 GCA_029212365.1 Roseovarius sp.
GACCAGTTGTTGCCATGGAACTACACACACAACGTGTGATCGGCGCACCGTTTACCGCCATTTGTCAGGATCTGACAGATAACTAGTATGCCTGCCATCGGCATTATGCCCTTCGTCAGGGTATAGATACCAAGCAATGCCTAGCTTTTTGCCGGGGGAAAGTTGACGCAAAAGTGCGAGCTTGATGTAGTCGCCAATGTCACCAGCGTATCTATTTTGCAACTGTGGGAAGCTCAAGACTGTTCAATGGAGGGACGGCTTCGGGTTGTTGTTTTTCCAGTAGTTGTATTTGCGCAGATTGTTGTTCCAAAATGATTTTTAGTTTTTCATTCTCAATTAGTACCTGTTTTATTATATCTGATGAAGATTCAGTGTTTTTTTTCAATGCAATCAATTTTTGTGCGTTAGCTTCGATGCCGATGAGCTGAATCCCCTGATCATTATGCGACGTTGATGATGGGCCAACTATGCTGTCAATTCGGGTGGACAGAGCGTTATAATAGGACATCATTCCGATGAAGAATGTAACCCATACGGCGGCGAGCGTACCAATGGTTGCGAGGCCCCCTACAATACCTATTTGTGAAAAACGATTCTTTGCTTTTTCGGCTGTTGTCTTAGCCTCATCCGCAATTGACTTCGCCTCGGCAGACAGTTCTCTCGCTTGCCCAGCCGACTTCAGTGCTGCGGTAGAGTGTTTTCCAGACTCACCAACCATACTTGGGATCGAACTCCGGATAGGAACTTTCTCACCGTTGCTAAGCGTGCGCGCCTTGTCGATGAATTCACTAATATCCCAAAACTCTTTATCCAGTGGCGGTCTGCCTTTGCGCTTATCCTTTGGCTGCAAGTCAGAAGTAGTTTTTGTAAATTCTAGCCATATGAGTCCTTCATCAAAAGGGATTGTGTACGGCTGGTCAGTGAGGTTATGAAGTGGAATGCATAGCTTTCCCCAATAACCAGGATCAACAAGAGGCCCGGTTCCCAAAAGTAGTCCACGGTGCACATGCTTGATCTGCAGGTTGAATCGCAGCGCTATAAACTCTGGAAGCCTAAACTCAAGGTCACACTCAACAAAAATGATCGACTCAGCAGGAATCGTTAGGCCATTTATAACTGGCAGCGTATTCAGATTATCATTGTCATCAAAATAGTAAGCTGTTTTTCCAATTCTTCCTTCATATGCAGCGTGCTTTAGCCGTGATTTTTTTCCTCCATATAAATAAAATGGGCTGATTATTCCGGTTAATTTTACGTATTCTTCGATGTGTTCCGACGATAATAGCGAGTAGGGAATATTTTTTCGAGGATCTGGCCCGCTTTTTGTGAATAATGTTGCAGTCTCAACTGCCGCTTCACACGATAGTATAAGTTCTTCTTTTCTTGCTGCAGGCTCGTCGCTCATTTAACGCGCGCGTCATCTGCAATATTGCTGAAAGCATCGAAGCGAGGCCAATCGATCTTTTTCCCAATGCCCGCTTCCACTTTCGACAAAAACAATCGTAATTCACTGCCTGCAGAATAAATTTCCAATGGGTCCCCTACATAATCCAAATGGTTCATGACAATTCGGTTTGGCCGATTTGCCGCTATGGCCACTCTAACCAGTTTTTGGTCAAACATCCCAATCCGACGGAGTTTTCTTGTAACAGTTGTATACTCTTGAATATCTTCCGCTTTGCGTCCAGTGAGGGAGGCAACATAATCCCAACTCACTTCGTTCGCCAATGGCCCCGAATCTCCAGCAACTCGTATTGGAAATGAACGTAACACCAGGGTGACGTCATCAACATCTAGTGGACTGAGTCCAGTTTCGGCCAAAGCAGCTGCTGCGGTCGTCGACCGAGACGTCGCCTTTGGCCAGTAACCTCCGTCCAATAGGGAAAGCCCAAACCCTTGAGTTCCCTCAATGATCACGCGGTGTTTTTGGTTCAGTTTGTTGCGCAACAGTTCGGTTGCATTGCAAATGTATCTGTATAATTGGGGTATTTCATGCGCTGAAGTTGATCGCAGTTCAAAATTGCTTGCTTCTCTTGCAACATCAGCCATTACAGCAGCCCCGACTCCAGAACCCGTGGAGCCAATTGATTGGATCAGCCTTCCTTTTTGTTCCCACTCACGGTGCTCTTTTGTGATAATTCGTGCATTTTCACTAATTTTAAGATGTTGAAGTGGAAATTCAAGTTCCTCTATCTCGGCTAACAATAAGTCGACGTCAATGTAGGAACCTGCTGGAAAAACAACATCAACATCCAAATCCACGCAACCGGCGGGGAGCTGCCTCAAAGAAAATTTCTTGCCAGACTTATCATAGCCCGTATGCCCCGAGTTTGGCCCCCCAACCCGCACAACGGTAGTTGGTATATTGTCACGAATAGAACGGCGGGCGATCTCAAGAGATATTTTACCTTTGCCCTCTGACCCAAATTGACCGCCGACTACGATGGAAACAGGCATGGTACTTCTCCGCTAATGTTGTCAATCAACTCATCAACGTGCACTTGCAACTCGTTAAGTGTAGAATGATTCATATAGACCTCATGTGCAAGGGAACGCAACTCATTGATGCGGCCTTCTACCGGTGACGCTGAAGCATCCCTGAAATCACCATCTCCTGCACGTGCATTGTAACGTTCTCGCCTTATAGGCTCTTCAGCCTCTATATAAATATGGAGGTATTTACTACCAAAATGTTCGACCAAGAACGCGTGGTCCTCGGGAAATCTCAATCCATCAACAACAATGAGGTTGGCGCCGCCCACCCGTTTGATGGTCTGTTCAGCTAACCAACGCTGGCGCCCGCTTTCATTGATCTCTGTTCCCCGCTTTTGTCGATTGGTTCGGTTGAGCTCCAATCCGTCTCTTGTTAGCATATCATCTATCGCCTGGCTGAATCGCGTATAGGCAAAGCCTTTCACGGCCAAAGCTTCAGCAAATGTTGTCTTGCCAGCTGCTATTGGTCCGCTGACGCCGACAACAAATGATCCCGTTTCACTGTTGAGCTTGGGAATCACCAATGGTGGTTCTGCTTCCGTACCCAGTGGTTCCGCTAAACCGGCAAGATGAAATGTGCCGACAAGCGCTGAGGTGATAGCATCAAGTTCGTCATGTGTGACCTTTTCCGTTTCGTAATTGCCGGAAATGCCAAAATCGCTAAGTCCGATCTGCAGCCATTCCACTCCAGCACCCTTCCGCGGAATACGCATAATATCCTGCGCCGCACCTGGGTAACTCTCAATGACCGGGATACCCTTTTCTCTAAATATATGAGCAAGACGGATACCGCGCGCCGTCAATTTTTGCATACTGGGTAAAAGGCACGGATAAACATTGATACCACGCCTTTTGAGTTCGCGCTCCGACTGTCGCATGATGCCAAACTTATCACGACCAGGATCAGTGTCCTCAACAGAAATGCGGCCCTCAGGCAAACAGAGGGGTGAATCGATGGAAACGAGATCAGGCCCCGCACACACAGTCGCGGTGATAATATCCGCGTCAGTTGAGATGGTGGTGGTTTTAACGTGGGCACCCTCAAGCAGACACCAACCTGTTGGGCGCGCTTCGGAGCCGGTCAAATCAATCCCGACTACGCGTGCATCTTTTGCAGGTGTATGCCCAAATATGTCGTCAAAATGCGGTGCATGGGTTAATTCAACCGAAGCGAGTTTGAGGCCCTTCGGTAAACTATTCCACCCAGCGGGCGCTGACCACTCCAAAAAGTTGATAGGGGTGGAAAATAAATCTGGTTGCATGAAGAATCGCTCCAGGGCTCTATCAAATATCGCGCCCATCGCCGCAATATCCGCCCGATTATATCTGATCAATGTGGAAAGGGCTTCAATATCTCCCCGAAGGTATTTGTGCCACAAAAGCACGGCAGCAAATCCATCGACATTCTCTAACTCTTGCCGAAAATTGAGATCCAGTTCTTGCTCAATTGCCTTTTGTCCACCTGTAAGACCGACGCGGCGACAAAGGTACATGAGGTCGATGTGAACTGATGGAATTGAAATTTGGGGGAATTCCTGCCGAAGAAAGCGGGCATCAAATCGAATGCCATTGAAAGTCACCAATACCTTTGCTGACCTCGCGTCTTCTAAAAGCCTTGCATTATCATCACCCCGAATTAGGGTTTCTGTCCTCCCATCCATTGACCAGCCGACGACAGTGATTTCGTCGTAGTAATGGCTTAAACCGGTGGTTTCGATATCAAGGAACATTACCGATTCTGGAAAAGCTGCGCAAAGAGCAATTTGCTCTTTCAAAACCGGTGTCATTGTTCGCTTGTTATTCATTGATTCCAGGCCGATTATAAATCGCTTAGGTAGAAGAGTTGCCGCGTATATCTGCCAAAAGTGCGTATCTTGGCCACTTTGATAGATTTGTAGGTACTTAAGCAAGCCGGCCGGAGATCATTTTGGTGAATGGAAGTGAGTTCGACACAAGATTCAGAATTCTTTAAGCCGCGCACAGACGACCAGCAATTTAACAGTGTAAGCCCCATTGCTGCTAGAATGAAACTGCGGAGCGGGTTATGCGATCCATTAACGAACATGCCCGTGATAGAGTGCGCGAGTACTGCACGAACCCACCCATCTACACCCCCCCCCAGCTACCCCAGCCCAGCAATCGAGCCCAACCCCTTCGGCCCTGCCAGGAAATCCAGGAAACTGCGCACTTTGGCGGGCAGGTAGCTTCTGTCGGGATAGATGGCGTGCAGCGGCACCTTGGGCCAGGGGGCGCCGGGCAGGACCTGTTCGAGCCGGCCCTTTGCAATATCGTCGGTGACCAGCCAGTGGGGCATGAAGGCAAAGCCCATGCCTTGGCGCGCGGCAAGCTGGATCAGGGTCTCATTGCCGCTGAGCAGCACCGGCGTGAACCGCAGGTCAAGGGCGTCGGCGCCGCGATCAAACCGGATGCGGCTGCCGCTGGCCATCGGCGTATAGACCAGAAACGGCGCTCCGTTCAGGTCTTCCTTGGCGGCCGGGCGGCCGTGTTTTTCGAGAAACGCCGGGGAGGCGACCAGCGGAAATTCGACTTCCGCCAATTTGCGCGCGATCAATCCTTCGCCCAGTGCCTCCGTCACCCGCAAGGCCAGATCGACGCCTTCCTCAACCATATTGACCATGCGGCCGCTGAGATCGAGATCCAGCGTCACATCGGGGTTTTCCGCATGGTAGGCGGCAAGAATGCGGGCGAAGGCCGGGTTGGCCATCCACACCGGCATGCTGGCCTTCAATGTGCCCTGCGGCGCCAGTCTCGTCTCTGAAAGCTGCGCCTCGGCCTCACCCAGCCCTTCCAGCAGCGGGCGCACGGTGGCCAGATAGCGCGTTCCGGCCTCCGTCAGGCTGACATTGCGGCTGTTGCGGTTCAGCAGCCGCGCACCGACGCGCGCCTCCACATGCTGGACGTGTTTGCTGGTCATGGCGGGCGACAGGCCCAGACGCTCCGCCACGAGGGCAAAACTCTTTTGCTCGGCAACGGCTGCAAACACCTGCAGGCTGAGAAGTGTATCCATCGATCATTCACTCACAGGAAATTTAACATCAAATATTACGCAGATGATCTGCTTACAGGAAAGTAATAACAATTGCCTCACAGATCAACCCAACCTGTCGCAGACATGGACACCAAACGGAGTGAATGATGACAATGACCAATGAAACGACGATCCCGGCTGTCGGCGCCGGCTGGAACATCGGCCTTTGGGTGGCGCAGGTTGCGCTGGCCGGTCTCTACGCCATGGGAGCCTATATGCATCTTTTGCTGTCGCCCGCCGAGCTCGGCGCCATGGGCGCCGTTTGGGCCGAAAACGCCCCCATGTGGCTGGTGCGTTTTATCGGCCTGGCAGAGCTTGCAGGCATCATCGGCCTTATCCTGCCGGCAGCAACGCGCATTCGGCCTGAATTGACACGCCTTGCCGCCATCGGTCTTCTGGCCATCCAGGTGCTGGCGATCCCGTTCCACATCCTGCGGGCCGAATTCGCGCCCTTGCCGTTCAACTTTCTGCTGGTTGCACTGGCGCTCTTCATCATCTGGGGCCGCACCCGCAAGGCGCCCATCACGGCGCGCACCTGATCGAAAAACCGCGCCCCGTTTCCGGCGGGGCGCGACCAGAGGAGTTGATAGATGCAGAGCCAGACGCTGAAACCCGCAGAGCAGGCCAACAAGACAGTCGGGCCGGAACGCCTGAACTGGAAGATCATCGAACTTCAGGTCACCGATCTGGATCGGGCGACCGGCTTCTGGATAGAAGCCCTTGGCCTGCGCAACCTGGGGCCCCATGGGGGCGGCATTGCGCTGGGCACCGGCGAGCGAGCGCTGTTCATTCTGCATCCGGGTGCCCGCGCGCCTGCCAATCCGCGCCATCTCGGCATGTATCATGTGGCGCTCGGCGTGCCCGATCAGGCGGCGTTCTCCCGCCTGCTGGCCCGTCTGACCGCCAGGCGCATTCCCATCGCGCCGGTTGACCACCTGATGGGCAAGTCCATCTATATATCCGATCCGGATGGTCTCGGCATAGAAATCACCTTTGAAACGCCCTGGCGCTTCGGCCGGTTTGGCGAGATGTCCCACGGCTTTTCGCTTTATGACGCCGATGGCCGTGCGCACAACGGGCGCGAGCGGCTGGATGTCGCGGCGGAGCTGGCCCATGCCAGGGGCGCCAATCCCGATGCACCGCTTGCCGATGGTGCGTTTCTGGCGCATCTGCATTTGCAGGTGGCGGCCCTGGAGCCGGCCATTGCCTGGTTCGAAGGCCTGGGCTTCAGCAAGAACCTGATGCTGCCCCATCTGGGTTTTTCCGACCTTTCTGCCGGCGGAACCTATACCCATCGCCTGGCACTGAACACATGGGCGGGAAAGAATCTTGCGCCCGCACCGCCAGACATGGCGCGGCTGTTGCGCTACGAATTGGACGTCAGCGATCCATCCATCGTCGTTTCAGCGCCCGATCTCGAAAGATCGGTGCTCGGGCTGACGGGCCGCGACCCGACCGGCACACACATCTGCGTGAACCTGCCCATTGCGTTGTGAGGGGGGCTTTAAGGTAAGTACCCCGGGCTTTGAAACGCTTCACGCGGCCATGCACAAGCCCTGCGGCCGCTCACGCTTTCATCCGCCATAGCCGAGCCGGTGAGATATCTGCCGGGCAGCCTGCATCAGGTCAGCAGCCATTTCCTGCTCCTTTGCCAGTAGGGTCTGGGACAGACCGCCGATGCTGATCGCGGCGATCACCTGACCACGGTTGTCGAAGATCGGCGCGCCAAAGGCGCCGACGGCGGGGGTCACGTCCTCCAAGCTACGGGAATAGCCGCGTTCACGGGTTTCCTGGCAGATTCTGCGCAGATCGGTCAGCAGCAGGTCCGACCCATTGGGCAGGCGGACCGATTTTCTGGTTTCGAGACTGGCCAGAATATCGTCTCGTAAAGCGAGGATTGCCAGCGAACCGCCGCCCGCGAAGATTGGCAGTGATCGTCCCACGTCCAGCACCATGATCTGCACGCCAGAACTGCCCTCGACCCGTTCCAGGCAGACCGCGCGGTCGCCGTCCGGAACAAGCAGGTAGACCGTTTCGCCAACACGGGCGGCAAGCTCCGACATGTTAAGCGATGCCTCCTGGCGAAGCTGGAGTGCGTTCACTGCGGCTGAGCCTACGCGAAAGACGCGAAGACTGAGCTGGTACTTGCCGTCTTTTCGGTCAATCCAGTCGAGATGCTCCAGCGTGTTGAGCAGGCGGTAGGTCGCCGTCCGGCTGTATCCCGCCCTCTTGACGATTTCAGGCAGGCTCAGCCGAGGGGAATCCTCGGAAAATAGCTCAAGCAGTCTCAGCGCTTTTTCAACTGATGCCACGTAGTTCTTGGGGTCCATCTCGGGCTTCGATTCCATGTCGATACGGTCCTTTACCGGCTGAGCTGTGACTGCGCAAATCGGATGCTGATTAGACACTTGACACAATGAGGAAGAAACGCAAATATGCATTTGTTCGGAAGTCGGACTGTAAATCCGGATTGCGGACATTGCAAGAGGCAGCGCAACACTTGTCTCAATGCAGGGAGGACGGATTGGTTCAGCACAGGTCACGGCGCCGCTTGCCGGCAGGTTCATGTATCGGGCACCGCGCCGCCAAGGTAAATTGCGCGATGATCTGCGCGGATTCTGCGCGCGCCGTGAACGAACAGAAGAACCGTGTTCCCGATTGAAAGGACACGTGTGAAACGGGTCGTCTGCCACGCGACGCTGGGTCGGCAGCACGGCAACGGACAAGATCAGGAGCTATAGAGATGCCCATTTCCAATCACCCGCCATCGGAGCCGGACATGACGGCGCTGCGTACGCATGCACACAATCTGCGCCGAACCATGATGGCCATGGCGAGCGGAAAGGGCGAGGGCTATATCGCTCAAGGCCTGGCCATCGCCGATTGTCTTGCCGCGATCTACTTTTACGAATTGCGGCACGACCCGGCGCGACCCGATTGGAGCGACCGTGACCGCTTCCTCCTGTCGACCGGTCATTACTCCATTGCCATGTATGCGGTTCTGGCAGAGGCCGGTTACCTGGCGAAGGAAGAGCTTCCAAGCTATGGGCTAAACGGATCCAGCCTGCCGATGAGCACGTTCGATGAAACGGTGGGCGTCGAGATTGTCGGCGGTTCGCTCGGTCATGGCTTAGGTCAGGCTGTCGGTATGGCCGTCGGTCTGCGTCTTGACGGTTCGTCGGCGCGGATTTTCTGCGAGTTCTCAGACGGCGAGTTGCAGGAGGGTTCCACATGGGAAGCGGCGATGGGTGCATCGACCTTCAAATGTGACAATGTCGTCGCTCTGGTCGATTGCAACGGCATCCAGGCGGACGGTCCGGTCACTGTGGCCATCGAGCCGGTCGCCGACAAGCTGACAGCCTTTGGCTGGGATACGGTTGAAATTAACGGAAACGACATGGATGCGCTGGTTGCTGCGCTTGCTGGCGCGCGCGAGAAGAACGAGCGACCCAAGGCTATTGTCATGAGAACCACGCCTGGTTTCGGGGTTCCCACTCTGGTTAGCCGCGAAAGAGCGCATTTCGTGCGGGTGCGCGATGACGAATGGGATTTTCTCAAAGAGGAACTGGAGAAAGAATATGTCTGATGATGTCGCTGTGGGCGGTCGCACCCGTGGCATGGGAGAAATCGTCGAGGTTGAGGGCAAGGCGACCATCACAGCACCTTTTGGCCAAACGTTGGCAGAGATGGGGCGCGAGCGGCCGGAGATCGTCGGTCTGACGGCCGACATGGGGCGCTACAGCGATATTCTCCCTTTCCGGGACGCCCATCCTGAACGGTTCTTTAATGTCGGTATGGCCGAGCAGAACCTGCTCATGGTGGCCGCCGGTCTCGCCAAGGTCGGAAAGATCGCTTATTGCACCACCTACTCGGTGTTCATCACCCGCCGCGCCTATGATTTTGTCGCCATCGCCTGCGCCCATTCGAAGGCAAACGTGAAGATTTTTGCGGGTATGCCGGGCCTGATGAACGGTTACGGTGCGACGCACCAGGCAACCGAAGACATCAACATGATGCGTGGTATCGCCGACCTGTCGATCATCGATCCTTGCGATGCAGTGGAGTTCAGGCAGGTGGTGCGTGCAGTGGCCGATATTCCCGGCACGGTCTATGTACGTAACCTGCGTGGCAAAGTGCCGATTGAACTGCCTGAGGATTATGTCTTCACATTTGGTAAGGCGAGCGAGTTGCGCCGCGGTGACGGCAGGATCGGTATCATCTCCACCGGCTATATGAGCGCGCGCGCGTTGGATGCCGCGCGCAACACGGCCGCAGAAGGGCATGACGTCAGCATTCTTCACGTCTCAACCATCAAGCCTTTCGATGCCACAGGCGTGCTGGACTTCGCACGCCGACATGACCGGCTGATCCTGGCCGAGAACCACAAGACGACCGGGGGGCTCGCGACGTTGGTCACCGAGGCGCTCTACGATGCAGGCCTCCTTCGGCCGACGATCAGGATCGGTCTCGCTGACGGATTCTTCGAATGCGGTTCGCAGGAATATCTGGAAGCCAAATACGGTGTCGACCTTCCCCGCTTCGAAAGGGCAATCCGGGACGGCGTTTGACGGGCAAGGGGCGGTAATATGAACACGCAACAGCAAGACATCCGCATTTTCGGCGCGTTGCATCGATACTATCAGGGCGTTGACGCCCTGGATCGGCTGGGAGAGGTATTGCGACCCTTCGGTCGCAAGCCGCTTCTAATCATCGATGGCCCCGTGCTCGATCTGCTCGGCGGGCGGATTGACGCCATTTGCGAGGCGTCCGGTCTGGCGCCGGTCACGCGGCCATTCGCCGGCGAAATCACCTATCGAGCGGTTGATGACATCGTTGTTTCGCTTGGCGGACCGGAAAGCGGTATTGCAAAGGATATGCGGCCCGGCATCGTTGCAGGAATCGGTGGCGGCAAGGCGCTGGACGCGGCCAAGGCGGTCTCGGTGAAACTCGGCATTCCAGTGGTAACGGTGCCGACGATTGCCTCCAATGACAGTCCGACAAGCGCCGTTATCGCCATGTATGACGAAGATCACGTCATGATTTCAGTCGACCGAATGGCGCGCAGCCCGGAGGCGGTCATCGTGGATACCGCCATCATAGCCGGTGCGCCGGTGCGCTTTCTTCGCGCCGGTATCGGTGATGCGATCTCGAAAAAATTCGAAGCGGAGGGATGCCGTGACGGGACCGGCATTACGCTTTTCGGCGCCCGTCCGTTGCGAACCGGGATGGCTATTGCCGATTGCTGCTATGCAACCTTGCGCACTCACGCGGCGGGCGCCATTGCCGATTGCGAGGCGGGCCGCGTCGGTGCCGACCTGGACGCGACAGTCGAGGCCATCATTCTGATGAGCGGCCTGGGCTTCGAGAACGGAGGTCTGTCACTTGCCCATTCCCTGACCCGGGGCCTCGTCAAGACGCGAGGCGCGATGAATGCAGTCCATGGGAACCAGGTCGCCTGGGCGACGCTCGTGCAACTGGCATTCGATGGCCGGTCCGACGCCGATATCCGCGAATTGATCGGATTTCATCGCAAACTCGGCCTGCCTGCGTCGTTGGAGGATCTCGGCATGGCTGATCCGGCGTCTGACGAGATTGACTTTATCGCAAAGTGGACCATGACAGCTCCGCATCTGGGTAACCTGTCGCAGCAACCGACGCAGTCCAGCCTGACCGAAGCCATCCGGCGTTCCGAAAAGCTGGCGAAAGGGTTTGATCCGTCATGAGTACGGCAACGCGAAAACGCGCAGTGGTTACCGGTGGCGGCACCGGCCTTGGCCGCGCCAGCGCAATTGCGTTGTTGGCGCAAGGCTATGAGGTGATATCGCTGGGGATCGACCGTGAGGACGACACGCCGCTCGAACGTCTCGATCATCGTGTGTTCGATGTGACGGACTGCGCGGCGATCCAGGATTTCGCCGCCGGCCTGGATGAGCTTGACCTGCTGGTCAATGCTGCGGGCATCATCATGCCCGATGGTGCGGAACTGACAGCCGAGGGATTCGCGCGGGTTATCGATGTTAACCTGACAGGGACCCGGTCGATGTGCTTTGCCTGCGAAGCGGCGCTGGAGGCGCGGGGCGGCTCGGTTGTCAATTTTGCCTCAATGTGGTCAATCTTCGGCTCGGCGCGCAATCCCGCCTATTCGGCGAGCAAGGGCGCGGTCGTTTCGCTAACCCGCGCACTGGCAGCGAACTGGGGGCCGCGCGGCATGCGGGCGAATGCGGTCGCGCCCGGCTGGATCGAGACCCGGCTTTCGCAGAACGCCATGAACGACCCGGAAAGGTCTGAAAATATCATGGCGCGCATTCCGATGGCTCGCTGGGGCGTACCAGCCGAAATCGGTTCTGTTGTGGTCTTCCTGGCCTCTCCGGCGGCGAGCTATGTGAACGGCATTGTATTGCCCGTGGATGGGGGATACGCGATTGCCTGAAAGACGCCAGCTTGACCCGCTTCGATTTCGCCATTCCGGCGGAGACCCCTTCGTCCCACTGGCGGATTATCGCGCACCTTTAATCATAGCCGGCAGTTGCCCCGCCACCAGATCTGGTGCGGCCACAAGCGGCTTGACTCGCGGGGCGATTGGTATCAGATTGCTCATTGTTCGGATAGCGGTATACATGTCCGTAATGCGGACAAATTGCCGGACTGACGTACGGAGTTGCTTGCCCCATTCTGCTACCGGAGGGGCTGGGGAGGCGAATATCAGCGCAGGTCAGAGGGACGCGGAATTCGCGAGCCCGGGACAAAACCGGCGCTGCCAGCGAACGATGGATGAAACGTTCATGGAATAATCACTGCCCACTACAGGTGGGAACCAGGCTGGAGGAATGAATGGAAAAGAAAGACAGCAGGTTGGACGGGCTCGAACTGGACGTGGCCGTGATTGGTACCGGCTTCGGCGGTCTCTATGCACTCAAGAAGGCGCGCGACATGATGGGTCTGAATGTCCAGGCCTTTGACGATGCCGGTGATGTTGGCGGGACGTGGTACTGGAATCGCTATCCCGGTTGCCGCGTAGATACCGAATGCCACATCTACCAGTATTCCTTCGATCACGACTTGATGAAGCAATGGGAATGGTCCGAACGCTACCCGGCGCAGCCCGAAGTGCTAAAATATTTCAATGCGGTTGCCGACCGGCACGATCTCAGAAGGTCTATCAATTTCAGCACCCGCATCATCAAGGCAGAATGGAGCGACGAGACTGCGCGCTGGACCCTGACCACGCGGGATGGAAAGCAAATTACCACCCAATTCGTGATCGAGGCCGTCGGGCTGTTGTCTTCGACAAAATACCCGAAATTTGAAGGCGAAGAGACATTCAGGGGCGAAATTCATCACGCCGCACGCTGGCCACATGAAGGCATCGATCTGAACGACAGGAAGGTGGCGGTAATCGGTACCGGCTCGACCGGCACGCAGATGCTCGTAGCGCTCGCGCCACAGGTCGGCCACCTCAACGTGCTGCAACGCACGCCGCAATATGTGGTCCCCCTGGGATGCGGTCCTGTATCGGCGGAACATATTGCCGCCATTAACAGGGATCCGGTCGCCTTTCGCAACCGTCACCTGAACACAGCCGCTGTCTTCGGGTTCGATGAGAGCACCGTATCGGCGCTGGAGGTAACACCTGAAAGGGTCAACGAGGTCTATGAGAACGCATGGCAAGAGGGCAACGGATTCGCCTTCATGCTCAAGACCTTCTCGGACATCACGACCGACGAGGCAGCGAATGCCACAGCGACGGATTTCATACGGGGAAAGATCGCCGAGATCGTCAGAGATCCGGAGGTGGTCGCGAGGCTGACGCCACATGATTTCTATGCCAAGCGCCCGCTCGCCACAGACAACTACTATCAGACATTCAATCGCGATAACGTCACGCTGGTGGATGTCAGAAAAGATCCCGTCAAGCGCGTGGTGGAAACTGGAATCGAACTTGAATCGGGCCGGGTCATCGACCTGGACGTTATTATCTATGCAACCGGCTTCGATGCTATTACCGGCAATTACCTGAAGATCGAAACAACTGGGACGAACGGGCTGCGTCTCGCCGATAAATGGGCCGAAAATCCGACGGCGCTTCTTGGCATGATGAATGCCGGGTTCCCAAATCTGTTCATGATCTACGGTCCTTTCAGCCCGTTTACCAGTCAGCCGCTGGTGCATGAATGGCAGGTTGACTGGATCACTGGTGCCATAAGAGAGACACTGGATCGTGGTGCGCAACGTTTCGAAGTGCTGCTGAAAACCGAGTTGGACTGGGTCGCACGATGCAATGAAGTCGCGGCGGGTTCGCTGTTTTCCAAGACCGACAGCTGGATCAATGGCTCGAATGTCGAGGGCAAGCCCCGGACCAACTATTTCTACATGTCCGGGATGAAGAGCTACATGGCCGATGTGATGGAGTTCACCAATGACAGCTACCGGGGGTTCTCTATCTCCGGCTCAGCCCCGGACCCGGTCAACAGCCGGAATTCGGATGTGGGAGAGCAAAGCGCGACAGCGCGCCGCGCTACAGGTTCGTAAGGAGGATCATATGAGTGCACCATTTCAAAAGACCCAGAATGCCGGCTGGTACCGGTTCCATATCGGCGCATTCGAGGGGACGGTGGTCTGGGACGGCTGGATCGATCACGGCTATGACGAATTCTGGCCCAATGGCGACCGGGACGAGTTGAACCGGCTGATTGCCGAGCACCAGTTGTCCGCACCAACCTTTCCGATGGACCTGAACGTGGTGGTGGTCAATACCGGAGAGCGCCTGATTGCCGTCGACGCCGGAATGGGCCGGGACATTAAGTGGTTCGGTGAGGACATGGGCGAGATGCCTTCCAATATGGCCCATGCCGGTATCGATCCCAAAGAAATCGATACGGTCCTCATGACGCATCTGCATCCCGATCACGTATGCGGACTGATCCATCCTGATGGCAGTGCGGTGTTTCCGAACGCCGAACTTCATGTCAGCGAAATCGACTGGCAGGAATGGACGGACGAGTCCCGTCTCTCCCTCACCGACCATCGGGGCCCGTGGACTGCGGAGACGATCCGGTCGGTAAAGCCCTATCGTGATCGTTTGCGACTGTTCAAGATGGGAGATCACCTCTTTCCCGGTGTCAGCACGATCGCCGGCCCGGGCCATTCCAGCGGACAGACCGGGTTTCTGTTCGAAAGCGAGGGTGACCGGATCGTGTTTACCGGCGATGTCGCCCATCATGCCGTGTTCGACCCGATCCATCCCGAATGGGCCTTCCACTCGGAATATGATACCGATCCGGCACTGGGTGCAAAGTCCAAAGCGGCGCTTTTTGCCAGGGTAGTCAAGGAGAATATCCGGTTCCACGGTTACCACTTCCCGTTTCCCGGTCTCGGCAGGATCGTCGATGCGGGCGATGGCACCTATCGTTTCGTGGCCGACACGGTTTCGCCGCGCCTGTAAACCGTTTGTATGGAGTACAGGCCATGATCACTCTTCCAGAGGTCCGGACAGCCCCTTTTGCCCCTGAAGGCCAGCGGAAAAGATGGCGCCGATGATCCGGTTCAACACCCCATTCGGCGGCATCTGGATCGCGACGCTGTTACTTTTTCTGGTGTGTCTCGTTGTTGCGCCCGGGGCAGTATCGCGCACGGCGCTGATCTCAATGCTGCCCTTCGCAGCGATTCTGGCAATTACGGCTGTCGGGCAGACGCTGGTGGTGCAGCAAGGCGGGCTCGACCTGTCGGTGCCCGGCATGATTTCGCTTGCCGCTCTGATTGTCACGCGCTTTCCCAACCTAGATGACGGGCTCGTTATACCGGGTATTCTTCTTGCAGTCCTTGCTTGTACAGTGGCGGGTCTTATCAGCGGATTGTGCGTGAGTTTCCTGTCGATAACGCCGCTCGTGGTGACCCTGGCGATGAACGCTTTCATCTTGGGGTTCGTCCGCTGGTATTCAGGGGGCTTTCCGACGGGGGCGGTGCAGAGCATCAATCAATGGGCAATCGGCTCGACGCTTGGTATTCCCAATACAATGGTCGTGGCCATTATTATCATCGCGGTTGTAACGCTGGTGGTGAAGCGCTCGGTGATCGGGCGTCGTTTTGAGGCCGTTGGCGCAAACTCGTTTGCCGCCCAGGCGGCGGGTATTCCTGTGCGTCTCTATGTTCTGGGCTCCTACACTGCAGCCGGAACGCTTTATGCCATTGCCGGCGTTTTGCTCGCCGCGTTTCTCAAGACGCCGAGCATATTTCTCGGCGAATCCTATCTCTTGCCTACCGTCGCGGCGGTGGTGCTGGGGGGCACTGCGCTCACAGGCGGTGTGGGCAGCGTTGTCGCCAGCGCGGTGGCGGCACTGTTTCTCACCCAGTTGGGCCAGATTGTCTTGTCGATCGGCGCGCCGACATCAGCACAGCTTCTGATCCAGGCAGCGACGATCGCCGTGGGCATGGGGTTGAGAGGTATCAGTTTCAGAGCAGTATGGGCGCGATTGAAACCGCCCGTGCTGAGTAAGCAGGACCACACATAAGCAAGCAAAGTTCAACAGGAGGAGAAGAAAATGAGACAATATCTGAAAAGAACTATGGCCATTGCAGCCGCTAGCCTGGTGCTGACCGGCATACCCGCCCTTGCGCAGGATTCGCAAACAGGTCGCATCGGCGATGTGAGCGAGTTCAGTCCGATCTCGGATTTCTGCGGAGACAAGCCGGTGCGCGTGGCGCTGGTCGACGGGTTTGGCGGCAACAGCTGGCGCCGCATCACGCGCTTTGAATTCGAGGATGAAGCATCAAAGTGCGACAACATCTCCGAAATCATCTATGTCGACGGACAGAACAATCCGCAAAAGACGATTTCGGACCTCCAGGGCCTGGTTGCGCAGGGGATTGAGGCGATCGTGATATTCCCGGATGCCGGTCCCGCCATGCTGCCGGCCATCCGCGCCGCCCATCGCGAGGGGACGTCCATTGTGGCCTACACGGCCTCTCCGGGCGGCGAGCCGGGTCGCGACTACGTGGACTTCATTGCGCCCAACACGCCGAATGACGGCAAGGAATGGGCTAAGTGGATCGCCAAGCAGCTCGACGGCAAGGGCAACGTCGTGTTCCTCGGCGGTACGCCGGGCAACCTGCAGAGTCAGGCTGAATTTGAAGGCGCCCAGGAGGTGTTTGCAGACCACCCGGAGATCAAAATTCTGGGCGGACGACCCATCGACACCAATTGGGATCCCGCCGAAACCCAGCGGGTCGTCTCCGGTCTGCTGACGCAATATGACACGATAGACGGCATCATCTCGGACTACGGCGGGGGCTCCGTCGGCGGAATTCGTGCGTTCCTGGCCGCTGATCGTCCGCTGGTGCCGTGGGCGGCCAACGACGCGAACGAGTTTGCCTGTCTGTGGGAGCAGAACAAGGGTGACAATCCGGACTATCAGATCATGACGCTTTCATCGCGTCCCTGGCTTGTCCGGCTGGCGCTGCGCAAGGCTCTTGCCCACGCACAGGGAATCGACAACGATGAACCCTCGATCGTCAACATGCCAATTGTCGAAGACAGCACAAATCCGGACATGATGCCGAAATGCGACCCGAACCTGCCGCCGGACGCAATCCAGTCTTCAATGCTGAGCGTCGAACAGCTCAAGGCGGTCTTCGAATAGGGGCCGAATAAATATGAGTCGGCGCCCGCTGCCGGGCGCCGGCTACACAAATATTACGGGCATGAATTCCAGCCGGTCGGGGTTAGATGAACCAGAATAGCGAGATATCCGTGGATAGGGTCGGCACCGAAGCGCCGGTGGCAATGCGGATGCGGGATGTTGTCAAGACGTTCCCTGGCGTGCGCGCGCTCAAATCGGTGAGTTTCGAGGCCTTGGCGGGCGAGGTTCATGCGCTGGTCGGTGAAAACGGCGCGGGAAAATCAACGCTGATGGGCGTTGCTTCGGGTGACCTGGTCCCTGATAGCGGGCTCGTCGAATATGGCGGGTTTGCGGTCCGCGAATTCAATCCGAGCGTTTCACGAGATCATGGCATAGCAATCGTTCACCAGCACCCCGCACTGGTTCCGGATCTCACCGTTTCCGAAAACATCCTCCTGGCGCTACCTACGGATTTGCGCCCCACCTACCGCGATGCAGATGAATGGGTACGCACGCACCTGCAATACTGGCAGGTTGAAATAGACCCGGGTGAACGTATCGAGGATATTTCGTTGGCGAATCAGCATTTGATCGAAATTGTCAAAGCATTGGCGCTGAACCCGAAGGTCCTCATTCTCGATGAGCCGACCGAACATATGGTGGCGGAGGAAGTGCAGCTCCTTTTTGACAGGATCCGAAAGATTATTGCGGAAGGCAGGACCGTCGTCTACATCTCGCACCGCATCCACGAAGTGAAGGCGGTGGCGGATCGGGTCACCGTTCTACGCGATGGCGAAATTCGCGGCACATTCGATGCTGAAACCGTGACCGAAAGCGAAATTGTCAACCTGGTTGTCGGGCGCCAGCTGGACGCTGCCTTCCCGCCAAAACCCGAGACAATCGACCGAACAGGTACGCCAAATCTGGAAGTGGCCGGTCTGAAGGGCGGTGCATTTGTCGACGTTTCTCTCACCGCCTATCCCGGTGAGATCATCGGGCTTGCCGGGATCGAGGGGAACGGTCAACGCGCGTTTCTTCGCGGGCTTGCCGGGTTCGACGTCGAGGGTGGCCATGTGCGGATTGGCGGTAAGGATGCGCGTGTGACAAGCACCGTCGAGGCCCGCAAGTCGGGTATTGCTTATATTCCACGCGAACGCCATGCGGAGGCACTGTTTAGTGGTATGTCGGTTTTCGACAATATCGGATTGATGGCGCTGGGCCGCCACGCCAAAGGCGGCCTTATGCAGCCGAAGCGGGAAACCGAAGCGATTTCGAGCATGTCTCGGGCGCTTTCAGTCAAGACGCCGACACTGGAGATGCAGGTGAATTCGCTCTCCGGTGGCAATCAGCAGAAATCCGTCATCGCCCGCTGTCTTTTGGACGAACCGGCGCTGTTGCTGGCCGACGAGCCAAGCCAAGGGGTCGACGCGGGCGCGCGGTTGGAGATTTATCGCATTTTGAGAAAGGCCGCGACCGAGGGGCGGGCGGTGATCGTCGCGTCGTCTGATGCGATCGAATTGCAGGGCCTGTGCGACAGAGTGTTTATCTTTTCGCGCGGGTCCATCGTCAAGGAACTGGCTGGCGAAGAAGTGACCGAGCGCAACATCACACAGGCAACCCTGACGGCCACGACCGAACGGGCCCGTACAGGAGAAGGCAGGCAACGGCGCACCTTGTGGCAGCGAGCATTGAAAAGCGATCTGATGCCCGGGCTGGTGCTGATCTTCGCCATGGTCGTTCTCGGCGCCTACACAAACTCCGTGAATGAAAGCTATCTGACGGGGCGCAATTTCTCGAATGTGCTGCTGCTGCTGACCGCTCTGGGTTTCATCGCGCTGGGCCAACTCACCGTCTTACTGACCGCTGGGATCGACCTCGCCGTCGGGCCGCTGTCCGGCTTGGTTGTGGTCGTTGCCTCGTTTTTCGTGCTGGACGATGTGGGAACCGGGATGTTGCTCATCGGGTTCATACTCTCGCTGGGAGCGGCACTCCTGACAGGTTTTTTCAACTATACGCTGATACGCGGCCTGCTGATCACACCGGTGATCGCCACGTTGGCGACCTATATGGGCATACGCGGTCTGTCGCTTCTGCTAAGGGAGGTGCCCGGGGGGCTCATCAATTACGACGTTACCGAATGGTTAAGCACGCGGGTCGGCTTCATGCCCCTTGCCTTTCTTGTCCTTGTCGCCACGGCGCTGTTCATGGAATTCGTCCTACGCCGGACGCGGCTCGGACTGTCTCTGCGCGCCGTCGGCAGCGATGAAGCCAATGCGCGCAAGATCGGTGTGAAGACGGAACGGACATTCTTCTTCGCCTACATGATCTGCGCTGCGCTGACTTGGTGCGGCGGAATAATGCTGATGGCCCAGATCGGCGTGGGTGATCCGACCGCCGGCGTGACCTACACACTGATGGGAATAACTGCGGTAGTGCTGGGCGGTGCAAGTCTGTTCGGCGGGCGTGGTTCTTATGTCGGTGTGCTGTTGGGCGCTATCCTGGTTCAGCAGATTTTTAACGTGACGACATTCCTGCGCCTGACGGATGCCTGGCAGTTCTGGCTGCTCGGCATCCTCACCATCGGTGCGGCTGCGTTCTATTCTCATTTGCGGCGCATAAGGTGAAATGGGGCCGAATTGGAGTTTTGAAGCGTTTTGGAAGCTCTGAAAACCTGGGCGTGGCCTGTCGCGGGCCTGCCTTACGATTGTGCGAGGTTGTTTACACGACATTGTTAGTTCCGATAGGCTGCTCCCACCTTTCTTTGGTATCTGGCAGATGCTAGCGTTTGTGCCTTGCTGGCAGAACGCAGGAGAGCAGATCATGTCATTGAACCAATTCCAGAATCGCCTGTGCAACGATAACCCGCATGATTTTTCAGATCTGCGCGCGGTGGTCATCAACACCTCGCTGAAACGCCAGGCCGGCAAGTCGCACACCAAGCTGTTGCTGGATGTCGCCGGTCGGATCATGGAGAAAAACGCCGTCTCGGTCAGCCATATCCATATGCTCGATCACCAGGTGGCCTTTGGCGTTCAGCCGGACATGACGGAGCATGGTTGGGACAGGGACGATTTTCCCGCAATCTGGAAAGTCATAGACGCTGCGGATATTGTCCTCATCGGAACGCCCATTTGGCTGGGCGAGGAAAGCTCCCTGTGCCGCCTGCTGATCGAACGGCTGTACGGCATGTCGGGCCTGTTGAACGACAAGGGCCAGAGCATATTCTACGGCAAGGTCGGTGGTGCGGTGATCACCGGCAATGAAGACGGTATCAAACATTGTGCAATGACCATTCTTTACGCGCTGCAACACCTTGGCCTGACCATACCCCCGCAGGCCGATTGCGGCTGGATCGGCGAGGCCGGCCCGGGCCCTTCCTACGGCGATGACGCGGAAGGCGGACCGGTGGGTTTCGACAATGAATTCACCCAGCGCAATGCGACCATCATGACATGGAACCTGATGCATATGGCGCGTCTGTTGAAGGACAATCCGATCCCCAACCACGGCAATGATCGCAACGCATGGAAGGCGGGATGTCGCGCAGATTTCGAGAACCCGGAACATCGCCGCTAGGCGGGCTGTGTGGAAGAAATGTTTTTGAAATGATGGCTGGGCGGGTGCCCTGTTGGGGAACATGAACGACGCAAAGCCTTTGATAAGTCGTCGCATCTGGCTGTGGTGTTAAGGCCCACGCCCGCTTGCGTCTCTTAGTCATCTGCCCAAACCTGAAATGCGCAATGTTCGCCTTACAGGATGTCGGGACTCAATACGGGGGGCGTCATGGCTTCGCTAATCGAGACCTGCGAACCTGATGGTGCATAAAAGTATACATATCTGACCGCGAACATCACAATCATCGTAATCGGGCATATGCAGACCTATATCAACCAGCTTTTGAGGTGGAATTATACAGCAACCATTTGATCGTTGTGCCATTTGCAATGAGGCTTATGCGTTGAGAAAACTTTGTACCGTTCTTCTGGCGCCACATGTTTAACATTTAGAATGGCAAGCGGCGCGGCAGCGAGATTCGGCTCTCCGCAAGTGGCTCAAAGAAATCAACCCGAAAAACGGGCCTTTAGTTAATCGCTGTTTGTGCATAATGTCGAAACTCTACAATAAGGCAACTGCCTCTGCAGGGCGCATGATACATGCTTTCGAAAAATTTGATGACACTTCCATCTTTCTTTTAAAGTTGCCATCGCTTGTCACGAATACATCACGTGAATTGTGATCATGAGCCCAAAACATCTGGCGGTCGCAGAATGCGTTCCTCCATCGCTTTGCCTCTGGGTTTTTAAAAGATTCTACGCTGATGCCCCTTGATCTAGCGAAATCAATCCATGAGAACTGCAAGTTCGGAAACAGAACAGAGTGTATTTCCTTTTCGCGATCGACCATGTCCTTGCTCGAGTAAATCGCTTTGTCCCAGTAAACTAGATCTGAATATGCAAGGGGTAGAAGCTCTTCCAAATGGCCTAATTGCAAGGCGTCAACACGTTCCTTAAAGCCTGAGTAGTTTTCAATGTATTTGTCGCCCACCTGGCGCTCAGAAGCGCTTATAGCCACCAAAGCTACACTTGCTCTGCCATCTGCATGGGCGTTGGCAAGTGCACGCACGCTGTCTGCTCCATGGCGGTTATCGTCAATGTCTATGATACAGTTGGTATCAATGGTAAAACTTATCAACTTCACATTCCTTTAAATCGTCCCCAATACTACCAACTTTTTTGCAGGAATTTGTTGCCGCGACTTTTGTATGCGATGCGCCTTGCCTTTTCGCTCACTCTAAAACTACGCATCTGCCCGCCAAATATCCACTGCCGGAAAAAATACCCCCAATTCCCCACCCGTGCCCTGCGTGGAAAACCTGTGCGACCCAGCAGCCTTCTCTGCAAGGCGTGCCACCAGGCGGCACATTTCCAAAATCCGGCTCGCACAGCGCATCACTTGTGCCACAATGAGCAAAGGGAGAGACGAATTTCATGGATTCAGCACCAGAACCGGTGAACATCCTGTTCATCATGTACGACCAGTTGCGTTACGATTATCTGTCGTGCGCCGGGCATCCGCATTTGCACACGCCGAATTTTGACCGTGTGGCGAAAATGGGTGTGCGCTTCACCAATGCCTATGTGCAATCGCCGATCTGCGGCGCGTCGCGGATGAGTTTCTACACCGGGCGCTATACTTCCTCGCACGGAGCGCAGTGGAATGGCTTTCCCCTGCGGGTCGGCGAGCAGACCATGGGTGATCATCTGCGGCGCTCGGGCATGGATTGCTGGCTGCTGGGCAAGACCCACATGAAGGCCGATGCCGAGGGCATGCAGCGGCTGGGCCTCAGCGCCGACAGCCTCATCGGCGCGCGTCAGGCCGAATGCGGCTTTGATGCCTGGATCCGCGATGATGGACTGTGGGGGCAGGGGCCGGACGGTTTCTATGACGAGAAACGCTCGCCCTATAATGAATATCTCAAGACCAAGGGCTATCCATCGGAAAACCCCTGGGCCGATTTTGCCAACGCCGGTGTCGATGACAGCGGCGACATGGCCTCCGGCTGGATGTTCGACAATGCCGACAAGCCGGCCAATATCCGCGAGGAAGACAGCGAGACGCCCTGGCTGACGCGCAAGACCATGGAATTCATCGAGCAGGCAAAGGCGCCCTGGTGCGCCCATGTCAGCTTCATCAAACCCCATTGGCCCTATATCGTGCCGGCGCCCTATCATGACATGTTCGGCCCCAACAATGTGCCCCAGGCCGTGCGCCACGAGATGGAACAGGATGATCCCCATCCGGTTTTCGGCGCCTATATGGAAAACAGGATCGCCCAGGCCTTCCAGCGCGAGGAGGTGCGCCAGAAGGTGATCCCGGCCTATATGGGGCTGATCAAACAGTGCGATGACCAATTGGGCGTGCTGCTGGACTTTCTGGAACAGAGCGGGCGCATGGACAATACGATGATCGTCCTGACCTCGGACCATGGTGATTATCTGGGGGACCATTGGCTGGGCGAAAAGGACCTGTTTCACGAGCCAAGCGTCAAGGTGCCACTGATTATCTACGACCCGAGGGCCAGGGCCGATGCGGCGCGCGGCACGACCTGTGATGCGCTGGTGGAAAGCATCGATCTGGCGCCGACCTTTGTGGAGGTGGCGGGCGGCAAGGTGGCTGATCATATTCTTGAAGGCCGTTCCCTGCTGCCCTGGTTGCACGGTGAGACCCCCGACTGGCGGCAATTCGCCATCAGCGAATTTGATTATTCCGCCACCCCGCAATGCGTCAAACTGGGTCTGGAGCCGCGTGATGCGCGGCTGTTCATGGTATTCGACGGACGCTACAAATTGATGCATGCCGAAGGCGGCTTCCGCCCGATGCTGTTTGATCTGCAGAATGATCCGCAGGAATTTGTCGATCTTGCCAAGGGCGACGGGCACCAGGCGGAAATCGATCGCCTCTATGGCTGTCTGGCGCAATGGGGACGACGGCTGGCACAGCGCGTCACAAGGTCGGAAGACGATATCAAGGCGATGCGCAGCAAGTCGGGGCGCAAGGGCATATTGCCGTTTCTTGTCGACGGCTCCGAGGTGCCCGCCGAACTGACGGAACGCTATCGCGGTCCGGCGCCGCACATCTATACGGGAGAGTGACGCATGCCCAACGCCGCCCTTGAACACCACAACCGAACCCAGTTTGAAAAGGCGATCATCGAACTGGCGCCCGGCATCTGGGGCGCCGTGGGTTTTGCCGCATCCTGCGTCTACATGATCGAGGGCGCAAAGAGCGTCACCATCATCGACACCAGCGAAAGCACCCGGGCCGCGGAAAATATTCTGGCGGAATTTCGCCAACGGACCGACAAGCCGGTCGGGCGGATCATCTATACCCACAGCCATCGCGATCATATTTCCGGCGCCAGTGTCTTCGCCCCCGATGGCAATGTGCCGATCCTTGCCAGCAGCAGCTTCAGCTCAGACCTGGTGGGTGTCGACATGGCCACCATTGCCCCCAACAAGGCGCTTGGGCGGCGCACCCAGGCACAATTCGGCATCGGCCTGAGTGATGAGGAACGTATTTCGCTGGGCTGCGGGCCGGGCAATCGCCCGATGCAGGGTCTCGGCGCCGGCTATCTGCCGCCCACCCAAAGCATTGCGACCGACTGCGATATCGATCTGGACGGCGTGGCGGCGCGCTTGATCATGGCGCCCGGCGAAACATCCGATCACATGGTGGTCTTTCTGCCCGGGACCCGCGTGCTCTTCGGCGGCGACAATTGGTACCATGCCTTTCCCAATCTCTACGCCATTCGCGGCACGCCCTACCGGGATTTCGGCACCTGGGCCGCAACCCTCGGCATGCTTGCCGGCCTTGATGCACAGATCCTGGCGCCCGGCCATACGCGCCCAATTGTCGGCGCTGATAACGTCCGCACGGTGCTGACAACCACCCGTGACGCCATTGTCCACGTCATGCGCCAGACGGCCTCTCTGATGGATCAGGGCCTGTCGATGGATGATATTGCCGCCCGGGTCCAATTGCCGGACGATCTGGCGGACAGGCCCTGGCTTGGCGAATTCTACGGCAGGATCGACTGGTCGGCGCGCGCCTATGCGGCAGGCACACTCGGCTGGTATGATGGCAACCCGACCCATCTGGGAACACTCTCGTCGCAGCAACGCGCCGCGCATCTGGCAAAGCTTGCCGGCGGTGCGCAATCGCTTATGCTGGCGGCCACCAGCACGGATGATCTGCAATGGCGCCTTGAGCTCTGCGACCATCTGTTGGCGCTGGATGCGCCCGCACATCACCGTCAGGCCAGGCTTTTGAAGGCGGAAGCCATGGAGGCGCTGGCCGACGACGAGATCAATGCAACGGCACGCAACACCTATCTGTGGGAAGCAAAGCAGTTGCGCCAGGTGTTGGGGGATCAGGCGCCAGAGAAACGAAAGCCAGGGGATCGGGAACCAGGAGAAACGGCATGATCAGCGAGCGGCGGGCAGAAGACAGAACGGCGGATTTCCTGGCCTTTGCCTTTGTCATCGTGATTCTGCTTTTTGCAGCTTCCGGCCCGTTGAACGAGTTGGTGCGCTGGATCATTGAAGTTACCTCTGCGGGGTTCGATGAATTGTCGCGGCGCGACCAGCGCCTGCTCTTGAAGAACCATTGGCTTGGCAGCGCCCACGGCGGCCTCGAAAAAGCCCTGTTGCGCCCCACCGGGTTGATCCTCGGTCTGCCCATCCTGTTTTCCTTTGCCATTTCCTTCCTGACTCTGCCCTATCGCTGGCGCTGGGTGAGCTGGGCCCTGACGGCTGTTTCCACGCTCACATTCCTGCTGTGGGTTGCCAAACTCTTCGCCGTGGATGGCGGCGCCATACCTTCAGCCACAACGACGGATTTCATCCTGTTCCCGCTGGCCGTCGCCTTGACGCTCTATCTGACCTGGCGGCAATTTGGCGGTTTCATCGTCGGTTTCTGCCTCTTCTGGCTGATCTATTTTTTCTGCCGTGGCCTGCTGCCGGAGTGGACCGGCATTTTTGCCGGGTCGGAAAGCACCTTCAGCCAATCGATGCGCTCCATGGTGCTGAATTTCTGGGCGCAGACGGGCGGCATGTTCGGCCAGCCGCTGCAGGTGGTCTCGGGCAATGTGCTGATCTTCATCGTCTTCGGCGCTGTGCTGATGGCATCGGGCGCCGGTGACCTTCTGATGAAAATCGCCAATCTCATGACCGGGCGCTTTACCGGCGGCGCGGCCCATGCGGCCGTGGCCTCCTCGGCGCTTTTCGGAACGCTCTCGGGCGCGGCCATCTCCAATGTCGTCTCGACCGGCGTCATGACGATCCCCGTCATCAAGAAATCCGGCTTCAAACCGGCCTTTGCAGCAGCCGTTGAAGCGGCGGCCTCGACCGGCGGGCAGGTCATGCCGCCTGTGATGGGCGTTGTGGCGTTTTTTGTCGCCGGGCAGATCGGGCTGGAATACCGCTATATCGTGGTGGCGGCGATCATTCCGGCGATATTTTTCTATATCGGCATCTTCATGACCGTCTATTTCGAGGCGCGTCGTCAGGGTGTGGGGCCTCTGCCGGCCGAAAGCCGCCCCCGGCTGACCCACAGGCAACTGGTGCAATGCCTGGTGTTCATCCTGCCGCTGGGCGTGCTGAGCTATTTCCTGTTTGTCCAGCCTTCCGTGCCAAAAGCCGGGTTCTACGGCTTTGTCACGGCGCTCATCTGTTCGCTCATCCTGTTTCCGGCATTCCGCTCCGGTGGCAAGCTCTATCAGGCCTTTGTTCAGGCTGGGCGCATGTCCGCCATGATCGTGGTGATCGTCACCGCCATCGGGCTGATCGTCGGTCTGATCCAGGTCAGCGGTTTTTCCGGCCGCCTGTCGCTGCTTTTGGCGCAATTGGCATCGGGCCCCCTGTTTCTCACCTTGATCATTGTGGCCCTCGGCGCAATCGTGCTGGGCATGGGGCTGCCGCCCGGCGCGACCTATTTCATCATCGTCATTGCCTTGAGTTCCGGCATTGACGCCGTCGGCGTTGCGCCCCTGACGCTGCATCTCTTCGTGGTCTTCTTCGCGGTGATTTCAACCGTGACGCCGCCCGTGGCCCTGGCGGCCTTTGCCGCCGCACCGATTGCCGGCGCGGATCCGGTCAGAACCGCCTTTGAGGCGGCGCGCCTGTCACTGGCCGGTTTTCTGATCCCCTTCATCTTCGTCTATCACCCGGCGGTGCTTTATAAGTTGCAGGTGCTGTTTGGCTGGTTCGGCGAGGAATTGCCCGATTCCCGGGCGATGATTGATCTGGCTACGGTGAGCTGGGGTGATCTGGGCTGGATCGTTCTCGCCTTCACCCTGTCCATGTGGCTGCTGACCTCCGCATTGGCCGGCTTTGAGAAGAACCGACTATATCCACTCGAGCGACTGGGCCGCGCCCTTGTCGGCCTGGCGATCCTGCTGCCGCAAATGGGCATTGCCGTTCCGGCACTGATCGCCGGTTTCGCCCTGGTGGTCGGACACCGGTTCCTGAAGGGCGAGCCGTCATCCGTCGACGCTTTGAACAAATCCATCAAAACCGCATAATTCCAGGGAGGAAACCTCATGCGTAAAACAAGCCTTGCAGCATTGGCTGCATTTACACTGACAACAGGCACACTGGCAACGGCCACACTGAC
Organism: Roseovarius sp.; assembly: GCA_029212365.1. Lineage (GTDB taxonomy): Bacteria > Pseudomonadota > Alphaproteobacteria > Rhodobacterales > Rhodobacteraceae > Roseovarius. Next base: position 27,331 of record JARGOC010000034.1, read on the forward strand.
AACGGCCGCTTCGGCGGAAGACATGACATTGAAGATGGCGACCATCGCGCCAAGTCTTGGCCAGGCGATCACCATGGCAACCTTTGCCAATGTGGTGACCGACAATCTCGACGGCATTGCCATTGAAGTCTCCGGCGGTGGCGCCGCCACCTTGCACCAGATGGAAGTCGGGCGCGGCAATCTGGATTTCTCCATGACGAGCCCGGTCATCTACAACCTGATGTCCGCCGGCAAGGCAATGTACAAGAATGAGCCCGAAGCCCCGGAACTGGCCAAGAATGTCAGTCTTTTGATGTGGTTCCCCTATGGGGCCTATCACTTTGCGGTGCGTGCCGACAGCGACATCCAGACCCTCGACGACATCGAAGGGGCTTCTGTCTTTCTGGGTCCCCAGGGCGGCGGTGCCTATAATGCGGCCCGAGGCTGGATTGAATCAACCACCGGATTGGTTGTTGGCGAGGACTATGAGGCCATCAAGGCCAATTGGCAGACCGGCTACCAGGCCTTTCTGGACGGCAAGGTGGATGTCTATGTCAATGGCTGCCTCGATCCCTGCGGCCAGTTCATCCAGTTTACCGAAACCGAGGAATTGCGCTTCATTGGCCCGGAAGATGCAACCGGCGAAGCGGTTGACAAATATCTTGGCAAATGGCGCTACCGCGCGGACATCGGCAATGGCCTCTACAAGGGCCAGATGAATGAAACGCCGGTGACCTCCTTCGACACCGCTGTCGGCATTTCCGTGCGCACGGAGCTGGACGACGAGACGGTCTACAAAATCACCAAGGCCTTCTGGGACAATATAGACCAGGTCACATCCGACTCCCCCTGGGCCAAAGCCTTGAGCCTGGAGTTTGCCGCTTCAAAGCGCGGACTGCTCGATCTGCATCCGGGCGCTGCACGCTACTACAAGGAAGTCGGTGTCCTGAAATAGGCCCGATCAGAAGAAAAATACAGGACAGGGGCGCCGGTTCGCCCCTGTCTTTCCGCCGGTCCCGTGGGAATCGCGCGGAAAAGATCAAACGGCTTGCCACCATCAAAGGCCAAGATTTTCAAGATGACAGGATCGGGAGAACCAGCCATGCGCGCGGCAATGACAGGAGCGGCCACCGGTATTGGCGCCATCACGGCGCAAAAACTCAAGGCCCGCGGCTATGAGGTCGTGGCGTTTGATATTTCAGAGCCGGCCGATGTCGACCAGTGGGTGCGCGTCGACATGTCCGATCCCGATGCCATCCGGCAGGCAGCAGACCAGGTCAGCGGTTCATTCGACTGCCTGATCAACAATGCCGGCCTGCCACCGCGTGCCGGGCTGGAAAAGACCATTCTGGCGGTCAATTTTCTTGGGCTGGTGCAGATGACCAATGCACTTGTCCCGATGCTCGTCGAGGGTGGATCCATCGTCAACACCGCCTCGCGCGCCGGCGCCGCCTGGCGGGAGAATATCGACGAAGTCAAAGCGCTCATGGCCTTGAGCGGACCGGCTGATCTCGATGCCTTCATTGAAAGTCGCAGGATCAACCATATCCGCGCCTACAATCTGTCCAAGGAAGCCGTCATTGTGTGGAGCATGGCCCAGACCGAGCGGATGATCGCTGCCAGGCTGCGCATGAACACTGTCAGCCCGGCAGCCGTCAGCACCGGCATTCTCGGCGATTTCTCCGCAGCCTTCGGCGAGAAAATGGCCCGCAATGTCGCCCGTGTCGGGCGCGCCGGCCTGCCTGCGGAAATCGCCGATGTGATCGTCTTCCTGGCCTCGGCTGAAAGCCACTGGATCAGGGGCTGCGATTTGACCATTGATGGCGGCATGGCGGCGTTGGCGACAACAGACCAACTGGGTCTTTGAGCCACGATCCCTCCTTGCTGATCGCCTATGACAATGTCTTCAGGTGCGCTTCAACCCTGTCGCGCTGTTCCTTCACGGCCTTCTCCCACACAGGGCCATAGCCCCGCATCTCCAGCGGCGCCTGAAGAATGGCCAGACATTGCGCGTGGTTTGCATCCTCGTGGTATCTGGCGACCCGATCCAGACAATCTTCATACCAGCCGATCAGCGCGCGGTTCATCCGTCGCTCGCCTGTATAGCCGAAAGGGTCGAAAGCCGTGCCGCGCAGGCCTTTCAACCCTGCCAATAGCCGCAACCCGGGCCTGATCCACGGGCCGAAGGCGCGTTTGCGTGGACGCCCCCTTGCGTCTTTGCCCAGCGGCAACAGCGGCGGCGCCAGGTGATAATGGATCTTGTAGTCGCCCGTAAATGTGGCTTGCACCTCTTCCTCGAAACCCATTTTGGTATGCAGGCGCGCCACCTCGTATTCGTCCTTGTAGGCCATCAGCTTGAACAGCGCCTTTGCCGCAAGGATGGACAATTCCTCCCGAACCGCGGGTGCAAGCGCTGCGCCGAAACGGCTCAGGCGATCTCGATAATGTTGACCGTAGGCCTTGTTCTGATAGAGGCTGAGAAACGCCGCGCGTTTTTCGATCAGGTCTTCCAGGGTGGGTTCCGCGGGCGCGTCGCCACCGACAAATGCCTTCAGGCGTTCCGGCCTGGCGGCCGTGGTGCGCCCGATGGCAAAGGCGAGGCAATTGTTCTTCACCTGCACGCCGTTCAGGACAATCGCCTGATCCAGAGCCGCCAGCCCGACCGGCACAAGACCCTGCTGCCAGGCATGTCCCAACAGGATCATATTGGCATAGACGGCGTCCCCCAGCAGCGTCTCGGCCATGCCATTGGCGTCAAGCGCCGCAACATTCTGCGGACCGACGGCCCGTCGGATGGCCGCTTCCCGGTCATCGGTTCGCAAATCCGCATCGCGGTGCAAAACCAGATCACCCGTCGGCATTTCAGCCGTATTGAGCACGACACGCGTGCCATGGCGATAGTGAAGCGAGGCCTTGGGCGAAGAACTGACCACGATATCGCAGCCGATGACAGCGTCTGCAGCACCTTCGCCGATCCGCACCTGATTGAGTGCCTCTGGCCTGGCGGCAAGCCTGACATAGCTCAGGACAGTGCCGAATTTCTGCGCAAAGCCGGTGAAATCAAGCACTGATGTGCCAAGCCCCTGCAGATGCGCGGCCATGGTGATCAGCGCGCCGATGGTCACCACGCCGGTGCCGCCAACGCCGGTCACCAGCAAATCATAGGGCGCATCAAGGTTGGCAAAATCAGGTTCTTCAATACCTGCCAGAAGCGTCGCCAGCTGCATGCCTGCCGGTTGGCGTTTTGCCCGCTCACCGCCTTCAATGGTGACGAAGCTCGGGCAAAATCCGTTCAGGCAGGAAAAATCCTTGTTGCACGATGACAGGTTGATCTTGCGCTTGCGGCCGAATTCCGTCTCCAGCGGTTCGACGCTCAGGCAATTGCTTTCAACCGAACAATCGCCGCAGCCCTCACAGACCAGCGGGTTGATGAGGGCAAAGCGTTTTGGATCCTCCATTGTACCGCGCTTGCGGCGGCGGCGCTTTTCCGTGGCGCAGGTCTGCTCATGGATGAGTACGCTGACGCCTTTCACCTCGCGCAATTCACGCTGCACACCATCGAGTTCCGAGCGGTCATGAAAACTTGTGCCGGCAGGGAAATCACCTGCCGCGTGTTTGTCGATATCGTCCGACGTGATGGCGATGCGGCTGACGCCCTCGGCGCGGCAGGTCTGCGCAATCGCCGCAACGCTCACTGGCCCGTCCACCGGCTGGCCGCCGGTCATGGCGACGGCGTCATTATAGAGGATCTTGTAGGTGATATTGGCTTTGGCCGCCACCGCCTGGCGGATCGCCAGGGACCCGGAATGATACCAGGTTCCTTCGCCAAGGTTCTGGAACATGTGCTGGCCGCCATTGAAATGCGAGCGCACGATCCACGGAACGCCTTCGCCGCCCATCTGGGCATAACCTTCAGTGTCGCGGTCCATCCAGCTTGCCATCACATGGCAGCCGATGCCCGAGGCCGCCTTGCTGCCTTCCGGCAGTTTTGTCGAACTGTTGTGCGGGCAGCCGGAGCAGAAATAGGGCGTCCGCGTGGCACCCTCTGTCAGTAGCCTGACCGGCTCGCGTTGGGTCAGTTGCCGGGCTTTGTCGATGAGCTGTTCACCGGGAAAAAACGGCCCGAGCCGTTCGGCCAGGATCGGCACCAGCCCAAGCGGGCTGAGCTCCCCGGTCCAGGGCACAAGATCGCGCGTGGCCTCGGCGTCGTGTTTGCCAATCATCTTTTGCGGTTTGTCGCCCGGCCAGTCGTAAAAATATTCCTTGAACTGGCTTTCGATAATGCCGCGCTTTTCCTCGATCACCAGCACCTCGCGTTTTGCCCGCACGAAATCCAGCGCATCGCGCCGCGCCAGCGGCCAGACCATGCCGACCTTGTAGATGTCGATGCCCAGCGCGCGGCATTTTTTCTCGTCAAGACCGAGCAGCCGCAGAGCCTCCATCAGATCAAAATGCCCCTTGCCGGTGGTCACGATCCCGTAAGCCGCATCGGGCAGATTATAGATGCGCCGATCGATCGGGTTCGCCTCGACAAAGGCCTCCACCGCTTTCAGCTTGTAGCCGATGCGGGTTTCGATCTCGACGCTCGGCAGGTCGGCCCGGCGGATATGCAGGCCACCGGGCGGGCCGTTGAATGCGGGCAGGGTGAACTGCCGGTCCGGCGCGAGCGTGACCGAGCGGCCCGATTCGACCGTCTCCGAAATCGCCTTGAAACCGACCCACGTTCCGGAAAAGCGCGACAGTGCGATGCCATATTCACCAAAGGCGCCATATTCCTCCACCGAAGCCGGATTGAGTGTCGGCATGAACCAGGACATGAAGGCGACATCCGACTGGTGCGGCATGGAGGAGGAGACGCAGCCATGGTCATCGCCGGCCACCACCAGCACACCGCCCTTTGGCGACGAACCATAGGCATTGCCATGTTTCAGCGCATCACCGGAGCGGTCGAGGCCGGGCCCCTTGCCGTACCACATGGAAAAGACGCCCTCCACCTGGCATGCATGATCAAGCGACGCCTGTTGTGCACCAAGCACGGCTGTGGCGCCCAGATCCTCATTGATGGCCGGCATGAAGGTAACCTTCTTGTCTTTCAACACATCCTTGATGCGCCAGAACTCCAGATCCAGTGCGCCCAGCGGGGAACCGCGATAACCGGAAACGAAACCGGCCGTATTGAGGCCTGCCTGGCGATCCCGCCGTGCCTGGTCCAGCATGATGCGCACCAGAGCCTGGGTGCCGGTCAGGAAAACCCGGCCTTCGCCCAGATCGTAGCGGTCGGTCAGTCTGTAAGGGCTGATGTGCGCGTTTTTCTGCAGCATGATCCTGTCTCCACAAAGGGTCTTTGAGGAGCATTCTACCGCCTAAAAGGTGGTTTATCGTGCCATATACGCTGTGTTTAACCAAAAATATGGTAAGATTATCCAGATATCATAACTATGTCGGAAGGGCCAACCAATGCAGATTGACGAGCGCGATCGCAAATTGCTGAACCTGTTGCAGCAGGATTGCAGACTGTCGAACACGGAACTGGCCGAGAAAGTAGGCATGTCCAGTTCGGCCTGCTGGCGCAGGGTTCGGGCGCTTGAGGAGGCCGGCATCCTTGCCGGCTACAGCGCCATTGTGGAGCCGCGCCGGCTGGGCCTGACCTTTCAGGCCATCGTGCACGTGCAATTGACCCGCCACGATCCCGCTGCGCTTGAAGCATTCAAACGCGCTGTTTCGAGCCGCCGCGAGGTACGGGATTGTTTCGCCACCACCGGCCAGGCCGATTATCACATGCGGGTGATTTGCGCCGATATCGACGCCTATAACCATTTCCTCGAGGATTTCCTGTTCCAACTGCCAGCGGTGCGCAGCGCCCAGACCAATGTGGTGCTGAAGGAAATAGCCCGGGCGGGGTCACTGGCGGTTTAGAAGACAGCTGCGCCATCGTGTAAAAGATTTTGATGTCTGCCCTGCCGGATGATCAGGTTCAGCAGCGCAATTCCTATGCCGCGCTTCTGTCGACGCTCTGCAGAACAGTCGACAGCGGCAATTCCTTCAGCAGCATCGAGAGCAGGAAGGCCAGAACGGCGAGGCAGGCGGCGAACAGGAAGACCGGGTGCATGGCGTGGGAGAAAGCGCTGAGCACGGTCTCCTGCATGTCCAGGGGCAGGGCGGATATGGCTTCAGCGTCCAGTGCCGCCATGCTGGTCGTGTCCTGCCCGGGAAACAGTTCCGTCAGCCTTGCAGCGGTCGCGGCTGAAAACAATGCACCGAAAACCGAGGTTCCGATAGAGCCGCCGATCAAGCGGAACATGTTTGCGCTGGCCGTCGCAACGCCGATCTGCGAAACGGGGGCGGCGTTTTGCAATGCCGCGACGCCCACACTCATGACCGGTCCGATGCCAGTGCCTGTAACGAACATGTAAAGCGAGACCTGCCACAGCGGCATCTCGGCAGTCAGGGTCGACATCAGCAGCATGCCGATGATCAGAATTCCGGTGGATAGAACAGGCAGGAATTTGTAACGGCCGGTCCGCGTCATGGTCCGTCCCGCCAGAAACGAACCGCCGATCAGGCCAACCATCATCGGCAGTATGAGCATGCCGGAAACCGTCGGGCTGATGCCTTTGACCACCTGCAGGAACAACGGCAGGAATGTCAGCGTGCCGAACATCGTCGCGCCCACCATGAAGCCGACGGAATTGATCACCACGAAAGTGTTGATGCGAAAAAGGGTGAGTGGCAAAATCGGTTCGGCGGCGCGGCTTTCGGCAAAAATGAATGCGCCGAGGCATACAAGGATAATGGCGATCAGCGCCACCATCGGGGGGGAACTCCAGGGGTGGGTTGTTCCACCGGTATTGGCGAGCAAAACCACGGCTGAAAGAAACCCGGCCAGCAGGATGGCGCCGGCATAATCGATCTTGCGGGCAACGGGCCTGACCGTGGATTGCAGCGCAATCGCCAGAATGAGGATTGCGCCAATACCAATGGGCAGATTGATGAAGAAAATCCAGTGCCAGTTCAGATGCTCAACGAAAAACCCACCGACCAATGGCCCGATGACCGTTGAAATACCAAAGACCGCGCCCATCAGGCCTTGAGCCCGGCCACGTTCGCGTGGCGGCAGCACGTCGGCTATGACAGCCATGACAACAACGATCAGTCCGCCGGCGCCAAACCCCTGGATGGCACGGCCGGCGACAATGACACCCATGCTGCCGGCTAGGCCGGAAAGCAACGATCCCAGCATGAAAATCATGATGCCGCACTGCAAGATAATCTTGCGGCCGAAAAGATCACCGAGTTTGCCGAAGATCGGTGCGCCAACGGTCGAGGCCAGAAGGTAGGCGGTCACAACCCAGGTGATGTGATCGAGGCCTCCAAGGTCTCGTACAATAGTCGGCAAAGCCGTGGCGACGACAGTCTGGCCCAGAGACGCCACAAAAAGCACTGTGGAAACAACCATGAGAACCACACGAACGGGCTGCGTGTCTGCGGCTGCGGTTTGGGTGTCCGTTGAGGTCACAATACAGGCTTTCACTTATGCATGGTTTGGTCAGAGTCTGTACCGATCAAAAGCTCAGTCGGTCCAAGTCTGACCAAGGCAGGCAAATGCGGCAAATAGATGCTAATTACACATATCTTACAAAAGCATTTACATGTCAACAGCATGTAATTACATGGATGGTGGAGGAACGAGGGCCTGTCCATGAACAATGACGAAGAACTGAAGGCAAAATTGATTGCGGACGGCTTGAGCGAGCGGGTCGCTGATGCGGCATTGGAGCTGGAAGCAACGATGCAGCGCTGGCGACGCAGGGCCATTCAACGCAAGCCCGAGCGTCAGGCAATCGAGGTGCTGAACCTTGATCTGGATGTTCCGCAGCTTGATGTACTGACGGCCATACGGGCGCCGCTGGTGGAATTTGGCCCCGATGCGGGCCAGGAAACCATGGTGGCGACGGTCGCCCAGCGCCTGGCGATCGATCCCTCCCGCGCCAGCCGGATGATCAGTGACCTGATTGAAGCCGGCTATGTCAGCCGCGACGTCAGCCAGAGCGACGCGCGCCGCACCATTGTCGTGCTGAGCGAGCGCGGCGAACAGGTGGTTTCACAAGTGCGGGCCCTCAAGATAAGGCTTGTTGGCGAATTTCTGTCTGACTGGGATGCGAAGGATATTGAAACTTTTGCACCGCTGCTGGCGCGGTTCAGCGAGTGGTCGGGAAAATAACGGCCAGCTGGGGCGGATGGACCACACCGGCACGGTGGGGCTTGCTCACACCTTGAAGCAATTCTCCCGGTGCCACTGGAGGTATCGGGGATGTGGGCGATGACTCGGGTGCTTCGGGGCATGGGCCTTGCCGCTGTCTGCTACCATTCCCCAAATCTGTTCCGGATCGTTGACGTGGCGTGAAACCATGATGTCGAGATCGTCGCTGAGGCCGATAAGTCCGCGGTCAAACATCCAGTGCACTGTACCAGATAGTGCAATGCCATTTCGTATTGTGTCTGGTCCGTGTGCTGCGACAGGTTTTATATGGGCAGCTTCCACTTCTGCGCGTCCGCCACCATTGATGAGCTTCAGTCCCGTAATGGCGCAGCGGCTGTCGTAGGCTTCCAGAACCAATCTGCGAAACACCCTGTCGCGCGGGATACGACTGATGGTCTGCTCGACGCATGCGCGGTCATTGTCGTAAATGAACTCCACCGCCTCATCATCGGCTTCATTCTCTTTCTGAATCTCCAGGTTTTTGTCGATACGCGGCAGGAGAACGGTTTCCTCCGGAAAACCCTTCAACACAATCGCGTTGAAATCAGCATCGGAAATGGGTCTGATCGCCCATTGGATCTTGCCGCCATTAAGTGAGCCGTCGGGCTTCCGAAGCTCAGATTCCATGAAGCCGTCGGCTGTTCTGAAAGACACGAACTCCTCAAATGGCAGAAATGTGCCGGGTGCAATGCGCGCAATGAACATGTCATCTTTGAGGGCATCGGCGACAATATTCTCTATTTTTGCGATACCCGTATAGCCGAGGCGACCGCCGCCGCCACGCGGCTCGTAATAGACAATCCAGTCTTTTTCAAAATGTTTTGCCCGGTTCAGATATCGTTTGGGAAATTGATACTGTTCTTCAGGGAAATCGTCATATTTGGAGTCTGCACGATGGACAAGGACGAAACCGCTCGCGCGGTATTGGCGCTTGTTGCGGGTGATACATGC
>JARGOC010000059.1 GCA_029212365.1 Roseovarius sp.
ATGAATTCTTCTCAAAGATATCCTTTGCACGCCTGAAATTGGGATCTGTTTCATTTATCTCATTTCGCTCGAACGCGAGATAGAGTTCGAGTTCGGACCAGTGGGACAGAGCTCGACGGCAAAGCTCGTCGAGGATCGACTCCCGCTCGCTGTCCGGCATGGATGCATAATGCTTGCGGATTATCTCAGTTGGTGTGTGCCCGAAATTGAGCTGCAAGGCGAGCTCTTCATTTATCGTCATGCCACCACGCCCGGAGAGAAACGGGTGCTGGATCTTCCGGAAATCATGTGAAGAAATACCGCCATCAGTGATACCCGCAGCGTGGGCCGCATCCTTGATGATCCGTTGCACCGAATCATCTGATTTCCAGCACTGCGCTAGGTCAGTTGCAGCGGGTCGATAGCCGAGGCCAATCATATTTGACTGAATGTGACGATCAGGCAGGAAGAATGGTGCATCTTCGCCGAAGCCGTTCGTGTCACGCCACTGCGCCCATTGAGCGATCGCATTGAGCAACCCGGAACCGAGGTCAAGGCAATAGGTGCGAATGTGTTTTCCCAGCTTCGTGTTGACTTCCCGCGGATCCTGGTTGATCCATCGGGTATGAGGGTTCACGTGCTTGCCGCGAAGGGTGATCAGGGCAGCAATGCGTAATCCTGTTACAATAAGCATCGCAATGATAGCTCTATTCCGCAACTCTACTGGCTGCGATTGAGGCATGGCTTTGAAAATGCAAAGCGCTTGATCGAAGTTCAGACTTGTCCCTTTCACCATGCTGGACTCGGCCGCCCGCTCCCTACGAGAAGGCTTGAAGTAACCCGGAAGATCGGGGTCCATCCGGATGTCTGGCCGACGCTGCAGCCATTTGAAAAAGGCACAGCAACGGCCCAACGTGTGCACGACCGTTGATCTGCTCAGCCCCTTGCGTCCATCCAGATCTCGCCGATGTCGCAGCTCATCCTTGAACCCGCAAACATTGGCAATGGTGATCAATTCAAAGGCCTTGTGGGCAAGGAATGCGCTCATTCGGCCGATGGCGCGCAAATGCGCATCAACAGTTCGCACATCCCATTCCTGATGGTTTTCGAGGAAGATCCTGTAGCCATAAAGCCAGCGCAAATTGGAACTGTTGTTTTCTGGCGGGATTGGCGTACCACTTCTCGCAATATCCCCCGAGACCGCCTCTTCATTTACGTCGCACGAGTCTTCGGCGGTATTGCGGGAAGAAGTGAAAATTTCACCGAGATCACTGGCTGGGACTTCAACATGCAGCATGTTGTGGCAATCACTGCACACTCCTGTCACTGAGAGCCATTTGGTTTCAGTCGAAGCCGTTTGGATTGTTTCGGCAACCAATGCTTTAAACCCGAGGCATCCCGAGCAGAAAATTCGACCTTTCTCGGGCGAGCGGCCACGCGGCCAGCGCATGTTTGTCAAGAACTGGCGCAGTTTGTATCCCGCGAAGAGTTGAGGGCGCTTGTTGTCGACTGGCTCAAGGCCCCCGCGTATCCAGTTTGTGATTGTGCCATCACACACACCGAACATCGTGCGGAGCTCTTCACGGGTATAGACCCAGTGACGGCGCGCTTTGGTGGAATCGTGTCGACGTGCCATGGTCAGCGATCGGAGCGACTGCGGTCTCGCAAACCATCAATGTAGCAATCGATTGCCTGCCTCTCCCATCGAGTGGAACCGCCAAACCGGATTGCAGATGGAAAACTGGGGTCCCTCTTCGACAAGCGCCATATCTTCGAAACGCTGACCTTCAGATAGGCTGCGACATCTTTAACCGTCATCATTGACGTCATGACAGCTGGTTCCGCCCGCCTCGCAATACCAATTGCCGGTGGAAGCAGGACCTCAACTGGTTCCAAATCAGCATCAGCCTTCGGTTGTACGATGGCCGTTTTAACTGGTTTTTCAGCTGTGGCCTCTTTCCCAGCATCATTCATTACCAGAGGATCGGAGGCCACCGAACGTTTGCAATCAACCGGATAGGGTTTTTTACCTATAACGCTTGCCTGGCTAGCTTCCGCGTAAGCGTTGGCAAATGGCTTGTAGTCGTGGAGGTTTGCACCGGTATCGTCCGCAGCGGGAACGCCGCTGGCAGACAGCCTCACCGCGCCTGGGTCACGGCCATTTCCAGATTGCCGCAGTTTAGATCGGTCCATAGGAAAACTCCCCAAGGACAAAAAGTCCTGCTGGACAAATGCTCGACGGCCCAAAAACCGCTTGGGCTCATCAACGAATGTTGAAAATCAAAAGGATCAACGACGACCGTTTGAATTCGGCAACTCCGCAATAAAGCGTTCCAGGTCTTCGCGCAGGATCAGAGTGCGCTTGCCGAGCTTGCGTACAGGCAGGCGGCCGTCTTTGATGATGCAATAGAGAGTGGAACGACCGATACCGAGTAGGCGGACAGTCTGGGCTATCGACAATGCTGATATTTCCTGCACGGCTTTATCTCCATCTGGACCCAGACAATTCCGGGTGGATGCAGAGAGCCTGCCCTACAGTGCTGCTTAATCCTAATTGGGCAATTGGGCGGCTATGAGTTTCTCGCCCAATTCCTGAACCCGCGATTTACGATCGGTGTTGCGCCGGCCCTTGGGCCCTGGCTTGGAAGTTGGTCTGAGCTCCTTGCACAATTGACGAACGAGGTCTCGCGGAGCAGCCGGAATGCAGCGCCTCACGAGATCAACAATTTCCCTTTGGGTGAGTGGCGCCAAATCGCTCGGCGTCAATGCGACAATCTTCTCGATCAACCGCCTGACTTCCGCCTGTGCGACGAGGTGCCGGGCTGGGGGAGGCTCTATAGCACGTTCGTGTTCGGGCCAATTCTCCAGAATGAAGTCCGTTCGGATCTGAACCCTGCGATAACCGCTGACACGAAAGCCGTGGATCGCGCCCTCCCATTCACAATCGTAATCGGTTCCTATCAGTCGATAGAGCTGATTAGCGTCGTTGGCATCAGAAGTAGCCGTTCGCCACCAAATTCCGCTCGGTATTGGCAGCAACGGTCCTTCCTCGTCTTCTGCTGCACCTCGAACAAGCGCTTCAGCGATTGCAGGCGGCAGATCAGCGAGCACCTCGACGAGCTTTTCCGCAGCATCGTCGTCCCGAGCGCTGAACATTTGCTCAGATATGGGCTGGCCGCGCTGTGCAATCCAATCAAGTGCCGCACCCAGACCGATCCAATTTTTTTGGAGATCCTGACGCGTTATATGCGGATATACGAATTCCTCATGTGAAGTCTGTTTTGGCTTTCCGTTCACGTCCATGGAAATCGTCCTTTGTTTACGGTAATTGAAACCAAACGATTTCGGACTTCAATAGAAAACTCTGTATTTCACTGGACAGGCT
>JARGOC010000060.1 GCA_029212365.1 Roseovarius sp.
TGGCCTCCAGAGGGGTATTACTTTTCGCTGACGGGCAAATATCCCTCGATTGAGCACATCAGCTCCTCTAGATCTGGCAATTTTTCGCTCAATTCGAAATGGTAAGTGCCCTTTAGGTTAATGTTATGCCAGGCCACTGGGGAGGCCTGTTTGACGATTCCTATTCTATGGGTGTCTCCATGGTATTCGAAGCTGGTCAGCAGCTGACTGAGTATCCTGGAGTTGAAATAGATGATGGCATTGGTGACTAGACGAGCGCACTCATTCCATAGCTGGATTTCTTCGTCTGAACTGCCCCGAAACTGATCCCCATTTACGCTGCTCACTGCCCTACGCAGTTGGTGATAGGCCTCTCCACGATTCAGCGCGCGCTGAACATAATTACGTAAACTGGCATCATCGATGTAGCACAGTAAATAGTTCGCTTTCACTAAGCGGTTGTATTCAGTCAGGGCTTCCAGCAACGGGTGATTGTGCTTGTATCCCGAGAGCTTTCTCACCAAGGTGGCTTGTGTTGTTTTCCGTTGTTTAAGCGATACTGCGATCCGTTGGATGGTATCCCAGTGCTGCGCAATTCGATGCGTGTTAATGGGCTTTTTCAAGCGTAGCTGTATTCTATGGTCTTTGTCTTCCTTGACATCAAACATGTCATTGATCACTTTACCAACCTGGGCATAGCGCGGGGCAAATTGGTATCCGAACAGATCGAGCAACGCGAAATTCACATGGTTCACACCATGGGTATCGGTTGAGAGCACATCCGGAATAATGTCTGACGTATTGCTCATCAACAAATCAAAGATGTAGTGAGATTCATGCTCGTTGGCGCCAATTACCCTGGCATTAATGGCGGTATGATTGGCGATTAGGCTCATAGCAGAAACGCCTTTTTGTGTACCGAAGTATTTCGACGAGTAACGGGTTTTGAACGTCTCGCGCCGGGCTCCGAACTTTTGGCCGTCGGCACTTGCGTGTAAAACATCCTCCTGGATGTTGTAGTGTCTGAAGATGGGCAGCTTGGCGGTCGCGTTATTGATGTTGTCGTTGGCATCATTCAAGGTTTCCAAACGTAGGTAGTTTGCCTGGATGGTGCTGAGCTGATCATAGGTACGATCAGAGATCTGTGCCATACCGTAAATGCCTTGATTGGTTGCATTGCCGACCAGAATTGCCAACAAATCATATTCATGGGAACGGCTTCTGGATTGGGAACCCAGCACATGCGCGAAGCAGTCTATGAAGCCGGTGTCACGATCCACCATGCGCAGTACATCCGCGACACCCGTTGTAGGGATTTGCTGGAAGAAGGGATTGTTGACCAGATGATGTTTGCTGGCCGAAGGTAAGCGCCAGAAGTGTTTACCCTGCGGATTGCGCAAGATGATATTCCGGTTGTCTTCCTGTTCAAGATATTCACCGACCTCGAATAAACGGGTATCCAATTCAGTGGCCATCTGCTTTAGAAGTTTCTCAGGCTCTTTGGCCAAATCGGTTAGCTGGCTCTGTTGCAGCAGCGTATATTTATGTTTTCGCCAATGCTCCCCGTCGATCAGATCAGCATCAAGCGCCCGGTATTTAATGACTTCAGGCAGTGTTAGTTGGCCATTCAGGCGATCAGGAATCTGCTGATAGAGGAACCACTCATAACGATCTAACAGGATGTTACCGTCACGATCCAGCAGGTATTCGTGTACTTTTTTCGGTAGAAACCGGATATCGGCGGTTTGCAATTGGGCTAGGGTGTCGAGTTCGCCTTGTGCTTTCGCCAAGGCAGTCGCTAAGTGCTGAGTGCCATCGCTGCCTTCAAAGCGCAGACATCGAAATAACTCTCGCAGTGAACCTTTACGCAGGCTTTCTTTCTCGTCGTAGTATTGCCACATGGCTTCATCGACCGATCGCCGCTGCTCGTTCAAGAAGAGACATACCGATTCCAGATCCTTTTTGGCCAGGAGGTTCAGTGCTTTTTGTCTTACTGTTGCAAACGGTAGTTGCAGATCAATTTCGTCATCAATGAATAGATGGAGGACTTCGGCCGCCTTGCTGACATTTTTGGCCGCTTTTTGCCAATCCTGATACACCGCTTCCTTTGCGTACTCCTTTGCCTTCTGTTTGGTCTGCCTGACATGATGCACAAGACCATCGGCAATACGTTCAAGTGCTTGTTGCCATCGCGTTTGCAGATAGCACAACAAATACAGCCGTTGGTTGCCTATGGTTTGCCGTTTCAGTTTGGCGCCGTAGTAGTCGACTTTCTCCGCTAGGTGTTGTTGATTTTTCTGCGACAGTGAAAGCATGCTCAAGAGCAGGTCCACTTCTGGCATCCAATGCTGGATGTTGCGATAGACAACCAGTTCTTTCTCAAGTTCGGTTCCAGTGAAGTTACGAGCCGATTGTCGCAACTGCCGGAACGGTAGTGCACCTTCGCCGTTTACGAGATCCGCCAGTGCATGCTTAAGATCTTGTGACATTGCACGCTCAAGGCGGTTGGCCATGTCTTCCTGTTCATCTCCCACCACTTGACTGATGATCTTTTGCAGCGTGCTGTAGGCAGGGATCGCTATCTTCTGTCTCGAACAATACTCAATGGCCGCATCGAAGAGGTGTCTTGGAGCCGTCCAGGCTCTGGCTTGCTGGGATAAGTAGGCGCTCAACGCAGCTCCGTGGTCTTTGGCATTCCAGCGCTGGTAGTTGCAGAGTTGGAAAATACGTTGGTAAATCCGCTCGTTCTCTTTTGGCGTGAGATTAAAGGGTCTACAGCCCGGCCCTGGTAGAACGGTTTGATAAACGTATTTGAGATCCTGCTTGATCTGGTGGAAACCGGGATGAAGCACCGCCGGCTTGGCCTTGAAATAGCCCAGCAGTACAACCAGCATGTAGCGCTGACCCCGGTGACGTAGGCTTGTAGCGATCGCCAGTTCCTTATCGTTCAGCGAGAAAAAGAAGCGTTGGTCTGCTGAGGTGAAAGCGGGAGGTCCATAAAACTGTTCTTGTTCTGCCTCGGACAAGATTTGAACACGTTCTTCGAATGCCATGGATTTAGCCTAAAAAGGCCAAATCTTACCCAATCAGAGCCAAAATAGGGATATGGAAAAAGTAATACCCCTCTGGAGGCCATAGATGGCGGGGCTTCCAGAGCACTTTGTC